>JAJDBM010000020.1 GCA_029261355.1 Nitrospirales bacterium | reverse complement strand
CCTCATAGAAGGCGCGGCGTTCCTCAGCCGTCAGGTAGAGGCGTAGTCCGTCGGTGTCGTATAATTGCACCTCGCCCATGGCTGGTTTCGGTGATTTCCTGAAAATGTGACACTATTCCTTAGCGAAGTGTTACATTTTTGAGGCATTCAGGCAAGAAAAAGGGTCGATTTCGAGGAAAACCATCCGCCGGATGTAACCGACTAACTAATTCTGTTACATGGGCTATTGAAAATCGTGACATTAGGGTAGTTGTCTCCCTCCTCAGATTCCTTTAACTTTCTTTTTTCCAACTTCCCTGTGATAATTTCCATAGAAAGTCCTCGAATTCACGAGGCGTTAACAAAGGAGGTCATTATGACCAAATTTTTGAACGTCCTCACTTTGTGCCTCAGCGCCTACTGGGGATTTCTAGGCTAGGGGATGGACTAGGGTAGAAGGTTATTAAAGAGATAATCCGTGTTGAAAAGTGATTTGGATGCACGGACCTTCCTGATTTGTCTTAGGCGAGGCAAACAGGCCTCCTAATCTGGCATGTGTCAGACAAGGAGGATAAAGACTGGAGATTGTGGCTTAGACGCTCTTTGGTAAAGGGCCCAACGGTGTTGGATAACCTCGAGCCAGGAAGCGAATCAAAGGTGGCCTCCACTACCCGCCCCTTCGGGGGTCTTGCTATTTTAAAATCCCGCCAAGATTTTTGAATCACTAAGTTCTGTTTTATACTGGATAGTTTCTAACAGGGCTTTACTCTTCATAAATCGGTCATGTATTACCTGCGGAATTTCAGAGATGAAAAATGACGCGACATTCCAAAAATGTAACAGACTACCCCATTCTTCTTTAATGGTTTTGTGTCAAGCGCCCGACTCAGAATCTTTTCTTTCTTGTGGTATCCAGTAGGAGCATGCTTCTTTCCGAGGTCAAGTCTAGCTTGCACCAGACTGCCACATGATACGTGCCGTGTCAGGAGGAGGCAGAACTATCTGTTACACGCGATCCGTGAGCGTTCCCATCCTGTCGCGAGAATGGCGCCGTTCTTACCTCATGCTCCGTCCTACTTGATAGCCATCATCATGAACGTTGAAAATATTGACTTGCTGTTCAACCTTTTAAGCGGACTTCTCTTCCAATGTCGTCCACCGAAATGTGGTGCCATCGACCCAGAGGCGATGGAAGAGGATGGCCAGCTTGCGCGCCACGGCGACAAAGGCATTCTTCATCGAACTGCGTTTGGCTAGACGCAGTCCCCAGGCTTTCAGCGGATGCCAGCGATCTCCTCGAGTGAGCATCACCAGGGCCGCTTCATACAAATGATGCCGGACCATGGCATCGCCACATTTCGTAATGCGGCCATCATAATTGACTTCGCCCGAGGCATATTTTCGTGGCGTGAGGCCCAGATGAACACCCACATCCCGAGATTTGGCAAAGCGAGTTGGGCAATCAATGGTCGTCCGAAAGAGCAAGGCTGTTAGCGGCCCCACCCCAGGGACGGTCATCAGGCGTTGGCAGACCGCATCCGCTTTCACGGCTTTCTGAATGGCCTTCTCAAGTGTCTGGAGCTGCGTCAGAAACTGTTCGCGTACGAGCAATAAGGGATCAAGGCTGGTCTGGAGCTCCGCGTCCGCTATGATGAGGCTGCGCACACGGGCCTCATAAGTCACGGTGGTGACTTTGCCAAGTTTGAACCCAAAGACCTTGAGGGTGCCGCGAATATGGTTGTCCAAGTCGAGCCGTTTATCCACGACCCACCGTCGGGTTTTGAGGAGCATCCGTAGCTTCTGGTTCATGGGGCTTTTGATATGCACGGCCTTATACCAACCCGTTCGCATAATGTGCGCAAGGCCCCGCGCATCGTTGCGATCGGTCTTCATATTCTGCGCCCTCAACGCGGCTTTGGCATGGGGGGTTTCCAGGCAGATCACTGGAACGTGCGCGGCCAGCAATTCATGGTACAGCCAAGGCGACAAGGGGCCCGCTTCAAAGCCGACTTGTTCGATGGCTAACTTTGTTGTTTGTAAGAAGGCCCCGATCGCATCAGGTTCGGTTGGAACCGGACCTTCTTTCATAATCGTGCCATCCTGATTGACCACACAGACCCAGGTTTCTTTGTCTGAGACATCTAATGCAGCAAAGTACTTCATCTTGGCATCCTCCGTTCGTATAATAGAATCACTAGGCGGTTTCACTATTTTGCAGCCTAGCCAGATGCCTTGTACAAAACCACTTATAGTATCTGTTACATGAGTGCACCTTATCTTCTTGCTTTACCTCCTAACATTATAGGTTTCCTTGGAAAGGTATATATGGAAATTGAGAAGATCATACTCGCAATAGCTGGAGCCATTGTAGGTAGCTTAATTACTAGATTTCTTAGTAGACGGAAAGAGAAAATGGAAAACACCTTGTCTCTGATGCAGGAATATCATTCGCCAATAATGCTTGAGGCAAGGGTGCATGCTTGGAATGCGCTAATTAAGAATTACTCTTCAAATCCAATGGCATTTCATGAATGGTTTAGCGATAAAAAAAACTTTAAAGACCCTGATTATGAACAGATTGTGACGGTGCTTTACTTTTGGTATCGAGTCTTAGTGATGAAACAACAAGGTCTAATAATGCATAAGTTGGCCAGTGATCTTTTGGGCTATCAATGGCGACATTGGCAAAACGTATTTTCCCCCCTTTATAACGAAACACTTAAAGATTCGAGTGATCGACCGGAATGGATAATTTTGTTTCTTAACAAGAATATGGATTGGCTAGCAGAAGGAGCCAGACTTTCTGGAGAAAAATAACTGAATAACTAATTCGGTTATATGGACGTATAACTAGGAGGACATCAATGAGAATGATTCACAGGTTTGACGAATTCTGCCAATTGCACGACCAGGGAAAAGTGAATCCAGATGTCACATCGAATCTTGGCTCAAAAAGCATCGAGAACCTCCGAAAGCGAGGATGGAAGATAGGGCAATGGCGAACCGCGACAGATTTACTCGCTTTGTGCAGACAATCGTCAGAAAACTTCGAGTTAGCTTATAATAAGGCAGGAATCGATTTTTGGACGGACGTTAAGTACTTGCCAAGTTCAAGCAGATTTTACACGCCCCCTGAGAACCCCGATACACCCTAACAACAGCATGCAACGGTACGCGGTTAGGGTGTCGAAAAACTGGCAAATCAGGTGTTCCACCCTCAGAAATGTAACACTACCGAGCAGTCTGTTGCGTCAGTAGAACTCCATAAAGCAGCAATGGCATGAGTTTGAAGAAACCTTGATTTAAGAGGAAAAATGGTTATCTTCTTTATATTAGGTGGGAGTCCTTGACAATATTTATGAACAAGAATAACGTTCTTCTGAAAATTCAAGGTCTTTCTAAGAAATGCCGAATGAATTAAGGTGATGAAAATGCTTAATACATGGTTTACAATATCAACAAGAACAAAGGGGCTTACAATGGATAAAGCACCAGTTCAACCACTCCCTGACCTTCCACTCCCTGACCCTAGAGACTACGATCGAGAACCTCGCTAAATTTTGAATTTTTAAGAGGACAGTGATAATCTCTCCGGACTTTGAATCCCACTGATTTAGTCCACTTCCTTTTTTTCTTTTGTATTGACCCTCGCGTTACAACAGCAACCGCGATCACTATCGGTGCGATACCAGCCGTTCTCAGTATCTTTCTTACTGCCAGATTTGAATGGAATAAACAGCGAGGATTAGAGACAGCAAAATATTTGGCAAAAGATAACCCTCTTTCAAAACAAGCCTTTTTCACCTTACAACGGTTCATAGGTAAAGAAAAAAAAGACATTGCTCCTGCTTTACCAAGCTGCTATGGCAAAAAAGATTTCACTTATATTTTCCAATTTGCCAATATTTATGAAGATTTATTTGTGACCATCAGAAGTGGACTAATCAGCGAAACACAAATAAGAAGGTGTGAGGAAAGCACCATTTGTGATTTTTTTTCAACATTCCATGGAGTATTAAATAATTATAGGAAAGAAAAAAATAGACCCACGTTTTTCGAAAACTATGAACTTGGGTATCTACGATGGAAAATTCTTAAACTGGGACCACTTCAAAAAATTACAGAAATCATCCTTAATAAACCTTTGTGGCGTTGGACAAAATTTCGGGTGATGATGCGGACAGGCATGTGGTCTTGGAATATCACTAAATGCGAAATGCTTCATAAGGAATTTAGAGAAGGAAAGAAGTGGTATCAAATGGTCGGATTAGTTTATGGATTAGAATGGTTTGGGCTGTTCTGGCTCTTAATCTTTATCGGATGGCTGGGCCTTTCGATCTTTGAACACTTGCCATTGTGTTCATAAGTCAGTAAGGCGAGAAAACATGTAACACTTCCGAGCAGTCGGTAACATGGAGTGCCTAAAGAGAGGGTGACAAAATGATGTGGCTTTTTCTAGGGATTGTTTTGATGATTCCGGTAGAAATCCATCTGCCGATTGAGGAAATAAATCACCCTGATCTTGATGGTAAGCCGTGGCGTACGATTATGAGAGCGTTGGGTTATGACAGTGCGAACGCTGAGCCGCCTAATGCGCGAGCCTTATGGTACAGATATAGGGTACTGAATCAACCGCTACGGCCATCAGTACCCGGACTTCAAAAGACGATGAAAGACTTCGGTCTGTGGCCTCAAGCAAACACCCAGTAACACTTCCGAGCATTTTGTTATGTCTGAGGATTGTAAAACCTAATTTTATGTGATGAAAATTATATGTGAGTCAAACTGATTGATTTAATAGAACGTTGGTGGAGGGAAAAACCTCGAAACGACTTACTATGTGCGATTGTACAACTAAGAGATACCATGATCGAATGCCAGTCTCGCTACGAGAAGTATCTTATTTTGAAAGATTCTGGTTGTAGCGAGATTTTGGAAACAACAAAAAAAGAATGGAAAAGTGCAATTGCAGATTTAGGAGTAGCTCTGCTTGAAGTTCATAAGGTTCTCTCTATCTTCAGTCCAAAAGCCTTGCGGGAAATTGAGGCATATTGCGGAGTAGAATCGTTTTTGCTTCATACTGGAGTCACAACAGTTAAGGTAGCTAATAAAGAATTTGGAAATTTACTGGATGAGGGTTTTGATACAGAAACCATGAAGATGGTTCCAAATTTTAGTTTCACAATAGACTGTCTAAACGATTTCATTCGCAAGAACTTCAAACCCGAAGAAATTCACACGGCCAAGGTAAAAAAGTGAAAATAGCACCATATTTTTTCAAAAAAAGTAACACTTCCGAGCAGTCGGTAACATGGGGCGTTTTTTCTTGCCAAGGAGAAAAAACCATGTCATATATTTGGCTGTACAAATGGCAGACGTTAGGGTAGTATGAATATAAGGGTTATTGGATTTGATTGGGACTCCGGCAATCTGAAAAAGTGCCAAAAGCACGGCGTCTCTCAAGCCGATATTGAAGCACTCTTTTACGGTCCAGAGGTTTCGATTTCCGAAGACGTGGCACATTCGCAGAACGAGCCACGGTACTTTGCCTTCGGGACAACCGAGGAAGACCGGGCCATGTTAGTGGTATTTACCCTGCGAGACAAAGAGGGCATGACATGTGTACGGCCTATCAGTGCCCGGTATATGCATCAGAAAGAAAGGGAAACCTATGAAAAAGAAATTACCTAAGTTTAAAAACGATGAAGAGATTGAACAATTTTTAGAGAAAGACCTCAGCGAGTATATTCATCCTGAGAACCTCAAAAAGGTGACGTTTGAGTTTTTGCCAAAGACAGAACGGATTACCTTACGGGTTCCGCCGGAATTACTGACAAGCGTCAAAAAGAAAGCACAAAAGCAGGGCATGTCTTATCACAAATACATCCGGCAGGTCATGGAGGAATCCTTAACCCCTTAATGGACTTGCGCCTGCCCTTGTTCAAACCCTGCGGCGTAGGCCTCATGCAGCGTGGTGACTTCTCGGGCTTCAATGTCCAGTAAAAACCCGGTCCCGACAATCGTAACCCCAAGGGTTTGATTGTCATTCTTCACAAGGAAGCCAAGCCGCAAACATTCTTGTTCACTAAACAGGCTCAGAAGCTTTTGGATCGTCTTGTGTTCCTCAGGATTATGCATGAAACCGTTATCTCTCAAAAAAGCAGTTCAAGCAACTTAATTAGGCGAAACATGTAACAGAAGAGAGCAGTTGGTAACATGGGTGAAGAATACTGAGTGAATCGCCAGACTGTTTTGCCCAGGCTCAGAGCCTTGTCGTCAAACTCTCACGCAGCTAGGCGGATGGGAGCGCGACTGATGGGTTGTCTGTCAAAGCCCAGAAATG
>JAJDBM010000019.1 GCA_029261355.1 Nitrospirales bacterium | reverse complement strand
GTTTGAAGGATATTATCATGAAGGGTTTATGCCTAAACTGGGATGTCCTAATTGTAATCAAGAGACATTAATCTATGAAGAGTAAAAGTCCGCCCGCTGTTTGGGCGCTAATTTAAAAGATCTCTTCAAAACACTCAGGATACAGCTCTGGCAATCAATGTTGATGGTGTTGGCTTAAAAAGCACTAAAGATACTATCGCCTTTTTTGAATGTTCGAAAGACTATATTAAAACAGTTCAAACAATTGAACCAGACAATTTTGATATTATAGTATCCAACCCCTGGTATCAGGGCGATCATATGCTCTTCTGCATTAAAAATATTCCTGCAATTGCTTTCACTTCTGCAAAAAGTTGGGAATTGATGGAAACGGTAATTCATACAGAAAAAGATAAACTTGAACTTTTAAGTCCTAAACGTTTAACGAACTAAAGTTCCAAGGTAGGCAATAAAAACTTGAAAAACTAAATGTTAATCAATTATCCTTATGGCTTTTAAATATAACCAAGAGCCAATAGGGAGATATTTTTTTGAATAATGACTTTGTGGATCAGTTTTCTGCAAACATAGCTTTTAACTAAATGATAGGTAAGCCACTAGTTTTACTAGTGAGACTTTCAAAGTTTGACATTTAAATTCAGTGTAAAATACCTCCTTTGGGGAGCTTGGCAGCCATTCACCCAAAGGAGGTACCAATGTCATATGAGAGTTTAAGTCATACAAAGTGGGATTGCAAATATCATATAGTTTTTGTTCCCAAAGGTCGTCGTAAAATATTGTATGGAAAGATCCGAGATTATCTTGGTCCAGTATTTCATGAGTTAGCTCGCCAAAGAGACTCCCAAATATTGGAAGGCCACATGGTTTTAGATCATGTTCACATATTAATATCTATACCACCAAAGCACTCAGTATCTTCGGTCATAGGTTATATCAAAGGAAAAAGTGCAATAGCTGTTGCCCGTCAGTTTTCAGGCCGACAAAATAATTTCAATGGTGAAAAGCTTTGGGCACGAGGTTATGCCGCCTCAACCGTTGGATATGAGGAAGACCAAGTTCGTAAATATATCCAACATCAAGAAGAGCTTGATAAACGAAACAATGATAATGGTACGTTTTAACAATATCGACTAACACCTGGCTGCCCTTGGGGCAGCTCATAATTAGCCAAGCTCCCCGCTTAGCGGGGACGTTATGACTATTTGATTTAACAAGTAATTATGGCCTTTTTTATGTTGGCTCCCCGAGCAAGTCAATATATAGAACCTTTTACATTGCCGTTTGCTTTTCATTTTTTAGAAAAAAACGTAGAAAAAACAAAGAAGTAAAGCAATATCAAAACCCTGTGTATCTTGCTTTGAAATGGCAAGAAGCATTAAATTCAAGTTTATATGCTTCTCAAGCCGAGTTAGCCAAAGGAATGAGTGTTTCACGTGCTAGGGTGACTCAAGTATTGCAGTTATTACAACTTGCACCTGAAGCATTGGCATTACTCGAAGGACTTGGTAATCCATTTTCTTTTCAAGTAATAACTGAACGAAAACTTAGACAAATTACAAAACAGTCTATAGAACAACAGGTGCACAAAGTCAAAACACTTATATTACTGGCTTTACCATAAACGATTCACATACCAAGTTGTTGTAATAGTAATACCCAATTTTATATCTATGCATGAGCTTCAATTACCTATTACTTTCGGGACACAAGCAAAAAAGAAGGGATCCACACATCGAACCACCCAAATAGCCTACCTTCTAAAAAATACAATAAGCATAACCGCATAAATATCTATAACAAATCAATATACGTATTAAGCCTTAACCCTATAGGATTTGCCAACCAACCAGCATTATAATGCCAAATAATTTTACGGAACTTCTTAACCATATCGAGTAAGCCTCTACAGGGACTAAATCCATGTACTTTTGGTTTTATCCATTTCCAAATTAATTCCACTGGATTATATTCGGGAGAATACGGAGGTAAATAGTATATAGTAATTTAACTAATTGTTACGGCATGCGATTTTTGCTATAGTCCATTTATACAACCTAACCATGGAGGTGTTAGATGGGCAAAGCATATAGCTTGGACTTACGGAAAAGAGTAGTACAGCATGTTGAGCAATACGGTAATAAAACAGCAACAGCAAAACATTTTCAGATAGATAGAGATACTGTTAGCGATTGGTACAAGAGGTCAAAAGAAAAAGAAGGGTTGATTCCCCAAAAACCAGGCCCTAAAACTACTAAAAAAGTAGACAGAGAGAAGCTGGCACATTATGTGGAAAATAACAAAGATAAGACACTTGAAGAAATAGGTAAGGAATTTGGAGTTTCACATGTAGCGATCTGGAAAATATTACAACAATTGGGTTATCGCCATAAAAAAAACATTTCTGTACTCCGAAAGAAACAAAGAAAGACGAGCTGAGTATTTGGAAGAAATAAATCATATCCAGTCAAAGGATATTGTATATATTGATGAAAGTGGTATTGATCATAATATTTACAAAACAGATTGTTGGGCAAAAAAAGGAGAAAAAGTTATTGGAGAGAAATCTGGATCTAGAAAAGAGCGAACCAGCGTAATCGCTGCGTTAAATAATAAGGAAATTAAGGCTCCATTTAGATTTCAAGGACATACGAATACTGAGGTGTTTTTGCTTTGGATTAAAAATGTTCTAATTCCTGAACTTATTACAGGGCAAATTGTAATAATGGATAATGCCTCATTTCACAAGAGCAATAAAATTAAAACACTAATTGAAAGTGTTGGTTGCAGATTAATATTTCTACCACCATATTCTCCTGATTTTAATCCGATAGAGAACTACTGGGCCGTACTAAAGAGCCGTATAAAAAAAATACGTCATAAATTTGATAACTTTCTGGATGTTATTGATGAAGCCATATGTATTCCATATGCCGAAACAACTAGTTAAACT
>JAJDBM010000018.1 GCA_029261355.1 Nitrospirales bacterium | reverse complement strand
TTCCTCAGAGAGACCTGCACATTCGTACAGGAAAACCCGTAGAAACCGAATTTACCACCTTAATTAATAAGGATAAAAATGTAGATTTAGAGGATCCTCAAATAGACGGATAAGTTTGGAAATGATGAGTCCGTTACCGGTATTTTTCTCATTTTTTCTCTACGGAGCTCTCTACTATACAGTACTAAAAAATTATTTACGGCCATCAGTCTTGTTGTACTACTAAGGTTAAGATATTCTTGTCTTCCTCACGTCGATACTGAACATCATCCATAAATTGTTTTATGAAAAACAACCCAAGGCCACCAACCTCTCGTTCTTCAATATCACTGGTTAAATCGGGTTCTTTTCCTGAGAGGACATCAAAGTACTTTCCTGTATCTACTATTTCGGTTATGAAGCGCTTGTCATTATCATGCCAGCAGTTAATTTCGATATCACCCGCATCGTCTTCATAGGCATAGCTAATGATGTTCATTAATACCTCCTCTGTTGCCAGTTCAATTTCTTTTATTTTCTTTTGTGAAAAGTCGTGCTGGAGAGCATTGTTTGAGACAAATTCCATAAGATCACGCAGATACTCTATCTTCGCCTGTTTGGTTATTTTTGACATAAATAAACCGCCATCTGGGAATCACTATAACTTGCCGTAAAATACGCCATGATACAATATTTAGTTCACCCTGAAAAAGTCATATTTTCAGGATTAAATTATACTAAACAAAATTTTTAAACTGTTGACAACGATCTCTGTCTGCAGAAAAACAGATAAAAAAGAAGCGCCTTTAGGAGCTTCCTCATGTTGTACCCACACCCACATAAGATAGCATTAATCTTATCTCCCTCTCTCCCATGAAGATAGTTTCTCCCTAGCCTTCCGTCTGTCTTGGCATGCCCAATTACCGCTTCAATCGCAGATCTCCGTTTTAACCATTTCCTTACCGATGCCTTTAATCGTTTCCTTCCTCGTCCGGCTATGCGTACTTCTGCTCCTCCTTTGTAATTGTGCCCTCTATAACCACGGTCAACATAAATTTCTTTCGCCTTAAACCCAGTAATATTTTCTGCCTGTAAGATCGCATCATCCAGGGTATGTCCATCGTAAGGATTACCATGATATGCCTTCATACCCATTACAAAACATTCACTCGATGTAGCCACTACACTCACCTTGCAACCAAACTCATACTTCTTATGCGCCTTGCCCTTGGCAATGCACTCTACCTCGGGTGCATGTATGCTGTACAACTTGTTCTTGTCCTGACGCTTCTGGCTTAGTATTCTATGTGCCAGGCTCAATGGATCTGAAAACACACTATGCAACATCTCATTGCCAGCAATCTTCCTCTCAATGTCCCGTACCACTCTACCCAGATAAGTCTTTAAACTCCTTTGCTGTTTGTTTGCCCTTTTCATCTGACGACAACTTGTATAACGACCTCTCCAATAATAAGCATGCTTTGATTTATACTTGTAGCTTTGACGAAGTATCACGCCATGCTCTTTCGACAATCCTACCAACTTCTCTCTCATACGATGATACAGCTTTGCATCCGTAGGAAATCCTACCGCTTTCTCCTGCACCGTTGTATCTACATTGAGTTTATTCATACTGCTCTTCTTTAAGACCCCTATATCCAGGCCTGCTGTAATCGTCTCTTCAAGAAGCTTTTCCATACCGGCCTCTGATACTCGTTTGCGCCAACGTGTCATTGAGCTGGCATCTATGGGAAAATCATGCTCAAAATAGTCATTACCACAAAAATACTGCCAATACGGGTTTTCTAACCACCGTGATACCACCTCTTCATCACTCAGGTTGTACGTATGCTTTAAGTAATGTAGACCAACCATTAATCGTGTTGGTATGGCCGGTCTACCTTTGCCTTCGCTGTATAATGGACCAAAGGTTTTATCAAATTCACACCACTTTATTTTTGCCCCTAAAACACATAAGGGATGTGTAGTGTCTATTATCTTATTAAGGGGGGTTTTGAACAATTCTGCTTGTAGAGACTTAGGTTTTGCCTGCATGAAATCCTCCAGTTTTTGAGTACTTTTAAACAATTTCTTGCAATTTTAGCATACTCGAAAAACAGTGTCTCCCTTATTCTGTAAGGGATAGAGATTTATTTCAAGGGCAACTAGTTACGAAAGAACTCACTACTCTTTCAGGAGTAACAAAAGCCGGTGCTTTGTTATTGTATGCGGAGGATTTTAAGAGTCAGACCAATGCAGATTTTTCAAAAGCTGGTTTAAGAGCAGTCCATCTGTCTCTCCAGAATACTTCCTCTGGTGATACGTACCAATTAAATTCTAATGATGTACAGGGTATAGAGGCCTCAAAAAAGGTAAAGCAGATTGACCATGACAAAGCCATCGATTTAATGGAACGGTCAGATCAATTTATAGAATCTGGGACGGAATCCAGAGTGGTAAAAACAGTGAGAAATGTAACTATAGGCACACTTGGAGGAGGTCTTGTTGTTGGCAGTCTTATTGGCTTTAATACTACTTCATTTATAGTGGCTGGCGCTGTCGGTGGTATTATAGGCGGTTCCGTTGGATTCATTGAGGGGGTTAAGGGAGATGATCTTTACGCTGAAAAGAATATAATGGGGATGATAG
>JAJDBM010000017.1 GCA_029261355.1 Nitrospirales bacterium | reverse complement strand
AATTCCCGCAAAGAACTTCGGAATCCCGACTCCCGCTTTTTTCAACGTGAAGTTGATACCGGCCATGAGTAGGATGCAAATGGCCAGCTCGCTGATCATTTGCATCGGCATGTAGCCTTCTACAAGTTTTAGCCACGTCATTCCTCTGTACTCCTTACATTAAATATTGAGGGCATCAAGAATTATTACCAATCGGACTATTCAATTGGTGGAGGATCTTGCCCATCTTTTACTTGCGATAGATAATTAACAATTTTATTAACTGCGCCGGCACTCAGTTTTTTCCCAAAGTCTTTCGGCATCTGACCATCAGGGTAATCCGTCACCACATATGCACTTGGATCTAAAATTGATTCCGTAATATATTCTTTTACGGACTTTGCTTTACCCTTATAGCCAGCATCCTTTAAACGATTTGGGGCATTGGTACCTTCAATAAGCGCAGGCCCAACTTTCCCGGTTGCTCCTTCAATACCAGGAATCGTATGACAGGCAACACATGCAGCTTTCATGAATATTTCATTAACAGGCTCTTCGCCAGTCGCCAAAACACCCCCGGCAGCTGCACCACCATCATCTTCTTCGGTTACGGTAATCCGGTCACCTTCAGGAATGAATTTTTCGTAGGAGGTGACAATTACATCATAGGGCGGAGCTTCCATACCTTCCCTGACATACATCCAGGTATCAACAGCTGCAAGTTCGCCCATAGACAGTGAGATTGGCGCCTTATGAATTCTTGGCATTGGACTTTCAGTATCATTTGAGCCCTTCACGCCAAACCCAGGAACCACATAACAGTTGGGACAGGCATGAGATTCTGCAATATACTCTTGAGCATCTACAGCTGTACCTGAGCCTTCAAATGCCTCTTTTTGAACAGATGGACGTGAAGCAGGGTCATTCATATGATAATTCGGTTCTTCAAGTCTTGTTTTGGATCTAGCGGGAATATCAAAAAGGTTTGGAGCGCGCTCACTTAAAAAACCTTTTTGAAAACCATGACAGAGAGGACATTGGCCCTTACCAATTGCGCCTTGAGTTTTACTTTGCCCAAGGCCACCAAAAATAATTTTCTCACCTTCGTCCCCTAATTGCTGAGCCGACATGCTTTGGAAGTCTAGCTTAACGACCGGTGGGGGAAAACCACCCTCCACCTGTGGAAGCCAATTTCCATAACCAGATAAAGCGGCGGCAACAAAAAACATGAATCCGCCAATCTTCATCAAGGCACCAATATTCGTAAAATATAAGCTCAGCACAAATGTTGTCGCGGTGATAAGCACCAGCGAAACAGGTAATACACCAGGATCAGCATTAAAGTTTGCTGTATAATTTGCGATGGCCATACATGCGGCTAATGCGCAAAAAATACCAACGATTCCTTTAAATGTTGCAGCCTTTTTTTCTACAGGATCTTTAATCGACCCTTGAAAATACAAAATCAAACAAACAAGGAAAGCCAAAAGTGGCCACCCAAGTGAAAAGCCAGCTCCAATAAGTTCTAACACCTTGAATACCCTCCATCAGGATGCCGCCCAGAGCGTATCTCTGGACGGCAAATGGACTCAGTTAAAATTGGTCAATTAGCTTCCAGCTGCAGGTTGCGGAGCAGGAGTTCCAGGAACTGCCTCTTTAACGGGAACAGGCGTTGCCTTCATTCCCAAGGCTCCCAACCAGAAGACAAACATAATCGTGATCCAAAAGAACAGTACATTAAATGAAATCACGTTCGCAGCAAATCCAATTGTGTGAGTGTAAGCCCATGGAGAGTTATCACGCATCACCTCGTTAACATGCCAAAACAGCCTTACCGAAGAGCGAATATAACCCATAAGGCCCATCATCCACGTAAATGCTGTGGCTAACATAATCAAAGCATATTGCGATCTTGGCTGAATTGTTCCCCACTTGATTGGACCCAACTCTTTTGCACCACTCAACATCGCCAGATTAAGAGGCGTCATTAAGAAGAGACAGGATAGAGTTCCGGCCACTTGTGGAACTGATAGTCCAATTCTAACGTTTGCCGGAATAAAGTACCCATAACAAGCTAACCAAATATTATTGAGCTGTGCGACTATAAAGAAACACCCCATGAAGATGTTTCCGAATTTCGACCAGCTAACCGTCGGTATTTTATTCCCTCGCTGATACCAAATAAAGCTGAGAATAGTGGTCATAATAATTGCGTTAATACCACCATTCTTTGCTGACATCACACCATAATTACCCAGTACAGGATGCTGCTGACCACCCATAGCCTTCAGCTCTGCTGGCGTCATCACAATTGTATGTGGCGTGATAAACACCAACAATCCAACGACTAAGATAAACACCAGGTATTTAATATATCGCTGGAAGCGTTCACCTCCAGTCATCCTACCTAGCGCCTGCCATAAGTAGTAGTTAGTTGTCAGGAAAAGAATTCCAATCATGGTAGCTTGGATAATGAATAACCAAGCCAACAAACCACCCATGAGCGTAATTCCCATTTGCTGTCTATATGCGTACACCTCTCGCATAAGCCAATAACCTGCGAATGGCAATGGAATAAGGAAAGCGACCCCTAAACTCATTGCAATGTAACCCATCCAATCATAATGGGCACGATCCTCATCAGTTTTAGCAGAGAGGAATCTATATGCTGCATAGGCTGCGACCACACCTCCACCAAATGCCATATTCCCAAGAATTCTATGAACATTGAGTGGGTTCCATAAAGCGGTGTGAAGCACGTGCCATATATTCCCAAGATATCGCCCCTGCTCATCTACACCAGCTGGGGACATCATGAAGGCAATCCATGAATTTGCCAAGAACATGAGCACTGTCCCAATGACGTTAAGGATCACACACATGCTGAGGTGAACCCACTTCATGACCCCTTCCTTCATTTGGTTCCAGCCGTAATAGTAGATGTACAGCGTGGCACTCTCAGCCACAAACAGTAATGCATAAATATGCATAACCGGCCTGAAGATACTTGAGAGATAACCGAAGAAGGCTGGATAAAGAGTCAAAAATGTAAAAATGAGTATCCCACCAAGAATGGCGGTTAGAGAATATGCGGTTAAGCTGATCTTAATAAAGTCATAGGCCAACTTATCATACTTCTTGGCCATTTCTTTATCCTTGCTCACCATTCCCGCAAATTCTATACACATACAAAAAATGGGAACTGCCAGCACAAAGCTTCCGTAATAAAGATGCTGTTGATTGGCTACCCAGAGAAGGACTCGGCTCTCGAAGTTATAACGAGGGTAATAGGTTTCATTATCCTCTGTGATAGGAGCAGGCATTCCCACTGCCGGGCCTTCGATCTTATAGTAGACATCTCGCCCCGTCTCTACCTGCTCTTCTTCGGCTTCCTCACCTACCCCAGCGGCCGCCCTTTCAGCCAGTACGTCAGCAGGAGGCTGACCAGCGGCTCCCCCACCACCTCCACCTGCCAATGCAGGTAGTGCCATAAATATGGGGAGCACCAACAGCCCCACCATGGCAAACAAGGCCGTACCGGCCATCACCTTTTTACTGTTACGGGTCATTCGACCTAACAGGTGACCCATGACCAACCTCCTTTTAAATTTGAGCTTAGCTTAAAACCATTCATGTATTTCTTCTTTCAAATGTAAAACCACAGAGCACATAAAGTAGACCAGTCATTACCTGAACATGTAGAAATAATCGAGGCCCTGTGCATCCATGAGGAACCAATCTAAAGCTTGAAAATAGACAAAACTTACAACCAACCCAATCGCCACATAAACAAATTGCATGTCATCCTCCCGTGATTACCTATTATATCCCCAGAAATCTTCATCAAGAGAACATCTACTTACTCAGCATGGACATTGTATGCCCGCGAACCAATAAAAGAACCAAAAGCTTACGGCACAGGTTAAGTAAAAAATGGCTTTTCCAATTTTTGTTTCCACGGAATCAGTTCTTGGCATTTTCCCACCTATTGCTAAATGATTTCACCTAGTTTATTTTACTTGACAGCTCTAAGAATTCCATGCTATTCAAAATACATTATTTTTTTAGTAAGGGATGGCTCATGCGCACCAATGCAAAAGTGTTCGATATTATAGTTTTGGCAGGAATGGTTGTCAATATTATCTTAGCTGTGTTTCTCATCCTCTATTACTTTGATTTCCTCTAAAGCAATCATTGAGTAACTGAAGCTAAACCTTCTTGTCGCCTATTTCGCTCTCTGATCTCGCACATCGAAATCCGATTGTTTCATCTCTAAAGTCTGGCACCATAAACATTCGAGTGGTAATTCGAAGATCAATGCCACGGTTTGTGTACCCACCGCCCCTCAAGGTTTTATAGGTCTTGGACATAGTGGCACTATCTGAACCTGTCGACTCTGCATAGAGTTGTTCAACATACCAATTTTCCACCCACTCCATTAAGTTGCCTGCTCCATCAAATACACCAAAGATGCTTTGGTCTCGAGGAAAAGACCCTACAGGAGCCGTAAATTCAAACCCATCCTGGACACCACCTAAGTTTGACGAATCGTAGGCCAGCTCCTCTCCCCACGGCCACGTTCGCCCATCAGTCCCTCGCATAGCCTTTTCCCACTCCGCCTCAGTGGGTAACCGCGTCCCCTTCCATTCACAATATGCCTTAGCATCAGGCCATGACACATATGCCACAGGCTGGTTCGTACCTCTTAGATTAACAAGGTTTCTTGCATAACGGGAGGGGGGGCCGGGCTTACGATGGTTCGTACTCTCTACGAACTCGAAATACTGGTGGTTTGTGATCTCAAATTTATCAATCCAAAAGGTATCAAGATGAAAGATATTTTCTGGTCGCTCATTGTATCCGCCGCCGTTTGTTCCACGAACGAACTCTCCAGCCGGCACCCGAACCATTTCACCTTCCACTACCGCAACATCGCCTTCTTTCCCTGGCGTCAAATTATCATGGATATTTCGAGTCACAACATGTTCACTATCTGGATCATCAGGCGGCTGGGTCGTCCCATTCAAAATCCCAATCAAGGGTAACCCCGTGAGAAGCAATATTGCCACAAGGAATACAAGCTTAAAGCGGCCATCCATAATTTTATGCCGTTCTATTCTTGGTCTTGGACATTTGAATTCATTACCTTGCCACGTGATAAATCAAGTGAGCCTACCTCACGAAACCTTCATAAGATCCTAAGATGACGGTGATGGCTGCTCGCTGTCTTTTGCACACCGAAAACCAACCGTCGCATCGGTCCTCCACATCTTGGCAGAAAACCGCTTGGTCAGCCGTGCCCCAACTCTCGACTCACGCCACGACCCACCACGAATCACCTTATAGACATCATCATTTTCTGGCCCTGGTGGATCACGGTACGGTGTGGTTTGATAATAGTCGGCAGCATAGTCGTCCATCACCCACTCAGCAACATTTCCGGTGATATCATAGAGCCCGAAAGGGCTTCGACCGATCTCAAAAGAAGCCACTGGTGCCAAATATTGATACCCATCATCTGCCCCATCTACGTTGGCATAGTTTTGATCAAACTTACCTCCCCATGGGTACCGACGCTTCCCTTCACCTCGTGCAGCCTTCTCCCATTCTGCCTCTGTCGGCAATCGCTTACCTGCCCATCGGCAATAGGCAATCGCATCATTCCATGTGACAGCCATCGCCGGATATTCAGGACTCATCAGCTTCGACACCTCATCTTCAAAAACTGGCACAATAGGCTCTTGATGCTTGGTCATCTTCAGAAAGCGCTCATATTCACCCTGGGTCACTTCCTTTAAATCCATATAGTACGATTGAAGATACACAGGATGGGCTGGGACCTCGTCTGGATCTCCATTACGACTTCCCATCGTAAATGGACCTTCAGGAATTTCGACCATATCACGACCCTCATCACTCACGATCACCTTATACATGGAAAAATCTTGAACGGGAACAGGTTGAAGCACTCGAGCCTTTTCTGACATCTTGGAGGACATCGCGTCGTATGCTGGTTTTCCCTTATAGGTTTCATAGAGCAGCATGGCAATCATCATGATAAATGAACCAAAAACAAAGATGATCGAACCCATGAGCACTTTCTTATTTTCTAGCATCGCTGTATTTTACCTTAAAATTCACCAAACACTTCCATAAATATCTTATTGATTTCACCCTCTGCTTAGGATTCATCTTTCGTTGCTGCTTCATCGGGAAGAAGAGATGTTGCCTGAAGGCTTTTTCTTCTTTCAGCTAAAGAATCAAAAATCATCGAAGCTTGCACGCCCAAAAACCCTCCCATTGCGGCACCAGATGCTGACCCAACAGTGACGGCATCAACCCCGCCAAGCACCAATCCCAAAATCGCTCCAAGCACGGCACCGATTAAAATACTCAGGAAGAACCGGCGACCGCCAAACATCCCAACGCCCGCCCCCAACATCACACCTAACACAACAGCCACAGGTAAAAATACACCACCCATGAGCAAGCCAATGAGCGTTCCGACCGCTCCCATCACGACGGTACCAATGACAATATTAATGATTTTTTCTTGAGTCATTCCACCTCGATTACGACACGACTCCCCTGAATAGTAAAAACTAGAGTTTACTCTGCATGAATGGCAATTGACCCAAAGTCAATGTCCACACCAGTGCCTCCAAGAAGGGAAATCCCCCATGCCGTTGGTGCAGGCTCATGTTGGTGAACGTTCTTAAAATCCTCATACACATTAATTCTTTCTTCCACCCATTCTCCAGTTGGTTCCACACCGCTACGAATCACCATTTCTGTAGATCCAAACATCCCACCCTCCTTGATGGTACCAACAGGCACATCTAGACTCCACACGTATTTTGTATTCACCGGAATAAACATCAAATCCGTATCCAACGATGGATAGACGGCCGCAATAAAATCAGCCCCTTCCGGAACATCGTTCACCCTCCAACGCCAGGTCAAAATTGGATGCGTTCTAGGATCCCAGGAAATCCTCTTAGTATAAATGCGTTGGCTAGCATTTTGCGCCTTTAAGAACATTTCCTCGCCATCCTTCACGATCGCATAGGTTTCTTTCGCCGTGGCGATACTTCGCTGAGCATCCCACTTCTTTGGAAAACCGCTATCATCAGGATCATGAAAATCTTCCAGTATAATTGTCCCTGCCCCCAACTCAGCATAGACATTCTGGGGGAACTCAGTAATGGGGAGCCCAAGTACAACAATGACACTCCAGATTCCCATAGCCAACCAGACACTTTGTCTCAAACACATTTGATTCACCCCATAGCTCATACCGATGTTTCCTCTCGTGAAAGCGACTGCACAAGTGGAGTGGCTGGCACTCGAGTCTCAATTCGCTCCTCAGCCGTTTGGTAATCTCGCCGACTTAACCAGAACATGAAAAATACTGAGGTCCAGTACAACACCATATTCACTGTCACCATTTTTGCGGCAAAACTAATCGCAGGGGTAAACGACCAAGGAGAGACATCTTGAAGTAATTCATTCACATGCCATCCAAGTCGACCGGCTGATCGAATATATCCCATTAACCCCATTACCCAAGTAAATGCCGCCGCCACTCCGAATAGCACAACCATTCCGCGTACTGAAATTTTACCCCAGGCTATCGGCCCGACGGCCTTGGCATGCCGCAACATGAGATAATTAATTGCAAGACCTCCGAGTACAACCGTTGCTGTGGTTACCCCCTGAGGCATCGATAATCCAACCCGCACATTGGCAGGAATATAAAACCCATAAATAGCTAACCACAGGATATTCATCATGCCCAACGTAAACAATGCCACCAAAGCAATATCCCCCCTTCGAGCCCAAGGCGTCACAATGACATAGTTCGCCCGCCGATATAAGAGATAACTGAGTGCCGTGAGACAAATCATGAGGTTGATCGCTCCATTCTTGGCCGACATCACTCCAAACTGTCCAATCACCGGATGCTGTGCTGCCCCCATTGCCTTCATTTCAGTTGGAGTTGTCGCAATAGTATGCGGAGTAAACCAAACAATAAAGCAGGCCAACATGGCAAACGTAATGACTCTAAAATATGAATGGAAGCGTTCTCCACCTTTCACACGTCCCAACGATTGCCAAATGTAGTAATTAATCCCTAAAAATAAGACACCGATAGTGATGGCTTGAATGACAAACATCCATGAGAGAAGACCCCCCATCATGGTGACTCCCATTTGAGACCGGAATTGGAACACGGCTTTCATCAACCAATACCCAGCAATTGGCATCGGTAGCAGAGCACAGACTACAACGAGAATAAACACATAGCCCACCCAATCATAATAGGCCCGCTCCTTCTCCGACCGTGTGGTTAAATAACGATAGGCTGCGTAGGCCACAACCACTGCACCACCTGACATGATATCCGCAAGGAATCGATGAGTATTCAAAGGGTTCCAGAGCGGAGAATGCATCAAATTCCAAATATTCCCTAAAAATCGACCATCGGCATCGACTCCAGCAGGAGCCATCATAAATGAAGCCCAGGCATTGGCTGAAAACAACAAGACCGCACCCATCACATTCACGAGAACCCCAATAGCCATGTGTATCCACTTTTTCCCCGGCGACGAGAGGTAATCCCAACTGTAGTAATACAACACCAAAAGAAACGAGACACTGACAAAGACACCCGCATACATGGGCATCAAGCTTTTAAATGTCGATCCCATATAACTCATGAACCCAGGATACAAATTAATAAAAATTCCTAATACGACGGCACCTAAAAACGCGGTAAAGGATAAAGAAACCACGGCCACTCGAATGATGTCGTGCGCCAAGCCATCATAGCGGCGAATCGAATCAGGGTCACGTCGAGTGAGTCCTAAGAATTCTAAAAGAACGGCAAAGAACGGAAGGGCAAGAACAAATCCACCAAAGTAGGTGTGCTGCTGCATCACCACCCACACTAAGACTCGATTATCAATAAACTTGACGTCTGGATAGGTAGACTTGACTGAACGTGCAGAGGGACCACTCGGAGTCCCTTCTGTTTGGTAATAAATATCTTCAGAAATGACAGGAGAAGAAGGCGTCTCGGCATAGGCAGGGGACACTCCTCCGACGGCGCCATTCCAAGTCAACGCGACAACCAGCCAAATGAGTATGACCCGACCAATAAATATCACAGATTCCCTCACCCCACCTTTTCCGTTTGTATCGATGTCTCAACTTCAGGAATGGCCGTATTCCCCTTTGGGAAATATCCCGCTTTATTTAAAATACCCATCACAAATGGACAACTTTGAATATTTTCAGGAATACCCTGTTGAGTTTCTGCTTCGAGAAGCTTACATCGGCCTAGGTAAAAACTATATCCTGCCATAAGGGCTGCTGTCGCCCCAGCCGTAAAAATCTGAGCAACACCTTGCAGCTGCTCCATTTGCACTAAAAAAATAAAGAAACCGGCTTGCACTAAATAATACGTCAGGGCAAAGGTCAGGCAGGGCCACAACCAAAACCGACCTAAGGCTAACCATCCGTTTTGAGCAACTCCCTTGCGCCAATCTCCTGATCTAGACTCTCCAGCGTAAAAAGCCACCAACCCTAAACAAGCCGCAAGAAGGGAAATCACAATCGATTGTGTGAGGTCATGACTTCCAATGCCTCCAAAGGACAATAAGAAGAAGGCACTACTCATGCCTATAATCGATGCGCTTACGGTCCATCTCCCCATCGTGGCCGACTCTAACTGAATCCAACGCCGGAAGGGACGACCATCAGGAAAGGTCACAATCTTTTGTCCTTGTTGTTCTTTCAATCGAATATAGCCCAACTCAAACGCATCTCGCGTGACAGAAGAACTGGCAATAATAATAGCCATCATCGCCGGACCTTCTGGATGAAGAAGAAAGTCATAGGCCACAAATATTCTTAACAAGGCTAAGACAAGAAGCGAGAGTTGCATGCCATAAGCAAATCCAATCCAACCGACAACCCAGGCAATACGTCGCAGGCCATCTTCCTGAATAATAGTTAAGACAGGAACATTCCGCCCCATTCGATAGGACCACATAGCGGAAAGTGAAGCCAAAAACCCACTAAATCCAAGCAGAATAAACGGATCATCCAAAGGGAGAGAGGACTTGAGAAGATGGTAGAGACCAAACGCCACCATCCCTGGTGCCAACATGACGAGCCGCTTACGTTTTCTGACGGCAGGTTCGGTGACAAGCGCATTGAGTTGCGGAACGACTCGTAAGGCCAATCGGTGAAGCATTGCGTTCTATCTATCGCGTATGAAAAGCAAAATTATCGTCTACAGAGAAAGACACTCATGCCGAAGCTACAGTCGGTGAAGTACCCAACCCAAAATACCGTGCCTTGATTTCTTCCATTAAAGAAACCGTCACCTCTGTCATCCCACGATCCAAAGCCGTTCGCTCCAATTCAACACGAGCCATTGCTCGAATTCCTGGAGGAACTCGATCTAATCGACGCAGAGTTTCGGGACTCCAAGACACGGTGCCTTGATTTTTGGCTTCACCAAGAAAGTCAAGCGTGACAAGCTTGTTGCCGACCTTGTGGGCATATTGCTCAACGTCATCGCGATAGAGCGGGACAACATGGGGAGGCAAGCGGTCGATGACGTGAAGGGCTTCATCAGTCCAACAGACTTGACTCAACAAGGCCGCAACCTCTTTGCGTTCACCTTCTACACCAACAGACCCATCACATGGGTCACAGGAAAACCTGGCAAGGTAGGACATGGCATCCACCTCGTCAACACCGCACAGTCTCAGTCTCTGTCCACAACCACAATTCATGACTCGACCAAATTGCTATCACCCAATCTTTCCTGGGTAAAGAATATATAACATCGTGTACGTGGCACTTCCGGTCACGAACAACACACAATAGATCACCATGGTAAATCGACCAAGCACACGATGTCGCCTCGCCCCATTCGGCCACATCCGTTGAATCGATTTTTCAAGAACCATGACCAATGCAATGATCACAAGCAGACTGACCCATACCGCAAGCTTTCCCATTCCAAAGCGATCAAGCGCAACCAACGAGAGTAAATAGGTGATGACCAGACCTGCCAACACTCCAAGAATTCCCAGCATTTTCCCCCAGCTCGTTTGAAGCACTTGTTCACGCAAGAGGCGCCGAGCTCCGGAAATAAATTGGGTGCGATACCCTAAGACAATCATATACACCGCCATAATCAAGCCAATGATCACTAAAATGATGTGAATCGTGAGGATGGGAAGAAACACATTATCATAAAGCCACTGAGAGCCTCCGAAGCCTTCCTTCCCCTCAAATGCCAAGACCCCAAGGTTTCGAAATAAATAGTAGCTCGTAAAGAAGGACAACATAGCAATCATTCCGCCAAGCATCAGCCAATGATGCTTGGTGCCTTCGCCTCTCTTTGCTTGAAACCACCCAACAATAAAAAGAGTGGTGAAAACAGCTGCCATCAATTGACTAACATCTGCCCCCATGGTCGCAAATGTACCAGCGAAACCTGGTTGCCTCAGCCATTCTGCCACGGAATCCATGCGTTACACTCCTTCTTTACTTTTTTGTGCCTTGAATCACGGCACAGGGCTCAAGTTCACGGACATCGTGAAACCCAGCATCACTCATCCATGTCATCGCGGTCTGACTAGTAAAGCACTGTCCTTGTTCAGTGTTAATCATGATATGAACGGCAAAGGCCGTCGTCCATGCGGGACTTGTCCCAGATGGATCCAGGAACCTGTCTTTGATGACAAGCTGCCCGCCATCAGATAGTGATTCGTAAATTTTTGCGACAAGCTTTGCATTCGTCTCACCGCTCTGATAGTGAAGAATATCAGACATCAACGCAGCATCATATGTCTTATCAAACGCATCATGATGAAAATTTCCTGCCTGCGTCTGAATACGACCCTCTAATCCTACCTGCTCTATCACCTTCTTTGTCATGACTAAGGTTTGGGGCAGGTCAAAAACCGTAGCCATTAAATCAGGATACTCCTGACAACAGGCAATAGCATTTGTCCCGGCTCCACCACCCACATCAAGAAGCGTTTTCGCTTTATTGAGATCCATGCGTTTTGCCAAATTTGGGCCACTTTCTTTTCCAATTCTATGGAGGACCGAAAGCACGTTGGTCCCCAACTCTGGATTGGTCTCAAAGACATGCTGAGAAACAGGGGACTGACCCGTTCGAATCGTGTCCTCTAACTGCCCCCAATTCTCCCACTCCGCATCATGTAAGAGTAATAAGTGTCCAACATATTCTTTCTGAGACTTGTCGAGATAGCGTTGAGCCACCTCTGTATTCGCAAAGGTATCTGACTCTTTTTTTAGCACTCGCATAGCCACGAGCGCATTCAGCAAGAGCGTCAGGGGGCGAACGGTAAGACTTAATTGCTGGGCAAGCTGTGCGGAAGAACGAGGACTCCCAGTTAACGCAGAAAAGAGGTCTAACTTCACCGCTGTGAGAAGAATTTTTGTCTCCCAGTAATATCCTAACTGGAAGATTTCGGCAAGGGAAAGTTCACGTGGCACACAGGGCCTCAACTAACAATAGATTCTCCTGTTTTTTCATCATGAAACGATCTTAACGGCCCCTGACAGACAAACGCAAGAGATGAGTTTCAAGAGGTTTGACGACAGAAAAAATAAGGGCAACTCGCCTACTTCACGAGTTGCCCTTACTCAGACTCTTACACGAACTGTCTACTTATTTGATATCAAAGTTGGCTTCGACTGTTCCACCATCTTTCACATCAACTTCAATTTCAATGGCCTTCTTCACGGCATTCTTTGCAGCAAGCGGATGCCAGACCAAGAGTTTGTGCTTTCCAGCAGGAACGTCCTTAATTTCAAATGTTCCATCGGCCCCACTGGTGGCAAAAAACGGATTGGTCACCGGAAGGTACCATGATTGCATAAACTCATGTTGATCACATTGCAACCGTACCACTCCGCCTTTTTTGGCCATACGAAGCTTCATGGTTTTCTGAAGAGAAGAGCCCTTTTTGGCTAAACCAATATTAAACAGCGTTGATGATTTCGCACCTAATACGTCAAAGCTATGAGGATTATGCAACACACCCTCTTTTGATTTTGGATCATCAGCATCCGCATCATCATTAGTCACTTTGAATTGCCCCTTGCTCACAACCACTCCAGTAAAGGGAAGAAACTCACATAATTTTGCGACAACTTCTTGTGAAGGAGCCTTTTTAAAGGTTCCCATCCAAGCTTTATCTTTAATGTCACGAACCGCCACCACGGCATTTTTCAACCCCTTGCTACCATCGATTTCAACCTCTTTTAATAAACGGGTTTCTCCATCAGCACTTTTACTTGGATTCTTTTTACAAAATTCCACGTTCGGGAATTTTCCAAATGCAAATTCCTTGGGAGCAGGGACCTTACCGTTAAAGGTCACTTTACCTTTAATCGTTCCACCTGCTTGCGCAATCATTGGAGCGACCAACAGTGCGGCTCCGGCAAGGAGACATACAGTCAAAGATTGACGATTCCTCATGATACTTCCTCCTGGTTGAGAATAATTAGTTTGCTAACGAGGGGAGAATGAATACTTGCGGTTTTAATAGACCCCCTACGCACGTCCATATTTAGAGCAAGATGTGAGTAGAAAGCTGTAGAAACCTCGTTAATACGTTCTATCCATATATAGCAAGAAGGAAAAAAAGGTGTCAAGGTAATTGACCGTAAAACGATCAAATTAAAGTCGCATAACTATTTGATTTTGTTTATTTTGCATGCCTATGATTCGTAGAAACTGACACATGGAATACCGTTGGGATAATACGTATTAAAGCCTAGTTTTTTACGCCATGAATTAATTCTTGATAGCGAGCAGAAAAACCTGACGGCTCATGAAATGGCTCAGAACACATGGTGTCGGTGCAAATGTAGGCTTTTGGTTCATTAAGCTTTGGAAAGGTGATGTCTCCAATTTTCAGGGAATCTATTGCTGGATCGAGCAATCGAACAATCTTTCCTGGCGCATACAGCTTGCCCCCTTCCTGAAATAGTGACATGGTCTTTTCATCCCACTTCGAGCCAACGACCACAATATGGACAGGGTATTTAAGGAATCGAACAATAGCTATTCCTGACAATCCTAGAGGAGGCACCTCTGGCACACCAAAGACATACTCCAAGGTTCGCTCCGCGACATCTCGATACACCTGATTTTCAGTGACGTAGTAAAGACTTGACAACAATATGGCTGCTTGTAAATTCGCTGCTAATGATTTGTGCGGAAACTTTAAGAGACCTTCAGCGGAAGCATCAGCAGGTCGATCATACAAGCCACCACCCTGCTGATCCTCCAACAATTTCACAAAGTCCTGTGTTAGGCGTTCAGCTTTCGCAATGTAACTCATATCACCAGTCGTGAGTGCAGCCTCCACCAATGCTCCGGCAAAGAAGACTTGATCACTGAGAAGACCAAACTCCAGTAGCTCACCATCGACTTCACGGTGTGCCATGCCTTTTCCTGACACGTAGCGCTGGCGATATAAATGACTGAGTACCTTCAACGCTAAATCTAATGCTGGTGACTCCCCAAGCACTCGATGAGCTTTGAGATAACTTTGTAACATCAATCCATTCAAACCGGTGTAAATTGTTCGATCCACATAAGGTAGACCAACCTTCAGTCGCTCGGTCTTTCCAAGTTGAAAGTATTCTTCCCCGGACATCGAAGAGAGAGGGGAGCCTTTGACACTTTTAACATCAGCATCTTGGCTAGCAAAAAACCCTCTCCCATGTTGCTCAACTAAAAACCGCCTGACATACGCCATTGTCTCTTCAACTACCACTCGATAGGCTTCATCTCCGGTAACTTGATAGGCTTCAAGATAATTCGAGATATTCACCGCCTGAAGAGAAAGCATCTTCTCAAAATGTGGCTGCGTCCAGTCGGACTTCACAGCATATCGATAAAACCCACCCCAAATCGGGTCAATAAGATTTCGTTGTTGCTGTAAGGTCAATAGCGCCATATGCTTTAAGGACATCTTGCCAGTGTGATGATAACGCTCAAGAAGAAACGATATGGCTTCTGGCTCAAAAAACTTTGGCTTGTCTCGAAACCCTCCATTCACAGCATCAAAGCTATATTCAATTGACGAGTTTATTTGCTCAATCATTGCTTCATCAATCGTCCCGGTAGGACGAGTTCGACTCTTTCTGGCTTCATCTACTTTCGCCCAAATCGCAGTGGCCTGAGTGATCAATTCATTTTTGTTCTCACGATAAAGCGCTTCTGATGCTAGGAGTGCTTCTTGTAAATCTTCTGGATTAAGAAAGTTGGCTTGAAATACGATTTCTCCACTTGGTAACAAAATGCTTGTTGTCGGCCACCCTCCATGCCGATACCGCGCTTCAATATCTGGACGCTGATCAGTATCCACACGAATTGAGATAAATGTCGCATTCAATATGGCAACAACTGTTGGATCTTCATAAGTTATCTCATCCATCACATGGCAGGCATGACACCACACAGCAGTCAAGTCGAGGAGTATGAGATTATCTTCTTCTCGAGCAGCTTGAAACGTCTCGTTACTCCAATCTACCCAATGTATCTCTGCTGTCTCTTGAGAAACGGCAGCCACAGGAATCGAATGAGTAAAAGGCGGTACAGATTGACATGAAACACAGTTCAAGAAAAGAAAGCCAAGCATGATCCACTGTGCACGTAATCGATTAGGCATTGCTTAAACGGTACCTGGTACGGATCAATAGGGACAACTGATTACGAGGAGAAACTCTCATGGCGGAAAAGATGAAAGGTGTCACATCTTATTAGGACGAGACAGCACTCGAACAATAGCGGCCGCGACAGTTGCCTGAACAGCTGGGTCTTGATCGCGTAATGCCTGCTTGAGTCGAGGAAGCATTTGTCGATGTCCGATACGTCCCAATGACCGAGCGGCTGAAATTCTTGGCTTCGGCACAGGATCAGAAAGTAAGAGATACAAGGTCCCGACCACATCAGTTCCATAACCATTCTCTAAGGCCTTGGCAATGCCAGATCGAATGCCAGGATTTTTATTTGGAATAAGTTCACTCACCGTTTGCGCAACAAGACGAAAGGGACTACTGAGATGAAGCAATGCCGCAACGGATGCTGTCCGTACTCCAGGATTGGAATCATGCAATCCTTTCGTCAACGCTGGAATGGCCTGCTCAGCCTTCAATTTCCCAAGTCCCACCGCCGCAATACTTCTTACCGCAGGACTTTTCTCCATCAAAGCCTGCATTAACAATGGCACCGCTTCTCCTCGCTGAAGTTTTCCTAATGACGCCACTGCTGCCCCTCGAATAGAAGGCTGCCGATCCCGTAAGCCTTGCTCAAGAATATCAATTGCACGCACATCACCAAGTTCTCCAAACACGCGATAGGCTGCACCTCGTTCATAGCCTTCATGCTGTTGCGCACTCTTCTCAATACGATCCCAAAACTCTGGATATCCAAGCTTCACCATAGCCCCAGCGGCTTCAACTTGTACGATCACCTGTTTATCTTTTAAAAAAGGACGTACGAGGTCTCCATCTGTGGGATCTCCAGAACGCCCCAATCCCTTTAGGACAATCGCACGCACTAACCCAGCTTTATCTTGGAGCCCTTGGCGAAATCGTTGAGACTTCGGGCCAGACTTCAATCCAGCTAACCCTTCAGCCGCCAGAGCTCGAATCATCCCTGAACCATCTCCTAACCCTTCCTCTAACAATGGCACCATATCTTCCGAATGGATTTCCTTTAACGCCGTATAGGCTGCACCGCGAATTTGCTCACGCATATCTGCACGAAGGGGCAAAATAACGGCAATCACTAACTCGCGAAGCAATGCTTCGTTCTCGCGACCAGACGACTGTACAATCGCCTCATATGCTTCGATACTATCCTGTGTTTTTCCGAGATGGGCTAAACTGAGAATTTTGAGACGTTGTACCAAATTTGATTCTTGTTCTACCGTATTGAGTTTCGCAACTTGATCAAGTACCTCCTGATACTTTGAATTCGCATAGGCCTGTTGCACGAGGGAGGCATCTGGATTCGCTTCCGAGGGTTCCGCCCATAGGCTCTTTCCACCTAAAGGGATAACCAATAAAAAGATGAGAATAGAGGCCAGCAGTAAGATTGATTGACCGCGCTGCAGTCTATAGTGACTTACAGGTACAGAGATCTCTTGCACAAGTGAATACCAATAATCAGAACGCAAACGAAGACATAGCATACAAAAAATGTTCATTCATTCATCCTTACAATCTATCATTTTTCTGGATGGACTACCTGTGCTTCAACCTTCCGATAGCCAAGGGGAGCTTCAAAGAAATAGTCAGGCTGTGGCGAAACGACAACATGTTCATATTCTACCCACCAGTCACGTTCCTGACTCAACAGTTTCAATAACACATGCTGCTCAGTATCTACCCATTCATAGTATTTCTCATGCCCACCTGACTTTGTCAGAACTTCGATTTCATATAACTGGGCCGGACGCTTACCAGCAATAGCATCCCCAATTAAGGTACGCGACACCTCCCCCTTCACTTTTACAGAAAATGGTGGAAAGTCTTCCTGCGTTGCCGGGACACTCAAAACTAATCGTCGCTGCGAATAAACATACCACACCCTACCTTTATCTAAGCGAACAATCGTCATGCTCGCAAAACCAAGATCTGTTTTTACACCCCCTAAATGTTCAATGCGATAACGATCACCCTTCACAAATAACTGAGATTTAGAAGTTTTCCCGTCCTTCCGCCAAGTCAGCCGAGCCGAAAACTCCACAGAAGACTGGGGTTGAACGATACAGTCATCAGGGCAGGCGTGATCCGAAGCCGAAACCAGCGAGGCATCATACCCCGAAACTAGGTAAAAGAAGACGATGCAAGGTACCCATTTTGTGGATCCCCAAGTTTCGACCCATCTCATGGGACTTGGCGTTCAAGCAACGGCTGAATATTGATAGGACGACCAAGTGCTGCAGGAGTAAAACGCGAAGGTGTGCGCAATTTATGCGCGGTCCGTCGTTTACTAGGAGCGGGAAGTCTAAACGTGAGTAAGGCTCGTTCCTCAGAGTTGATGGTAATAGTTTGAGCAATTACCTCCCTAATACTCGGGTGCCATGCATGAACACGGTAGGTGCCTGGAGGGATCTGATCTATTAAAAACCTACCATTGGAATCCGTGAAGGCATAATATGGATTCTCTACAGCAATAGCCCAACTCTCCATAAAGGCATGAAACCCACATTGCATGACAAAGGTCTTACGTCCCTTGCTTAAGCTAAATTGTCGAACGAGCGACTCGCTTGGGCTGTGAGAGTGGGAGGCATGCATATCACCACGATGGTGGAGTCGATTAAACGGCAATGGAGAGTTAAATAATACTCTCGCACCTTGTCGTTTTGACGTTTCGTACGCTTGAATATCATGCATAACGGGATCCATATTAATCACCTCAACTCCATGCCCACTCCGTATAATGGTAGTAAATGGGCGGAACTGGCAATCCTGAGCTGAAATACGAGGAACGGACAAAGAAAATGGTTTCCCGGCCTGAATCTTTTCAAAAAATACCACAACATCTTGAACCTGCCGTTGATCATTCACAAGAAAATCTCTCAGCAATCGCCACCCATTCCCTGTTGAAATCCTTCCACAGTATTCTGGGTCAGGAAATGTCACTAAATTATACGCCTTTGGTTCAGGAGGTGGACCTAGTAACATCACCACCCCCTCCAATGACCCTGCATTTGTCACCTCAGTCACTTCATAGGCATGAATAAGGTCGACGGAACTACCCAGAGAGAAAGAAGAGTAGACAAACAGAAACACCGTAAGACTGATACATATTTTCATTCGCATGAAATCCTTACGGTATCTGAAGACGAAGAGAAGGAATAATCTCTTCTCCTTCATCTAAAAGTTCTAAACCAAAGCGAGGGTTATCGTGCATCTCATGAACACTCCGTCGTTTCCCAGAAACGGTTTGGTATTCAAAGTTAACTACCTCTGCCCCATGTGGCTTCACACTAATATTCTTTTCAAGATACTTTTTCATTCCTGCATGCCAAACAGTCAATGTATAGTCTCCAGGAGGTACATCTGAAATTTCAAACTCTCCAGATTCTGGAGTAATAGCATAGTACGGATTCTCAACAATTAACCCCCATGAAAACATGTAGGGGTGAAACCCGCATTGCATAACAAAAATATTTCGTCCTTTTCTTAAGTGAACATTTTCTACCATGGGCTTTCCTGCCATGTGCTTATGACTATTCATCATACCAAGGACCTTATGAAACGGATTCATAGGAAGGGGGCGATTAAATAAAACACGTGCACCTCGCTTCCTCGCTGTTTCATACCCTTGAATATCATGTTCAATCGGATCCATATTCACCACGGTAAGCTCATCTTGTTTTTTCATCACATTCACGAATGGAAGAAAATCGCAATCGATGGCCTCAACTCGAACTTTCTCTGTCTTAAAGGGCTTTCCCTTTTGTATACCCTTGAGCATGATGACGGCATCCTTGAGCGCTCCATCTGGGGCAATAAGAAAGTCCTCCACAATTCTCCAGCCAGTACCCGTTGAAATTCGCCCACAATACACTGCATCCGGAATGGTAACGAGATTGAAAGCCATCGGCCTAGGTGTTTCGCCAGTTAATGTCACTTTCCCTCGAATCGTTCCTCCCTGCTCTACGGGAATTTCTGTATAGGCCAAAACAAAGGAGTCCGCAAAGCCTATCAATACACAAACACCAACCAAAACTTTCCACAACCTCATCTCGATTCCTCCTCTACGTTTCCTACCAATACCTGGACTAAAGAACGAAGACATCAAAAAATTCAATTAGACATAAACTGCTACATATAAATGTACCACATAAAAAACGGGGAAGCCGAACTCCGGCTTCCCCGTCATTACTGCCACTAAATAATCAGCCTTACATGCTACTTGAAAGCAACAGGCATGATATCAGCGTCTTCAGATGGGTTCGCTTGAGCCTCTTGAATACCAGGTTGCCCACCACTTAATGACTGAATACTCTGGTCACCTTTAGGCAAGACCCTGAAATAACCCCATTGTCCAGACTGGGAATATGGAAGCCTGGCATTACCATAAATATAGTCACCGGCAAGTGCATAAACACCACCAGCTGATGGGACAAAAGCATCAATCGTTTCAGATCCAGCAAATTCAACTGTGCTGATCATATCCGCACCTGGAAGGAACGGTTCAATGGGCCATTCATGTTTCTCAAGTGTAAACATCCCATTTTGTTCACTACTAGCACCAAATACATGGATTCTCACAGGGTCACCAGCATGAGACACAATTGTCGGTGTTGCAGGATCTTTTGGATCATCCACTTCGCAAGGTTGGAACATCCGTCCCAATGAACATCCTTGCTCTTCACGGTAAGGATAGGGCTCGCTTCGGTAATTGATACCCACTAAACCTGCCACATTTTGTACGTAAGGCATGAAACTTGTTCCAATGATGTTATCTTCATCTTGAAAGAACAATGCTACATCACGGTAATTTTCACGCTTTTCATTACCTGGGATCGTATGATCAACTAACACATCCGCCTGCCAAGAATTTTTCAATGACACATCAGCCCCAGTTAGAGGATCTCTGTATTGCGACCCCTTAGGACCGATAATGACTGCGCCAAATAAACCATTTCGTGGATTCATGGCTACATTACCAAAGTCCCACACTAAAGACTGTGTCTCTCCAATGAAAGGATCGGCGTAATAGGTATACGTACGCTTCTCGCCTGGGGCTATGGTTTGATCTCCTGGATTATCACCTAAATTCAGACCCTGAGAATCTTTTGGATCAAACGCCAAGCCAAATGCAGAGAACGATGCTCGGCTTTCCTTCATCTTGTTCGTGAGGTTGACCTTTATACAATCACCTAAATTTGCACGTATGGTGAGCGGCATTGGATGATAATCGCCTGATACTTTATTCACTTCTTCTTCTAGGACATAGATTTTAGCATCAGGATTTTGAATTTCTATTTTTCGTTCAAAGTCTACCTCAATAGCTTCTTCAATGTTTGGATTGAAGCTCATTGATGGGAAGTCAATCGCAGCCACATTAAATGACTTCACTGGGGCATCTTTAGGACATACTGGAAGCGGTGAGGGAATACCCTCTTTTCCATAAGCTTTATTCGGAAGAAGTTGGAGGTCAGCAACTGGCTTCTCTAACACCCGAATAAGTCCCCATGAACCTTCAGAAAACTTAGAACTCCGACCATTGAAGTACATATAGTCACCCGGCAAATGTCGAGGGCCACCCGCCTCTGCGACTACCAAGTCATAGCGTTCAGCTATACCGATGTGAATGGAGTTTTTCCTATTAGCTTCTTGCGCATAACGTTCGGTCCAGAAGGTATGACCTGAAACCGAAAACACATTACTTTCATTCATCGTCACATCAACCAACCGGAATACAATCGCATCTCCTAAATACGCACGAACCATAGGAGTGCTTGGCGCTCCATGTACGGTACTGCTGAAAATCTGCGATGTTTCAGGGTTATTCGCTAAACGCTGAGCAAAAGGTTCAGCACGGAAATTAAATGCTCCCCCAGTTGTATGTGTTCCACCATTCAGGAATGGCATCGGAGTCATTTTAATCTTTTCACTTGGTGGCATAATAAACGACACGGTTCGTCCAGCTTCGAGAGCCACTTCAATTGGCTGCCCAGGAGGATTACCCGCGGTCACTACGTTCACAGTATGAGGTACGGTATCCATGACATGAATTGTTAATTCCCGGAAACTCCCGGCAACATCATGACCGACTCTCTCAATTGTGTGAATATCAGCAACTGGACCTGATCGAATCGGCTTACCAGTTTTCGGGTCATGCCAGGTCGAACCAAATGGTTCGATGAGGAATGTACAAACCGCACCATGGGGCCATGTTGTTCCACCAAAGGCATGGTCATGACAAAAAACTGATCCAACGTCAGCATCTGCCCAAAAACGTTGACGAACAAACTCTACTGTAACGATATCGCCAACAGGGTGATTATTCTCAAGTGGCTTATCAAACGTCAGGGTCTCCCCACCAGCTGCAACGGGCGCTGAAGCTTCTTGGCTTTCACCACCAGGGACCTTCAATTTTTGACCAACCATAATAAGATTTTTATCAGACAGCCCATTCATATCTTTTAAGGCAGTAACGGATGTTCCATGTGAACCAGCAATTTTACCTAATGTATCACCTGGGCTTACCGTATAATCAGAACTATTTGATGATCCCGCTGAAGCGGAGCCATTTGCAGAACCACCCACCGCAACAATTCGTCTGATCTCTTTATCTTTAACGTTATCTGCACCAACCAACACCAAGGTTCCAACATGATATTGTTTAGCATTTGTCAAATGGATAGTTTTTTCACCTTTTTTCCCAGGTTTAGTGAATTTAGAATTCATCGGAACCGGCAACCCCTTTTTCTTTTTCTTTTCAAACATCGTAAAAGGTCGCATGGATTGTTCATATGAAAAACCTGAAATCACACCATCTGATGCTTGATTATCAAACTGCACAAAATGAAAATGGGTATTAATTTTAGATGATTGGAAATTTGTAATATCGTCATCTTCCCATTCACTCGTTAACGTCCAGTCCATGCAATCATACATATTCGCACGAAACACAAGTGGGTACTTCAGATTATTATCCCCGCGAATAGCTTCCTCTTCTTCATGTAGAACATAGAGCAGCCCATTGGGGTCAACAATAGCTTCTTGATCTCCTTCAGCCGCAGACAATTCAATTGGCAATTTAATGAAGTGAACGTCATACTCTTGATGCCCGGCTCTGTCAGGGCAAAGGCTCCAACGACCGTTCTCACCAGGCTTAGCTGGATTCACAGTCCTCTTTCCTTCATCATCAACATGAATCATTTCTAACCATGGCGCTGGGTTATGATCAGGGGCAAATGGAACACGTTTCCCAAAATGCGGGGTCAACCATGGCCATGCCACTTTCCCAGTTTTTGGCTCAAACCAAATCCCGCGTCGCTTTCCTGGTTCATAGCCCTGCCATTCTGGGTGGTATTTTGGATTTGGGCCAATATTTGCTTCTTTCTCACTCATGGCTTTACTGCCATCCCAAACCCAGTCGATCACTGTGGCATCATAAGACTTTAGCTGTCCTTCTTGATCATCTTTATGACCAGGTTTGCCCTGAGTCACTAACTGCATTTCAACCCAATCCTTAATGTTGACAACCCTTGGATCGGATTTCCAATTACTTTTTCCACTCCCGACAATCTTGAAATTTGTTCCAAACCAGCTGACTGTTGTTCCAACAAGTTTTTCTGACGTCACTGGCTTATGAATTCGATCTAAACGGTCTGGCAATTCACGTAATGGAGCCATGACATCATTTTGAATCCCAGGAACTTGCAACGTATTGTAGACACGCCAATATCCCCACATTCCTGCCACATAATGGTGGGCTACATGACAATGGAACAAGAAATCACCTGCCAACCATTGACAGAGACCCGAACCACATTCGGTTTCAAGATCAAGTGCCTCTGATGGCCCAATGACTTCAACATCGACTCGGTCTGACTTTGTGCGAATAACAGGATATTTTACTGGTCCAGTTTGTCCAGTGTTCCAAATTGGCATTTGAGTTGCGCGTGGGCTTCGTTGCCACCGTATAGACCCACCGTGAGGATGATGGGAATGGAATACTTCTGAGCCACCATGAACAATCCTAAACTTTGCAGGATCACCCAAGTAGCTTCGAGGAATTGTTGGACTCGCATCTCCAAATGTATAACTGCTGTATGCCATCGATTCGTCTTCAAACCCAAAGTACTCATGCTGCACATGCATATTGTTAATACCAAATGGTTCACTTCGGTAATTCAATGCACGAGCACCAGGACGATAAGCATCAGTCAACGGATCTCTTTGTGGTAAGAAATCTCCATGTTTATTGACAGGTCTGAATGCTTCATCTCCAACCTCATGGTAGATCAAGATAAACTCTCGAAAATCTGGGCCATTTGGTGTATCAATCATGACCTGCCAACCACTCGTGGCTTCCGTCGCTTGGCCGGTTCCCAATGGTTCCCAGTACTTGGAACCAGCTGGCTCCACGATAAACACTCCCATCATTCCCAAAACGGTTAATTCGCGGTCATTGCTGTAACTATGGAACTGCTTCGCACCTTCTTGAGAATCTGGATGAATATACCATTCCATTTCAATGGACTCGCCTTCAGTTCCTTCCTCTGCATCCTCATCAGGTCCTGCAGCCACGGCATCTGGATTGGTCGTAGTTGCTGGACGGCCAGTGCTGCTCATCACCATATCCGATCCATTGATATGAAGACTGACGTCTTCTCCAAACTCAAGTTTATTTCTCAGCGTAAACTTGACACAATCACCTTGATTGCCACGAATGACTAATGGCTGAATATATTGGCCCTGAATACCGTTTTTGACCCCGCCTGGATTAAGGTGGCCTTCGTCCTCTCGGGCCTCGGCATTCTTGGCTTCTTCTTTCCGAACATTTTCAATGTTTTCAGTCAGGACATACATGTATCCTGGGTAGTAATCTAACCACTGATTGAGTGTAATTTCAGCATTAATCGCTGAAATATCATAATGTTTCACTTGTGCGGTTTTTGGGCACAACCCGCCACTACCGGTAACCGGTTCGGTTCCGGAGGTAGACATTAAGAGTCCATTTTCTTTCCCTGCACCATATTGATGCATCATCGACATCGTATTAAAGGCACCAGTATTTGGAGAGCCTGCTGTCTCTTTCTCCATTTGCTCCATCAACCGTTGGTGTTGAAGCTCAACCAACGCAGCTCGCTCCGCTCTTCCTTCCACTGAGTTCTCCACAATGGTCTGCCCCTTCAACTTCTCTGCCCATCCAGGAGAGTCTTGATGCGCCATCCCGGTTTTGTGAACCATAGGCGAAGACTTCCCTTCTTCAGCACCGACTGAAGTAAGCGGCATGAACATCATGGCAGCGGCGAGTACACCAAGCCATTTTCGTGATGGATTCATTGAAAACTTCTGATAAAACATGGACCGGCCTCCTTGCAAGGAAAAGAAATTCAACACTTTTAACTTTAACTTCCTAAAATTCTCATGAAACTATTCAACAATACAACAGTATTCTAGAACCTGCAAAGGTACTTAAATGATCGACTGATAGTCAAGTCCAGCTGATCAGGTTTCAGCGGGACCTTCGACACATCGATCATGCGATTTCATTGATGTAAAATAGAGAATTATTTGAGGCCAAGAGGCCCCATTTCTTCAATGGCCGCAGAAAAAGACGTCATGAAAGAACCTGCGACAGGGCCTGGCAGGCCTAGCCCAACTTTAGAGTGATTCACTTGAGTAACGGGGAGCACTTCAATCGTCGTTCCCACCAAAAATACCTCATCTGCAGTAGCGAGTTCTTCAACGTGAAAAGACCTTTCGTGAACGTCGTACCCATTGGCACGGGCAATTCTCATGACAAATTGCAACGTCACTCCTGCCAGCACCTGGTGATTCAATTCTGGAGAACTGACCATATTCTCATTCACGATCATCACATTACTTGACGCCCCTTCCGTCACAAACCCATCTCGAACAAAAATCGCCTCAAAAGCTCCGGCTTCTGCGGCTTGCTGCTTCGCTAAAACATTTGGGAGTAGATTGAGACTTTTGATATCACATCTGCCCCAACGGATGTCAGGAACAGTGATCACTTGAACCCCACGCACGTAAGAGGCCATGTCAAATTCTGGCATCTCTCGGATGGTTATTAAAATGGTGGGAGTAAGAGAAGAAGAAAATTGGTGATTACGAGGAGCCGTTCCTCGCGTAATCTGAATATACACCTTGGCGCTTTCATACCCACTTTGCTGTATCCCTTTGAGGATCGCCGAGAACCACTCCTGCTTACTCAATGAAAGAGGTATGTGGAGTTCACGAGCACTTCGTTCTAAACGAGCGACATGTTCTTCCAGACCGAAGGGATGGCCTCGATAGGTTCGAATGACCTCATAGACTCCGTCCCCAAACTGATAGCCACGGTCTTCAACCGAAACCTGAACCTGCTCCAAAGGCATAAACTGACCATTCAGGTATCCGATATTCGGCATAACCCCCCTACTATCTTTCTACGTTTATTCCACGACAGTGACGATAAAAATTCGACGGTCTTCAGCAGTGAACTTCCAGGCCATTCGTTTGCTAAATTCAAGTTTCTGTTCTCCCGATGCAAGTGCTTGAAACTCAAATGTCCGACGACCAGAATCCACAGCATTATTACTCACCGTTCGCAGGAACTCATCATCAACTAAGACAAATACGCTTGAATCATAGGTCGGCACCCACTGCTCACCACGAGTGCGATCTTCCCACAAATTCACAGAAAACGTGGCCCCATTCGTCACCTGCATGGCCTTCACTCCACGTTGTTTCGTCGTATCAGTTGAGGCATCCCCTACTTGTTGATCCATACGTTTCTACCTCAATTTTCATGTATCAAAAAAAACACACAGCTTCAATTTTCCACCAAGCACTCACAAAGCCCATACATCTTTAGTCTGAAGACAAACATAGACCTGGTCACCCTCGACGCGCACCTCGTAGCACCCCACTCCATTGCCTCCACCATCCGCACCAAATCCATTTCGAATATCAAATTGCAAGTCATGCCATGGGCACGTCACGAGATGCCCCTTGACCTTTCCCTTACCTAGCGGCCCGCCCTGGTGGGGACAAATGTTATTGATAGCATAAAAACGGCCTGTTACATGGAAAAGCGCCACAGACTTATCTTTCACTTTAATGACTCGCCCCTTGCCCTCTGGGATCTCATCTTTTCGTGCTACGGGAATAAACTCTCCCACTTGCTCATCTTTTATAAGATCTTTTCTTTGCATAACTAACCCTTATTATAAAGGCAGAACCTCTGTTGACAATTACATACGAAGAATAAACTTTAATTGCATACCGAGCTCAATATCAGAGTTTTTGACAAATCCATCATTCGTTTCGAGCACATATCGAGCATTCTGGGGTGGAGGACCATACCAAGGACACGGGTCACCCGAACAGGGAGGAGCAGACTCCACGATGAAGACGACTTTTTTGCTCTCATCCACCCAAATAATATCAACAGGCACACGAAACTCTTTCGTCCATACTTGGTGCGCAGATGATTCACCAAAAATATACAGCATACCTTCGTCCACTGGTATATGATCACGAAATGCGAGCCCAAAGAGTAACTTTTCTGGCGTGTCAGCGACTTCAGCCTTTACCACGTGTTTATTTGGAAAGGATACGTGAATGACTTTTGTCTGTTCAGGCCGATTAAAGAGAAGAGCTCCGCTGATGAGAAGCAAGGACATGAGAATCAAAAACAATAGTCGTTTTTTGTTTGGTTGTCCTTGAAAAAATAAAGGCATACGTATGATCGGTCTACTTAGGCTAATCTCCGAGAAATAGGAATCTTTTATTATAATAGCAAAGATTTACTTCAGTCTTCATTGTAAAATATTCATGTGACGGCTAACATAGCTACACAGACAAGAACATTAACAGAGAATTCTGCGATGAAACACCGAGGAACAATGGTTGCAATTGAGATCTGAAGGGAATGATCCGATAATTTAAAGGATACCTACATCGTAAATAGTGACTCTCGAGTCAATACCTTTCGCCATAAAGGAGGTTCGTCCCATGCGTACCCTTTTGATGACCATTACGATATCCTCACTGCTCCTATTGTGCTCAACCTCAACACCCCTTGCCAACCCTTCAAGCGCTTCCCAATCTATTAACAGATTTGTTGAGTCACTCTATCCAAAAGGAAGTCATTTCTTTTGGGTGATTAACGACACGACAAGAGAGTCTGAAAAAGAAATGGTCGTTGATATTAACACGATGCTCCATAGTACAGCCAATGAAGAAGCCAACCAACACCGCTTCCTCCTACTCCTCATCGACGGTGAACTCTTAGCTGCCCAGAAGATTCCATTAGGGGCAAAGGTAGACTGCAAACAAGAACAAGAGGTGTAAATCGATACTATTGTCATTAATAAAAACGCCCCGCTTTCAAGATATGAAAGCGGGGCGTTTTTTAACCTAAAACTCTTGACTCACTAAAAGAGAAATCTCTATCGAATGATCAGCAACTGACCACCTAAGTGCGCTCCATGAAGCTGACACTTATAGTTCAAGAGACTATTAGCAGTCACATAAGTTAGATCGCTAATAGGAATACCAATATATTTGGTTTCCCCTGGCTTTAACGTAACTTTGATGTGCATAGAAGTTGGAGCAGCAAAAGCTGAGTCAGCTGACAAATCAAAACCATGCTCACCATCAAGATTATTGGTGACCTTAATTAAGACCGGACTCATGGCTCTTCCCCCAGTACCCTGATTTGTGAGGTCAAGGACCTGTGTAGGTGGGTACCATGTTTTCTTGCCACCAACCATGAGAGCATTGAACTCAAGGTCTACAGCCATGTTACTAAATGCTTGCCCCACGACTGATCCCGTCGCAAGATCACCAACTTCGACACCACCTGATTGAAGGGCTAGTGCACCTGTAGATCCAGCCGCAACTAGCACAAGACTTAAAAGGACGGATAGAAGCACTCTGTGCATCGCCTACCTCCCATGAAAAGCTTGTTAATAAAAAAAATTACCAGTTCTAAAAACGAAGGGCCTTCCAATTCCCTATTTCCTTAGTCTCAAAAAGAGGGTCCGTTATAGCATATGCCATCCGATGACGCAAGAAAAATCACTCTGGCCCTACACAAAAATAGACCACAAATTCAAGAAGCTATATACCTAGCATTGTTTTGCGTGAAAAGCCACAAATATTTGGTTGGGCGTGATTTTATGCTCAGATAACTGAATAAGTGATGACAGAGCTTGCGTACCAATAAGCCTAACCCTCACCTTGATGAACCAAAGGCTGACCAGCCAACTCTAACAAGGTTTGAGATACAATGATAGGTGTATAAAGATGGATTGCGGGAGCAATGGAATCGGACGATCAACTATCAAATGCTTTTGATTGCCCATTGAACGATAAGATCATCCTCCCGTCGTCAATACCATATTTCAAAGGAAATAAAAACCCTATCAATTTGAACATAATAGGCTTCCAAAGTCGTGTGCATCACGTCATGAGAGAGGGGGCGAGAAAGTATTCGACCGCCCAACACCCTGAATAGCCCCTGCTACAGTCGGGGCAACATAAATGTGGATAGCTCGCTCGTCTACGTCTCATCACACCACAGAACCTTGAGAAGAACCTTTTCCCTCAACCGCTTCAATCACAACCTTTAAATTTCCCTCAAATTTTTCTTGAGCAGGCACTTCGCTTTGGACCAACATACTGGTACAGCAAAGTAGCATTACCCCTACAAAGATAAGGAACTTCCATGGATTTGTCCTTGGAGGTATTTCCCTACTCTGTTCACGCCGCTACCCGGTAATAAAGGCATTGGATTCCCTCTCAATACCAATCTGAGTTTCAGCACCATGGCCTGGAACGACAACAGTCCCTGCATCAAGCGAGTAGAGCCGCTCACGAATAGACTGCTCAATCGCTCGAGGGTCACCTCCCCATAAATCTGTTCGCCCAATGCCTCCCCGAAAGAGCGTATCACCTGATAGTACTAAGCTCTCTTCCGCAAAATGAAAACAGAGCGATCCTGGAGTATGCCCAGGCGTATGAATGACGGTGCCCCTTGCCTCACCTATGGTTAAGAGTTCTTCATCACATAACCAGGCATCAGGCGCTGGCACAGGATTATATGGGACCCGAAACATTTGACATTGTACTTCCAACATATCCCAAAGCTTGAGGTCATCATGATGAAGACAGATTGGGGCATTGGTCGCTTGCCGTATGATTCCTGAAGCCAAAAAATGATCAAAATGAGCATGCGTATGGAGAATCATGCTTACAGTTAGACCAAGCTCCTTCACTTCCCTTAAAATTCGATCCGCATCACCCCCAGGATCAACGAGAAGAGCCTGCCTGGTCTTCGGATCTCCAAGGATCGTGCAATTACAGGACAAGGGCGGCACTGGAAATGTTTTACGTATGAGTGTCGGCATCACAATCCTTTCGGGACATTATCAACCAAATCATATTGATCAAGAATCCTCTAGGCTAAGCAGTTTCATCCGTACGGCCAAAAGCATAGCCCGCACTGAAGAAAAGGGCAATGTACCATCATGAGCCTGAAACCCCAGTCATTGAAATTTGAAATAGCCTGACAATCAGCATACAATAATATTCTGCAATACATGACAAGACGTTCTTCCGTCCATAATCCACTTCACGAGCGAACTAAACTTGGTAAACGTGACACCATGTGTAGTCACGATTAACTGATCAACCATTGCTCACACCCACCCTTGACAATCCACGACTTCGTCGCTTCATGCTCTGGCTACTCTGTAGTGGATCGGTTTTTCTCCTCGGCTGTCCGACTGATAACGCACCGCTACAACAAGAAAACCTGCAACTAAAAAAACAAACGGCTAAATTAGAGTCGGTCGTTCAGTCCCTTCAAGAAGGGAATAAAGCCATCCAGCAACAGATTGACCTATTGAACAGAGATGCTCGTCAAACACAGGAACAGTACGAGCAAAAGCTCAAAAAGGCCGCTGAAAAAATCCAGCACCTTTCCCAGGACCATAATCAAGAAAATACGCACCTAGAAAGCCTAGAACGGGAAAACAAAAAACTCAGGGGTGATGCGAGGTGGCTACGAACTCAACGAGAGCAGATACGAAAAAATCTCTGGCTCAAACAAGCGGGCGGGAAGATTAAAACCATTAACTATCCAATTTTGAAGATTATTAAGGCGACTCAATCGACGCTAGCACAAAATGGGTATACGATTCTTGCCAGCATGCAAACTGACATCAAAGCCGTCTATGTAACAAATCGAAAAACATCGTCCCCATCATCCCTAGAACTTACTGGGTTTCGAAATCAATATCTACTAAGTATTGAGAAAATGTCATCGACACAATCTGTCATATGGGTAAAAGCCGATTTTGAGAAATCCTCCCAGAATGCGCATGCCCTCAAAGCAGGGGGGAATGAAATCGCCGAGATTGAAATGCGGCTCATTCAAGAAATTCAACTGTCCATAGAAGCCCCTCACGCACCCAAAATCATACCCCCTCAAAATATAATTGGTAAAACAACAGACGGTTAGTCTAGAACATGGGTGATTAGCGTGAAGAGACTGACTGAGTGGAAAGAAGGTATTGATGGATACCAGCAGCAGCTTTTCGGCCTTCGGCTATAGCCCAAACGATCAGTGAAGCACCGCGCTTCGTATCGCCAGCCGCAAACACTCCTTCGACGTTCGTCATAAATCTTTCGTCAACTGCCACACTTCCTCGCGGTCCATATTCAACGCCGACATCATTGAGCAAACCATGCTGGACTGGTCCGGTAAATCCCATGGCTAATAATACCAAATCAACATCCAACTCAAAGTCTGACCCTGAAACTGGTATAAATTTCCCATTCTCAAGCTTGACTTGCTGCCCATGGAGTTTTGTGACGTGGCCATCATGCCCTGAAAATTTTGTCGTTGAGATACTCCACTGACGATCACACCCTTCCTCATGGGCATGAGAAGTCCTCAACTGCATAGGCCATAAGGGCCAAGGCGTTGAATTGTCACGCGTAGGGGGTGGCTCAGGCAGTAGCTCAAATTGATGCACATCCAAACAACCATGACGGCGTGATGTCCCTAAACAATCAGACCCAGTATCACCACCGCCAATAATTACGACTCGCTTGCCTTTGGCAGTCAGAGGCTCTCCTATAATTTCATCACCAGCCACACGTTTGTTTTGCTGCGTTAAAAACTCCATGGCAAAGTGAATGCCCTTCAAGTCACGTCCAGGAACCGATAAGTCTCGAGCCTGTTCCGCTCCAAGCGTCAAAAGGATTGCGTCATGTTTCTGCTGAAGAACATCCATTGTCACATCTTTTCCAACATGCACATTGGGTTCGAAGTGAACACCTTCAACTCTCATTTGATCCAGTCGGCGCTCAAGCACCCATTTCTCCATCTTGAAGTCTGGAATACCATATCGCAGAAGCCCACCAATTCGATCAGCCTTTTCATATACTGTGACACAATGCCCCAATCTCGCTAATTGCTGAGCGGCTGCAAGACCTGCAGGACCAGAACCAACAACGGCGACTTTTTTTCCCGTTGAAACAATTGGAAGAACTGGTTCGACCCATCCCTCATCAAATCCTTTATCGATAATATTCCACTCAATCACCCGGATGGACACAGGGTCTTCATTGATCCCTAGCACACAGGAAGATTCACACGGTGCTGGACATAGACGTCCTGTAAACTCAGGGAAATTATTCGTCGCATGCAAAGCCTTGAGAGCATCTTTCCATCGGCCTCGTTGCACCAAATCATTCCATTCAGGAATCAAATTGACAACAGGGCACCCAGTGGGACTTTGGCAAAATGGCACACCACAATCCATGCACCGTGCGCCTTGCTTCTTGAGTTTCTCATCTGGGAAGGGTTCATACAATTCCTTCCAGTCCAGAACTCGCAATTCAACAGGACGCCGCTTCGGGCCCTCACGAGTAAACTTCATGAACCCTTTTGGATCAGCCACGACCAGCCATCTCCATTCCTCGTTGGGCATGCGCTTTCGCCAACGCTGCCTTCCGTGATTGTAGAACTCTCTTATAATCGGTAGGCATAACTTTAATAAATTTAGGGAGCATGAGATCCCAGGCTTCAAGAATGGATTTTCCTTTTTGACTCCCAGTATATTGAACATGCGACTCAATCATAGTGCGCAAGGTCTTTTTATCATCTGGATGAATGACTTTTTCAAGCTCAACCATACCGAGATTACAACGCAATTCAAAAGTTCCCTCTTCATTGAGGACATAGGCCTCCCCCCCAGACATTCCTGCCGCAAAGTTTCGGCCGGTTTTCCCGAGGACCACAACCACCCCCCCAGTCATATACTCACACCCGTGATCGCCCACTCCTTCAATGACCGTTCGCGCACCACTGTTCCTTACAGCAAAGCGTTCACCCGCCATTCCATAAAAATACCCCTCACCTCCAGTAGCTCCATACAATGAGGTATTACCAATCAAAATGGTGTCCTCAGGAACAAACGTCACGTCTTTCGAAGGCATGACAATGACTTTTCCACCAGATAAGCCTTTCCCGAGGTAATCATTTGACTCACCAACTAATGTCAGAGTGATACCAGATGATAAAAATGCCCCAAATGATTGCCCGGCAGACCCTGTAAATCGAAGCTTTATAGTATCTTCTGGTAACCCATCAACTCCATACTTCCGAGCCACACGACTCGACAACATGGTCCCCACTGTTCTATTCACATTCCGTATAGGTAATTCATGAGAGACTGGCGTACCCTCATCAAGAGCTGCCTGACACAGCTTGATTAAATGATTGTCCAAAATATGGGCAAGGCCGTGATCCTGCTCTTGCACACAGTAGAAGGCAATACCTTCAGGAACATCTGGCTTGGTTAAAAGCGGAGAGAGATCAAGACCTTTCGCCTTCCAATGGTCAATCGCTTTTTGAGCGCGTAATTTATCCACACGCCCAATCATGTCCTTCATTGTGCGAAATCCAAGCTTGGCCATCAGCTCTCGAATTTCTTCTGCGACAAAGAAGAAGTAATTTACGACATGATCTGGGTGTCCCGAAAACTTCTTACGCAACTCTGGATCTTGAGTCGCCACGCCCACAGGGCAGGTATTCAGATGACATTTGCGCATCATGATGCATCCTTCAACAATCAATGGCGCCGTCGAAAAGCCAAACTCTTCGGCTCCAAGGAGAGTCGCAATCACCACATCACGTCCAGTACGTAATTGCCCATCCGTTTCAACTCGAATTCTTCCACGCAAATCATTGAGAACAAGAGTTTGATGAGTTTCGGCCAACCCCAATTCCCACGGAATCCCCGCATACTTAATGGAAGAAAGAGGCGAAGCCCCACTCCCACCAGAATCGCCACTAATGAGGACTTTATCCGCATGCGCCTTTGAGACTCCGGCTGCCACCGTTCCTACTCCCACCTCAGAGACCAATTTCACTGAAACGGCTGCATCAGGATTTGAATTCTTTAAATCAAAGATTAATTGAGCCAGGTCTTCAATCGAATAAATATCATGATGCGGTGGCGGAGAAATGAGCTGCACCCCAGGGGTCGAGTAACGGAGCGTAGCAATCACCTCATCAACTTTATGCCCAGGCAACTGACCACCTTCACCAGGCTTTGCCCCCTGGGCCATCTTAATCTGTAATTCCTTCGCATTGACTAAATAATGAGCCGTGACACCAAACCGCCCGGATGCGACCTGCTTAATATAGGAGTTTTTTGAATCTCCATTTTCCAGGACACGGAAACGCTCAGTATCTTCGCCTCCCTCTCCCGTATTGCTCTTGGCCCCTAAGCGATTCATCGCGACCGCCAATGTTTCATGAGCCTCTTTACTGATGGCTCCAAAAGACATCGCACCAGTCGTGAACCGTTTGACAATCTCCGTTACTGGCTCGACTTCATCCAAAGAAAGTGGGGTTGGAGCAAAAGAAAAGTCGAAGAGTCCTCGAAGTGTCGACCGCTGCTTTTGCTCTTCGTTCACAAGGGCTGAGAACTCAGCAAAGGTCTTAGGGTCATTGGTCCGAGTTGAATGCTGAAGTTTATAAATGACATCTGGGTTCCAATTATGATGCTCCCCCTGGATTCGATAATGAATCTCTCCTCCAAAGTCGAGTTGTCGAATAGCTACAGGCTCATAGGCCAAGGTATGCCTGCGCAGCGTCTCTTCTCCGATATCTCGAATGCCAATCCCCTGAATTCGTGAAGCAGTTCCGCTGAAATACCGATGAATCAACTCAGAATGTAGGCCTATCGCTTCAAAAATTTGCGCACCACAATACGACTGCAACGTCGAGATACCCATCTTGGAAAATATTTTTAACAAGCCCTTATTGACGGCCTTGATAAACTTATTTTCCGCAGTTTGGGAATCCACGCCTTCAGGCAAATAGTTCTCTCGCTCTAAGTCAACTAGGGATTCAAATACCAAATATGGATTAATCGCACCGGCCCCATACCCGATTAAGCAAGCAAAATGGTGCACATCACGAGGTTCACCCGTTTCTAAAATCAAACCAACTTCCGTTCGAGTTTCTTGTCTGATTAAATGGTGGTGCACGGCTGAAACACCTAAGAGACTTGGAATAGGCGCCCACTCCGCATTCACGCCACGATCACTTAAAATGAGAAACTTCTCTCCATCCTGAATAGCTTTCGACGCTTGTACACAAAGCTCGTCAAGTGCCGAAGCCAACCCTTCTGGGCCTTCAGCGACGCGAAACCGTAACGAGAGTGTTTTACTTTTGAAGTGTGGGTCACCAAAATCTCGAATTTTTTGGAGCTCAGCATTGGTTAAAATCGGTTGCTGCAGTTTAATTCGTCGGCAAGCCTCTGGGACTTCAGCAATCACATTGGGTTTAGGACCAATGTTCGTCACTAACGACATCACAAGGTGCTCACGAATAGGATCAATGGGAGGATTCGTGACCTGAGCAAACAACTGCTTGAAATATTTAAAGAGCAACTGGGGCCGCTGCGACATGACGGCTAAAGGGGTATCTGTCCCCATGGAGGATATGGGTTCTTCGCCATTGACAGCCATAGGCATCACCACCATCTTCAACTCTTCAATGGTGTAACCAAAGGCTTGCTGGCGTTGGCGAATCGTTGGATGATCGGGTTGTGGAACATTAAAGGGCTCTGGCAATTCGTCTAAAGAAACTCGATATTGCGTCAACCACTGCCGATAGGGTTTCCGCTTCACCATATCAGCCTTAATTTCCTCATCATCAATGATCCGACCTTGAACCGTATCCACCAAGAACATTCGCCCAGGCTGTAGTCTTCCTTTGGAACGAATATTTTTAGGCTCAGTTGGTAGGACTCCAGCTTCGGAGGCCAACACCACCAGATCATCGGTGGTCACTTGATAGCGGCAGGGACGCAATCCATTTCGATCTAACGTGGCCCCAATCAATTTCCCATCCGTAAAACAAACTGCAGCTGGACCATCCCAAGGCTCCATCATGGCAGCGTGGTATTCATAGAAACTCCGTCGATCAAGATCCATCTGCGGATTTCCAACCCATGGCTCAGGAATCAACATCATCATGACATGAGGAAGAGGACGACCAGCCATGACCAAAAATTCGATAGCATTGTCTAAACAGGCTGAATCACTTTGCATTTCATCATCAGTGATCGGAAACAATTTCTTCAAATCATCGCCAAATATCTTGGAAGCCAGGCGCCCCTGGCGAGCCCGCATCCAATTCACATTGCCTTTCAACGTATTGATTTCGCCATTGTGCACGGTATAGCGATATGGGTGCGCTAGGCACCACGTCGGAAAGGTATTGGTACTAAATCTCGAATGAACCAATGCCAGAGACGAGATAAAAGATGGGTCCACTAAATCTGGATAAAATTCAGGGACTTGCTCGGGCAGCAGCATCCCTTTGTATACGATGGTCTGGCATGACAAACTACACAGGTACACATGCTCACGACCGATAATTGCCGACTCTCGAAGTGCTCGGGTCATTCGCTTGCGTATCACATACAACTTTCGTTCAAACTGCGTCTCATTGAGGAGATTCCGGGCCACAAAAAACTGTCGAATGGCTGGCAGAGTCGTTCGTGCTTGAACCCCGATCTTTTCTTCTTTGCATGGCACGTCACGCCACCCCAATAACTCCTGCCCTTCTTCTTGAATAATCGATTCCATCAAGAGTTCGCTCTGCCGTCGAGGCTTTTCCTCCTTAGGTAGATACACCATTCCTACGCCATACCCTCCCTCTAAGGGCAAAACAATCCCTTGGTCCTGGCACACACGATTAAGAAACTCATGAGGAATTTGAAGCAAAATGCCCGCACCATCTCCGGTACAGGGATCGCAACCCTGAGCCCCACGATGAGCCAAGTTATCCAAGATTTGTAAACCATTCTGGACAATGTGATGCGACTTCACGCCTTTGATGTGTGCGACAAAGCCTACCCCACACCCATCCTTTTCATTCAATGGGTTATACAGTCCTTGCGCACGTGGTAAACCTGGAATATTCATGTCGTGACCATCATTCTCCAACAAATAAACACCTTTAATCTATCAAATTATTCATCCACCAAACATATTCCACAGGAAAGAAAAAGGAAAAGGTGAGTCAATTCCCTTAAGCTCTTAACCTCTAGGAAAGCTGTATCATTAATCGTTTCTTACGAAGAAATCAAAGTGAATGAGAACAAAAAATCCTTTAAAAATGAAGAGATTAAATTAATCTATGGCTCGAGAACCTGTCAAGTTAGGTAAGTGGCATTCATGTACCATGCGACTTACAGCCATGCAGGAGCACTTTTCACGGAAACATATGCCTCGATTAGCTTGACAAATTCCAGGATACCTCCTAGTATCGCGGGCCATGAGTGGCAACAGCCCAACTGTTGAAAACCTGACAAATATGGCTGATGTCTGGGAAGCCTATCGGGAAGAATTAGGCGAAGTTGAAGCTCAAGTCCACAAGAACCTAAACTCTGAAGCCTCGTTAATCAACACCATCGCCAATCAAATCATGGTGAGTGGTGGAAAACGTATCCGCCCCCTCCTGCTTATCCTAAGCGCCCGCCTTTGCGGCTATATACAAAGAGAATTCCTTCTACTCGGCAGTCTTATCGAATACATTCACACTGCGACTCTCTTGCACGATGATGTGCTAGATGAGGCTGATTTACGGCGTGGTGAAAAAACGGCTCGATGCATTTGGGGAAATCATGCAAGTATTCTAGTGGGAGACTATCTCTACTCCCAAGCCATGACCCAAATTGCCTCGTTTCACAATCACGGATTTAACGAAGCCCTTGCCGATGCCTGCCGAAAAATGACCGAGGGAGAAGTCTTGCAATTATGTGCAAATAGCCGTCCTGAAATCACAGAGCCAGAATACCTGCAAATTGTTGAGTATAAAACAGCCACACTTGTTGCTGCGTCTTGTAAAATTGGGGCCACGGTTGGTGGAGCCACTCCGGCAGAACAGTCCGCCTTGTATCGATTTGGGTTAAATTTAGGCATGGCCTTTCAATTGGCCGATGACTGCCTGGATTACTTGGCAGATGGTGCCCGCCTCGGAAAGACCCTCGGCAAAGATATTCGCCAGGGAATGGTCACCCTTCCCCTCCTCCACCTCTTTCAAACCTGCAAAGACGAAGACAGGACTTGGATTAAATCAAAAGTGCAAAGCCGAGACATTGATGAAAAAGACTTAACCACTATTATTGAATACATGCATAGTCACGGCTCGCTCACTTACGCATTGGGCAGAGCTCAAGAATATATCAGTGCGGCCAGTCTAGACTTAGAGCCATTTCCTAACAATACAGCCAAACGAGCATTGGAAATTGTTTCGGGCTATATGGTCAATCGGGATCAATAGATACTCCTATTTTTTCGCCTCATCTTTCTTCTGCCGTCACTGCCTCATCTTTTTTCGTTCAAATACCGAGCAATATCCCAATACACACCGGTGAAAAATCAACACTACGGTGAACACCGTTTCTCACGTGCGACCAATTGCAGTTTACTACACCACCTCTTATAGTATTGAGAGATTAGTTTCTCTCTGGTTCACACTCACCATTCACCATGATCAGCAAAAAAAATGTCAGTACAAACACCTAGTATCCTTGCGCATTTAAAACTCATACCTCCCAACCATATCTACGAGTTAGCTCCAAAAGACTTCATTCTTCGTGGCTATGATTACTACTCACGGGAACAACTCGAAGGCTACAAATGGAATATCACACAAACCCAACTCACAGCCTATGTACGCGGGAAAGAACGATATTCCGTCCAATTCTCTTTGCAAAAAGATGAACTGAGCTACACATGTACTTGCCTCGCCTGGAACGAGCAGACGCAATGCCAGCACGTCATTTGCGCACTCCTGACCACCATGAATATCTTACTACCCACAAATTTTGCCCTCCCAGGAAATTCAAGTCCGCACCGCAGTAATCTCAGCACAAGTCTATTCGCCAAACAGCCGACAACCAGCCCCCATGCGGTACAGCCCGATCTCGTCAAGGCTCGCCTTGAGGTCGTCTTGACGGAAAGTCAAGCCTTACCTCAAATCTCGATTACAAAAGATGGAATTCCCAGTCAATCATTTTTTGGAATTCCGACAGAATTAGTGTTATTGATGAGAGGAATACAGGACCCGGCATGGGTCAGTCATGAAACCTTATTGGCCTACCTCAATCAACATGGCAATAGGCATCCACTCGCCTTTAAAACACCCGATCGCCACGTCTCACTCACCTGGCATCCATCACTACAATATCAGACGGCCACAGAACTCAATGTACGAGGCAATGAGGTTGAAGTGCATGCCCGATGCCTCCTGAATGGGGTAGTCCAAGAAGACGCGCGACCCTTTCAACGACTCGTGGCCAATCTCGCCACTCAAACATTATCGCCCCTACATGATGCAAGTGGATGGAATACGTTCCAGGCATTGCAAACGACGCTCGAGACTAAATTTTGGGAAAACGCGTCGCGTACGCCATCCCTTCCTGGCCAATCTCGAAAAACAACCCAACGCTCACTCGCACGATTATCCCCCCACGTCTCATTTGGCCTCAACGACACGACTCCACTTTTCATCCCACTGACGACGTTCCATTCCCTGCCCTTGAATCTCACGAAGCAGGACCTGAAAGAGGGACATATCCTCCTTAAAATTGATGGAGAAGAGGCCCCACTTCATCAATTTGAACAAGCCAAGGACCTGCCATCTCTCAATTATCGACTCAATGTCTCTCCTGATACCGACATCAGGCCAAGCATTACCGAAAAAGACCCTCGTTATATTCTTCGCGCAGAATGCCGACTGGGCGAATCACAATGTGGCACCCATGAACCAACCTTTCGATTCTTTCCGATTCTTGAAAAAGGACGAGACCTCCCCCAATCATTCAAATCGCAAAAAAGAAAGGCTATTCTCAGAGAAACATTCTTTCAACTTCTCGCAACGCAAACACCCACAGAAGCACAACAAGTCATCAAAGAATCCCTCTCATCCAATGAATTCAAAATGTACCTGGCCAAATCCGAAGCCAAGCAATTGCTCACTCGCTTCCATACGGCCTTTCAAGAAGAAGACTTTCGGCTCGCCTATGACCAGAATCAATGGATCCTGTTCCCCCATGACAAAGCTCAGCAAGCCCTCTTATATGCCATTCCATTTGAAATATTCGGACACAACGTGTTCCGAGATATCCTCAAACATGATGAAATGACTATTTCACATGCAGTTCTCCAAATGCAGCTTCCGGAATTGCATGCGGCCTTGCAAGCAGCAGGAATCACACTGCTGTACCACGATAAACCGATTCTCACCTCACAGTGGGAATTTTCATTCGATGCCCAACGTCCGCCAGATATTGACTGGTTTGAGATTCTCCCTGAAATCCGATGCAATGGGGTCGTGATCACAGATGCAGTCTGGCGAGAAACCTTAGAACATGGCAGTGTGATGGAAACGGAAGAAGGGATACGCATTCTCGACGTCAATGCGCTAGAAATCTTACGATCACTTTCAACCATGTATCCCACGGAACGCCCCACCCAAACAAAGGGGAAAATCATCCAAGTCCCTGCGCTACAAATCTTAGATTGGGTGGCCTTAAGAAAACGTGGAGTTCAGGTTCGTCTTTCCGAAGAAGATGAAGCGCTATTTCAGCAGTTGCTCAATTTTGAAAAAATTCCCCAACTTGCGTTGCCCTCCGGTTTAGATGCCACATTACGCTCCTATCAACAAGGTGGCTATCATTGGCTTAGCTTTCTGTATCAACATCGATTTGGAGCCTGCCTGGCCGATGATATGGGACTGGGGAAAACCCTACAGGCCATCTGCCTACTCGCCGGCATTCAAGAAGGTATTGTCACGCCATCAAAAACCGTGAAAGGGCCCCACCTTGCGGTACTGCCCCCTAGCCTTCTCTTTAATTGGGAACAGGAGATTACACGATTTTATCCGTCACTGAAAATTCAATGGTACAACAGTACGGAACGATCCCCAGACTTTACAGACTGCGATATCGTCTTAACCACCTACGGAGTCGTCCGCCGAGACATTGATATCCTCGAGAAAATCCCCTTCAATGTCATCATTTTTGACGAAGCTCAAGCCATAAAAAACATCAAAGCCCATTCAACTGGAGCCGCTCGCCGGCTAAATGGATATTTCAAACTCGCCATGACGGGAACCCCGTTAGAAAATCATCTCGGCGAGTACTTTTCCTTGATCGACCTGAGCCTGCCTGGCCTGCTTGGAAACTATGATGTGTTTCGATCTCAAATGAAATCCCAGAAACCAGCGATGCTTGACAAACTCTTACAGCGCACCAAACCCTTTGTCTTACGGCGGACAAAATCACAAATCCTCAAAGAACTCCCACCCAAGATTGAAACGGATGTCTACCTCGATCTCACTGAAAAACAAAAGTCTTTGTATCAACAAACGATCGCCTCCATTCGTCCAACAATCGAAGATGCCTATCGTACCAAAACAGCAGCACAAGCGAGAGTCATTGCCCTCACAGCGATCCTAAAACTTCGACAAGTCTGCCTCTCGCCGACACTCATCAACTCAGAGAGCACTGATCCATCACCAAAAATCACATGCCTCCTCGATCGATTACAAGAACTCCTCGACGAGGGTCATAGTGCATTAGTGTTTTCTCAATTTACATCGTTTCTGGATTTAGTCGAAAAGGAATTTAAAAACCATGGCATTCCCTATTCACGACTTGATGGATCAACTGCCACAAAGAAAAGAAAGAAATTAGTAGAAGATTTCCAGGAAAGCGAACAACCTTCAGTCTTCTTACTCAGCCTAAAGGCGGGAGGTCAGGGACTCAACCTGACCAAAGCTTCCTATGTATTCCACCTCGATCCCTGGTGGAACCCTGCCGTCGAAAATCAAGCCTCTGACCGTGCTCACCGAATTGGGCAACAACAGAAAGTCTCCATCATGCGGCTACTCATGCATCACACCATCGAAGAAAAAATGATGGACCTGAAAAAACATAAACTCGCCCTCTACGAAGCAGTCATGGAAGGTTCAACACAACAGGGCACCGGCGCGGGTATCACCAAAGCAGATTTTGATTTTTTATTGGAATAGAAAAAAACGATCCCATGGCGGGTACGAAGGCCAGCTCTAAAAGGTATTAACTTGACCGTGTAGGGCTTTAACATTCCCATATCCACACAAACACTTAGGCTTATCCAAGGGTCATTTTTATATATTCCAAGAGAAAAATAAATAGATTCAATGTGACGTAGCCCATTCCATCAAAAAAATTCTGCCAAGACGCTCAAATCCAATAGACTATATACCCTGATGGAAAAATGATTGGTGCCCCCCCACACTTATTTTCCCCTGAGAGAGCAATCGCCTCTCCATAGAATATCAGAAGGATGCCAGTAAGCGGTTAGTAAGGATAAGGAACTTCAAGAATGGCTTTAGCCTTGCACAAGATCTAGCAGATCTTGGATAACCTCTTGGGCTTCATCTTGGTCAAGCGAGTGAATGTCATGATGATCGTCGATAACAATATCTTCAAGTTGAATGGTTGAATAGACTAGGTTCTCTTGGGCAACGTAGACCCTCATCTCTTCCAACAATCCTTCAGGCGTTAATCCAAATGTTTTCTGTAAGGCATCATCAAAGTCATAACCGTTATTCACCAAGTAGATATACTGCCCAAGTTTATCTAAACTTTCATCGCTCCTGTAAAAGAAATAATGCATCAGAGCCCATGCTTGCGAATACGAATCCGTGCCCTCTGAATGATTTAGAAAGTTAGTTTGATCTGAAAGCAATTTGTCCATCGGAATCCATCTCGCGTGATACTTCATATACCACGACCGAATTTGATTGGGTTCCCCAAAAGTCAACCGACCTCGCTGCATGGAGACGGTCTCAAACATGGTAGCTAATCCTTCATTGTACCAATGCGGAATGTTGGCAGGGCGTTGAGCGATCAGATAATGGATGTATTCGTGATAGATAACTGGAAACAGTGAATTACCCTTGATGGAATAGGCAAACAATACGATATAGTTTGTGTTCTTCAGAAAATACCCTGCGACATTTCTTGGCAATTGAAAGGGGGAAAAAGAACGCTTATCCTTGAACAAGTACACCCGAAGAGGATTCGTTTCCTCAAACGGATGAATAACTGTAATTTCTAGGGCAATGGCTCGGAAAGCTTCTAATTCTTTGACATAGGCAAGTCCAACAACCTCCTCAGCATTCGTGTACATAATAAATTTTTGGGCGTGAATTTCCTTCCATTCCTCAAGGTTGGCAAATGGATTGATGGCCGCACATCCACGACCAACAAACCCCACCACCAGACACTCACGAGCAGAGCAATATTTTTGAACCAAGGGCAAATTTTATAATGTAAAGCCATACGTCTTACGTCATATGTCAATAATATACCTATGGGTTCGAAGCATGGAATCCAGAAGGATATACATCGCCTTGAATCTTGAGCAAAAGGAGATCTCTGCAATATTTCCCATTCTGGAATAAACAAACTTAGGCCGTCGCCTTTTTCTGTTCTCTTTATTTACTTGGGGGGGATAAGGCCGAAAAGTCTATGACGCAGCCAACCTTAAAGGCATGAATTGTAGGCAGAGCCTCTGTCGGTGATCTGGAGTTTGGCAACCTTAAGAAGACATAAGGAAAAATTCAGGATGAGGGAAAAGAGTTCAAAGCAAAATTAAGAGCATCTCTAAAGCCAATTTTTATTTGTAAATGCAAGGAAACCACGCACGCAAAAACGGAATGTATAGGCCCATTCATGAAAGTTTGAGCACGAGGGTGACCCCGCAGACGGGTTTTAGCGGCGCCTTTAATCTGGTAGAGCAATGGCCCCACCTTCGAGATCCATATCTATCCCAATGAGTTCCAATTTATTCCCGACTCGCCACCATTCCGGGCTCACTTCTGACAATGTACCTTTGGAAGTATAAAACTTAGCTTGTTCCAGTTTGAGACGTGCGCTTTCGCCAGCATTGAGCTCAATGACCACGCTCTTTAAAGTCGTGTCAATGATTTTGAGACTTGCAGGGTCTGCTGTCAGTTCAAAGCGTTCCCCCTCATTCAGCGTCCATGCATTCCGTTCCAATTTTGCCACATGGGTTCCTGTCGGCATATACATATCCATCGTGAGAACAATCTGATTATTCTCTTTGTCAATCTCTAGATGAAGGAGTTGCTGGCCATGAGCCGTCACCAAGCCATTCGTATTTCTAAGTACATTTGATCCAATCACAATATCCACGTCTCTCTCTCCTTTTCCTCAATGATGATACCTAATGAATGACGGATTATATTGCCAGTCTGTCGACCAGACAATCAACGTCATAATATCTACAGGGAAAAAAGACACGGCCCAACCCAAGCATTATCACCCTAACTATCACGTGGGGAGAGCTTTCTGTCCCTTCAGCATCGTCAAACAGACTAATCCCACGCCTATCCAAAGAATTTCCCTCACACGCCGGATCAACGCAAAGGCGATGCCTGTGACATCAGGATATCCGTAGGCCACCAAAAGTAGAACATACCCAGCTTCTTGTGCTCCGACACTCCCAGGGATAAAAAATGTGGTCCCTTTAATAAACACAGTTAACGCCGCGATCGAAATTGAACTCAAAATATCGACCGGTGCGTCTAAATAATAAAGAACGGCATAGACTTCTAAGGCTTCCAACATCCAAGCCAAAAAAAACGTCATTATGGAAATATAAAAAGTTTGACGGTGATGTGTATAAAATTTTCGAATAGTCGAGTCAAGCTCCTCAAGCACGGCTTGTCGGTCCTCTAGAAACTTCCATCGAATGCGACAGACCTGCAATAATCGAAGACATCCCATTCCTAGGCCGTATTTCTGGAAAATCAAAAATACGGTGACTCCAAACGCGAGCAATCCCACCCCGGCCAACGCAGCCACGACATAATGGTCAGAAGGGCCTAGAATCCAAAAGGACAGGCTAATGCCCAGTAAAATAAATAAAATCTGCGCAATGGTCATCGTTGTTTTAGCCGTCACGACTGAGGCTAATCCATCAATAAAGGGAATTCGGTACTGTTTGAGGAGATAGGCCTTAAGAGGTTCTCCCCCAACATAGGCTGTGGGTGTCGTTACATTCACCGCCTCACCTGCCATCCGTATCGCAAAGAGTTGAGGAAACCCCACGTGTTGGGCATATCGACCCATGGTCAAACGCCACCCTAAGGCCTCAAGGCCATACACTAAGACCATCGGCAAAAGTATGACTCCCAGAGCAGTTGGTCCTAATTGAGAAACCGTGTTGAAGATGGAAGAAGGCCCAATGTGCCAAACAAGACCTGCGATGGCACCCACACCAAAAACTAAAAATATGAGCTTAAGCACGGGAGAGAAGGGAATGACGGAGAATCCACCCCATAGAGAAAATGAACACCCAAGATCCTAATGCAGCAATCCACAGAAACCATCCGAGAATATCAATGCAGGCAAATAGAAGAACAATGACGGAAAAATCACGATTCGTCACATTGCCGAGCATAAACTCCATTCGTGTTTTTGTGGTTTCTCCCAGTTGACGTAACTCGCGTGGGCGAGAACGAAGGTAACGAGCTCGATTCACTAACCACAATGAAATCATATTCGCGAGAACAGCAGTCGTCCCCAAAATGAGTGGCAGATAGGTTCCAGCCCAAGGACCATGCATATAGGCACCTGAGGCAATTCCAGTAAATATGGCCATATGCACAATATTATCAGCCCAAATATCTAACTCTTGCCCAAATGGAGATTCCGAAAATGTTAAACGAGCCACTTCCCCGTCACAGCAATCAATCACGACTGATAGCTGAAACAAGAGCGCGCCGATGATGCCAAACTGATAAGACCCTAAGGCAAAAAACCCTGCAGCAATCAACCCACAGACCATCGACACCATCGTAATCATATTGGGCGACAGCCCGATTTTTAAAAAGAGCCTGGTAAATACTCCAGACACCTTACGATTGACAAATCGATCAACGACACCATCCATTCCCCCCTTTAAGGTTTGGAGGGATTGGCGTAAGCTTCGCTCAGCCAGCTTTGGTCCATTCGGCCCACGAATGTCACGAAATTGATAGGAGGCCGTTGGAATTGGTTGAATAATGCCTTCAACGGCAGCCTGTTCTAACGCTAATCGAATTGGATTACTCCCATTAGTTTGCCACACACCTGACACCCCAAGTAATCGAGATGGTAAGACCACCAAATCTCCCGCAATGAAGGACGCAGAATTTTTTGATGTGCCTTTTTGAAAAGGAGCTTCTTGCACATGGTCATGAAAAACCACTGTGCTCCCAAAGCTACTAGGCTTGGCATCTTCCTGAAACACCACACCAGGGTTACCTGTATGGATGTGTTCTGGAGCCTGGTCCACAACAACGAGGACGCGACCATCAACTCCAACCAGGCGCATCGACTGAATCAACGAAGGTGAAAACACCGTGTGACACCCAACAATCAAACAAGAACCCTTCACCTCTCCCGCTAAGGCTTCCCAGGTTTGCGGGTCGGATGGTGGAAACTCCCGAACGGGCAACCAGCGAAGAGCCGCTTGAATGCGGTCATCCCCCTGAATCATCTCACGCAACGCTTTCTCTTCCTTATCAACCAAGACCCAAATCTGAGAAATCCCAGCGCGCTGCAAGGTGAACACCGCTCGTTGAAATACCGTTAACCCACTCACCTTAGTCAACGCACCAACGTCGGCTTCTTTTGAAGAATCTCCTAAGGTAAACACTCCTGATGAGGCAAGCAGGATACCTGTATCAATGACGCTGGTTGTTGGTTTATTGAGTGTTCCGTCCATTACGACCTTAGGGATGACTGTTAGAGTTCGACAATATCGGCTTTGGTGCTTTCAACAAAAGCAAGCACATCCTTCTGTTCTTGATCAGGAACCTGAAATTGCTCAAGTGTCGCCGTGACATGGACCATAAAGATGTCCCAATCACTGAGACTAATTCGCATTCCCACGTGAGAGAGCTTCATATCTCGCCCGGTATAATACACAGGGCCACCCGCGCTCGAACAGAGAAAATTAATCAATAACTGTTTTTCACGACGTATGCCATCGTCTCCTCTATGGGCCCAAAACCGACCCAATTGAGAATCAGCCCGCAAGCGCCCTAATAAGGCGTCAGTGACGGCAGCAATCGCATCATGCCCGCCTAATCGAACATATAAAGAATCATCAGCCATGGCGTATCCCTCACTTCATTAACACAGACAGGTTTAGACAACTTCTTTCTCAAGCGATGAAAACGCCGGAAGCACGTCATTCTCTGCACGCTGAATATCTTCAGGAAAGTCTATTTCGATCCATGGTAGCCCACCGATCCGTTCGTAACCCACGACAACGGTATCAAAAAAACTCTTGAGGGCATCTTCATATTCTAAGTCGAGCTGTCCCGATACGATTGGTCCTTGCACAGATTGAATAAGCATTCGCACATCAGATTTGCAAACCTTGAGAAACCCTACGCCCTCTCCGGCAAAATCATAGGTGGTAGGGAGTGTTTTACTGAGACAGGTCACTCGCTCATTCTCAATCGCAACCATACATTCTTCAGTTTCTTGAGACACGGTTTCATCGATCAATAATGCGTTAGGAGAACGCGATTCAACGAGTCGCCGGAGAATATCTGGGTGATAGAGCACATCCGCATCCATCATCACCACATCATCATCGACTTCCGACCTGGCCTCCCAGAATGATGTGATGCTGCCTCTCGTATATTGCTCGTTCAAGACAAATTTAACGGTACCAGGGAAATCAGATAAGGCCACCGCCTCTCGAATACGTTGCTGTTCGTACCCCACGACGATCACGACATCCATGATGCCAAGATTGGCAAAATTACTCAAATGCCGAGCCAGCAATGTTTGCCCCCCAACTTCAATAAGGCATTTCGGTCGCCCTCCAGCTGCAACGGCCAATCGCTTCCCCACTCCGGCTGCCAGAATAATGGCCTTCATGTAGACCCACAACCTTTCTTCAACACCACCTCGAAGGCATCAAGAAATCCCGTAATATTACCCTCTTCTAATGCACCGATATTGGCCACGCGAAAGATCTTCGACTCCATTTCTCCCTGACCAGCATAAATCACATAGCCAGCATCCTTTAACTGATCATGCAACGACGAATACGATATATCCTCAGGAAGGTGAAAAGCGGTTAAGGTATTAGACTGATATTCAGATGGGAGCACGGCGTTGACCCCGAGCGAGACCATTCGTTTTCGTATGGTCGTCGCATACCCTCGAAACCGTGCACATCGATTCGCGACGCCCTCATCTAACAATTCTTGAAGCGCCTCTCGAAACGCATAATACACTTGGACGGCTGGAGTAAACGGGACAGTGCCCCGCTCCTGCTCCTCGTAATAATTGGCCAAATTCAAATACCAATTACGCTTGGGATACTTCTTGATGCTTTCCATGAAACCTTTCCGGACAATGACGAACGCCACACCAGGAAATCCCTGGATACATTTTTGCGCAGCACTCGCCACCATATACATGTGAGGCGTTGCAATATCTAAGGCCTCCCCACCAAGACCACTCACTGAATCTAAGAGAAACACCCGGTTAAGACCGTCCGCGATTTCAGCAATTTTTTCAGCAGGGTTCATGAAGCCCAGCGTCGTTTCATGGTGTACCATCGCCACCGTATGCACTTCTTTATGTTGTCGTAGTGCCAGCAGCACCTTTTCCGGATCAGGCGCTTCCCCCCATTTCAAACGAAACTCTACGCCACCGAGCCGTTGAGTACAGGCCATCGACCACAACCGCTGACCATAGACTCCGTTATTAATGACCATGACCCGCTTACCTAGCGGCACGCTCGATAACAGGGCGGCCTCAACAGCAGCCGTGCCAGACCCAGTTAAGAGAATGGCGGTATAGTCGGATTCGTTGTCCGGCACAAATGCTTGAAGCAGCTTCTGTCTAATATCAGCCAAAAGATCTGAGCATTCCGACTCACGATGACAAATATCTGGCTCTAGCAGCGCTCGCCGCACTCGCTCAGAAACATTAACCGGTCCAGGATTTAAGAGAATCATAGTAAGACTTTCGTAAGGCGTAAAACGTTAGACGTGAACCGCAAGAAGTGAAAAGTTGAAGTGAGACTGAGCATTCTCCATGGTATGTTGAACGCTCTCTGTGTCCATAGCATTCTTCACTCACTGACCATTGCTGCTTTAAACCGTTCGGTAATACCTCTCGGCTCGACCGCGACTCGATCAGCATCCTCGATTTGTTCATTCACTTTAATGAGGAGAAAGCTTGGCCCGTCGCTCGCGAGCATATCTTTAAACTCATACACGATATCTTCCCGCTCTCGAACGCGTTCAACATTGACATAGCCTGCGGCCCTGGCGATCTTATCTAAGCTCACTACCCGAGAATAGGTGGGTTGATTTCCTGTCGTTCCATAGACTTCATTGTCAAAGACCACATGCACGAGATTCTTCGGTTTCAATGCGCCAATCGTGGCAAGCGTTCCCATGCCCATGAGCACATTCCCATCACCATCAAACACCACCACCGTTTTTTCAGGCCGATTTAAGGCCAACCCCAAGCCAATGGCTGCCGTCGCTCCCATTGAGCCGATCATATAAAAGTTGGCGTCACGGTCTCGAAGCTTCTGTGCCTCCCGAGACGGAAACCCATTACAAATAATCAGTGGTTGATCAGTGATTAATTCCAATAGCGCGCCCATTGCTTGCGCACGACTCTGCATTACCCCTTCTTCAGGACCAATCATACGTCAACACCCTCAAATTTATCTGTGTAACATGTCATGGTTGTACCGTTTTCACGATTCCCTTCTTAAGCAACAGCGCAAGAGGAATTCGTTTCTCCATGAACGTCTTGGCTGTCCATTGCAGATCATCGACCACCGTCTCGGCTGATAGCGTGCGATGAGGAATTTTGACGGTATCTAACAACTGAGTCATCGTTTGCCCCATGACAAGATGCTCAGGGGCATCCTTTCCTTCAAACCCCCGCCAAGAGACCAATAATATACAAGGAATTTGATAGATAAGATTCAACGACTCAAGAATATTCAGAGCATTTCCTAATCCAGAGTTTTGCATCAGCACGGCAGGAACCTTCCCGCCTAAATAGGCTCCAGCAGCCATGGCTACCGCTTCATCTTCCCGCACAGCAGGAGTGTACAGATGCTTCTCAGTGAGATCGGCAATGATCCCTCCCAGAATCGTATCAGGGACTCCAGTAAAAAAATCTAACCCAATATCTTGCAAAGCTTTAACAAAATCATCACTGTCAATCATAGTTTAATCGTAGAAAGTGTGGTAAAAATGAAGAAAAACTTCGTGAATAGACAAACGTGAAATATAGGTAAATATACCAGTAACTAACCTCGACTATAGTCAGCCCTTAACGTCTCGGATTATAGCGGAGGGGGGGGGCATTCTCAACAAAGATCATTGATGATATTGATAGGATTTACCTGACCAGAGTACACTGACCCCAAATTGCTCCTACATACTTATTTATGGAACCAGACAGATGAAAACACCAAAGACGAAACCAGCTAAAAACTACACTGATCAACATGCTAAAAGTGGCTTACGAACCAAACTACCCTCAATTGAGACATGGCCTAATCAATACAAGGGCTATGAGATCATGATTGAAATTCCTGAATATACGGCTATTTGTCCCAAAACCAGCTTGCCGGACTTTGGCACCATCCGCATCAATTACATTCCAGACCAAACCTGCCTCGAACTCAAGTCTCTCAAAGAATACATTCTCGCCTACCGAAACCTTGGGATTTTCTACGAAAATGCCGTCAATCGCATTCTCGCCGACCTCGTCAAAGCCTGCCAACCCGCTTCAGCCACCGTCACAGGTGAATTTACTGCCCGTGGCGGCCTCAGCAGCACCATCCAAGCTATGTATCCATAGTTTTCTGCAAAGTCCACATTGAGGCCAATGATCAGAATCTACATTCCTCTACTTTGGCTTTTACTTTTTCGCGATAATCTTTGCCGGCTGCACTAAAGCCCCCACTTCCATCCCTGACACAAAATGGGCTTGCCCCTTGGGAAATGGCCACCGAATTTGCCAAGTCGATTTTCAACTGCACAATTCAGGCGATTTCCAAATGAACTCCACAGTGCTTATTCGAGCTCATCGAAGAAGTAGGGTCTTGGGATCTGATGCCATTAGGAATAAAGTTGTAGGTAAAAACTCTCTCTATTTAGATGGTTCCACATGAGAGCAAGGCATTCCAAGAAAATTTACCTGTAAAATGGAAAGTCCCTCAGCTAGTTAAGACAGCTTCAGGAAAAGAAGAATGAGAGTTGCGACAGGTGTCACGAAATGACGACAAGGAAGTGATAAGAGGTTAACTCCGACTCTGAGCGTTCACGGAGGAAAAGTCAAGATAACTCAAAGAAATCTTTAATAGTCTGTACGACATAGTTCAATTGTTCTGGGGAAAGTTCTGGATAAATAGGAAGGGAGAGCACTTCTTGTGCGACTTGTTCAGCTACCGGGAGTTGGCCTTTTTCATAGCTTAAGAATTGGTAGCATTCTTGGAGGTGAAGTGGAACAGGATAATAGATCTTATTACCAATACCCTGTTTTGTGAGATAGGCACTGAGTTGATCTCGTTGATTGGTTCGAATCGTATATTGGTTGTAGACATGGTAATTAGATGATTCAACGACAGGCAGTGAAACACATTCCAAAAGACCCGCTTGCTGGAAGAGATGTGCGTAGGCTTGCGCATTGCTTCGCCGCTTTTCTGTCCATTGTTCAAGATAGGGGAATTTGCTCTGAAGAACCGCCGCCTGCAACGCATCAAGGCGGCTATTCATTCCGATGAGATGATGATGGTAGTCAGACCGGCTTCCATGGACGCGAAGGGCTCGTAATTGATTAGCAAGCTTGGCATCATGTGTCGTAATGACCCCGCCATCTCCAAACCCGCCTAAATTTTTTGATGGAAAAAAGCTGAAACAACCAGTCGTCCCAAAACATCCAGCCCGCACACCACTTCTAGCAGCCCCAATCGCTTGGCAGGCATCCTCCACAATCGGTACTCCGTGCAAAGCCGCCACACGAGAAATACCTTCCATGTCAGCACATTGGCCAAACAAATGAACTGGAATGATGGCCTTCGTGCGATCCGTGATATTGTCGGCAAGCTGTTCAGGGTCAAGATTAAACGTATCAGGACAAATATCAACAAAAACTGGCTTCGCCTGGAGTCGAGAAATCACACCAGCCGTTGAAAAAAATGTAAACGGAACGGTAATGACTTCATCACCCGGGCTCACCCCTAACGCCATCAATGAAAGCAAGAGGGCATCGCTACCCGACGCCACACCGACAGCATGGGCCGTTCCACAAAATTTCCCTAACGTTTCTTCAAGTCGCTCAACACGAGGACCCAACACAAAACCCTGCTCATGACACACGTCTTCAATCGAAGACATGAGCTCTTGACGAATCGACTGGAATTGAGCTTTTAAATCAAGAAGAGGAACATCCATGTAATCCTTTCCATCAAAGTACAGGGAGAAGAACTCTCGCACCAGTTTTCTTTTCCATGCAAAAGGCTTTGATCAACAAGGGTTTAACAGTTTGTCTCTCCGCAATTCAAGGAATATTCTCGTGGAAGGAAACAACTCGAACTGGGTATTCTCATTGGAGAAGGGACCTCGTATCGGTCTTACACCATTGCGACGATGACAGCATATCTCAACGCTTTCCCGACGCCAATAAACAAGAACGCGAGCATCCCATTTACATGCAACCACCCGGCTGCCACGCATAAGGGATCACCAATCACTGGAATCCAAGAAAAGAACAATAAAGGACTTCCCCAGCATTGTAAACTTTCTACAGCTTGCTGCTGCCGAGGCTTCGTCAGACGTGCGACAGGAAAACGCCAGCTCATGAGGAGTCCAAGCAACCAGGAACTCATTCCACCCAAGGTGTTCCCAGCCGTCGCCACGCCCAATAAAACCCATGGGTCATGGGTTCGTTGTGCGACCAACACACCAAGCACCACCTCTGAACCACCCGGGAAGAGCGTCGATGAAATAAACGCGCTAAGGAAAAGTCCACCTAAGGTATAGTCTTCAACCGACATGGAGATTAGGCAAACGGTCCTTGACTCTCTCGCTCGATGGCCACAAACTTCTTGTGACGATCATAGGTAATGAAAAATGATCCGACCACCCCATTTGTGGTCACGAACTGACGCAATACTCTGGCAGGAAACCGTATGGTTCGACCATCTGAAGTTTTGGCCAACACCTCACCCGCCACCCCTTCATAGTACGCGAGCAATTTATGGGGAGGGAGGTTCAATGCGACACGAATTTTTGGCATTGATGCAACAGCTCACACGACTCAATTCTGAATACTCATCTGCGCAGGATACATAACAATTGAGAACGAATTAGCGGCTTTCCCCCTATAGACCAAGTTTCATTGTAAATTTTACTCCGTATCTGCAGATAGAACAATCCTGAAAAAACAGAAGATTTTGACTCATGGACGATTCAAGACTATAGTGACGTCCGAGTTTGATCATATCAGCAACCTGAGATCGAGACCATCCTACAACGCACATATGCCATACGATGAATCAGAAATACTCTTTCTCCATCAAGTCGTCCGTGATGCAGGAAAACGAGTCTTAGAACTTGAGCAACAGGGTATCGAGATTACGATCAAATCGGATCAATCCCAAGTGACGACGGCTGATTATGAAGTCGACCGAATCCTCAAGAACCAATTACTCAGCAGGCACCCAAATGATGGATGGCTATCGGAAGAAACTCCAGATGATCTAGAACGATTAAACAAACACCGTGTTTGGGTTCTCGACCCGATAGATGGGACAAGAAATTTCATTTCCAAGATTCCTGAATATGCCATTTCTCTCGCACTTGTCGTTAACCACGAGCCAGTCCTCGCAATAATCTTCAATCCCGCAAAGAATGAAATGTATTCGGCAGTAAAAAGTAAAGGGGCCACTCTCAACGATCACCCCATACACGTGAAGACAACAACCACTGACCAAACCACATGTTTAGTCAGCATCTCCCCACATCAACAGAAGACGCTTCAAGCACTTGCCCCAGAGATCACATTTCAAGGCTTCGGTTCAATTGCCTATGCGTTAGCCCTTCAAGCCGCCGGCCACGTTGACATGACCCTTAATCCAGGTAACCAAAATGAATGGGACATTGCCGCTGGAGTCCTCCTGGTCCAAGAAGCAGGTGGCTTGATTCAGGATCGTGACGGACACCCGCTCTTCTTCAATCAACCACAGACAACCACACGTGGAGTCATCGCAACCCATTCTCGGATAGCCTCAACGACTCAAAAACTGCTGAAAGCCCTGGACGAAGACTAACCCTGCAGGATCTTATTCATACGCAACTCAATAGTTGCTCTACATTATCTGCCTCTACATCAGTCTCACTTCACACCCAACAAGTTGGGTGGGCTAAGAATATGATCCAATCATGACGAGTCTCCTCTTTGATTTCGATACCACCCAGCTACTGCTCACAGGATTACTCTTTATCTGGACCGGGTTTGTTCGTAGCGGACTGGGGTTTGGCGGAGCGGCATTGGGATTACCGCTCATGCTGTTTCTGTATGACCAACCACTCTTTTGGTTACCAATCATCGGAACGCATCTGCTCTTTTTTTCTGCCATCACCCTACGCACTCGCCTTCATAATGTTGATTGGCGATATTTGCGACTCACCAGCCTCTCGATCATTCCCACCACCTTAATTGGGGTCTTCGGCCTTATTACATTACCCACAAACTGGCTCCTCATCTTCATCTATTCCGTCGCACTCGGATATGGCTTCATGTGGCTACTCAACCTTTCGATCAACAGCAGAAAAAATTGGAGCGACACCTTACTTCTTGCTCTTGGTGGATATGTCGCAGGAACCTCACTCACCGGGGCACCACTTATGGTGGCAGTGTTCATGAAGAATGTGGCGGCCGATCAATTACGAAATACGCTGTTCGCACTCTGGTTTACCCTCGTCACCATCAAAATGAGTACATTCGCGATACTAGGAGTTGACCTGCATCTCTTCTCCGCTCTGATGCTGCTTCCCATCGCCACCATTGGGCACATGATCGGGCTCAAGTTTCACGATACCATTCTGAACAACGATCAACAGTTCAAACAAATCGTTGGGGGAATGCTAGTAGTCATCAGCGGTCTAGGGTTAATACACATCTGGACCTAGCACAGCTTTCAGACCGGTAACCACGGCGAGGGAAGCCTCAGAACTGAAAAGTTTCATGAAGCCTATGACTAGATCCTATTACCCCTAAACGGTTCACGGTTTGGACAAATTTGCCATCGATAGCAAGATGGGTTGGCATGGCCCTCCTCTTTTCACACAATTGACTGCACATTACGTACAAACAACTTGATCGTTCAGCAATAGTGCTCCTGGTCGAGGCGATTATGGGGATATTTGAGAAATGCATCGGCCTCCAGTGCATGATGAGGTCATTGGAAAACAATATAGAAAACTCGTCTGAAGACTGCTATTGGCTGTAATTGACAGTACTCAACTTCTTTGATACGTTTTTCTCATCCTACAAGGGTCGTCTAAGTTTTCTATTGATAGGTCTATTATAATACTTCTGAATGACAACTAAGGAGAGCATATGGAGTGGAGAGCCAGTCATATTTTAGTGAAAGAAAAAGGGTTAGCGGACGACGTTCGAAAACGTCTGAAAAGTGGTGGGAAGTTTGGAGACTTGGCTAAGGAATTTTCAACCTGTCCAAGTAAATCCAAAAGTGGAGATCTTGGGTGGTTTGGGCCTGGGAAAATGGTGAAGGCCTTTGAAGATGCGGTCAAAAAAATTGGCCATGGAAGTCTGAGCAATGTGGTCAAAACCCAATTTGGATACCACATTATCAAAAAAACCGGGCAGAAAGATTAATCTTCGTTACATCATACTGATCAAACTTTGGATTCAGTAATCTCTGGCTATTACATCCCTCTCTCTATTCAACATCACACCAGAGAAAATCCGCTAGAGCCTTCCCTCATCACATTCAATGACATCCACCCAGGTGGTCAATGTGGGCAATTGATCAACTACAACTCCTCGGCTTTTGGCCAGGGCCTCGACTAACCCATTGAAACGTTGCTGGGCTTGCTCGTTCTGAGGCGTGCCATTCAACACCATCGTGTTCCATTGCTGCGATGCTTCGTCAGAAACCATCTTCCCATTACTCTTGATCCAAGCCAAGATTTCTTCGTCTGTTCCTCCCGCCAAGACTCGTTTTTCCAAGTCCTCTCCATTGATATGTAAGAGCTCAAGGAGATACTTATCAAACCCGGTTGTCAGATAATGATAGTCCTGGATTAAACCCTCATGGCGCATACGAATTTTATCAAACAGCCGCGCAAGGTGGCAGAGTCTGCCAACCTGGACCTTGGGACTCCGTGGATACTCTTGCTTGCTCATCGTGCCATGTCCTTTCAAGGGTACAATACAATCTCACATTCTCTTCTTACACTAACAACAATCCAATACTTCGTGCTTTTCCTAAAGCCTGTGATTGCCACAACACATCAAAGCCTTTTGCATGTCCATAGGGAAACGTTGAACGGACCGCTTTGTAGACAGGATAACCAATCTTGCCCTTTTCACGGTTAGGAGTCGCACAGTAAATCAAATCCATGAGCCAAGCTGCATGGTCCTGCGAAAGGTTCACTGTCTCATCAGTTGACCGATTGGGAAGAATGAGCCGGCAATGATTGTTCCTTTTATTCTCTATCACAGGGGTCCCCCCCACCCACACAAACTTTCGCTCGGCAACTGATGGATCAACACGTTCCCCAGTTGACAGTAGCCGTTTCACCCAATCGCGTCGAACTCGCGGTTTTGGAACAGGTTCAGCAAACCAGGAACGAACATCCTGATCAAACCCTTCACCTTCCTTGAAATACAACAACGCTTCACGAAGCCCCTCTCCAATCCATTCTGGAGTGGCTGCATGAAGATCTTCATGAATCAGATCATTCTCCGCAAAACCACCGTCTCGTGGTTTCATCAGGCGTATCCCATACGTGTCTGGATCAATACCAATTGGACTATGAGCAGTGGTCGTAAAACGATGCCAAAATGCCGACTGAATCAAATCAGACGCAAACATCTGCCGCACGCGCTCTAAACTTTCCACAGTTTCAGCAATCGTTTCACTCGGCAATCCATACATCAAATAGGCATGAATCAAAATTCCTGCCTCTTGAAAAGCCGAAGCCACTTCGACCGTTTGATCAACGGTGATACCTTTTTTGACTAGCTCCAATAAACGATCAGAGGCGGCCTCCAACCCTGCACTCACCGCAATGCATCCAGACGCCGCCAATAGGCGACAGAGATCACCAGTAAAGGCCGATTCAAAGCGAATATTTCCCCACCATGAAATGGTGACCCCTCGCTCTAACAGCGACAAGGCTAACCCTTTGAGCCCTGCCGGAGGCGCCGCTTCGTCAACAAAATGAAACCCACGTCGCCCAGTCTCTGCGATGAGCGCCTCAATCCGATCCGTCAAGAGCTCACTGGGTGAGGCTTCATACCGGCCGATATAATCAAGTCCCACGTCGCAAAAAGTGCATTGTTTCCAATAACATCCATGCGCCACGGTTAACTTATTCCAATGCCCATCTGACCATAAACGGTGCATCGGATTCAGCGTATCCAATATCGTCACATAGCGGTTCAGCGGTAAGCCGTCATACGTAGGGGTCGCTAACTCTGCTTGAGGAACGTCGCGCTTCGAAGAGTCGTCGCACCACACAACCTTCCCACCTGACCTCAGAAATGTTCGGCATAACTCTCCCTCATTGCCTGTCCCATGCAACTGCTCTAAAAGACAGAGTATTGGGCGCTCGCCATCATCAAGCGTGATATAATCAAGAAAATCAAACACCCTGGCATCACTCACACGACGCAATTCGGTATTGGCATACCCTCCCCCCAACATTACCTTGATCTCAGGCCTCTTCGCCTTCAATGCCTGTGCTATTCGAAAAGCCCCATAGACATTGCCTGGAAACGGCACGGTCATGCCAACAATCGATGGTTGAGTCTTTTCAACATGCGCCCAGAAAGCCTTCAACATCAACTCATCTGTCAGGCTTGGTGGTGACTCTAGTGCATTGAGTATTCCATCAAATGAACTGGCGTTCTTGGCTATTGATTCTGCATATCGACTCAAGGCGAAATGAGGACTCACCGTGGCCTGCACCAAATCTGCAAGATCTTCGACATACAGCGAAGCCAAATGCTTCGCAAGGTCGGTCTGATTATGAAGACCCGTGAGTGATTGTCGCCCTACGTAGTCATACGCTCCTAAACGAGGACCCTGAGGAAGAAAATTGCCTTGGCAAATTCGTGGCGCCATGGCAGGGTCATGTCCTTGCAAAAAGCTCATCACAGGTTCAATGGTATCGACATAGGCTGGCGCGACACTCAGCATTTGAAGCGCTTCACCCGGAAGATTGTGAACCTGGCACCGAAGCTGCTCAAATACCTGCGTCAATGTCTCACGTGAAAAGACCTTTAGGACCATCTCGATCCCAACATCCGCTTGCTGGACCTTATAGCCTCGAGACCGTAAAAACCCTGTTAAATAGGCGGTAGATGGATACGGGGTATTGATTTGCGTTAATGGAGGAACAATGAGCAGGATGGAGGGTAACGACGAATCAACAGTCATTGATCAATTTCCCTTAACCCTCACTTGCCTTCAACCGATAAAAATGAGGAGAATCTTGAGAGAAAGACGTGACACGTCACGTGTGAGAGAAAAATACGGGGGATCAGTTATTTCTAGAGATTTCCTAGCTCTCACTTTTCACAACTCATAGATTGAACACAATGACCAATTCGATAAAAATCTTAATGGTAGAGAGCGACCTAGACGAGCTCTATTCCCTACAGGAAGCCTTAACTGTATCACAAATTGTCAGCGTGGAAATTCAAGAAGTCGAAGATGGAGAACAAGCCTTGGCATTTCTACGCCAAGAACATCCCTTTCTTGACGTGTCCAAACCCAACTTGATGTTCCTCGGCCTCACCTTGCCCGGCATAAGTGGACTTGAGGTACTTGAAGAAATTCACCAAGATCACAAACTCAGATCCTTGCCTATCGTGGTCTTGACTAATACCATCAACCCACGAGTCGTTTCTAAAATACAACAACCGCCTCTCCCGCGTTACGTCTTCAAGAAGCCCACGAGTTGCAACGAATGGATCTGCGTTCTTCGATGTATTGAGGACGTCTGGCACACCATTTCAAGTACTCAAACGAACCCAGCATAGCCGCTTAAGCTTTCCCCATCTCCTCAGGGGCAACGCTAGCTGTCCTACGGCTTTTTCGATGCCCGCCACTCACGAGTTTGAATTCATAGTAACGACATTCGAGATCACCATTAAACAATGGGGTCTTCTTTGTCGGCAGCAACCGAATCATTTTCGGAACCCGTCGATCTGAGGAAAATATATAGGCCTGCCATCCACAATACTTCTTCTTTAAGACATCACCAAATAATGGATAAAACTTTGCCAGCTCCGCATATTCTCCAATCCGAATGCCATAGGGCGGATTCGTAATCAAGAATCCTTCTTCGTGAGGCGACTGTAGATGCAACACATCACCCTGCTGCAATGTGATCGTTTCTGATAATCCCAAATTCCGACAATTGGTATTGGCTACTTGTAACGCTGCGGCATTTCGATCGGAACCATACAGCGAAAGAGGAGTCGTCAGGGCTTGCTTCGCAATACTCGCACGACAGATTGTCTCCCACAGACGAGCATCAAACCCTCGAAATTTCTGAAAGGCAAAACCTCGACCCAGTCCTGGCGCCACTCGTCTTGCCATCTGAGCTGCCTCGATCAAAATCGTGCCTCCACCACACATGGGATCTACGAGCGCCTGGTCTTTAGTCCATCCCGAAAGTTTCACGAGACCGGCGGCCAGGTTTTCTCGCAGTGGTGCCTCTATTCTGGCCTGACGCCATCCACGTTTAAATAATGGTTCGCCAGTCATATCGAGATACACCGTAAACGTCTGGTCATCGAGAAACCCCATGATTTGAATATCTGGAGCATGCGTATCCACATTGGGACGTGCCTGCTTTTTCTTCATAAAGGCATCACACACCGCATCTTTTATTCGCAATGTCACGAAGTCTAAACTTTTGAGTGGACACTTTTTTGCTTGAACTTTGACTTTTATCGTCTGCTCCACCGAAAACCATTCCCACCATGGGAAGTCTCGCGTCGCATGATAAATATCTTGTTCATCCTGATAATTTTCCCGAGACAGCTGTAACAGCACCCGGCTCGCAATTCGACTTTCAAGATTGACATGATACCCGAGCGTAAACGATCCTTGAAAACTCACACCACCTTGCGTGGCATGAATAGTCATGGCTCCTAGGTGCTCTAGCTCTTCGACTAAAACAGCCTCTAAGCCTGAAGGACAGGGAGCAAAGAAGAGATGATGGGGAGCACTCATAGATTGATCCAGATAAAAATTCGTAAATCTAACGCCACAGGTATAAGATTTTCACAATTGCCTGAAGATTCAACTTCTTCCCGGTTCGCCGTAGTGGGAAAAGACATCTCATCAATTAAGGTTAATAGGATTCAAGGGAAACTCATCATGATGGCCCTCTGCTTTCGGATGGATGAAGGAAAACCCACCAGACTCTTGATAATCAAGTATCACACCATTCATACGTGGAGCACTCTGGACATCCAGAGCAACAGTAAGGCCATTCATTTCTTGAACCTCATCATCAGTCTGTACTTTATCTTCAAGCGTGATACTAAAGGTAATCTTCAGTTCATCCTGATCTTGCACTTTAATGCGAACAATCGGGTCCTCAGGATGTTCGACAACCAGAGCTTGGAGTTTGGCAATCGCTACCTTTGTGATCTTGAACATGATTGACTCCTTTTCCTATCAAGTGAGCAGAAACCATTTTCCAAATTCATATCCCGACTCTAAATGAGGTCAGGTTGAGGCTGATACACTTCAGGATTGGCACAATACGGCAATCGCGCTCCAGCAAGGCCTGCGAAGAGATTCTCTACAGCCACCACGGCCATCTTTCCCCGCGTCGCAATTGAGGCACTCGCAATATGCGGGACAATCACACAGTTTGATAAGGACAGGAGAGGATCATCGCTGGGAAGCGGTTCTGGGTCAGTCACATCTAACGCAGCATAAGCTATTTCACCATGAGAAAGTGCATGATACAGCGCCTGAGAGTCAACCACTGGGCCTCTTGCCGTATTAATCAACATCGCCGTGTGTTTCATACTGCGTAGTTCTGCGTGGCCTACTAAGTGCCGGGTCTCCTTCGTGAGGGGAACATGAAGACTCACAAAATCAGACTCAGCCAATAGAGTAGAAAAATCAACATGCTCAATACCTGGACCATTTTCGTTCTTACCATGTGACTGGGACGGTGATCGGCAAGCAAGGATTCTCATTCCAAATCCTTGGGCTCTCTTGGCGACGGCTTGTCCGATACGGCCGAGTCCAACAATTCCCAATGTGCCTCCATGTAAATCATGTCCAAGCAAGACGGTAGGGCTCCAGCTCTGCCAATGTCCCTGCTTAACGTAGCTGTCGCCTTCCACAATTCTCCGAGCCGCTGTCATCAACAAAGCAAATGCAAAGTCTGCGGTCGTTTCTGTCAAAACACCTGGAGTATGTCTGACAGGAATGCCCCGTCTCGTACATTCGGTCACATGAATATTGTCATATCCGACCGCCATCGTACTGACGACGCGAAGCGATTTTCCAGCATCCAGGACCACGGTATCAATAGAATCAGTTAAAAGACACAGGATACCGTCAGCATGAGCAATATGCTCAAGCAGCCAATCGCGAGAGGCGACGGAATCTTTATCCCATATGATGAGATCACATTTTTGCTGTAATAACTCAATGCCTGGGCCTGGAATCGCTCTTGTCAATAAGGCGGAAGGCTTCGGCATCCAAATCATGCTCCAACTAATATCGCAACCACAAACAGCACATAGCAGACGCCGTTGACGAGTAAATGGAGCGGCGTGATATTCCCAGACCGTGCTACAAACGAAAGATAGGTAGCAGCGACTAGCGTGATGGCCATACCAATCATCACTCCAGGTTGTGGAGTCCACGGAGTAATCAGTATTCCCAACGCGGGTAGCAAGCTCCCTTGAAACACCATGGCACCGGTAATATTTCCAAAGGCCAATGTATCACGACCCCGTCGAATCCAAATAATACTATTGACTTTTTCTGGCATCTCGGTTGCCAGCGGAATGACTAATAAAGATAAGGCGAGGGCTGAGATTCCAAGCATCGGTGCTAAATGCTCCACTCCATATACAAACCCTTTAGCGCCTAGCATTATGAGAATAAAACCGAATCCCAATTGAGAGAGAATGACAGCCAAGTGTGTGGGGAGTCCAATTTTTGTGAGAAATAATGGATGATCTGCCTCAGTACCATGACCATCTTCAACCAAACTGGCTGAAGCACGGATCGTAATAAATAAATACAGCCCATATGCCATCACCAATAAGATGCAAATCCCCCCACGTACATTGGACATTTCTTGCGGCACGAAAGCTGCGATGACTCCAAGTGCAAACACACCATTGAACCACGTTAAATCACGTCTCAGTCCTTTCATTTCAGGACGAAGCGCACCGTTCCACCCACGTTTTTGGGCGGCAAAGCCTGCCATGAGAATAAAGGCCAAGGTCGACAGCATGAGAGGCGCACCCAAAATGGCCCCGATCCCCACTTCATGCCGTACTTCCATAGACCCGGCAGTCGACAAAATGGCAAAAATTGGAACCATTGTTTCAGGCAATGCGGTCCCTATCGCGGCAAAGACCGAACCCGTAACGCCTTCGGACAATCCAAGTCGTTCTCCAAAATGCTCTAGGGCATTGGTAAAAACTTCAGCTCCAATAAGAATCACAACTAACGAAAGACAAAGAATAAAAATTTCCATACTACACGTAATGCATCCTACGTATTAACACACTCAGGACAAGGTCTATGACTCTTAAAAAGACCTATCAGATGTTCAAAAAAGTCTTAGTTGACTCATAGTGAAACCTTGCGAGAATGTAATTTCATCTACTAGACTAGAACACCTATGATTATAACGTTTGTCTTGCAGGACCAATATTATCAATGCAGATAAGGCATCACGTACAGTAAATTATTCAACTATCGTGACCTAGAACACCTAGCATTCTAACGTTCGGTTTATCACCATGAACGACTTCTCAGGATTATTGATTGTGACTCTCCTGGCCATAGGCATCTACTTTATGGGCATTAAATGGTGGCGTCATAGAAAAGCCGCCAAACTTGCAGATCAACTGCTTCAAGAAGTGGTGAAAGGGAAAGACTCCTTCCGCCGCTAACGACAATCCCTGGGCAAGCCCCCTTCTCACAGTTTAAAACCGAGGTGCTCACCACATGATCCGTGCCACCATAGCACATTATTTGATCCCAACGTGGTCCATGTAAGGCTTGTGAATGTCTAGCAATGCGGCACGACGTGGTGAAGTTTATCTTCATCGCGGCAATCTCACCAAAGCACGAGATTGGTATCAACAAGCTCTTAAGGAAACCCGGCTAAATGGATCGCCAGAAGAATTAACCCATGCGCTTGGAAATTTAGGCAATGTCCATGCATTACTCGAAGACTATTCTGACGCTGAGACCCTGTACCAAGAAATTCTCGACATCCAACGATCTCGCCAAGCACCTCATGCGATTGGGGCAACATTGGTGAATCTAGGAAACCTCAAAGCTGACACAAAGCAACCCCAAAAAGCCATGGCATATTATTTCGAAGCCATTGACCTTCTCACTCCTCTCGAAGATGAACGAGCCTTAGGCATTCTGTATAACAATCTCGCACTTCAAGAACTGTTGATTGACCAATCAGAGCAAGCTCTGAGTCACTTTCAGTTAGCGCTAGACTTCCATCGGACAGTGGGGAATGAAGACGGTCTCGCGGCAACATATGGCCAACTTGGAAAAGCCTATTATTATCAGAAACAATCAGGCAAAGCTGAAGCATGCCTAAATAATGCCACTGAACATTTTATTAAACTGGCCAATAAACCTGGAGAGGCCGGCGCACTTCGTCTCCTCGCCTATGTCTACGAGGAAAGAGAAGACATGATCTCAGCACGTCGATGCCTCGAACAAGTGCTCAAAATCGATCAGCAGTATTCTCTTCCACAGTACGAAGAGGATCAACTGCGGCTCAGGCAGCTCCCACAATAATCCAATACATCAAGCCAGGCGTACCCCATCTTATTGTGTCAGAAGCGGTTAATACTCGAAACCCAACTGTTGAGGGTTCCAATCATCTGGTATCTGTTGCCGAGACTGAAAGTCAGAAGGGTGCGCGACTAATAATTCTGGTTGACTCACTTCAGACTGCGTCAGTAAAATTTCCGCTAACTTCCCCTGACATTTCCCGCACCGATGACGCCTTGAGGAAATAGTTCGCCGTTGTCGTCGATATGAGTTACCACAACCCAAACAGCGCCATAAATACTTGCTGAATTGTTCCACCTGTTGTTTCAAGGAATGGCGGACCGTAATCCTCAAACCTCCCAGGTTCATTCGATCCATAATTTCATGGAAATCCTGTCCATGGTTTGGAAATCGCTTTTTAATATCATATTGCCATTGATGAATCATTTCATGTGCCAGCGTCCCAACAATTTCTGCTTCGGACTGACCAGCTAACAGAGGCGCTGACAGTCGAATTCGTCGAGCCGCACCATGCCGCTCCTCTTGACTCACAAGCCGACTCCGTGGTCCAACTTGGCTGACAAACACCCCAGTTGAGGCTTTCAGACGAAAACTCCATTCGATGATGATGGGAGGCAGTTGGTTTTCGAAATATTGCCGCGCAACGTCTTTCCACATATCTTGCAGATCATCAACCGGCACTGGGACTGATTTTCGAGGAATTTTTCTCACATTCACGAAGGCTTGGACAAGACAATTCTATGCAAGGCTCGAAAGTCCATGGTACCATTTTCCTCTCTCTATCCAAAATACCTTCAAAGTTTTACTTTTGGCCGTTTTTATCCGAAAAGAAGGAAGCACCTGTTTTTGGCTTCTTCTTGTTGAGATGAGACGGTCAATCCATGCCTGAGAGAAATCTCAGAGGACACAACCATGGAACAGTCTCACAGCTCATCGCAAGATGAACATTTCATGCAGCTCGCCTTAGGGCAAGCCAAGGAAGCCTTTAGTCTCGGCGAGGTACCTGTTGGTGCCGTTATTGTAAAAGACGGCCAAGTCTTGAGTGTTGGCCATAACACACGAGAAATTGCTCAGGACCCAACGGCGCATGCCGAGATGACCGCCATTAGATTGGCCTCATCTAAATTAGGCACCTGGCGGCTGAATACCATGACGTTGTACGTGACTCTGGAGCCCTGTGCAATGTGCGCGGGTGCGATCGTTCAAGCCAGAATGGGTCGAGTTGTCTTTGGGACATCTGACCCCAAGAGCCGAGCCTACGGCACCCTGTGCGACTTTTTGGCCGAGCCACATTTCAACCATTTAGTCGAAGTACAGGGGGGAGTGTTAGCTGATGAATGCCGAGACATTTTGCAAGCATTTTTCCAAAAACTACGAGACAATGATGGGACAGACTCATCAGAACCTTAAGCATGAGAGAGGGACGAGCATGAGTACGTGGCACAGCTTCAAAACAACACCATACCGAACCGTCATTATCATATTCATCACCTGTAGCCTGGGTGGATGTATCAGCTACGATCGATTCATGCAGTCGTGGGTAGGCAAAACTGAATCAGAGGTCATTAAAGACTGGGGCAAGCCCGATGTCACGAATAGGTTTGAGAATGGAGAAACGATCCACACATGGATTCATTCGGAAATCACTCAATCTGGGAATCCCTTTACCTGTCAAAAATCAGTCACCGTCAACCACACACATACCATCACCAGAGGCATGTCACGTGGCTGTCCATCGGTCGCTGTCTATCGGTATTAAGCCAAATTTTGCACATACCCACTACGATAGGGTAGTATCGCATGAAATGAATTTCTCATATTGCACAACTGCCAATATTCCTTCTATTCCTAATACATTCTCAACGACATACTGACCTAACAGAAATCTGCTCTACGGAGAGGTGCTGGAGTCCGGTCGATCAGGACGGTCTCGAAAACCGTTGTCTCGAAAGGGACCGTGGGTTCAAATCCCACCCTCTCCGCCAGCATATCGCACATTCTAAAACTCACGGAAAACCACCTTCTACGTCGAATAGATCCATTTCAAAAATGGGAATTGAACAAGGGTTTTTGAAAGGGGAATACCCCTTTCCTGTGGTAATCGGAGCGAAGCGGTGTTATGAAAGGGCTGGCCTCCTAGTGGGAGCACGTGGCTCCAAGTAAGTGCGACTTCAAATACCCGCCAACCTTCACCAAATCTTCGGTTGGAATTCCAACTTTAAGCGTAGAATTTACGATTATGGAAGGAACTCAAAGACTAACATCCCAAATTCTGTCGCCAACGAAAATGGATGAAAAGACAGCTCAATGAGTCACTAAGAATAGAGAAGATCTTAACTAGAAATTTGAGGGAAGTAGAAAGACATTACCACACACCTTGTTGATGGAGTTTGACAAACCCCTTCATCACATCTCGCCGACTGATCTGTCCGACTAATCGGTTGTCTTGCAATACGGGAAACCGCCGAAACGACGTTTTTGTAAATAGTTCGGCAATTTCAATAATACTGGCATCGACATCCACCGTCTTCACCTCTTTCGTCATATAGTCCCCTACTGTCCCGCCCCATTCGTCATGATAGGCCGCGCTCAACCCAACGCGTAAACAGTCACTTTCAGAAAGCAATCCCACCAAATTCCCTCGTAGATCAATCACGGCAGCCCCTGAAAGCCAATTCTCAACCAACACTTTCATGGCATTATGAATATCCATGTCTGGGGTAAACGTCACCGGATTCGTTTTCATAAAATCTTTGAGGAGAAATGCATTCAGTTGCATGGAACACCTTTTATGGCCGATGCGGTGGAAGAGCAGACTTTCTTATTAAGACTCAAATCTTGAATCAATTCACTATGACCATGTGTCGCAGGCTGTCCCTTGCTTTGCGCATGCAAACAGTGAAGCTCCGCTTCCTCTTCGGTCTCACATGGTGTCGGACAGACCATACAATCAAGACCTTGGATGGTATTTAATCCACCACAACTCCCTTGCAAACTCCGCCGTCCTGCTAGAACTCCAACTGCCATTCCCCCAACAGCCAAGACCATCAACACAAAGACTACACCAAATATCATCATGCTACGTATTCCTATAAGTCTGAATATTGAGCAAAATCGGTTGTCGCCTGTTCATGAAATCCATCGGCATCCATCGTCAAAAATAGTGACGCCACATGCTCTCGTTGGGCCAAAGCCAACCCCTCCTTCGGCCCTAGAACAAGGAGCGCTGTCGCCAAGGCATCGGCCTTCATGGTTGTCTCCGCTACCACGGTGACAGAAGAAAGATTATGTGTGACAGGCTTGCCAGTTTTCGGATTCATCGTATGGGAGAATCGAATGCCTTCGCGTTCAAAAAAATTTCGATAGTCTCCTGAAGTGGCAATGCCCTGCCCTTCAAGATGTAATACCCGATGAATAGCCTGAGTTATAGGAGTTGGCTGTTCCACCGCGACTTTCCATGGTATTCCCTGATCATTGTGCCCATTAGCTCGAAGCTCCCCACCAATTTCAACTAAATAATTCATGATCTGACGTGACTCTAAGTATTCTGCCACTTGATCGACGCCGTATCCTTTGGCAATAGCTGAAAGATCGACCGACAATGTCGGATAATCTTTTCGGATCGCAGGAGGACTGTCTTGCAGATGAAGATGTGTATACCCAATCGAATCCAATCTCATACGAATGGCCTCGTCAGAAGGAATGGTGTTGTGTCGAAGCCCAGGACCAAATCCCCACAGATCAACAATCGGCCCAACAGACACATCAAATGCCCCCGATGTCATATGACTGACGCGTAAAGCTTCCTTGATGACCGAATACAGGTCCAAAGAAATAGGAACCCAATTCGTCGTGCCTGCATGATTAAATCGAGACAACTCGGAATCGGGTTGATAGGTAGACATACTCGAATTGATACGCGCAAGAATGTGATCAACATGTGATTGCGTGGTCTCTATGGAAATACTTGACGAAGGCTCAACAATGGTGACCGCATAGGTCGTCCCCATGGTCTGACCAGAAAACTGCAGAGGAGACGTCCCTTGAACTGAGGAACTACATGAGGCACACCCAAGAAGGACGATCGCGAGAAATCCTGTACGGATACGCGGTTGGGTACTGAAAAAATAATCCGTCATCCCATGCCATGTGTAAACGAAAGGTGTTCTGGAAGGAGCCGTCAGGGATTGAAGGCTCACAACATTATCCTCCAAAATCATCGAGGAAAATTTGAGATCGCTCAACACCGAGATCTTCTAACGTCTTGATCACAGCGGCATTCATGACGGGTGGCCCACACATATAATATTCGCAGTCTTCGGGAGCTTGATGACCTTTGAGATACTGCTCATACAACACTTGATGAATAAACCCCGTATACCCAGTCCATTGATCTTCTTCTTTGGGGTCAGATAACGCCACATGCCATTGAAAGTTTTCGTTTTCCGTTTGAAGTTGGTCGAAATCATCCTGGTAAAAAATTTCTCGTTTACTGCGTGCGCCATACCAAAACGACATTTTCCGTTTCGAATGAACCCGTCGAAGCTGGTCAAAAATATGGGACCGCATGGGAGCCATTCCGGCACCTCCGCCAATAAAAACCATCTCGTTCTCCGTTTCTTTGGCAAAAAATTCACCAAACGGTCCAGAGATCATGACCTTATCACCAGGCTTTAAGTTAAAAATGTACGAAGACATGATCCCTGGAGGAATAGAGTCTGATGCACCAAAAGGTGGGGGGGCAATGCGCACATTGAGCATAATAAGCCCTTGTTCTTCTGGATAGTTCGCCATGGAATAGGCCCGCATCGTGGGTTCAGGAACGTGGGACTCATATCGCCACAAGTTGGCTCCATCCCAATCTTCTCGGTATTCCTCTTCAACATCAAATTCTGAATATTTTACGTCATAAGCTGGACATTCAATTTGAATATAGCCCCCAGCTCGAAAGTTCACATGTTCACCTTCGGGAAGTTCAAGAACGAGTTCCTTAATGAATGTCGCGACATTCCCATTTGATCGAACGGTACATTCCCATTTCTTCACTCCAAACACTTCTTCTGGAACCTGTATCGTCATGTCTTGTTTCACCGTCACCTGACAAGAAAGACGGTCACCCTCTGAGGCTTCGCGCTTATTAATATGAGAGGTTTCCGTAGGAAGAATTGATCCACCTCCATCAAAAATCTTCACCTTACATTGTGCGCAGGTTCCACCGCCGCCGCAGGCTGACGAGACAAATAATTTCGCATCGGCCAACGCGCCTAAGAGTTTCCCTCCGACTGGTGTCTGAATATCTTTTTCTCCATTGATTCGAATGGTCACATTCCCAGAAGGCACAAGTTGAGATTTTGCGGCAATAATTAAAAACACCAATGACGTCACGATAATCGTAAACAGGCTGACCCCTAAAATAATTTCTACCATGCTCGTGCCTCAGTCAAAAAGATCATAATGATGTCACAACTGGATACCGGAAAATGCCATAAACCCTAACGACATGAGCCCTGCCGTGATAAAGGTTATCCCAAGACCTTGTAAACCTTCAGGCACATCACTGTACTTGAGTTTTTCTCGCACACCGGCTAATGCCGTAATAGCCAAGGCCCATCCGACACCACTCCCAATCCCATAGACCGTACTTTCCATAAAGTTATAGTCACGCTCTACCATAAATAAAGTGCCTCCAAGAATGGCGCAGTTGACGGTAATGAGTGGGAGGAAAACCCCAAGAGCATTGTAGAGTGCTGGGAAAAACCGATCTAACAACATTTCAAGAATTTGGACCATTGCTGCAATCACACCGATATAACAGATCAATCCTAAAAAGCTGAGATCAACCTCAGGGAGTCCCGCCCAAGCGAGAGCTCCGTCTTTTAACAAGAATTGATACAACAAATTATTTGCCGGCACAGTAATGACCTGAACCACCACCACGGCAATACCCAAGCCCAATGCGGTTTCAATTTTTTTGGACACGGCCAAAAATGTGCACATGCCTAGGAAAAAGGCCAACGCCAAATTTTCCACAAACACCGCTTTGATCAATAAATTAACGTAGAGTTCCACTACAACACCTCGGTTCGATGAACTTGATGTATGCGATACTCAGACTTCTCAACTTGTTCGGTTTTCCAAGCTCGCAACCCCCAGATAAAAATCCCAATAAGAAAAAATGCACTGGGGGGAAGGAGCATTAATCCAATTGGTGTAAACCAACCACCATCTGACACCAATGGAAAAATCGTGTACCCTAATAGTTTTCCAGCCCCTAGTAATTCACGAAACACCCCAACAAAGATGAGGATAACACTGTAACCCAGCCCATTTCCGATGCCATCTAGAAAACTAAGTCCCACACCATTCTTCATCGCATAGGCTTCAGCACGACCCAGTACGATACAGTTCGTAATGATCAACCCGACAAATACTGAAAGTTGTTTACTAGTTTCAAACGCGTAAGCTTTAAGTAACTGATCGACAACAATCACAAGAGAGGCAATAATGGTCATTTGCACAATAATGCGAATACTGCTGGGGATGTGATTTCGAATCAAGCTAATCGATGCATTGGAACATGCCGTAACTGCGGTGAGAGCCAGACACATAATCAAGGCAGTCGCTAAAGATGTTGTAACCGCGAGTGCCGAGCACACCCCCAACACCTGGAGCGCAATCGGGTTGTTATCCAATAACGGATCGGTGACAACCTTTTGTGCATCGTGTGTCATAGTGACTCCCCTAACCGTGATCGAGCAATTTTGAGATACGGACCAAAACCCTGATCACTCAACCAATATCGCAATAAATCCGACACACCTCGACTCGTCAACGTCGCACCAGCTAATCCATCAACTTGATGAATCGCCTCTGGTCGACTCCGATCAACTGTTCCTCTGACGACTTCAATATTGGGTATACCGGAGGAAGCATAGACTAATTTCCCTGGCCACTTGGCTCGCCAACTTGGATTATCGACTTCACCTCCAAGACCCGGCGTTTCAGCATGTTCGTAGAATTGAAGCCCATAAATAGTATTGGCATCCTTTTCAAGAACCACAAATCCGTACAAGGTGGACCACAATCCATATCCATGGACAGGGAGGATGAAGTACTTGATGGCCTGATGTTCTTTCACGAGATACACGGTCGCATGTTTCGCCCGTTGTTTAATGTGAGCGATATCCTGATTGACCGGGATCACGATGTTTTGCTGCGGATCTTTGGCGGCCTTCCGTTGATCAAACATACCCGGCTGTAAATCCGTTGCATATTCTCCAGAAGCTAAATCAACCACCTTTGCTTCAACTTGCTGAAAAAGATTCTCGATACTTTTTCCTTCTTGATACAGTCCGGCGACTTGAAGAATATTACGTTTCTTGTCGAGACTCTTATTCTTGAGCTGAATGGGTTTTAACGCGACCGCGGCAGTAGAGACGATGACAGAACACACCAAACACAAGAGCAGCGCCACAATGATCGTTTTGGCGGTACTATCGTTTGACATTTTCAAGAAATTCCAGCTTGCAGAAGGTACAGGCTGCTCTCCTTGAACGGATGTCTTCTCGTTAGATGTTGCGCAGGACTCGTTTTCTGACATTGGCTTGAATCACCGTGTAATCGATTAATGGAGCAAAAATATTAGCAAAAAGAATAGCGAGCATCATGCCTTCTGGAAAGGCTGGGTTGGCGACACGTATCATGATCGTCATCGACCCTATCAACAATCCGAATATCCAACGCCCAACCGTCGTCATGGAAGCCGAGACCGGATCGGTTGCCATAAACACCATCCCAAAGGCTGAACCACCAAGAACGAGATGCCAATACCATGGCACGCTCACCATTGGATTCGAGTCACTGCCTGCCATATTAAATAACAATGTGGTACCAATCATGCCCAAAGCAACACCAACCATAATACGCCAGGATGCCACTCGGGTATAAACTAAAAATACTGCCCCAAGGAGACAAGCCATGGCAGACGTCTCACCCATTGATCCTTGAACATTGCCTAAGAATGAGTCCAACCAGGTAAATCCTGCACTTTGCATCGCGGCAAGACCACCGATTGCCCCCACGCCAAGAGCCGTCGCTCCACTGAACCCATCGACAGCCGTCCAAACCGTATCTCCAGACATTTCGGCAGGAAACGCAAAAAACAAGAATGCACGTCCAGTCAATGCTGGATTCAAGAAATTCTTCCCCGTTCCACCAAATACCTCTTTGCCGAGGACCACGCCAAATGAGATCCCAATGGCGACCTGCCATAATGGAATGTCGGGAGGGAGTGTCAACACGAATAAAATAGACGTGACAAGGAACCCTTCGTTGACCTCATGATTACGAACGGCTGCAAATAATACTTCCCAGAGACCGCCAGCAAGTAAGGTGACAACATACAAAGGAAAGAAGTACAAGAATCCATGCCACAGACATGCCACGATGCTTGATGCGTCATACCCAATTCCTAATCCCCCAAGTATGGCACCCCTCCAACCATCAATGGCCTGTAAGCCCAATTGGGCCATAGCCAGGTTGGCCTGATGTCCGGTGTTGTACATGGCCATCGCGATACAAGGCGTCACCGCCACAAACACATACATCATGACACGTTTGAGATCGGCACCATCACGCACGTGAGGTGCAGACCGCGTGACCGTCGAAGGAGTGAAAAGGAACCCGTCGATCATTTCATAGACGACAAAATACTTCTCGTATTGCCCACCCTTTTGGAATAGAGGATGCCAGCGATCTAAGATTCGACGGAGCCACTGCATTACCCATCCCTCTCAATCTGGTCAAGGTTTGCACGAAGTAAGGGACCAAAATTATATTTACTCGGACACACAAACGAGCAAAGTGCCAGGTCTTCTTCGTCCAACTCTAAACATCCAAGGGCTTGCGCAGTGTCAGTGTCCTTCACAACTAATGCTCGTAACAACGGAGTCGCAAGGACATCCATTGGCATCACCTCTTCATACACTCCAACCGGCACAATCGCCCGTGGACTTCCCTGTTCAAGAGTATTTAATTGAAAGTTGTTTTTTCCAAAAAGACTCGAAACAAAAACATTTAAGGCAGAAAATTTATCAAACCCAGGAGCCAACCAACCAAGAAATGTTCGCTCTCCGCCCTCTGGAATGACCGTAATTTGCGTATGATATCGTCCCAGGAATGTCGCCCACCCAATAGCCCAATGGCCTGATAGGACGGAACCAGAAATCACACGGCAGCGGACCTGCTCAAGTTGACCTTCGACAAGATCCTCAGTTCTCGCACCCAATCGTGTACGAAGAAGACGAGGCTTTAAGACAACAGAACCTGCTAAGGCAATGATACGTTCGGTCCAGAGACGGCCAGTCGTAAATAGCTTTCCAATTGCGATGACGTCTTGATATTGAATGTGCCACACAGATTTTTTTGGCCCTACAGGATCAAGAAAGTGAATGTGTGTCCCCACGAGTCCAGATGGATGTGGCCCAGCAAATTCAGCTACTGTAAATTGTGGCGTCGCAAGGGTTGGAACATCTTCTCCAATCGACTTGCAGAGAAAAACGGTTCCTTCTGTGAGATGACCTAATAGACTGAGACCTTGTATAAAGTCATCTTTATATTCTCGAATGACTTGTGCTGGCTGTGCGGCCAAGGGATTGGAATCGGTGGCTGTGACAAAAATAGAATGCGGAACGGCCTCAGGGGACGGCACTTTGCTATAGGGCCGTGTTCGAAATCCAGTCCACAGCCCAGAAGACACAAGATTGTCACGTATTTGTTCGCGAGTAAGGTGGGGAAGCTCATCGTGGCGGTAACGTGAAAACGTCTCTTCTTCCTCGCCTTCCAGGCGAATCACAACTGATTGAAGCACACGTTTCGCTCCACGATTGATCGCCTCAACAACCCCCGTACCAGGAGAAGTGTAGACCACACCCGGTGTCATTTTGTCACAAAAGAGGGGTTGGCCAAGTTTGACAGACATCCCTTCCTCAACCAGCATGCTGGGCTTGAGCCCTATGTAGTCTTGCCCAAGCACGGCAACAGAGCGAACTTCAGGTCCATCATCAATCGCTTGCTCTGGTTCCCCCGATATTGGAACATGTAACCCCTTTTTTATCGATATATGCATGTGTCAGTACACCTGAGATGTGAGAATTAAGGTGTTCATCTCTGAACTCCTATAGTCTTATTCGGTTGCAAGCATGATAAACTTTAGCCAATCATCTTTATTGAGCACGACTTTGATTCATTTGAATAGAAATTCTCGTATGAAACAAGAATGTTGCTTGAAGCAAATCAAAAATTTCACATCTGATCAATCGCAATATTTTTGTCAGGGATGGGAAAATATTAGATGTATTCGATCAGTCTTCAACAAAAGACCAATGCTTATACAGACTGGCTAGAGAGATAGGCGGTAAGGAATAATGTTCCCTCAATGGAACCCATTGAGCGACATCTACATGTTTCTCACAAAATAGATTTTGAAACATGACTTATTGTGAGAGTGATTCGTGTGGAGTCACAGTGGAAGAAGCGGTAAACGTATGGATTTCGTCTAAAATTTTATCGGCCAATACGTGCTTGGCCAATCGAGGAAGCTGATTGACCTGACCATTTTTTGTCAGAATGGCCACTTCATTGGTGTCATTGCCAAATGCAGAGTCAGGGCCACCAACTTGATTCACAATCACCATATCTAAACGTTTCTTTTGTAATTTTTCCTTCCCGTTCGCAATGAGATCATTCGTTTCTGCAGCAAACCCAACCAAGACCTGCTCCGTTCTCCGTGCAGAGAGGGCCGAAAGAATATCAGTGGTAGGTTCCAACTCTAAGGGCTCTCCGTTCCACTGACGTTTCTTGAATTTCTGATCGAGCACATATCGCGGCCGAAAATCACCAACTGCGGCGGTCATCATCAACACGGTGGATGAATCAAACCGTGAGAGCAGAGCTTGGAACATTTCTTCTGCGGTATTCACCGCAATTAATTCAACACCAAATGGAACATCGAGGTTCGTTGGCCCACTCACCAGAATCACCTCCGCTCCTCTTGCTTCTGCAGCACGAGCGAGGGCATAACCCATTTTCCCAGAGGAACCATTGGAAAGAAATCGCACGGCATCCAGAGGTTCACGTGTTGGGCCAGCAGAGATGAGCATTCGATGCCCGGCCAAATCATTGAATGAACGAATTGTTTCAACAACAGCATTGAGAATGGTTTTTTCTTCTGGCAGACGTCCACGCCCAATCTTTCCAGAAGCTAATTCGCCAACCTCTGGCTCCAACACCACAACCCCTCGTTCTCTCAGGACCTGAACATGTCCTTTGATCGCTGCATGCTCCCACATATCCCCATCCATTGCCGGAGCGATCACCACGGGACATTGCGTGGTGAGTAATAATGTACTTAGCAAGTCATTCGCTAAGCCTAAGGCATAGGACGCGATGGTATTTGCCGTACAAGGTGCCAGAACAATAATGTCTGCTGATTCTGGCAATGATAGGTGAGGCATGTTCTCATGGCCGGTAAATAGATCAGTAGCTACAGCATGCTTTGATAAAACTTCAAACGTGAGTGGTGTGACAAATTGAGTGGCAGCCTGTGTCATCACGACTGAAACATCAGCACCGTGACTCATGAACGTCCTGAGTAAGTGAACAGCTTTATAGGCCGAAATACTCCCTGTGACTCCCAGAAGTACTCGTGTTCCACGTAATCTCAAGTCCATCATGAACGTCCGGCTTAAACGCTTTCGCCTGCCACGCTATCTTCAGCAACGACTTCATCAGTGACAGCTTCTTCGACTCCCGAATCTTCAGTCTTAGGACTATCATCAATATAGACGCTTAATTCTTTTTGTATTTCTTTGGCATTTTCATCCGCTTGCGCCAAAAGAGCTGGGTCAAACTCTCGCTCACCAGAGCCTTTGGCCTGCTTGATCGCTTCACGTGCTTCTTCGCCCATGTAGTAGTTCACCTCACCATTTAATACTTGCTCTAATGCCGAAGAAGTCTCCTTAATAAATTTACTCGAACCTGGAGTTGGGGCACCCCGCATAATATGTTTTGCCCGTTGCGCGGCAATTAAGACAATACGAAAGCGAGAATCAAATTGCTTCTGATGGTGTTCTGGAAGTAAAGATAATGCATCGATCATGAGATTCGTTTCCCTTCTCTCTCCTGAAGTTACTGAACAGTTTTACTCTATGACTTCTTTATCTATGAGACCATACCGGGACAGCCAAGCGTGATCAAGTCGTTTCGTCCGAACACGTTCAGCCAGCACAATAGACTCAAATTCCCTGATTGCTTGCTCAAGACTACCATTCCGCATGGTATATTCATATTCAACATGATGCGCCATTTCTGTTTGCGCTTTCTGGAACCGACGTTCGACAACCTCAGCATCATCCGTACCCCGAGCCTCAAGTCTAGACTTGAGAACCTCTAACGACGGTGGCATGAGAAAAACCGACACGACATCCTCGGCATTAGTCATGACATTTTTCGCACCTTGAATATCGATATCCAAAATGACATCAATGCCAGTATCTTGCAATTGCATGAGTTCCCGTCGTGGAGTCCCATACAAATTCCCATAAACTTCGGCCCATTCAAGAAATGCCTGCTGATCAATCATACGACGAAATGTCTCTTCATTCACAAACCAGTATTCCCTCCCATGTTCTTCGCCAGATCGTATCGGTCGCGTGGTATACGACACGGACAGCTGAATATCAGGAATGGAACTGATGATGTGTTTGCATAACGTCGATTTCCCCACCCCAGAGGCCCCGGAGAGGATAACCAACATACCATTACGCGACATGAATGAGAACTTTCAGACACATACTAGGGTTATTTGTGATTATTCAACATTCTGAATCTGCTCGCGGATCTTTTCGAGTTCGCTTTTAACGACAACAACATGAAGAGCAATTTCTGCGTCATTGGCTTTAGAACCGATAGTATTAATCTCTCGCCCCATCTCCTGTAGCAGGAAGTCAAGACGACGGCCAATGGCCTCTTTCGCTTTACTCGATTCTTGAAATTGTGCCAAGTGGCTCGCTAGCCTTGTCAATTCTTCTGTTATATCACAACGATCGGCATAGGTCGCGAGTTCTTGATGGAGACGATCGGGATTCGATGGATTTTCCCCTAATAATTTTGCTACCCGCTTTTTCATACGCTCAAAATGCTCTTGCACACTGTGGGGAGCCCGTCGCTCTATTGACTTCAAGGCCAGACGAATCGCCTGTAGACGTTTCAAGATATCATCGAATAACGCCTTTCCCTCACGCGCTCTCATCTTATCCATATCAGTCAACGCGCCTTTCGTAAGACGCACAACGACATTTTTTGTGTCTTTTTCTTCAACACTTTGATCATTGACGACAAAGACATCTCGTAAGCTTGCAATCAAATTGACATCGATTTGACCATCAAGGCGAAGCTCGCGTTGCAATTCTTTCAACAATCGATGATATTCACGTGCCGCTGAACGATCAAGCATCATAGATTTTTGACGGTGACTTTTCACATTCATTGAGACCGTGAACTCTATCCGCCCACGCACACATTGACGATGAATCAGTTGCTTGAATTCTTCCTCTGAACCAGCCAAACTCCGAGGCAGCCTTGCGACCACTTCACAAAATCGATGATTCACTGACTTGAGTTCGACCCCAACAGATATCCCCTTCCACTCAGTCTCACGTTTGCCAAATCCTGTCATACTTTTCATGATACGGATGACTTTCCTTTCCACGGACAATTGAGAAAAATCGCACATTCCTCACATTTTGGAAGACGTGCAAGGCAGACGTACCGGCCATGTAGGAGTAACCGTTGGGCTCCAACCGTCCATTGAGCTTTTGGTAACAACTGCTGGAGATCATATTCTATGACGGTTGGATCATCACTAACTGTCAATTGCAGTCGATTTGAGACTCGCTTCACATGAGTATCCACCACCACGGCAGGCTCACCAAACACACTCCCTAACATCACATTCGCCGTCTTTCTCCCGACTCCAGGCAACGTCGTCAATTCATCCATGGTATGAGGGACAGTGCCATGAAAACGTGTCGTGATGGCCTTCCCAGAGGCCATAATATTTTTAGCTTTATTTTTATAAAATCCAGTTGAACGAATCAGATCTTCAAGCTCTGCGGGCTCAGCATCCGCATATTCTTGAGCAGAGTGATATCGTGCGAATAAGGCAGGAGTGACTTTATTCACTCGCGCATCGGTACATTGTGCTGAAAGAATAGTGGCAATCAACAATTCAAGTGGATTGGAAGACGCTAATTCCACTACAGGAATTGGGATCACCTTCTCCAATATCTTGAGAATGGTTTGGGCCCGGAGTTTCACCGTTCGTGAAATGGTCTTTTTTCTTTTTCTGACCGGTCGCACGTCCTGTAGAGAAACCACTTGAGAGGACTTCACCAGACCGTCGCAACGGAAAAATCCGTCGGCCCTTGTCCCTTCAGAGTTGGAATTTTGTTCGTTCCTCCTCCTTCTCGCTCTAATCTGTTCAGCATGTATGATACGGCTTCACGTACCCGGACCACTGTGTCTTTTTGTATGGAAGAAATAGCAATGGCTCGATATCGATGACACAAACGTTCAACAACTTCCTGTGGGAGCAAATCACATTTATTGAGAACCATTAACCGTGGGACCTGATCAAAATCCAATTGAGAAAGAATAGTTTCAACCGCGTTTATATGACGGTCTGGGTCCGGGGTACTCGCATCAACAACATGCAACAGCAGCGTAGCATATTCTAACTCATGGAGTGTCGTTTGAAATGCGGAAACTAGGTCTTCAGGCAATTGCCGAATGAACCCGACGGTATCCGTAGCTATCACTTCACCTCGACCGGGGACATAGAAGCGGCGACTCACCGTATCGAGGGTCTCAAATACACGATCACGAGTCGATTCTGAACTCCCGGTTAACGCATTCAGTAATGTTGATTTTCCCGCGTTCGTATAGCCCACCAGAGAAATAACAGGCGTCGCATTTCGACTTCTCATATTTCGTTGCTGATCACGCCCACGAGAAACCGTCTCAAGCTCTTTTTCAAGCCTCCGAATACGGTCACGCGCACGACGTCGATCCGTTTCGAGTTTCGTCTCTCCAGGCCCTCGTGATCCTATTCCACCAGCCAAACGAGAAAATGCGGTATTGGACTGAGATAATCGGGGAAGACGATATCGTAATTGTGCAAGTTCCACTTGCACCTTTCCAATTCTCGAATGAGCCCGTTGAGCAAATATATCCAAAATGACTTGCGTCCGATCTAGTACTCGTAATTCGGTTAGTTCAGAGATCCCATGAACCTGCCCCGGAGTAAGGTCTCGATCAAAAATAAGCCATTCGGCTCCAGCTTGTAAGGCCTGAATAATCACTTCTTTTAATTTCCCAACACCCATGACATATTTGGGATGAAGGTCATGAGGTCGTTGCACCACCGCATCAACAACGTCAATCTGACTGGCTCGAACCAGTTCGCGTAATTCTTCAAGATGCTCATGGCGCTTGACAGCGCTTTCTGTTGAGACGCTCACGAGAATGGCCCGCGATGCCTGTTGGCCCTTGTGCAAGGCCACGTTCGTCCGTGTACATTCATTCTCGAGCGACTGAATGAAGTTTTGGCAATCAAGCTCAAATTGATGCAGCGAACAGGGCACAAGCTCTCGATGCGACTTCCCATTGATGGACTGAGGCAACAGGTGAGCGACATAGACATCTCGCGCAACTCCCTCCTGACTCACGCCAATCGCCATGATCAGATCGAGGCGAAGAAGGGCTAAGTCTGTCAAGTCGTCACGTGTGAGCGCCTGGTTTTTAAGATGAGTGTGAACAAGCCGAACTCCCCGCAATAATTTCAAGCCTGATCGACTACGAGACAAGTGAGGAATTTCTAATTCATGGTCATTGCCAATAATGACTGATTGAATATGACCTTGCCGGTCGATCAGCAGGCCAATTTGCCTTCTCGTTTCAAATGTCAGCTCGGCACAAGCCTGCGCCACTTCAACCGAAACCACTTTGTCGACTGGAATACGTCGACGGTAAAGATGCTCTATCCGACTAATTTGATTGGCTTTCAATCCATGTAGGTTTCCGACAATGACTGGAATTATTAAGCCTCCCTCTGCAAAGCGTCTGAATAAGGTTTTATGTCAGACATCATTGGCTCATTCATCTTAGTGACCACTGCCGATCCGACTTCCGTATCTAAATCCCAAGATGCCACATGCCCTAACCGAAACTGCTCCCATCCCGCTGCAGCAATCATCACTGCATTATCCGTACAAAGAGCAATCGACGGCAAGGCAACAGGTACCCCGACCTTTAATCCTCTCTCTTGCAATCGTTCACGAAGCCGACTATTCGCCGCAACTCCCCCCACGACCGCGAGACCTTTGGCGTGATATTTACGCACGGCTCGAAATGATTTTTCGACTAACACATCAACAATCGCCTCCTGATAACTCGCGGCAATATCTTCCAAAGTCGGCACTGAATGCCCCTCTCTTTTTGCATCACGCAAATAGTACAGCAAGGCTGTTTTCAGTCCGCTGAAACTAAAGTCTAGTCCTCCACGATTAAGGTAGGGGCGAGGAAAATGAACAGCCTTTGTTGATCCATTCTTTGCGAGTCGATCAATAATTGGCCCACCTGGATAGCGTAGGCCCAACATTTTGGCACCTTTGTCAAATGCCTCGCCAGCTGCATCGTCTATGGTCTTTCCTAGTAATTGATACTGCCCAGGGTTTGCTGTCAGAAATAGATGAGTATGTCCGCCAGATACGACCAACATCATCGATTCTCTTGGAAAGTCAGGCTGTTCGATCCAGGTCGATGCTAAATGCCCCTTAAGATGATTCACCGCAAGAAGTGGAAGCTGTAATGAATAAGCTAATGCTTTTCCAAAATTCACTCCCACAAGAAGTGCGCCCGCCAAACCTGGACCATTCGTAACAGCGATGGCCTGTAAGTCTTGCATAGCCGTATTTGCCTGGATCATGGCTCGAGAAACAATCGTTTCGATGGTTTCAATATGACGACGTGAGGCAAGTTCAGGAACGACCCCTCCATACTCCGTATGTACGTCAACTTGTGAGTCTAGTACATTGGATAAGATTTGCCCATCATGCGAGACCACGGCTGCGGCCGTTTCATCACAAGATGTTTCAATGCCAAGAATAGGGCCTGAACGAGAAATCATACCATCGTATTTCAAAACAAACTTTTCAAACCAACAGCAACAATAAATGTTTGTATGCAGAGTGACGGACGGGATTTGTATCCTCAATAGAAAGTATAGCTCAGACGCACTCCAAACCTCTATAAACACCACGACCCTCAGGATCAAGGATCCTGAGGGTCGTCTGTTTTTTAAAACTCAGTCAGAGGCTTCTATTTTGACTTATACGCTGGCCATGGCTTCTTCTTCAATAAACACAGGCTCTTTTTCATTCATCACGACCTTAAGTTTCTGCGACTCTTTAAATCGACCTTTAATGAGCTCCTCGGAAAGAGGATCGCCCAAACGCTTCTGTATCGTTCGCCGCATTGGCCTTGCGCCATACTGTGGGTCATACCCTTCCGTAATAAGCCATTGCTTCACTTCGTCACTGACATCTAACTCAATTCCTCGATCAGCTAAACGGGCATTGAGTTCATTAATGAGTATGTCAACGATCGTAACCAAGTGGGTCTTATTCAATTGATGGAAAACCACAAATTCATCAATTCGGTTTAAGAACTCTGGACTGAAGTTTCGCTTTAGTTCACTCATGACTTCACCTTGAAGCCGATTCGTTTGGGCTGACTCTTCCTCTTTTTGGAACCCTAGGGACACACCTTTCTGAATCAACTTTGTTCCCAAGTTTGAGGTCATCACGAGTATGGTGTTTTTAAAGTCAACTTTTCGTCCTAAACTATCAGTCAACACTCCGTCGTCTAATACCTGCAGAAGTACATTAAAGATATCAGGATGCGCTTTTTCAATTTCGTCAAATAACACAACCGAATAGGGACGGCGCCTGACTTTTTCTGTCAGTTGCCCACCTTCTTCATATCCCACATACCCTGGAGGGGCTCCAAAGAGACGTGAACTCGTAAACTTTTCTTGATATTCCGACATATCAATTCGAACCAAAGAATCTTCAGTATTAAACAGAAATCCTGCTAAGGCTCGCGCCAACTCTGTTTTGCCAACCCCTGTTGGACCAAGGAAAATAAAGGAACCAATTGGCTTCTTGGTTTCTTTCAGGCCAGCTCGTGATCGACGAATCGCACGCGAAATAGCCGAGATGGCTTCATCTTGACCGACAACCCGTTTATGCAGAAAATCTTCCATATGCAAGAGTTTCTCTGACTCTTCTTCTTCAAGCTTAAAGAGTGGAATGCCGGTAATTTTTGACACGACAAATCCAACATCGTCTCCTGTAATGATCGGTTTATTTTGCTCTTGATTCTTTTTCCAATCACGCTTCGCATCTTCAAGCAATTTCCTTAACCGCTCTTCTTCTTCTCGAAACTTGACCGCATCTTCAAAGTTTTGCACGCCAATGGCCACTTCTTTTTCGCGCGCCACACGTTTCAACTCTTGTTCTAAAGACTTGAGTTCGGGCGGTAACACATAGGACTGCAACTTTGCACGCGAACCAGTCTCATCAATAAGGTCAATCGCTTTGTCTGGTAAAAACCGATCCGTGATATAACGGTCTGTCAGCTTGACGGCTTCAGTAACGGCTTCGTCTGTATATTCCACACCATGATGTTCTTCATAGCGATCTCGAAGGCCTTGAATAATTCGAATAGTTTCGTCCACGGATGGCGGCTGAACGTAAATGGGCTGAAAGCGCCTTTTAAGCGCGCCATCTTTTTCAATATGCTTTCGATATTCATCCAATGTCGTAGCACCAATGCATTGAATTTCACCACGTGATAACGCCGGCTTCAGCATATTAGCCGCATCAATGGACCCTTCTGCCGCTCCAGCGCCAACAAGAGTATGTAACTCATCAATAAACAAAATGATATTCCCAGCCTGGGAAATCTCTTTCATGACAACCTTGAGTCGCTCTTCAAATTGACCACGATATTTAGTGCCAGCAACTAGCGAACCTAAGTCAAGTGCAATCACGCGACGATTCAGCAAATTGTCAGGCACATCCAACGAAATAATTCGTTGTGCTAATCCTTCAACAATCGCCGTCTTCCCAACGCCTGATTCACCGATAAGCGCAGGATTGTTTTTCGTTCGGCGACTGAGAATTTGAAGCACTCGCTCAATTTCATCTTGCCGTCCAATCACAGGATCCAGTGACGCCTCTTGTGCGAGCTGAGTGAGATCACGTCCAAACTCATCTAAGGCAGGCGTACTACTTTTCTTATCTCTTTCACGGGATCCAGATTTGCGTAGAAACGTCACGGTGAGCTGTCGAGCGGTGAGTAAATTGGCCCCAAGGCTTCGAAGCACCTTCCCGCCAATACCCTCTTCTTCTCGAAGAAGTCCTAGCAAGAGATGTTCGCTCCCAATGTGATTATGTCCAAGCAGTCGAGCTTCCTCAACTCCATATTCAATAACTTTTTTGACACGTGGACTGAATGGAATTTCACCGAACGTCACGGTCGTGCCGCCACCTGGTAAGTTCCGTTCAATTTCTAATCGTATCTGTTCTGGGGACAGCCCCATCTTTTTAATGATCATCAAGGCAATTCCATCAGACTCACGAAGTATTGCCAAGACTAAATGTTCTGTTCCTAAATAATCATTCTGATGGCGCTCGGCTTCTTCTCTCGCCAGAATGATAATCTTGCGGCCTCGGTCCGTGAATCGTTCGAACATTTTCCCTCCGTTCTCTCACATCCTTTTAGAAAAGGGTGTGTTCGAGGAGCCCAGTAAAATTACATTCATCCTCGTAAAACAACTTATAAATTCAGTCTATCCAGGGAATGGCAAAACTGTCAAGACGAAAGTACTGAACAGCCAGGTTTTGAAGGAGAATCACACCTCCGCACTATTGACACAAGAAATTGCAATCATTCAGTTCAACTAGGAAAGTTTTTCCCATAACGTTTAAGACTTGCCTTCCATCGACCAAATTACTACCATCAGCAGCGTCAACCATATACGATCCTCCTACAACTCAAACCTGGACTATTCGTGAACATCATCGGAATTCTTACCAAACCTGATTCGGATAATATTCAACCAGTCTTAACCACAATCGTGAAATGGCTCGAAGATCATCAAAAGGTTGTGATTCTCGACACCCCAACAAAGGAAGAACTTCGCACCAATACAAAAAACACCCACCGCACTCACATTGCCAAGGAAGCTGAGCTATTATTGGTATTCGGCGGAGATGGAACCATCCTGCATGCGGCGCGATTAGTCGAGAAACGATCAGTTCCGATTCTTGGCATTAATATTGGGGGACTGGGGTTTCTAACGGAAACGACACTCGATCGCATTTATGACTCGCTGACTCACATATTTGCTGACAACTATATTCTTGAGAAACGACTCATGCTGCAGGCTTCCATTCAGCGGGGACAAGACATCATCGGCCAAAGTGCCGCACTCAATGATGTTGTCGTGAACAAAAGTCACTTAGCGCGAATGATCTCGACCAAAGTTTTTATTAATGACTCGTTCATGACCAATCTACGAGGAGATGGGTTGATTATTGCTACCCCAACAGGGTCAACAGGCTATTCACTTTCAGCAAATGGCCCGATCCTTGACCCTTCACTTGAAGTCTTCACCGTCAATCCCCTTTGCCCACATACGCTCTCTCACCGTCCCTATATTGCTCCCAGCCACGCTTCCATCTCTATCACATTAACGAGTCAAGAAAATGCCATCGCCACATTTGACGGCCAAATAGGGTTCGATATCCAATCAGGTGACGTTGTGAACATCCAAGCCAGCAAACACCAGGCCCAACTCATTCGCTTTCCCGGTCGCAGCTATTTTGACGTCCTACGAAATAAACTGAAGTGGGGCGATGGTTAGAAGCCTAACCATATGTTGCCTGAAACCACACAACACATAAACAATCATCCATCTTTTTCATTGATTTCCTGAATCATTGAGAGAAAAGACCCGATCGACATAACCAGGTTGCATGGTGGATACGTCCCGTGAGGTCACGAGGCAGGACGGGTCGGGCAAGGAGAAGGAATGAACCTAGAAGGCCCAAAAGGCCTATATCATACAGGCACATTCAGGACAGGTCTTGGGCTCCTGTTCGGCCCAAAACTCTTTTGCGGTGAGAGGGAACACCTGTTCACAATCCTGACAATAACGGATCTCAAAAAAGGCTTCGCCATTTTCATGAATTTCACAAGGAAGCAGCAGATCCATTGGATCAAACCCAAGCGTCTTGCCATTCGCAAATTTGACAACCGCCAACCGAATATTAAATGTCTCAAACACCCCTTCCTGACCTTTAAATCGTTCATCATGACCTAAAACATAGACCGGCTGACCTTTACGTTTGTCCCGCAAGTCTTTTAAAGTACGTTGAGTTTCGGTTGTACAGCCAAACTCATGAATTTCAGTCGTTTCAATAGCCATCAGTTATTTCACCAATCCAACATTATAAGACAAGAGACCATGTGCATACGTCTAAATTGGCTTGTAGCATGCGCCTAGAAATGAGGTCAAGAAATTCAATTTCCCTTTTGCTCCCTTCGACATGAATAAGAAGACGGTTGAAGAGTTCTCACACATCTCGCATTCTTGCCAGGGGAAGCCTTGATATTCAGCATTCCTGGGCCGTTCAATAAAATCCTATAAGGAAAAGAGAAACAATGGAAACACTCGTCATCTACCAAAAACCTACCTGCTCAACATGCAGACAGGTCGTCAAGCTCGCAGAAGCCAGTGGCAAACCATACGAAGCAATTAATTATTACGAACAGCCCTTTACGAAAGCCAAACTCAAGGGCCTCTTAAAAAAGGGGGGATTTCCAGCGAAAGATATTTTGCGAACGAAAGAAGATATCTATAAATCCCGCAAGGCCGAAATTGCGAAGATGAATGACGATGACATCATTGAACTCATGATCCAACACCCAGACCTGATTCAACGACCTCTAGTCGAAAAAGGTGAGCAGGTCATTATGGCACGACCACCAGAAACCTTAAGCAAAATACTATAACTTGATCATCCCCCTGAAGGGGAAGACTCTGACGGGAAGGCAGCGTAGTCGTCTTTCAGAAATTGGTAGGCTTCGATAATTTTACGTAGTTCAGGTTCGGAGCTGCGGTCTCCCTTCCTGACATCCGGATGGATCTTTTTGATCTGCTGTCGAAATGCGCGTGTCACTTCTGACATGGGTCTCCCAAATTCCAACCCTAGGGCAGAATAGGCTTCCCCTGCCGAATTGATTTCGCCTTTCGCTGCGGTGGGATCTCCCCCACCTCCAGCTGCTGCCTTAAAGAAATTAAAGAGATTGATTTTATTCCGACGGCGGCGCGGCCGCTGCCGAATTTCACTGTCAAATTCATCAAATCGATCCTCAATAAATTCTAAGCGAGACTCTACCCGCTGAGCCGCATTAAACTCACAAGTTTCCTCAACATCGCCTTCAATCAAGTTCAGCATGCGATCAACTTCAGCCAGACCTTCTTCTAAACGAAGAAACGCATCAATTCGCTCCTGAAACATCGTGTCAATGGCAAAGTCTAAACTTTGCTCAGTCTTCACACGCAGTTCGGCAATGCGACGATTCATACCAGTCACAAATTTCTGCCTATTTCTTTCATTCAATGCCATAATTTATACAACGTGCTCTATCATATTGGCTCAGACAACGAGACTCGAGCAGCATCATAACATATTTAATTTCCAGCATTCTGCTCACTACGAGGTCTCATCATCCCTCAATTCTCTAATTGCCCACAGTCCACCCACATGGTAATCTGCCTCGTCATTCAGAAATACGGTATTTGCTTAACATATTGTTTTCATTAATTTCCTTCTAACGTTTCGAAGGAGGTGCTCATGAAGATGGTTCTGTTACTTACTGGTATTTTTATGATGACAATCTTGGGCAATGCACAGTTCGCATTAGCCATCAACCCGACTGGCTACGGACAGGCTGGCGGTGAGTTTGATATTCGCGTCAAACGTGTGCCGAGCTCCGAGCTGGCGTCAGCCAAAAAAATGAAATCTCCCTTTGAACCCAGCCCAGAGATCTTGGCAGAGGGGAAAAAGCTTTTCCTTGGCGCTGGCGGGTGCATTAGTTGCCATGGTCCTGAGGGGAAAGGTGATGGCGGAGCCGCAAGCAACCTCCCCATTCAGCCACGAAATTTCACTAACCCCAAATTCAAGAAATACCGCTCACTTGGCGAACTCATGTGGGTGCTTAAAAATGGCAGCATGGGACAATCAGGGAAAGTTCCCGGGACTGGCATGCTTCCTGTCGTGCAGCCCAAGGGATTCATTTCTGAAACCGATGGATGGAAAGTGCTTTTATACGAACGGAGTTTAGGGGAAAAGAAATTAATAACCCGACCCTAACAGCAAGCTCCCAATAGCGATCAGTGAGAGGGAGTGACCTCAAATCCTTACTCCCCATAACCAACGAAAGCATATTTATTACTTCCCATAATCTTCACCAAGAAAGTCTTGACTCATGAGTGAGCAACCTACAGATAAAAAAGCCAATCAACTAATACACGAAACGAGTCCATATTTGCTTCAGCATGCCTACAACCCAGTTGAGTGGTATCCATGGAATCACGAAGCGCTGAATCGGGCAAAAAACGAAAATAAACCCATCCTTCTCTCAATTGGCTATTCTGCCTGCCATTGGTGCCATGTCATGGAACATGAATCATTTGAAAACGACGATATTGCAGCACTCATGAATACGCATTTCATCAACATCAAAGTTGATCGCGAGGAACGACCCGACCTTGATGAAATTTATATGCAAGCCACCGTGGCCATGAACCAGGGCCATGGCGGATGGCCCATGACGGTCTTCCTCACGCCAGAACAAGAACCTATTTTTGCCGGCACCTATTTCCCACCATCAGATAAATGGGGACGTCCTGGGTTCAGCACCGTTCTGCAAAACATTGCCGCTGGATGGGAGAAAGATCGAGACAGCATTGTCTCGCAAGCCTCACGATTTACCACACGCCTCCGTGAGTCCATTCGTGTCACCTCTCCAATGACCGTTGGGCAAACAGAAATAGACACAGCTATTGAACAATATTCAACAGAATTTGATCCAACCCATGGTGGCTTTGGGCAAGCACCAAAATTCCCACCAGCCACGGGACTCTCGTTTTTACTCCGCCAGTACCACCACACCAAAAACGAACAGATACTCCACATGGTACGAAAAACATTGGATGCTATGGCTGGCGGTGGCCTCTACGACCACATTGCCGGAGGCTTTGCTCGCTATTCAACCGATGACCGATGGCTTGTCCCGCATTTTGAGAAAATGCTGTACGATAACGCTCTGCTAGCACGAACCTATGTCGAAGCCTATCAAGTCACCCAAGATGAGCACTATCGTCGGATTGCCACTGAAACACTCGACTATATCCTACGAGAAATGACCTCCACCGAAGGTGGGTTTTATTCAGCGACTGATGCCGATTCCGAAGGGGTTGAGGGAAAATTCTTTGTCTGGACACCACAACAAATTCAAGCGGTTGTCACCAACCAAGAAGACGCCAAACGGTTTTGTGCTTACTACGACATCACTGACGAAGGCAACTGGGAACATCAAAGCATTCCCAATACTCCGAAAACCTTGGAACAGGTCGCCACCGCATTAGACTGCTCCCCAGAGGACTTGTCGGACACCATTGAACGGGTTCGGCCAGTGATCTATCAAGCTCGCCTCCAGCGTATTCCTCCTGGCCTCGACGACAAAGTCATCACGGCTTGGAACGGCATGATGATGAGTGCGATGGCAGAGGCTGCACGCGTGTTCAGCAATCAACGATATCTCGATGCAGCCACACGAGCAGCTGATTTTTTATTGGTCACCCTTTCTCAACCAGGAAACCGCTTACTGCGGACGTATCGAAAAGGCAAGGCGCATCTCAATGCCTGCTTAGAAGACTATGCCTATCTTACTGAGGCACTGATCGATCTATATGAAGCTGGGGCATCGGAACGATACCTCCATGAAGCCGTTTGTCTCGGTGAACGCATCCTCGAAGATTTTCCCGATCACGATCAAGGAGGATTTTTCACCACTGGGATCGACCACGAAACACTCATCCTCCGAAGTCGGGAAGGTCCGGATGGTGCCATCCCCAGCGGCAATGCTGTGGCCGCATCGGCACTGGCACGACTCTCCTTTCATTTCAATCGTGATGATTTCCAGGAAGCTGCAACCAACGCCATTCGAGCCTATGGCCACCAAATCTCGAAAATTCCACGAGGCTACGCTAAAAGTTTGATGGTCGTCGAACTCTTACTCAATGGGCCCATTGAACTCGCCCTCGTCGGACACACTGGCGAATCGAGTTACGACGCGTTGCGTTCGGAAGTACACCGACATTTCATCCCCAACCGAATCATCGCCCATCAACATGAAGAAGATGCAGAAACGACTCATCCCTTGCTCACAGGCAAAGCCTTAGTCGAAGGGAAAGCCGCAGTCTACCTCTGTCGAAATTTTGCCTGCGAAGCCCCCATCACCGATCCACCATCCATCGCGTCGGCACTTGGCTCGCAACAGGCACCAGCGAAAGATCACCCATCCGAGTCTTTACAAACGCTCAAGGCTCGAGGGCTTGAAGGTCACGCCACACCAGGAGGCACGGCCACGTACGTCGCACGAATCTTAGCGAGTCCTTCTCCAACTCGGCCTATTGGACAAGGCTACACATCGATGGGATCGACAGGTCTCACCACTTCGCGCATTGGATTTGGTGGATACCGTATCGATATCGCTTCTGAGGGCCATCGCCAGGCCTTAGTCAAATCCCTACGAGAAGGCTGTAACCTGATCGACACCTCCACAAACTATGCAGATGGGGGAAGTGAACGATTGGTTGGAAGCGTACTTGGGGAATTGATTAAACGAGACGAACTCACACGGGAACAAATCATCGTCGTATCAAAAATTGGATATGTGCAAGGACAGAACTTGAAACGAGCTGAAGTTCGAGAGAAGGCCGGCAATCCATTCCCAGACATGGTGAAATATGGAGAAGGCATTTGGCATTGCCTTCATCCTGAATTTTTAGAAGAACAACTGACCTTGTCTCTTGATCGTTTAGGCTTAGCCACATTAGATGTCTGCCTGCTCCATAACCCAGAATACTTTCTTTCTGATGCCAAGAATCGAAACCTCTCAGTTGATGCCGCATCATTAAAAGAATTACGAGCCACCTTCTACCAAAGACTTCAACGAGCCTTTGTCTATCTGGAAAACCAAGTGGCTGCAGGACGCCTTCAATACTATGGGATTTCATCCAATACCTGTACGGCCAACCCCGATGATCCAGAGGCCACGTCACTTTCTCATATGCTAGAAGCCGCTCAGTCAGCAGCCAGCGAATTAGGACAGTCCAGTCACCACTTTCGCGTCTTGCAACTGCCCATGAACATATTTGAATCTGGCGCGCTTATCACATCAAATACTGGAATAGAGAACAAGCAGACCGTCTTGGAATTGGCGAAACAAGAGCATATCGCCATCTTAGTCAATCGCCCACTCAATGCCATTCCAGCCAAACGTGGCGGCATGATTCGCCTTGCTGATCCACGGGCTGAAAAACCAGGAAACACATTTGACGAACAGCTTCCCAAAGTCCGTGCATTGGAAGAGGAGTTTGCCAAAGACATCGCCCCACTCGTGCCGCATTCGGATAAAGGTATGCCAGCACAAGAATTCTTTCGATGGGCTGACGAATTGTCACAACTTCGTCCTTCCCTACAAAATTTAGAACATTGGGATCAAATTGAAAATCAGATGATTGCACCCCATGCCAATCAAGTCTTCCAAGTCCTCACTCGCCAATTGACCGGGGAGAAAGAAGCCGCCTGGGACACATGGCGTAAACGCTATGTCCCAGAGTTTCTAGAGCTCTTACGTATTCTCAGAATGGAGGCAGCAGAAAAAAACGCGAAGAAGATTCACGAACTACGAGAAATCACTGCACCACTTCTCCCAGAATCCCAATACAACGAACCTTTCTCCAGAATAGCTCTCTGGACGCTTGCCAGCACCCCAGCCGTCACAAGCGTTCTTAATGGCATGAGAAAGCAGGAATATGTTGAAGATTCAATGACGATCATGAGGTGGGAGCCACTCACTGAACCTCAAAAAATTTTTAAGGCCCTGACGACTTAGAACCGTCAAAAACGGCAAAGCCCCAGATTCGAGAATCTGAGGCTTTGCCTCAACCCCTCACGTAAGAAAATAAGGAATTATATATTTTTTCGTTCTTCGATTGCTTGAATCATTAAGGGCGATGAGAGGTCGACTGAATAGCAAAAACACCAAAGCCATCACCTCATGTTGCACTAACCTGTACCAAACCTTGCGAAATTTACAAAACTCGCATCATTTACAACCCTAGACATTCGAAAAAATATAACTACGACACCTCCCCCGTCCACTGGCGCCATAATCTCCCCCAATTTTCCCATTCATTTTTGAGTACAGCCGTATTCAACTGAACCACTTGCAGCTTTCGTTCTAGAGCTGTGTGAATCGTCATTTCATGAGAGTCAAGATTGGCCGTGATCCATACCGCCCCGTCCAGATCCGTTCGATAGAGAGGAATTTCTTCTTGGGCATAGGCTTCTACAACATCTGGATATGGATGTCCGTATCGATTGTGTTGTCCCACTGACACAACAGCCACCTCCGCATCCAACTGCTGAATCCATCCACGATGGAGTGAACTTTTTGCTCCATGATGCGGAACCTTCACCACTCGGGCTGAGCGCGCATCTAATAGTTGATTCAGTTTCGAGAGCGCGTCGACTTCTGCATCTGCCGTCAACAAGAACGAATGATGTCCGCAATCAAGCCTGGTAATAATCGACTGATTATTGAGCACTTCCCCGCTCATAGAAGGTTTCAACGTTTCCGAACGATCTCCAATTTCCCTCACCGGGCTCAGAACCTTCAGCGCACATGATCCAGAACTCGCAATCTCTTGTCCTTTTGATGCCACGTGCTCCTTGAGCCCACTCGTATGAATCTCTTGTTGCAGTCGTTGATAAAACTCTTGCTCACGTACAATGCCATTACTCCAATACTGTCCAACATCAAACGACCTGAGTACCCACGGTAAACCACCCACATGGTCCCATTGCGGATGTGTGGCAATCACATAATCCAATCGTCGTATGCCACGATCCCACAAATACGGTCCAATGACGGCTTTCCCCATATCGAGTCGCCGATAGGCTGGACCTCCATCAATCAAAATGGTTTCACCATTGGGAAGTTCGAGAACGGTCGCATCACCTTGCCCCACATCCAAAAATGTCACCCGTACGGTGTTTGCGTCGATATCGAATCGCGGCGACCATGACCACCAAAAAAGAATCACACAGACTCCGATCGCACAGCCCATCTGGAACTTAGGTAAGTGCAGACAGAGAACGATAGTGAGAAGCAGTCCATAAAAAACAAAGATCATCAAGATACTCGGTGAGGCCACATGCCACACTGCCCCTGGGATTTGCGCCAGCCAGGTCACGATGTGAACTAATGTGTCTGCGATGGCCTGATTCAAGGCTGCGAGTGGGAGTGTGACTGACCCTGTGAGTAACACCCACATCACCGACAGCAACCCAAGAGGAATCATGAGAAACCCTACAAGCGGCACGACCACCACATTGCTCAACAGGCCAAGCCAGGCAATCTGATTAAAGTAATAGGCGACCAGCGGCAAGGTGACCAATGTCACCGCCAACGTGATCCACCAGGCTTGCTTGGTTCGTTCCCATAGGCTCTCACCCCATGTACTCGATGGCATAAATAATTCCTGATCCTCTTTCTTACTCCTCCGATTCATCTGAATGACCAAAGCAATGGCCAACACCGCGGAATACGAAAGCTGAAAGGATGTGTCGTATATCGACTGAGGGTTCGTCACAAGGGCAAGAATTGCGGCAATCCCCAGTGCCGAGAGCAGATGCTTTTCTCGTCCCAACCACACGGCGACAAGGAACAAGGCAATCATAATCCAGGAGCGAATGGTGGCAATCTCCGCACCTGCCAATAAGGAATAGAAGGACACGACAGGAAACGTGACCATGGCAGAGAGACGGGTCGCGGTGACTCGAAGTGAAAGCCATTCAAGCCAGACGGTCGGAAAGCGCAAGACACAACCCTTCACGCAAAAGAATACCAGAAATGCAATCAAACCAAGATGGGACCCAGAGATGGAAATGATATGGACTGTCCCAGTCGCCATGAATGCTTCACGAACCTCCGGGGTAATGAAGCTTTGCTCTCCAATGATCATTCCCAAAAATAAACCGAGAGCTGGATCGTCTAACGTATCGACGGCGGCTTGATGTACCTGGTTCCGCCACCCATCTACTTCCTCCAAAAACCATGAGAACTCCCACAGATTCGTTGACGCACGAACCTGAACTTTGCCTGGTCCAGAGACCGACGCCACCGCGTGAATCCCTTTTCGCTTAAGATACTCGCCATACTCAAATCCTCCAGGATTTCGTGTTCCGTAGGGTTCTCTCAATTGTGCAAGCACTTCAATATAATTGCCTTGGCGAACGACTTGATGACCTTCACGCCAGGTGAGACGGAGTAGACCAGTGGTGGGAAAAATCTCTTCTCCTTGGCCAATATGACTCACCTCGACAATCATCACCAGGCGATCGGGAGTTCGTCTTACTGGATCAACGACTTCTCCAACAACCTGTACCGGTGAAACATTCACCCACTGAATAAGATTATCCGTGGCTTGATTCGAAACCATTGCCACCCACCAGACAACTCCTCCCACCAGGCAGACAAAAATGCTACTGCCCTGGTTGAGGGTCATTTGACCGAGCTGTTCTCGCCACAATAAGCCAAGCCCTATGGCCAAAAGGAGAAGAAATGTTGAGCCAGGAAAAAATAGTACGTACGAGCCAAGAATGAGGCCCAGGAGGAAAGACAGGATTGGGGGAAGAATCACAAACTGAAGGAAACCGCACTCATGTGATGCACGACTTGACGACACTCACTAACTCTTCAGCCACTTCTTGGATTATCGAATCACTTTGACCTTCAACCATGACACGAACTAATGGTTCGGTACCTGAATATCGCACCAAGACTCGGCCTGTGCCATTCAGCTTTTTCTGGCTGACTGTAATGGCTTGCTGTAACTGTGGCAGAGACTCTAGGGCAGGTTTATGGGGGACTTTAACTCCAAGTAACACTTGCGGAACCGCTTTCATACATTGGGTAATCACGGACAACGGCTTCCCCGATCGCTTCATGAGCTTAAGCATTTGCAGACCAGAGATTAAACCATCTCCGCTCGTATGATAATCAAGAAAAATCATATGCCCTGACTGCTCCCCGCCCAGACTCAAATTACCCTTCACGAGGCGGTCGAGAATATGCCGATCACCAACCTGTGTCCTCTCCAGCGTAATGCCAGCTTGGGTCATGGCCGCCTCAAAGCCGAAATTGCTCATCACCGTGCCCACAACGGTATTCTGCTTCAACAACCCACGCTCTTTCAGATCTAATGCAAACGCTGCCAACGCATGATCCCCATCCACTACCCGCCCTTCTTCACATACAAACATACAACGATCGGCATCGCCATCTAATGCAATGCCAATATCAGCTTGATGTTCACGAACGGCTTCTTGAAGTTTTTCAGGATAGACCGTCCCACATGCCAGATTGATATTCGTCCCGTCTGGTTTATCCCCAATGACCCACACCTTGGCTCCCAACTCTTGGATGACTTTTGGAAACACATGGTATCCTGCGCCATTCGCACAATCGAGCACGATTCGTAATCCTTGAAAGTCCATATCTCGAGGTAACGATCGTTTCACAAATTCAATGTATCGGCCTTCGGCATCATCGATACGAAACGCTTTACCTATTTCTCCCGCCGTTGGGCGAATATGTTCAATCTCATTCGTCAAAATTAGTTCTTCAATACGAGCTTCCATTTCATCTGGAAGTTTATAGCCATCATTCGAAAAGAACTTGATGCCATTATCTTGATAGGGATTATGCGAAGCGGAAATCATGACCCCTGCATCAGCTCGTAGACTTCGAGCCAGAAATGCAATAGCAGGTGTGGGTAAAGGGCCGACCAATTGGACATCGACGCCCATCGAACAAATACCTGACACAAGAGCTGATTCCAACATATACCCAGACAACCGCGTATCTTTGCCAATCACAATTTGATGACGACCTTCACGTCGCTTGAACACATAGGCCACGGCCCGTCCAAGCTTCATAGCCGTTTCACTGGTCATTGGTTCAAGATTGGCCGTACCGCGAACTCCATCTGTTCCAAAAAGCTTATTCATGACAACTCCCTGTCAATCGTCGTAGCTAAATATTGCATGTATGATCTCGCAATGAACCCGCTATTTCTCGCACATCTCGCATAGCACCAACATCATGGACTCTAATGATATGTACCCCCTGAAAAATTGCAATGGCCACGGCTGCGGCTGTGCCACTCATCCGCTTTTCAATAGGCTTATCAATGATCTTACCAATAAATGCCTTATTTGACACCCCTACCATCACGGGTTGTCCCAACTCTAAGAATTCGGAACAGTGACTAATGAGTTGCAAATTATGTGAGACAGACTTTCCAAACCCAATACCAGGATCAACCACAATCTGATCTAGAGAAATACCATTTTCCACTGCAACGTCAAGGCTATGGGCTAGAAATGACCTCACTTCACCCACAACATCAACATACTCAGGTGACTGTTGCATGGTTTCTGATTTTCCCTGCCTATGCATGAGCACCACTCCGGCCCCGGACTCTGCTACCACTCTAGCCATATGCACATCATCACGTAACCCACTAATATCATTCACAATTATGGCCCCTAAGTCTAGCGCCATCCTCGCCACCGAGGCTTTTCGTGTGTCAATGGAAATCGGAACAGGACACCGATGCCCAACTGCCTGTAAAATAGGCTTCACTCGCTTTATTTCCTCTTCCTCATCAACGGGCATTGCACCTGGACGAGTCGATTCCCCTCCAATATCTATGATCTCAGCTCCATCTTGAATCATTGAAAAAAGATGATCAACAGCCTTTTGATGGTCAAAATAGGTCCCTCCATCAGAAAAAGAATCGGGGGTCACATTCAGGATTCCCATAATCAATGCACGTCCATCCAGGGGAATATGCTGACCACAGGCTAACCAGTACATGGGGGGTTGCTGTTTCATCGGTATCAAGCTTTAAATAAGCCTTAATAAGGCATCATTCGTATTTTACGTCAGGACCTAGAAGGGACGAATTTAAAAATGCGTGAAAACCTGCAATAGAAGAATAATCGTAAATCGTAAAACTTTCAGCAGAAATTCAATGCTGACCAAGTCATATGACAAACGATGAATTTTGTAGGTGAGAAAGAATACTAAAGGTTAACGGATAATCCTGATCAGATGAATCTTGGATAACGAGTATTCGTCAACATAAACCTTCACAATCTGACCAGGATAAGTTTAGACGGCAGCAGACTGAACTGCTGAGGTTTGTTGAATAATTTCATCTACTTCCATAGCATCAAGGACCTCTTTTTCTAATAGGGCTTCGGCCAAGGCCTTGAGCGTATGAATATTTTCTGTCAGCATTCGCTTTGTTCGGTCATATGACTCCAGCACAAGTCGTTTGACCTCTCGATCAATTTCTAATGCCACTTGATCACTGAAGTCTCGTCTGGTGGATATTTCACGGCCAAGGAAAATCTCCTCATCTTTTCGCCCAAACGTCAATGGGCCAAGCGAGTCGCTCATACCCCACTCACACACCATTTTGCGAGCAAGGTCTGTGGCTCGTTCGATATCATTCCCTGCACCAGTCGTGATATTTTTGAATATGAGTTCTTCTGCCACTCGCCCACCGAATAAAATAGCTAATGTGTTGTAGAGAAAGTCCTTCGAATAGCTATGTCGATCGTCAATGGGAAGCTGCATTGTCATACCTAATGCTCGCCCACGAGGAATAATCGTTACTTTGTGTACTGGGTCAGTCCCAGGAAGCAGAGTCGCCATCAATGCATGACCAGCTTCATGATAAGCGGTCGTTCGCTTTTCTTCATCACTCAAGACCATACTTCTTCGTTCTGCCCCCATCATGACCTTATCTTTGGCGTTTTCAAAATCCACCAACTCCACTGACTTCTTATCAAGTCGAGCTGCCCACAATGCTGCTTCATTCACGAGATTTTCAAGGTCAGCACCAGAAAACCCAGGTGTTCCACGGGCAATTTGCTCAAGCTCGACATCTTCATTAACTGGGACTTTTTTCGTATGAACTTTCAAAATGTCAATTCGACCTTTTACGTCAGGTCTGTTCACAATGACCTGTCGGTCAAAACGTCCAGGACGAAGGAGTGCGGGATCCAGAACATCAGGTCTATTCGTGGCCGCAATAAGAATAACTCCCTCTGTCGTATCAAACCCATCCATTTCTACCAGAAGCTGGTTGAGGGTTTGCTCCCGTTCATCGTGGCCTCCACCTAAACCGGCTCCACGTAAACGTCCGACCGCATCAATTTCATCTATAAATATAATGCATGGAGCATGCTTCTTCCCTTGTTCAAACAGGTCTCGAACTCGAGAAGCCCCCACACCGACAAACATCTCAACAAAGTCAGATCCACTAATACTGAAAAATGGTGCTCCCGCTTCCCCTGCAATTGCCTTGGCAAGCAACGTCTTTCCTGTCCCTGGCGGACCAACAACCAAGACCCCTTTGGGAATCCGACCACCAAGTTTTTGGAATTTCTGCGGATCCTTCAAAAACTCAATGATTTCAACAACCTCTTCTTTTGCTTCATCAACACCCGCGACATCGGCAAATGTAATTTTCTTTTTGTCTTCAGTGAGCATTCGAGCCTTGCTTTTCCCAAAAGAAAGTGCACGATTTCCACCAACCTGCATTTGCCGCATAAGGAAAAACCAAAGGCCCAAAAATAAAATGAATGGCCCCCATGTCACCAGGAATGTGATATACCAAGGATTCTCATCCGGTGGTTTAGCTTCAATCTCAACAGAACGCTCCCGAAGAACTTTCACCAAGTCCGGGTACTCAACTGAATAGGTACGAACTCGTGTCCCATCATTGAGAATCGCACTAATATTATTATGTTTAATAATCACTTTTTTGATTTCACTGCGATCCAAGTGGGCCATGAAATCGCTAAATATGATTTTCTCTTCTGGCTGATTGGTCGGAACGGTGAAGAGATTGAAGAGCAAAATCATAAACAAGCATACAACTACCCAAAACAATAGATTCTTCACACGTGAATTCATACTAAGGCCTCCTGAACCTCGAACCGACTCTCTATTCGACTAGTTCTTTTGTGATAGACGATTACCTTTGGATTCTATCATGCAAATTGAGATACTGACAACCAAGAAAGACAGCTACTCCGCATCCATACCCTTCGGGTCTAGGACTGCTAAATACGGAAGATTACGATATTGCTGTTGATAGTCCAACCCGTACCCAACCACATAGTGATTAGGAATCTCAAACCCAATGTATTCAACGTTCACATCAATTTGTCGCCGTGCGGGCTTACTGAGCAAGGTGCAGATTCTCAGGCTTCTTGGTTTCCGTTTGGATAATAATTTTGTGAGATATTGAACAGTGAGACCGGAATCCACAATATCTTCGACTAATAAGATATCGCGCCCTTTTACTTCTTCGGTCAAATCAGTGACAACTTTGACCTTTCCAGATAATTTCCTTTGATTTGGTTGACTTTTGACAATCATAAAATCAACCGTGACGGGTAATCGAATAGCTCGAACCAAATCTGCATAAAAGGCAAAAGCCCCTTTTAATACCCCAACCATGACAAGATCCTGACTCTGATAGTCATGAGTAATCTCCTTGCCAAGCTCCTTGATCCGAGATCGCATCGCTTCCTGAGTCACCAAGGGTTTTCCAAATAATTGTGTCATATGGACTCAGAGACCTCACTCAAATTGGCAACAAAGACATGGCGCGTTGAAGTGGTGACTCTGAAACGATGATCTAACCGGTGGCCGCCAACCCAGACGATCCCTTCTGGCGCCACCAACAGCGGAATAGTATGACGAAGAGATCGTGCAAGTTTAATGTCAGAAAAAAAGTCTTGTAACTTTTTTCTTTTCCCACCCATGCCTAGAGGAAAAAAATGATCACCAGGACTCCAATTTCTCAGCACCAACGACGAACTACAGGTATCAGCATCGAATCTGACCTGAGAGCCATTCATCTGCTTCACCGCCTCCTGGGTTACAGATAATGCTGTTGAGACATCCATGCTCTGCCCGGTTAATGGCCACACCACCTGAGAAGGAACGTCCATTGGCTTACTGGTGCGAGTCGTGACCCATTCCCCCTGAAATGAACACACATGGACCTGGTCATACTCTCGAACGATCGAGACCCCATTCACGTCAACCGACAACCCCGACTGCGCCGACACGATATGCGTCAAGCCAGCCTCAATCGTATCAAACCCTGTCATCGTAAGCGTCCCTGAGACTTCCCGAATGGCCATCCGCAATACACGACGCTGCATGGCTAACGGTAAATTCAAAAGCCGCGTACGGTGCAAGGTCAGACGCTGCTTGGCTTTGCTCTGCTGAACCTGAACCAAGGCTTCGCGAGCCAATTGATCAAGATACCTATCTTCTGCACGGACAACATCAGCTTGACGAGCAACGGCCCTGATCAGGTTTGGGTTATACTGCTTCAGAATCGGCATCACCTCATGACGAATCCGATTTCGCAAATAAATCGGTTTATCATTGCTGGAATCTATCCGATACGACAATTTCCGAACTTGTAGGTACTCCAATAACTCAGCGCGGCTCGTACTGAGCAACGGACGGATAATATGGGGTGGACGGACAGGCGGGATCCCGCTCAGTCCCTTTGTCCCGGCCCCGCGCACCATCCACATGATCATGGTCTCAACTTGATCGTCGGCCGTATGTCCTACCGCAATCTTATCAGCATCAAGTTCCTCGGCCAGGCTTGCCAGTTCGTGATATCGTCTGTTCCGAGCATATTCTTGAAGAGAAGACCCTTGGGAACGACGATCGGCTCCATTCATGGCTAACCGCTTCACAATACAAGGAACGGCAAGTCCCTCACAGAGCGTCCGAACAAACAACACATCAGCATCAGACTCCCGTCCCCGCAAACCGTGATCGAAATGTACAACATGTAGCTTCAGACGCCACTCGTCTCTTAGGCCATTGAAAAGCGAAAGCAACGCCACAGAATCAGGGCCACCCGAGACTGCAACCATGACATGCTCCCCTGCCACCAACATCTGATTGGTAGTCATGAAGTCTTTGAACTGGTTTTCTAATGACATTCGTCAACCACGTAGTTAGTGCAATGTCGGTGTATAAAAAGACAGAGGCTCTGGATTTTGAGAAAGACCCGTATTCCATTTCTGTAAAATGGTACGAGCTTGAGTCGCATCATGTTCTATCTGGCGACGCAATTCATCAGCATTGGGAAACTGTTTATCACCTCGAATAAAGTCAATGAAACTGACCTGAATCCGTTCCCCATATAAGGACCGATCTTGATCAAACAGATGGACTTCTAATAACCGCTCACCTTCAACGAAAGTTGGCCGACTCCCAATATAGGAAACTGATGGAAGCCACTCACCTTGAACATACGCCATCGTGGCATAAATTCCATCAGCCGGAATGACTCGTTGTGGAGCAATTCGAAGATTGGCAGTCGGCCAGCCTAATTGAGTCCCTCGATTTTCACCAGGAATCACCTGCTCGCTAAGCCGATAGGGACGACCAAGGCATTGAGTCGCGGCTTTGACCTGACCCGCTTGAAGAAGTTTTCTGATTCGTGTAGAGCTCACCACATCTCCATCAATTTTGACGGGAGCTATCGGATGCACGTGGAAATTTGCTTCAGCACCCAATTTAATTAAATCTTGAACATTTCCACTTCGTCCTTTGCCAAACACAAAATTTTCTCCAATCAACAAATCACGAACACCTACTCCATCACGTAAGACCTTAGCTGTAAACTCTTCAGGAGTGAGACTCGCCAATTGCCGAGAAAATTCTAATATCACTAACTCGGCAACTCCAAGCTTTTCAAAAAACTCCACCTTTTCTTCTGCCAATGTCAAAAACTGCAAGGCCTTTCCTGGCGCAAGGACCTTCGAGGGGTGAGGGGAAAATGTTAGGACCATGGACGTACCTTGTTGACACTTAGCCATCTCAACGACAGCCGTCAATAGGGCTTGATGCCCAAGATGTTGCCCGTCGAAATTCCCAATCGTCAGGACAGGATGAGGTGCACGTGTCAGCGTTGGAAGATTTCGAATAACCTTCATAGTTACGCATGATGCAGCTGGCGAGCCGCATCTTTCGCAAAGTATGTCAATATCATATCTGCTCCGGCCCGTTTAATAGACAGGAGTGACTCCATCATCACCTTCTCTTCGTCAACCCATCCCTGCAGGCCGGCAGCTTTAATCATACTGTATTCACCGCTCACCTGATACGCCGCTAAGGGAACAGTCACGGCCTCACGAATGCTTCGGACAATATCAAGGAACAACATGGCAGGCTTAACCATCACCACATCAGCGCCCTCCTCAATATCCAACTCAACCTCACGAATAGCTTCTCGTGCATTCGCAGGGTCCATCTGATAGGAACGTCGATCACCAAATGCCGGACTTGAATCGGCTGCGTCACGAAATGGGGCATATAAACTTGAGGCGTATTTTGCAGAATAGGCCATGATGGGTAAATCGTGATACCCGACTTGGTCCAATGCATCACGAATCGCTCCGACTCTTCCATCCATCATATCGGATGGCGCCACAAGATCCACCCCTGCCTCAGCATGAGTTCTAGCCATTAAACACAGACAGTCCAATGTTTCATCATTCAGAATTTTCCCATCCTGGACAATGCCACAATGACCATGGGAGGTATATTCATCAATACATACATCGGTCATCACCAATAAATCTGGGACCGCGTCCTTTAGCGCACGAACCGCTCGTTGCACGACACCGTCTTTCTTATATCCACTCGTACCGCGTTCGTCTTTCTGCTCGGGAATCCCAAAAAGAATCACGGCAGGAACTCCAAGTGCTTTTGCTTCAGCAGCCTCCTTCACCAACAAATCAATGGACCATCGGTACTGCCCAGGCATTGACGCAATCGACTCTTGACGACCTTTCCCGTATGTGACAAACAATGGATAAACAAAATCGGTTGGAGAAAGATTGGTCTCACGGACCATGTCTCGAAGTAGTTCATGATGACGAAGGCGTCGTAACCGTTGACGAGGAAATCCCATAATACCTCACTATCAAGTTTGCAAGCGATTGAAAGACGACTTCCCTCAGAACCTAGCATGCGTCAAAAACGCGAGAAGCGGCTACAGACCGGGGCCATCACGTCTTCTTATTTTCTAGGTAGGTTCGTTAAAAACACGACTAAATCCCGAACAGAAATCATCCCAACTATTTTTTCATTTTCCGTTACGCCTAAATGACGTACATGCCCACTGGCCATAAGGTCATTGGCATCCAATAACGATTTCTCACTATCAATGGTCAAGATTGGTGAGGACATGACTTCTCCGGCTTTCGTTTCAGCAGGGTCTAAGCCAGCTGCGACGACTCGCCTCACCAAGTCTGTATCCGTAATAATTCCAAGAAATTTATCTCCGGTCGTCACAAAAATACTTCCGATTCCATTGTCGCGCATCATCTCCGCCGCGATTCGAGCATTTGCATCTCGATCAATGGTAATGAATTTCTCAATAGGCACCATGAATGATTTGACTGGAACCATAAAATCGCCCCTTCCGTAATAAGACCTTTCTCACAAAGATCAATGAAAAGAAGAACTCAACTCAAGACTACTCATGTATTCTCTAGACCGAACACAAATTTTGAATTTCTTCATTGGGTTTCACATGCCGCACAATTGCTTCAGCCAACGCCGGGAGAGTATTTTCTTTTGCAATAATATCAACAGACAATCCATGTTCGACAACAGTCTGGGCCGTAATCGGGCCAATACAGGCAATGACACTTTCCTTAGTAGCCTGCAGCACCTCTTCTTGGTTTTCAAATAATTGACAAAAGTTTCGAACCGTCGAAGAACTCGCAAACGTCAGAAAGTGAATACCTCCTCCCTGAAAGCGGTTCTTCAAACCCTCAACATCAACTTGCGGAGGAACTGCACGGTAGACAGAAACCACATCGACCACCGCACCCATTTCCCTTAATTGTTCGGGAAGAATTTCACGAGCTACTGCTGCTCGGGGAATCAACACATGCAGCCCCGCAACACCGGCCTTACCCATGGTATCCAATACCCCTTCTGCTTGAAATTCATCTGGAACGAAATCAGCATGAATTCCATATCTCGCTGCTTCCTCTGCCGTTTTTGGACCAATACAGCATAAACGAAGACCAGCTAGACTACGAATATCTCGCCCATGAAATTGCAATCGCTTCATAAAGGCCTGAACGCCGTTAACACTTGTCAGTACAAGCCATTGATATTTCTGAATCTTCGAGATCGCCTCATCGACCGGCCCCCAGCTCTGAGGGGGAATAATATCTAAGGTCGAACATTCAATAGGTTCAGCCCCATAGGCTTCAAGCAAACGAGAAAATACTGGGGCCTGGTGCTTTGGTCTTGTGACAAGAATACGTTTTCCAAAAAGTGGACGTTGTTCAAACCAATCGAGCCGATCTCGCAACCTTACCACTGAACCTATGACAATAACGGTTGGAGGTTGAAGATTCACAGACTTAGCCTGCTCCACAATATTAGCCAAGGTTCCTGTTACCGTCTGCTGACTCATGTAGGTTCCTCGTCGAATTAATGCAACGGGAGTCTCGGGAGACTTACCTTCAGTTATAAGCTTTTCGACAATCAACGGTAAGTTTTTTACTCCCATTAAAAAAATCAATGTTCCATTAACTGAAGCCAAACGCGGCCACTCCACCACACTTTCATCTTTGGTCGGATCTTCATGGCCAGTCACAAAGGTCACGGTTGATGCCATGGTGCGATGAGTCACAGGAATTCCTGCATAAGCTGGAACGGCGACGGCTGAGGTAACACCAGGAATGATTTCAAACGGAATTCCAGCTTCGGCCACAACCTCAGCTTCTTCCCCTCCACGTCCAAAGACAAAAGGATCGCCTCCCTTTAATCGAACCACGCAATTCCCTTCGCGCGCTTTGCTCACAAGTAATGCATTGATATCATCTTGACTACTATACATGCCTCGACCTCGACGCCCAATATAGATTTTCTCTGCATGGGCTGGTGCAAATTCAAGTAAAGCAGGATTCGCCAAATAGTCAAATACCACGACATCAGCCTTCTCTATACAGACTTTCCCCTTTAACGTGAGTAGGCCAGGATCACCAGGGCCCGCCCCAACAATCAAGACCTTTCCGACGTTCCCCGAATTAGGCATCATGTCGCTCCATAGATCTCCTGCAAGATAGGACCACCACCAGCAGACAATAAATTCTCAGCGAGCTCCACTCCCAACTCTTCAGCCTTATCAATTGCCCCAGAGACAGATTGACGAATATATCGCTTCCCATCAACACTAGCTATCAACCCATCAAGAGAGAGCTCCCCATCCTTAATGACAGCATGTCCAGCAATAGGTACCTGACAGCCTCCCTCTAATCTAGTCAAAAATGCTCGCTCGGCATTCACCGTTGATCGGGTTGGGCCATCCTCCAGCTTCAGGATGAGATCCTTGAGGAACGTGTCATCAGATCGACCTTCCAGTCCTAGCGCCCCTTGGCCAATAGCAGGAAGACTCACATCAATGGAAAGACATTCTGTAATTTCCTGACTCCAACCTAACCGTCGAAGGCCCGCAGCAGCGAGAACAATGGCATCATAATTCCCTTGCTGAAGTTTCTTGAGCCGTGTATCTAAATTGCCTCGCAACATGTGAATGTGTAGATCAGCTCGATGATGCAACAGTTGAGATTGCCGTCGTAAGCTACTCGTTCCAATTTGACCGCCTGGCTTGAAATCCTGAAAAGTCGTCCCTTCACGACTGATCCAGGCATCGCGCGGATCTTCCCGCTCAGGCACACAAACAATTTCCAGTCCATCAGGTAACACAGAAGGTACATCCTTCATGCTATGAACCGCGAGATCAATCTCTCCCTTGAGCAATGCATCCTCTATTTCCTTAACAAATAATCCTTTCCCCCCAATCTTGGCTAACGGAACATCCAGTATTTTATCGCCGCTCGTCTGTATTCGCTGCAGGCTAACTGATATTTCTGGCGCAACTCGTTGAAGTTGTGACTTGACCCATTCTGCTTGCCAAAGAGCCAAACGGCTGCCCCTGGTTCCTATGACTAATGCAGACCGACTGGTTGTTCCATCCTTCACGTTCATTCCTCACATTCCTCAAAAATGATTCAGTATAATATTTATGATTCATGTTCGTTCACTTGGCTTTTAACATTCTCGAGTAAGCCCTGATGAGGCAAGGAAGACTCACCAGGACCTACTCGATCGGTCTTCAGCGACTGAAACTCCTGAATCGTCGAAGTACTCTCTTCCGTTCTGTCTGGTTCAGCAAGATCAAAAAATCGTCGGGCGGCTTCAATAAACGCAAACCCATTTTTTGACTGTGCTTCAGACTTCAGCGTCACCAACGAGCCATGCAATAACTTATTGACAATGGCTGAAGCCAATCCTTCAATCGCCTCCTGATCTTTGGGGGAAATATGTTCGAGCCTACTGAGAACTTTACTAACCTCGGCTCGCTTAATCTCCTCAGCCCGCTGACGGAGCGCAACAATTGTCGGTGTGGCTTCCAATCCACGTATCCAGGACAACATGACATCGACTTCATCCTTCACCAGGTCTTCGGCTTTATCGGCTTCCTTGCGTCGCTCTTCTTGATTCTGGCCAACATGGGTTTTGAGATCGTCAATATCAAACACAAATGCGTTATCAACGTCCTTGCCCGCAGGGTCAATATTCCGAGGCACTGAAATATCAATCAAGAACATGGGGCGATTCATTCTCTGTCGGATAGCCGCCTGTATGTCGTCCGTTGAAATCACATAGTACGGTGCCCCAGTAGCACAAATGACAATATCGGCTTTGGGCAGAGCCGATCGAAAGTCTTCAAAAGGAATGACCGTGCCGTTAAATTGTTCGGCAAGATTCAACGCACGGTGGGTATTTCTTGTTGTCACCATAATCTGCTTCACACCAGAATTCACCAGATGACGAGCCGCTAGTTTCCCCATTTCTCCAGCGCCCACCAGCAACACCGTTTGATCCTTTAAACTCGAAAAAATCTTCTTGGCCAGTTCAACTCCGGCATAACTCACCGAGACCGCATATTCAGCAATTCGCGTTTGTGTCCTAACGGCCTTTCCCACAGAAATTGCCTTTTTAACGAATTTATTGAGAATCACGCCGCTGGTACGATGGGCTAATGTCAGCTCAAATGCATCTTTCACTTGTCCGAGAACTTGCGGTTCACCCAATACCATTGAATCGAGGCTTGAGGAAACGCGAAACAAATGCCTAATGGTCGCATCATCCACATAACGATACACATGCGGAAAAAGCTCATCGACCGTCAGGGAAAAGTGAGTCGAAACAAGGAAATCCTGAACCTGAGTCAAGCCAACTTCCCAATTCGACACGACTGCATAGACTTCGACCCGATTGCATGTTGAAAGGAACATACCTTCTTTAACGCTTGAATAGCTCACCAACCTTGTTAAGGCTTCACCCATCCGACTTTCTGGAACGGCAAGACGCTCTCGCAGTTCAACGGGAGCAGTGTGATGACTCAGACCAACAACGATAATATTCATAGACTCACAGGGCCTTGGTTCTTTAGCACCACCCCGACAAAGGTTAAAATCACTGCCGCAAACCCTACAATCGTGAGATAGGCTGCTTTCTTTGCTCGCCAACCGACAGTCACTCGGCCAAGCAGAACTGCAAAATAAAAAACCCACGTCACCAGGGCCCAGACTTGCTCCGAGTTCCAGCTCATATATGACCCAAAACTCATGTGCGCTGACAAAGAACCAGTCAGGATTCCTAAAGTTAAAAATGGAAATCCAAGAAGGATGGATCGCTGATTCAAGGAATCTAGGAAATCAAGGGGCGGAAGTTTCACATATAAAGTATTAAATTGCTTAGATTTCAGCATCCTATCTTGCATGAGGTACATAATTCCTGCCACAAAGGCGACGGCAAACCCGACGGTCCCCAGCATACTCAGGGTGACATGCACCCAGACGGTTTCAAATACTGGCTGGAACGCCGCCGTACCCGTCGGGGCAATCCTTGCTGACACTAAAGAAAGAAATGCAAGAGGCAAGAGAAACGCCCCCAATACATATAGACCACGCTTAAGAGCGACGCCCAAAAAAACCAACACCAAAGTCCAAGCAAAAAATGACATGGCCTCCTGAAAGGTCATGATGGGAATATGCCCTAAATTTATCGTCCTCGCCAGGTTCGCAAATGTATGAAACACAAAGCCAAGACCGGCAACCGCAAGCGCCCCCTTTGATAAAAAGTCAGACCGACGCAAGAGGTAAATAAGAAACAACATGGTCCCAATAAAATACAGAACCATTGTGACTCGAATGAGAGTCTCTGCCATAAAGCCTTCTTGTTAAGGGAATTTCAGAGAACCTATGCAGTCCAAATTTTGAGTATAGACATGGACCGAAAGGAGGTCAAGGAAACCAGAAAGCGAGTCAGTATAGGCATTTAGTTCAAAAAGGATAGTTCAGAAAATGCATACACTGAAGTAAACATTCTACCTCAGATTAAAAGATGTCTTTTGCGTTACCGTCTATGGTATCCAAGAGACACATTGACTGATGTGTAGGAGTAATTACCACTTTTCGATTTAGGTTGACGAAGGCGCTAGAAGTACATGACTGGAACACTTTTTATCGTGAGTACACCTATAGGCAACCTTGAGGACATGACATTTCGAGCAATTCGTATTTTGCAAGAAGCGTCAGTCATTGCAGCGGAAGATACCCGAAGAACTCAAAAGCTATGTACTTATTACAATATACACACACCTCTCACCAGCTACCATGACTTTAACAAGGAAGAGAAATCCCCCATCCTTATTAAGCGACTCCTTGAAAAAAGCAATGTTGCATTGGTCTCTGATGCAGGAACGCCTCTCATTTCAGACCCTGGCTACTACTTAACCCGTGAAGCGATTGCTAATCAAATTCCTGTTGTGGCAATACCTGGTGCATCGGCAATCCTGGTTGCATTGACGGCTTCAGGGCTTCCCCCAGATGCATTTATCTTTCAAGGTTTTTTACCTAAAAAATCTGGTGCACGAACAAAACTCCTCACCCAGCTCGTTGAGGAACCACGAACGATCATCCTCTTTGAAACACCATACAGAATCCGCTCAACACTTGAGATCATTCAAGAAGTCTTCCTCAATCGAAAAGTCGTAATTGCACGTGAATTAACTAAACTCAATGAAGAGCTTTTGCGAGGGACAGCCGAAGAGATACTCAAAACAGGCCTACCTCAACGAATTAAAGGTGAAGTGACGTTACTGATTGAAGGAAATCGCCAAAAGAAACACCCTCGGCCGAATGAATCTCACTAAATGTCATCAGTTTTTTTTCGAATCAAGACTCGAAAAGCATTCTGAACAGGCTCTTGCTGAAGCACGGCATGTCCTTCATTCTTGACACTTTGAGGTACATTTCGAATTGGATCTCCATCGTCCAACAATACAGCCAGGACTGTCCCGGGAAGCATATCATCCAACTTTAACTTTGTTTTAACAAAGTTGTAGGGACAAATCACGCCACGCAGATCTAACTCTGCCTCAACTTCACGACTTTCCACAAGTATACAATCTCCAAGAAATTTATTCGTTTAAGCTAGCTCCAACATACTGCCTTGCGACTCATTGCAATGACATAAAACAATTATCTTACCTAAAAAAAAAAAGCGTGCCGGCATAATATACCAGCACGCCCTTTTATGTATCACAAAGGAAACTTGAGGTTCGTACTACTGAACCGTTCCCTTATTGAAGTTCTTTCTATCAGCCCCATAATCAGTAGCAATGGTCTTGCTAGATGTCGCATTAATGGTGTCTGGCTGAGGAGCGCATTGCCAGCAAGGGGCAGCGCCTGTGATTGTTCCAACTGATGAAGAAATTCCTGAGTTGATAGCACCCATTTGAATGCCACCAGCAGGAACACCCGTATATCCAGCAGTTGGAGTGACAATTCCACGATAGTTGGTCATATCAGGACGTTGTCCAAATCCACCACCAAAGTTTGGATTGTCTTCACCACCAAGCACTTGACTTCCTTCTATCACGTACACTTCTCTGACCATTTTCCGTCCAGTGCTGAACTTATGAGCAGCATTGGTTTCTTGAACGGCTTGGATTGAGACATAGTCTCCCTTCCCAACCATTTTCAAATTCTCCATATTGGTGTCGCCATCAAAATAAAGAATTTGCATGTTGAGCGGACCGCGCTGCATCTGTCGCTCATCATGTGAACTACCACCCATGTCGATGTAAATTCTTCCACCTGGTCCGTCAACGGCGACTACTTCGCCCATTACAGTCTCAGGTGCTGAGAGATAACGCAACATGTCACCTTCATCCATGACACGAGCTCTCGTACCTGAACCTTGCGATTCACCGACGCCCGTACCAAAACCAGAATGCTGAGGTGCACGCTCTTGACCCACTGCCACGCTCACCGAGCCTGCAAGAATGATTGCTGCTCCAAAGTACCCTAACTTCCGCATGTGGCTCCTCCTTGGAAGTGTAAGTGAATAATCGGTAAAAATAATTGATTGAAACGAACTTGAACTCTATTTCTAGTTTTAAGGGCTCAAACTATAGTCAACTGCCATGTCCCTGTCAAGTAAAATCATCACTAACTCTCGATAATACATCACAACCTCAGTATTTGCAGGCAACCAGGCTAACATTCCTGGTGCCCGGAGGGAGGGTCGAACTCCCACTCTCTTGCGAGAACCGGATTTTGAGTCCGGCGCGTCTGCCAGTTCCGCCATCCGGGCTAACTAACTGATGGCGGTTTTTAGCATGAACGTACCAGGAGGTCAAACCATGAAATAAAATCATGAATTGATGAAAATCAAGTACTTACGTGCAAGTGATGAGTCTTCAAGCCTCTCAAATTGCTTATCACCCAATATTTCCTAACTCAAATGTCTTTCCCCATTTTCGCAGCATAGCAGCTTTTAAGCCTTGGTTTTCGAATGATTGGAGCTGGTGGTCGGTGCTCAAAATCTCCCCTGCTACTCGTCGAGCATCCAGGAGAAGATGGCGGTCACGCAGGAGATTTGCCACCAGAAATTCAACGGTACCCCATTGCTGAACGCCTAACACATTTCCCGGCCCACGCATCTTAAGATCCTCCTCAGCTAATGAAAATCCATCGGCACATCGCGTCATGATTCTCAGTCTATGGCTTTCTTGCTGAGCATTTCTTCGTAATTGTGCATTCTCACTATCTTCCAGAGAAAGCGGAGTAAGAGTCAGAGGTAATTCAGGATTCATGGTCCGTAGAGTCAAAGGTTTTTCAGCTGACCGAAGCAAGAAGCAGTACGACTGTCCAGCTCCACGACCGACCCTGCCTCGCAATTGATGCAACTGAGCCAAGCCAAAGCGTTCAGCATGCTCAATCAGAATAACGGTCGCATTTGAAACATCAACCCCAACTTCAATCACTGTCGTGGCCACAAGGATATGTATATGTCCCGCCTTAAATTCCGCCATGACTGCATGCTTTTCCTTTGATTTCATTCGGCCATGGAGTAAGCCAATTTTCAACTCTGGAAACTCGTCTCGTTGTAACTGTTCAGCAGCTTCAACCGCTGCTTGTAAATCAATTTTCTCAGAAGGCTCAACAAGAGGATAGACGATATAGGCTTGGCGACCCGCTTTCACCTCTTTTCTAAGGAGTGCATAGGCTCGGCTACGCTCTACATCCTGGAACAATTGAGTACGAACAACTTTTCGCCCAGGAGGCAGTTTATCGATGACCGATACATCCAAATCGCCATATACCGTCATCGCTAACGTACGAGGAATAGGGGTGGCAGTCATCACCAACACGTTTGGAGGATTTACACTTTTCTTTCTCAATTGTGCTCGCTGCAAGACCCCAAACTTATGTTGCTCATCCACCACGACTAACCCTAATTTAGCAAACATCACATCTGGCTGAAGTAAAGCATGCGTTCCCACAGCTACCTGAGCCTCACCAGAAACCAATTGCTTAAGACTTTTGGTGCGATCACGCATCGGCTGCCCTCCTTTTAGAAAGACAGCAGTAAGACCAAGCTGCCTGAAGTAGGGCTCAACTGTGAGGAAATGCTGTTCACTCAATACTTCGGTCGGGGCCATGAGTGCCGCCTGATAGCCAGACCCACATGCCGCAACCATGGCCTGTAATGCCACAATGGTCTTGCCTGATCCAACATCTCCCTGAAGGAGACGATTCATTGACCTTGGGGACGCCATATCTGACTCAATTTCTTGAATAACTCGGCTCTGTGCAGTAGTCAATGTAAAGGGCAGGAGATCCCGAAACTTCTCAGTCAGGGGGCTTGAACAATTAAATGCAATACCTCGAGTTTCATTTTGCATAATACGTCGACGCATGGCCAGAGCAAGTTGAAGCAAGAGCAACTCTTCAAATGCCAAACGTTGATGAGCACGGGTGACACCTTCATTGAGGGTATCGACTTTTTCTGTATGGTCAGAGAAATGTAAAGCAGACACCGCAACTCCTAACGCCGGCAACTTCAATTCAGTTAAAAGACTGGGCGGAAGAATTTCTTCAATTTCATGGCCATGTTGTTCATACAAGTCGCTCAATACCCGACGAAGTTGTCGAGATGTCAGCCCTTTTGTTTCGTGATACACGGGAACCAACCGACCTCGCCTCGACCTGGAAGCCCCATCATCTCGAATCAGCTCATGTTGCGGAGCGCGCATGTGAAGAGGCACAAAGCCATTCTGCCCCATGAGCACATCGCCTCGTAAAAGAAGGGTCGTTCCTAGAATAAATATTTGCTCTAAAAATGGTTGATTAAAAAATACTGCGTCAAGGACACCAGTCCCATCATCAATAGAGATCGTGATGAGGACCAGTTTTTTTCGTGATGTTCGTCGTACGTGACATGCCGTTACCCGCCCTTCAATCGTCACTTTCATGTCGGGTCGAAGCTGCTTAATGGGGACAATCACGGACCAATCTTCATATCGCCAAGGGAGAAACCAAAAAGCCTCTTCAACCGTTGTCACCCCGAGTTTCCCAAAAAGAAGTGCACGGCTTGGCCCCACGCCCTTGGCAAAACGAATAGGAAGATTCCACAAGTCGGCTTTCAACTGAGGCTGAAAGGGTATTGAGGTCGTTGATTCTGACAGAGGATTGGGTAACGATGCCGTCTGTGACAATGGAAGACCACAAGTCTTCCCAACGGAATTGAATCGCTCTAGCACTTTCCGTGCTTCTAAAAGACGAGACCGACGCTCGTGTTGACTCTGAACGTTATCGAATTGGACGAATAGTTCCTTTAAAATGATGAGCTCTGCTTCGAGGCTCGATGGGAAAACATTTTTTCCTAATAATTCAAATATCTGCTTAGATATCCTGGCTCCCACCGACAGGTCATTCTGGAAGGGAGGGATTGCCAAGGCATGGTGCTGGGAAGTAGAAGGAACCAGTTGGTTAAGAGATTTCTGCCAAGACAAGTAGAAATCATCAATTTCACCTCCTAGCCCTTGCTTCACCATGAGGTTTCTCTGATAATAGGAGACATTAAGCAGTGTTCAGGATTTATAGAATACTTGTCTTCAAGGGACGGCCTATGGTAACAAGGTCATTCGTCCCTCACAACTTTAAAGCCTTTTAGGAGAGTACGCCATGGCCTTTGCCTGTGACATATGTGGAAAAAAACGCCAAGTTGGCAATAATGTCAGTCATGCGAATAACCGAACCAAGCGAGTTTTTCGTCCAAACCTTCAAACTGTGAAAGCATTGGTGAAGGGTGCTGCTCGCCGAATTCTTGTCTGTACGCGCTGTCTTCGATCAGGGCATGTACAAAAAGCGGTGTAAATTGAACAGCAAATTGACTCTCACCTTCCCCACTTAACTTAACTTACCTTCCTTAAACTCATATTTTTCTTAATGACACACTCATCAAGGCCTCTACTATAAACATGCGACTCATTCCCCTATTCGCATGATTGAGAATCCTTCATTATTGACTAACCCCCTACACCTCAAAATCATACACACTGCCATGATGAACCCTGTCTACCCTGTTCACCTCCTCTATCCATCACCTAACTTTGTTAGAACAGGATTGTTTGCACCATGAACGTTGAGTCTGTGATTGTGCCTGCAGAGGCACCGCTGCACTAATCCCCTTCCCGCACAACTGAAGTCCAGGAATGGGAGAACTTGTAAATTCTGTTTTTTGTGGTGAGCCAACAATTTAAACCGATTTTTTTTATTCATGTACTCCCACCCACTTCCAGTAAGAATCATGCTCTCCTCCAAGAGCGAATTACACGTTTATTTAATACCGCTGGAAAAACTGTGTCTTTATTTTGTTCATTCATGACTAAGGAGTATCCCTCGCATGAAAAGAGGCCTCATTATCAACTTCGCCCTCATTATATTTTTCCTTTCCAGTTCAGTAAGCGCATGGGCAATTTCACTAGACTTTGAAAATGGATGCGGCAATAACCCTGCGCCTGCTGGCTGCAAAGAAATACTTTCGATACCGGGAGGCTCTCCGGATGTCACATTCAGCCAATCATCAAACGGAGTCAACATTGTTTCACAGCTAGGAGCTCCAGCCCCACCATTTAGTCCCTCTCGATCAGCAAGATGGGACCAGACCCAACCCCTTCCTGACGACCCTTTTCGAGCAGATTTCATTGTCCCAGGAGTCAATATGGTTTCAGTCGTCCTCGGGGATAATGGAGGGGATGTGGACAACCTGTTTTTAAAAGGCTTTGACAGCAACGACACCCTATTAGATAGCAGCTTCAGACTACTTCCAGCGGGGACGCGAGGAGGATTCCTCTTATCGGTGAGTGCCCCCCAAATTGCCTATGTGGAATTTGGCAGAATGATTGAACGACGAGGAGAAGGCAATAGTGTTCAATTTGACAACTTCTCATATGAAACCAATGGTCTAATGCCAACGCCTGTCCCTGAACCCACGTCAGCCATGCTGTTAGGAACTGGGCTCATTTGCGCAACGACCTGGCAAATTCAAAGAAGAAACAAGAAAAAAGAACCACAAGAATAACCTTTGACTCAGGAAGGCCCTGCGAGAATAAATCGATACCAGGACAACCGTTAGGACAAACATCAGCAAGAGCATCCGGCTTCTATTATGTGGAGAAGACTCCTTGAAGCTTCAGTTTCCATGACCTGATATGCTTCCCTATATCCTAATGCCTATCATTCATTCTCTTGGCTACCCTCGACTTATTATTAAGGCTATCTCTAACAAACAGGAATGCTTCGTGAGCTCAAGAAACGCACACGCGCACTACCGCCAACGTATCGAGGCATACCTGAGATATTTGAGCATGAGAATGACGCTGCAATCGAAGGGAATGACGGGTATTAGAGATACCGCTTTAAGAAGTTCTGATGCAGAGGTTCTTTCCCTAAAAATCAGAAATCTTTGATTGACGCAATTAGTCCTTGTGAATATACCTCCGACACTTCGCCTGCTTGCCGTTTTTCTAACCGGCATCCTTTACCCCCTGTGCTTTCCCAATTTAGATCTTGGATGGCTTGCATGGTTCATGTTGATCCCTCTGCATTTGGCCATTGACGGCTTATCCCCGAAACAATCGTTTTGGTGGGGATGGCTTGCTGGAACCGTTGGGTTTGCCGGCACAGTCAGTTGGGTCATTACCGCCATGCATTCCTATGGCCAGGTGCCCTTGTTCATTAGCATACTGCTGATGATATTACTGGCTAGCTATATTGGACTGTACGTCGGCCTATATACGGCAGGCGTTACTTGGTTCAAAAAATCTGGGCTTTTGCTGACCTGCCTGGCTGCCCCAAGCCTATGGGTTGCACTAGAACTACTTCGAACCTATTTATTTAGTGGCTTTCCATGGGCACTTCTTGGATATTCCCAATATCAATGGTTAGCCATTATTCAAGTAGCCGACATCACCGGCGTATACGGAATTTCCTTTCTTATTGTGCTCGTCAATATCACCCTCCTTCATCTCATTGGCTGGGGCATTGATAAACAACGAAAGATAGTGAGGCCGTTTCCCTGGGCAGCATGTACAACCATGATAAGTATTTTCGGAATAAGCCTGGTCTATGGATTTTGGCAACTCAACTACTATGCGACTGACCACTCATCGGCAGGCAATCTCCGGGTAGGTGTGGTTCAGGGAAATATTGACCAAGCACGAAAATGGGATAAGACCTATCGCCAGGAAACGGTAAGTCGGTATGACACACTCAGTCGTCGCGCAGCCCAAAATACCGACCTCCTCATCTGGCCTGAATCGGCCACGCCTTTTTTCTTTGAACGAGAACCAATCTACCAAGGACAGGTCGCAGCCGTTGCCCAAGAAACCAAGACATCACTCCTGTTTGGGAGTCCAACGCTTCGACGTCATCAGGATGGTGTCCCCTACTTGTTAAATAGTGCCTACCTCCTCACTCCTCAAGGAGACATAGCGGGACGGTACGATAAGCGCCATCTTGTTCCATTTGGAGAATACATTCCGCTACGGTCGATATTATTTTTCTTAGATAAACTAGTTGTCGGCATTGGGGACTTCCGGTCAGGCGTAGGCGATCTCACCCTCACCCTCCCTCAACAAGATGATCGCCCTCCCCTCAAATTTGGTGTCGCCATTTGCTTTGAAGTCATCTTTCCGGATTTAGTCAGGCAGATGGCAAAAGAAGGGGCGGACTTTCTAGTCACGATTACCAATGATGCCTGGTTCGGTGACTCCGTCGCCCCCTATCAACATTTTGGAATGGTCGTATTTCGAGCCGTCGAAAATCGTGTGGCCTTTGCTCGCTCTGCTAATACTGGCATTTCTGGATTTATTGCCCCAGATGGCCGTGTCATATCGACAACGCCGATTTTCACACAGGAAGCGATCACAGAAACCATCCCTCTTCGAACAACCACCGCTTTTTATTCGCAATATGGCGATGTGTTTGCCTGGGCTTGTGTTATAGTATTGGCGATATGTGGATGGACCCAACGTCATCGTTCCCGTCAACTCAACAATGAGTCATCTCACTCATAATCGTTTGATCGCACTATAAGGAGATCTATATGCTCGAAGACATTCGAACTCGCATGAGTACCATTGCCAATCATATCACCGACCTACGGAGGTCACTTTGACCTCCCTCGCCTAACGACTGAACTCGACGAGCTCGAACAAGAAACCGCTCAACCAGGATTCTGGAATGACGCGTCTAACGCGGCCAAGGTCGGTCGCCGTCAAGCGACGATTGAGCGTGAGGTTCAACGAGTCAAGGACTTCGAGCGACAATACAGCGACTTAGAAGCCCTCATTCAATTGATAGGAGAGGAAGACGACGCTGAGCTCCAAGATGAGCTAGATAAAAGCCTACGCCATCTCGAATCAGTACTAGAGGCCTGTCAACTCGAACGGCTGCTTTCTGGCCCACATGATCATCGCCAAGCCATATTGACCATTTATCCTGGCGCGGGTGGCACAGAATCTCAAGATTGGGGACAAATGCTTACGCGAATGTATGTTCGATGGGCCGAGGAACGGGGATATGCCATTGAAACCATTGACTTGCAACCAGGAGATGAAGCTGGCATTAAAAGTGTCACCCTCGGAATTTCTGGTCCACATGCTTACGGGTATTTAAAAGCAGAAGCTGGCGTACATCGTTTAGTGAGGATTTCCCCTTTTGATGCCAACAAGCGACGGCATACCTCATTTGCAGCAGTTGGGGTCTATCCAGAACTTGATGACGATGTGGAAATTACGATCGACGACAAGGATCTCAAGATCGATACCTTTCGAGCTGGTGGAGCTGGTGGTCAAAATGTGAATAAAGTCGAGACGGCTATTCGCATGACACATATCCCGACTGGTATCGTCGTGCAATGTCAAAATGAACGTTCACAGTTACAAAATAGGATGGGAGCCATGAAGGTCCTCAAGGGGAAAATATTTGAATTAGAGCAGAAAAAGAAAGAAGCAGAGTTTCAGAATATCGTGGGTGAGAAAAAAGATATTGCCTGGGGAAGCCAAATTCGCTCCTATGTCTTCCAACCATATCAAATGGTGAAAGACCATCGAACCAATCATGAATCAGGGAATGTTCCCGCGGTTATGGATGGGGCACTGGACCCCTTTATTCACGCCTATCTCAAAAAACACGAAAACTCTGACTCCTAACCTCAAAATACCACACCGGCCTCATGAGAGAGTAAATACCAACACCAAGCAACGAGTGCACTTATGGATGAATTAAACGATCAACGCCTGCAACGGTTAGAAAAACTCGAGACGCTCAAAAGTCACGGAGTCTCACCCTATGGCTTACGATTCGATGTGACGCACACTATCGTGGAAATTCACACTTTACACAATACCAAGAAAAAAGAAGAGCTCGACACCAATCATATTTCTTGTACCATTGCGGGCCGCATCGTGGCACTTCGACGATTTGGGAAAGCCGCCTTTGCGACTTTGCAGGACGGCGGCGATCGACTACAGGTCTACCTCAAGCAAGACCTGATCGGAGTGGAACTCTACGGCATCTCTAAAGAATTTGATCTTGGCGATTGGATTGGTGTTGAAGGGCGATTATTTCGAACCAAAACAGATGAACTCACGGTTGAAGTCCAGCGCTATACATTTTTAGCCAAAGGGTTACGACCGCTACCAGAAAAATGGCATGGCCTCACAGATATTGAAACCCGCTATCGTCAACGATATGTTGATTTGATTGCCAACCCAGATATCCATCAGGTATTTCGGTCACGGAGCCAGATCATTACTCACATTCGCACCTTTCTGAACGAACGCGGTTTTCTGGAAGTTGAGACTCCGATGATGCAACCCATTCCTGGTGGTGCGGCAGCCCGTCCATTTATGACTCACCACAATACCTTAGATATTGATTTGTATTTACGCATTGCCCCAGAGCTCTACCTCAAACGTCTCATTGTTGGCGGATTACGGCGCGTGTTTGAGATTAATCGGAATTTTCGAAATGAAGGCATTTCGACCATTCATAATCCTGAGTTTACGATGCTGGAATTCTACCAAGCCTACGCTGACTATCATGACCTCATGCAACTCACCGAGAAACTATTTAGCAGTCTGGCCAACACCGTATGCGGAACCACAAACATTGACTATCAAGGGCAAACCATAAACCTTGCATCCCCATGGCGTCGCCTGCCTTATCTCGACGCCATCGTGGAAATCAATCAAGTCGATCCAAACATACTGACCAATCTTGACATAGCTATCGAAGTCGCCCATTCATTGAAGGTCCATGTTGAACCAGAAAAGGGATTAATTTCAGTATTGACTCAACTCTTTGAAGCCACAGTTGAGCCAACACTCATTCAACCAACCTTCATCACAGACTTCCCAATTGAAATATCCCCTCTCGCTCGACGGAAAGATACGAATCCGGCCTTAACCGATCGCTTCGAATTGTTTGTCGGGGGACGTGAGTTGGCCAATGGGTTTTCAGAGCTCAATGACCCCATTGACCAACGGGAACGATTTGAAGGACAAGTGGCACAACGAGCGGCTGGAGATGATGAAGCCCATTATCTCGATGAAGACTTTATTCGCGCATTGGAATATGGCATGCCGCCTACCGCTGGTGAAGGCATCGGCATTGACAGGCTTGTCATGCTCCTAACCAATCAGCCATCGATTCGAGATGTTATCTTATTCCCACAACTGCGGCCGGAAAAATCATCGTGAATCTTCCGTATGAAATATTCGTCGGCTTACGCTACCTTCGAGCAAAGCGGCGTCAGCGAACGATTTCACTCAATACATTCATTTCAATTGCGGGAATTACTCTTGGGGTCGCTGCCTTGATTGGGACGTTAGGAATCATGACCGGATTCAAAGAAGACCTTCAGGCAAAAATCCTTGGAACAACGGCCCACATTATCATTCAGGAACGCGGTATCCCAAGCATGAAGAACGATGATGCGTTGCTCACAAAAATAGAACAGATTCCTCATGCTGTCGCCGCGGCCCCATTTATTTTCAAGCAAGTCCTTCTTTCATCGAAATCGGGAGTTCAAGGCATCATTTTACGGGGAATCCACCCAGAGAAAGAATCTCAAGTCACGGAATTAGCCGAGAACCTTCACTATGGACAACTCGCTGACCTAGAAAACCCTCCAACAACATTGAGAACTCAAAATTCAGAGTCACACTCAAATACAAAAAAAACACCTAAGCCAAAACCAGGAATCTTCCTTGGCAAAGAACTCGCGGCACGACTGGGATTATTCCTCGGAGATTCCGTCAACGTGGTATCCCCGGTGGGACCAATCAATGCCCTATCGATGACACCCAAAATCCGCCCCTTCGTGGTTGTTGGAATTTTTGAATCAGGTATGTATGAATATGACTCTTCATTGGCGTATATTTCCCTCCGGCAAGCACAAGACTTTTTCAACCTTGAGAATACGATCACCGGTATTCAGGTAAAGGTCGATGATGTCTTCCAAGCACGATCCATCGCCCAGGACATTGAAATGTCACTTGGAACATCCTTCGCCGCCAGAGACTGGATGCATCTCAATCGTAACCTGTTTTCTGCGTTGAAGATGGAGAAAACAATGATGGGCTTGCTCCTGATGTTTATTACACTGGTTGCCTCATTTAATATCGTCGGGACGCTCACGATGATCGTAAATGAGAAGCAGCGAGAAATTGCCATCTTGAAGGCGATGGGAGCCACTCCTCAATCCATCATGAAAATTTTCATGCTCAATGGCCTGGTGATTGGACTGACAGGTACCGCGATCGGCATCCCGCTGGGCTACACCTTTCTTTGGTTCATTGAAAACTATTGGACTTTTGATGCCTCAGTCTATTACATCTCACGTATTCCAGTTCATGTGCTTGGCTTAGATGTCGCGCTTGTTGCCATCTCCGCTATCCTCATTAGCTTTGCCGCCACGCTCTACCCTTCATGGCAAGCCGCCAAATTAAATCCTGTGAGTGCCCTTCGCTATGAATAACTCGGACTCTCAACAGGCCTCGAATGAATCGCCATTCGTTGAAATTCAAAACCTTTTTAAAACCCACTACCTTGGACAACAACGTGTCGATATTCTAAAGGGCATCAATCTCACGATTCATCGACAAGAAATGGTATCAATTATTGGAGCCTCTGGGGCAGGAAAAAGTACCTTACTCCACATCATCGGCACGTTGGACCAGCCAACCGAAGGCACAATCACTTACGAAGGCAAGGAGCTCTTGGACTTACCGGAATCAGCTCTCGCAAATTTCCGAAATCGCCGTTTAGGGTTTGTTTTTCAATTCCATCATCTTTTGCCAGAATTCACCGCTTTGGAAAATACTTTCCTGCCAGCGTTAATCCAAAAGCAGCCTCAACATGAGGCACGCGAAGCCGCACAATCACTCTTAAACGAAGTGGGCTTATCCCATCGTATTGATCACAAACCAGGAGAGTTGTCAGGTGGGGAGCAACAACGCGTAGCCGTGGCTAGAGCATTAATTCAGAATCCAGATCTGGTACTTGCAGACGAACCGACGGGAAATTTAGATAGTCATACAGGAGAGTCGCTCTTTCAAACCTTACGTAACTTGAATCAGCGACGAGGCACGGCATTTGTCATCGTCACACACAATCAACAACTAGCAGAACAATCTGATCGTGTCATTCACCTTGAAGACGGCCTCATCACTGAAGACCGAACCCTCTGAGAGCCGCATTGGCTCTCACTCAACATGCCGACCCCCGCTTCATAAGAAAAATCTCCACGCCCTAATGAGTTTATCGAGCTGCAGTAATTCGGTCCTTAATCACATCAAACGTGGCCTTAGGCACGACTTGTTTGGCCACCAACTCTCCTCGTAAACGATACGGTCGCTTGGCTACCACTTCATCCGCCACTTCTTTCGTTAGTCCCAAAAACAAAATCAGATCGCTCGCGGAGGCCTTATTAATATTGACTAACTGCACTTTTTTCCCTGTTACTGGTGCGACAACCTTCTTAAGAGAAGAAGAATTTGCCTTAGATTGAGTGGAAGGCCCAGTTGGTTGTTTCATTTTCCCAGGTGCCGCGACGGCAACCATCTTCTTTTCTCTATTGGCCTTTAATTCTTTCTGATACCGGACAACCGTATCTTTTAAGGCCTTATTCTGACTCTTGACCTTTTGATATTCCTTGGCCAAACGTTTCGTCTTTGCCTTCAATTGCTGCTGCTTACGTTCCAACTCTTTTGTACGATTTCCTAACAGCGCTTGCTCGCCCTTTCTTCCCTCTTTGATACGCTGAACCTCAGCAGTCATCATCTCCAATTCTGTTGACACTGATTCATTTGAACTTTTTAGATTGTTCATTTGCTGTTCAAGTGCATCTCGATGCATTCGCATTTTCTCAAGGTCAGCCTTCGCAGATTCCATATCCGAAACAGCCGCTTCATACTTGTCTTTTGAGACCATACAGCCTGGCAAAACAAGAATTAGTGTCATGACCGTCAACAACCATACCTTCATGTAACCCTCCTCCTTTTCGACAAGAGTCGACCTCATGTCATTACTCCATGTTGCCCTATTTTTCAGCATTCAACCCTATACATCTTATAGAATAGCGTTAAGCAGGGTAATTGGCAAAAGGCCCATGCCTATATCTTGCACTGGTCCTTAAACGGAGACCTGACCATCCAAGTTTATGCCATCAGATTAGGCATAATTCTGTGGTCGTCGATCCTGTAGCAGGTCATTATACGGATTTATCCTCTTATCTCTCGCTTGAAGCGGTTCGATATCCACAAAGGTCAATTCCGATTGGTCATCTGCCGCTCGATGAAGAATCGTTCCAGTTGAGGAAATAATCTCACTCTTCCCAATAAATCGCAAAGGTGATTTTCCGCTTCGAGCTTCCTCACCAATCCGGTTTGCCGTAATACTAAACACTCGGTTTTCCAAACAACGAGTCACCATTGCATCGGGACAATGAGGAAGCACTAGATTAGAAGGGTGGCAGAGCACATCGGCCCCCTTCAACGCTAAGGTGCGAGCGGCTTCCGGATAATACCAATCAAAGCAAATCAAAACCCCAATATGACATTGACCAATATCCCAAACCTGAAAACCCAGGTCACCTGGGGAGAAAAACAATGTTTCCTCAAAAAATAAATGAACCTTTCGGTAGAGCCCTATAAAGCCTAAAGGGCCCACAAGCACGGCAGAATTATAGAATTTCCCTGCGTGATGCTCTGGTAATCCAGCCACAATATAACAATGTCGCTGCTTGGCTAATTCAACCAATCGACGAGTCGTCAAACCATCAGGAACAGACTCAGCCAGGTTCGCCACTTCCTCTGCCGAAGAAAACTGATATCCCGACATAGCCAATTCAGGCAACACCAACAGATCGCCATCAATTGATTCGAGACGACTCACGACTTCATCGACATTTCGCTGAATGTCACCAAAGTGTGGCGCATACTGATAAAATCCGACCTTCATCATCAACCCTCAGTCAGTGTATTCGTAAAGTTTTTTGGTAAAGCGAGACGACGCCTACGGTTGGTAGAATTTAGTCACAAGATTATTGCAAACACCCCTCGCGCTAAACGAAACAAGGCGGGTAGGGACAGCCCTACCCGCCTTAATTGAAACCTTATTCACAAAGATTCAGTGAACCTCTTTCATATGCATTACGGCGCTACCCGCATGTTTGGTTCCGACTTCAGCATGTCCTTGTTTCCCATGAGCAATGGCTTCCTTGAGCTCATTGACACCCTCATCTAAATGCGGGTTTGTGACTTCCTTTTGCGCTGCGTGGGCATGGGTCAATGCCTGTTCTGCATGAGACACCAACGCATCGGCATGGCCCATTCCTCCATGTTTCGCAGCTCCTTCTGCATGAGCAATGGCTTCAGCCACATGGGGATTACCACTAGCAATAACAGAAGATGAGAAGATAACGAAGGATAAGAGTGCCAATACACTACTCGCCAACATAGCTTTCTGAATAAACATTCGACTCATGTGCAACCTCCTTGGTGAATGATAATTCTGAAATGAATATCTTGTAAACTTAGTATATCCTCGCATGCCAAGACCATAAGATCAAGATGATTTGACCCCTTCAGGGTTTGACACTTTGTGTAACAATTTGACATCTTTTTCAGCTGGTGCCGCGAAATCCCGACTCCATTCCCACCATGACCCTGGGTAACATTTGACATGCTCAAAGTTGATGAGACGCATAATAAAATAGAGCCATGCGGCACGTACACCGCCTAAACAATAGGTCACAATCTCTTTTTGAGAATCAATCCCACGATCTTCAAATACTTTTTTAATCGCGTCAAGATCCTTCACGGTTGCATCAGGATTCAGGAACCCACTCCATGGCATATTGATGGCCATGGGAATATGTCCTGCTCGAGGTAATCCATCGACTTCTTTTCCCGCATATTCTTCCACACTTCGCGCATCAAGAATGTCAGTTTCCGGATGGGGACGCCTCACCAAACTCTTGAGTTCAGCCTTGTTAATTATGACCTCAGGATGAATCGTCACCTTAAAGTCTCCAGCTGGAGGCTTCACAGGCTGATGTTCGTACGGACGTTGCTCGGCCACCCACTTCACCCAACCTCCATCTAAAATACGTATACTTTGATGCCCCACATACTGCAACATCCAGTACAAGCGTCCTTCATCTCCCCAGTTATCAAACGGATTGGAATAGATCACAACGTCACTATTGGTATGAAGCCCCAAAGCTTGTAACCGACGCTCAATCGCTGAAGTGTCAGGGTTCAACAACCCCTTGGCGATGGCCTCCGGATCACTGTATTCATGCCACGTACTATGAACCGCTCCAGGAATATGCGAGGAATAGGCTGCTGCACCACGCACATCAATAATCACCAACCCCTCACGCCCAAGGTTTTGCGCTAACGTCTCCGTGTCGATAAGAAAATCTTCAGTCATATGAGTCTCCTTCATTCCACCACGTGACTAGCCCACCGAATTATCGTCGTCCAATGGCTTAGCACATCCCAATCGCGGATCTGACGGTTGAGCATCTAATGCCACCGACAACGTTTCATTCAGTGGAAAATCACGTTCATAAATCGTAAACATATATGGATCATTTCCCGTTAAGCCATAATTTTCTCGCAACATTTCATGCTGCCCATCAGTCAAAATATGGTACTGAATCTTGACCTGCATCTTCCAGTCTGTCACATCATCAGGCAAATCGTAAGTAAACTCATAGTCACGGCTTGCGAGAGGTAACAGACGATTATCATAGACTTCCCATATGACGGGTTGCCAGAGAATCCATCGCCCCATCGTCTCAGCCTGATGCTGAATGATGTTTCCCTCGCCATCACGAATAAGAAATTCAACCGAAAAATGACGATCAGGGTCTCCAGTCGGAATTTTATGCCCTGCTCCAGCATTTATCAGAGTTAAGGTAAAATCAATCCGTTCGCCAGGGATCGGCTGCACTGGATCAGCCACCACTTGCACTGCAATGGCTCGCTTAACCATCTCAGGATCATGTCCCCCTCGCCAAAGATGCCGCCGCCCATGTCGGATCGGCCCGCCTTTCGCCACAGGCCTCGTCACCTCAGGCATATGACAGCTTTGACAGATTAAGCCTTTTTCCTTCATGAAGAATTCGCCCTCAAACTCTGTGTACGTCCCGCAAGGCCCTCCATTGTAAAACTGAAACGGGCCGGAGACGACGCTATGACACCGATGACACATTTGGGTCGTACGAAACGCCGGGTCGAACTTTGTAGGATGAGGCGCAACAGAATCTCCGAAAGGTCCATGAATCACGCCATCTCGAACATGACAGACCGCGCACGTGACCCCCTCTCGTTCAAAATTTTTCTCATAGCGATAATTTGGGATTTGCGTCGCTCGCTCCACACGATCATCAGGAATATCTTGAATAAGCATGGGTTGCTGATTTTCCAGAGGAGCATGACAATTCAAGCAGACAAAGACATTATCATCTTTCTTCCAATAGGCCTGAAAAAATGGGTCATCGTAGGCATGAGCATGAATGCTTGATTTCCATTCTTTATAAATCTCCTGATGACACGTCCCACATTCTTCAGCGTTCAAACTATCTAATCCAACGGGAATTTCTTGGAATGGGATGGCCCGAGCATAGTCATCTCGTAGACCAAAAATCACGGTGGGACGGTACTCCGTATAAAACACATAGACCAGCGCTCCCATAAACAAGAGGAATAGGAACATGCCTAGACCACGCCATGGATGCCTCTTTTTCATTCTCCGGCCTCCAACATCGTAAGAAGGTGTCGATCAACCGACCGAGCCAAGGCTTGAAGGTGATAGCCACCTTCCAGGCAAGAAATGACTCGGCCCGAGGCATGCTGCATAGCGATATCCATCACAATCTGCGTAAGCGTTGCATAACCGTCTTCAGTAAGATTCATACTGGCCAACGGATCATCTCGATGGGCATCAAAGCCTGCAGAAATCAGCACACATTCTGGACGAAACTCATTGGCTGCAGACACTAAGGTCGTCCGAAAGACCTCTTCGTATTCTTCATCACCTTGCCCTCCTGATAGAGGGATATTCACCGTTAACCCATACCCATTTCCTCGACCAGTCTCTGTGGCACGCCCGGTGCCAGGGTAATGAGGAAACTGATGGGTACTGAAAAATAAGACCGAGGGGTCGTCATAAAATATATGCTGAGTACCATTCCCATGATGAACATCCCAATCCACGATTAAGACGCGCGTCAGACCATGGTGTTGCTGAAGATATTTGGCGACAATCGCCACATTATTAAACAGACAAAACCCCATCGCCTGATCAGCCTCAGCATGATGACCAGGAGGACGAACAGCACAAAACGCCTGATCAATCTGCTTGGTCATCACGGCATCTGCCGCAGCCATTGCACCACCGGCACCTAAATAGGCTGCAGAAAGAGACGACGGACAAAGTGTCGTGTCAGCATCTAAGGAGGCATACCCAGAACTCGGTGACCGCCCTTCAAGTTTTTCTACGTACGTGGACTCATGCACGGTTTCGACCCATTCCCGTGCAGCTGCCTTGGAGGCGATAGTAACCAACCGAGCCAAGGTACCAGTTGACTCCAGGCGTGAGTGAATCGCCCGTAACCGTTCTGGGGACTCAGGATGACCAGGTCCCATCTCATGTGCCTCAAATAGAGGATGAGTCACGAACCCTACTCGACCCACGACAACCTCAAATTATTCATATGCCTCACGCATAATATTGGCTCACACACTTCACCTATCTAAAAGGCCTCGATTATAGGTAAATCGCGGGTAGAAAAGAATGGAAGGAACAATCACCCGATCGTACCATAGGCCTAGGAGGCTAACCAAGATGAGGCTGTCTGAATGGAGGAAAATGAAGTTCAACCTGACCGCTCAGGAGTTAGACAACGAGAACAGAAGCATGATAAATTTGAGCATGCACAAGGCTCTACTATTCACAAATGAATACTTAATGAATTTACATTATGCCTAACCCTAAGATTGCACAGTTCCAAAAAGTTCTGAAAATGGACCCCAAAGATGAAACGCTCTGGTTTGGACTGGGGAAAGCCTATATGGGAGATGAGAGTTGGCCTGAAGCGATATCGGCACTAGAAAGCTGCATCGAGGTCAAACCGACATATTCCGCAGCCTATATGGCGCTCGCCCAATCACTGCAAAAACATGGAAACAGTGATAAATGCCAAGATGCCTGCAAAAAAGGCATTGCTGTCGCAACTGAAAATGGTGACCTCATGGTTATAAAAAATCTGGAAGAACTCCAAGCCACTCTCACCTGAAGTCAATCCTCAAGCACGCAAATCAACAGGCTCATTTTACAACACAGACTTCAAGGCCACGACCTCTTTCTCCCCAAGTGAATAGGTGGAAGAAGGATTGATGACCAGCAGGCGAATTCGTGGAAATTTTATCTCTCCTTCCGATCTGGCCACCCACGTCGCATTACTCAAGCGTATGTTCGATCGAGCTGGTTGGGCTGAGAAATTCCAGCAGGTAATGAGAACCCCGCTCAGCTGTGGAATACTCGTGAGCGCAGTGCTGAGAAGTCCGCTCAACCGTTGCAAATCAATTTTTTCCTGCCTAGACCGTACTTCTTCAAGCCATTCACTAAACGGCACGGTCACAGTCAAGAGGATAGGGGCACAATATCGATTGAGCTGTCTGGCTTTTTCAGTCATCCGTGAAATCAGACGTCGAACGAAAACATCGTGATACAGATCATCTTCGAGCCGCTCTCTCTCAACATCTAAAGGTTCCGTCGCACGTCGAACGGAAGGGGTTGGCACTATGGCTGTCACCTCAACAAATAATCTCTCGTCCCCCAAATAACATTCTAAATCAGCTGTGCGAACCTCTGATTCTTCGAGAAACGCAACCGAAAAACCCGCCTGATTCATCAACAAGGCAACTTCAACTTCAACCTGCGCAGGCTCCGACACACCATGCTTCTGCCGGTCAAATTGCTCACGCAGCCCGATCAAACGAACTCGACTCCCAGAATCAGCACAGTCGTAAAGTTGCTGCCACTGAACATGGAAGATATCTTGTCGCTTTCCTTGTCGCTTAGTTTGCGCCTGGGCAGCCCTCAAACTTCGCACATCGAGATCGCGCTTCGTCTCATCTGCCACCCGCCCCTTTCCTTTAAAACGCTTCTTCATTTCAACACATGCCCTTCAAACACAAAGAGCTATTGGCTATCAACACATGAGTGTATACATATTGGCACACAAGGCAAACTAAACTCCCGAGATATGGTACCAGCATTATGAATGAGAAATGAGTAGAGAAATGCTTGCTATCGGGCCCGAGAGGTCTATTCGTTTGAACCCGATGGGTTCAATTCTTCTAATGTGACTTGCTTGGGTAAGAGAATAGGAAACACGATGCCAATAGGATCACCACGCATAATTGTGGTTGGTTTATCAAGTTGAAGGAGAAAGTTGGTCGTAAAGGCATCGTAATCAGGGAGAAAATCGTATAAATTTGGAGTATTTTTATATTCTTGAGATTTAATACCTTCCCATATTGAATACGTCCGCTTAGGAAAATGATAAAAGTGGTTGGGAATGTTTTTCATCATGATCCCGATTTGCTTGGGGTAATAAAACCGAATCCCGCAGCAGAGCTTGGGGTACCCACTATTCAATATCGAATCGACATACATCCCTGAAAAAGACTTATACCCGAGTAGTCGCTCTTCTGGTTGAATTTCTGGCGATTGCCACTCAAATCCACTTGCTGAGCGCCGTATACGACAATCCGCAGGACTTCGAATAAGCCAGCCATACTGACCGACAGTCCGAACAGGTCCACAATCATCAGGAAGAACCTTATACCCGCTCCCTGCCAGTTCACGTTGCTCAGGAAGCGGCATATTGGTCATCAGCGGCCGATGAGGGCAAAACTCTAACTTGAGCCTCTCAGGCGCAAACGCCGTGGAATACTCCCGCTCCCAGTAAATCTTCCATTTCTGATCACTGTAATCTTGTTGATCACTCATCGTTGATACCTAGATTTCACAGACATCGTTACTCTTGGATAGCAGAACGTTCAATCTGCCCCCGCCTAACCATCCATGTGACCTCTGCCACTCGTTTTCCTAATGCTCTGGCTTCATTCAACTCATGTTTATCGATTCCTGGGCTCACACCTTCAGTTGTCGCGGAGGCACCAAAAGCCCCACCTTCACTCACGATAATCATCTTATTCCCTAACATCGCCGCCAAAATGGTCAGCAGAGTGACTTCTTTTCCACTTGAAATTTGACCACCTGTTGTAAAAGCCGCCCCAACCTTATTCTTCATTTTAAACTCAGGGAACACACCATGCTTGAATTGCCAATCATCAAAGAACGTTTTCACCTCTCCAGCCATATTCGACCAGTACACAGGGGACCCAACCACCACAGCATCACTTGCAAACAATTGCGCTCCAGTGACGACTCCTACCCGGCTCAACTCGACGTGAGTCCCAGGCACTCCCTTTGCGCCGTCTACGACCGCATGCGCCATTTTCTCAGTACTCCCGGAAAGAGAATGATAGGCCACTAAAATAGTAATCGTTTCATTGACATCAGCGGCCAACTCGGCCAATTTTATTTGGGCAAAACCAGGGCTCACACTGAGGAGACTACAGGAACAAACAAGTAGTATCGCTCTCAAAGTGGTAAGCATGAATAGAACAAGCGAAGGCGGAAACAAGGTGATGGGACATGATCCCCTCTCCCTTCAAGGGAGAGGGCAAGAGCGAGGCAATAAGAACTCATAACGTATTGGAAAAGGCCAGACGAGGCACCGAGAGGCACCGAGAGTCACCTAGCGTCGTTCAATTTCTTCGTCCATCTGCTCTTCAACCGAGACATGGGTCAATGTCCCTCGATAATCGCACTTATGACATCGCACCCGAACTTCTTCAATCCACTTCTCTTGCACAAACGTTTGATGACACGTTGGGCAGGTAAACACCCCCCGCACATAATGGACCTGCTTCCGGTATTTCATAATAATGACTCCTTCCTCATATTAAATTCCAAATGAATACCAAGCCTGCCACAAGCCTTTTTACAATTGCAACTCATGTTTTAACATCATAAAGGGCTCATCTCAAAACAAGGATTTTTCATGAGGGCAAGGCATCTACGCGCACAAAACCGCTTTATATGGTCGCATACCTGGGGATTTGAGCAAGAGGGTGAGGCCGCAATTACGGGAAAGGACGGGGTTCAGAAGTGCCCTGAATATAATATTCGTTCTATTTTGTCCGTATTCACCCATTCGAAGGTGAGAACGGTCGCATAGGGCGGGCCATCGCAGAAAAATCTCTTTCCCAAAGTCTAGGATTCCCCAGACTTATTGCCCTTGCTCAAACGATCGAAAACCACCGGAAGGACTACTCCCAAGCATTGGGAAAGAATAACCGAAAGCTTGAAATCACGAACTAACTTGTCTATTTCGCTCAGACCGTTCTAGATGCACAACAGTAGACGCAATGGCACATTGATTTCTTGATCGAAAAAACTCGTTTAAACGACCAAGAAATTATCCAACTGAACTCCCGACAGGACAAAGTCATCGCTCAATTGATTGCTACTAATCTGGAAGGATTCACAGGTTGGTTAAGCGCTGAAAACTATCTTGCCATCATGAAAACATTTCGTGCCACGGCGACCAGAGACCTACAAAGTCTTGTCGAAATGAGCGTGTTGCAACGAACTGGAGAACGCAAGCACACCCGGCACACACTCAATTCGCGCTCTATGTCTGGGGCAACATAAAGCGCAAGCCAGAAGGTTAAGTTACTGGCTTGATGTTTCACTCTATAATTTCCCCACAAAAGAAATAAAAAGCAAAGTGTCCCCTATTACGAAATACCAACAAGAGGAAATCGTTTCAGATTTTTAAAAGAGTGGAATAGTGCCAACTTTCCCTTTAAGCAATACCGTAAAATTAGACTAATCTTCACTTCTTCTACGGAATTATTCTCTGTGAATTCGCTCAAGGCAGGCAGATTCGATGTGGGTATAAATTTATATTGAGGCGACACTGACATGGCCTAGCATAAGAGGACAACAATACCTGCTCGCTCTATTGTTCAATCGCTTTCTCTCTGTTCTGTCAGAAAAAATCAATGACCCTTTTAACGCTTTTTCCGCGGAAATAATTCCGTATGGATGAGTTTGAGACGGGCATGTTCGACATGCGTATAAATTTGGGTGGTGGCGATGCTGACATGGCCTAACATCATTTGGACAGATCGGAGATCGGCACCATGTTCCAAGAGATGGGTAGCAAATGAATGGCGAAGCATATGAGGTGAAATGGATTGAGAAATTCCCGCACGTTTCGCACGAGTTTTGAGCATTTTCCAAAACCCTTGCCTGGTGAAGGGCTGCCCCCTGCGTGTGGGAAAGAGGGCTTGTGAGATTCGTGTTTTGAGCAACTGAGGCCTGGCTTGATTCAAATAGTCTGTCAGCATCTGGTTGGCTTTTTCTCCAAGCGGAACTATCCGTTGTTTATCACGCTTTCCAGTTGCCAACACATAGCCGACCTCTCGATTCACATGCGAGACCTCTAAATGAATCAACTCCGACACTCGAAGGCCTGTGGCATACATCAGCTCCACCATAGAGGCATCCCGAAGATCTTCGGAATTTCGTTGTAAGGGTAAGTCTAAAAGGTTGGTCACGTCCGTCTCACTCATGACCTTGGGAAGACGAGACCATTGCTTGGGGGATCCTGCAAGGGGAGTCAACAGGCCTGGCTGAGCATTCTCGACGCCAAGAAACCGATACAAACCTCGAACTGCCGCCAAACAACGAGCAACTGACGAGGCTGCCAACTCTTGGCCTCTTAAGTATCGAAGAAACTCCTGAAACGTTTCTTTGGATACATCGCCAAATCGACTCTCGCCCTTGATCACTAGAAAATCCATGAGTTTTCGGAGGTCACGTCGGTAGGCGACCACTGTATTCGTCGCAAGACCTCCCTCAATTCGTAACGATGTCAGATACTGCTCAATAATCGTATCCATTGCTTCAGTCAATACCGTTTCCACCTTGATCGTATTCATTTCACTCTTATATTAGCGGTAATGTAGTTCTTTTGGTACACTAGAGAAGAAACAACGCACGTCGAGCCGATTCAGTTCAAGCATAGCAGCATGAAACTCTGCGTCATTGCGAATGGAAGAAGCTTGAATCGGCGAGTGGTGATAACGAGATACGTATCAAGAAATGACAAACTCCCCTGAGCGGGTTTGTCTCATATGAATTCCAGAGTAAAGCTACTCCCTGTAGATAGACAAGAACAGCCTGAAACACCTTCTCCCCTTGTAATGCGCGTCACGTTATCCCTCCTACTCAGTCTTGTATTATTCAGTATCAGCTGGCATCTCGCACCGGCCATGGCCTTAACTGAGACTGGCTTCTCGCCCACTCTTGTCGCCAACCAACAGCTTGAAGCTCATCAAACATTACTTGATCGAGCCAAAACCCTCTTTGAAATTCAAGAATTTGATGACGCGTTAAGCCTTCTTGCAGATTTGATTGACCATGGTCCTCCCCCTTCTCTGCTTCAAGAGGCCTACTTTCTTCAAGCCGCTATCTTGCGGACCATGAATAAAGAACAAAGCGCCGCATCGATCATGGAGCAATTGTTAGATGAATTTCCGGCATCCCCCCTTGCACATGAAACTCGACTCCTCCTAGGGCAAGTGTATTTTTCATTAGGGCAACTCGATCATGCCCAAGCCGTTCTGGAACAAGTGTTTGACTTTTCAGCTGATCCAACAATTCGTCAAGAGGCACTCAGCCAGATTCGTGACGTATATATTGCTCAAGGCAATCATGTCACAGCCATTCAATCAGCCCTGAATGAGATCACACTTGTTGATTATCCGCAGCGTGACGAACTCAAAACAATCATTCAAGACCTCATCCTACAGGCGATGGATCAATCATCACTGAAAAACCTTATAGAGGCCTACCCCTCTCGCTATCCAGGTGATTTAGCGACAATTCGGTTGATTGAACTCCACACAGCTCATGGAGATGAAGTGTTGGCAGAACGTGATATTCGTGCGTTCCTCAAACATTTCCCCGACCATCCGTATGCCCAAACCGCACTGGCTCTTTTGCAGTCTTTTATGCATAAGATTAAAATTAACACCCATGTCATCGCGGCCTTCCTCCCCTTTTCAGGTCCACTCAAAACATTTGGGGCCGATTCATTGAACGGCATTCGACTCGCACTCGAGGATGGCAAAGCCAAACTTGAAGCGACAACGGTTGGGTTGGTCGTCAAAGACACCGCCGCCGTCGACTCCACGACCCTGCAATATGAAATCGCCCAGGGCATCAAGGACTTTACTCCAATTGCGGCCATCGGCCCGTTGCTCTCTCGTGAGATTCAAAGCATTGCCCATGTAGCCGACGACTATGAAATTCCAATTTTGACACCGTCAGCCACGCTCCTCGATGTTCGCAGATTCGGCTCCTATTGGTTTAGCACTGCCTTGACGGCGTCCTTACAAGTGCGACAACTCGTGGACTATGCCATGACGCAACTAGGGCATACACGGTTCGCCATGATCAGCCCACAAACAGCCTATGGGCGGGAAATGAGTCAACTCTTTACGCAAGCCGTCGAATATTTCGGGGGTGAATTGATCGCCGTCGAAAGCTATGACGAACAAGCAACGGATATTGCCCAACAAATCGTTCGACTCAAAGATAGAGATCTGACCAAATACGGCACGATCACAGAAGAAAAAATAACGAAGAAGAAAACTCGAATCATCTACACCCCTGGAATTGACTCGATCTTTGTCCCAGGAAAGCCAGTAAACCTGGCCTTGATTTCCTCGCAATTGGCATTTTACGACATTAATGTTCCACTATTAGGTGCCAATAGCTGGCATAACCCAAAGATCTTTCGATGGGCAAGGCATGGCATTGATCACGGGACCTTCACTGATGGATTTTTTCTGGGAAGTCCAGACCCTTCAGTCCAAGACTTCATTCAACGTTATCGTGCCCGCTTTGGTGCTGACCCCTCATTATTTTCGGTTCAAGCCTACGATGCCGCATGGTTGATTCTTGATGCGATTCACAAGGGGGCACAATCTGGGGCTGATGTTCGGGAACAATTCATCCGACGTCATGATTTACCAATTTTAAATAGCTTCGCGTCTTTTGGATCAACTGGAATCCTGAATCGAAAGATCTATATACTGCAGGTCAATAAAGGACATTTCGTTCAAATCAATTAGACTATATGGATGCCATTGCGCCAATAATCCACACTATTTCATACCGAGCATTACCCCTCATCTTTGCGGTCGTTCTGCATGAATATGCCCATGGATGGGTCGCCCACCATTATGGTGACCCCACCGCACGTTTAGCTGGCAGACTGACGCTCAACCCTCTTGCCCATATTGACCTCTGGGGCACGATTATCGTCCCGCTCATGTGCTTTTTGATGCCTGGAGGATTTTTAATTGGCTGGGCCAAGCCTGTCCCCATTGACCCAAGGCAATTGAATAACCCTCGCCGTGACATGGCCTTGGTCGCAGCCGCTGGCCCAGCGATGAACTTTGGATTAGCGATTGGCAGTGCATTACTGCTGAGTGTGATTTTCATCCTGGATCCTTCCATCGCCAACAATTGGCCCCCACAGCCAGGCGTCGAGTCACGAAGTGATCTCCTAGGTATGATCCTGCTCCCATTGGCTGCCATGAGCCTCTTTTCGATCTTGATTAATGTGGTCTTAATGGTGTTTAACTTACTCCCCGTGCCGCCGTTGGACGGAGGACGGATTTTAACCTGCGTGCTCCCTCAAGCCCCTGCCTTGACACTCAGTCGACTTGAACCGTATGGCATGTTTGTCATCCTAGGCATTATTATGATTGAACCCGATGTTCATATCATCAGCACGATTATTGGAGGGGTATTTCAAGTTCTCGCAGCAACTGTTTTACCCAATCAAATACTATAATAATGGACACCTCTAACAACCAGGGTTTTTCGTGAGTGCAAGGACTCCACGCGCGCAATACGGCAATGTATAAGCGCATACATGAGAACGGGAGCCAGAAGGTCACGCCACATTCGCGAGAAAAGACAATTTTTAAAGGTGGACTTATCTTGAAGAAGGAGAATATCCGTGCCTAATCGAGTGTTAAGTGGCATGCAGCCAAGCGGACGACTACATTTAGGAAATCTCCTCGGAGCCCTTGATAACTGGAAAGCACTGCAGGAAGACCATGAATGCTATTTCTTCGTAGCAGATTGGCATGCACTGTCAACCAATTATGCCGATACCAGCCACATCAAAGAATTCACACACGGTCTACTCATCGATTGGCTGGCTGCCGGAATTGACCCAAATCGATCCACCGTCTTCGTTCAGTCCTCGGTCCCTGAACATGCCATCCTCCATCTCCTGCTTTCAATGATGGTCCCGGTCCCGTGGCTGGAGCGAAATCCAACCTACAAAGAAAAACAAGAAGAAATTAAAGAAAAAGACCTCTCAACCTATGGGTTCCTTGGATATCCCATTCTTCAGGCCGCAGATATTCTTCTCTACAAGCCTGATTCAGTTCCCGTAGGAAAAGACCAACTGCCACATCTGGAATTAACACGAGAATTGGCTCGGCGATTTAATAATCTGTATCAACCCGTCTTTCCTGAACCCAAAGAACATCTCACTCAATTCCCTAAAGTCACTGGCACTGATGGGCGAAAAATGAGCAAGAGTTACGGCAATACGATTAATGTCTCTGACACAGAAGCCGAGATTAGAAAAAAACTCAAAACCATGGTGACCGACCCCGCCAGAGTGCGACGCACGGACAAGGGAAATCCAGATGTTTGTCCAGTCTATGATTTCCATAAAATTCTTTCATCTAGTGCCACACAAGAACAGGTCAATCAAGATTGTCGATCTGCAGCGATTGGCTGTATCGATTGCAAGAAAATGGTTGCCGATGTCTTGGTTGAACGATTATCCCCCTCTTGGGAAAGACGTGCGAGCTTAATGGCCAGACCTGACGATATCCAAGACATTATTCGGAACGGGCAGAACAAAGCTTCCATCGTGGCCAAGGCCACGATGAAAGAAGTCAATGAAGCCATGAAAATCTAAAAACGGAGACAGGAGTCAAGTGTTCCATTTTTTTCAAAAAAATGCCCATTTTCCATTAAAAGGCCGTCTCAACTTCTTGACTTAGGACACCCCGGTTAGTACCATCGGTTCTGTTTATTAGGACAAAAAAAATCATAAGAAAACTCAAACGAATCAAATAATTATGTCTATACGTGTTGCAATTAATGGCTTTGGCCGCATTGGAAGAAACTTTTTTCGAGCAAGTCTCGATCATCCTGAAATTCAAGTCGTTGCAATTAATGATTTAACCGACGCTGCCACGCTTGCACACCTCCTCACCTATGATTCTGTGCATGGGCGGTTTAATGGAAAAATTGAAGCGCACCCTGACCGCCTTGTCATTAATGATCAATCCATAGACATCTATGCCAAACGAGACCCGAAAGAGCTCCCCTGGAAACAACAAGCCATTGACGTGGTCATTGAATCGACAGGCCATTTCACGGATCGTCAAGGTGCCAGCCAACATCTTTCAGCCGGAGCTCAACGTGTCATTATTTCAGCTCCCGCCAAAGACGCAGACCTGACAATCGTTCTTGGTGTCAACGAAGCAAAGTATAGCCCTAAAGAACATAGCATCATTTCTAATGCCTCCTGCACCACGAACTGCCTTGCACCGGTATCAAAAGTTCTCCTTGATCAATTTGGTATTCACCACGGGTTTATGACCACGGTGCATTCCTATACCAATGATCAACAACTCCTTGATCTCCCACACAAAGATTTGCGGCGAGCCAGAGCCGCAGGCCTCTCAATGATTCCAACATCAACCGGAGCTGCGAAAGCCCTGCATCTGGTCATTCCCGAGCTCAAAGGGAAGATGGATGGAGTCGCCATTCGAGTCCCGACTCCGAACGTCTCCCTCATTGATCTTTCCGTCGAAGTGGAAACAGACTGTGATGCTTCGGCCGTGAATAAAGCTTTCCAAGAAGCCGCAAACAGTACACTCAAGAACGTCTTAGATGTTTCAATAGCTCCTATTGTTTCCTCAGATTTGAATGGAAGCCCCTATTCCGCTACCCTCGACTCACCATTGACAACGGTCATGGATAAACGACTCGTAAAAGTCTTTGCGTGGTATGACAACGAATGGGGATATTCCTGTCGCCTACGCGATCTCGTAAAATTTTTGGCTCAACAATCTTGACTAGATCTTCCTAACTCAGCCCTTCACCCCACTTTGTAATTGTGTCTGGCACATGAAGGAAAAGGGGGTTTCATGAACCTGACCAAACAAACAATCGATCGCATCGACCTTCGAAATAAACGCGTCATCATTCGCGTAGATTTTAACGTTCCGCTTGATGATGCGAGTCAAATTACCGATGATTCGCGTATACGTGCTGCACTCCCGACCATTAATCATGCCGTTGATGAAGGCGCGAGGGTCATTCTCTGCTCTCATCTGGGTCGTCCAAATGGACAGACTAGCCTCAAATACAGCTTAGCCCCAGTCGCCAAGCGCCTGCAGCGCCTCCTGGATAAACCTGTTGTCTTTGCGCATGATTGCATCGGAGATGAGGTTCAATCTCTTGTCGGAGACATGAAGCCTGGCGATGTCCTCCTCTTGGAAAATCTCCGGTTCCATGCCGAAGAAGAACAAAATGACGAAAAATTCTCTGAGCAATTAGCCTCTCTTGCTGAGGTGTATATCAATGAGGCGTTTGGTACGGCTCATCGATCTCACGCCTCAACAGTTGGGATCACCAAATTCATGAAAGTTTCAGCTGCCGGATACCTCATGAAACGTGAAGTTGAAGCGCTTGAAGGTGTGGTTGACAATCCCGTGAGACCTTTCGTGGCAATCTTAGGCGGAGCGAAAGTATCTGGTAAAATTGGCGTCATTGAAAACCTTGGGAAACGTGTCGATAAGGTTATCATTGGTGGCGGAATGGCCTTTACCTTTATTAAAGCCATGGGGCATGAGATTGGGCGATCCCTGGTTGAGCCGGACATGCTGGACTTTGCCAAAGGCATTCAAGAGCATGCCATGAGTCGTGGAGTAAAATTCTACCTTCCTGTCGACTGTGTGGTAGCAGCCAGTATGGAACCTAGTGCAGAAACAAAAATTGTCACGATCCAAGAAATTCCCGAAGGCTGGTATGGAATGGATATTGGTCCAGCCTCAGTCAAACTTTTTAGTGAAGCTGTGGAAAATGCCAAAACCATTTTGTGGAATGGGCCGATGGGCGTATTTGAACGTGATGCATTTTCTCGAGGTACATTGTCGATGGCGCATGCTGTGGCTAATGCCTATGCAAAAACAGTCGTAGGCGGTGGCGATACAGCTCTAGCAGTCCATCGAGCGGGCGAGACAGACAGTATGGCCTTTATATCTACAGGTGGTGGCGCAGCATTACAGCTTCTTGAAGGCAAGCACATGCCAGGCTTGGCTGCCTTACCCAATAACCCCTAAGCCTTCACCGTAACCTTTCATTGTGAAAATCCGCACTATGCTGAGTTAGGATCGTTATGCCATCATCGCTTATTGCCGGAAATTGGAAAATGTTTAAGACGGCCTCAGAAGCAAGGCTTTTCATTCAAGACTTTCTGAAAATCTATACGCCCACAGATTCAGTTGAAGTCCTGATCGCCCCACCTTTCACGGCCCTTCAAGCAGTTCATGATGCCTTAGGGTCAACAACAATTGCGTTGGCAGCCCAGAACGTGTGTGGAGAAAAAGAGGGAGCATTTACGGGAGAGATCTCTCCATTAATGCTGAAAGACCTTGGATGCAAATATGTCATCGTAGGACATTCTGAACGACGCCAACATTATGGGGAAACCAATAGCCTCATTAATCAGAAAATCCATTCAGTTTTGGCTCATGACCTATTACCCATCCTCTGTGTCGGGGAATCACTTGAAGAACGACAGGCTGGACACACCCCCAGGGTGATTGAAAAACAAATACAAGAGGGACTGCATAATATTGCAGCAGACCAAGTCAGACAACTGACCATTGCCTATGAGCCAGTCTGGGCCATAGGCACTGGATTAGCGGCAACGGTCGAACAGGCCACGGAAGTCCACATTCAGATTGGTCAGGTCATTGAAGAAAAATGGAAAATTGACCGACAGGATATTCGAATCCTGTATGGAGGAAGCGTCAATGCTGAGAATGCGACTTCCCTCTTTCAATCTTCAGCGATCAATGGAGCCCTGGTAGGAAAAGCTTGTCTCAATCCAGACACTTTTGCTAAGATCATTTTTTCTGCGAAAAAAACATGACATTAATCTTGGTACCCTAGGCAAATATGTATACATTGACAGTCGTGATTCACTTAATCGTATGTTTTCTGATGATTGCAGCCATCTTGCTCCAAGCAGGCAAAGGAGCAGAAATTGGTGCAGCCTTTGGAGGTTCAAGCCAGACGGTGTTTGGAAGCCGAGGTCCTGGAACCTTTCTTAGTAAAGTCACTGTGGGTGCCGCCATCGTCTTCATGCTCAGTTCACTTAGCCTAGCCCTCCTTTCTAAAAGTGAAAAAACGGGATCAAGTGTCATCGACTTCTCGGCCCCGGCTAGGACAAACTCGACGACAAAAGAAGTGGAAACACTCCCTGTCGCTGAGCCGGCAAAAGCAACATCAGAATCTACACCAACAACTCCACCTCCATCCGACGTCTCTACAGACAAAACTCCTACCCCAGCAACAACAAAAGAATAGGCCAAAGATCTTCAATCTCGTAAGATATTACTTATCGAGAGATAGAAACCGGTCCAATCCTAGCTATCGAGCGGACTCAATTAACCACCAGTACATTGAAGTATTTGATACCGCAGGGTCGACTAGGACACCTGTAATCGCAACATCAAAAGGCGTGAGACGTCAACCCATGAGACAGACTAAACAGCTCACAGTTACAGGAACCCTCGTGTACAAGAATTCAACAGGAACGTATTTGGATTCACTATAGTTACGTAAAACTACGCTCGCCTAGCCAAATGGCGTATGAACTCATTCTCAAGGTTGTTGTGATAAAGGAGAAATGTGCCGTACGTGGGTTCAGTTGTGGGGTCTGAATTGGAAAAATGATAGCCCTAAACAATGGAGACTATAGGAGAAAAATCAAATGCGACGATAACTAGAAGAAAATTTGGAAGGTTAGCCAATTGGTGTCAGCCAATTAGCATAGCTGGGATCTTTACCTTCAACAATATTAAAGAAGGCTTTTTGTAGACTACATGTGATTGGACCTGGCTTTCCCACACCAATACGTCGATCATCAAGTTCACGAACAGGGGTAATTTCAGCTGCCGTGCCGGTCAAAAATATTTCCTCAGCCACATACATGGCGTCACGAGTGAAACGCTCTTCACGAACAGGGATTTTCTTATCCATTGCCAGTTGCAACATCGCACTTCTCGTGATGCCCTCTAAAATAGAAGTAAGGGGGGTTGTCTTTAAGATACCCTTACTGACAATGAAAACGTTTTCTCCAGTTCCTTCAGCCACATAACCATCGGGGTCCAAAAGAATAGACTCTTCGTATCCAGACTTTTTGGCCTCCCATTTCGCAAGAATCGAATTCACATAATATCCAGACACTTTGGCTCGTGTCATAGACACATTCACATGATGACGGGTAAAGGACGATATTTTGGCTCGAATCCCTTCTGAAAGCGCATCTTTGCCAAGATAGGTTCCCCAAGGCCAAGCCGCAATCGCCAAACGAATAGGGTTTTCTCCTGGGTACACACCCATTTCTCCATAGCCAATATAAATGATCGGCCGGATATAACAGGATTTCAGGTCATTAACACGTACGGTCTCAATGATGGCATCATGCACTTCTTTCTTCGTAAAAGGCACCTGCATCATCGTGATATGGGCAGACTCGAACAACCGGTCTACATGTTCTTGCAAGCGAAAAATGGCCGAACCGAGCGCTCCTTCATAACACCGAATCCCCTCAAACGCCGCCAAACCATAATGGAGTGAATGCGTGAGGATATGAACAGAGGCATCGTTCCAATCAACGAACTTCCCGTCCATCCAGATCTTTTGACTCGGCGTAACCATATTCAACAATTTCACTCAAAATACATGACGTTGACTAACGTGTTGGTATATAACAGTGAGTCAATTGACTGTCAACGAAAGTATCGGCAAGTATGGAGTTTTGCTAAAATCTTGACACCTTTTTGAACACCATGGTAGATGTGAGACTAATAAGGGAGAATGTCTATGTATGCTATTATTGAAACAGGTGGAAAGCAGTACCGAGCAGAACCCGGGACTGTTATTCAGGTAGAATCTCTTGAGGGAGACGTAGGAACTGTCATTGAAATCCAAGATGTCCGATGTATTCATGGTGAAGGCGAACCAATTTTTGGACATCCCACTATTAACAGCGCTGCAGTTAAAGCTGAAATTGTTCGGCATGGACGCACCAGGACCATTCGTGTATTTAAGAAAAAACGTCGTAAAAACTATCGCAGGACAAAAGGACATCGCCAAGGTTTCACACAAATTCGCATTGCTGAAATTGTCAACCCTTCCTAAGCATTAACTCGTAACGGAGATATAGATAGATGGCACACAAAAAAGGAGGAGGCTCCTCACGAAACGGACGCGATAGTAACCCTCAATATTTAGGCGTGAAAGCCTATGGCGGTGAGTCGATCTGTGCGGGCAGCATTATCGTTCGACAACGGGGAACGAAATTCTATCCAGGCTTGAATGTCGGACTGGGAAAAGACTATACGCTCTTTGCCAAAGTTACCGGAACCGTCAAATTTGAGGGAGCTAAAGACCGACGGAAAGTCAGCATCTACCCACCTTCCTAAGTAGGGCAGCGAAGCATTTCCCTCTTCGATTTCTAGGTCCAACACCCCGTCGTTCCTAATCGCATTCCTGCACACGATTACCCCTGAGGAATTTAAAGATGTCCATGTTTATTGATCAAGCCCGCATCTTGGTGAAGGCTGGTTCAGGAGGCGATGGCGCCTGCAGCTTTCGTCGTGAAAAATTTGTCCCTTTCGGAGGACCGGATGGCGGCGATGGCGGCGATGGTGGCCACATTGTATTCCAAGCCTCAACCCGCATCTCGACCTTGCTTGATTTTCGTTATCTCCGACATTATGAAGCCCCTTCAGGCCATTATGGGCAAGGGGCAAAGCGATCAGGCGTCCAAGGGGATGATGTCATTATCCCTGTGCCCGTTGGCACGGTCGTCAAAGATGCAGAGTCTGAAGCGATTCTTGCCGACCTGGTCAAGGATCAACAAACAGTCATTATCGCAGAGGGTGGAAAAGGGGGTCGTGGAAATGCGCGGTTTCCAACATCAACCAATCAAGCCCCTCGCGAATTTGAAACAGGAACTCCAGGAGAAGAGCGGTCACTCATCTTAGAGCTCAAGCTGCTTGCTGATGTCGGCTTAGTTGGATTTCCCAATGCAGGAAAATCCACTTTGATTTCTTCCATTTCATCGGCTCATCCAGAAATTGCAAGTTATCCCTTCACGACCCTCCGTCCACACCTCGGCGTTGTGAGTATTACAGAAGACCAAAATTTTGTCGTCGCCGACATTCCAGGGCTGATCGAAGGCGCGCATGAAGGAAAAGGGCTGGGCTTTCAATTTCTTCGCCATATTCAACGAACCGCCTTTTTATTGTTTCTCATTGATATTTCTGAATGGTCAGTAGAAAACCCGGTCACCAGCTTATGCACGCTAAAACATGAGCTTGAAGCCTTCGACACCAACCTTGCTCAACGCCCCTTTGCCGTAATCGCGACAAAAATTGATAGCCAAGGCGAGGGAGAAGCACGACAAGCACTCCTAGACTATTGCCACGCCCAACATATTCCATGCTTCGCAATATCGGCCGTCACGCGTGAAGGACTCCAACCATTACTGTCCTTTCTAGGGGAGCAAGTCTCTCACTTGAGGAACTCGTGCGAGACAAGCTCTTAACACAAACAAAACGTCTGGTTGTTAAAATTGGAAGTAGCTTGGTCGCGTCTCGTGACGGTGGCCTGCGCATTCAACAAATTGCATCAATCACCAAAGACCTCGCCCAAATCCAAGCCACTCACCGTGAAGTCGTCGTGGTATCTTCTGGAGCCGTTGTTGCCGGAATTCAGCGCCTCAAATTTAAAACCTATCCCCATTCGATACCATTAAAACAAGCCGCTGCCGCCGTCGGACAAAGTCGACTCATTCGTGCCTATGAGAATGCCTTTGAAAAAACAGGCGACAAAGTCGCACAAATTCTTTTAACCCATGACGATCTTGCAGATCGAAAACGCTTTCTCAATGCCCGACACACACTAACGTCACTCATTCAGTTTGGAGTCATTCCCATTATCAATGAAAATGACTCAGTCTCTGTCGATGAAATTCGATTTGGCGACAATGATAGTCTGGCAGGTCAAGTTGCTCACTTAATCGATGCGGACTTGCTGGTCATACTCTCAGATGTTGATGGCCTGTTCTCAGCCGACCCTCGAGTGGACCCGTCAGCCTCACTCATTCCATTAGTCACAAAATTTACAAAATCCATCGAACAAGCTGCGGGACAGTCAAGAAATCAAGAAAGCCGAGGCGGAATGGTGACTAAAATCAAAGCGGCTAAGCATGTTGGGCGATTTGGGGTCTCCACGTTGCTGTTAAATGGAGAAAAAAAAGGATTATTGCCCACCGTCTTACGAGGAGAACCAGGAGGCACCTTCTTTCTCCCTAACCAAAGACCACTGAGTAGCCGAAAGCAATGGATTGCATTTACCTTGCGTGCGAAAGGGAAGCTAGAGTTAGATCAGGGAGCCATCGACGCGCTACAGCAACGCGGCAAAAGCCTTCTGCCTTCTGGCATCATCGACGTCATGGGCCATTTCAAAGCTGGAGATGCCGTGTCTTGTACTGACAAAAAAGGAAAGGAAGTGGCGAAGGGGTTAGTCAATTACTCTGCCCTCACACTCCAAAAAATCAAGGGACACAAAACGCGCGATATCAAGAAAATTTTTGGTCACCAAGAATACCAAGAAGTCATCCACCGAGATAATCTTGTCCTGCTCTAGCAGGAGAATCCTGCCTGCCTATGCATATTGGACTCTTTGGTGGAACATTCAATCCGATTCATTGCTGTCACTTGCAGATTGCCGAACAGGTCCAATCTGCCTGCAAGCTTGATCGTGTGACCTTCATTCCAACCGGTGACCCTCCACACAAAGATGTCACATCGCTTGCCCCAGCACACCATCGACTGACGATGGTGAAGAAAGCCATTGAGTCAAAACCTTCATTCAGCATCTCAGAGATCGAAGCTCAATCCTCGTCGGTATCATATACCGTCGATACGGTGTCCACTCTTCAAGAAGAAAACCCTGATGTCACCCAATGGTCGTTCATTATTGGCCTCGATGCCTTTTTAGAGCTGCATACGTGGAAAAACATTCAACACCTCTTAGGTCTCTGCCACTTTATTGTCTGCTCAAGGCCTGGGTCGGATTTCTCCAACATCGCATCAGTGACCTGCATGCCATCAATCCCATTGCCGAGCCTACAGAACCTTGCAAATGAGACCACTCAACGCCTCGATGTTCCCCTCTCCACGTCCAGGAACGTAACGCTTCTAGCATTGCCCCCCTGTGAAGCCTCTGCATCCTCGATTCGAAAGGATATTCAGCACGGACGCACAGGCTTGCCTTGGTTGCCGCCTGATATCGAATCTTATATACTTCATCATCACCTATATCAGAATGGACTCATATGACTTCGCTTCTCGCACATTCTCAACAAAAAGCCCTGTCCATCGCAGGTGCGGCATTGCAAAAAAAGGCCTCTGACGTTCTCATTCTCGATGTCCAAGAACTGACGTCAATCGCTGACTACTTTATCATCGCCTCAGGTGAATCTGAGCGCCAAGTCAAGGCCATTGCCAACAATATCAGCCAAGAAATTTCTACTGAATATCGAACGACTCCACTCACAGAAGGTGCAGGAACATCCACCTGGATCCTGCTTGATTATGGAGATATTGTCGTGCATCTGTTCAAGACCGACATTCGCCAATTTTATGGCCTAGAAAAAATGTGGTCAGATGCCCCTCGGATTCCGTTGCCAGAACTTGATCATCAGGGGTTACCCACACCGACCAACCAATCTATCGAGAATCCAAAATTTCTTACGGCTTAAAAGGGCAGGACGGCCTCATTGAGCAACGAAACCAAGAATTCCAATTACTGGTACAAGAGGGTTTATATGACTGACCTAATAGACTTCACAGATCGCGCGTTGGCAGATGAGTGCCTGACCAAAACCGAATCACTCGCCATCCTCCAAACACCCGATGACCAATTACTCGATCTTGTCGGGGCAGCCTATCGCATTCGACGGACATACTTTGGGAACACCGTACGATTACAAATGCTTCTCAACGCAAAAAGCGGCGCCTGCCAAGAAGATTGTCACTACTGCTCACAATCATCTGTCTCCACTGCCGACATTGATCGGTACGCTCTGGTCTCACCCAAAGACATGCTTCAAGGAGCAAGACGTGCCGCAGAAGCCAAGGCCCAACGATTCTGCGTGGTCATCAGTGGTCGTTCGCCACTTGACCGAGAAGTGTCTCAAATTTCAGCTGCCGTTAGACAGATCAAAGAAGAAATGCCGATTCAAGTCTGTTGCTCATTAGGGTTACTGAATGAAGGGCAGGCCAAAGAATTAAAAGCGGCAGGAGTGGATCGCATCAACCATAATCTCAACACCAGCGAAGCCTATCATACTGAAATTTGCACAACCCACAGCTATGCAGATCGGATGACCACTCTCAAAAATGCGCGAGCAGCTGGCCTCGAACTCTGTTCAGGAGGGATCATCGGCATGGGCGAATCCGATGAAGACTTGATCGACCTAGCCTTTTCCTTGCGAGACCTCGACCCTGACTCCATTCCTCTAAACATGCTCCATCCGGTTCCAGGCACACCATTCGACGGAAAATATCCGCTGACACCGCTTCGGTGCATCAAAATCATGTGCATGTTTCGATTCCTGCACCCACGCCGAGAACTTCGTGCAGCCGGGGGACGCGAGTGGAACCTTCGATCATTACAGCCACTCGCCCTCTATGTCGCCGACTCGCTTTTTGTCGATGGGTACTTGACCACACCTGGCCAACCAGCCGCAGAAGTACAAAACATGATTCAGGATCTTGGCTTTACCGTTGAAGTCAATTATCAGGAAACGACGGCCTCGGCGTAATACTCACACCAGCCCACACCTTCAGTCCCCACAACAATTTGCTAGCAGTCTGTAGCGGATACAAATAATTTCCAATTTGTCTTGCCTATATTCCCCAAGGGAAGTAGCACAATTAGTCACGTACAGAACTATGGAAAATCCGATCATGATGATCTCCCCATACTCCCTTGATAGTCCTAACTTTCGGGGTTGTTGACTAATAAGCCCAAAAGAGTACCATAGGTCCTACCACTTGCAGTGCAGCTGGATACAACAATACGACGAAGAGACACTCTACCGTAGTGAAACCCGACGTCACCCATCGCGCATTCAAAGCGGCTATGAAAAAGAAATCACCTCATACGGCGTCATCCTCGTTCGGTCCGCTGATTCAACAAATTGATTGGGCCATGATGAGTCAGGGAGCGCCGCAGAAAATCTTTGTCTGGGACAAACAGGGGAATTACCTCGATTGTGCCTTTCCCAACCCCCTCTATGGGCATTTTCTGGGTGGACAGGGGCTCAAAGGAAAAAATGTCCGCGATGTTCTGGACCCACAGGCGACATCTCAACTACTCGAGGCAATGCACCGCACAATGAAAAGTGGAAAGCCCGTGCAAATCAATCTCGCGTTGGTTGCTTCTCCGTCGGCCTACAAAACCGTCGTGTGTTTATTTCCGTTCTCCGAACACATCATGGGCTGGATTAATGATTATCCTCTGGCTGAAGACGTCCCAAAGCTATTGAGGTCCACGACCGCAGCACGACGTCACACAAACGCCAACCCTCTCATCGCCTGTTCTGCCCGTGAGCGTGAAGTCTGTGCCTTACTATGCGAAGGCAAGGCGAATGCTGAAATCGCTTGTCAGATTCACGTATCCGAACGCACGGTGCGCTTTCATCTGGAAAATCTCTTTCGGAAATGTCAGGTGTCCTCGCGCGTTCAACTCGCCCACTATGCCTCCGATCTGTTGCAGGTGAAGAGCATCTCGCCCATCGCGACCAAAATTGGCATGCCGCAGTAACCCTCCATCTCTCGTTCCCTCTCTTCGTCCAGATCGATCTACGTAGAAGACCCCTGGCGGATCCGCCAGCTATTCTTCTGCCACGAATTACGGTAACGTCTTTCCCCCAACAATAATCAATAGTGAGACACAGCTCAAGAACACACCTTCATGAACAATAAAAACTTCGATCATGGTCTTGGGCGCATCCGGACACAGAGAGACCAGTGACGAGTGAGGAAAAACCACCCCCCTCCCCCTTGGTTGGTTCTCATCGTGACGATTCGGCAGTACTTCGTTCTATCATGCTCGACATGTTTCGTCGGACAGATTTCGTCGACCTCTCTAAATGCATGTCAACATCATACTGAACCTGCTTGAAACGAGCCATCATTCATCGATCATTCTGAAAGGATGAGAACCATGAATCATAAATTCTTGAGTCAAACGGCCAGTGTCTTTTTTGTGCTTTACACGTTCTTCGCTGCCCTAGGGATCAATGTCGCCAACGCCACAACCTATTACGTCGATGCGTCAACCGGAAATAATGCCAATCCCGGGACGGAAGCCTTACCCGTTCAAACTCTATCTCATGGAGCGAGTCTCTTGAGTGCAGGGGATACATTGTTGATGCGAGGTGGGGTCTATGGTGGGCTCAATGCGAACACCGACACCATTCCTACCGGGACTTCATGGAACGATGCCCCTATCATTTCGGCCTATCCAGGTGAGACGGTGACTCTCCGGCCATATGGAGGCGAAGCAATCAATTTGACCAAACCCTACATCCAGTATGTCATTTTTGATGGATTACATATTGATGCTGTTAATAATACTGTTGGGATTAGCATCAGAAATGAAGCTCATCATATCCGATTCCAGAATGTGGAAGTGAAAAATGCCATCAAGGATGGAGTCACTATTTTCCCTGGAGACCAAGTCCCTATCTTCGATTCCTTTATCGAGTTTATCAATTGCGAGGTGCATCATAACGGCAGTAGTTTTCTGAGTCATGGGTTTTATATTTCTACGAGCAGTAATCTTGTGACCCAATCGGAGATTCATCATAACTCCTCATTTGGTATCCATGCATACTACTCGCCCCCTCCTTCCGGTAACCCGAATGTCCGGGTCAATAATAACGTGTTCTCAAGGAATGTGGTCCATAATAACTCGTTGAATAGCGGATCATCTCCGGCGATTTTATTGTCTTCCGGAGATGGCAACATGGCGTACAATAATGTGATCTACGCCAGTAAAAATGGTATTCGAGTTGAGAATAACAATCCTACCAATTCGAAAGTTTTTAATAATACGATCTATAAAACTAATCCTGGTGTCGGCATATCTATCTCGGCTCAAAGTACGGGAGCCATCGTGAAAAACAACTTTATACTTTGGGACACTGGTGATGGGATTCAAGACGCTGGCCTGAACACCATGGTCCAGTCCAATCTTGAGATCGATTTGCCCAATACCCCGACGTTTGCCCCCAAGTTTGTTGATGCGGCCAACTTTGACTTTCATCTACAGACAGGTAGCCCGGCGATCGATGCCGGCACGACGGTGACGCAAGTGGTGAACGACTTTGATGATGTCGCTCGACCACAGGGTTCGGACTATGATGTGGGGGCGTTTGAATTTCCAAACGGGGGCGACCCTCCACCGGCCGTTCCAACCGGTCTGACCGCATCCGCTTCTGGGACGACGATCACCCTCATCTGGACAGCGAATACCGAGCCCGATCTCACGGGGTATAAGGTGTTCAGGGGCACGTCCCCCGGCAACTATCCTTCGGTGACGCAAGTGGGCACAGTCGTCAGCTATCAAGCCACGGGGCTCAATGCGGGGACCACCTATTACTTTGCTTTAAAAGCATTGGATGCGGGCAGTAACGAAAGTGGTCTGTCGAGTGAAGTCTCTGCCACCACGACGAATGGCGGTAGCTTCCCTCCAGCCATGAGTACCCCTGCACCGGGCTCAACCTTAACGAGCACCACGGTCACCTTCATTGGTGGGACGACGCCACAGGATGTGGCCCACGCCCTCTGGGTCGGAACGACATTAGGAGCCAAAGACCTGCATTTCGGGCCCATGACCGGGAATACCCAAGTAGTCCCGGGGTTACCAACCAGTGGAACCATTTACGTGCGCTATTGGACCACGGATGATCCCAACACCAGCAACGGTGCCGCCTGGGTCTTTACGGAGCACACCCATACGATGAATGTGGGCCCGGTCACGCATTCGCTTACCGTGGCTCTTGCAGGATCTGGCACAGGAGTGGTCACCAGTGCACCCACGGGCATCACCTGCGGCAGTACCTGCACGGGCACCTATGATGTCGGCACCACCGTCACGCTCACCGCCACCCCAACCAGTGGGGCGACATTGGCAAATTGGAGTGGCGGGGGCTGTAGTGGCAATGGAGTCTGTATCGTCACAGTGAGCCAGGCAACCACGGTCACGGCTACCTTTACCGCTCCGCCAGCCTTTCCGCCATCGATGGCCTCACCTGCACCGGGCTCGACACTCACCAGCACCACAGTCACCTTCATTGGCGGGACAACGCCCCAAGACATCGCCCACTCCCTGTGGGTCGGAACCACGTCGGGGAGTAATAACCTGCATGTCGGGCCCATGACTGGGAATACCCAAGTCGTCTCAGGGTTACCAACCAGTGGAACCATTTACGTGCGCTATTGGACCACGGATGATCCCAATACTAGTAACGGCGCCGCCTGGGTCTTTACGGAGCACACCTATACGATGAATGTGGCCCCGGTCACGCATCTGCTCACCGTGTCGTCTGCAGGATCCGGTACAGGAGTGGTCACCAGCTCACCCGCCGGCATCACCTGCGGCAGTACCTGCACGGGCAGCTATGATGCCGGCACCACCGTCACGCTCACCGCCTCCCCAACCAGTGGAGCGACGTTTGACAGCTGGACTGGCGGGGGCTGCAGTGGCAATGGAGCCTGTGTCGTCACGATGACACAAGCGAACACCGTCACGACCACCTTTACCGCCGCACCGATCTTTCCGGCATCGATGAGTACTCCCGCGCCGGGATCAACCTTGACCAGCACATCGGTGACATTCATTGGCGGGACGACGCCTCAAGATATCGCCCACTCCCTCTGGGTCGGAACCACTGCAGGGAGCAATAACCTATATGCTGGGCCCATGACCGGAAATACCCAAGTGGTCACGGGGCTGCCGACAAGTGGAACCATCTACGTGCGCTATTGGACGACGGATGATCCCAACACCAGTAACGGTGCCGCCTGGGTCTTTACGGAGCAGACCTATACGATGAATGCACCTTGACCCTGATGCTTGCCTCCTCTCCCCGCGTGAAAAGTCGGGGAGAGACAAGCGTGACTCATTTTTTCTGGTGCCTAATAATCTGGTGATGATGTAAGCTTCCCCAAAATCTGGACAGACCAAAAGTAGAGCTTTCTGGCAGAATGCCCCAGGAGGTTCTTATGAAAACGAGTCGATTCAGTGAAACGCAAATTATTACGATCTTGAAACAAGCTGAGGCGGGGCTCAAAGTC
>JAJDBM010000016.1 GCA_029261355.1 Nitrospirales bacterium | reverse complement strand
TGGGCAGAAAGTTGGTTTAAACGCATTAATGAAATATTTCACCTTAATAAAAATCGCATATCAGTCATCTCGGATCCTGAAAAATTCAGTGAATCTGATAAAATACTGCATAATGCTTTAACATCAATGAAAGATGCCTATGACAATGAGCTTGAAGACAAGGCCTTGAACCCTGTTAAGAAAAAAGTACTTGAGAGTTTGCGTAAACATTGGCAAGGTCTCAATATTTTTGTAGATCATCCCTCCATTCCCATGGACAATAACCTGTCTGAACGAAAATTACGCGAACCTGCTCTTGGAAGAAAAAATTATTACGGATCCTCTTCCGAATGGAGCGGTGATCTGACTGCTGCTCTCTTTACCATATTTCAAACAGCTATCATTAATAACATTAATCCAAAAAAATTTATCAGCGAATACCTGAAAGTATGTGCAGAAAATCAGGGAAAAGCACCTGATAATATTGATGGTTTTCTACCCTGGAACTTATCAGATGAAGTAAAATCTGCATGGAGTTATCCAGAGGTTCCAACATGAAGACTCAGCTTGGTGAACAAACATCATATCGTTACTGCGGACGCATATTCACCTCCAAAGAAATCAATTGGATTAGAGAGCTTATCACCTCCGAAGATAACCATAACCGTTTTCAACTATCAAAAATAGTTTGTGAAAAGATTGAATGGCTGCGTCCAGACGGCAGATTGAAAGATATGTCATGCCGTGTTGCTATGCTGCGTATGCACCGCGATGGCATAATATTATTACCAGAACCTCTTAAAAAAAATGGCAATAGTAACAATAGACCAAAATTGACTTCAGTGTCAGATCCAGGAGAGCCGATAACAGCACCTGTTCGAGATCTATCTAAAATCCATTTACTTCCTGTATCTGCAAAAAAGGATTCACTTCTTTATAACCAGCTGATCGAACGGTATCATTACCTGAAATATAACCCTTTACCGGGTGCTCAATTGAGATACCTTGTGTTTTCATCCTCAGGCATTCTTCTTGCGGCTCTCGGGTTTGGAGCTGCTGCATGGAAAGTTGCTCCGCGTGATCAGTTTATCGGATGGTCTCATGAAAAAAGAGCAAAAAACCTCCACTTGATTGTTAATAATGCCCGCTTTCTTATATTACCCTGGATAAACTCAAGCAACCTTGCTTCACATATCCTGTCTGTTGCTGCAAAACAATTGCCTGTAGACTGGGAGAACCGTTATAATTACAAACCGGTTCTACTTGAAACGTTTGTCCAGATTAACAAGTTCAAGGGAACCTGTTACAAGGCTGCAAACTGGACATTGCTAGGTAAAACTCAAGGAAGAGGGAAGCTTGATCAATTCAACAAAAAATCACTTCCTGTTAAAAATATCTTTGTTTATCCCCTTGATAAAAAATTCAAACACACACTTGCCACGTCTTAATCCTTTTTAATCTCCATGTATACTTTAACGAATGTTTACTCATAAAAGGAGCCCTTTTAATAGCTAACTCTTTGTTTTATTTGATCTATTTAGCTCACTTAAAGGTGCGAAACTTTAGTTTATAAGAAGGATTGGCGAGGTTGCAAAACTTTTTGTAAATGCTGGAAGTATAGTCCTGATCGCATTTATTTCACCTTTTCGTGATTATAGGCACATTACCAGAAACCTGGTTGAAAAAAATGATTTTATAGAGATATTTTGTAACAGCAGCCTTGAAAAGTGTAAGGAGCGTGATGTTAAGGGGGTTTACAAAAAAGCCATTAATGGCGAAATTAAAGAGTTTACAGGAATGTCATCCCCTTATGAAGTGCCGGAGAGTCCAGAGTTGATTCTTGATACAGAAAACAAATCTATAAAAGAATGTGTTGGAAATATAATCCAATATCTTGTAACGTATGGATATATTAGCAAGTTAGAACTTGCTAATATGTTTTTGACCTCTCAATAAAACTGAATAACTCAACCCCTTCACTCCATTTCCATTACTGAAACTTCGTCACTACTACGAGTTGATCCGCCCCTGTTCTCCATATTGACACTCTCATCCTCTGGGATTCGGCCCATTGGATTTCTCCCTTATCATCGGAACGACAGGTTCCCGCAGTTCCGTACAAGAGCCTAAATCAGAATCATGCCACCTATATGCCGGACAACATCCACCCAGTAAACAGGTTTCCGATTTATCCCAGGTTAGGGACTAGATTTGGTTTTGATGCCGTCCATGTGATTTCGACATGTCGTCAGTGGTTCACTCTCGTTCATCTTTCTGATTCTAACATGACGCATTAATTACGACTTTTCCATGAAGCTCATAACATTAGCTCTTTACCAATGCAACTCATGGTTGTTTAAAGTCTGTCCTTGCAGGCCGACTTTGGATGGCCTACATCCATCTTTTGTACAGCTTAACTACGGGACACAGTCCCCAGCACACGCTTATATATAATATTTATTAAATTCTCAATGGTAAAAGAGCAACCGATAATAATAAAAGGCATTGCTGGTAGTTTGAATCTAAAATTAGGTGTTTCAAACATAGAGCTGCCCAGGATTATGATAATCGGAA
>JAJDBM010000015.1 GCA_029261355.1 Nitrospirales bacterium | reverse complement strand
CTCCCACGACCGGTCCGGATATTCACCGAGTGGGTTGCCCACTTCGACGACCGGCTGTAACGCGGTTAAGGCTAACGCCTTGTCCGCCAAAGCCACCGCAGCCACTGTGCCCGCGGAAACTTTTAAAAATTGCCGTCTAGAAAGAAACATTGCATGCACCTCCTAAATTAGTGGCCGAAATTCTGGCCGAATAATAACGACTCCCAACAACAAACCTAGAACTTTCCAGCACCTCCTTTTTAATTACCTGTTTAATTACAATGACTTTCACTTTGCTTCCCTTTATTAATTACTTTTCCGCGATATTACACGCGAAAAAATGTAACGCAATATTTAGTCCATATTTCACGTAAAATAAAAACACACTATAAGTGATTGAAAAATATAGCATTTACAATGAATTCACGTAACGAAAAGCTAAAAAATATAAATCCATGATTGAGTATATTTAGTAACGAATATTCATGCCATTCACTTAAAACCATAAAAAACCATTAAAAATTAACATGTTAAGAAAATTCAGTATGATACCAAATAGTAACACCAATACGTTCTCGTAACGCAATTTCCCTTAAATAGACTTTCCAGGAAAAAGGGCTATTAATATTTTTTGATTTTTTAGGAAAAAAAAATGAAAGAGACAGGTATGAAACACAAAAACGCTCACTGAGCATCAACTCACGAAACTAGAAAATACCTCGAAAATCATGCTTTAACAGCAAATTGTCGATAAAAGTACATCAACCTCCTGAATTCACTTAAATATGCTCCACATTCTTTACGAACAGATTACCGATTACGAGTAACTCCAATCTTAGAGCAATGAGTCTCAAGAGGACATTTACTACAAAATGGAGAAACAGGCCTGCAAAGATTCTGACCAAAAGATACAAGTAGATCGTTAAAGGTAAGCCAATAACGATCGGGCAGCTTCCCCTTAAGCAATGACTCCGTTTCGATCGCATTTCGACTCTCAACATAGCCCCAACGATTACATATTCGATGGACATGCACATCAACACAAATACCCGGCTTCCCAAAGCCAACAGTCACAACAAGATTTGCCGTCTTTCGACCAACGCCCTTTAAAGTCACAAGCTCATCAATTGAAGACGGGACTTGACTGTGATAGGAGTTGATAAGCGTATGACAAGTATCGTGAATTTGCTTTGATTTTGTACGGTAAAATGCAACAGGACAAATAGCCGCCTCAATAACCGACAGCTTCAACCGACTCATTGCAAGTGGGTTAGATGCAAGGGAAAACAGGCGAATAGCGGCTTCACTTGTTACCCTATCTTTTGTCCTGAGACTCAAGATACAGGCAATAAGTATCTGAAATGGAGTAGCAGACTTAGCTGCCGCGACACCAAGAACTGGCGCTGGCCATTGACGCACGGCTTCATTAACCATACGTATTACCACATGAATGTCTTTGTCCCTCACTGGGGATCAGACGTGATCATGGATTTAATATTTGAAAAAGAAAGTGGAAATTTTAAGGACAAGCCCAGGCAGGGAAAACAGATCTTAAAAGACTCGATGCTTCGCTAACCACTTCTGACGTCGACGAGCAGCTTCTCGTTCCTTTGCTTTACGCTTCACACTTGGCTTTTGATAAAAGCGACGAGCTTTTAATTCTCTAAACAGCCCATCAGCTGCCAACTTCTTTTTTGCGACTTTGAGAGCTTTTTCTACGTTATTATTTATTACTCTAACTTCCATGATTTCAGCCTTAATTTCCTTAAAATTAATCTACCAAGACCCTTACCTTACCATGCCTAGATAACCCTAGCAAGAGCTTAAATGTATTTTTCAAATAATAAATAAAGTCATTACTTTCAAATACTTATAGTAATATACCTACATCAGTTATCCTTTAATGCCGCAACCATTTCTAATACCATTTTCTTCCCATCACCAAACATCATTAAGGAATTATCTAGGGCAAAAAGTGGGTTAGGAATACCAGCAAAACCAGGGCTCAAGCTCCGTTTAATAATGACAACTGTTTTGGCTTTATCAACATCGATTATGGGCATACCAGCAATTGGGCTCGATGGGTCAGTACGTGCCACAGGGTTGACAACATCATTAGCACCAATGACTAATGCTACATCAACCTGATCAAATGTCTCATTGATCTCATCCATTTCCTTCAATGCTTCATAAGGAACATTTGCCTCAGCAAGGAGTACATTCATATGACCAGGCATTCTCCCTGCAACAGGATGAATAGCATATTCCACCGTGACCCCGCGACTTTCAAGAAGAGCAGCTAAGCTTGCGACCGGATGCTGCGCCTGAGACACAGCCATTCCATATCCTGGAACAATCGCAACCCGACGAGCTGCATCAAAGAGTAAGGCCACCTCTTCAGGAGAAGCCGACTTGACTTTACCGGCATAGACATCATCCGCACTCGGTCCTCCACCAACAGGTGCCAATACTCCAAATAACACATTGGTCAGCGAACGGTTCATTGCTTTACACATGATCTGACACAAGATCAGTCCAGATGCGCCAACCAACGACCCTGTAATAATCAGGACATTATTGGATAGCACAAATCCGTTTGCTGCTGCTGCCAGTCCAGAGTATGAGTTGAGTAAGGCCACCACCACTGGCATATCTGCCCCACCAATTGGCATGACGAGCAACACCCCAAGCATGGATGCTGCGGCAACTAGACCCCAATAAGCAAAGCCATTCGTAGGATCTATGACTACCCAAGCAGCGAACCCTAACGTGATTACCGCGAGTACACCATTGATGACTTGTTGACCAGAGAAAAGAAATGCACTCTCATTTACCAAACCTTTTAACTTCCCAAATGCAACAAGACTGCCCCAAAATGTGACAGCTCCTATGAGTCCGGAAATAGCAATGGCGATGGTTAATTGAATAATTGGCACATCAGTTCCATCCGCACTTTCAAACAATGCGGCTCCTGCTACCAGAACTGAGGCAATACCTCCAAAACCATTAAAAAGTGCCACTAATTCAGGCATTTCCGTCATCTGAATTTTTACTGCCAGCACAGCGCCGATTGCTCCCCCAATTACAATACCAAGCAAAATCATCTCATAGCTCACGATTCGTTGGTTCGCGAGCGTCAAGATCACGGCAAGAAACATCCCAGTTGCGCCTAATAGATTTCCGCGAACAGCTGTACGAGGATGCGTGAGTCCTTTTAGTCCTAAAATAAAGAGGACGGATGCAATGAGGTATCCAATATTGATGAGAACGCCAGGCATGAAATTATGTTATTCCTTGAATAAGGTTCGTGGGTTATTTCTTCTTAAACATTGAAAGCATGCGGTTAGTGACCATAAACCCTCCAACCACATTGACCGTTGCAAAAATGACGGCCAACACACCCAACACTGTTGTCAGGGTCGTTTGTTGCGCACCTGCAGACAAAACAGCGCCAACAAGCGTAACACCAGAAATTGCATTAGATCCAGACATGAGGGGAGTGTGAAGAGTGGGTGGGATTTTGGTAATAATTTCAAATCCCACAAAAATGGCCAGCACAAAAATTGTGAACGCCATAATGAACATTTCCATCGTACAAAACCCCTCAGACTAAGATTGCGAGTTGACCGGCATCCCTAATGCTTCTCTAACCGCTGGATGGATCACCTCACCCTCACGCGTTAAAAGCGTTCCTTTGGTGATCTCATCATTTATATCGATATTCAACTCACCCTTTTTTACAAGATGCAATAAAAACGTTGTAATATTTTTTGCATACATTTGGCTTGAATGATAGGGAACGGTGCTCGGCAAATTCTCAGGTCCGTGAATAGTCACACCATGAGATACAATAGTTTGACCAGGCTTAGTAAGTTCGCAATTTCCCCCACGCTCAGCAGCCAAATCCACAATAACCGAGCCAGGACTCATCCCTGCAACCATGTCGGCAGTGATAAGAATCGGAGCTTTTTTCCCTGGGACAGCCGCAGTCGTAACGACCACGTCACTGGTAGCTATGACCCGAGCCAATAGTTCCCGCTGTTTTTGATAAAACGCCTCGTCCTGAACTTTGGCATAACCTCCCTTATCCTCAGAATCTGATGTTTCGATAGGGAGCTCAACAAACTTTGCGCCAAGACTTAGAATCTGGTCTTTAACCGCAGGCCGAATATCATACGCCTCAACCGCAGCTCCCAAACGTCTCGCCATAGAAATGGCTTGTAATCCCGCCACTCCAGCCCCAATAATCAGCACCCGTGCTGGCGTCACAGTTCCCGCTGCTGTCATCAGCATTGGAAACATTTTTGGAAGTGAGCTCGCGGCCAAAATCACCGCCTTATATCCAGCCACAGTGCCCATCGATGAGAGCACATCCATACTCTGCGCACGCGTAATCCTCGGCATAAGCTCCATGGCAAAAACCATCACGCCACAATCGCCTAGAGACTTTACTGACTGTGGATCTGTCAATGCTTCAGCCATACCGATAATAATTTGCCCAGGTCGAAGTAAGGCAAGGTCCGCTTTACCCTGGTCTGGATTAGCGCCCAACAAACGCATCTGGACAATAAAATCAGATTTCTCAAATACTTGTGCTCGAGAATCTGCTATCGTGGCTCCTTTTTCAGTAAAAGCTGAATCAGGATAGCCCGCCTCATCTCCAGCACCTGATTCGATGAGAACTTCGAGGTTGGTCTTTTTCAGGGAATCAATAATTCCAGGAACTAAGGATACTCGATGTTCACCTGGATAAGATTCTTTAGGAACGCCAACAATCATAAGAGATAAACTTTTTTAATGACCGGTCTACAATAAAGTGTGCTTAAGAGTGCCACGGAATATCTGAATAAATGCCTGGACTACATGCCATCCGAGAGCTTTTCGACAACTTTTGTAGGGATACCATAGGGTTTTGCCAAGAATCAATGTGCCTTTAGACTATTTCTTACCATGACAATATACCCATGGAAGGACCACATCACCTAAGGGATGAATAAATAAACCATTTCACCGCACAAAAATTTCTTAATATAAATGCTCAACAATCTGGGATGTATTGAATAACATTGAACGCTTCTCCGAGTAACAACCATGACCAAACAGGTGAGAACGAGGCTCTTCCTCTGCATTCACCTGATAATCAATCAATAGACATTTTCCATCATTTTGGCAGCGCGTTCCGCGACGGATACATTCTAACCATCGCTCAAATCCATCATAGGGCTCCAAAATTTCCCTTAATTCCTGATTCACAAGTTCGTCTTGAGTGGAATCTAGCGCACAATCAGATCCAGCTACCGCCAACTGCTGAACATAGTCTCCCCCTGAAATCATAGGTATTTCCCATGCTATTTGCGGCAATTCCATTTTGGCGAGCCACGGCTTCCCATCTCCTCGTAAAGGGCGATGGTTGACAAAGTGGAGCAAATGCCCAATTCCAGTCGTATCCCAACCACCTCGCACAGGAGTGCCATACGTCACGACATCCAAAGTAGTCCCGCCCACACCAAATAACGATTGCTCCGTCACCATGTGGAACAAATTCTCTAATCGATCCGATGTGAGCTCAGGGTCTTGGGTACGCTCATGATGATCTGCTAACACTTGAAAAAGAATCTGGCGGTTCAAAGATTCTTCTGGAGTTATTAAATTGGAAATTAAGCTCAACAGTTGCCCCGCATGACCATGAGCCTGCAGCAACACACGTTCATTCGGTGCAAGGGAAATACTTTTTGTCCATGCTGCAAGAAATTCAATCAAATTTAATACAGCCTTTACCCTACCCAAATGATGATTGACACTCGTCCATATATAACGGTCAATGTGAATATGCCCGCCACCATGCTCATCAACTGCCCGCTGAAAAGCAGCTACCGATTCTGAAGAAAAGTTCCCAACATCATCTGCAATTTGATCAACTTCCCTAAGAGTTTCTTGCTCTCTTCCCAAGGGAGGAGTCAGCTTTTCGTCATCATTTACAATCCCATTTGAAGTGGGTCGAAGAAGAGTAAGCAACGATTCCATCCCAGGAATTCCCCTGGAATAGCCGCGCTTCAGGCCTCCGACTTCGTCAAGGCGACCGGCACCAAAGAGGTCGATATACGGATACCCACACAGAAAAAGAATACCTCGCACTCCTGATTTTTCGAGGAGGTTGGCTGACTGGCCCATTTCCTTCAACCAACACTCACCGCCAAAGCTATCACCTTCTTGAAAGATTGGGTATGAAACTCGATCTCCAGGATTGGAGCGAGAATATCTTGCGTGCTGAAAATTATTTTCTACCGGCATCGACAATATACCCCAGAGGTGTTGAGCCCTAGCCTGGTCTCTTAACTCGAACCCATTGCAAAGCGCAATGGGCTAACAAAATATTCCTCAAGACCGAAAATAATTTCACTCACAACCTCCCAACTCAGCCCCATGAACTCATCTGAGTTGACCACCTGAAAATTCACATGGTAATGTTGGCCAGGCTCTTGTAATTATTAATCATACATTCATTTTACCTGGATAAATGAGATATGAACGCCACCTTTTTTTCTATCGGTTCTTCCGGTCACCTATTGTTCACCCGTAGAATTGCCTGGACCTTCACCTGTTTCGCATTCGCTCTCCTGACATCTATCCCTCAGGCTGCAGCAAAACAACCAGATCATATTATTATGATCGTTCTAGAAGGTATCGGGAAAGAAGCCATCCAGTCAGGCTCTATGCCGAACGTTGCTCAACTTGCCAAGGATGGAGCGGCGTCATGGTCCGCAGAGTCACTCTCACCCCCCCTTACAGTATCCTCTATGGCAACCTTGCTGACCGGACTTCCAGTCAGTAAGCACCGAATCACTGCGGACTGGGAAGAATATGACTTTGCTCGATCGTTTCTTCGTTCGCCAACAGTCTTTGATTATATGGATCTGGCAGGCGGGCGAGATAGTGCGGTATTCTTTATGGATGAACGCTTCTATCAACTTTCAAGACCTGAAATCTATGTTGATTCCCAAACCTGCGGGATCGCAAAGCCACAATGCAATCCGAATACAATCTCAATCTATGTCCGAGATTATTTAAGAAAAGTCACAAGTGAAAAAGGGTATGGATTTCGGTTAATTGCGGTTCCAAACCTTCTGCTCGTTCACATGCCTACGGCTTCTCGAAGCGGGAAAAAAAACGGATGGAGTTCAGACTCCTACAAAAAATCTATCAGTGAAATTGATACCGCTATTGGAAAAATTCGAGACAATTACCAAGAGCTGAAAGCCCTCGATAACACCATGTTTGTTGTGACTAGTTTGAATGCTTCGCCTGGGGACACAACCACGCCAGACTCTCTGAGCCCCACGGTTCCATGGATCGTATCTGGAGCAAATGTGAAGCAAGGATATGAGATTAAACAACCAATATCATTAATAGATACAGGGGCAACAATCCTCTATGCCCTAGGCCTTTCAACACATACAGAGTGGGATAGCCATGCCGTCAATAATATCTTTACATCCGTGCCTGAACACAGGACTACAAACAATGAACTTCCAGCAAGTCTGTACTAAATTCAAAAAAAACATGAAAAGCACATGCTTTCAATCATGCCTCGTATTATTGAGTACAAGCTACCTACTTATAGGCTCATTAGCATTTGCTTCTGAACCAACCAATCCTTTGCTACGAGAGTATTCAATTCAAGTAAACCCTAGCGCTCTTTATCCACCAACCAAGTGGCAAGTGCCTGGCACCACTCCGTTGATTTCAATCATGGACCCAGTCAGTACTGTCGCATATTCGACTGAGGACCCTAAGACGCTAAAGCTCAAGCCAGGAAAATATCAATTTGGCACTTATACTTTTAGCTTTTTCTTTAATGTCACGTTGACTGGGGAATTAGAATACGACAAGTCCCTGGACCAGTGCGTACAAGGTCGAGGAAAACAGACACTCATCATTACATGTAGTCATACGCAACCATACCTGCAAGATCCAGATTATTAAGAGACCACTCCCTAAGGGTCAGAAAGAATACATGATGTCACAGACAGTGCAAGATTGGCTCGAAGCTTTAGAAGAAGTTGATGATGCGACCAGAGAGGAAGCTGCAAAAGCACTGGCTGACATTGGTGACCCTACCGCCCTTGAACCATTACTTGCTGCGCTAGAAGATGATTATTGGGCCGTTCGCGTACAAATTGCCTGGGCACTCGCCAAAATTGGTGGAGAAAAGGCTGTTGACGGCCTCATCGTGCTGTTCAATGACAGTATGATGGAAGTCCAAAGTGAAGCCGTACAAGCCATGGCTACCCTAGGACCACCAGTCGCACCAAAATTAATCAGCTGCCTCAAAGACTCGCAATGGAGAGTTCGAGAGCAAGCAGCAAAAACACTCGGCTACATCAAAGACCCACAAGCCGTCCAGGGCCTATGCCTTGCATTCCGAGACCGTGATGGAGCAGTAAAAAGTGCGGCGGCAGAAGCCATCGGAAAAATTGGTGACCCCAAAGGTATTCCTCCACTTATCAAGTTATTCAAAGATACTTCAAAAATTGTACGGGAGACAGCAGGAACAGCACTAGTCCACATCGGTGCACCATCAGTGACTGCCCTGCTTGAAACATTAAAAGACCCTCATTTCGTAGTTCGATGTCACGGGGTTCGAGCCCTTGGAGGAATGACCACCGACTATCAAATTGGTCGGGCATGGGTTAAAGAACCTCGAGTTGTTGAAGCATTAGTTGCCTTACTGAAAGATCCCGACCGAGCTGTTCGTGAAGATGCCACAATTGCCTTGGGGAATATTGGCGATCCCGACGCTGTAGAAGGTTTACTGGAAGCCATGAAAGATGGCACAGTCAAACGCCATGCGATTGCATCGCTTGGTATGATTGGCGACCCGCGTGCGCTACCAGCGGTTCTTGATGCCTTGAAAGGAAAAGGTATTCACCAGCAAGGTACGCCAACTCCAGGATGCATCATCAGTGAAGAACAACTTCTGAAAGAAGCCGCAGCCACAGCCTTAGGTCACTTCCGACATCCAAAGGTTATCCCTGACCTCATATTTCTCCTGAAAGATATTGTATTACGGGACTATGCAGCCGCATCACTGGTTCTCATTGGCGATCATGCAATAGAGCCGCTTGTTTCGTTCTTACATGATCCAGACCTCTCAAAGGTTGGCAAAGAAAGTGAACGAGTACTCGCATTTGCTTCTGCACGAATGACTGCTTCCAGTGCTCTTAAAAATTCCATCCGCGACACCCTTGATAAATTAGGGTGGGAGCCTGTCTTTGAAGAAAAAAGTGAAACTCCAAAGGATTCAGACTATACTGACACTTCAAATGTGCTTGGCTTGGAAGGTCGCTTTGGCACATCCGGTGACTTTGCAAAACCAGCAAAAGATTTAAAGATTGAACGATAAGATATCTTGCTAGACTAATAGCCCTTCAAAACAACTTTCCATCAAAAGAAAAAAGGCCTACTCATTGAAATATGAGTAGGCCTTTTTTCTTTTCCATCAACAGTTATGTTTTTACATTTTCTGAAAATGAAGAATTCCCCATGTTAAATTTCCTGCCTCACCTCCACTAATCCAATGTTGGAGTCCTTCCTTCATTTTATCGACATACTCTTCACTACAAACACGAATAAGAGTATTGCGATTCGAACTTATTTCTTTCAAGACTCGACCATAATGATTAGCTAACTGCTCTGAGAGATCCACAACTTGCACTTCCTTCAAGCCGAGCTCAGTTGCGATACCTCGGTAATAAGCAAATGATCCCAGTGAGTCAAGGTGGATACGATCAAGGATCGGCTGGAGTGCAGCTGACGGACAATCTTCACTCTTCATAGGGTCTGTAAAGATAAATTGTCCACCCTTCGCTAAAACTCGAAATACTTCCTCAAAGACACGTTTTCTGTCACCACTATGGAGAATAGCATCCTGTGACCAAACAATATCAACGGCCCCATCTGGTAAAGGAATATCCTCAAAGCTCCCATCAACAACATTAATCGCTAAGCTTAGTGCTTGCTGGCTATTAAGTTCGCGATTTCTTTTATTTTGGATTTCACTTAAGTTAAGGCATCCGACTTGGCAACCATGGGTTTTAGCTAAGTACCGTGCCGAGCCACCATATCCAGAGCCAATATCAAGCACCCGACTCTTAGCATCAATCTTTTTCAGTAATGATGCCATTTTTTCAACGGTCCGCCTACTCGCATCAAATATAGAATCACCTTCTTTTTCGTAAAGTCCGACGTGAATGTCTTCGCCTCCCCAAATCGTAGCGTAAAACCGATCTGCATCTGAGCTATTATAATATTCCCTTGCGTTATCAACAGCTTGCGTATAGTTCGTTGCCGAGATCATGGCCTGAGGGCGATCCTCATTCTTGTATTGCTTTTCAGCCACATGAACAAAGAAGTCCGGATCTTCCACTTTATGGGTTTCTTGAAAGTCGCCATAGGTTTTAATCTGCTGAAAACCAACCTCATGCATGAGCCGACGCGTATATTCTTTTCGAAGGGGATACATGTTCAAGTGATATTGAGAACCATCGGGGAATTGATATTCAAATCGTGCAAGTCCCTCGTCAACATATTCTGGCTTGGCACTCACGTTGTCACCGCAATAGTAGTAGACATGCTTGGAGGTAAACCCATTATCTAAAATGCCATCATAGTTACGCTGATCAAGAATCAGGACGCCGTCATGGGTAAGTGCTGTATAAAACTCGGCTAAGGCCTTTCGCCGATCTTGCTCTGAAAAAAGGTGAGTCAGAGAGTTCCCTAAACAAATCACCGCATCAAATTTATTGTGGATATCACGGCTTAACCAACGCCAATCCGCATGCACGGTTCGCAATGTAAACCCGGCTCGATTGGCATTGTCAAAGGCTTGGGCCAACATTTCCGGACTTCCATCTGCACTCGTCACGTCAAATCCTGCCCGAAGAAGACGAATGGAATGAAATCCAGTCCCAGTGGCCACGTCAAGGACGCGTTTGACCCCGCGCTCTTGGAGTATTCGGATGAAAAAATCGCCTTCACTAGAAGCTCGAGCTTCCCAGTCAATCAGCGCATCCCACTTCTGTACAAATCCCTGTACATATTCCTTTTTATATTGGTCCGTCTTTCTCTGGGCGATTGGATTGTCGCCATACTGCTGTTCCTTGGCCATAGATGGACTCCTATTTTAGAATATACCCAAATAATATTTGAGCATGAAGGGGGTAAGAAGCAAAATACAAAGGGGCCCCTTGCGCTCCTACGAGTCGCAGGAAGCCCCTTAAGAATGGGTCCAGTCTAACTATTCTTGCTGCCTCCCGCAACTCTCACCCCACTATTTCACGAAAAATCATGCAAATATTTCCCTAAAAATATACATTAAATCAATATGTTAATAATATATTACAAAAAATATCCACGTTTCCCTGATTAGACACCTTATACTCAAGCTCTGTAGTTACAATAGATAGACGCAAGTACCAGTTTCTGTGTAGGTTGACGAACCTCATTCGTTCTAAGGTGCTTGTCCATAAACATGATTTATGCTATCCCCACATACGGAACATATGAATAGAGCCACAACGACCCCTGTTTTCAAAATATCCTCTCTTTTGGCCATAGCCTTTCTCATTTGGGGGGGCTTGGCACCCCAACATTTAGCCGAAGTCACTGGAGCCATCCAAAAGTCTTTACTACAGACATTAGGATGGTTCTATCTCCTCTCAGCTTCGGCCTTCCTCACCGTAGCCATTTCGCTTATTTTTTCTCGGTATGGAAGTATTCCACTTGGACCTGATGGGTGCAAACCTGAGTTCCCCCTGCTCACCTGGTTTGCCATGCTCTTCTGTGCAGGAATGGGGATCGGATTGGTCTTTTGGGGCGTGGCTGAACCCAATTCCCACTTTCACGACCCTCCAATGGGCCTACCAGGCAGTCCAGCAGCAGCAGAAATGGCCTTGCGATACAGCTTTTTTCACTGGGGTCTTCACCCTTGGGGGATCTATACGATGGTGGCCTTAGTCCTCGCCTATTTTCAATTTAGAAAAGGGGTGCCAGGTCTCATTAGTCTCAGCTGTAAACCAATTTTAGGGAAATATGCCGATGGAGCGATGGGATCATGTATCGACATTATCGCCGTCTTTGCCACAGTCTTTGGAGTGGCCACCTCCCTAGGGTTTGGTGCCGTCCAGATTAGTGGTGGGCTTTCATACCTCTTTGGCGTGCCAAATACCCTAACAACCCAGCTCATATTAATAGGAGTCGTGACGATTCTGTATATGCTGTCTGCTCAAACAGGCTTACAACGGGGGATTAAATATCTCAGCAATATGAACATGGTGCTGGCCTGCACTCTCCTCTTGTTTCTTCTGCTGCTTGGACCAACACAATTCATTATGGAAGTTTTCACATCTGGACTCGGCAGTTACATTCAGAATCTTCCGACGATGAGCCTCAACCTCGCGCCCTTCTCAGACTCTTCGTGGATTCACGAGTGGACATTATTTTACTGGGCCTGGTGGATTGCCTGGGCTCCATTTGTGGGAACCTTTATCGCTCGAATCTCAAAGGGCCGAACGGTTCGAGAGTTCGTACTTGGGGTCTTATTCGTCCCGACACTCTTTTGTATCTTTTGGTTTTCCGTCTTTGGTGGCACCACCATTTCTCTTGAAATGTTTGAGCACGTCGCCATCAAAGAAGCCATTGACCAAAATGGCATCGAAGTCGCCCTGTTCACTGTCCTGGAGCAGTTTCCAATGGGCACCGTCATGTCGATGATTGCCATGTTCCTTATTGCGACCTTTTTCATCACGTCTGCCGATTCGGCCACCTTTGTGCTGGGGACATTGACGACCCATGGTAACCCAAACCCTCCCAACCATATTAAATTAACGTGGGGAATCATCCAATCTGTCTCAGCTGCAGTGCTCCTTTGGTCTGGAGGACTCAAAGCGCTGCAAACAGGATCCATTATCGCAGCCTTCCCCTTCGCCTTCATCATTGTACTGATGATTCTCTCCCTACTAAAATCTTTCAAGCAAGAAGTCCTACCAACCCAATAACGATCCACCTTTTCCGCCTCTGCTGGTTAGTTGACCCTCAAAAAAACCCTGTGCTAACGTGAGAGGCATTTTTATATGTTGTCATGATGTATTCACGACGAACTATTGAGGTGTAAAGCATCCTAAGATGTCCTAAATCCCACCGAGGAATACGTTACGATGGAAGACAGTGTGGCGGAACATATCGCCGCTCTCAACGACGCCGACTGGGGAGTGCGTGAAGATGCGGCAACCGCTCTTGGGAGCTTTCAGGACCCACGGAGTGTCCAACCGCTTATTCGAGTGCTCAAGGATTCTGATCGTTCAGTACGCGTTGCCGCGACAACCTCTCTGACAGCCATTGGCGAGCCTGCAGTTACTTCCTTAGGTCATGCACTTCAAGATCTCGACCCTAATGTACAAGAAATAGCCGCATCGATACTCGGAACAATAGCCGATGATCGCGTTGTCGAGCCTCTGATTGCAGCCCTACTCAACCCCAATTGGATTGTTCGCAGTCATTCGGCAAAGGCCCTCAGTAAAATTGGTGATTCTAGAGCCATCGATACGCTCCTTCTATTATTACAAGACAAAGTTCCAGCGGTACGCGACGATGCGGGCGCGGCAATAAAGGCGTTAGGGGAAATATCAATTCCACCGCTGCTACAACTCCTTGACCATAAAGACTGGAAAATTCGCCTACGCGCCGTTGAAGCCCTGGCTCTGATGAAACCTAAGGCCGCGGTCGATCCATTGCTGAAGCTCATGCTTGAGGACCCTGATACAGCCGTCCGACAAGACGCAATCCGAGCTATTGGTGAAATAGGTGACTCACGGGCTGTGAAACCACTCTTGACTGTCCTTAATCAACCGAACCTGAAAACACAAGCCATTACGGCACTGGGGAAAATTGGAGACCCTCAAGCGCTCCCCACATTAACCAAAATCATTAACAGTCTCGTGACCAAATCCTATGAAGGCCGCATGGCAGCATGCGAAGATGCCCTCTACCAGGAAGACCTTCCTCCAGTGGAAGCTGCGGTAAAAGCCCTCGCACAAATTGGTGATGAACGCGCAATCCCAACCCTGCAACAAGGGCTGAAAAGCACGCTCATCCGAGGTGAAGCAGCAGAGGCCTTAACACGTTTCGGGAAGACGGCGGTGTCACCACTCGTGGCCATGTACAAAACTGAAACCGATGACAATATTCGATTCCATGTCAAGGAGACACTTGCACGCCTAGGATGGCGACCTGGACAAATTCGGCTGTAAATAGCATCAACGTATATCTTGCGAATGAACATATGCCTAAAGAAACATTAGAAACCCTCATCTCTGAGCTGAATCACGAAGAAGATTGGCGACGAATGCGGTCTACCGTCGCATGCTTAAAGGGCGGGCCTCAAGCAGTGACCGGACTCATTCAAGCCATGGTTGACGCAACACCGGAGTATAAAACTGAGGCCATCAGGATGCTCGCACGCATTCGTGATCATCACGCTGGCATCCCGTTAGTAAAGATGATTTCTGATGAGAATGAAGCGGTCAGCAAAGCGGCCGTGGACGCACTTGAACAAATGGCAGGGATTTTGGATGAACCGACTGCTGCCGAACTAGTAGAAATGCTAAAGGATGAATGCCACCGAGAACGTATCACCCACTTGATCGGGGCCATACCGCCATCTATTGGGCCATTAACAAAAATGCTCAAAGACCCTGATGAATCTGCTCGAGTCACAGCAGCGACCATCTTGGATCACTTGCTCGACCCACGCTCAGCTGATGCCTTAGTGGATGCCATGGGCGACCCAGCCATTCAGGGACTTGCAGCAGACACCCTGAGAAGACTTGGAGCTATTCGAGATCATATCAACCAAGTCATGAACGAACTCGCCAATGTTGAAGAATCCGAACTCAGAGAAGGGGCTCGGCAAGAGGCCGTCATTAAATTGCATCCAATCGGGCGACCTGCCGTGGAAATACTCATTGAATATCTTGAAGACGATGACTGGGTCGTCCGAGAGGCCGCCGCTGACGTGCTTGGTAAAATTGCTGACATTCGTGCGGTGGAACCCCTCATGGAACGACTACGCATTGATCAAGATACGGGAGTCAAGGAACTCGCGACCAAATCATTGGGACTGCTTGGTGATGCACGTCCAGTAGACTTACTCATTGAAAGTATCCCCATCCGAGTGCTTCGTGTCTTAGCGGTCGAAGCCTTAGAAAAAATTAAGGACGTAGAAGTCTTGCGTCCACATGTTGAATTACTCATCAAACTCAAAGCCGATCGAGATGGATTGGTCTCATATAATTCTGGAATCATCCTTGATAAATTAGAAGCAATAGATGCTCAACTGGATGAGAATGCCTGGGCAGGAAAGGAATAGCACCGATGGAGGATTCCAATCGTGTGGAACAACTCTTAGCGTCACTTCGTGATGACAATGAAGCGCTTCGCGATCATGCGGCCACGAACCTGAGCCAAATTGGAGAAGTCGCCATTCCAAAATTAATCAATCTTTTTTTGGAAGATGATTTAGTCATTCGAGAAGCAGCCGCCACATCAGTCGCCAAAATTGGTGAACCGGCCATTGATCCTCTGATCGAAGCCTTAGCTGAGGACGAGGAGTGGATGGTTCGAGAACAAGCGGCCTCGGCCTTAGGAAAAATCAAATCCCCTCGTTGTATTACCCCACTCATGAAAGCACTAGAAGGCGATAGAGATGGCGCCGTACGCAATGCTGCGATCTGGGCCTTAGAGCGAATTGGAAGTCCTGAAGCCGTACCAGCACTCGTGCATGCGCTGACTGACGCAACCCTTCGTGAGGATGCCGCCCGTGTGTTGAAAAAAATCGGTGACTCTCGAGCCACAGATGCTCTCATCAAAGAACTGCAAGGGCCGAGTTGGATTGTGCGTCGGCATGCAGCAGAGGCACTAGGGAAAATCGGAGATCCACGAGGCATCGACCCCCTAGTAGAATCATTGGGAGATGAAGATTGGTTAGTACGTCGAAACGCCGTAGAGTCCCTCGCACAACTAGGAAATAATCGAGTGATCTCCGCACTCGTCCCTCTCCTTGAAGATGAAAATGAAATGGTTCGAGATACCGCGGAAGGCGCCCTGAGTAGCTTTGGGTGGACACCAGAGTCTTCGCAATCATAACAACCGAGATTTATGCATAACAGAGTCTGTGAAAGGAACAATTATAATGGCAGATGAATCCCCCGTAAAACTTGTTCAAATCGGTCCAAAAAGTGGAACGAAAAAGGACGGGTTTAATCTCGTGACAGATAATGTGACAATGATCAATGTTGAGACGAAACAGATCGAAGTCGAACTGCTCGCCTATGATGGGAAAATGGTGGTATTGGATGTCGCCGATGAAGCACTTGAGGATTTACAAAAAATCAAACCAGGTGATGGGGCCACACTTCGTGTCATTGAACATGAAGGGAAACGCGTGGTTCAGCAGTTTCGCATTCGAGCCAAAGACCCAGGTGCCGAAAAAGTCGATGCCGCATTACTGGATCTGACCGACACCCATTGGCTGAATAGAAAGTATGCCGCTGAAATTCTGGGAGAACTCAAAGCCGAAGAAGCCGTGACACCATTGGTGGAAGCGCTGAACGACGAAGTTGGTGACGTACGGCACCGTGCCTATGAAGCGCTCATTAAAATTGGAGCACCGTCTGTCACGCAGATCATTCCACTGCTTGTTTCTGAGGAAGATGAAATGCGACAATCGGCCACAGAGATATTGCGAAAAATTGGAAAGCCAGCCGTCGCACTTTTAGCCGATTCACTCTCGGATGCTGACCCTAAACTCACCAAGCGCATCATGAAAGTACTCGACCGTATGGGCTACAAGCCAAAGGTCTAAGCCCCCTGTGTAAGAGGGGGCCGTCCTATCAGGCACTATCAGGTAGGGCGAGTCCCGGCGGGTGGCCGGCCAACAGAAACATAGTAAAACCCTTCCTTGGCCACCTGTTCTGGATCATAGACATTCCTCAAGTCAATCAAACATGGCGACTTGACGACGGTCTTGAGCTGTCCGAAGTCAAGACTCCGAAATTGATTCCACTCAGTAACAAGAAGCAGGGCATCGGCACCCTCTGCCGTATGGTACGCATCTTTACAGGCCACAAGCCCCTTGACCACCTTCATTGACTCCTCAAGCGCTTCAGGATCATAGGCTCGGACAGTACAACCTTCTTTGATTAATTCTTCAGCAATTTCCAAAGCCGGAGAGTCCCGGATATCATCAGTATTAGGCTTAAAGGACAGTCCCAACATCGCAATAGTCTTGCCCTTCATTGATCCAAGCGTATCGCGAACTTTATCAAGCATACGACCGCGTTGAAGCTCATTCACAAGTTTCGTGGCTTTGGCCACTTTCATCTCATAGCCAGCCTGTTCACCAATGTGAATAAGAGCCGCCGTATCTTTTCCAAAACACGACCCTCCGTAGCCAGGTCCCGCATGAAGAAATTTTGAACCAACCCGCTGATCCAAGCCCATTCCCTTTGCCACAACCTGCACATTTGCCCCAACCTTTTCGCAAAGATTGGCCACCTCATTGATAAACGAGATCTTCGTGGCCAAAAACACATTTGAGGCATACTTAATCATCTCGGCCGTAGGAACGTCAGTAATAACTATGGGAGTCTCAAGGAGATACAAGGGACGATACAGGTCTTTCATGATCGCGACAGAAGCGGGGCTATCAGCACCAATCACGACCCGATTCGGACGCATAAAATCTTCAATCGCAGACCCTTCACGCAAAAATTCAGGGTTTGAACAGACCCCAAACTTATGAGGAGTTGTTTGACTTGAGGAAATGAGATTATGAATACGCTCAGCGGTCCCGACAGGAACAGTCGACTTGGTCACAACGACTTTATATCCTGTCATGCGGCTACCGATACTTTTTGCCACCTCATCCACAAAAGACAAATCAGCAGACCCATCATCTCGTGAGGGAGTCCCCACTGCGATAAAAATAACAAGAGCTTCATCCACCGCTTTAGCCAAATCAGTGGTAAAGTGCAAACGTCCAGCATTCGCATTCTTCGTCACCAATTCAGCAAGGCCTGGTTCAAAAAATGGAATTTCGCCCTTCTCTAATTTCTCAATACGCTTCGAATCGACATCCATGCATGTCACATCAATTCCATATTCAGCAAAACAGGCTCCACTTACCAGTCCAACGTAACCAGTTCCAATGACCGTCACATGCATGACTTCTCCTCCAATTTCTATAAATAAAGGCGTATATTACTTTTTATTGTATGAGTTTTTTGTATTATCACAAGCATCAGCTCTAGGAAAATTTAGGATTCAGCCTTAGATAATCACCCATACCTCTATCGGATAATAGTAGAATTTTCCTAACCGCCTGTCTAGCAAAAACTTGTATTCTTTCAATCCCATGAGAAAGAAACACGAGTTTCTTCAATCGGCTTGACAGCCCTACGATGCAGCACTAGAATCGAACTTCATATGGACCTCAGAGAGCGGGAATAGCTCAGTGGTAGAGCATCGCCTTGCCAAGGCGAGGGTCGGGGGTTCAAATCCCCTTTCCCGCTCCAATTTTCATTACTTGCTCACGACCTACCTAACGCACTACTTGACGAAACTCACAAGTTGATTTGAATCCCCGACTAGGGGTTTGGTAGAAGATCTGTCCCCTTCTTGAGGAATTCGAGAGGACTTCTTAGCGAAGGTAACGCCAGGTGGCAGGTCAATCCCCCTCTCCCGCTCCAATATTTCAATATATTACGAATGCAAATTGGTAAGAAGGCTATTGGTCGGTATTTATTCTGCTACTCACATAAAAAATGAGGAACGACTATCGTCGAATGCTGCCGCTCTACAGAAAATTCCCCCTCAGGTCTTTCCCACAAAAACAGGCAACACACCGAAAATAATCGTCCCTCAAAAGTTCTCATCCCGAATAGGATGATGTCGTAAACGCTGTATTCCTTATAAGATACAGATCAGATGTTCTGCACCCACACGACATCAGCTCCAATGTTACCGCTCTGCGGTTGCTCCGATAATCAAAAAAGTAGGAGGCATTCCTGAAAGTATAGAGCTGCCATAAAAGGGCTCAATGGTAGCAAATGGCGCTTAAGAAGCAACCCCCCAATTTGAGGGGTAGTTTAGGGGGGAGGGGGAGCGCGTTTAACAGATACTGCCCCAGGCATTCTCACAGCAACATTGCTTCTTACGGCAACATCTCTTGGCAAGCAATCGAGGCGAGCGAGTCATCTGGCATATCTAGAGATGGTATTCAATGAAACAAAACGGCCCGCATACCAATTTGAGTAGCGGGCCGTTTCGCATCGGTCTATGTATCTGGGGTAGCAACTCTCTGAGTTGTTTATGGGTACGCCAGTACGTTCTAAGGATGCGCAGGTTTTGAGATGAGACGCAACCGTATACTTCCCGTTCACATTGAATTCATCCAAGCATCACCATGTTCTCACTACGTTTTCTTAATAACCCCAATACCTACATTTGTTTTCTCAACCAGGGATTCCTGTCTGTTCCCCTCCTCTTTCTCCATTTCCACACAACACAGATATATGACGTTATGTAATATTACGCCTCAGTAGTTTCAGTTTATTCGTATTTTTTCTCAAGATTGAGCACTCATCCTCCGATAAAAATGTAGTATGGGTAACACCCCGTTGCACCCTTACCCTACCCTCCTCACAATGCTCGAAAGACGTATCATCCATGAAAAGCTTGGTTGCCTACTCTGCCATTTTGCCCCTCTGCCTCAGTCTACTACAAGGCTGCACCGCTCTAGACACTCCCTCACATTCGAAACCTTCTGTCATTGAGCAATTGCTTCTCAGTCAGGCTATGGAAAAAAGTCTCTACGACCAAGAAGCACCGGTCATTCCACTTCCAGTCGATTCGACCATCATATTAGATACGTCTGGTCTTGCGGCAACACATCACAGTCTAAGAGAAAGTTTGGTGGCGTGGTTGGGTAATCAGGGCTTGTCGGTACAGGAGAAGGAAGAGCAGGCACGCTACCGCATTGCGCTCAACGTGCAAGCGGTGGGAACTGAATACGGTCTTTCATTTTTTGGAATTCCACCCGTGCAAAGTACGGTCATTCCCGTCTCCTTGCCAGAACTCAGCATTTACAAAGCTCAACATTTGGTCGGGTACTCTCGATTCTCTTTTGATATTTTTGAACTCAGCAGCGGAAACCTTATCCGCTCCACGCCCTGGTTTCATGGCCAGACCTACTACGATACCTACACCGTCTTCTTTTTCATCAACTTCCGTACGACCAATCTAGTTTGGGCACCATAACGTGGTCAGACAAAAACAGTAGTTGTGGCTTATCTTGTGCCATGACCTCCCTCATATTTCAGACTGTTGGCACAGCGTTCTCCATCCATGGCGGCGCTCATTATTCCACCAGCATAACCAGCCCCTTCTCCACAAGGAAACAGGTTTACTAGCTGCGGGTGATGCAGTTGATTGTTGTCACGTGGAATGCGCACAGGCGTGGATGTTCGTGATTCGACACCAACAAGCACCGCCTCATCGCTCAGATAGCCACGCATTTTCCCACCAAATGATTCAAAACCTACTCGTAAGGCATCACTGATCATCGAGCCAAGCACCTGGCGCAGGTCAACAGATGTGATACCAGGTTGATAGCTGCAATGAGGAAGTGACGAGCTGAGTGTGCCAGTCATAAAATCGGTTAACCGTTGGGCAGGAGCGACTTGAGATTGACCTCCAAGAGTCCAAGCCTGGTATTCAAGTGTCTTCTGAAATTCCAACCCAGCCAAGGGACCATGTTCTTTGAACGGTTCAAAGTCCTGGAGTTCAAGCCCAACGACGATCCCGCTGTTGGCATAGGGATTGTTTCGCTTACTGGGACTCCAACCATTGGTGACGACCTCCTGCGTTGCCGTCGCGCAAGGAGCAATGATGCCACCAGGACACATACAAAATGAATAGACACCTCGGCCAGGTACCTGTTGAGTGAGACTATAACTGGCCGCAGGAAGGTATTGGCGAGTGTTCTGCACTTCGACCAGAGTGCGGCAATGGTATTGGATAGAATCGATAAGCTCTTGAGGATGTTCAACTCGGACACCAACCGCGAAGGGCTTCGCTTCGACAAGAACCTGCTTCCTGTTCAGCAGTTCATACATATCTCGAGCAGAATGACCCGTGGCCAAAATAAGATGCGTGATAGGCAACTCTGTTGTGCCTGTTTCGTTTTCAAGCACTATGGAACTAATCATCTGATCGCGCGATTGAAAATCAATAAATTTCGTGTTGAACAAAACATCCCCACCATATTTCAGAATCGTTGCTCGGATATTTTGAATGAGTTGGGGGAGTTTATTCGTGCCGATATGTGGATGAGCATCGACCATGATGTCTTCACTCGCACCGTGAGCCACCAGCGTGTTGAGGATCTTTTTCACATCACCACGTTTCTTGGACCGCGTGTACAGCTTGCCGTCGCTATAGGTGCCTGCGCCCCCTTCGCCAAAACAATAATTACTTTCGGGATTGATGCGGTGTTCCTTATGGATGCCCGCGAGATCACGACGCCGTCCCCTCACATCTTTCCCTCTTTCAATCACAATGGGTTTGATACCTAACTCCAAACACCGCAAGGCGGCAAATAATCCACCGGGTCCGGCTCCAATAATGTGACAACTCCTCTTTGAAGAAGACACGTCCTGATAATCCAATGAGTAATGTTCACGAGGGAGTTCTTCGTCAACAGCGACAAACAGGTGGAGATTGATCCGAATGGCTCGGCCACGAGCGTCGATACTGCGTTTTAAGATTTTGAACTGAAGGGGGGATTTTTTTTTGAGGGAAAGGTGTGCCCTGACTGCTTCGGCAAGCAACGGCGTCTGGGAAGCAATGCGTGGGGATACCTGAAGGTCTAATGTTCGTTGCATGTCTTGGTCAAGGTCTCTTCTTCAGGGAAGGGCACTCGTGCTACAAAAAAAAACGTTTCAAGGGCCGAGTTCTTGAAAACGATGAGTCATACGAAGTTTGTAAGGTAAGGCAAAAGGCTAGCCTTTGCAAACGAAAGGAGGGAAATCTCCTGTGGCCAGGAGTTATGTAGGAATTTTGATAAGTGGTCAAGTGGAAAGCGATTAAAAATAGATGGCCCTTGCTGATCTCTGGATGAACAAATATTGAGTCCGTGAGTATTGCGATGACTCAAATACGGACATGCTGCGAAGAAATACCACCTTCACGAAGACAATAGAACGATTTGGACGCTATACCATAAAGCAAACAATATACCCCCTCCATCAGGTCTCAGTATCGAGAGTCTTTGAGACGCGCCAGGCCAAGACTCACCGAAAAAGGATAATGGCTCATTCTCCAAGAAGGTGTCAGACTTTCGCATTCTCACTCCATAGTTTCTTGCGCGTATACAGTCTGACACCTTATTAGATTGTGACTAACGAGGAATTGACTTGATCGTTTCCATTTGAATGAATGGACTGTCAATACAATACTTCAATTCTTCAGACTTCATTTTGCATTCATCTGAATCCAGCAAACATTCAACGGCTAGGTGTTCGGCCACACGTATCGAGCTTCGTTCTCCAATGTACTCAGGCTCTTTCTTTGCATTACAAGAAGCAAAGCAGTTTTTCGCATCTCTGACTATATCGGTCCCTACAACGCAATCTTCTCCTCCACTGTGAGAAGCTGTGCAGTGGTATGTTGAACATGCTTGAGTTTTACGATCATAAGAATAAGCATACGTACTGTACAATTCGACAGCATCAAGAAAAACAGCCGTGGGTTTTACTATGGAATAGATAAAAGGTGATGAACTCCCTACGACATTCTGCATCTCTACGCCCGATTCTAAAACACGAAACCTTCCAAAGGCTGCCGGAAGAGTAAAGTCCAGAGATTCTTCCAAATTGAATTGCTCTAACGTGAACAGACCCTGCTTGGTTTGAAAATTCAATTGAATAAATATGTTGTATTCTACATTCGGATTGAAATCAGCTGGGACTGAATTCGGATTGGATAATTCAGTTATCCCCTCGCCACTTGAGAGAAAAATACCGTGACCATCTATCGTAAAGGTCAAGCCTTCATCACCTTGCTCGTCATAAATGGTAAACGTTGCGACTTCAATAGAGGAGCCGCTTAATCCATTACTGCGACCACCGAATTTAACAATTGCAGACGTGGGTGATTCGGATGCTTGAAGATCACGTCCGATAAAATACATACTGCTTTTTTCTTCGCCACTAAGTCTGATTTCACCATCTTCAGTTCTTGTGACCAAGCCTGTCGTTTGATATTCGTCTCCCGTTGGTAAACCATTAAAAACTCCTGCGTCAGGCAATTCATCAAAATTCCCAGGAATGCTTTCCCCTCCGTTGGAGAAGGTATCTTCATTAACCCGAAAGGAGTAATACGATTGGCACCCTGTTAGTAAAACGAAACATAACAATATTAAATACGTACAATTCTTCATGATTGATTCCCTTCCTTATAGGGTTTGATTTCGAAACATTAAACCTAACGGCTCGCCTTTGAACCAAGAAAACCCTGGCTCTATTAAGTCCGTTTTCACAATAAACGATACCTCGTTGCAAGCTGACGGGGTATTCACAGGAAGATTCATCACGTCTCTGAATCGTTAATCCGCGTAAAGCAGCTTACGGGGAATAACAAGGTTACATTCTAGAAAGGCCGTATGATTTGCCTGCTATCGTTTCCTTACCCTTCACGTATATTTGTCAGTGAGTTTGTTCAGATACGATAAATCATTATCATGATTGCGCAAATGAACATGGCCATTAGGATATAAATGAAACGGCCATCGGCACGACAACGACCAATTGAATTTCTTTTGATACCGCCAATGACATCTCACACTTCCAGTGTGTCGACAGGTGGGTTATGAGCAAAAGAAAAGGTCAAAGGTGGTTGAGGGGTACTCGCCAGCCTCTTTTCTTTTTCTGTTTCAAGTACTGAACAATACAGGGAAAAGAAATAGTAAAAGGATTTTTTGACTGGACTGGAAAATACAAAGATCTCGTATAGAAGTTACAACCCAAACGTTGCCGTCAGAATTGAGTCCGTTCATCCTGCGAGAAGAGTCTGACTGGCCCATTATTCCAGGATGTTGCACCCTTGTGTTGCGTACGCAGCGGAACTGGGCGAAAGAGAGTGGCGGTTCGGGAAAGGAAATGTCATTTCCTTCATGAACCCGCACTTCATAAAATCATTCAGTTTCTTACAAGTGCTATAGATAAGTCTCTGGAATATCTTGAAGTTCTTCTATCACATTCAACACCCAAACTATTGTGTCTTTCATTATTCCTATTGTTCGAGAACCGCTAATTCAAAATCATCTTTGTAAAAATCACGACTCCTTTTCTCTCATCACTCACTTAACCAAGGTAGCAAAAGGTTCACGTTAGGACAACGTTTGATTCATTGGGGTTGAAGGCTTGGATACATCGGCTGCCATCTGTTTCGCCTAACGGTCTAGGCAATATTCGTTGGCACCCCCATGAGGAAGTCATAGAGTCGACTGTCCAGTATTTCTATATCCGCCACATATATAAAGTCGAACCAGAACCATTCTCGAGTTCGAGCCGTTTCTCAGGCAAGACACCAGGGATGATAAAACTGTTACTGATAAACATGCTCCCAGGTTGCATTTCCTGACAGGCTTTCTGCCACAATAATTCCATTGGTGCCGGAGATAGATAGGCATACACGACATCATAATGAGCCAGGTCATCTTTCCAAAAATCACCCCATTTGATTTGAATGCTAGGCGCAAAAACTATATTGCGTAACTTACTGACCAGATAGGGTAACGGCGCGGCTTCAATACCATAATAGCTTCCATTTGATTGCACTTGACTCAGATTTTTCAGTAGTCCACCGCATCCACATCCTAGATCAATAAATGAAAAGTCACGCTGATTAGGTAACAATGAAGTCAGTGCCTTCGTCACTTCCTGACTCGAAAGATACAAGGGAACTTGAGTCTGGTAGACCTTCCCATAGATCAATAGCAAGAACAGGAATCCAATGAAAAACCAGAACGGGGGCAAGCTAAATGCCAGCGTTACCGTCACAATGGGCATAAAGAGCAAGTGGATGACTATCCACCAGGTAGCCATATTCAATCGAAAACTGAGACTGGCTGCGACGACACCTTGCAACATCGCCCATCCAAACATACTGAGTTTCAGCTCTGAAAAAACTATGTTCAGCAGTAAAATTGGCACGAAAGAAAAGACTTGGATCAGGAGTGCGACCAATGCAGGGGAGCGGCTAATTGACCTAAGCCAACACATCACAGTCCTCATTATACTCAAATGATCCACCCAGGCTAGAAATCCGAACTTAACACTAGATTTTGACGATATTCTCCTTTATCCCAGACTTCTACCCCACTACCACTTTTTTTAGTCACGTCGTTTTCAGCTTCTTGGTTCATCACAATAATGGAAATACGACGATTCACGGCATTATACGGGTCCTTCTTGTTAAACAAGACTGCGGAAGATAGCCCAACAACTCGTAAGACTTTATGAGCTGCCATATTGCCAGCAATCAGCTCTCTCCGAGAGGCATTCGCACGATCGGCTGATAATTCCCAGTTACTATATCCTGAATCGCCAGAGGGGAACGGTGTCGCATCAGTATGTCCCGAAAGGCTAATTTTATTGGGAACATCATTGAGGGTCTTAGCAATTTCATGGAGTATAACTTTGGTATAGGATTGCAACTCTGCTTTACCACTTGAAAACATCGGACGGTTTTGTGCATCAACAATTTGGATACGCAGCCCATCTGGCGTGAGATCCAAGAGTAGCTGGTCTTTATATTGACTTAATTCCGGATTCGCTTCAATGGCGTCTTCGATTTTACCTTTTAACTGCGTCAGTTGAATCATCTCTTCGCGCGCAGCGTCCTCTTTGGCGGTACTCTCACGGACTTCTCCTTTTTTGACTTGCCCCGCACTAGCCGTCAAATCTTTTCCACCACCTTGGATAATACTGGAAGATTCTCCAACACTCGAGCCACCCGCCAGCGCAACCTTTAATGGGGTTTGGAAATAATCCTCAATTCCTTCTAAGGTCCCTTCTGTTGATGATCCCAATAACCACATCAACAAGAAAAACGCCATCATCGCGGTCACAAAATCTGCATAAGCAATTTTCCAGGCACCCCCATGAGCACCACCCGCAACTTTCTTGATCCTTTTTACAATAATGGGCCGTTGGTCCAAATCATTTGCCATAATATATTACCGTTGGTATTGCGAGATTATTGTAAAAAAATTGTCGTTAGACTTTGTTTTCTTTTATCTGGGTTTCCAGCTCTACAAATGATGGTCGCTCGGTCGAAAATAGGACCTTTCGACCAAACTCAACTGCTAGCACGGGTGAGTAACCATTAAGGTTCGCCAAGAGAGTGATTTTGATGCACTCAAGCAATTTACTTGACTCATGGAGTTGATGTTCAAGCTTGCCGGACAAAGGACTGACAAACCCATAAGCCAGGAGAATCCCGAGGAACGTTCCCACGAGTGCTGCAGCAATCAAAATACCCAGCTCAGCTGGTGGCAGACTGACGGACTCCATGGTATGGACCACCCCCATCACGGCAGCAACGATTCCAAAAGCAGGTAACCCGTCCCCGAGCTTGGCGACTGTATGTATGGGAACTTCTCCCTCCTGATGGTGGGTTTCCAACTCACTATCCATCAAATTTTCAATTTCCATAGAATTGAGATTCCCGCCAACCATCAGCCGTAAATAATCAGTGATAAATTCCATGATGTGATGATCATTAAGAATTTTGGGATGCTTTTGGAATATCGCGCTATTTTGAGGCTCATCAACGTCACCCTCAATTGACATTATTCCATTTTTCTTCACTTTCCCTAAAATGCTATAGAGTAAAATTAACAACTCCATGTATAGGGCTTTATCATATTTGGATCCAGCAAACACCGAGGGCAAAGCCGAAAGTGTCGCCTTTATGGCTTTACCTGAATTCCCAACCACAAATGCTCCAATTGCACCACCCGCAATCATGAGGACTTCAACTGGTTGCCAGAGTGAGGCGAGATGACCGCCAGCAAGTGCAAAGCCGCCAAATACAGAAATGCTAATGACAACGTATCCAATAATAATGAGCATGATAAAAATTCCCTCTAGTTACCTAGGATCCAATATTAAGTAAGAGAATGAAAATCGATCATTTTCCATATGAGCGACAGCAGACTGGGCAGCACAGTCAGATAGAGAAAGCCCATAACTGAAATGGGCGACCTCCTTCCGGTGCTTGGAGTTCTTGACCACCCCCTACCGATACTCGTCCACTCGCATGGAAGACGATTGTTAACTAATTTGTAGTATGTCGGTGAATGGCCAGGTAAAAATAAATACTTTTTTAAAAAAAATGGCCATGGCTAGTTGACCGACATCGGTATGTCATTGGCGTCTTCAGTCGCTCCTTTCTGTATTATGTCGGTGAATGACCAGGCAAAGATGAATGGGTTTATCAAAAAAATTGGCAAAGACGGCTTGTCCGACATCGATGTGTCATTGACGTCTTCAGACGCTCCTTTTCTGTATTATGTCGGTGAATAGCCAGGCAAAGATGAATGGAGATGGGTTAAGAAAATGTCATCACAAAAAAACGGCCCGCATACCAAATTGGTAGCAGGCCGTTTCGCATCGGATTTTGTATCTGGGCTAACAACTCTCTGAGTTGTGTCTGGATACGCCAAATAATCTAGGTTTCAGAGATTTTGAGATGAGACGCAGCCACAAGTCCTCTACCTTCAATGTGTACTTTAAAAACACCCCCTTCACTCATTCCCCTGTTTAGCTAAAAACTCCCCTCTCCCCTCCGTACAAATTCGAGAAGGATAGCCTACGGCTTGCAGACGTGAGGAGATAGATGCCTGATAGGGACTTCTGAATTACAAACATTGGGGCCGTGAATGTTGTGACGAGGCAAATGCAGACGCACTGCGAAGGAAATGCAGTCTTTACTCAGACAATATAGCGGGTTGGATCCTTTTGCCATAAACAAGCAAACAACCTTCTATTTTTCTGGTCATGAGAATTTACCTCACGAGATTTCCCCTCAAGTTCGCACGGTGAGGGAACAAAGACTTGTAGTGGTCAAATAAAAGTGGACACTCGTTTAGGTGATAGACTACAACCCAAACGAGGTGAGACCTGGAACGGACACGACGGAGTTTTACGACCGAGTTCAAACAAGATGCGGTCGCACTCGTGCGGCAACAAGGGTATT
>JAJDBM010000014.1 GCA_029261355.1 Nitrospirales bacterium | reverse complement strand
TGTAGTGGTCAAATAAAAGTGGACACTCGTTTAGGTGATAGACTACAACCCAAACGAGGTGAGACCTGGAACGGACACGACGGAGTTTTACGACCGAGTTCAAACAAGATGCGGTCGCACTCGTGCGGCAACAAGGGTATTCTGTCCCTCAAGCTTGTCAAGCCCTCAACATCGGGGATACGGCCTTGCGACGCTGGCTCGCTCAGGTTGAGGCCGAAGCCACAGGGACAACGCCTTTAGGAAAAGCACTGACTCCGGAACAGCAACGGATTCAGATGCTGGCAGCCCAGGTCAAACGCCTGGAGATGGAGAAAGCCATTTTAAACAAAGCGGCCACGCTCTTTGCCGAGCCCGAACCGCTCGGTATACGCTCATGAAGCAGTTGCAGAAGGTCTATCCCTTCACGGTGTTATGTCAGGTCCTGGAAATTCGGCGGAGTGGCTATTATGCGTGGCGGAAGCGACCAGAGCGAAGGCCCTCAGTTCAATTGCAGCAACAAGCTCGGCAAGTACATCGACGCAGTCGGGGGGCTGCAGGTTCCAGGACAATGGCCCAGGCATTGGGGGTGAGTCGGTGGCGAGCCCGTCAGCTCATGCGGTTGTGTCAGTTAGTGAGGAAGCAACCCGGCAAGCCGAAGTATCGGCCCACTCGGGAAGAGGCCGGACTGGCTCGTAACCAGCTCAATCGTGCTTTCCAACCAACCGCGCCGAATCGTATATGGTGTGGAGACATCACCTATGTGCGGATGGCTGGGCAGTGGACCTATCTGGCGGTCGGCTTAGATCTCTATGCCCGTCGGATCGTGGGGTGGAGTCTCTCCACGACTCCAGACACGGCCTTAGTCACCCTAGCGTTTCGTCGAGCCGTCGAAGCACGGTGCCCCAAGCCCGGGTTGCTCTTTCACTCAGACCAGGGTGTGCAGTATCGAAGTGCGACCTATCGCCAGCAACTGGCCCAACACCAGATTAGCCAAAGTATGAGTCGGAAAGGCAATTGTTGGGACAACGCCCCGATGGAACGTGTCTTTCGAAGTCTGAAAACCGAATGGATTCCAGCAGCGGGCTATCACACCATTCAAGAAGGGCAATACGATATCGGTAGGTATCTGATGGGCTATTACAACCAGGAACGGCTACACAGCTATAACAACTACCTGACACCAGAACAACAGGAGCAACGCTGGCAATCCCCTAACACAGTGTCTACAAATACTTGACCACTACAACTTCGAGTTATTCAGAGGTGAGTACGCTAGTCCTTCTTTCAGTGGAAAATCGCTTAGGACAAGGCATTAGCACGAATTTCATGAAGGGAGAGGGGCGAGGAGACTGTTTATTAAGAAATTAAATGTTTGGGCCGATAATTTTTAAGCAGTAACGATCCCTTATATTGTCACAAAGTCAATTCGTGTGGCTGAATGCACGCGAAGGTTAAGGACTCTGTTAGACAAAGTGAGCGTGCTACATGTTTCGGTGTGAACTTCGTACTGAATTTTCTTCCAAAAACCTGTTCTATGATTGATCATCATATTTCAGTGAAGGATGAGAATCGAAAACGTTGAACTGAGGCAAGACGTTTTGAACAGCGGATTGTCTAGCATAAATACATGTCCAATCATGGTATTTTTTGTATGAACTCAAGGAACGAAGTCTTTACCAATTCCCCTTCGACTCCATCCTTCCATCCGATCCCAGTCAATCGTAATCGAATCATTATGGTGATAGGGATTCTTGCCCTTCTGTGTCTTTGTGGAATCTGGCAAAATCCAATGTGGGATTTGTGGAATCAAGCTTCTCAAGCTCGAGAAATCATCATCGCCACACAACATCTTCGTGTTACTGAACTAGAAATGCGACGACGAGAAAAAGATGTCATGCTTCGCTCACTCAAGGTCCCTGAATTTTTTGAAATAGGAACCTCTTCATACATACAATTGCATCAGCAAGAATTAGCGAGATTCAAATCAAGTATTCAACAACTCAAGGGAACACTTCCTGAAGATCAGCATACAGCGATCGAAGACCTGCAACAAGCGGTAAATACATATGAGCAAACGTTCCAAGATTTACTAGATGCCTATCGGGAACAGGGCTTTAAAAATTGGGGGTTGATAGGGCGATGGCGGGCGGTCATCCATCATCTAGAAGAACAGCTTCAAATTGTGCAGAACCTCGAACTGGAGAGAAAGCTCTTGCTATTACGACGAGCAGAAAAGGATTTCCTTCTTCGAAATGATCTTACGTACCAGCAACGTGTCTTCGAGTTGTTGAGAGATTTGAAAACACAAATCCAACATGTACCAACAATCAAATCCACAGAGCTTATGCCATTGCTACACGACTATGAGGAAGCATTTTCTGCGTATCTGGACCTCGAACAGAAAATAGGCCAAACAGAAAATGAAGGACTGAGAGGGATATTCCGTCAAGCCATTCATGCCGTGCGCCCAGCTGTTATTGAATTACAAACAAAGGCGATGGAGAAGGAGCAAAGGGCACACGCGCGCCTACGATGGGGCGTCATGTTTAGCAGCATCCTTCTGGCAGTCTTTTTTATGGTGACCGTCTGCTTGGGTTACATGATTTGGCTTCGTATGAGGGAGATGGAAGAATTGTACAAAACCCAGGCCACCCAAGTAGCCGAGTATCAAAGTCAGCTAGCAGCCATTAATCGAGCACATGCAGTAATCGAGTTTAACTTGGATGGGACCATTATCACCGCAAATAAAAACTTCCTTGATTTGTTGGGCTATAGACTGGAAGAGATCCAAGGACAACATCATCGTCTTTTCTGCGAATTGGATTACGCCGCGAGTGCGGACTATCAGAATTTTTGGAAAAATTTAAACAGTGGGGGCTATGATCAGGGCGTATACCGTCGATTGCGTAAAGACGGGCAACCAATGTGGCTTCACGCCAACTATAACCCCATCTTTGATGCAACAGGACAAGTCTATAAAGTGATGAAGTTTGCTACCGACATGACTCATCAAAAAGAGTTGGAAGAAAACTTGAAACATAGAGAGCAGGAATTGATCTATGCCATCACATTTACGCAAGAAATTGTGGATGCGGCGGGAGATGGCATCATGACGTTTACTGAAGATGGAATTATTGAATTGTTCAATCCTGCTGCCCAGAGCATCTTTGGGTATGCGAAGCATGAGGTCCTTGGTCAAACGGTCTCAACATTGATTGAAAGGTCTTTGAGCGCAGATCAGGTCGAATCCAATATACCTCTACCTCTTGGCATTGCCCTCACGGCTATTGGATTACGGAAGGATGGCGACAGCTTTCCATTGGAACTGTCGGTGAGTAAAGTTCACGTGGGAGAGCATCAAGTATTTACCGCGATTGCTCGAGACGTATCACTTCAAAAAGAGATTCAAAAGGAACTAATTGAATCCAGAGATAAGGCCTATGAAGCAGTAAAAATAAAGGCTGAGTTTCTCGCGATGATGAGTCATGAAATTCGAACGCCCATGAATGGCATCATGGGCATGACCGACTTGTTAATAGAGACTGATTTAAGCACAGAACAAATAGAATATGCGGAGACGGTGAAAAGGTCCTCTCATGCGCTCTTGACAATCATTAATGATATTTTGGATTTTTCAAAGATTGAATCTGGAAAGTTCGAGATCGAAGTCATCGATTTTGATTTACAGAGTACTCTAGAAGAAGTGCTTGATCTCATTGGACCTAAAGCACAGGAAAAGGGATTGGAAATAGTCGGACTGGTCTCTCCTTCAATTCCGACTGCCGTTCGGGGAGATCCTGGCCGCTTTCGACAAATTCTACTCAATCTGGTGGGGAATGCCATTAAATTTTGCCATCAAGGTGAGGTCGTCGTACACATCACAGTTGAACGTGAACTCACAGAGTCCGTGTTCCTCCGAGTGGAGGTCCGAGATACCGGCATTGGGATATCGCCTATAGCTTGTGAAAAATTATTTCAACCGTTTAGTCAAGTCGATGGATCGACCACTCGAAAATATGGAGGAACAGGGCTGGGGTTAGCAATCTGTAAACAACTTGCGGAACTGATGGGTGGAGAAATTGGCGTCGAGAGTACTCATGGCCAAGGCAGTTGCTTTTGGTTTACGACCCACCTCGAACGACTACTAGAGCCAGTGAAACAGGAATCACCAGTGAGTCAATGTCTGGAGGGGCTTCGGGTCTGTTGCGTTGATGACAATGATACCAATCGTCGCTTGCTAGCCCAATATGTGGAAAATTGGGGAATGCGTCTCACGTCCGTTTCTTCTGGGATAGACGCCTTAGCCGTATTGCATGGCGGGGTGAGTCAAGGACAGCCTTTCGATCTTGCCATTCTGGATATGCATATGCCAAACATGGATGGCTTGGAATTAGCTAAAGCCATTAAAGCTGATCCGGTCATCCAGCATGTTCGTCTTGTACTTCAAACTTCATTGGGACGGGGCGATACCGAAAAGGCTCACGATAACGGAATTGAGGCCTATCTGACGAAGCCAATACGTAAGGCTCACTTAGAACGGTGTCTGGTTACCCTGATGTCAGACAGTTCCACAAGCATCATAGAAGGTGGAGAAACCTCGGAGTCTAGACACACCATGATGAAATCGCCTAGGCGAGAACACCATGCTCGCATCTTGGTCGCTGATGACCATGCCGTCAATCAACAACTCGCTTCATTATTTTTGCAACGCTTGGGATATCATGTTGAAGTGGTCAGCAATGGAAAAGATGCGATTCAGGCACTTCAAAACGCCTCGTTTGACTTGATCCTCATGGATTGTCAAATGCCAGAAATGGATGGATATGAAGCAACCGAGAAGATTCGTGAAATGGAACAGTCTGGACCTGAGATCCAAGAATCACTCATCTCTGACGTCAGCCGTTCATCACGTCTCCCAATTATAGCGTTGACAGCTAATGCGATGAAGAGGGATCGGGAAAAATGCCTTGAAGCTGGAATGGATGACTTTCTTTCTAAACCAATAAATATTAAAGACCTGGAAATGGCCCTTACCCGATGGATCCCAGAGAAGCCACACGTGGAGGTTGCCAGGTAGGGGACCACCACATCCAATATTCAAATTTAAATAAGAATCGGTGACAGTTGTTGAGAGTTATCGCGACAATAGGCTTTATGGGGATGTTGATTCGAAAGTGACGCAAAGAAGCCAACGAAAATAATAACACTGTTCTTCGTGTGATGCGTTATATCATAAACAACGCGACTTGCCCCCTATTCACATCAGCTTCCTTAAAAATAAGACAGCCGCCGCGACCAAACAGGCGATGCTCCGGAGACTACGCACTCATCCCTGCTCACTGAGACAGTCCATCACGTATGATAATGACAGTGAAAATACCTGCCATGAAACGGTCAATGCGGTGTTAGGCATGACTTCGCTTTTCTGTGCGCCCTACCACAGCTGGGAGAAAGGCAGCATGGAGCTGACCAACAGATTAATTCGACACTTCTTGCTCAAAAGGCAGGAACTTCCAATTAGCGGAGCCCAGCTTATTTAACCGCATCGAAAAGTTATTGAACAACCGACCGCGGAAGTATTGCAGTATCGAACACCCCACGAAGTCTTTCGCGAAGCCCGTAGCGCACTTGACGGTTGAATGTGGCATCTTCTCACCTAGGGCGTGGCATCAATTAGAGTTTCCCGGATTCCCCTAACACCCAAAGTATGGGCCCTATCGCAGAACAAACAAGTCCCTTACCATTTGATCCTCATCCCTCCATTAACACTCCAGGCCTCGTAATTGTCCTGCCCAAGGCCATCGAATGAGCCACCCAGGGTGAGGCTCATGCCGTTGCTGTTGGCAAGGGCGAGGCCCGCCTTCTGGATTGCGCGAATGCCTTCGCCGGACTGAGTGGATGGGTTGCCGGTAATCTGTACGGCCGAATTACTTGAACCAAAGGTCCACACACCCTGTGCGGTGACATGTGGCGTCAGCGTCAACGTCTCGCTCAACGTAAGCTTGGTCGAGACCATTGGGCCGAAGTCAAACGTACCCACCTCATAGGTAAGAGAAGGAATGGCGTTCAAGAGACTGTTGGTATAGCTGACAGTTACCTCGCGGAAATAGGACAACCGCGCCTCAGGTCTAACATTGAAGCCCTGATAGTGAAAGTCACCGATGATCGCACCCGTTGCCAGCCAGCGTTCAGCGTCAAACTTGTCGTTGAAGGTACCCAAAGGCGAAGCCGAATTATCTGATCGGCCCCAGGAGGTGGCCGCATCCAAATAGAAGCGCTCTGACAGTTTTGCTGTCAAATAAGGACCAAACATAAAGCCGAAACCATCTATCTTACCGCCGGAGTCTTGCGTGTATGTCGTCCAGTCCAATTGCACACTAAGCCCCAGCAGAAGGTCTGAGTTAACCAGATAGTCACCTCCAACATGGCCTAACGTGAAATTCCCGTTGCCGCCAAATCCACGATACTGGCTATAGTTGCCCTCGATCCAAACATCAAACCGCTCCACCGGAGTAATCTCTTCACTGGCCACTTCTTCGCCCGCAGGCGTATTGAGAGTTTCTCCGTCAACATTACCCTCCAGACTTACAACAACATGCGAATCAGTATCAGTATCCACCACCGCATCAGTGGAATCAGAATGTCCTGAATTCGTGAATGGGGATGCTGACAGTAGAGAAAAAAATGACCGTTGAGCCACAGAAGTACTAGCCAGAGCCGTCAGGCTTCGCGTCAGGCGTGTTGTTCCCACATAAGACAACACCGAAGCGGGGTTGGCCCGAACACGCGTTTCAGTCGCCTCCGCCTGTGACTGTCGCAAGCTATAGGAAAAACTGGAACGCTGTGTTCCAATCTTTGCCGAGAAGGGCAAGTGCCCACTCACTATAGACACACCAAATCCGGAGATACCGCCATTATTGGTATCGTGTCCGTTTAGCCGGTCAATGCGCCGGGTCAGGTTTGGCCTGTTCTGCATGATCAGATTGCCCCGGTTCTGAGCGAAGGAGCCAATAAGCTGAACGGTCTGCTGAACAACCGTGCCTCCTATGGTCACCTGCGTCGCCGCCGTATTCATATTGGCCAGCGCATCTTGTGCAACATTGGCAGCAACATCAACAGTGACATCCAAAGGGCCCGACGGTGTGATGCCAACGGTATAGGTGTTGCCATCCACCGGCGTCAATGAAGCTACCGTTCCATTGCCAACCGTCACATCACCAACCACAAAGCCAGTGACATCTTCTGAGTACTCAATTGTCACGATGAAAGGCGTCGATCCATCATGTGAGGATGGCGCATTCAGTATGGAAACCGTCGGTGCAATAGTGTCCACATCGGTCACCGTCACGGCGATATCTTGCACGTCTGTCAGGCTGCCGTTGTCTGTCACGGTAACCTGTACATCATAGACATTGTTGCCACCGGCATCTTGAGGATTATCAAAACTCGGCGCCGCGCTGAATGTCAAAATACCGCTATTGGCGTCAATGTCAACAAAGCCATTATCTGCTCCGCCACCACCCGTGGTCGTCAATGAATAGGTCAGCCCCGCACCTTCGCTGTCCGTGTCATCCGTGCTGTCAACATCAGTCACCCCCGTCTGGTTCTCCGCCGCATTCACGGCCGCCGCGGCCCCCCCCCCATTGGAAGTGATTACCGGTGCAGTATTTGTGATGCTCGTGACGGAAAAGGCGGTAGTGGTCGCAAAGGTTAACCGGTCAGCAGACGTCACAAACGTGACTGTCCTGTCTTCACCGTCAGTCGTGTCAGTGTAGGTGATAGTATTAGACCCCACTGCAGTTTCAACGTTCGTATCAATGGGAATAGGTGCTCCATTGAGTTCTCTATTTGTGAATCGCGCTTGATTCTCGAACCTCACCTTCATCGTTCCCCCAGGAACGTCAGAACATAAAGCCCATGAATCCGCAGTTGCTGTGGCACTACAGTCAGTGAAGCCGGTGGCAGCACATTGATTTTGGGTGTTGTTTTCTCTAAAAATCAGTTGGCGAATTGCAATGGTATTGTAATTGTTGACGTCAGTGCTGCTACATGTGATTGGATCATCGACAGCGGCAACCGCCACGTTCGACTGCCCCATGCTAGCCAGCAAGTAGATCAGAAGCGCGAGACTGCGACGCACAACAGGATTGAATCGAAGCATTATGCAGACCAGCATGTCCTCATCTGTTTATCTGTGAATGTGCAGTTGTCAGAAAACAATATGGACAGTGCCAGGATCATGGTATCGGACGAAAATACAAGTCAGAACAATGCCTTGCGTGTATCCAAAATACGAGTAAGGGCTCAATCAACGCGCACCACTGGTTCGCGCGACTTGCCAACCCGGATCAGTTCACACATCATGAGTCCAGAAGCTACGTATGTGTCCATAATACTTCAATAAGATTTAAAATCAAGGTTGTAATCCCCAAATACCCTTGATACCCGCTTGGCTTCAGTGATCTCACGAGATCGTGTTTTTCGCTATGCTGAGGTATCTCAAAGAGCATGGTTAATGTCATCGATATTCCAGGTCACCGTTTCATTTGGCCATCAGAAGCAGGACCGAATCCTTCAACATCCTTTCACGTTTGCCGTCACATTGTGGTTTTCGTCGTACACGCACGAAAAAATGCCGAAACAGGCTTTAGGAAGGGGGTCAGATCACTTGCTTTACAATATAGATTGATCTTGGGGAAATTTGGATTAACAAGTATTGAGTCAATGATTTTTAGCACGACGCAAATACGGAGGAGATGTAAAAAAATTCGACCTACCTTCAATTTCAACAGGATTGTGGTTACACCCCGTCCTTCCCATCTCTAAGCTGGATGTAGGTATCGTGCCCCAAATACCGTTCTAGCTTTTCACTGAGATCTGTTGAAAGACTTTTCATTGAGGCCATACGAGATAGTTGGGCTTCCATTTTGGTTTGTAGGTCTGGTCGATAGCGTTTAAATTCTTCAAAGGCCCCAATCATTCGTGAGGCGACTTGTGGGTTCTTGGCATCGAGATCCATAAGAAAATCCGCGACAAAGGCATACCCTGATCCATCTTCTCCATGAAAGCCTTTGGGATTGCCTTGCGAGAATCCTCCATACAAAGCCCGCATTCTGTTCGGCGTTGGGGACTTGAAGGCAGCGTGTTCTGTCAGCTCTTTCACGACCGATAAAATATTATCCGTCTGTGATCTCGCGAATGCTCCTACCCACTTATCCACGACTAACGCATCCTGTTCAAATTGATAGTAGAAATGTTGCGACACGCCTTCTCGATACGATTGAGCTTCATCCATATTGATGATGAGGTTCAAGGCAGCATAACGGTCGGTCATATTATTGGCTTGGCTATATTGCCTCACAGCGAGCTTGGCCACCTCCGCATCTCCCGAGTAACTTAAATATCCGAGTGCCGTATTTTGTAGACTGCGGCGTCCCGCGTCTTCACGGTCATATGACTTACCCGGATCATAATTGCTGTTGTAGGTCTTGAGAAATTCATCGTGCAGTCCACTGCCTAATGCTTCGAGAAATGTCTTGCGTACTGCCAGAATGGCGTGCGGATCAATCACTTCTCGTTTGGGAGCAAGTTCATGATAGACGGGCAGACTTAACGCCAAGCTCATGAGTGACTGATCCATATCGGTGCGTTGGAGAAGTCGACGAAAGGAATCGAGGACATCCTCGCTCACGAGAATGTCTTGTCCGCCTTCATAACGATCAATCTGCTCCATGAGTTTCGTCGTAAGGAATCGACTTCCGGCTTCCCATTGATTGAATCCGTCGCGGTCATACACCATCAGGTGACGCAATTGGTCGTCTGTGAAAGGAGCGTCCAATTTGACCGGCGCAGAAAAGTGGCGGAAGAGAGAAGGGACAGAGTCTGGAGGGACGTTCTCAAATGTAAAGGTTTGCTTGGCCTGTGTCAGCTCGAGCACATCCTGCATCACATCTTCACCTTCTGGTCCAACCAACCCGAACTTTATCGGAATGTGTCTGGGCTGGCCGTTTGACTGATTGGGTATCGTCGGAACATCTTGCTCAAGTGTGAGCGTGAACGTTTTCGCAGTAGTATCGCAGGACCAATTGGCCTGAATTTCAGGCGTCCCTGCTTGGGTATACCAGAGCATGAACTGGCTCAAGTCACGGCCTGACGCCTCCTTCATACATTGCACCCAATCTTCTACAGTGACTGCCTGCCCATCGAACCGGTCAAAGTACAAATCCGATGCTTTACGAAAATCTTTCTGTCCCAATAATGTGTGCAACATTCGATTAAGCTCAGCACCCTTGTTATACACGGTGGCGGTATAAAAATTATTGATAGTGACAAATTGATCTGGTCGCGGCGGATGGGCCATCGGCCCGGCATCTTCGGGAAATTGACTCATACGAAGGCTTCTGACGTTGGCAATACGATTCACGGCCTGTGACCCCATATCTCCAGAAAATTCCTGGTCTCGAAAGACCGTTAAGCCTTCTTTCAAACACAGTTGATACCAATCACGGCAGGTCACGCGGTTGCCGGTCCAATTATGGAAATATTCGTGCGCCACCACAGCTTCGACGCCTTCATAGTCTGCATCGGTGGCTGTAGAAGGATGTGCCAGCACATACTTCGTGTTGAAAATATTGAGCGATTTATTCTCCATGGCCCCCATATTGAAATCATCGACAGCCACAATGTTGAACAGATCTAAATCATATTCGCGACCATAGACCTCTTCATCCCATGTCATAGATTTTTTCAGGGATGCCATCGCATGTCCAAGCTTGTCGAGATCTTTGGCCTCTGCCCAAATCCGCAATGCCACATTACGACCACTAGTAGTTACAAAGGTATCTTCCAGACATTCCAACGCACCTCCAACAAGGGCGAACAGGTAACTGGGCTTTGGGAACGGATCCTCCCACACAGCATAATGACGCCCACCATCCATCTGTCCTTGATCAATGAGATTGCCGTTTGAAAGGAGAACAGGAGCTGTGGTTGTATCAGCAATGATCTTCGTGGTGTAGATCGCCATATTATCCGAGCGATCGGCGAAATAGGTAATCCGCCGAAACCCCTGGGCTTCACATTGCGTACACCAGTTTCCGCTTGATTTAAAGAGCCCTTCTAGTGCCGTATTCTGTTCAGGATGAATTTTGACGAGCGTGTCTAGAGTGAAGGTATCATCTGTAGGTTTGAGAGAAAGAGAATCTTTCGTCACCACGTAGCCCTCTGTCAGAGAGTCTCCCTTCTTGAGACTCAGGTCATTTATCTTCACATCCAGTAATTCCAGTTCTTCCCCATCGAGAACAAGTGGATGATGGTGGTTGCCATTTTTCTTCACCTGTAATCTGGCACTAACCAACGTCTCTCCATCACGGAGTTCAAAGGTCAGGTCAACGTGTGTGACCCAGTAATCAGGCTGTCGGTAATCTTTCAAGTACGTCACAATATTGGCATCAGACACGGCGTTATCTCCTCGTGTTTACAATTCGTTATGTTCTGAATATTCAATGGGAAGGATATCTTTTAAACAATCCTATCTCATCATGAGCCCTCGTGTTTTCAATGTATACTACATTCTAAACTAAATACTCTCGAAAGCTGTACCAGTAATTCTCTACACCTTTATCTTAGTTATGGTAACAAAAAACAAGAGCCCTACTTCTTGGGAAGTAGGGCTCTTCATTCCTGAAATTAATTCTGTATATTTATGCTGTCTTTCGCTTCTTCTGTCGCCAAACGACGAGACCTGCTAAGCCAGTGCCTAACAGTAATAGAGTAGAGGGCTCAGGAATGGGGCTAGCTGATAAGGAGCCTGATTGGAAAGTTAGAACGTCTATTGGAACTCTTCCTGCTCCCGGAAATGGTCCGCCATACAACCCGTAATCGGAGACAGTGGGGTTAAACTCACCAAATTCCTGTATCCCACTGGGTGGGTTGATGGTTGGGGTTGAATCTAATATCGGGCTAAAACCCAAGAGTAAGACTTTATATTGAAAAATAACAAAATTTCGATGCGACAGTTCTACCGTCGTGAAATTTCGTCCAGCCGAGATGAAGTGTCGTAATCGGCCTATCCCCCTGGGCACATTCCTGAAGGTATGTTGCGGAATACCCACGGTTCCTGGTGACACATCGATCTCCCAACTTGTTAAGGAAAACGTTGCAATATCTTCAGTGCCTCTGTTTGGTGAAGAGTTGTCATAGGTAAACCACCCTGAAGCCGACCCCCCATCCTCTAACGTACCTGAAAAATCTAGGGAGACAGGCACTGCTATGGCCGTGCCCCCTACCCCCAACGACAGCATGCCAGCCGCCAGAGTTCCTACCAAAACTTGTTTAAGTCCCATGTTTTCTTCTCCTTGTCATTCCGCACAAATTAAAGGATGAAATACATTGAGCCTGTCCCATCAACACCCATCAGGTATTCCGACGACACCACCTACACCTTGCCGCCACCAACAGCAAAGGCATTGGGGTCTCGAACATTCTTATGATTGACAGACTCAGCGAGTTAGATGATGCATCTATAGCAAATGATGACTAAAGGTCAACCCAGCCAAGGAGGTATCCGCGCTCAGAGGGAAGCCCCTGTCATGTAGGATACTTCCTTAGCTCTAGACTCACGGAAAGAGGGGGTGGTGAGGAAAGTGTCTCAAATTACCCTGCCGACGCAGGTGTATCATCTGGATGAGTTGAGTCGGCGGCATGGGCCGCGTGACGGAGGGCATCGAGTCGTTCGGCATACCGGTGCCCTGGCCGAATGAGTTTGAGGACTCCAAGACCATCGAGGACCTCGGTGACATGATCTTGCATTCCCACAAAAAACAAATGTTGTTTATGGGCTCGAATGATCCGCAGCATATCTTCGATCGCCATGGCGGAAGTGCCGTCAATCGTTGGCACATCTGATAAATCTAACACACAACTCGTAAATTGCTTGAGCCCCGGAACCGTTTCGATTCGACGGACCATATTCTTGGCCGACCCAAAACTCATGGGCCCATCCACATGAATCAGAACAATCTTTCCCGTATTACGTTCTAAGACCTCGTTTTCCTCTGGAGTCAGAGGCGATTCTGGATGTTCTTCTGTAATCACCCGCATGTTGGCCAATTCAAGATCAGCCATCTCTTTGACAAACAAGAGACTGGCTAACACCACACCAACTCCAACTGCGGTAATTAAATCGACTGCGACAGTGATAAACAGAACGACTGCCATAATGATGACATCCGCACGAGGCGCTTGAAAGACATGTCGAAGAAATCGCCAATCGATAATGTCGACGCCTACCTTCAGTAAAATTCCTGCAAGGACGGCCAACGGGATTTGTTCTGCCAGCGGTCCCATCCAGAGGAGTGTGGCCAGCAGCATCAGGCCCATCAACATTCCTGACAATGGTGTCCGCCCACCTGATCGAATGTTCGCAACTGATCGCACCGTTGCACCTGCGCCTGGAAGACCTCCGAACAATCCAGCCACCATATTCCCGATGCCTTGGCCAATGAGTTCCCGATTAGAATCGTGTTGGGTTCTCGTCATATTGTCACAAACCAGCGACGTCAGCAGACTATCGATCGCGCAGAGAAAGGCTATGACAAAGGCCTCTTCGATCATCACCGTGAGCGCATCCATTCGAAACGTTGGAATGAGCATTGATGGAAACCCCTGGGGAATGTCCCCAATCACTGGGGCATTCGGGAAAAAGAACATCGCTGCCGGCGTGCACACAAGGAGTGCGAGTAAGGGAGGGGGAAGGAACTTTCCAATGATACTTGGCGTGAAATACACAATGGCCAACGCAAGTAACCCAAGGGTCGTGGCTTGAGCCATCGGCGTACTCACCACAGATGGAACAGACATCAAATTAGCCATCACACCCCCACTGGATTCATGTCCAAGGAGTGGAGCGATTTGAAGAATAATAATGATGACACCAATCCCACTCATGAATCCTGAGATAACGGGATAGGGAACTAAAGTGATATACCTCCCAACACCGAGGGCACCCATGAGTATGAGAATTCCTCCACCCATGATCACCGTAGTGAAGACTAGTGTGGGTTCGTCTGAAAACATGGCGAACATGCCGGCAAATACGACGGTCATCGGACCGGTTGGACCTGAGGCTTGAGCCGGAGTTCCACCACATACAGCAGCAAAGAACCCAAGAAAGATGGCTCCATATAAACCGGCGACCGCTCCAGCACCCGATGCCACGCCAAAGGCTAACGCTAAGGGAAGAGCAATAACTGCTGCGACCACGCCACCAAAGACATCGCCTCGCAAATTATTGAAATGGAGTCCGTGGATTATTTTTGAGATCATGGTATATCTTCTCTTAATAGTCGAAACGTGAATACTGGAATAGGTCATTGACCGAAATCATTGCAATACCATTGTTTTTTCCATACTTCTGTAAGGAGATACAACTCACACATTGAAGCTGTACAGGATAGAACAACCCCATCCGCCAACGAAACAGTCTGAGACATGAAGCACCATAGATGACGGGGTTCATCTCCTATTCCATCGTACAATAATTCCAGTCATAGTACAGAATAACTATTGTTCACTGTACCATGTGGGTTTTTATACTATGATATACAGTAGAGCGGATTAACACTTCTCGGTTATTTCTTCGAGGTCTCGTGATATGTTCACTGCCAAAAAATTCATTTCATCCTCTCTCTCCATCTGTTTGGTCATGATGATTATATCGTGGTCCCAGCTCCAAACACTATTGGCTCAACCCCAGGTTCACGTCACCGTGCTTGAGCCACCTGAGGATGGCCAAGAGGTCGGGATCACCATGCTGGTCAAAGGAACGGCCGTTCTCCCGAAAGATACCTTCCTTTGGGTTCTGGCGCATAGAGTGCAAGATCATAAAAACGCTTGGTGGCCACAGGGAGAAGTAGAAGTTGATCCCAAAAATTCAACATGGACCAAGCAGGTTAAATTTGGTGAGGAACATGACATCGGATATCAATTTGAAATCGCAGTCATCGCATTGGCAAAAGAAGAGCATGAAAAGTTAAGTCGCTACTGGTTTATGGTTAAGCGAACAGGCAGATCTCATCCAATCAAGATGCCTCCGACGACCTCTCCTCCCACCATTAGGAATGTCCAAAAAGTCAGCCATGAAGAGCATGCCACTCTTCAAAGACCGTGAGACTTCCCACGAATGAACATTCTTCTAGTTGCAAATACCAGCAAGCTTGAGTCATAAAGAAAACTCCCACACCTTGATTCAACTCATGTCTTAGAGGTCAGCTCTGGGCTGTAGGCAATCGATACCCTCATCGACTTCATTCAGATTTTTCTCCACCACAGATAAAAAATAGTAGACATTCCTGTCATTTCATTTCATAGTGGCATATATCCCCCCTCGCCCATTCATTCACCATATATGAGGAGATACCCTATGGACCAATTGGATCACACCGCGAGTTGGGCACAAGGTTTGGTTTTGACCTATGGACCAAACTTATTATTGGCCGTCATCACGCTACTTATTGGGTGGTGGTTTGCCAAACGTGTCGTCAATGTTGTGGAGCGTGGGATGGAACGTAGTCAGGTCGAAGTCACATTGCGGAAATTCTTGGCGAGCATGGTCGGCATTATTCTCAAAGCACTCCTATTAATCAGTGTCGCCTCAATGATTGGAATTGAAACGACTTCTTTTATCGCGATGTTGGGTGCTGCAGGATTAGCTGTCGGACTCGCACTGCAAGGAAGTCTCGCAAATTTTGCGGGTGGTGTGCTGATTTTATTTTTTCGCCCTTTCAAAGTGGGTGACTTAATTGAAGCGCAGGGCTTCCTGGGGATCGTCAAAGAAATCCAGATTTTTGTGACAATTCTAACTACGTTGGATAATCGACGGATCATTGTTCCCAATGGGCCGCTATCCAATGGATGCATTACCAATCTCAATGCCGAATCCCTCCGACGGATTGATATGACATTTGGCATTAGTTATGGCGATGATGTCTTAAAGACCAAAGAGGTCATTCAAAAAGTCATCGCGACAGATGAACGGATACTTAAAGACCCGAAACCAGATGTATTTGTCTCCGAGCATGGGGATAGTTCAGTGAATTTCGTCGTACGACCATGGGTACATCCTGACCACTACTGGGATGTCTACTTTCATATGCATGAACAACTCAAACTCGCCTTTGATCGTGAAGGAATTACGATTCCATTCCCTCAACGCGATGTTCATGTTTTCAAGGAAGCCGTCTCAGCCTAACCGTCTAATATCTACGCAATTGATGAATGCGAGAGGGCTCCTATGAGCCCTCTCGCATTTCAGGTATAGGCGACTCTTCCATTTTCGTCAGATTCCTTATACATTGAAAACACACTGTAGGGAGTTCAGTCTCAGTTGTTTTTTTCAAGTTTCTTCATCAACCTGTAGGTACATGATTTCATGATATGTGGGCTTTCAATCTTGATTTTTCTTCTTCTTAGACCGCATAGACAAAGCGCCCTCGGTGTTGTGCTGCTTGTGATATGTACGCTGATAGGAAGTCTCGCCCCTCAATCTCTCCTCGCTCAGGTATTGGATAACTCCGATGACTCAGCCCCCCAAGCAGAAGACCACCTTCGTCTAGGCATTGATTTCTTTTTGACTGATGAATTGGAAATCGCCATTGATGAATTTCGAGAAGCGTCCCGCTTACAGCCAGGCTATGCCGATGCGCAACATAATCTTGGCGTTGTCCTTGCTAAGAGCGGAGACTTGACTGGCGCCATTGCTGCCTGGGCACAAGCCCAGCGTCTTGATCCGGCTCGAGTGCCAGTGCAGTACCATCTCTCAGCACTGGTGTCATACAACTATGGCGTGGGATTACTTCGCCAAGGCCAACTCGATCGCGCGATGGCTGAATGGGAATCGGCCCTTCGCATTCAACCGAATTTCCCTGAAGCCTACTATGCCGAAGGGCTTGGATATCTTACAAAAGGCAACGTGCTCAAAGCCATTACTCAGTTTCAACAAGCACTGGCTTGGCGATCAGATTGGCCAATGGCCCATTACCAGCTTGGAGTAGCATTCTATGAAACTCGTGAATTTCACTTAGCTGAACAAGCTTGGCGAACAGCTCTACTCCTTCACCCTCATCATGCAAGAACCCAAGCCAACCTCGGACTCGTTCGATTCATGAAAGGTGATATTGCTTCGGCTATCACAGCGTTTCGACAAGCGATTGCTCTTGATGCTGATCTCCCAGAAGCTCATTTCAATCTCGGGGTGGCATTCTATAGTCGAGGGGAATGGCAAGCAGCCTTGAAACCCATTCAGACCACGCTCATCTTTCGCCCCCAATTTCTTCCCGCCCGTCAGTTGTTAGGCGCAACATGGGCCAATCTTGGAAGTTGGGCAAAGGCCACGAGCGAATGGCGAACGGCTCTTCAAGCCTTCCCATCTGAATCTGAAGCTGCAGTGCTGTATTATGATATTGGGTTGTCCTTGTTCATGATGGGGGATGTACGAGGAGCATTTGGAGAGTTTCGACAAGCACTGGCTCTTCGCCCAGACTGGGCTGAAGCCCATTATCAACTTGGGACCGTCGCTGTACTCGCCAAAGAATGGGCATTAGGATTAACGCATTTAGAAAAGGCCGTGCAGCTGCAACCTTTGTGGACTCAGGCCTATTTCAGTCTCGGCAAAGTCCATTACCAACGAGGCGAGGTCGCACAAGCCATCGAGGCCTTACGAGAAGCCACTCGCCTTGAGCCAGGATTTGCCGACGCCTCCTATCACCTTGGAGTCATACTCCGGGCACATAATCATTCGGAAGAAGCTATCCCACCGCTGCAGGTCGCGGCCAAATCTGGGATTGAAGGTGCCCAAAGTCTCTTAGCCTCGATGTATGCTAATGGAAGCGGGGTTGATCGCAATCTCCCGATGGCGATGATTTGGTGGGCTCGAATTTCTTCAACTCGATCATTAACCGAAGCAGGGGTTCTCGCAAAAGAACGATTATCTCAACTTCGCAGTCAAGTTATCGATGAGCCACAACCTTCGACTGAAGCCCATGAAATTCGAACGGGATTCTCGCTCATTCGCCAAGCCCTTCGACAAACGGTTCACAACATTAAAGGATATTCTTTTGACCAAAGCTTGGGACGTCAGCTCCTCCAGCACAACCGAGTTGCCGAAGCTGTCCTTATACTGATCAAAGAAGCCTTGGCCTTAGATCAGTCAGCACATGAGGAACTTGAACAGTTATACCTGAACGGAATTGATGGAACATTCCCAGCTCATGATCGACAAATTCTTGATTATTTTCTGATGACGGCTCATGAGAAGAATTCGAAGTCATGTGAATTGATACAAAGAATTGCGGTACAACTAGACCTGCCCGATTCTGAACACATACAATCTGCGGAACAAGCCTGCCGTTCATAGCATTGCAAACACACAAGGTAGTCAGACCATTGACCTCTGAACGCACAACAGTAAAGAAGGCAATGACCCTCGCAACAGCCGGGCTGTTGTTCGCCCTATTGGGAATATTCTGTGCTTATGGATTCTCATCGCTATTTCCTCAAGTAGAGGTCTCACTCTACGACTGGCATGTAAGGGCTCAGTCACCTACCTCTATCGACCCATCGATTGTCGTTGTGACTGTTGACGAGCACAGTCCAGCCTCATGTGGAAATGAAGGATGGAACTCTTCAACGATAGCCAAGATGATTTCCGCGTTGGATCGAGCTGGCGCATCAGTGATCGCACCAGCCATCAGCTTTCAAGTGCCTAATCCATCAGAATGCGGTGATGTTCTTGGCAATGCTCAACTCCTCGAGGCGACAAAGCAAGCCGGCAAAGTTGTCTACCCCTCATTTGCTCAGCCAATGATTGCCACGGAAGCTCGAGCCACGGGTTGGTTTATGCTATCCGCTGACAAGGATGGAATATTTCGTGGGCTTTCTGAAAAACAGAGGTCTCAGGATCTCAATCACTTACCATTTGGACTGGCCATAGCCTCAGCATACAACAATGATCGTTCACTTCATCTGCCTGAACAAGGATTGATCACGTTTGCCGGCCGATGGGCTGATCAACCGTTTCCAACGTACACGTTCAAGAAGCTATTCGACCTCGTTCAGCAAGGCGAAGACGTGAAGCTAGCCAACCTTATTCGAGACAAAATTGTCTTCATATTTCCAATCACCCAAAACTCAACACGATTGGACACTCCATTAGAAACAGACGTGTCCCTTGGTTTCCTTCATGCCAATCTATTGAATGCGTCGCTTACAAATTCATGGGTACAGAAACCTTCTTGGGAGTCTTGGTTATTGAGAACATTGGCTCTAGCTGTGACTCTTGCGATTTTCAGTTTATGGAGACGGGACATGTGGGGATGGCTAGGAGTTGGAATTATTCTTCTTGCTTCTTTTGGTCTGAACATCATGTCGTTTTTTAGCATAGGCTCCGTTTGGCCTTATCTGAGTTCTACGATCGCGATCGTCTGTACATTAGTGGGAACAACAGTTTGGCCACTATATGAAGAGCGGAAAAGAGTTCGGAATCAAATCAAAAAAGTCAGCACTCAATTATACGACACACAAGAAACCCTTGCCAAAAAAGAACTGGTCGTTGACCAACTAGAAGAGGAATTATTAGAAGTCAAAGAACAGGCTCAGGAAACAGCTCAAAAATTTGATAGTTTATCGACGACAGAGGACGAAACGCTTAGTCTGTTGCGAGAAGCTGAAGTCCAGGCTGCCAATGCCCGCCAACAACTTGAAACCCTTCAAAAGGATCTCAGACATTTACAAAAATCGTCTCCAGTACTACCTCAAGAAATTCATCAATCATCTGATGCTCACCAACAACAACTTCAGCAGGAAACCGAATCATTCGGCATCCGAACATGTTCTCCGGTCCTCTTACAAACATTTCAAGAACTGAAAAAAACAGCAAGGACAGATAACCCGATACTTATCTTTGGTGAAACAGGAACAGGGAAGGAGCTATTTGCCGAAGCAGCACATCGATTGAGCAATAGAGCCCAAGGTCCGTTTGTCTCAATCAACATGGCGGCCATTCGGCCAGAACTATTTGAAAGTGAATTGTTTGGTCATGTCAAAGGGGCCTTCACTGGAGCAATTAGTCGACGAGGTTTTTTTGAGACAGCAGATCGAGGCAGTGTGTTCTTGGATGAAATCGGAGAACTTCCCCTTGACCTTCAAGCCAAGTTATTGCGGGTGTTGGAAAATGGAGAGTTTTATCGTGTTGGACAGTCGAGCCCAACCCACGTAGATGTTCGAATCATCGCCGCGACCAATCGCGATTTGAGTCAGGCGGTAAACGATGGGCAGTATCGAGAAGATCTCTACTATCGTCTTCGAAGTCTCGTCTTCACGCTTCCCCCTCTTCGGGAACGTGGAACAGAAGATCTGACATTACTCGTCCAACATATTCTTTCAGACTTATCATCTGACAGGACTCCTGTCCAATGTACACAAGGCGCCATAGAAGCCATTCACGCCTATGCATGGCCTGGAAATGTTCGAGAGCTTCGACAGTCTTTGTCACAAGCTGTCGCGCTCATCGATGGAGACATACTGGCTGAACACGATCTTCGTCTACCAACACGGGAGAACAGCGGCACAAGAGTGGCTCCAACAATGTCGAATGTCGATGAACAAACCATTGCAGGTAAAGAAGAAATAGCCAGACGAGAAGATGTCTTTGTTCTCTCAACCCTCCGAAAGCATGGGTTTGATATGCAGGCTACGGCGAAAGCATTAGAATGGGATCGAAGCACGGTCACACAACGGTTGAAGGGACTTGGCTTTCAAGCTCTCGTGGATCATGAAGGTGATCAACGCAGTGCAATCGTTTCGCTAGCTGGGAGTGCCTCTCATGAAAAGATCGTGAAACTCAAATTAGATGGCTATTACCGGAACCTCCTTTCTTCCACGACCCCATACAAGACAGCTGAAGAGGCTATCGCCAATTGCCGGAAACGCATGCGCAATATTCCTGAACGTCATTTTCCAGCTATTGAAACACTCATCCGCTGGCACTATTCCGTTTAAGCAGGAATGAAGTTCAATGCCGCCGAGTTGATACAATACCGAAGACCGGTCGGCTTTGGTCCATCTTCAAAAATGTGTCCAAGATGCCCACCACACCGTCGACAGTGAACTTCTGTTCGGGAATACAACAGATGCCAGTCCGATTTGGTTTTCACCGCATTATCAGATACAGGTTGCCAGAAACTCGGCCAACCGGTTTTGCTGTCATACTTTGTCTCTGACGAAAAAAGAGACAGCTGACATCCAGCGCATTCATAGACCCCTTTTTCTTTATTATCGTTGTATGCATTCTTAAATGGCGGCTCAGTGTCCTCATGTCGAAGCACTCGATATTGCATCGGTGTGAGTTGGGCTTTCCACTCCTCATCTGTCTTCATGATCTCAAATGTGTCCGATGTTTCCGTAGCCCCGACGACACCTAGTCCTGCTGTCTTGGCAAGCAACCCTGCACCAACGACCATTCCAACTTTGAATAAATTCCTTCGATTGATCTGCATATTGTCCTCCTTCTATGACTCCATGACTGGGAACCAGGAATCAGTTGCCACTTTACATTTTACACAATCCTACGATTAAGGTCTTTCCTATCAAAAAAACGTTACATTCCGATATAATATGAGTGCTTCTAGATATTCACTCGTGACACAAAAACAATGCGTCTTTCTTCTAATAAATTCCTTTGACACAAAGGATAGAAATTTTTACACTAACGAGACGTTTCATAAGGATCCATACCAATCGGCACGAAAATGTAAATAGAGAGTTCCCATATTTTTTGTGGTGTTATTGAGGAGGTGCTATGGACATCAAGATTGATAGCCGCAATGTAGGAATGACTCCTAGGTGGAAGACTGAAATTGAAAGTCGCGTGGCCGCACTTGAAACTGAATCCATCCATATTACCCATGCCCGAATCACCCTCACAAAGAATGCTCATCACAAAAAAGGAGCGGATAACGCTGAAGCTCTCGTGCTACTCACTGTTCCTCGACGACATACCGTCACGGCGCGAAAGGAAGCCAAGACATTCGAAGAAGCTATTCGTCGAGCATTCATGGCAGCAGGCACAGAAATACGAAAAATGCACGAGAAACGAGCGGCAAAAGAACCCGCCAAATCTGGACTGTCTTCACTCACCCCATTAGAACCAGAGATGTCAGAGGAGAACGTCACCCAAGACGCATAATCCTCCAACCCATTCAAACACATCAGGTTCCTCTCTCAGAAAATTCATGACAAAGTCATGTGAGAAAATCATGACTGAAATCAAGGGCTTGATTGAAAGATCATTGAAGGCATCTCTAACAAACAGGATTGTTTCCTGAAGGCAAGAAATCTACTCGCCCAAAACCACCATGCAGGGGCGAATTCATGAGCAGTTGAATATGAGGGCAATGCCGTTTTAGGGGAAAAACACGGGGATTAGAAGTACCCTTGAATGCGAGAGGGAGGGTTATTGATTTAAAAGCACTCGTCCAGCTTGGGCAATTTGCTGTAACCGTTCTTCGGTATTCGCTTCACTGTAACATCGAACAATCGGTTCCGTTCCAGATGGCCTGAGCAGAAACCAATTTCCATCGGCAAGTAATAATTTACATCCATCCACTCGGTTCACCTGAGAAACCTTAACGCCCGCAAATGTTTCAGGCGGGCTCTCAATAATCCCATCCAACCTTCGCTTCACACCTTCATCAATCGTAATATCATCACGCACGGTGTAGCATGTTCCAACGCGAATAAAGAGATCATGAAGCAACTCGCGTAACGTCTTGCCTGTCGATGCGACCATTTCTGCCACGAGCGCACAAGCGAGAATCCCATCCTTTTCAGGAACATGTCCTTGTATGGAGAGACCAGCTCTCTCTTCACCACCCATCACCACGTCACCCTTCGCTAATAATTCACCAATATATTTAAACCCAACAGGCGTTTCATGAACCGACAACCCATGAAATGCAGCGACGGTGTCAATCAGATGGGTCGTGGCAACTGAACGAGCCACAGCCCCTGTCCATTTTCGCGTCTGAATCAAGTAATCAAGAAGAAGTGCAAAAACCAGGTTTGGATCGACAAATGTCCCATCAGCATCCACAATCCCAAAACGGTCTCCATCGCCATCCATAGCCAAGCCTAGATGAGCCTGTTCTCGATGAACAGCCTCTTGTAGCTCCACCAACGTGTCTGGCGCTGGCTCAGGTCGCAAGCCACCAAAGTAGGGGTCTCGCCAATGATGGAGCACCGCGAGTTTGCAACCAGCTCGACGCAAGAATTCATCTAAATAATCACGGGTGGTTCCATACAGTGGATCCATAATGATTCGTAAATTCCCTGAACGAATAGTCTTGCAATCAACAAGCGTCTCAAGGCTGGAGAGATATTCAGGCTTGGCGTCCATATACCGTACCAACCCATCAGCTTTGGCCCGCTCCCACGGTAACCATTTAATATGTTCTCCATGCAACAATGGTACAATGCGTTGCTCAATCGCCTTTGTCGTTTCTGGTAACGCAGGACCACCCCAGGCAGGAGTAAACTTTATCCCGTTGTAAATGGGTAGATTGTGACTCGCTGAAATATTAATGCCGCCAGCAAGCTTTCGATTCAAGATATGATACGAAATGGTTGGCGTCGGCACGTCTCGATCACAGAGTAATGAAGGAATCCCATGCGCCGCTAACACTTCAGCCGCAACGTGGGCAAAACGCTCTCCCATGAAGCGAGTGTCATAGCCAATCATCACTCCTCGTTGTCCAATTTTCTCCTGTCGAAGATATTGCGCAATCCCCTGACAGACAATACGGACATTTCTAAAGGTAAACTCGTCGGCGATAATGGCTCGCCACCCCGATGTGCCAAACTTTATACTTTCCATAGATTGTCTTCGATTTCACCAAAATTCCATCAACAAACACAGGTCATTCTCTAATTAGAGAATAGAGCATTTTCCGGCAACATGCCAGTCTTCCACTGTCATCGAGAGAATCTTTACGGAAAGTCAGGAGGGGTCGAATGAAGGATATCCCTCACATCCCGGGTCAGGATGTGAGAGGCGGAGGAATTCAGGCTTGATTGATCTCTATGTTAGGGGATAATCTTCATCGCTTTTTCCTCCAATACAGTAACCCAGCAATTCCAGACCCGAGTAAGAGTAAAGAGGTTGGTTCTGGTGTGGCCGTTGTCTTTGGTGTCGAATATTGACCTCCAACAAGATCAATACCCAAAGGTGTGAATCCTGCATCGAGCACGGCTTGCCGACTATTCAATCCGTTGTTCGCCGTAATATCCCAATTGTTGCCCCATAGCGTAATTCCGTCAGAAGTGAAATGATTTGGGCCTCCATACGGTGCCGCGTTACAGCACAGTTGGGTTGCAAGGAAATAGAAGGTACCCGTCTCACCTTGAAGATTTCCTGAAAGAAAGTTGTAGTCGAGCTGCCCGCTCGCAAGTCCGCCCCCATTAGAAGCATTGAGAAACCCTCCCGTGAACTGCACGTTTCCTTGAGAAGCCATAAGAAGACCCGTGATACTATTAAGAGTCAGTGGTCCTGCCAAATCCAGATTGCCGTTCAAGGTTCCAAAAAATCCGTTTCCATACAGAGTGCTTCCCGACATGCACAAACCACTACCAGAACAGTTAGCAGAATGAATAAGACTATAATTAAATCCAGAACCGGGACCTCTATTAAGTATTTCAATATCCGTGTTGACTGGAATGGCCCACGAAGGTGAAACCGCGGTGAACAAGATTGCAATAATGAACGCAGAATTAAGAATAAATGATCGCATAGGATCAACCTCCAAATGAGAATTAGACATGATGCGTTGACGGTGACTGAGAAATATCTAACTACGGTCAGTAAGTTGTGTAGTTCTCATGTCCTTCTTTTTCGGCATTTTTCGGAGGTTTACCAATTGTACGTTCTTGTCAATTCACGGTCGTTTTTTGAAAATGATGCCCTTTATGCCAGTCCCCATGGAGGAAGAACTCTGCACCATCCAGACGGTACACATGCAAGAAGACTCAAAGACCTGTGGGAAAGATAAGGGACTCTTCAGACTTCAGGCGAGATACACGGGATCACTTCATTGACCGAAAGCTCACACCAGGTCGGTGTATGATCAGAGGGCTTTTCCAATCCTCGAGGGCCTTTGTCGACACCTGCAGATGTCAGTTGATCTGAGGCTTGTGGGGAAAGTAAGAGATGATCAATGCGTACACCTTCATCTTTATTCCATCGCCCACCCTGATAATCCCAATAGGTGTAGAGACCTGGGTGAGGGTGTAATGTACGAAGGGCATCAGTGAAACCAAGGTGACACAATTCTCGAAAGCGTGCTCTCGACTCTGGTCGGCACAACGCATCATCAGCAAACCCTTCAGGGTCATACACATCATCATCTGTCGGACACACATTAAAGTCGCCACCAAGAACCAGAGACTCCTCATAGGCTAATAAGCGACGCACATGGGCGATTAACCGATCCATCCAAGCTAATTTATACAAAAACTTCTCCGTATCCACTGGATTTCCATTTGGCAAGTAAATCGAAGCCACTCGGATCGGTCCAATGACCGCTTCGAGATAACGCGCCTGTTCGTCTGAGAGATCGCCTGGAAGAGACGTTTGCTCAACTTCAATAGGCAACTTAGAAAGTATCGCGACACCATTATAGGTTTTCTGACCTGAGACAACCACATTGTAACCCAGCTCGTCGATCGCCGTTCGGGGAAATTGTGCTTCAATCGTTTTGAGTTCTTGAAGCAACACAATATCGGGGTTTACCTGTTTCACCCATTCCACCAAATGTGGAATCCTGACTTTAATGGAGTTTACATTCCATGTCGCAATTTTCATTCTTTGTCTTTCAATAATTCAGTGGGCGAATATCTAGAGGGAGTAATCATGATGCCTGTCTTTTTTCATCAATTATTTTCAATGCGCGTCGCTCCATGAATTTCCCTGGCCGATATCAACGATGAGGGGAACGGATAATTGGAGTGTTGGTAATGTCGCCGATTCCATGACCTGTTTGACGACTTGAGCAGTCTGTTCAGACGCGGATTGGGCCACTTCAAAAATAAGTTCGTCATGGACACTGAGTAACATATAAGCCTTCGAATCAAGCCCATGCTCCTTAATGGCAGAAGGAACCCGAATCATAGCACGTTTCAAAATATCAGCGGCGGTCCCTTGAATGGGGGCGTTAATAGCGGCTCGTTCGGAAAAGTTTCTTGTGGCTGGACTTTTATCAAGAATGCCAGGAACATGAGCACGTCGGCCAAAAAGCGTTTGGACATAGCCATGTTCCCGACAGAATTGCTTCGTGCGTTCCATATAATCCTGAATCCCTAGATATTGCTCAAAATAGGTTTTAATATACGTCGCAGCTTCACCTTGTTCGACATTGAGTTGACGTGCCAAACCAAATGCACTGATGCCATAGATAATCCCAAAGTTAATGGCTTTGGCCTTCCTGCGCATCGCAGAATCGACTGACTCGAGTGAGACACCAAAAACTTGACTAGCTGTCAGGGCGTGAATATCTTGGCCATCTCTAAATGCTTCCTTCAGAACATCGATCCCAGCCATGTGAGCAAGAAGGCGCAGTTCAATTTGAGAATAGTCTAAAGACATCAAAACATGGCCTTTTTCCGCTACGAAAGCTTGACGAATTTTTCGCCCATCCTCGGTTCGAATCGGAATGTTTTGTAAATTCGGATCGGTCGACGACAACCGTCCAGTTGAAGCTGAGGCCATGGCATATGATGTATGAACACGCTTAGTAAAGGGATTTACCTGTTCAATCAACGCATCGGAATAGGTGTTTCTGAGTTTTTCCAATTGACGCCATTCCAAGACTCTTGCCGGTAAAGCATGATCTTGGGCTGCGAGAAACTCCAGCACATCGGCACTCGTCGTATAGGTGCCTGACTTACCCTTTTTCCCCCCTTTGAGTCCTAACTCATCAAACAAGATTTCCCCAAGTTGCTTGGGAGAGGCAACATTAAACTCTCTCCCAGCCAGTTGATGAATGTCTTTCTCTAATTCACCTTGACGCTGGGCAAAATCAGCACTCAATCGCTTGAGTTGATCCAGGTCGACTTTAATACCTTCGGACTCCATCGAGGTGAGAACAGAAATCAGTGGCCGTTCGAGTGTTTCATAGGCCGTACTCATCTGCTCTCTCACTAACCTCGGCTTAAGGAGTTGATGCAGCCGTAAGGTAATATCAGCATCTTCAGCCGCATAAGGAAGTGCTGTATCGAGCGGAACTTGATCAAAGGTAACCTTCGATTTCCCTGTGCCAGTAACCTCTTTGTATTTGATTGTAGTGTGACCAAGGTATAACTTCGCCAGTTCATCCATACTATGGCCATGACTTCCCCCTTCAAGAATATACGAGAGCAACATCGTATCATCGACAGGTGACACAGACACGTCATAGCGAGCCAGCACCACCATGTCATATTTAATATTGTGTCCAATCTTCAAAATCGATGGATCGGCAAACAATGGGCGAAGCAGGTCGAGGACTTGATCAAGCGGAATTTGATTAATTACGGTATCCTCTGAAGAGAGAGCTGGAGTGTGCCCAACGGGGATATAACAGGCCTGGGTTGGTTCCACACTGAGAGAAAACCCGACAAGCTCAGCACGACTTTGATCTAAGGACGTGGTTTCAGTATCCACAGCCACATAGCCAACACGATAGGCTCGATCGATCCAGGCTTGGAGAGCCGCGGGTGTTTGAACAAGCTCGTACTGGGTATCAACCGGTGCTATCACCCCAGGTTGTACGCCAGTCTGATCTATTGATGTCGCGTCATCCGTCGCCGGATATTTATGTTGAATCCGATCCATGATTACTTTGAAATCAAGCTTGGAAAGGAATGTCATTAAGGCATCACGATTGACCTGGCGCCGACCAAGATTCTCAATAGGAATCTCTAGCGGAACATCTTTTCTGAGTCGAACAAGCTCTCGTGACATCCTGGCTTTATCAGCATGTTCGATTAAATTTTCACGTCGCTTGGTCTGCTTAATTTCAGAGGCTCGTGCAAGCAGGACGTCCAGTTCTCCATATTCGTTAATAAGCTGGGCAGCCGTCTTAATACCAATACCAGGCACACCGGGTACATTATCTGCGGAGTCACCTGCAAGAGCTTGCACATCAACAACTTTCTCTGGGAACACACCGAACTTTTCTTTAACTTCCTTCGTACCAATAAACCGATTCTTGAGAGAATCAAACATTCGAACTCGATCAGAGACAAGCTGCATGAGATCTTTGTCAGAAGATACAATCGTCACGGTAGCCTCAGTCTGCAACGCCTGATGTGCATAAGTGGCAATTAAATCATCTGCCTCAAAACCTGGAGCTTCGATACAATCGAGATTGAACGCTCGGGTTGCTTCCCGAACGAGCGCAAATTGAGGAATTAGTTCATCTGGAGTCTCTACACGATTGGCTTTGTACTCTGGAGAGATGTCATTACGAAAAGTCTTCCTCGCGGCATCGAAAATCACTGCAACGTGCTTTGGCTCCATATCGTCCAGTTGCTTCATCAGCATTTGCATGAAACCAAACACCGCATTGACAGGCACACCATCAGGAGAGGTCAGTGGTTTAATGGCATGATAGGCACGAAAAATAAAACCTGACGCATCAATGAGGACAAGATGACGGAGGGGAAGTGCGGTTGCGGGTTCTGGCGATTCCTTCACGGATTATTCCTTAAAAAATTAGATGATTGGCCTTGAACATACCTTGATGAAGATATCGGTGTCGATATCCATGAACCCTCTTGTCGAGTTTTTCAGTCACGCGGGTTGAGACAAAGATAGACTGAATAACTGTCTTCTTCCCCATGATAGGACAACACCACACGAGGAATACTCTGTGAGAATGTTGAATAATGCTGGGCTCCATCAGCAAACAAACCCAAGAACTCGTTGAACATCAAAGGCCTCAGGTCGGTTCAAAAAGGTTCGTCTAGCAAGGGCACGGCCCTTTGACTCGATTGTCCAGAGGGCATTTGCTTATAAGCTACAACGTTTATTTGTATTCAGTGCCCTTCTGGAACTGCGATTGTCGGTATCCAAGTCAGGCGCGACGCGTTCTCGTAGTACGTGAGCACCGGACTTTCGCGAAACCTAGGTCAGTGGAACCGAATCACGTAGCTGACTCAGCGCTTTTTTTTCAGAGAACCGCAGGGTAACCGTACTGCAAAAGTGAGAGAACGCCGCTAGCGGCTTTTTTCAACGGACCCTCTGTTAATTGAAGGGGCATCGGGGATGATCCCGATGCCCCCATCCAATCCCAGGCTTACTCGGTGAGTATGTGATTACAGGGGCTTTTAATGAAAACGGAAGTGGCCTATGGCCATATTGAGGTAACCCAGAGGCATACAGCCCTCGGGGTCACAATTCGCAGAGAAATAGGGTAGGCCAAATAAGGTCAGGGATTGGGGGAAATCTATAAAACGATGAACTAAGGACATGCGCCGCTCTCCTAAGAATATCCCGTCATGACAGGATCAAGGATTTGGTCTTACTTGAGTTACTGAGGGAGTAAAGCAAACGTAATGCCGAGGAATGATTGGAAGGAAATGTCACTAAATTCAATAGCTTACATTGAACCTGCAACAAAAATCTTAAAAAGAAAATGACACAGGGCGAAGGCCTCCCCCTTCAGTCGAAGGCTCGCGCACCTGATGGATAAGAGTGAAGTGTGAGAATAGCTGTGAGGAAAAGAACGATATGATCAGTGAGAGAGAAGAGTGACAATGGTAAAGCCTTTGTCACTTGGGAGGAAAAGAAACGCAGAGGATCGAATTGCTTATCCAAAACAACTTGGGGCCCAGCAGGGCGTCACCAATTCCGTAGGTGAATAGATACAAATCTGGCCCACGACCAGCTTCCCTGCCTTTAATGCGTGCTGCTGGGCAATGATAGCAAATCTAAATACATTCCAGTTGACCCCTTGTACATGATCGTTCCTATAACCGTGATCCGTTTAATCTGCATCATGCGTTGGAATCTCACCCTTTTTGATGTTTCAATGACAGGTGTCCAAGTCACTGACCCCACGGAGTCAAACACTTCAAAGTAGGGAAGTGAATTAAATCGGCTCTATCACGAAAGACCTTTGATCTTCTATTCATTGATAGTGCATGGTCGAATGAGTCGTCAGCTCAATAGAAGACTCGGCATTCAATAGCCAATTGGCTAACGCTCGAATTTCCCCAATATCATAGGGTTTCGCTAATACCGCTCGAGCTCCAGATTGAAGCGCCTGTGTCTTCATTTCATGATTGAGACATCCAGTCGCGACAATGACTGGGGGAACGTTTCGTTGTTGTTTCTTTCCAAGACGATCAAGAAACTCAAGGCCGGTTAATACTGGCATCATATAATCGGTAATGATGAGATCTGGTCGATGCTGCTCGAACATGGCTAAGCCACGCCCACCATGCTCTGCTTCCTTGCACACATACCCCTCTGATTCAAACAGTAACCGAAGGATTCTTCGTGCAAACGGATCATCATCAATGATCAGAATACATTTCGCTTGCATGGGTGCCTGATCGACCTTCGTGCATACTGGAACAAGACTATTCATTGTGGTTCTCCTTGAATACAGAAAAAATGAACGATGTTATTGAAATTTCGTCTCATGTAGGTTAGCTCACGTCTTCCCTCTCGCTAATTTTTCCTTTTCTTCTATGACCTACCTCATTGCTCCTTTGGTCGTAGGAAACAAGCAAAGAGTTCATCACGTCTTTCAATATGTGAACGTTGCGTCATTCAATTACTGCCTTGAACACATGTCACACTGGGTTGAATGTCATCGTGGGTCAAGGATCAATAGCCCCGACAAAGAGCCAACATTCCCCCGATAAGTCCAAATCCCGTCATAATTGCGGCCACGAAAATTTCCATGGGCTTCTACTCCTTATAAGGGAAGACCCTGAATGGGACGTCCCATAGGCTTAAATTAAGCAAAGCCCATACCAATTCACCTGTCCACACTGTCCCAATGAACAGAAATATCTAAGGCATTGTTTTTATGCATGAATTTCACGTGAGAACGTCAATAACCCAAGCAAACAGCCGAGACGGATTGAGATAGTCAGAGTTATCAAATCGGATGCAAGACGTATCGATTGGGATAACTCGATATTGACAGACAATGTTGAAGAGAATTTCTCGGCTAACCTTATTGGATATGAGGTCTTACTGTTCTCGCAGAACAGCGAGTGGGGGATGGGCAAGTAAGCGGTAACTACTCAGGAACCCAACGATCAGCGTCAGGAGGATAGTGAGTAAGCAGGCACCCGCGAGCGTTTCGATTTGAAAGGACCATTCCACGTCCAAGAAAAAATGAAGGACAGCCCAGGACAAGACACTGGCTAAGGCAATACCAATTATTCCAGCGAGAGTTCCAAGAAGCCCAAACTCAATGGCAAGGGACTGAGTAATCATTCGGCGAGATCCCCCAAGTGCCTTCAGAATAGCCGATTCATAGAGACGCCGATATCGTGTCGTGGAAAGCGCGGCTGTCATAACAATGGTTCCATTCACAATACACAAGAGCGCCATACCTTGGATGGCCCATGCGAGTTGCTGAAGTAAGTTGGCGATATTATCAAGAACATCACCAACATTAATCGCCGTCACATTCGGTATGGTTTTTACCAGGGCTTGCTGCAACGGAATTTCGTTAGACTTGGGGACCCGAGCCGTTGATATATAGGTCATTGGCGCTTCATCAAGTGCACCAGGTAGTAAAATCATGAAAAAATTTGTTGAAAAACTACCCCAATCCACTGTTCGGGTACTCACGACTTTTGCGTATGATGGAACACCTTGAATATCGAATTCGAGCACCGACCCCAAATTCAGCTTAAGATTTTTCGCGGCTTCGGCTTCAATCGATAACGGGGTTGGCTGTTCTGGGCTCGAAGAAAGAGGTGAAGACTGGTCTAACCCTGCATCTTCCCACCATTCTCCTTTGGCAATCATATTGTCTTTTGGCAAATCAGCGAGGGCCGTTAACACATATTCGCGGGTGTAATACCAACCGTTCCGTTTTCCTTTATGGGCTTCAGGATCAATGCGCTTCCCATCAATAGCCGTGAGTCGAGACCGAACGACCGGGGTGATTTGATACGTACCCTTGTCTGTCCACTGCTGAAGCAGGTGCTCAAACGCATCATGTTGATCTGGCTGAATATCGATAAAGAAAAACGACGGGGCCTTGCTTGGCATCCGTTCCCCCAGAGCTTCTAACAGCGACGTTTTTATCAATGCTATCGAGACAATCACCATCACACCAAGCCCAATAGCCACCATCATACCTGTCGTATAATTCCCAGGCCTCCGGAGATTACCAATGGCATTTCGGACGGTAAACGTATTGGGGCGTGGAAAGAGAGTCAGCACACGAAGCAAAAACTTCGAGGCAAGCACCAAGAGAAGTAAGGACACAAAAAACGCGGCCATAAAAAATAGACCCAATGTCACAGACTGCGCCTGCCACATGGCCAATCCCGTCAAACTCGCACTCATCAAGACCCCGGTCATGAGACGAACACGATCATGAAAAAAACGTATCACCATTTTCTGGGCCTGGAGAAAGACTGAGTCCTCCTCCATCTGAGCATGAGCCCGGTCAACATCTCGACGAAAGACCAAAGCCGGCGGAACATGGCGAATCGTCAATAGTGGCCAGAGCGTAAACACAACTGTTGACAACATCCCCACAAGAAGCCCCTTCACAACAGGTGAAGCAGAGATGTCAAATTCTATTGGAAAGGGAACTATACCTTCTAAAAGTAAAGGCATAAGATATTGAAAGGCCACGCCTAATCCTCCTCCGAATAGACTCCCGATCCCTCCCATGAGAAAGCTTTGAAAGAGATAAATTCGGATAATGACCCCTGTGTCGGCACCAACGGTTTTCAAGATGGCAATACTCGTCATTTTTTGTGAAATGTATCCCTGAATCGTGCTCGCCACCCCAATGCCACCGACAAATAATGCGGTGAGTCCAATCAATCCCAGGTACGTAGACAGTTGATCCAGAAATCGACGTACTCGAGGTTGAGCGTCTCGAAATGTCACGACACCAACGCCTTCTTTGGTCAAACGCCCACGAATTTCCCCCATAAGTGGCGTCAGAGACTGCTCCGAAGAAACACGGATTCGGTACCGCTCACGAATACGACTTCCAGGTTGAAGCAAATCTGTCGCAAGAAGACCTTCACGAGAAACAATCACACGCGGACCGAGGCTAAAAGCACTGGCCACACGATCAGGCTCCTTTTCAATCGTGCCAGTCACGGTCAGGACTGCCTCCCCGATTTTCATACGACCGCCAATCTCGAGACCTAAACTAATAAGCAGTGACTGTTGGACAATGGCACCAAAGCATGAAATCGATTCACATTCTGACCCTTGGTTCGAAAGAAGAGAGCTGAGTGGTAGGTTCGGAAGGGTTTCAATGGCCCCGTAGAGTGGATAGGAGTCCTCAACCGCCTTGAGCTCGACCAATTGCGTGGCCAAGGACATGTCAGACGATTCATTGTGTGAATCGTCAATTGCTGCCATGGCAGCAAGCTCACTCACACGCGAAACAATCATTTCTCGTGCCTCAAGTGAATCCAACACTTGCCGAGCAGAGTCACTCAATAATCGACGTGACGTGACTTCAAGGTCACCGCCAAGCAAGCTTCTCGCATCATGGAAAATTGCATCCTCAACATTTGCAGCAAACAAACCCACACCAACCACGGCACCCACACCAATCGCAATACAGACAAAGAAAAAGACAAAGCGATGCCAACTTGCTCGAGCTTCCCGCCAGGCCATAACTACTGAAAAAGGCATCTTCACTAAAAGAACACCTGTAATTCTAATACTTGTACTCGGTACATATTTATCAGTAAAAAAAAGACATCATAGACTCTCGGCTCTCGGCCCTCACCCCTACCGTGTTCTAAAACACCTCTAATCCCAATACTTGTACTCGATACATATTCATCAGTTAAAAATGGACATGACCTGCCCGCGGTATTCACCCATACGGTTTTTTCTAAGCACCTGACATTTCATGCAGTGATGGTGAAATAGATGTGCAAAAAAGAGGTATTTTCAATAGCCAGTGATACGTTGGATAAGCAGACTCTAGGACTCCGTCATAGAATCAGTATGAATGCGTCCATCTCGCAACGAAATGACTCGCTGAGTGCGGTTGGCTAATGCGGTATCATGGGTGACCAAGACCATTGTACTCCCATGATCTTGGTTTAAACGAAATAAGAGATGAATGACTAACTCACCTGTGGCACTATCCAAGTTCCCTGTGGGTTCATCAGCAAAAAGTACTGGTGGTTTTGTTGAAAACGCCCGAGCAACCGCAACACGTTGCTGTTCACCTCCTGATAATTGAACAGGATAATGCTGCTGGCGATCATCTAACTCCACCGCTTGCAATAACTCTTTGGCTCTCCCCATCGCTCCAGGATCACCATTCAACTCCAAAGGAAGTGCGACATTTTCCAGCGCGGTAAGTGTTGGGATAAGATGAAAGGATTGAAAGACATACCCGATATGTTGGCGACGATGACTCACCATCTCGGATTCTGATAGCGCCGTGATATCCGTGCCATGAATAGTGATCGAACCGTGAGTAGGCCGATCCAATCCAGCGAGTAATCCGAGCAACGTGGACTTTCCGCTCCCAGATGGGCCAACGATAGCCACAATTTGCTTTTGAGGAATCTGGAAGGTGACATCATCAAGAATCGTGACACGATGACTCCCAGCCTGCAACTGCATCCCAAGATGGTCAACGGCAATCATAAAGAAAACACGCGACACCTGTAAGGAAATTTATCATGTCTGATGTAACGAACATTCAACATATTAAGGGAAAATGCCTTCAACTCTTCCTGTGCATCCTACCAATATTAAGTCTAGCCTGTCTGTCTCTCACGGGATGCGATCCTGCTGATCAGGACAGGCCACAAGCTCAGAGCCCCAAGCTACCTGCGGCAGCCCAACAGACGATTCAAACAGAAATCGACGACCGTCCTCGAATTGTCGCACTTGGGAATAGTTTAACAGCTGGACTTGGCGTGCCCACTACCGAATCCTATCCCACTCGATTACAACGGCGGTTAGACCAGGCTGGATATGTCTATCGCGTAATCAATGCGGGAGTCAGCGGGGATACCACGGCAGGAGCTCTGCGCCGCCTAGATTGGGTACTCAAAAACCAACCACGTATTGTGATCATCGAATTGGGGGCTAACGACGGACTGCGCGGTCAGCCTGTGAAAAATATTCATGAAAACCTTCGACGCCTCATGCAAGGCCTCCAACAGGCTGGAGTGACGGTGCTGCTCACTGGCATGAAAATTCCCCCTAACTATGGAAAAGCCTACACATCTCAATTTACAAATATGTATGCCCAATTAGCTGAAGAATTTCATGTGGCATTCATGCCGTTTTTCTTGGAAGACGTTGCTGCACATCGAGCGTTGAATCAAGCAGATGGCATTCACCCTACGGGAGAGGGCTACCGCATCATCATGGACAATCTCTTCGAGATCTTAGAACCCTTACTATAGCGAATCCAAATACGTTCCAGTTGAGACATACCGACTTTCAATGCGGTATCACATACTTCAAGCGATAAAGGTTCATTGAATCGGCTATAGAAGCCAACCCCTCTTCCTCGACTTCATGAGCCTGCCAGGTGCTTGCAAAAAAAAACCTCCCAGACATGATGATCATATCTGGAAGGTTATAAAAACTGAGAAGATTTTTTGTCGTGATTATTCTGACTTGAAGAATATATCGTACACGCCATAACCAAGGATCACAGCAATGAATCCTACGTACATTGCGGTGATACCCTCATACCCACCACCAGGCGCATTCGCCAACGCTGGGGATGCGGTGAGTGCGACAGCCATCGCAGAACCTAAAATACCTTTTGCTATGCCATTCATTGTGTGCTCCTCCTTTGCCATTTTAATTGGATTCTCATTCAGGCTACTTAATCTCGCACCTGAATGATGGGGATTCTATAAAATTTACAGCTACTTACGCAACAACTAGACCGATAATTCTCAATATTGCTACGTCTGCCATTTTTAAACCCCATACCAAGTTTCAGTCATATAACCTATTGAAAACACTTATCTTTCAAGCTCTCTCAGCCTCGTAGACCTAAAAAGATCAACAGTGAAGACCCTATACCCCATCAAGACGGGAATGTGAACCGTCGCAATAAGGCGGCTTTTTTGTGTGCTTACAGCCACACCACGCCACACGCTTCGCTTCTTTCAGTTCAACTTCCACCGGAGAATGCTCGGTTCCCGTATGCGACCCATCACAAAACGGTTGCGTCTTGGATCGCCCACATTTACACCAATAATAAGTTCCCGGTTCCATTTCCAGAATGTACGGTAGCTTTTGGGGAATAATAATCGGATCTCCCATAGTTTCTCCTTCTCAATTCAAAAAAGTCAGTCAAAAATGAAGCTGCTATTGTGATTGGACTGGATACAAAAAATCAACAGAAAGAATGTACGGGTGTTTAGAACTTTCTTATATGGTGTCTCACAAGAGACAAGAGACGTGTCTGCGTTCCCCTACGAAACATGGCGACAGAAAATACAAATGGCTGATTTCAGCATTCCATTATCCACACTTGGGCTGAGGCCCACCGGGGCCCATATTTCTAAGCCAAATATAATCGGCAATGCCTTCGTCTATCGCTTCCTGAACTTCCGCCTCTCGAGTCGGGTCAAGCGAAATCAAATAGATAGAGACATCTTGTAATGACGATGGCCCATCACGTCTGACCCGCTTTGGCACCGGAACACCATACTGAACATGACCCCCACCCGTGTAACTCACCAATGGCCCTTGCCCTTGTCGTGTGCGCGTTAAGTAGCCTGTGATCACCTTGGCCATACCCTCATCTCGAAAGATTGAGGCTTGGTAGTACCCCTCATACATCTTTTTGGTCATTCCAGGGTGACACAATTCGATGGGCTTAAAGATGACTTTTTTATATTCAGCATCATCGAGAGAAATATCTTTCTTCACTCCCCATTTCTCCATCATAGGGTCACGCATGGCCGTTTGCAGTCCCTGCTTCGCCACCATGCGAACCAACGGGCGTGGGGGATTGAGTGCATACAACGCCAGCGTATGTTCTTTCGCAAAATCCACTAATGGTTCATAGTTTTTATAGTCACTCCCCCAACTCTGCTCCCAATGTGATTCCTTCAGAAATTGTTCCTGCGTCAGGGCACCATGTTGGGTGTATTGATTGAGGGCGGGCTGCCCATCCCAGCTAAACATTTCCATCGCCAAAGCTGGCTTACGACCAGCGGCGACAAACGAATCCAAAATCTGCACAGCGGCCTCGACATGTGAAGGCGTATAATGCTCTTCTCCAATATAGACCACATCAACTGAATTTAACCTCGAGGTCAGCGCATGAAAGGGAATACGTTTCCCAGTCTTCACCTCAATAATTTGACCAACCTGAAATTGAGGGACTGGAGGAGTCGAGACACAGCCACCCTGGATCAATGGAAGACAGAGAGCCCCCCACAACAATATAGAACGACCCAACCAAAATGGCACTGTTAAAGAAACAAGATGCATACCAATGATCTAACACATGGTCATGTTGACTGCAAGCTAGGATAATAAGAATTAAGTACTAATTTTATATACGTATTAATTACGCAAATTCATCGCGTACAATCAATTAACAAGGAAAAAGTCTACATCGGAACAAATGATCAGCTTCTGACCAGTACAGATTGATTACGCAGTCTAAACCGAGGACAGAAGAAAAGGAAAAATTAATATCTGATAGAGACTATTAATCGGATAGAAATGGAAAGACAAGAGGGCAGAGGACATGATTCATAGAAAATGCTAACACGCTCGCACAGGGTAGGAAATACTACTAGGTAGGAATATAAAATTAGACTTCCGGAAGACCCAAACCATGCCAATGGTGAAAAAAGTATCTCGGTCACCGACCGACAAACCGTTACCGCGACAAACTGAAGCAATCGCATGTGAGGAAGCCTGGCCCCTACTCCCTACATAAGTGCAACCAAATAAATTCCAGCCGATTCAATCGAAATAACGAAGCACGAGATACCATTTCCAAAGTCCCACCAATTTTTTTCTGTTGCGGATTGAGGAATTGGGAATCAGTAGGCAATTGTAGAGTTCGGTAAGTTTGGTGCCGAAGGCGGGACTTGAACCCGCACGGCTTTCGCCACACGCCCCTTAAACGTGCGTGTCTGCCATTCCACCACTTCGGCACTCAGCGCATTATGTATTCCTTTTTTTCCCTTGTCAACGAGGAAGGGCACAAGTAGAATTTAACCTTTCCGCTGGCGGATTTTGCGACTACGCTCACACATCTATGGAACATTCACCTCCACCAATCGCTGCGCCTACCTATAAAGAAAGCTGGATTGGGGCCTTTTTTGATGTCGATAATACCTTGATCCCAGGCATCTCAATTGAAATCCTCTTCTTTCGACATTTATGGAAATTAGGCGTGATCGGGTTCTCGCAAATGCGCGAAAGCCTTTGGTTTTTGACGCAACGCATGCCCCCAATCTCCCTGGCCCCGCTCCGTCGAAATAAACTCTACCTGGTGGGGCAACAACCTGGGTTTATTGAGCCGTTGGGTGATGAGTTTGTCCGAAACGAAATTTGCTCGAAACTCTCGATTCGCGGGGAAGGCATCCTCTCTCGCCATCAACGATCAGGCCATCATGTCGCGTTGATCAGCGGATCACCTGACTTTTTGGTTAAACCGCTCGCAGACGTCTTAGGTGTTCCCATTGTCCATGCGGCACGACTTCAGGCGACCGAAGGGGGATACACCGGCCGAATTTATGCTCCACTCCCATACGGCGAAGGGAAGCAAGAAATCATTGAGAATCTTGCCGCAGAACACAATATTGATCTCACACGCAGCTACGCCTATGGGGATAGTCCTGGTGACTATCACGCCTTGAAAATTGTCGGACACCCTGTCGTCGTGAATCCTATTCGCGGCATGTCACGAACAGCTCGAGAGCAAGGCTGGACAGTAACAGATTGGGCTTAATTCGTCAGTCGTTTCTCGTGAAGTCTCTCTCGTGAAAAATCCACAGCAATTTTTTCACACAAAAAACGAACGCTAAGATGCGTAGAAATAAAGATGTGGTAAGATTGAAAAGACGTTTTGCCGCTGACAGATAATTGAACCACTGACCCCAAACTCATACTGATGGATTTGACGATCGCTCACCTGCAAGTTACGGAAATATTTCACAGCATACAGGGTGAATCGTCTTTTGCTGGACAGCCCTGCGTATTCGTCCGCTTAACAGGATGCCCACTTCGATGTACCTGGTGCGACACAGACTATGCCTTTTATGGAGGTCAATCTCTTTCAATTGCTGACATTGTCCGGCAGGTACAAGCCTATGATTGTCGGGTCGTCGAGGTCACGGGCGGTGAACCCCTAAGTCAGTCGCCGACCATCGACCTCTTAACCCAGTTATGTGACCAGGGACTTGATGTTCTGCTTGAAACAAGTGGAGCCATCGATACGTCATCAGTGGATCCCCGCACCCACATCATTTTAGATGTGAAATGTCCTGGGAGTGGCATGACGGATCATATGCATTGGCCCAATCTTGACCGCCTCTCCAACAACGATGAAGCCAAGTTTGTGCTGAATGATCGCCAGGACTATGAATGGGCCAAAGAGCTAATCGCCCGATATGCCTTGACGGATCGATGTTCTGTGTTGTTGAGTCCCGTCTTCGGGAAGCTGGAACTTCTCCCATTGGCTGAATGGATTCTCGAGGATCGACTCCAGGTCCGATTTCAAATTCAACTCCATAAATACATTTGGGCCCCAGACATGCGTGGAGTCTAGAGCCAATTCTGTTTTTGCACTTTTCACTTCTCACATTTAACTTTCTGATGAGGACAGCATGAAAACTACGGTGAAGCAAGGAACGCTAACGGGGACCCCCACGGAAGTACTGGTGATCCCAGGATATGAAGAAGATTCCAGCATGGGGAAAGCCATTCAACCGCTCGACCGAAATCTTGGTGGACAATTGTCCGAGTTACGAAAAAGTGGAGAATTTCAAGGAAAAGCAAACCAAACAGTCTTGGTTCATACACGTGGTGCCGTCCCGGCCAAGCGTATTCTCCTTGTAGGTCTTGGAAAACGCGAGGACCTCACCTTAGATCGAATTCGCCAGGCAATGGGCACAGCCGCTAAACGCGTTCGTCAAACTGAAGCTCGATCATTTTCAGCCGTCATTCCTGGAGTCAATCGGTCGGGCATGTGGCCTGATGATCTCGCCCAGGCGATGGTGGATGGTGTGATTTTAGGCGACTACCGATTTACCACCTATCGAACAGATACATCCAGCAAGAATAAGCCCTTGAACAGTATGACCATATTGGTCGATACCGCATCGATCGTAAATACGGTGAAACGAGGCATTCAACGCGGCGAGGCCACGGGCGAAGCCACGTGTTTCGCCCGAGATCTCTCTAACCACCCCGCAAATGTCATGACGCCTTCCCGTGTCGTGGAAGAAGCCAAGAAAGTCGCGAAGGAAAAGAAAGTGAAGCTCACCGTTTTGAATCCAAGCAAAATGAAACAACTTGGGATGGGCGGCGTGTTGGGAGTAGGACAGGCCAGTCAACATCCGCCACAGTTTATTATTTTGGAGTATCAGGGCGGGAAAAAAGGCGAGAAACCTATTGTATTCGTTGGGAAAACCGTGACCTTTGACTCCGGTGGAATTTCCCTCAAACCTTCAGAAAACATGGAACGTATGAAAGCTGACATGACTGGTGGCTCAGCAGTCTTAGCCACTCTTCGTGCGGCAGCTCGTCTCTCCTTGCCATTGAATATCATTGGGCTCTTACCTGTGGCAGAAAATATGCCGGGCGGTCGAGCCACGAAACCTGGTGATGTATTAACGATGTTGTCCGGGAAAACCGTGGAGGTGCAAAACACTGACGCCGAGGGTCGCTTGATCCTTGCTGATGGCTTGGCCTACGCTGGTCGCCTCAAACCGGCTTGCGTCATTGATATCGCGACTCTTACAGGTGCTTGCACCGTAGCCCTTGGACAATTTGCCATTGGCCTGCTGGGAACCGACAACAAGCTCAAGGATCAATTTAAAGCCGCTGGAGAACGCGCAGGAGAGCGTGTATGGGAAATGCCCCTCTGGGACGAGTATTTCGAGCAATTGAAAAGCGATGTCGCAGACATGCGAAATATTGGCGGCCGGGGGGGCGGCATGATCACCGCAGCACTATTCCTCAAACAATTTGTGGGCAATTTCCCTTGGGTTCACCTAGATATTGCCAGTACCGACTGGAGTGCGTCAGACCGTCCATGCATCAGTAAAGGACCAACGGCCACTGGCACACGCCTTCTGATCCAATTTTTGTTGAATACCGTGAATAAGCCACAGAAATAAGACCATGTCGATGACCCTTCGAGAACAGGTCGGTCAATTATTCATGATCGGTTTTGACGGGACGGAACTGTCTCCAGAGTTGATCTCTTGGATACAAGAGTATCAGCCTGGAGGCATTATTCTCTTCTCCCGCAACTTAGTTGATGCCCAGCAAATTGCGCACCTCACAAATTCTTTGCAGGAAATCACATCGTCTTCCCCTCTTCTAATGGCCATTGATCAAGAAGGGGGGAAGGTGTCTCGCTTACCCCCTGGGTTTACAATTTTTCCACCTGCTGCCACCGTGGCAGCCTGTGGATCGCCTGACTTTGCCTATCAAGCGGCTGCTGTGACTGCCAAAGAATTGCGTGCAGTCGGGTTCAACATGAACATGGCTCCGGTCCTTGATGTGAATACCAACCCATCCAATCCGATTATTGGTGATCGCGCATTCAGTGGTGACCCCGAACATGTCTGCACCTTAGGCAATGCCACGATTTCAGGTCTTCACGACCATCAGATTATTGCCTGCGGCAAGCATTTCCCCGGACATGGCGAAACGACGAAGGATTCGCACAAAGAATTACCAGTCGTCACCCTTTCTAAGGAACGGCTAGAACAGATTGAACTTCAACCGTTCCGCTCAGCGATCGCGCATGGGCTCATGACATTGATGAGTGCCCATATTCACTATCCCGCATTAGATGATTCAGTTCCGGCCACACTCTCACATACCATCATGACAACATTGCTCCGTGACCAACTTGGGTTTTCTGGGGTCATTCTGAGTGATGACCTAGAAATGAACGCCATCGCAGAACATTCATCAATGGGAAAAGCTGCGGTACGATCGATACAGGCAGGTGTTGACCTCATTCTTATCTGTCATCAACAACCTCGTCAGGCCGAAGCCATCGAAGCGATAGAACAAGCCGTCACCAAAGGTGATATTTCAATCGCACGGTTGCAGACCAGTCTGGATAGAATTTCTGCCCTCAAGCAACGATTTGTTATGCCCTATTCCCCCGTGGACTACACCCTCATCTCCCAAATTGTCGGTGCCCCAACACACCAAACCCTTCTTGCTGAGATTCAAACGAAATCTTCTTCTTCTCACGCCTAAGCCACTGACCTCCAAGGGTTCTGGACTTTCTATCCTAAGATCTGATTAGCTATAGGAAAATTCAATAAACTCCAGACGATCCACCCCAACTGACTCAACGCTCTCACATATTGCAAGTGATCCCCATATTATTGGATCGGCTATCGAGACTTTCTTTTATACGTACTTCTTTTGAACATTGAATTGAAACGAACCGCCCTAAGCTGGCGATTCACAAGAAGGGAATCAGACATGGCACTGAAAAAAGGCGACATTATCGATGAACGCAAACGCTTTCCAGACTCATGTGGGCTCATGTTAAAAGTCTTGAGTGGCGGTGAAGGGTTTCAAAAAGTGATCTGTTGCGGCCATGAGCTGACTGAAGAAGACGTCGTCACATCGCCTGAAGCCAGTCGTGGACGAAAAAAAGGCACGCTTGTCCTGGGGATGACGCTTGACGAAAAAAAACTCTATTCAGATTCCTGCGGTCTTCGCATGATGGTCATGGATGGAGGAGCTGGATTTCAGGAAATTATTTGCTGTGACCACTCGGTGACAGACAAAGCCATGCAGGACCTTCAATTTGGCAGTGGCATGCGCGGAGCCACTCAAACTCCCTCCCCGAATACTCCGCAAACTGGAAACGCGTAGGGGCGCACAACGACTATGCTCGGCTGGACACCAGAATCAACAACACAATGGGTCAAATGGATGCAGTGGCTCGACCGGTGGGGCTATATCACTGCCTGTTTGAGTTTCCTTGTTCTTGGGATGCTGATATTTGGGTACAGTTGGTTCGAATTTTTCCGTCAAGTTCCCCTCGGTTTTCTGCAAGCCTCTATCACGCTAATTAAAGATTTGTTACTTGTCATCATTTTACTGGAATTATTTCGAACAGTATTAGGGTTTTTACAGTCAGAACGTGTTCGGCTCGAACCGTTTCTCCACGTTGGCGTCATTGCTTCTGTTCGAAAAATTCTCACCACAGGAGCAGAATTCTCTCACAGCAAGGATACACCCAAAGAGATGTTTGATTTGTATTTGATGGATATGGGACTGCACATTGTCGTGATTCTTGTCTTAATGATTGCCCTGTATTTAGTCAAAAAGAGTGAAGCCGCCGCACCATCTACGGTCACGATCTAGTTCGCTTCCCCTTCACTCCTCAACATTGTCGAATAACATGATTTTTCTCAGACATCTTGCTGTCTCGCAATACCTTGTGGCACTATGATTTTTCTTTTTGGGGAACATGATGGCTTCACTTCCAGAATTTGTTGGGACCGTTCATATCTTTCTTGGTCCTTATCGCGGAAATCCTATTGCACTCTATCTTCAACGTGATGAGGCAACCTGTGAGATTGCGCCAAGAATTTATCCTTGGAATCGCACGATAGGCTCTGGAGAGACACCAAACAAGGCCGCAGCCGCGTTTGAAGCGAAGTGGAAAGAAAATGAGCTTTCAGCAGAAATGTATTCTGGGCCTCATTGGGAAGGGGGAATAAAACCCGAAAAACCCAAACCCCCACCAAAACCAGCTGCTCCTAAGCCGACCGCAGCACCGGCTACAACTGATGCGGCGAAACCCAGCGCCCCTGCGGGTACCTCGACCGAAGGCTCAGCCCAACCAGCAGTTGCTCAGCCAACCAAAGGCCACGAACAAGCGGCTCCTGAAACTAAAACTGCAACGCTAACACCTACTCCTCCTCAGACGAGTGCCTCCCCTGCAGCACCGGCAGTTGAAAAATCGCCTGAACCAACTCAACCCCCTAGCTCTGAAACAACTTAAAATCACCGCTAATAGCTATCATTTCCTACGATTGAGGCCTCACCCTTATGCTCAAATCCTCGTGTATGCGTCTATGCATTGCGCATTTTGCGCAAATAAATTCCTTGCACTCACGGAAAAATCCTGTTTTTTAGAATAGGCCCTAATTCTCTGTACTTATATACTATAGCGAATCCAAATAAACTCCAGCTTAAGCATACGGATTTCAGCGCGGTATTAAATGCTTCAAGGGTATGAAAGTTAATTGAATCGGCTATAGGTGAAGAATTTAGCAGACAGCTATGCAGAAGGAGTTCTGCTTGGCCTGGCATGGGATTTTGCGGATTTAATGAGAGCCTGAAACAGCTTTTTTTGGATGGGATCGTGCCTATAGAGAAATTCTGGGTGCCATTGCACTCCCAACAGGAAAGGATGGTCTGGTGCTTCAACAGCTTCAATCACCCCGTCAGGAGCCACTGCACTCGCAACGAGTCGGGTTGGAGTTTTTTTGACTGACTGATGATGGGAACTATTCACCTGTATTTTGGGCTTTCCCACAATACGGTGTAAGAGCGACCGAGGTGTAATCGTAATACTATGCGCCTTCTTCGTTGCAGACCAGGAAGGCAGATGATCAATGGCTGTCGAATGTTGGACGGCAATATCTTGTATCAACGTCCCCCCTAACGCGACGGTCAGCGACTGCATTCCTCCACAAATTCCTAATGTTGGAAGGTGAGACTTATACGCCAATTTACTGATACCCAATTCTAAATTACTCCGCAGGGGGCTCATCTGCCGAAATGGCACCTCTTTACGTTCACCATACAGCTCAGGGGCCAAATCTGACCCACTCCCAGTCACAAGAAGACCATCCACTTGTGCCAAGAGTTGTTTTTGCTGCCTCACATTGGTCACCAATGGAAAGAGAACAGGAAGGCCTCCTGCATCCTCAATAGCCTGAACATACCTGGCTCGAAGAAAATATGTAGGCTCTTTTCCTCCCATATCCTCACGATCTCCTCCATTATAGTCAGGAGTGATTCCAATAATAGGTTTCATTGTTTCCTCTTTTGAACGAACCCAGCGACATTCATCGTTCTAATGTCTATTGGCAAGGTTACTGCTCGTCTTCATAAGGCGACACGCCATAGAACCGAACCGCTTCATCCCCCTTCAAATGGGAAGGTGTAATAACATAGGTCCCATAAAAACTGGGCTCCCACACGGTTTTGGCTGTTTCAACATCTCCCCCGGTCAATGCATAGGTAAACCCACCGATTACCCCGCCCACCACGGCATATGCCAATTTAAACGGTAAATACACAAGCGTAAGTAACCCGCTCCCAATACCTAACCCTGCCTCGCCTGCCTCAGAGGTCTCCTCTTCTGCTGCCATGGTCATTCCAGGATTCAGCACCAGTACCAGCACAAAAAAACCGATCAAGAAGACCATTAGCCTTCGCTTACTATTCTTTTCGCGATTCAAAAAATTATTCGCGATCATGGAATGGCTCCCTTCATTAGATATGAAAGATTAAGAATATGATTGATTTAAAAACCATGCTTATGACATCCTCTCTCTGACCTTCACATAACTAGAGGTCAAACTGAATAAGAGTGAAATCCTCGTCTTTCCTCATTTCTCAACCATCGATGAACACATATTACGAATATTCTTCAGATCCAATTTCTTCCACATCAAGTTCTTCCAAGACCTGACTTTTAAGCTGGTCAGCTTCCTGTAAGGTCGATTCATCAAGCTCCTGCACCAACACCCCGCTCTCTAATGTCAAATTTTCCTGCCGAATTCCCTGAACAATGGCCTGTTGCAATTTTGTTAAACACACATGTTGAGCAAAAAGATCTTTGGCGCGCCCGATAGACTCAGACCGATACTCCTCTGGAATCTGAGTTAAAACACCCTCTAACCATTCGTCAAATTGAAGAGACTTCCCTATCCGTTCGAACTGCCTATCTTCTACTTCTACAACAATCTGCACCCCACCCTTCCAACTTCGCTTTTTGACATTAAACACACATTGAATAGTTGGAGCCGAGCCTTCAGTATATTCAGGACCATAAAAGAGCGTAATACGATAGGCTGGCACTCGTGATGAAGAAAGCATAGGCATCCCTTTCGAATTTTATCATGCTCTGGGAGAAATACAATTATTATCTTCCCCTGAGAACAAGGTTCTCAATTATCTTTCGATTCTACGATTCCAGACAGAACATTCGATTTGACTGATGCTAGGTAAAGAGCAAACTCCCGACCTCTCATACAGCGTCTATCGGGTTGACACTTCCTCACCTCGAAAGATAGAGTTCTTTGATCAAGGCCATTTCCTCATAGCCTTATCAATATTAAGAAGGAATACGTAAGCATGTTTGGAACCATGGGCTTCTCAGAATTGATAATCATTCTAGTGATAGTTTTGATTATTTTTGGAGCAGGCCGCTTGCCTCAAATAGGAGAAGGCGTCGGGAAAGCTCTAAAAGGATTCAAAAAAGAGGTCAATGATATACCCCCTCCTCTTGACCCAAATGCACAGGAGTCAGAAGGTAGCCCACAGGTTGACCCAAATACAAATGTTCAACCACAAACCGCCGAGCAATCGTCAACGATTGCACAACCTCAAGCACCAACCTCAAACCAACCTTATAAGCCTGGCCCTGAACAGACGCCTGGAACGGCTGCCGCTCTTCTCTATAATGGTGCTGGCCCAGAAGTGGTTCAACCCAAAATACAATCTTCATCAGTGGGTGTAGCCCCAGTGAGTCATGTGCCTGGACCCATGACCATGGAAGAACGAAGTATGGCGGCTCCGTCAATGGCAGCCCCACAATACCCTCCATTGCCAGCCTCAGCACAAGCGAAACCCCTAGCCAAACGCCCCTCTGCCATCGTCAACAAAAAAGCCGTGGCTCGAGTCCAAGCACAACAAGCTGCGATGAAAGCTAAACCTAGCCCTGCCGTGACTCCAGCACCGCAAGACCTTCAAAGTTTAGGAGAAGGCTTGGGAAGTGCCCTTCGAACATTTCGTGAAGCCGCATCAGACGTGAAAAATTCCATTGACCCTGAAATGCGAACCATACAAGCTGAACTCGAATCTGCTGAAAAAGAAATGCAAGAGACCATTGAAAACGCCAAACAACCAATCCTTCCCAAAGATCCCCCATCTTCAAACTAATAACTTGTGATCCGTCTGTCTGCAGACTTGCCCATTTCTCTACTGCTGTCTAGCAGTATCATGTTCGCTGTATTGACAAGCTGCTCCATGGAGCCTCGCGCCCATGATGTCAAAACCCTGGTCCCAGTTCTTGCAGAGTTATTGCTCCATGATCCACAAGCTGATACCCGTCGAACCGCTGCCCTCTCCCTTGGCAAAGTTGCTGATTCCAATGGCATTCCAGCATTAACGACCTCATTACAAGATCCAGATGACTTGGTACGAGAGTATAGTGCGTGGGCACTTGGACAAATGGATACAGAACTGCCAAAAAATGTAGCCTTGGCCCTGATCATGGCCCTCGGCGATCCATCGACAGGAGTAAAACAGGCTGCAGCGACAGCACTAGGGAACGCACTGCCACAAGCAGAAATCTTGCCGCTTCTCAAGCAAGTACTAGCCATATCTGAAGTTTCCACAAGACGGTCCGTCGTTCAAGCCCTCTCAGAACTCGAAATGCCATCATCGTATAAGGTGCTTATTGACGCTACGAAAGATGAGGACCCACGTGTGCGTCAAATTGCCATTTCAGGACTTGGAGAGTTGGCTGATATAAGAGCTCTCACCCTTTTTAGAAAATTCTTACTCAACGATCCTGATGAAGGGGTTCGGACAGAAGCAGCCTTTCGCATTGGCATACTTGGTGGAAAAAATGATATCCCAGCACTCAAACAAGCTGTGGAAACCGACCCAACCCCCAATGTTCACCTTTGGGCATCTTGGGCTCTAAAAGAAGCGACCTCTAATCCAGATGGATGACAAAAGCCCCTGAGGCTATCGTATTGTAGATATAGAGATTTAGTGGATAAGGCAGATAGGGAAAAAGCTACGTCCCACTATAAGAATTGAGTCTTTTTCTGATTGAAAAGAATGCGAACTCAACTTCATAAACTAGAATGAGAGCTTGCAGGAAGAGGCTTTACGTTCCTTCATGGCTTTTAACTGCGGGACTATTTCTTTTTCATAACAAGGGGGGCATACCCCATGACTGAATTGAACCTCCGTATAATGTGATAAGTATTGTTCAACCTGCTGCCAGTAGTTTTGGTCATCACGAATTTTTTTGCAATAACTACAAATCGGGAGCAATCCCTGAAGCTGCTTAACCTCCGAAAGTGCACATTCAAGCTGATGGACACGATCTTCGAGTTTTTGTTGAAGCATCAGCACACGAACTCCGACTTGAACTCGAGAACGAAGCTCTTGTAAATCAAAAGGTTTGGTCATGTAGTCATCGGCGCCAGCATCAAGCCCTTGTACGATATCCGCACGATCCCCTTTCGACGTCAACAAAATTAAGTAAATGAGGCTTGGGCCACCATTCGCCTTGAGGGCCTTGCATACTTCAGGTCCATCTAACCCGGGCATTATCCAATCAAGAATACCAATCATTGGCCCATCAGCTCTCTGAAGATACCCTAGAGCTTCTTTCCCCTCACCACATTGCCTGACTGGATATCCTGCCTGGGTGAGTGAATGAACAAGAAGAGCTTGAGAAACTGGATCATCATCAGCAACGAGTATATTAATCATAATCAAATACTTTTGAAATTAAGCCACGACTCTCACATCAACTACCGCCTATGACCACCTGCAATTTATTGAAAGATTGCCTGGCCTCGATCTAACAACTTGAATACTTCAGCCAAAGATTATGAAGTTTCTCTTTTAACTTTATCGGTTGTTTTTTGATTCTCTGAAAATTTTTGTGCTTGAAAGTAGGAGATAGTGAAAATTATTCTCATAATTTATATCGACCCCAAATATTAACAAATAATTAGTTAGTTGATCCCCGAGAGAGATTTGCGTAGAATTATTAGTGAAAGGCTTACTAATTTTACCGTGCCCGGGCCACAAATGAGATTAGGACTATATTTCTTCGGAGCCATGGTTTGCGTGATGACCATCACTAGCTGCGCAATGGAACCAAATAAGTGGTATCGGTCTGGCGCATCAGATAAAGACTTTGAGCATGATCGAACGACATGCGAAGGTGCCGTACTAAGCACTGGAACAACGGGCCTGGCGGCCAATACGTACTCGTTTCAAGGATGCATGGAACAGAAAGGATGGACAGTTCTAGAGCCCTCTTCTTGAGATCTGTCGAAAAAATGAGTGTAGGAATGAGCGACATGCTACCTAAACTGTTAGTAACCACCCATGCATTATTTTCACGTGCCTTGGCACCCTCTATACCCCAAATGAGGAATAGATTACTCCACCATGAAGTTAGATGATGAAGGTGAACGGCCTGATTGGTAAATCATGTTATCCGAGACGACCACAATGAAGCGCGTACTATTAGTCGACGACAACAATGATGCAAGACGAGCACTTCGATTGGTTTTGGAGTCGCAAGGGCTAGAATGTATCGAGTCAATCAATGGGTCTGCTGCGTTGGAGTGGCTAGGGACTGAAAAGGCAGACCTTATTGTTACCGACAATCAGATGCCTGTTTTGACAGGGCTGGAATTCATTGAACGTTTCTCAGCTCAATCAACCAGTCCGCTGCCTCCTATTATTTTCCTCAGTGGCAATCTTGATGAAGCTGCCAAATCAAGAGCACGCCATGCTGGGGCCTATGCGATTCTTAATAAGCCTTGCAATTTCAGCGAATTTATTTCAATTGTTTCTCTGGCGCTTGAACAATCTTAATTAACCGCCTCATGTAACTCCACTCGCTCTTCTTTCAGCTAGCTATCCTCTACAAAAAAAACCTCTGAGTAACTCGTTCTTCCTGGTCATTTATATCGTTACTTATCCCTCAATTGAGGGATACCAATTTCCATACAATTAGGAATATATTATTCTCATATGACCAAGAAGTCGTGCATGCTTGGAACGGTTTATTAAGTCAAGTATCGTGGTGGCAACGCACAAAAGGCTCAATGAGCTTCAGGCGCATTGCAGTCATGACTCAAGTGTTATTCATTCCTGAGAAGGAGAAGCAATTGTATGCTTAGATTATTTAGTGGGATGATCATTGGCTCGCTCATGACGATGATGCTCTTGGGTGGTCCAGCTGCAGCCGATAAAGTGATTCACAATGCTCAAACAGTTCTTGCGACCCAATATGAGCAATCAGGGTCAGTTCTTACAGTCTACATTCTCGCCTCTCTCGCTTTAATTTTAGTCAGCATGACCCGTTCAAATAGCAAAGAACATAAACAAACAGCGTTGGTGATCAAGAAACTTCGTCGCTATCACCCTAGAACGACTTGATGTTGTACTCGTCACCTCATTCAAACTTTCCATCCAACTCACCTCAGCTCCTTCATGAAACTTTTACTCTCGGGCTATTAGACAAAAAAAGAGGGTGGATTAAAAAACCCACCCTCTTCGCTTGTCTGGCCCAAGACGATAGCCGTTAAAATAATTAAACGAAAAAACTTTTCCCTTTGGCTTATCTACTTATGTGAGTAAGGATTGGGATAGCTGCTTTGCCTGCTCTGAAATCTCAACGGAATCTGGCTTCACTGCTCCAACATTCTGTGCTGGTGGAGTTGGAGCCGGTTTGGCTGCTGCCTGAAGTGCTTCAACCGGCCCATTGCCACTTGCCCCAACTGCTAATAGACTCATAAGACCCCCTCATCCCAAAAAATCAAGAAATAATAATTGCTGATCAATGGTGATTCGGTGCCTCAACTTCGAGACTTAAGTCCGTCTATATAGAGGAAGTTGGCCCAATAATCTGACGAGAGTGACAATCGGCGTCATTCATGGCATATGAGAAACAAAGGCTAGACCTATGTCACATTCTTTAGTTTGGGCTTATCTAATATGCGAATATAGCGTTGCTCTTGCGAAAGGAGTCCATAGTGACCAAATTGCACCATCAGTGTGCTCACAGTCTCTCGTGAAGTTCCAATCAAATTAGCAAGGTTTTGATGAGTCAACCGCACAGGTAAGAACGTACTCCCGTTTTCAGAGACTCCCATAGTGTCACTCAACTCCACGAGAAGAGAGGCGAGCCGAGCTGGAGCAGTCTTGAAGACAAGGTCACCCACTTTTGTCTCAAGTTTTCGTAAGCGACCGCCCATTAATTTTAGCACTTTCCCACCAACTTCCGGATACGCTTGCAGATATTGGTCAAAATCGACTCGTTGAATTTCACAAACCAGCACTGGCTCAAGGGCTTGCACCAGGGACTCATGCGGGACGGCACTCAATGCATCAACTTCTCCAAAAATTTCTCCAGGCTCTAGAATAGAGATCGTCACCTCACGTCCTTCTTGGCTCACCTTAGATATTTTTACTCGGCCTTTTTTTAACAAATATACGATTTCGCTCGGGTCTCCAGGTAAGTAGATGGGTTCATTCTTTTTGTACGATACCATGCGGGTAATGCGCTTCAATTCCTTGAGTTCTCCCCAAGAGAGCGCAGAGAAAATATTAATTTTCTTCAGATACCAGAGTTTTTTTATCTGTGAGGTTTCTGTGACAGGTTGCATGATACTTCCTTAATCAGAAGAGTATAGCAACTCACTCAATTCTTCTCAAAATCACATGAACATGAAATAACACGCGAACGAATAAACTTAACCTCTATTACTGCGGCGTAATCCACTAATTGCCTAGAACTGATCACTATCAACATTTCCATCAAATTGAATACCAACATTCATTGAGTTCTCACTCCTACAATCCGATGAAATAGTGGAATATGAAAGAGGTTTGAGTTTTGGAAATTTCTTCAACAACGGCATCCTTCGACTCCATTGCGCAACTCGTCGAATCTCGTCGAGAAAAGTCGGCATCGACTAAAACTGATCCCAAAAGTTCCGATTCAACGGATCAAGAAAAAGCGATTCAAAAACTACGAGCTCGAGACCAAGAAGTTCGAGCTCATGAACAAGCCCATGCCGCTGCCGCAGGTGGACTCGCGAAGGGTGGCCCAAGCTACACCTATGAACGAGGACCAGACGGGAAACAATATGCTGTTGGCGGAGAAGTCAACATTGATACATCGCCCGTTGCAGGCGACCCAGAAGCCACCATTCGTAAAGCGCAACAAATTCGATCAGCCGCGTTAGCTCCAGCTGATCCATCGTCACAGGACCGTGCCGTTGCGGCTTCAGCCTCAGGGATAGAAGCACAAGCACGACAAGAGTTGCAGAAGGAAAAGAAAGATAGCAAGGAAGAAGAACAGGAGGATTCTGGATTTCCTCCGAATAGACCTCAAATAGACATTTTTGTCTAACAATCTATCGACATCAACAATCCACACTCAATTGCTACAAGTATCAACCCCAGTTCGAGGATAGAGTCTCTTCATTCAAGAAACCACTCGAGGGTTGCTACCTTCCAACCTAAAATTCACCGACCGTCTTCTTTTCCCACATATCAATACTTTCTTCATTCGCTAGGCATCGCTTGCCCACTGCCTGGAGCCTGTTGCCCAAATCACAAAAATATACCTAAGTAAATATTTAAACATAAAAACGTAAAACCAATCCATCGCTCGCATGAATTCAGGTATTGCTGAATCTCAAAATATTTACCGGGAACTTGGCAAATATTTTGCTATTTAACTTCTCTGATCACTCCAGCTTCCAATCAGAAGACCGGTTCCCATGTTGACGAATTTTACGCGAATGCAAGTTGCCATAACGACCTTCTTCCTCTTTGCGACAAAACAGTTGAAAACACCCGACGAACCCCACGGCTTTTTCTTGAGGAATCCTTCATGAACATTGTGATGAAAATGAAACAAGATTGGAATAGACGAGCCAAGCACCATGCAAGGTTTTGGATTGCCACAGAGGACTATCAGAATGAGACGGTCTTTGCCGAATCTGGAGAAGTGACCGCGAAGACCATCTTGTCGACCCTGGGATTACATCATCGAAACACATGGACCGCATTAGATATTGGATGTGGCATTGGCAGAGTCTTAAAACCCTTAGCCCCATATTTCTACAAACTCATCGGAGTCGATGTATCAGCCGAAATGATCAATAAAAGTAAGTCTTGGCTACAAGATGTTCACAATGTCACAACGGTAGAATCATCAGGAGTGGATCTTAGCCTTTTCCCTCCTCGATATTTTGACGTGGTCTACTCCTATGTGACTTTTCAACACATGCCTCGACCAGTCTTTGACTTATATCTGGAGGAAATCAATAGAGTCCTGAAACCTCAAGGGTTTCTCGTCTTTCAAATTCCTATTGGACGCCACCTTGATGCTCCACTTGAAGACACCATCGCCATCCGTTTCTATGAATACAGGGATTTGATAGAAAAACTCTCTCGTACAGGATTTCGACTGAGTAACCCACAGCACCAGGCCCCAACCTCTCTTCACGCCACCAAACAAGACGTTGCTCAACATGAGTTTCTGTTAGCCCAAAAGGTCAACACCATTCGCCCGGACATCAACGTAGGCTGGGTTCAAACTGAATGCCGTGATCAAACATCTTGGATTGACACGCATATGTATCTAGCCTTTGCAGAAGATTGCCTCCTCCGTGGAAAACAAGAAGAAGCCATGAGAACCTACGAGAGCTTACTCGAACACAATCCTTCAAGTCTTGAAGCTTGGTTACAATTAGCAACCGTACTCATAGACAACGGGAAAATTGATCAGGCTATTTCCAAACTCACAGACTTAACGCACGCCTACCCACACTACCCTGAGGGTCACCAAACACTCCAGAACTTAATTCGACAACGCCAGAGAACAACAGGAACCTCAAGTCTGAATGCCTAACAAACTCTTTGACCGTTTGTGTGAAAATCACACGATACACCTACCCTTCATGCCCTAGATACCCTTACCATAATTTTTCTTTTCATACCAAAGGAAGCTGATATACTGACTCATGATATGGCTCACAAAGAGCCAAAGGAATTATCTAACCAAAATTGAGGAGGAATGTATGGGCAAGAAGCTTTCGATGATCTGTTTCACAACAGTGCTGACCCTTGGAATAACAGGACTGGCTTTTGGCAACCCACCAAACAATGGCCCAGGCTGTGGACTGGGACATCTAGCCTGGTCTAGTGGTAGTGCAAATCCGAATGCAATAGGAACACAAGTACTCATGGCTACTACCAATGGAACATTTGGGAGTCAAACATTCGGCATTAGCTCTGGAACCTCAGGATGTTCCAATGACGGCACGATTGTCATGAAAGAGAAAGTGAACATTTTCGCATCGGTAAACTTTGATGATTTGTCTCAAGAAATGGCACAAGGTGAAGGGGAACATTTAGCTTCCATGGCCACCTTGATGGGAGTCCCCCAAGAACAACATGCAGAATTTTTTGCAATGACTCAAGAAAAATACACCACTCTCCTCAATAAAGGTGAAACTACGCCAAAGGCCGTGGTAAAAGCCTTGCATGATTCAATCGTTACCCACCCAGTATTGGCTCAGGCCTCAATTCGATAACTCTTCTCGAGCCCCAGTTTTCGAGCTGGGGCTCGCTTCTTTTTTTTCTTTCATCTGCCTATTTTTTCTGTCCTTAACACCAGTCACAGGGCATGCAGCAGACGATACCTCTTACCTCGCAGAGCTTCAAAGGCGCGCCATCGAAGACAGTCTCTTCGATCACCGATATTGGCATTTACTTCTGCACTACCGACCAAACACCTTTGCCGGCTATACGAGCGAGGTTGATGATCCTGGTTTTTTCATGGCTGAATCTGGGAAAATTAACCCCAAAGCTGAACTGCAGGCAACTCTTCGTCAATTCTTCGACACAAATCCTGTTGGACGATCTCAACAACCAGCGCAATGTGCATTCATTGCCCGTTACCATTGGCTAAAAACACAACTGGCCTTCGACAACAACAGACTACCTTCAGTAACCTGCGAACGTTTCGATGCTTGGGAAACGGAACTCAACCCCCAAAAGATATCCATCATTTTTCCCTCAGCGTTTATGAATAACCCAGCCTCAATGTTCGGTCATACCTTTTTAAGAATTGATCAAAAAGGCCAAACGGAACACACGAAAATATTAGCCTATACGATTAACTATTCTGCGGATGTTCCTCAAAATTCAGGAATTGAATATGCGTGGAAAGGAATTTTTGGTGGGTACAAGGGCTACTTTTCGACCATTCCCTATTACATGAAAGTCAAGGAGTATCGAGATTTCGAAAATCGTGACATCTGGGAGTACCGCTTGAATTTCTCACCGGAGCAGATTCAGCAACTCATTTTCCATGCATGGGAAATGGGCAACGCTTATTTCGATTATTTCTTCTTCAAAGAAAATTGTGCCTATCACATCCTATCTTTACTTGAGATTGCAAATCCCAACCTCTACCTCACAGACCATATTCAATATTGGACTATCCCCGCAAATACAATCAGAGACTTAACGCTAAAAGAAGGTCTTGTTGAGGAAATAGCATATCGCCCCGCCCGTAGCACTCAGATCAAAAGAAAACATGCAGCCTTAAAGGATACCGAAAGAAATCTTTTCGAAGAAATGACCATCAATTCAACTCCTGTCACTTTGCCAAAGCTTGACCAATTTCAATCAACACAACAAGCATTTCTCTTAGATTTAACATCAGACTATCTTCGCTATAAAAGCAACACAGATAAAGACAACATTATAGCCTATAGGGCTTTAAATCAGACGGTTTTAACAAGACGGAGCCTATTGGGAATCAAATCCTCAAGTTTCCCAATTAAACCCTTCACGGAATCTCCAGAGAAAGGGCACGAAACGGCCAGAGTCGGCGCAGCATTCGGGTGGCGAGAAGACGAGCTATTCGAAGAGTTTTCCATTCGAGGGGCATACCATGACATTTTAGATCCTGATGCAGGATATACACGGGACGCACAAATCGAACTTGTGTCCATACGATTACGGCATTACGAAAAGCGAAATAGTTTTCGTCTCGAGCGATTCACCTTTGTCAATATTTTGTCCCTGTCTCCAATAGACTTTTTGTTTAAGAGTCCATCGTGGAAACTCAATGTAGGTATGGAGACAATAAAGACAAGTCAATGCAACCTATGTAGTAGCGGAAACTTCAACCTCGGAATTGGTGGAGCCATCGAAACCAACATAACAAAGCGAGAAGTATATTTTTTATTTGCAGAAGGTGAGGCCAATGTCAGCAGTGCATTTGACGAACACCACCGCATTGGAGTGGGTTCAACAGGTGGGGTAGTGACGAACCTGACAGAAGACTGGAAAGCTATATTTTCTATAGGCTATTTTTACTATCCACTTGGCGATCAATCTGATGATTTCAAGGCTTCGTTTGGTCAACGCTATACACTCAGTCAAAATTGGGCGCTCAGAACTGAGTTCAATCATAGAGACAATGACAATGAGGCAACTCTTTCCCTTCATACCTTCTTCTAGTTGAGCTTAAATTACTTGACGTTGTGGCTTCTCAATATCAAAAACGCTAAAAATTTGAGCTCAAATTTCTTTACATTTAAGGAAATTTCTGTTTAGTTAAATCTTCCGCCCCAAAACATTTATAGGATATTATTGAATAATAAATCATTAGGAGCCTAAGTATGTCGTTGACAATTTTCCTAGGGGATTTTTTTAAAAAACGATAAAATAACAGCCCAAAAATCTAATAAACCAATATGAAGAACTTCCATAGTTTACATAATTAGAAAAGGAGAACGAGAATCATGACTATTCGTCTCATTGTAATTTTGGTAGGTGTCATTTCTATCTTTTCACAAGGGTGCTCCGTCCATATGGCCCTCAACCAACCTGAAAAAGTAGACATTAAAGCACTAGAAAAAGGAGGAATTTCCCGAGACCTGATGATTTCTAAATTTGGTACACCAGTTTCATCAACAAAAAATCAAGATGGAACACGGACAGATTTATATCAATTCTATGAAGGATCTGATCCAGGATGGAAATACGGACGAGCAACATTTAATTTCTTAGCTGATATTGTCACTCTCGCTCTATGGGAAATTATTGCGTGGCCAGTAGAAGCAGCAATAAGAGGTGACAAAATCTCAGCTACCGCAACATTTAATGAAAACGATATTTTGACTCAGTTTACGAGTTCCAAAGTCAAGGAAGAGGAGGAAGAAACCACGTCTGAGGAATCCGAAGAATCTTGAAAGCTAATTATTCCAAGTCAGAGAAAAGAAGAATAACAGGCAGAGGTTGCGGTAAAATAAACTCATCGCAATCAGAAGCTAAGCAATTCATTCAAAGTGATCAGATTTTTCTGGACTGGGTGCATACCTTCCAGTCCCTTTAAAATTTATTTACACAAGCCCTTCTCTACTAAGACTAAAGTTCTAAGCCAGATTTATTGCAAGATCTCAACGCTCTAGGGATTCCCTCAACTCAAATTTCCAGATTAGGCAGCTAGGGTCTAAAAAATAATATCATTACTTCCAGTTCCAATAAAACTGAAACAACGGCCTCTGCCAAACCTCCTTTAACCACCTGGATATCGACCAAAATTCCATAGAAACCACCCAAGCAAAGGTTTTCGTAATATTCTGATTGCCGATAAGAGACCTTGTTTTTTGAGAAGTATAGTAAAGGTGCGGCTCTATGAATTTGTCCAAATCCAGCCAACATAGACCTAGCAAATGTATTTCTTTTTTATATATTCCGTAAAAATTATTTGGGGATGCAAAACATCCTCCTCACAATTTAAAGCTTTAGCCTTTTTAGGAAAACATTCTGCGATTACAATTTTTTGATAATGCTTTGCTTTATTGGAATTTAATTTCTCAACAATTGCATTGATGATTCTCTGTCTCTCTAACGTTGTAATCTGGCCAGCAACCTTTCTTTCAGCATCACTAAGAAGTCCGAAAAAATCTTTCAATGACGTTTGAGGCTCCAGAGATTGCTATGGTTGTATTACCCCTTTACTTCCTACACATCCAGAAGCTAGTAGATAGAATGCTAACCCGATTACCCTAAAAATAAAATTGAATCTCATAATATAGTTTTCTATCCTGCTTTAGTTTAAAGGCAGGTAATCCCGTCTACAATTTAATATAAATTCCCCACCGTATACTGCAAAGCGGTATTCATTCGGACCAAATAAAGAATAAAGGTACAATCCCTAACTTTCTAATAGAACAAACGAAAACTCTATAAATGCTATTCATACCCAACAAGGTTTTCTTTGCAAGAAATGAATTATTGTCTTTTTAGCCAAGGTACTGAAAACAGGTGAATCTTGAGATTCAGATCATTCACGGCAGAATTTTTGATGTCAATATACACATATTCATAAATGCCTCGAATAGAAGTGACTCGGTGGGTAGCAGGCTGAAGGTCGTGTGATATTCGATAGGTTGTAGAGCATAAAGTTGAATAATGAAACTGGCTACCAGATTTGAGATAGCCTGCCTGGACTTCAAGTAAGACATGCTTCGACTGATTGGGGAATTCCTGTCAAAAATCTTGCTGAGAATTACTGATAATGTGGTAGATCTTTTTGAAATTGAGGGTGATATGGACCAGCGGGTAGACCGACTCTTGAAGGTTTCACAGCCATGGTATTGGCTTAAATCGCTAATGATCGGTAATCTGCACTTGCCGTGATTGCAGAATTCACAGCAGCCACAATTAGAGCTCCAATGAGCCCTCCTCCTCCACCTCCTCCACCCTGAGTAATCGCAGTTCGGGTTTCTTCCCATAGGTCCGTGCCTGAACTAGAGTCAACAAGTTTATAGTGGATCGTGACGCGAACAGATGCATTAAGAACCTGTAGTGCTCCCCCGAAATCAAGCCACCTGTAAGCCTTGTTGCTGGCGATATTGATGAGGACTCTGATAGCGCAAGGCTTGATGTGGTCGTTCCTCGTTGTACCATCGCATCCAGGTATTGATTCGTTGCCGAGCTTCCTCGAAGCTATCAAATTGCTGTTGCCAGACGCACTCTTCTTTGAGACTCCGAAAAAACCGTTCAATTAACCCATTCTGTTGTGGTGTATACGGGGTAATAAACTCCTGAGCCAAGCGATAGTCTCGACAGGCTTGTCGAAAGCGGCGGCTCTGAAAAATTAACCCGTTGTCACTTCGCAGGACTGGGGTGGGCCCTACAGGACGAAGGGTGCCGAATCGAGTGAGGCAGGCCGCTTCGATGGCTCGTTCCGCTTCCTTCGCACGGCCCCGTAAGGCGAATTCGTAGCCAATAATCTCACGATCATGGCAATCAATTACGGCGGTCAAATGCCCCCAACCATCCTGCCCACAGGGAATATGCGTCACATCCATGGCCCAGCGATGATTACTCTTCGTCGTTTGACTTCGACGAGCTTGCACTCGCGGGCGTGGGGTCGCGGAACGTTGATGCACCAACCACCGTTTCAGGCGTAAGGCCCGATACACCGCTTTGCGATTATGGAGATGCCCATGGCGAAATCGTAACAGCGCCCACAGTCGGCGATAGCCATACGTCGGATACGCCTGAATAAGTGGCTCTAGCTGAGCGACTAATTCCTCCGAGAGCGCCGCGCGAGCCCGCTTCTCTTTGGTCGGTCGATGCAACGAGGCTCGACTGACCTGGAGCAGCCGACAGGCAGTTCGTTCCGAGATGGCCGGCATTGCGGCTCTCACGCGTCGGACATCTCTCGCGCTAAAGGGTACGGTTTGATGGCCTCTCGTAACACATCATTCTCCACCACGAGCTCCCCAATCTTTTGTTGGAGTTTTTTGATCTGTTCCTCTTTCAAAGCTTCTTCATCTTTGGGACGCCGTCGCAAGCCATTCTCTGCAGCCCGCAAATACTGATCCTGCCAATTCTCCACTTCGACCACCTTTAGTCCGTGTTGGCGGGCGGCTTCCGCCACCGACGTTTCCCCTTTGAGCACTTTCAAGATGAGTGCCGCTCGTCGCTTGGCCGTCCATCGTTCAATGGGGGCATCCGAGGGTCGTGCCATTTTGTATCCTCCTTTAAGATATTCGTTATGTCTTAAAGGTGGTCTCACTTTCAAGGGGAGCAGTATA
>JAJDBM010000013.1 GCA_029261355.1 Nitrospirales bacterium | reverse complement strand
TAAACGCTCCGTTTGGCAACCAGTTCCCAACTTGAATGCAATCTTGTACTTCACATATTGAACTGACCTAGTGGTGACCCACATGTCCGCAGTGGGTCCAGGCTGTGTGAAAACTCGGAATCTTCTGAATTCAGTGGGTGCCTCACCCCTTGCTTCTACAGAGATCGTGGAATACAGGCGATCCTCGGAGGCTAAATTTTTAGATCCAAATTTTATACGGAGTTTTCACACAGCCTGGGTCGGGAACCGACATGTCTGGCCTTCGACCGACAGGCGACTTTTAGGGATGAGCCTGAGGAGAAATTCCGGCTGTGCAGGTAGGACAAATAGTGTGCGTGACCGGAGCTAACGTAGCAACGTATTCATGAAGCGGTTGCCACTCAGTCCCTTCCTTTACCTGATTGTCTATTCGGACACTTCTACACCACGCGCACATGGGAATGATATCGTGGATGGTTCTGAGATCATTGACCGCTCGTCTTAACTCCAACTGAGCGACCACGGCATCTCGAAGAGTTTCTAAGGCTAATATCTGAGTATCAGATAGAGTTCGAGGCACACGATCGATAACACACAATGTCCCAAGCCTGGCACCGCTTGCGACTTGAAGCGGTGCTCCCGCATAAAACCGAATATTGGGTTCTCCGGTAACCAATGGATTCTGTAAGAATCGTTTGTCCAACCGTGTATCTTCAACAATCATTATCTCGCTATACTGAATAGCATGCGCGCAAAAGGCTTGCTCCCTTGGTGTTTCGTTTACGGCTAATCCTTCGTGTGACTTGAACCATTGCCTCTTCTCGTCGACAAAACTCACAAGGCTGATCGGGGTTCCACAAATAGTCGACGCTAAGTGGGTCAGATCGTCGAAGGCTTTCTCCGAGGTGGTATCCAGGATTCGATACAGGCGAAGAACGTTTAGGCGGTTCGATTCATTCTCCATTAGAGGTGTCACCAAGATAGAAGAGGGAACTTTCCTTTAAAGCATGCCTGAACGCTATGGGCATTAACAAGAGACGAAAATCGCTTCTTTAAGAACATCCTGTCTCAGGATGTTTTTCTATACTGACGATTATCACACGACAAAATGGACACTCGTCGACCGCTGCCTTTCAGCCGCAAACGACCCCTTTGAGTCGGTAACAGCCATGACGGCATTCGGTCAATAGTGGTCATATAGACTTCACCAAAAACGAAGAGGAAAACTTTATACCCATAACTCATCCCACCATAAAAGTTCAGGTAAATCTAATGCATTGACTATAGTCTTTCTAGTTCCCACCGCACTTGCCATTGAACAACGGACATAGAGATAGCAGACATCCGACATAAAATACTGAATGTCTATTATTAACTGGAAAACTCAAGAAGGTGAAACTGTAGAAGTCGTCGTCGCAAGTTCACGTTGGAGCATTGTTTGCAAGCGAGGAAGCTCCGCTTCAATTTGTTCCTGCAACACTAAGGCCCCAGCGACTGTGGAGACTCGTCCTAACTCTTCAAGTGCCAGACAGATTTCAGCCAATACTTGGGCACCTATATTTCGACAACTGCCTTTACATGCGTGTGCCGCCTTCATGAGAGCTTGGGGATCTTCTTGCAAAATGGCGGTGTGAATGGCCGCCACATGACTGGGAAGGTCCGTGATGAATTGCTCTATCACGGAATTGAAAAACTCTGGATCATCTTCACCTCCGAGATCCCGTAAATTCAGTATGGTTTGCGGATCGATTGAAAGGCTCGTGTGGAGGGACTCAAGTTGTTTAGAAGTCGAGGGATGTGAGGTGTGAGGGAGTTCCGATTCAGCAGCCGGTTGACCAAAATCCCTACTTAACCGAATCCAGCGCGTGAGAACCTCGTCCAAGATCTCTTTCTTGACTGGCTTCGAAATAAAATCGTCCATCCCGGCTTCTAGACATTGTTCGCGATCACCCTTCATCGCATTGGCGGTCAGTGCAATAATCGGAATACGAGATGTGCCACCTTGCTCGTCCTTCGTGCCTCGTCTCTCCTTGAATGCTTCCCGGCTCCCATCTTCTCTCTCCAGTCTTTCGTCTTGCATTTCACAGTCCACACTTTCCGCTACACGACGTCGAATTTCATGTGTCGCCTCAAACCCGTCCATTTCTGGCATCTGGCAATCCATTAACACAAGATCGTACGAATGACTGAACACAGCCTCAACGGCTTCTCGACCGTTTGCGACAATATCCACACGATAGTTCAATTTCTGTAACATCCGCGACACCACTTTTTGATTGACGAGGTTGTCCTCAGCAACAAGAATATGCGCACTCACTTGAGGGAAAATTTCCTGGATAGTATGTTGAGTGATAATTGGAGAGTCCCCAATGTTTCGACCATTGCGCAACAAACTCAAACATTTTCGAAGTCGATCATGATGAATCGGTTTCGTGACGTAGGCTCCGATACCAGCCTCTTGGGCAATGGCCGCATCTCCACGTTGGCCCATGGACGTCAGCATGACTATTTGTATTCGAGAAAGGTCAGGGTCAGCCCGCACATGACGGGCAATTTCAAATCCGTCCATCTCCGACATATGTCTATCCACAATAAGAATATCGCATGGTTGGTTGTGTACAACAGCCTCTTTCAATAAGCTCAAGACGGCTCGTCCATTCTCTACAACAAGACAAGACATACCCCATGCCTCAATATAGTGAGAGAGTGCATGTCGGATATTGGCGTTATCATCGACAATGCAGACTCGTACCCCATCAAGACTGTCTCCGACTTCTATGCTTGAAGCTGCGGGGTTGGGCTGCTTTTCCAACTGAAGAGTGAACCAAAACCGACTCCCATGACCAGCCTGACTGTCTAGCCCTATGGTCCCTCCCATCAATATCACCAACTGTTTGCAGATAGAGAGCCCCAACCCCGTGCCACCAAACCGTCGTGTAGTGGAACTATCAGATTGTGAGAACGGTTGAAATAACCTCTCTTGTGCTTCTGAGCTTAGCCCAATGCCAGTATCCAGAACCTCAACTCGTAACTGAACCATGTCTGCTATTTCGGTTTCCAGGAGTACGTGAACGACGACCTCACCATGTTCAGTAAATTTAATTGCATTGCCAACAAGGTTCAATAAAATCTGTCGAAAACGACCTGGGTCTCCGCGCACAAATCGAGGAACGGAAGCAAAGACTAACCCGACCAAGTCCAAGCCTTTCTCCTGAGCCTTGGCCGCAAGTAAATCCATCACCTCATCCACCGTCACACGCAGATCAAAATCAATTATTTCAATTTCGAGTTTTCCAGATTCAATCTTGGAAAAATCAAGAATATCATTAAGAATCGTGAGTAAGGCATCGGCCGAATGCTTCACTGTTTCCGCACAATCACGCTGGTCAGAATCCAGCGAGCTATCGAGTAAGATATCTGTCATACCCAAGATACCATTCATGGGTGTGCGAATTTCATGACTCATCGTCGCTAAAAACTCGCTTTTATACTTGCTCGCCTGCTCCAGCTCACGAGCCTTCGTTTCAACGTCTTTCTTCGCTTCTTGCACACGTAGGCTATTCTGTTCAATCTCGATTTTTTGCTTGAGAAGTACCTCGCTTTGGTCTCTGAGTTCCTCATTCGACGACTGAAGTTGTTCACTTTGCTCTTGCAGTTGTTCTTGAGAGCTCTTTAGCGCATTCGTTTGTTCCTGCAGTACTTGGTTTTTCATCGCCATTTCCACTTGCTGACGTTGAAGCGTCTCAGCTTGCTCCTGAGTAGTCTCAAGCAGCTTCTCAGCCTGGGCCTTGGCCTGAAGCACATCCAACGCGATCGCAATCGATTCCAGCATAGACTCGATAGACGTGATCAGTCTGTCGCTAAAGCGCTCAAACGACCCGAATTCAAGTACACCCGTCACCCGGTCCGCTCGTACGATAGGAACCGCCAACACATAGCGAGGCACCATCTCACCAAATCCTGAAGAGACATTGACGTAGTCGGCAGGTATATCCGAGATCATAATGCTTCGCTTCTCAAGTGCTGCTTGACTCACCAGGCCTTCCCCTGAAGCGATTTTCGTCACTAAGCGTTTGCGTCGCATGAAGGCATAGGAGCCTACAAGATGTAAATCCTCACCTTCCTCACCTTCTACATAAGATCGAGCATAAAAGACTCCTACTTGCGCTTGACTATATTCGCATAGAAAAGTAAGGACGTTGGTTCCAAATTCCATGCTATCGCGAGGCTTTTGTAAAATCTCTGCAAGCGTCCCATGTGCTTGCTGCTCTTTCAACGACACCGCCTGTTCATCCTGAACGCTGAGCAACGCCTCACGCATCGCCTCGATGTTCTCCCCCAACTCCCGCATTTCCTTGGTACCAGAAACCTCCACTTTGGTCGTTAGATCACCCTTCGCAATAGAATCCGCACTCGTGTTGACACTCACAAGGGAACGGAGCAACGACCGAATACAAAACGTGCTTGCAAAAATAGCTATCAGAATGCCAAAAAACAGTAGAAGGTACTCCATAAATGTCGTTTGATCGATCCGCGATTGAAGTGCCTTAAAATCATTTCCCCTGAGGATACGCTGATTCTTGATCATAGACCGATTGATATCTTTAATCTCAAACGCAATAGGTGCAGCCTTGATGGCCAGCCAGTGGTTCGCGAGATCGTACGTGTTTTGTTCACGGAGTCGAAATATTGTTTCTGAGAGACTGGTAAATTCGGAGGAAACTTTCTCCAGGGCCAAAAAGTCTCGCCGCTGCACTGGCAACATTATCGAGCGACGACTCTTGAGTATCTCGAAGCTCGAGGTGTTACGCAATTGCTGTCGAGTAAACTCTTCTTTATGTGACGCCTTTCCAGTTAACACATAGGCAAGAAGTGACGCCCGCATCATTCCCAAACTTCCCCGAAAGTCGGCCATAGAACTCAGGAGTTGTTTGTTGGCATCTGTGGCAGATCTCAATTTTTCTCTATCGATGAGAGCTGTGACCTTCTCCATCATGAGCGTCCCAACTTGCTCTAATCTGCCATTAACAAGCTGCAGGTCCGGCCTATTCTCTGGAGTCCTGGCAATACCTTCGATCTCCTCTTGATATGTTTGAAAGTGTGTGAGACTCCTTTCTATCTGAATAAGACGTGCCCGATTTTCTAAATTCGTCCAGCTCTCGGAGAGCTTGGCCATGGTTTCTAAAGAAGGCCTAATCTCGTCGATCCAGGCCATGCGACGTTCGGTTTTAAATCGATCTTTTCCAAGTAGGATATACCCTCGCAGAGCGGCTAATGAGTGATTGATGCCATTCTGCATTTCCAGGCTGGCTTCCGCAGTTGGTGTTCGAAGACTGCTCAACCGCGAGGATATCACACCCACCTCGCTGACCTGCCATATGGATAGGCCGACCGCCATCAAGAGCACCGTTCCGACGACAAAAAACCCTAGAATCAACTGTCGACTTATGGAATCAAACATAGGCCAGATCTCTTATTCAACATTCTTCTTATCTACCCTGTCGTCTCCTCGGGCATTCTTCTGATCGACGCACATATATCAGGTTCATCTTCTGGGATGTAACGCTTTTAGCCCACTTTCTGTCGGATTAAGTCGAGACACTGCGCAATCTTTTCATGATGAGTCACTCATCAGACTTGAGCAGTTTCTTTGCAGTCTTCTACCGAGACCAAGAATTCCTTCTTCTGGGACTGGAGTAAATCAATCTCCTGCTTAGTTTGTCCCAACAAGGTCTCCATGTTCAATCGGTATTGAGAGGCTTGAATCGTCACCGCAATACTTTCTGCCACACTCTTGAGATACGAAATCTGTTGATCTGAAAATGTTCGTAACGAGCATAATTCAATCATACCAACTAGCTCCGATTCTGTTGCAATCGGTAGCAGCAACACACATCGTGGGCTGGTCTGCCCCAATGCAGAAGAAATCTGATAATAATCTTCCGGCACCTCAGTGACCAAGATCATGCGTCGTTCTTTAGCCGCTTGCCCGAGGAGCCCCTCACCATGGGCAATTCGGTTCGACGCCTGAATGTTCTGTGTCGATGCATAACTGGCGATGAGAACCAGATCGGTCGATTCTTCAACACAATACAGCGCCCCCAGTTCAGCAAACACCTGAGAACACAACTGTGCAATGATTCGTTTAGTAAGATCACCGATTTCAAGCTGACCTCGCATTTGTTCGAGCAATTGACTCCGATTGATCTCTTGCCAAGAATGTGCTTGCATTTGCTCAATGGTCAGCTGTGAGTTCAATTGATCAACGCAACACTTTATCCTACCCTATGGAGATGGAGTGTGACGATGAAACACCGAACCCGCATCAATTTTAGTGTAGAACAACGAGCAGACATTTGGGATCGCTGGCAGCGCGGCGAATCCAT
>JAJDBM010000012.1 GCA_029261355.1 Nitrospirales bacterium | reverse complement strand
AATCAACCCGTTCGATCTCACTGAGATCGAGTTCGAGTGCTCCGGCCTTCCCACATAACGACAGCAACGCCTCTCGAAACTCCGTCGCCTCAAAGATCGTCAGTTCGCCCTCTGGCTGTAACACATGCACGTCGGAACGTTCCTGAATTTCCATGAATGACTCCACGATAAGGATTGTTAGGTAACGATTAAATGATGCAGGCAAGAATCCGGGGCGGGGAATTGAATCCTTCGTCCATACTTGCACTCATACATACGTGAGTGACCAAACGAAGCGGGCATGTATCCGAGAAGGAGACCGATTTCCTGCGTCGATACCTGCACCCATGTTCTAGAAAAACTCTACTAGTTTTATCGGCGTTTAGGACCTGGACTTAAGTTCATTTTTGAAACAAATTACGACATTTATTGGCACCTGTGTCATCTCCTGAATCATTACGGGGCTTTCACCAATAGTCCATCATCGTTTTCAATAGACTTTTCCGGCCATGGAGAGCGAATAGGAATAAGAAAATGAAATAAGGCTCCAACCTCATGATGATTTTCTGCCCAAATACTTCCGCCATGCGCCTCAATAATTTCCTTTGAAATTGATAATCCCAATCCAGTACCACCCGCACCTGTTCGCGTCGTACTACTTTGAACAAATTGATCAAAAATCGACGTCAGTTCATTTCCTGGAATTCCAGGACCCCCATCACGGACCGTCACTAACAATCCTGGGACTCTCTCCTCATCAGATTGACGGCGCCCATAACGAGTGAGGGACGATCGAAAGGCGAGAGTAATCCGATTTCCTGCTGGCGTAAATTTGATAGCATTCGACACGAGATTCCACAAGACTTGAGTAATGCGCGCTTCATCACAAATGACCGCCGTATCATCAGTCCAATGGTCAACACTCAGAACGAGGCCTTTTTCTTTTAGCAGCGCATCTGTTTGCTGTCTTACGTTAAGTAGCAGACTTTTAATATCTACCTCTTGATAGTCCAACACCATCCGACCGGCATCGAGTTTTGAAAGATCCAATAAATTATTGACCAAGGATAAGAGGCGATTGCCACCCTCTTTGATTTGAGTCAAATATGACAACAATTTCTCTGGCGTGGCACTGTCATATCGATCAATCCCAAGGGAGGCAAAACTGAGAATGGCATGCATCGGTGTACGTAATTCATGCGATATATTTGCCATAAACAGCGTTTTGGCATTATTGGCTTTCTCTGCCGCTTCTTTGGCTTTTTGAAGATCGGCTGTTCGCACTTGAATTTTTTCTTCGAGATGAGCCAATTGATGTTCAATTGCTAATTCAGACTGCTTTCGCTCTGTTATGTCTTGAATACTCATGATCACTTTATTCAACAATTGACCTGAAGGATTCACACCGGCGCTTGATTCAGGTAGTGGGCACACCCTCAATTCAATCGGAAATTCAGTCCCATCCTGACGGACCCCTATCTGCTCCTTTAGATGTTCGTGTGATGTCTCTGAAAACCACGTGCTCAGCCAAGAAGCATAAAATTGCTCATCGATTTGCTCACGTTCAGAAATGAGCTGAAACACATGGCATCCATAAAACTGTTTGGGCATACATCGAAATATTTTTTCAGCCACTCGATTCATGTGTTCAATATGGCCTTCAGCCGTCACTATAATCGTGGCGACCGGGGACGATTCAAGAATAGCATTAAGTTGTTCCACCCAACGTTGCAAAACTTTTTGAGCTTCTCGTTCCGAATCTTGAGCCTTCTGGACTTGTCGACGACTCCAGATTAGTATCCCTAGGAATGGCATGAGAACGCCCAGACCGACCAAAAATAACTTTTGCTGTAATGCCCATGCCAGACGGATAATTTCCTTTTGATCTTGACGGAATAGCACGCCCAATCCAAATCCAGACACGTTCCCAATGCCAGTCACTTGCGCATATCCTGTTATGACCTTAACGTTGCGCAGAGCATGGGTTTCAACAAGATACCCTGACTGGCCAGTGGCAATGGCCAAGACAGATGGAAGACTCAATTCACGAAGATTTGTTTTTCCGATTTCTTCAAGCACAGAATCAATGAGCAAGACGCCATCCTGACGAATCAATTGCCACTCAAAGTCCGATGTCTCAGGGTTTTGTTGACGAAGAAGATCAGCCTGACGCTCAAATTCATCAAATAGCTCGGACATATGGACATACGCAAACACAATACCTGAGAACGTCTGATCGGCTGATTGAGTCTTGAGCCGCGCTCCAATCGTATAGCCCACATGTCCTGGTAAGACATTCCTCGATTGATCATCTTCAATCACAATCTCTCTCTGTTCCTGAAGAGTCTGAAACAATGCCGACGTTCCAAAATCACTTCCCACTAATGAAGAATCGGTACTCGCAATGACTTGACCTAGATTATCCGTCACACTCAACACTTCATACGCATTCTCATAGGAGTTTTGGACATGTTTCAACGTACGTGTGATAGTCGAAACATCACCATTCACCAAGTCACCCATCGAAGACAACATTTTAAAATCTCTATACCGATCAAAGAAAATACGATCAATCCGTTCCCCCAATATGGTGGCGGTCCCAGCCAAAACTTGACCTTGCTTTCTAATCATATCGGACTGCATCCAATACCCCGCCATCCCACAAATCACAACAATAAGGCAGACCAAAGCAATACTGACGGTGGTCAATACTGGTCGACCCTGAGAGGTTGAGTTCTTCATCTTATGAAACCATCATTCAATGATTTCTCATAGGAAATGACCGCATTGGACAGTACAATTGACTGAAGAGAATATCTTCGAAGCTATCGATGGGGCTCGGAAAGGTTTTGGTGGAAGAGTATGTTCAGGGCCTCCATTGAACAGACACATAACATAGACCTTACTCACATGTTCGGAGGATAGAATTCGTTTGCATTCTCTTTACACACAAGCACGGTCGGAGGCTGGGACGATGTCATGCTTGTTCATTTCACTCGTCTGAGCATTGACCACACAACAGACTTGATTCCCAATGCCTTGATACTCAACCTGATCAAAACATAGGGCTTTCGCCATGGCAATTCCTCGACCATGGCTGGCCAAAACCATTTGGGGATTGAGTTTCTCAAATTGCTTCCAATCAAAGCCCTTTCCCTGGTCAGTGATCATTATATGAATTTCCCCACCTCGTCTTTCAAAGTTGACTTCCACATATTTCTGAGCGTTTGTTGGAAGTCCTAGTCGACGTTGAACCTCTTCTTCCCACTGTTCCGTCTCTTGAAGTAGTGTTTTTTCTTCGTATGTAATACCCAAATTTCCATGTTCAACCGCATTAATCAATAAATCATTCAACCCCATGACAATTTTTTCTGGAACTGGGCACGCATTGGCAAGAAGAATGGAAAGGTCATGCACTTCATCAATAGATCTCACTCGAAATATTCCATTCTCCATACTTTGAATAGAACGAGTTTGTCGCACAATATCATCAAGGAGTTCACGATGCTTCAGACCTTTTCGAACAGCGGCAGACACAATGGCCAACAACATCGATTGCTCAAATGGTTTGGCCAGATAAAAGAATGCTCCGGCCTCCACGCCTTCCTGCACTTCGGATGATTCAATCGCTGCTGTTTGGAAAATCACCGGAATATGCTTTAGCGTGTCATGAGCCATCATTCGATTCAACACAGATAACCCATCTAATTTCGGCATCATTCGATCCAGAAGCACAGCTGCAAATGTATCCCCTTCTTCCTCCAAATACCGCCAGGCTTCCTCCCCATCATCTGCTTCAAGCAATGCATACCCATCTTCCTCTAAATACTCACGCAAGATATAACGATTCACCGGGTCATCATCAACGAGTAAAATTCTCATGTTACAGCTCAATCCATATAGGACATTCAAAATACTCAGTCATGTTCAGGGAATAATGCGACGTCTCAGTCTCGGGGGACTCTCACTTTTTGCGGATGATGGTTCATGCATTACCATTCCAAGAGATTCAACTGATGGCTGAAATAGTTCATGACTGAATATCAATTCCAATAAGGGCGACATCATCCCCAAATTTTTCGTCTTTTTGCCAGGCTTGACTCTGCTGGACAATCCAAGTCAAAGCCTTAGCCATTGGTTTTTCATGTACAACGTCACAAGACTCGCCCAAACCTTCAGTCCCCCACATGGTTTCATTGGGTGACATCACTTCGTAGATCCCATCGCTAAACAGGTACAACCGATCACCTCCCGTCAATGCACATTGCTGACTGACATAGGATTGCCCTGGATCAAACCCTATCGGCAATGACTGAGCCCCCAAGGTTTGATGTGGCACTCCCGACCTCGTCACAATGGCCCCAGGATGTCCAGCTGTTGCATATCGAAGCTGCAATGTGGGTAAATGAAGACTACCCACCCAAATCGTAAAATATTCACCCTGATCAGTCAGAGGGTTTTCTATATTCAATCGCGCGATGATCTCACCAGGATCATAAGACGGATGACGTTGCGCCATCTGTTCATCCCGAAAAGTCATAGCCAGAGAGACGGCCCGTAACGCTGGACCAATCCCATGCCCTGACATGTCAAGAATCATCAGGCCAAGATGTTCATTCCCCCATGGTGTGACTTGAAATAAGTCTCCTCCCATTCGTTCAGATGGTCTGAATTCCCAGGCAACCTCCACATTCGGAACAGGTTTGCCATGAGGAGGTAATAACGAGAGGACAAACTCTCCAGCCGATTTCAATTCTGCATCCAACGCTCGTTGTTGTTCCAGAATCACTTCATGTGAATGCGCTAAATTCTTAATGAGCTGACAGGTTCGTAAGCCAGCTTTCACTCTTGCACTAATTTCTTGTTCTGAAGCAGACTTCGCTAAAAAATCATCCGCCCCCCGGGTCAAACCCTCAGCAATTTGATCTGGCTGATCTAATGCAGTCATAAGAATGATATAAATTGAACTGAGCTGTACATCTGATTTCACGGCTTCACAAAGCTCAAGCCCATCCATCTCCGGCATCATCCAATCAGAAATAATGAGGTCCACAGGTTTGGTACGTAATATGTCCAAAGCCTCTCGACCATTTTCCGCTTCAATAACTGAATGTCCCAACTTTTGAAGACGTTTTTTGGTCACCATCCTGATCACTTTTTCATCATCAACCAAGAGAATGCTCACGCACAGAGTCGTATCAGTCATTTTCTCTGAACCGGCCGTTATGGAATCTAATTTTTCGTATTGACTCACTTTGTTCCTCCACCATTGGCCATTGACACAATGATTTCAAAGAAATATTTACGGTAATTTGTCCTCTTTCGACTGAGCCTTCCCCTACTCTGTCATCTTCGGATATTCTCATTGAAAACTCGAGGGAGTTTTCAAATTTCATAGATTATTTTGCCCCGACACCTCTCTCTTTATCTTTGAAGAAAAATGACAATCTCATGAAAATAACAAGAATGGGCTGTGCCACCCTGGCCTCCATTTCCCACATACAAGAACTCGTGTAACGAAAATCGTTTTGGGGCCGCGAAACCCAACCTCAGGCCATGCTTACGTCAATTCTTTCCATTTCTAAGACCTCTGTTAACACGACGCCTTTCGTACGATCATCCCACATGAGAATCTATTGCTATTTCACCTCGGCAAGACTCAGTAACTCTTCTTGCAGTGCCAGTTTGGTTCGTTCCCACTCTTGCTCTAGTAGGAGAACCATATTTACGGCTTCACCTATGGCGCTCAATCGGCCAACTTCTTCGAATTTCCAACACAACGAACTCAAACTGATTGCACCAACATTACGCGCACTCCCTTTTAGGGCATGTGCCGCCTTGGTGAGTGACTGAAACTCATATGCCTCAATGGCCTGGCGAATTTCTGTGATCCGCACAGGTGCGTCACACAAGAATTGTTCAATCACCTCATTCAAAAAACCTAGATCATCTTCACCACCGAATGCTCGCAATTCGTTCAAAACGGTGATATCGAGGAAATCGTCATTGCGAAGCGTCTCTGGTGCATCGCTGCTCGGATCTCGTTGTTCGGCTAACGGTTCCAGGGCTTCTTCGCTCTTCTCATTTTTCACTTGGAAATCTTTACTGTTCCTATTTGAGTACCAACGTTGCAATTTTTTTGACGTACTTGATCTAATTTCACAGGTTTTGATAAAAAATCATTCATTCCTGCAGCCAAACAATTCGCTTCATCCCCCTTCATGGCATTGTCAGTCATCGCCACAATCGGTATTTGAGGACGCGTGCTGAGAACTTCGTCACTCCCTACTCGTCGCTCGGTTTTTGTTTCTGCTCTTCTTATTTCACGTGTGGCTTCTAACCCACTCATCACCGGCATTTGGCAGTCCATAAAGATGAGATCATAATTGCCGCGATTCACCGCGTGAACTGCTTCTTGACAGTTATTTGCGATATCGACCTGACACGCCAATGCCTGCAACATTCGAACAGCAACCTTTTGATTAACGATATTATCCTCGACTAATAAGATTTTGGCTCCGGCCTTAATTTTCTGTTCATTCATGGAATGTCGCGTGACAAGATTTTCACCACCTACCGCATGGTCCTCTCCCAAGACAATCGATACGGCCTCAAACAGTTGTGCTTGTCGAATAGGTTTAGTGAGAGACGCGGCTATTCCTAACGTCTTTGCTTTAGCTGCGTCCCCTCGCCTACCCAAAGATGTGAGCATCAACAGCCAAGGTTGCCCACATCCTGGATCTTGCTGTATGGCTTCTGCGAGCAGAAATCCGTCCATTTCTGGCATATGAAGATCCAGGAAAACGACGTCGTAGGGAGTACCGATTTGCACCGCATGTCGAATCTGAGTCAGGGCATCTTTTCCACTTTCAACCGATGTGGTTGGCATGCCCCACGCTTTTGTGTAATGTTCCATGATCGTTCGATTCGTCGGATGATCATCCACAATAAGCCCCCTAAGGCCTTCCACAGACCTGAGCATGTCCGAAATCGTCTGTCTCTCTGTCGTCTGTTTTTTTAAATGGACGGTGAACCAGAATGTGCTTCCCTTTCCGACTTCACTTTCCACGCCTAACTCACCTCCCATAAGGGTCACGAGTTGTTTGGCTATCGCTAATCCGAGCCCCGTAACTCCAAAATTTCTAGTCGTAGAGCAATCGGCCTGTGTAAACGAATCAAAAAGACGAGATTGCTGATCTGGTGTAATTCCGATTCCGCTATCTGTGACATCAATTTTGATGAGGCATTCCTCCTCCCTCTCTTCCATATATGCCACACGAAGGTTCACCTCTCCTTCTTTAGTAAACTTAATGGCATTGCCAAGTAAATTCATGAGCACTTGCCGGATTCGTCCTGGATCACCCCGTACAGAGAAGGGAACATCAGCCTGAACCAGGTCCGTCAGCTCTACTCCTTTGTCGTTCGCGCGTTCGGCGAGGAGTTCGGCAACATCTTCTACCGTTTTTCGAAGATCAAAATTGATTTCTTCAATTTCTATTTTTCCTGCTTCAATTTTCGAAAAATCCAAAATATCGTTGATTATCGTTAACAGTGCATCAGCCGAAGTACGAATCGTATCCGTGAATTCGTATTGGTCCGGAGATAAGTCTGTATTCAGCAACAGGTCTGTCATGCCAATGACTCCGTTCATCGGCATGCGTATCTCATGACTCATCATCGCTAAGAACTCCGCTTTGGATTTCGCTCCAGCTTCGGCCTCAGCTTTGGCTTGAATCAGTTCGAATTCCTTATTTTTTCACTCGATGACCCGAGCTAATTGCGTACCAATCGTTCCCATTACGTTGAGCAATCGAACATGTGGTTCCTCAACTTGATTGGAGAAAAATTCCAATACGGCTCCCGTTGTTTCTTCAAAATCGACTGGAAAGGCAAAAGCGGCCTTTACACCAATATTTCCAGCAACCTTTGCTCGAGGGAAATTCTGATCTTTTGTGACGTCCGCAATCCAAGCCGGCCTTCCAGTTTCTAAAACTCTCCCTGACAGCCCCATACCTCAGTGCAATAGACTCTGCTCGGTCACCTCACGAAACATGCGAAACGTTTCGGAATCTTCAATGCACCAGATAGATGTTGGTTCCAAAAGATTCACGTCCAGCTTTGAACGCATATACACATGTCCAATTGGCGATTTTGTACACCGACAGACGATATCAAGTCCCGCTTGCAAGGCCTCATCCACGGTCATAGCTTCGTTTGCCGCTACTGCCACTTCTTGAAGCATCTGTACCATTCGCGCCTCTTCATTCAGCGCCTCATCTGCCTGTTGACGACCTTGTCTTTCCACATTGATACTATCTAAAACATGATTATACTCAAGAGCAATTTGCCCTATTTCCGTATGAGGCTCTACTGCAATATGTTCAGTAAAATTCCCAGACTCACGTTGAATATCCATTTTGGACAACAGATCAAGTAGGGCTGTACTGGCACCATGCTCGCTCACGTTCAACCCTTGCACTTCATCCTCTTGGGGCACACGAAGCGGAAACCAAAGATTGATGCATCGAAAAGGAACATACGCCACACCGAATGACCATAGGAAACAAACCACCACACCAATAAATTGAATTTCTAATTACCCCCATCGACTCAGACCACTTTTCCATAACGTAGAATCTCCGAATAATGCCACCGATATGGTTCCCCACGCACCAGCACATGCATGCACAGGAACCGCACCAACCACATCGTCGAGTTGAATTCTTTCCAGCAGTATGGTTGCCGTCAAAGCAATACTAGCTCCAAGCGCTCCGATCACGACTGATGACCATGGTTCTACTAACGGGGCACAGGCCGTGATAGCAACAAGACCGGCAAGGGTCCCATTGAACATGACGCCAACATCTGATCGACCTTTGAGGCAAGATAAGCCAAGACCTGTCAAACCAACACCTGCAGCAGCTAACATCGTATTCACCAATACCTTAGACACTTGTTCATCAAAGTTACACGTACTGCCACCATTGAATCCAAGCCATCCGATTCACAAAAAAACAGCCCTAACACGGGTAAGGGAATGTTGCGACCCAGAATTGGCGCATCACTTCTATCAAAACGACCAATTCGTGGACCAATCACGACAATCACAGCTAACGCGGCCCACCCTCCCGTAGGGTGGACGACTGACGCCCCTGCAAAATCAATAAACCCTCGACTGTTAAGCCACCCTGTCTGTGCCCTGTCTGCAAAACCGCCCCACATCCAATGCCTCATGACTGGATAGAGTACGGCAGAAAGGATGAAAGCACTCAATACGTACCAAACAAACCGCATTCGCTCAGCGACGGCACCAGAGAGAATTGTCGTCGCCGTTCCACAGAATATCAATTGAAAAAAAAAGATAGGAACCATGATGTCAACCTACCTGCCGTAAACAAATCATCAATTCCTATAAAGCCTTAAACACTCGCTCCGAACATGAAGCCATAACCCACTGCCAAATAAATCATGGCAGCCACGACAAAGTCCGTAAGGTTTTTTTAAGTGCAACGTTGGTACTATTTTTGGCACGAACCAATCCACTATCCAAACAGGTAAACCCAATTTTCATAAGCATGACTTAAGCCTTACAGACGAGTACCCACAACACATTGACCATGGATTGAAAATCAAACATATAAGACATCAGTCGCAAGGATCGCTACTTTCGAAGGCCAGACCAAGTCTGTCTTGCATGCACAAACCCGTTCATCACCTTTTTCTCTCGGTGTCTTAGACTCTTGAATGAAGTTGATGCGTTAGAGGGATAGTGAGTGGCAAGGATCAGAAGATGAAACGAGAGAAGAAGAGGGACTCGACTCCTGACATAGGAAAAGGGTTATCGAGATAGGCGGCTATGCAGCTGAGCTTTTAGACGTATCATCGCCTGGGCGTGTAACTGGCAAATTCGAGATTCAGTCACATTCAAGGTGGCACCGATTTCTTTCATGGTCAATTCTTCAAAGTAGTAGAGTGTCAATACTAAACGCTGGCGTTCAGGCAAATGATCTATCGCGTCGGCCAAAATCTTTCTTGTATCCTCTGACAATAGCGATTCCAAAGGTGTTGGCTGATCACGATCAGCGAGAGCATCGAGAATTGGATGCGCATCATCATCATGACTCCCTAAATCTTCTAAACTCAACACAACCGAACCTTTCGCCTGCAACAATGTCGCATCGACTTCCTCAGCTTCCATTCCAAGTTCAGCCGCTAACTCACTTTCAGTTGGGGGTCGACCTTTTCGTTTGGTGTATTCATTGGCCGCATGTTGTATTTTCCCAATCCGTTCTCGCATCGAACGGGGCACCCAATCCATCGCACGTATTTCGTCCAGCATAGCCCCTCGAATTCGAAACTCTGCATAGGTTCGAAATTTGATTTCCCGTGAGGGATCAAACTTCGTAATCGCATCAAGGAGGCCCACAGTCCCAGCACTTATCAAATCTTCAACATTCAATCCACTCGACACCCGCATGGCCAAACGCAGAGCCATATATTTGATGACGGGGACAAAGTCTTGAATGAGTTGTTCCCGCTCATCTCCATCAAAGATGAGCTTTGAGGGAATCGGTTGTTTCACGGGAATGGGGTCCTTCTCGGCGATGGTTCGCTTCATGCTGTTCTCTCCATTTCTGGTTGAACTTGCCCAAATCCGGCAGCTCCAAACAATTGATAGCCTCCTCGCAGAGGATGCTCGCTTTTCCATAGCCCGATGTTGTCAACGACCCGAACCATTGCCCTACTGGCCGCGGACTTGGGAAAGACCTCAGTCACTGGACGTTGCTGAGAAACAGCTAGTGGCACACAGTCATCAAAGGGAATGCACCCAACATAATCTAATGAAATATTAAGGAATCGATCCGTAACTAAACTAAACTTCCGAAACACTTCTTTCCCATCTTGAGACTTTCGTACCATATTCACGAGAAAGCGAAAACGACGCTGTTGGTAGCGAGTGGAAAGAATTTTCATCACGGCATAGGCATCGGTCAAGGATCCTGGCTCAGGCGTCGTCACAATCAGCGTGTCATGTGCCACTACGCTAAAATACAACACATTCGATGAAATCCCAGCGGCGCAATCAATCAACAGAAGGTCTGGTGGATGATCCAACTGAAGGAACCCTGTCTGCAACTGTAATTGTTGTTCATACGTCAAATTTGATAATTCTTGGATACCTGATGCAGCCGGCAAAATCCGAATACCTTCAGGCCCCTTAATCATGACTTCGTCTAACGTCCGATCTCCAGAGAACACATCTTCAATTGTATAGGTGGGTGCCAATCCTAAAAGAATATCTACATTCCCTAATGCTAAGTCTGCATCCAAGATCAGGACTTCTCGTCCCTGTTTGGCGGAAGCCACAGCCAAATTAATCACGATATTCGTCTTTCCGACTCCCCCTTTTCCTGAACTCACAGCCACAACTTGCACCGGTCGAGGTTGCTTGAATTTTGGGGAGAACACCGCTCTTAAACCGCTGGCTTGATCATTGACTGGTGGAATGACTTTTCGTTTCATTTTCGATACTGAGTGGTTCGCTCGGGGGTTAATCACGTGGATACTCCTAACAAGGATGAACCTTCCATCGGTTCCTGATGATGGGCACGACAAAGTCGCTCCACGAGCCCATGCGCCGTTGCGAGCTCCAAATCTTCTGGGACTCGCTGTCCCATAGAAAGGTAGGACAATGGAAGGCCCGTATAATGGAGAAGATTGAGAAGCTTTCCATGATGTCCAATTTCATCTAATTTGGTAAAGAGAAGACGGTGAATGGGAATGGTTCGATATTGCTGAATCACTTCATGCAGGACAGATTCTGACGTAGGAGCCGCTAACACCAAGTGGGTTTCAATTTTCAACCCTTGACGCGCTATGTTTTTCAGTTCTTCCTGTCCAACACGATCGCGTGGACTTCGCCCTGCAGTATCAATCAGAATCAAGTCCGCATCAGAATGCCGGCTAATGCACATTGAAAGATCCTGAGGTGATACGGCCACCTCTAAAGGTAATTTGAGGATTTTTGCAAATACCCGTAGCTGTTCAACCGCAGCCACTCTATACGTATCAAGCGTGATTAATACCGTTTTATAGGGCCGCTCTGCTTGCGTCACGCAACTGGCGAGTTTGGCAACCGTGGTTGTCTTCCCCACTCCGGTCGGCCCGACAAGCATCACAACCTTTTGCAAGTTTCCCGTTGGCAGAATTGACCCAGACACAGAAAGAGACTGCTCAATACGCTCTCGAATAAGTTCCTGAACAATGGCACGATTTCCAAGACCTGCGGTTCCCAATGTTTCCACCACTGAACGCAAAAGGTCATGCACCAGTGATGGCTGTACTCCCTGAGAAACTAAACGTTCATATTCTGTTGTGAGATCACCTGGTAACGCATTAACCTGTTGTCGCATTCGATCACCCAATGCTTCTCCCACGGTGATTCGAAGGCCTTCAATTTCTTGTCGCAATGGTCCAACAACAGATTCAGGATTTTCTCGATCTTCACGTAATCGTTGAAGTTCCTCTCGCACAGCAGTTAATTGTTCGGTAAAGGGGTCCAGCATCGTCGCCATACGCAGTTGCTCTTCAAACCTCCGTGATTGACTATTGGAGACAGGTGATGATTCAGGTTTCTCTTCTGGACTGGTCATGGCCGCTTCCACAACTTTTTCAGTCTGACGCATTCGGTCCATAAGGTTCGATTCGACCTTTTTCGGTTTTTTGCCACGATCCACTGCGGCTGTCACTTCCACAACTGGCTGACTGAGCAATCCAAAGAGCCCCCCGCCTTTGTGAACCCGTCGAGTGGACACGATGACGGCATCAGGACCTAATTCATCTCTGACTGACCGTAGCGCTCCTTGTAAGGTCAGGGCTTCAAACCGTTTCAGCTTCATGTGGTAACCTCACAACTTCAATTGCTTGAATTTTTGCTTTTCCATCAATTTCATTTGGCGACAGAACAGTAAGAGACTGCAAACCTGGAGAAATCAACTTGTACACGTAACTCCGTATCGTTTGAGAACATAAGAGAATAGGCTGATATCCCTGTCCTACTGTTCGCTCAATAGCCGTTTTTACTGATTCCATAAATTGACTCATAAACGTGGGTGAAATGATAGGACTACCTCCTTGACCTGGATTCAGGGCTTCAACCAGCCGCCGATCTAGCATAGGGTCAAGGCTAATCACGTGGACCATCCCCTCATCGGTGACATATTGGCTGGTAATCGTCCTAGATAAATTTTGCCGGGCATATTCTGTCAATGTCTCCGGATCTTTTGTTTGCGTGGAATAGTCAGCCACTGACTCCAAGATCGTTCGTAAATCACGTATAGACACCCTTTCCCGCAGTAAATTCCGAAGAATCCGTACGACGGTTCCAAGAGGTAATTGGGTCGGGATCAAGTCATCCACCACTCTTGGATACGTCTTAGCTAGGTTATCCAGCAAGTTCTGGACCTCTTGGCGTCCTAGGATTTCATGGCCATTCGCACGAATGATTTCCGTCAGATGAGTGGCAATGACTGCTGCCCCATCGACCACGGTATATCCATCCATTTGTGCTCGCTCTTTATCCTGCGGTGTTATCCACAAGGCGGGTAATCCAAAACACGGATCCTTCCCAGGTTTCCCTTCAATGCCTTTTCTTGCTGATCCCGGATTAATGGCTAACAAATGGCGAGGAACCAGTTCTCCCTTGGCAATGGATATCCCCTTTAGCAGAACACTATATTCATGTGGCTTTAATTGCAGGTTATCCCGAATATGGACGGAGGGCACCACAAAACCGAGATCTTGTGCTGTTTGACGACGAATTGCTCGAACACGTTCAAGTAATTCTCCACCCTGTGCGGTATCGACAAGTGGAACGAGTCCATAGCCAACGTGCAATTCGAGTAAATCTGGCGGAACAACAGTTTCGGCTGCTTCTGCTTCAGGATCCGACGGTTTTTTGGCGTCAGCTATCGCCGTTTTTGGCAATTCCGCCTCTTCATGCTTCCGCTGCCACAACACATACGCCACTCCCCCGGCAGCGGAACCCAAGAGAAGAAAGGCTACATGAGGTAAACCAGGGATTATCCCCAAGAATAGAAAAATTCCAGCCACAACGGCAACAAGGTTTGGGTTAAGAAAGATTTGATCCGTTAAATCACGTCCCAAACTAGTCTTTGTGGACACGCGGGTAATAATGATGCCGGCGGCGGTGGACATGATTAGCGCAGGCACTTGAGCCACCACCGCATCACCCACGGTTAAGAGTGTGAATGTTTGTGCCGCCTGGACAATGGACATACCATGGTCTAACACCCCAATCGCCAGCCCTCCGAGAATATTAATAAAGATGATCAGCAGTGCCGCAACAGCATCACCCCGCACAAACTTACTTGACCCGTCCATGGATCCATAAAAATCGGCTTCTTGTGAGATAAGATCCCGACGGTTCCTCGCCTCACTCTCATCAATAATGCCCGCATTCAAGTCTGCATCAATACTCATTTGCCGACCTGGCATTGCATCCAAGGTGAAACGTGCCGCCACTTCAGCTATACGACCGGCACCTTTGGTAATGACGACAAAGTTAATGATGACCAAAATTGAAAACACTACTAATCCAACTGCAAAGTTCCCACCCACGACGAAATCCCCAAATGCCTGAATCACTTCACCCGCCGCCGCCGTACCTTCATGACCATTTAAGAGAATGACGCGGGTCGACGCAATATTAAGCGCCAGGCGAAAGAGGGTTCCAAGCAGCAGAACAGCAGGAAAGACTGAAAAGTCCGCTGGTCGTCCCGCATGCATCGTAACCAATAAAATCAAGATTGCAATAATCAAACTGAGGGAAAGAAAGAGATCGAGAAGAAAGGCCGGCAACGGTAACAACATGATCAACAGAATCCCGACCACTCCAATAGGCAGAAGCATATCGCCATAGTGAGAAGGCATGAGTTCCGCTTTCAACGCTTGAGCATCAAATGCCATGAGTGTCCTTTATGAATACAACACTGCGCAACATACACAGGGCGCAGTGAACACGGTGAATAGAATCGTCGCTGGCTCTTTCGTCGTTTCTCAGTATTTCAATGTTCTCCATGCGCGTTGTCATGCGTTAACTCGCTTGATCATGGTTCTGCCTCAACCGATACACATAGGCCAATACTTCTGCTGCTGCACGATACAAATCTCCAGGAATTTCTTGCCCAACATTCACCATTTTAAAAATGCCACGAGCCAAACTACGGTTTTCAATAATTGGAACACCGGCATGTCGAGCGACTTGTTTAATTTTTTCAGCTATGACGCCAGCACCTTTGGCCACCACTCGTGGCGATTCCATCGAGCCCGAGTCATACTTCAAGGCCACCGCGACATGCGTAGGATTTGTAATCACCACATCCGCATTTGGAACATCCTGCATCATCCGCTGACGTGACCGCTCTCGCTGTAAACTCATTCGCCTAGAACGAATAAGCGGATCACCTTCAACGTCTTTGGATTCATCTTTGGTCTCCTGCTTTGTCATTTTCAGGTCTTCTGTGGTTTGCCAACGTTGGTAGAGAAAATCAACAGTTGCCATCGCCAACATGACCGCACCAATCCACAGAATAATTTTCAGCGCAATTCCCCAAATGGTTGAGAATGCATCACCAAAACTCATACTCGACAGTTGCATGATCGTTTCAAGATCACCTTTAACAATGGTATAGACGATGCTCGAAATGAGTCCCACCTTGAACAAAGACTTCATCAATTCCACTACCCCACGTGTGGAAAAAATTTTCTTGAGCCCACTAACAGGATTGAGTTTAGATGGTTTGGGTTGGAGAGCATCTTCTATCCACAGTGGCCCAGTTTGCAGCATCATCGCGCCAACACCAAGGGCCGTCATGATCAGAGCAAATGGAAGAATTGGTAAAAAGGAACTTTCCACAATCGTTAACATATATTGTTGAATAGAATCTGGAGTGATTTGAAATGTGCCAATCTTCTCAAACAATTTCTCACTACTATGCTGAAATTGCCGCCAGGCTGTTGGCATCCATAAGGTAATCATGCCTGCACCGCCAAACATGACGGCAATAGGAGCAAACTCTTTTGTGCTTGGGACTTGCCCTTTTTTGCGCGCGTCCTCTAGACGCTTGCCTGTGGGTTGTTCTGATTTTTCTTGACCTTCTTTATTCTCAGCCACGGCCTAACTCCGTAAGCAAATCCCACAACACTCGCTCCAGACCAATCAGTGATTGCTGAAAGATGAGCGCAATCATTGGCAGTCCAAACCCCAAGACCAGAAGGCCCATCGAAATTGTCAGAGGAAAGCTGGTCACCAAGACATTCATCTGCGGAACTAACCGTCCAAGTATCCCCATCGTGAGATGAATTAAAAATGTCGCCCCAATCACGGGAAGCGCGATCTTAAGTCCGGTATTCGTCGTTCCTTGAATAAGTTGAACAATATCCACCAACAGGGGAGCTTGAAGATGTGCACCAAAAGGCGGGATCAAGGTAAAACTATTCCCCAAGGCCAAAAGAATGAGATGATGACCATCCAATTGAAAATACAGCAAGGTGGCAAGAACAGTGAGGAGTTGTCCAAAGACAGGCGTCTGCAATTGTGTTGCTGGATCAACCGCCTGGGCAAAACCAAAACCAACTTGAAACCCCATGACCTGCCCGGCCATTTCAACAGACGCCATTAACAAACGTGTGCCTAACCCTAACGTGAGGCCAATGAGGAGTTCGGCTGCGAGTCCCATTAATAAGGTGAGGGGCTGCAACATGTCTGGAACAAAATGTATATCCACCACCGGGGTCAAAATGATGGCCACTCCTGCTGACAAGGTCACCTTAATCCGGGTTGGGACATTTCTTGCTCCAAGAAGTGGGAGGGCAGATAAGATCGCGGCAGTTCGAATTAATACCACGATAAAACTCCACATCTCTTGGACCGCAAAATCAAATTGAAGCATGAATTCCCCCTGGACAACACCCTTACCCTCAAATACGAAACACCAGAAATAAGAATGTTGAAATTCATCGAGAAGGGAAAAGAGGGGTGAGAAATATTGAACATTTTCCCATTCGGCGTTCTACCTCCCCTTTTTTCACATCTGACGTATTCCGTCCCGCTTGATGATTGCAGCCTATTGAGTAAACTCTGGAATCTGGCTCCATGTGGAAATCATGAATCCGAGAATCTGTTGGAGTATCCAGGGAAATCCAAATAAAATCACGAGAAATACGGTTACAATCTTGGGAACAAACGTCAATGTGGCTTCATTGATTTGCGTCATCGCTTGAAACGCGCTGATCAGGAGGCCTACGACCAAACTTAAACCCAGCATGGGTCCTGCGACCAATAGAATCGTCTGAATGGCGGAGGTTCCAATGTCCAAGACACTTTCAGGTGACATAGCAAGAATCGAGGGCTACATGGTGGTTAAACAAGATATGCAAACAGAACAAATTTTCAAGACTGGATCGATTGGTTAATGAAAACTTCTCATGAGCGAGCCCACGATTAAAAACCAACCATCTGCAAGCACAAACAACACAAGCTTGAAAGGAAGAGAGATCATGACAGGAGGAAGGAGCATCATCCCCATCGACATTAAAATACTCGCGACGATCATGTCGATAACCAAAAATGGGACATAAATAAGAAAGCCAATTTGAAAGGCTGTCCGCAGCTCACTCGTTACAAAGGCCGGAATGAGCACATGCAAAGGCACATCACTATGATCTTGTAAATCTTGAACGCCGGCCATTTCTACAAACAGCGTAAGATCCTTCTCACGCACCTGGCGCAACATAAACCCTCGCACTGGCGCAATGGCTCGTTCCATAGCCACGTCTTGTTCAACTTGTTGCTCCAGATAAGGATTGATGGCCTGTACGCGTATTTCCTCCCATACTGGCATCATGATGAACATGGTCATAAATAATGCCAACCCTATGACGACTTGATTAGGAGGAGCATGCATCGTTCCCATCGCCTGCCGTAATAACCCCAGGACAATCACCAATCTGGTAAACGACGTTAACAAGGTCAATAAGGCAGGAGCTAAAGACAGAACGGTCAGGAGAGCAAGTATCCTGATTCCAATAGTCCATGGCTCTGCCCCTTCGCCCCCAGATAGTTGAAAGCTGAGCAATGGATCCTGGACACCTTGAGCATAGACATTCGTCCCGATCAAGCTACAGAGCGGGACGATACTGCACATGTAAATCCAGCATGACAGTTTCAGTCGATTACCCATGACGGCAAAATTGCTATGTCCATTCATAATGACCACGATTCATGATTGGCAAAGTACAGACAGTCATTCATCAATTATTTAGACGATTCCCTGCTATCCGACAATAATGTTGAGTCCGCATTGTTACTGCGCCAAAATCCACTTGAAAGAAGTCCAAGTCCCCCCACAACCGTTCCTGACGTATCACTCAATTCCTTCACACGTGCCGAGTCTGTGATTCGAGTTAACAGTGTCAAGTCACGAGGAGTCGTGCCTAAGACGAGCACTTCACCAGCTACTTCGACGAGCATAATTGACTTCCCTTGCCCTAACCGAAGTCCGCCCACCAGTTTAAGCATAGATTGTCCAAGGGGGGAACGGGTGTCACCCATGAGACGCTTCAAAAGAAAGGTTCCACCAAGCAGGAGAGCAATCACCACTCCAAGAGCCCCTGCCATTTTCAATGCTTGATCAGCAAAGTCCATTGTGTACACACGTTAGATGGAAACAATAAAGAAAGACGAACCGTAACTCTGAGGAAATCTGACCATTCGCATCATACCGTTCACTCCCTGCCTATCAGGAAAGTCTATTTACTCGCTCTGATTGACTCACAACATCAGTTAAACGAATACCAAACTTCTCGTTAACCATCACCACCTCTCCACGCGCCACGAGCTTTTCATTCACGAGGACTTCTAATGGTTCACCTGCTAATTTATCAAGTTCAACGACAGAGCCAGGTCCAAGTTGCAGCAGTTCTTTTATCACCATTCTAGCGCTGCCAAGCTGCGCTGATATCACTAATGGAATATCCATGATGCGATCTAAGTTCAGGTCACAGTCTTGACCTTCCCCTTGAACAGTCGGCATTTGAGGGGGGCTTGGAGGCTCGGCCGGTGGCACCGTGGCTGGAGCAGCAGCGGGAGGATTGGAAGCTGCCTCATCGGCTAAGGCAGCAGCCATTGCCGCCTCAACATCCATTTCCATATCATCTTCTTCAGCTGGACTCCCTTGTGTTTCTTCTGGCGTATCACTCATTCGCGCATTCCTTTTTTGTGGGTGTGCTCATGCTCATGACACATTTACTCTCGAGGACTTATCATTGAAGAAATTTGAAATGATTGAGATGCTTTGGTCATTCCAGGGAACCCGTGAAATTTTGGTACATCTTCTATCGTCCCCACAAGCGGGACATCTATAGGTTGTTCCAAAACGATGACATCGCCCGCGGAAAAATTCATTAAGTCCTCAACTGAAATCGTGGTCGACCCCAATTGGACAGACAAGGTCACTGAGGTTTCCCGCAGACGGTCAGAGAATCGCCTTACCCAACTCTGATCAACCTCATAGAAATCACTCTGAAAACTGACTTGTAAACGCTCACGAAGCGGTTCCAGCATGGCATAGGGAATACAGAGATGAATATCTCCAACCGAATCACCCAACTCAACACCCACAGTAATCACAATGACAATATCTGAAGGCAAAACAATCGATGCCAGTTGTGGATTCATTTCAGATCGTACGGGTTTAATCGTCACTTTGTGGACTGGCTCCCATGCCTTTTCAAGATTGGCCAATCCCATCACCATAACTTTTTTCATGATCCTCTGCTCTATCGGCGTGAAATCTTGTCCTTCAGGTTTAACGTGCGTCTGACCTGTTCCACCAAAAAAATGGTCCACGAGCAAATACACTGTCGCCGCATCCGTGGCTACCATCGCGAAGCCTCGTAATGGTTCCATCGAGACAATTTGTAAATACGCGGGAACAGGCAAACGACGTGTGAACTCACTAAATTTGAGAACAGATTGATTGGTAACCGTCACCTCAATCGTTTTTCGAAGCACCTCACCTAAGGAAATTCGGAACAGGCGGGAAAACTGCTGATGAATAACGTCCAGCGTAGGCATGCGCCCACGAACAATCCACTCTTGATTGCCGAGATCATAGGGAACCGGGCCCTCCGTTGGATCTTCAGGCTCTACAATTTCTTCTTCGACATCTCCGCCTGAAACTCCACGAAGCAGGGCATCTACTTCATCTTGTGAGAGAATTTTTTCCATATCTTTTTAGGTCGTACAGAAAATTAACGAGAGACCGGATTCTTTGTTCAGACCCATTTGACTCGCTGAGTTTCTCTTAGTCACGCTTATTGAATGACAAAGTCTGTAAAGAACACATTGGAAATTTTCCCTTTTTTCATGACTCCATTGACCCGCTTCAGAATTTCTTCACGTACCCGACGTTTCCCATTAGTCGTGCGAAGAAGGTGTGACTCCTTGCTGGACAACAGCACTAAGAGCGTATCTCGAATGGCCGGAATTTTTAAAAGGAAGTCAGTCTCTGCTTCAGGGCGATCCAGTTCCATTTTGACCGTCATCTTTAGGTAACGTAAGTCTTCACGGTCAGCCAGATTCAAAACAAAAGGTTCCATTTCAACAACAGGACCTGGTTCACTCGCATGCTCATCTTCTGCTTCTTTTTCATGTTTTTTGTCACTGGCATGAGCCTCCTCTTCATCACCTGATCCCATGAAGAACCATGCAGCGCCACCTCCACCACCCAACACGACCACCGCAACAATAATAATAAGTATCAGTTTTTTACTCGACCCTCCCCCACTGTCTTCCTCTGCTTTTCCTTCGTCCGCCATAGCTAAACCTCATTTTCAGATTTTACAATTGACGATTCCTGCAACATCAAAGTCAGCAACTTTTATACCAGTCTCCTAGATTTCCCCATGAGCATATTCACGAAAACCAAGTAGAGCTTCCTAGAATGACGACAGCACGCAAGTGGTTATTTTTATGGATTTTTCTTACTATTTCCGCGTTAAAACATTCCAAGGCTTTCTTATTTCAACATCATATCTCGCATAGATCTTGACTCACCTCTCCGTCAACTTCTCCCGCACCAAGTAGTGGACCTTGACACTTGGCTAACTGTAATGAATTCATCAATCACCGAGGAACATCGAATTGTGCTGGATTTATTTAGAGGTCGCACACAAAATTACTCAGCCAAAGATACATTCAAAAACTGAAGGACATTGACACATATTTCACCTATATTGACTCTCTCACATTCAACTGCCATCCCCAAGACTGGCCGTCAAAATTAAATAAAGTAAGCGCCAAATCACAATACGTTTTACCGACATTCGTCCTCGAATACAGCATGATGGCCGCTATCTGCCTGCAACTACTGATTTTTCAATTGCAATGGTGATTTGACGAATATCTGGCAGGCAAAACGAAAATGATGACAATCAGAACATCCACATACACGACGCGCACAGTGAGAGCATATCTAGGTAGGTCTGCAAACTCAGAAGAATCAATGTGAAGGAAGGAATGTAAAAGGCAGAAAAAGATATCTCACTTTTTCTGCCTATCTACAGTTTCCTCATTATCGTGATAAATTCACCAGTTCACCCAGGAGAGTATCTGTGGTGGTAATGATTCTGGCATTCGCTTGAAACCCTCGTTGCATGGTGATCATATTGACCAACTCATCCCCCAAGTCAACGTTTGAGGCTTCCAAGGTATTGGCAAAGATTTTACCGAAGCTACCAGAACTTGGAGCGCCATCTAACGGACTTCCTGAGTCAGCGCTTTGAATGAACAAGTTCCGCCCAATCGGTTGCAAGCCATCAGGATTACTAAATCTCGTCAATAAGACCTGACCAAGGTTTCTTGTGGTACCATTGGAAAATCGACCCAGAAGAACGCCATCCTCCCCAATCGATGTCCCTGCCAATGTTCCATTGGCAAAGCCATTCTGTGACTGTGTGAGAATCACAGACGCACCTCCCTGTCCCAGCATCCCATTGGTGCCGGCTCCGCCATCAGTTGTAATACTCGTCCCAAAGTTAAAGGCAAGGTTAGCAGAGAGGATATCCGCCGCTCCATTGGTAAAAACCAGTCCAGTTGGAGTAGCGTTATCGTAATATGTTGGCGTCCCTTCAGAATCGAGTAATCCTCCATCGGTAAAATCCAATGTTCCTGTTGCGACTAAGTCACTCAGTCCATCGGCGGATGTTGAACCTGCCACGACGGTAAATTCTGAGGCAGTCCCCACAATATTATATTCCCATGAATTATTGGCAGCCGAGGTCTTGTTAAAATACATCGTGACCCCGTGGCCAAATCCGAGTGAATCAAATATCTGGAACCCTGTGCTGAATGATGAAGTCCCAATGGGATCATCAATATCAAATGTTTTGACTGCCTGCCCTGCACTGAGATTTCCTGACATGTTCACCAAAGACGTCACCGTGCCGACTTGCTGCGTGGTTGTCAGCACCAAATCGCCAACCGTTCCTGTGATGACACCATTAGTATCTGCCTGAAAGCCTTGCAATTTGAGTCCAGCAGGATTTGTGACGTTTCCGGCTGCATCAGTGCCAAACTGTCCAGCTCTTGTAAAGAAAGCATCGCCATTCGCATCTGTTACTTGAAAAAACCCATCTCCATCCACAGCCAGATCCAACGCATTTGAGGTCGTTTGCAAAGAACCTTGACTAAAACTAGGATCAATTCCTAATACTCGAACACCTCGACCTTCTACTAAAGAATTGGTCGTTCCTCCTCCACCGATCGAGGCGCCAAAGAGATCACCAAATGTGACTGTCCGCGTTTTATATCCAGTGGTTTGCGCATTCGCAATATTATTACCAATTTCACTTAATGCACGACTGGTAGCGTTAATTCCGCTTGTCGCTGTAAAAAATGCCGAAGTAATACCCATACTCGTTAACTCCTTCTACGGCTGAAATGAATTGTGACGACAATGAAACTCATTACAATGCTTGAACCGATAAGATGTCATTGGATAACAAGGTTTTTCCACTACCTAAAGTAATCAACGGCTTGTCTTCACTGATCATGACACTTTTCACCACATCCCGCATATAGGTCGTGGCCACCACTTCTTTCCCATTGGCATCAAAAGCTTTAGGCACAAAACTGTATACCCCAGCTTCAACACGATCACCATCATGATCTTTTCCATCCCACACGGTTTGATGTGTTCCCGCCTCATGAAAACCTAGATCTCTAAAGCTTCGAACCAAAGTCCCTTTTTCATTAAATACACCGATATCTAGTGATTTCACTGTTTCATCCAAGACATAGGACAATGTCTGATCCCCGGTCTCCTTCAGTGATACGATATTGCCTTGAGCACTTATTTCTCGTCCAATCAACCCCACCAAATCCAGCTTGGATTGTTGGTCACTTTGACCGATGAGACTTTTCAAATTGTCATTGATATTGGTGGTTTGTTCTAGCGAGGTAAATTGTGCCAATTGAGAGATGAAATCCTCATTTTCAACAGGATTCGTGGGATCCTGACTGGCTAATTGCGTCACCAACAATTCCAAAAAGACCTCACGTCCCAACTCCTGTACATTTTCTGATGTAATCGCATTGACTGGCTCTCTAGTCGTGGGAGAAGTTGGGGTGACAGCTTCCATAAAGAATCTCTCTTTCTCTCTACAAGTTAAGACTTACGCATTCATTCACCAGGTTGACGTTATGCCACCAGATGCCATCCTCTATCACCGCCACCTTGGCGGTGATCGTCGAGTTGAGTTTGTTGAGATGAGGACTTCAATGCATGAGAAAGTCCCCCCTGAAATCCTTTTTGTTCGTCATGCTCTTGCCCAGGATGTTGATTCCGCAATTGATCATCTCCATGCACATTAAACTCTTCTAATTCCATGTCTGCTTTACCAAGTTGCTCCTCCAAGGCTTGAATATTCTGAGCGGCCAGAGATCGCAACACAGGATTGTCGAGCAACACGCCAGCAAACACTTGTCGATGCTGTACCCCCACATCTACTTGCATGCGTGCCGTTTCAGATAATTGAACATCAATTTGCAAACGATGCGGTACTGCCGTATTCAAGAGCTGTAGGCGTTCATCAAAGTTTCCGGCCCTAGCTGCCAATTGACCTTGATTGCCTGGTACTTGTGAGCCAGGGGAAGAATCGAATGTTTGCCCTTGTCCATTTCCCAGATGCTGCCCAAAGGGTAAGCCACTACCAGAGGATCCAAAGGTCGTTTCTGCATTTTGAGAAGACGCACTAAGTCCAATAGTTTTCCCTTCGCCTTCAGCCCGACTTATAAGCGCAGTGGGTTCATCAGGTAGTTGAGGCAATCGACTTTGGGCATACAAGGCACTCAGACTTGTTTGAGCGGTATTCCCTCCCACATCAAGAGCAGATGTCGATTGTTGAGGCGATAACAATGACTCACTCACGGCTCCCGTTACCGAAGCGAGTGCTGTCGGAATATTGGGATTGACGCCAGGAACACCGTTCAAGAAGGCGGGAACTTTTACGCCTCCCCCTCTAGCCGTTTCATCTTGGGAAACGACCCTGGCAATTTGTTGTCCAGCAGTCTCGAGCAACGGCTTAACCTGATTCGGAAGAGGCGCGACGTCTAAAGGCAAAACCGTTCCAGCAACGGGCCCTGATTTCCCTGCTTCCTGTGTACTTGGCCCAGCAATTCCTACGGGTAGTTCTAGGGTACCAGGCACACGACCCTGGCTAGAACTCAATATTTCCACCGCAGATGCCTGTTCTTGAAGTATGGGATGAGACGTCAGACTCTGTTGAGTCAATGCAACTGAACCTGTAGGATTCGTTCCCAATACAGGAATGACAGGCGTCACCTGTCCTGTCAAACTGACCAATAATTCTTCATGATGAAATTCTTGGAAGAAAACAGGTTCTTCTCCAGATGAATTACTTGCATCATCCCCTTCTTGTTCTTGCAGTAGTTGGGTATCACCTAACACCTCAGCAAAGGCAACGAATCCCTGGTCGCCTTCGTCACTTAATGGTTTAATTGCTTGAGAACCGACATCAGATGTCCCAATTCCTGGACCTACGGGGCTATTGGCAATTGGAAGGAATGGAGATGTCATCGGTTACACAGTACTTTCATTGGTACCACGTTATTTCATATTCTCTTTTCGAAAATTTCTCAGCCCCAGGGACAGTTCGGCGGCCTTTTCTGGTTTCACCCCAGCTAACACGCCAGCGGCTTTTTTATCTTGAATGCCTGACAATATTTCTAGAGCTAATTGATTTTCCATTTTTTCAATTCTCAACGCAGCTTCCTCTGGATCCATGGCTCCGTATACTTTGACTAAGTGTTCGAGAGAAGGATCTTCTGTTGGTACTTCCTCTTCCTTTACGTTTAATGATTCCTCTATAGCTTTTAACCGTTCTGCCTCTTTTGTTTGACGTGCGGCTAATGCTTCAACATCTCGTTGAAGGCCTTCGACTCGTGCTTGTTTTTGCTGCAAACGTTGTTCCCGCTCTTGAATTTCTTTTAGACGAGTTTGCAACTGTTGAATGAGTGTCGCTTCTTCGCTCATCTCCTCAGGATGATCCATGTCTGCAACATCTTGATTTTCTTGAGAAGTTTCCTCAGTCACTTGATGTTCCTCTCCCACTGAGTACGACACGGACATGATAGCCGTCACTCCTAGGACAAGAATCACCATCCACCAAGGCAACACAATAAGACGCGGCAAAAATGATTTACTAGGCGAATTTTGCATAGTGTCCTCTCAAACTCTTGCCTACCCACTTTATTTCTGACCCACCGACAAAGAATCCCATCTATATCACTTCCTCACGTGCTGTCGTGATATGTTTATGAGCAGAAGCTTCTTCCATCAGCGTCTGTTCCTGTTGTTCAAGTTTTTTCATATAGGCAGCTTCCTGTTTTTCAATCACGATTTCTACCACGCGACGCGCATGATGTGCCTTGCGTAGGCGCCCTCGCATCTCTTCAAGCTTTCCCTCAATTTCCTGTATCCGTTTCGTCTGAATTTCTAGCATGCCTCCCGACTCTTCTAACCAGCGAAATCGCTGTTCAGCAAACACCGATTCAACGCCAGATTGAAGGCTACGATCTAAATTGCTCGCAATACGATTCATTTCATTTCGTGCATGCACTCGATTTGACTCCTGTTTGGATTTTTCAAATTCAGCCATAATGACTTCTTCTCGAATGACATCTTCGACTTGAATTCTATATCGTAGGAGGGTTGTCCAATTCATTGGCGTCCTTTCCCTACCATAGATGATAGGTGCGTCGCCTCTGCGAATAACCGACTCAACATCGACACACTATCCGATAATTGACTGGGGTTATCCCTTTCTTGCATGAGAAAATTCCGAATAGACTCTCGCATAGAAATGGCCACATCAAGCTTGGGATTTGTACCTGGCTGATAGGCTCCCAAGTTTATGAGCTCTTCTGAATTTTGGTAAACCGACATCACTTCGAGTAGAGTACGAGCCGTTCTCTGATGTTCTACCGATACAACATCTGACATCACTCGGCTAATACTCCCTAGCACATCAATTGCTGGATACTGCCCTTGCACCGCTAAACTTCTTGAGAGAAGAATATGGCCATCTAAGATGGCGCGCACCGCATCAGCAATCGGATCATTCATATCATCACCGTCCACCAGAACCGTGTACAAACCCGTAATCGATCCACCTCGTGCCGGTCCCACACGTTCCAATACTTTCGGTAGCAGGTTAAATACCGAAGGCGGATATCCTTTCGCAGTAGGAGGCTCTCCCACCGCAAGACCGATTTCTCGTTGCGCATGAGCCAGACGTGTGACCGAATCCATCATGAGCAACACATGCTTTCCCTGGTCGCGAAAATACTCAGCAATAGCGTTAGCAATGAGTGCCCCTCGCAACCGTACCAACGGAGGCTGATCAGATGTGGCGGCAATTACGATTGATCGTTGCAATCCTTCCGCCCCAAGCTCACGCTCAATAAATTCCTTAACCTCTCTACCACGTTCACCAATCAAAGCAATCACATTGACATCAGCCGCGGCATGCCGACTCATCATTCCCAACAAGACACTTTTCCCTACCCCACTACCCGCAAAGATTCCAAGCTTCTGACCAATCCCGCATGTTAGAAACGCATTGATTGATCGAATACCAAGATCCATGGGTGTGGCAATTCGATCTCGTTCTAGGGGGCCTGGAATGTTTCCATGTAACGGATAATTTTCGGTAAAAGGAATCGGACCTTTTCCGTCAATTGGTCTCCCGAGACCATCCAATACGCGACCCAAGACCAACCTCCCCACCGGTACATGGACTGGACGCGACTCAAAAAGAATTCGGTCGCCTGCACTAATACCATTCATCTCTCCGAATGGCATCAGAATCACACGATCTCCACGAAACCCGACAATCTCAGCCTCGGTTACTATCTGCCCCGCGTTGTTAATAATTTGACAACTTTGTCCAATCGTCGCGGACAGGCCTGTACCCTCGACCATCAGACCGACGGCTTTGAGCACTCTGCCATAGGTGGTGATCGAATTCGTATGACTAAGACGGGGAAGAAGGCACGTGAGATCCATGAGGTTCTTTCTTTACAATTAAGGCTTCACTGATGCGATGAATCTGCTGTTCAATCGACGCATCGATATCTAGGCCTTCGGTATGAATCGTACAGCCTCCCAATCCGACCGATTCATCGGCCTCCAGATGAATTGCCAGGGGTTCGCCGTCTTGACTAGAAAAACGCGACTGAGCAGTTTGAAGATGAGAAATGTCATCAGGGTGGACCTTGAGACACACTCCCCCGGTCGCCGAAAGACTCTTGAGGATAGGCTGGAGACACTCAACAAGAATCTCAGGATCCACGGAAACTTCACGTTGAATGATTTTTCTTGCAATCGCAAACGACAACTCCACAAGATCTGCCTCAGCCTGCACCACCATATCGTCGCGAGTCTTTTCCAGTTGCTCAGTTAAGAGAAGTACTCGTTGAATTTCTCGATCAATATCAGGCTGAGATTGCATTCGACCTGCTAGAAGGCCTGCATCATGCCCAGATTGAAATGCTTGTCGCTGAAGAGCCGAACAGTCGTGTGGTGTTTCAATCTCAGGCTCTTCTTCATTCACGAGCAGACGAGGCATTCCATACCCAGGGGAAAATGGAATAAGCTCCGTCATCTCAAATAATTCAACGGGCAGCAGTCTATTTTCTGTCTTAAGCACCTTAGACCATTTGCTCTTCACCTTTACCTCCAAGCGCCACACGACCTTCTGCGGCCATTTTCTGAACAATCTTCAGGATATTTTGTTGCGCACCTTCAACATCACTTAATTTCGCCGGGCCACGATTTTCCATGTCTTCCTTCAATGATTCTGCCGCACGGCTAGACATGTTCTTAAAGAATTTGTCCCGAAGTCCTTCATCAGCCGCTTTCAAGGCCAACATCAGTTCATCTTTACTGACATCGCGCAAGACTTCTTGCATACCCCGGTCATCAATCTCTTCAAGATCTTCAAAAACGAACATTTTCGATCGTATCTCTTCGGCAATCTCCGCATTCTTCTCTTCAAGCGCAGTCATGATTTCACCTTCCACATTACGCTTCACTGTATTCAGAATTTCTGCTACAAGACCTGTCCCGCCAACGGCAATCGCATTTTTCGACGTTCCAACACGCAATTCTTCCTGCAACACACCGTTTAACTCCTCTAACATATTCGGTGAGACTTCTTCTGTTGTCGCCATGCGATAGACGATGGCATCTCGTTTGTGAGCGGGCAGTAATCCCAGGATTTGTCCCGATTGATCTGATTCAATGTTGGATAGAATAAGCGCTCCAGTCTGAGGATGCTCATAGGTCAGCATGTTAGCAATTGACACAGGATCCATTGATTTCAACGTTTCGAATCCAGCATTATCAGAGGTATTGAGCGAACTGAGAATTCTCCTCGCTTTATCTTTCCCCAGAGCTGAATTCAGGATTTTGGCAAGATAGGTTTTCCCTTCCACAGAGAGACCAGAAGCACCAGCCTCTTTCACAAACTCTTTCAGGACAAAGTGGTGTTCATCCGTCCCCACATTCACCATTCCCCCTAAAAAGGCTCCAATCGCACGTATCTCCTTTTGATCCATAACTTTCAAGACTTCGGCTGCCGCACTTTCACCAATGGCCAAGAGAAGAATCGAGGCCTTTTCATATCCAGAAAGATTTCCCATACTAGACGTTTTCTGCCTTTTCTTCCTGATCACCCTTTATCCACGTCCGAATTACATGGGCTGCCGTCGCGGGATTTTCTGACGCAAGTTTGATCGCGATCTCTTCAGGTGTTTCTGTAATTTCCGCTTCATAATCCGCCACTGTTGCCGGCAGTCCATCTTGAGGAATTTGAACAGGCTCCGAAGGAGGAGTCGTGAGACTCGTTACCATCGGACGCACGACAAAGAGTAAAACCAGAAGCCCCAGGAAAAGAAAAACCGCTGGCTTAATTAAACCACCCCAGGTCGAGAAGAATGTCTGGACCATGGTCGACACATGTTCATCCCCCTCTTTAAGCGATGTACCTTCAAATGGCGTATTGACGACTTCAATTTCGTCCCCTCGTGCTTCTGAAAATCCTACAGATTTTTTAACAATATCCACCAGCTTGGTCATTTCTTCCTCTGAACGAGGCACATACTTCAACTCTCCTTCGCTGGCATCAGCGCTCGCAGCCGCACCGTCTGCGAGCTCATAGGTCCCATCAACTAGTACGGCTACAGACAATCGTTTAATCGACCCTGTTGGCTCGACAATTTTGCTCACCTTTCTATTCAACTCATAATTCAATGTTTCATTTTTTCTCTTCGCTTCTTTTGGTCGCCCACCCGCCCCGGTGATATCTCCATCATTCGGAACATTACTCCGAACACCAGGGACACCCGTCTCTGACGTTCCACTCTCTTCAGTGATCTTTTCTTGACTACGATTTTCACTTCGTACAACCTGACTTTGAGGGTCATACGTTTCTTCCGTCACTTCCACCTGGCGGAAATCAAGAATCGTCGAAACTCGAACCACTGACTTATTTCGACCAAGCACTTTATCGAGCATACTCTGCACACGTTCTTCAAAATCGGTTTCTATATTTCGCTGCATCGCCACCTGCGACGAAGATAACTGTGCGTCTTTCGATGCAATGGTATTACTCAGCACTTGCCCATGACCATCCACAATCGTCACTTCAGAAGGATCAAGCCCCTCCACACTACTGGAGACCAAATGAATGACTCCTTGTACTTGTGATTGAGATAATGCGCCTCCCCTCCTAAGCGTCAGCACAATTGCGGCTCTGGCAGGCTGTTTGTCTGTCGTAAATAATCGCCGTTCTGGAATCACCAAATGTACGCGTGCCCGCTCGACCTCTCCGATCTGAGCAATGGTCCTTGCCAGCTCTCCTTGTAGGGCACGACGATAATTCATTTTTTGGACAAATTGTGTCGTACCAAGTCCAACGCGATCAAAAATCTCAAACCCAACCCCACTCGACTCAGGAAGCCCATCAGAAGCCATCTGAAGTCGTAACTCGAGAACCTTTTCACTTGGCACTTTTATCGTATCGCCACTTTGTGTCAGGTCATATGGGATCCCCTGACGATCGAGGTTGGCGATAATCGCCTGAACATCGCCTCGTTCCAATTTAGCAAATAACACACTCATATCAGGCTCTTTACCCATGAGTGCCAGCAGTGGAATCACGGCTATACCAAGCGCCAATAACACCACAAGCCCAATGCGTTGAGGCATGGTGAGGGCTGTAAAATTGTAAAGAATGGTATCTGGAAGAGTTTTGGGTTGCGAAGCTTGATCAGCCATAATTACGATTACTTAAAAGTGACATGTCAGAAAACACTATCGGCCTCCCGCTTTCTCACTTCGTACCAGTGACGACTCACTATCCTTAGACCTGCATACGCAATACTTCTTTGTAGGCTTCCAACATTTTATTTCTCATTTGCATCATGAGCTTAAAAGACAATCCCGCCTTTTCTCCTGCGATGACCGCTTGATGTATATTGACATCTTCACCTCTCGCCACCCCATCCTCTAGTCGCCCCGCTTGATGTTGAAGATGATTCACTGACTCAACGGCATTCTTTAAGAGTTCTCCAAAACTTGCTCCATTCGTTTGAGTCGTGCTTCCACGTATAGCCTCTTTGGCAAGAGTATCCAGAATGGGATCAATGCCACGAATACGTATATCATCCATCATGCAATCCTTTATCCTCTTAGAAACAATGCGTCATGTGCGTTGCTCGCATCTCTAGGCGAAACAGACAAATTAGCTCTCCAATGCACGTGCTGCAAGAATAGGCTCAGATCTTCTAAGTTTCGAAAATGGCCGTACAGGAATTCACCAATCATTCCCATAGCCGGTTGATGTTATCGTCCCATTTCCAGGGCCCGCATCGTCATGGACTTCCCGGTCTCTAACACAGCCAAATTCGCTTCATAGGCTCGAGAAGCCGATAACATATTGGTCATTTCTTCGATTACATTCACATTCGGTAATTCGAGGTACCCCTTTTCATTAGAATCAGGATGATCCGGGTCATAGACTTTTCGAAGCGGTCGATCATCTAATATCACCTGATCAATTTTGACACCATGCGGTTCTCCCGCTCGACCGAAGGCTTGCGTAAAGACTGAGGTAAATGGGGTATTCGGTGAGTTTGAACGAAAGACGACATCTCTTCGTTGGTAGGGACCACCATTGGGTGATCGAGTCGATTCGGCATTCGCTAAATTTCCAGCAATGATATTGAGTCGTTGTCGTTGTGAATTCAACGCGGATCCAACAACACTGAATAAACGATCAACGTTCATCTCCAACTCCTTTCATCAAGCACGACATAAATCATACATTTCCAACAGGTATGGATATCACTCCCAGATCATTCTGTCGCTTATCATCCCTGACCTTCGGCAATGGCTCCTCCCCATCCTTCAAATCGACCTTTCAGAAATTGACTCACAGCCATATACATCATGGTATTTTCGGTCATCCGCGTCATCTCTTGTTCTAAATTGACCGTATTCCCGTCGAGTCCCCCCCCTGAATTGATGACATTTGTATGACGAAAAATCTGATGATCAGGAGAAACCAATGGAAGATGGCGAGGATGCACATGCATCACATTCGGTAAGAGTTCTCCCCGCTGGAGGGCAGAAAGAGTCTCACGAAAAGGAAGCTGACGATTTTTATACCCAGGCGTTTCTTCATTTGCTAAATTCGATGCAACTGTTTCATGAATGGCACTCCGCACATCAAGAGCCTTTTCATAGAGTTGTGAACCTCCATCCCATATTGATGAGACCATCCTAGACCTCCTTACTCATTGACACCACCATAATTCCTCATAGGAATCTGACAGAACTTTGCCTAGCCATACTTCCCTCCATTGGTGAGTCAGCAACACTAATGCCATTTCACTCCAGACATGCTCATTGACATCTACAGACCAACAACCAAGCCTCGATACGCACACTTTCCATGACAGTGGGTGAATAATAACCCTTGACTGAAAATACCTATCCTCTTTTTTGACCAGCACATTTTTTCCCACAGGCAATGTCTGCCTATTCATTTTCGGCAGTTGCCCTGTAAACTATTCCGCGGAGCCATGCCCGACAATCAAACAGATTACACATCAAGACTGACACCCCCGTTAAGCTGACGATACTCCCGTAACTTATTCCTCAAGGTCCGAATACTAATGCCTAAGGTTCGAGCCGCATGGGTTCGATTACCTCCATGTTGATCTAAGACACGAAAAATAAGATCGCGCTCCATTTCCCAAATCGACCCTGTTGGCTGTAAAGAAGGCGTTGGTGAGGTCATCACGGGTTCCTCAACCGCAAAATGCTCCATATGCAACGAACCCGTGCCCGATAACAACACTGCTCGCTCAATGACATTTTCCAACTCTCTGACATTCCCTCTCCAACGACGGGTTTTCAGGTAGCTCATTGCCTCCGCTGTGATACCCGCACTAACACGACAATTACGCTGGAATGATTGGTGAGCAAAATGCTCCACTAATACCTCAATATCCTCTGGACGTTCTCGTAAAGGAGGGATGGTCACAGGCATCACGCTTAACCGATAATACACATCTTCGCGAAATCGTCCCGCCTGAACTTCTTGAATCAAATTCCTGTTAGTCGTTGCAATGACACGGACATCGACCTTAACCGGTGTCCGCGAACCCAGTCGATCCACCTCACGTTCCTGTAAGACCCGCAAGAGTTTTGCTTGTAACGCTAACGTCATTTCACCAATTTCATCTAATAACAGCGTACCCTGGTGAGCCAATTCAAATTTTCCACACCGTCTTGCCAATGCACCAGTAAAGGCCCCCTTTTCATAACCAAACAGCTCGCTTTCTAATAACCCCTCAGGAAGAGCCGCACAGTTCACAGCCACAAATGGTTGATTCACACGTGGACTATGTCGATGAACGAAGCGCGCTAACACTTCTTTACCAGTCCCACTTTCTCCTTGAATCAGAATGGTGGCTTGACTCACAGCCACCGTCTCTAGAGTCTTTAACGTTTGCTGAACACGTTCGTTGCGGGTGATGAATCCAACAAATTCCGACTCGTCATCTATCTTCGTGGAACAATTCGGCTTCAATACCGGTTCACCACCTTTGATGCGGGCGATCACCTCTTCTAGTTTCTCCGCAGGAAACGGTTTCTCTAAAAACTCTGAAGCCCCTAATTTCAAGGCCTGGACAGCTGATTCGACGGATGCATAAGCTGACATCACGACCACTGGGACTTGATTGCCTGCCAGTCGAATGTCTCGCAACATATCCAACCCACTCTTCCCCGGTAAGTTGATATCGGCCAACACCAAGCATGCTCCATGATGCTCCAACCAATCCATACCTTCATACCCATCACTCACAACGGCCACGGCATACCCATGACCACCTAAGGTATGAGACAAGGCCGTTTGTAATTGCTCATCGTCTTCCACAACTAAAATTGACGGTTTTTCATCTGGGTCAGTTAGGATCATACGGATCTCCTCTGTTGCGGAAAGCTCAAGGACACCGTGGTCCCTTCCCCTTCTTGACTTTGTATGTCAATTGTTCCTTGATGTGCATCCATGATCTCCTTCACGATTGATAACCCTAGTCCTGACCCCCCACTTCTTCGTGAAAACCGAGGTTCATAGACATGCTGGAGGTCCTCCGCCTTAATGCCATAGCCATAATCGTGCACCTGGATACAGATCCCATTTATTCTCGTATCTTTCAGAGTCTGAGGTGCCTGAATACGTCGCGCCTCCACCTCAATCACTCCACCTTGAAGGGAAACAGCAAGAGCATTGTGTAACACATTCAAACAGGCACGTTGCAGAAGAACGGCATCACCCTTCAGAAATTCTGCATCATGCTCAATAGTACGCCGTAAGGTTACCCGATGAGCTTGTAACGGCTCAGACAACAAGATCTCGACTTGATCGAAAAGGGCAGGCACATTGACCATTTCCAGCGTAATATTTTTAGAATTAGGAACCACCATCTTTGTGACAAATTGCTCTAATGATTTCACTGACTTTTGGAGATGGATCCCGAGACGTTGATGCTCAGACTCATTGCACACCCGCCTTTCGACTAACGAGGCAAAGAGCCCAATACTAGACAACGAATTACGAATATCATGTGCAACTTTGGCAAGGATTTCTTCCAAATTTGGGGGACCTTGCAACGAAGATTCGTCCAGAGCCAGGCTGCCTTCTTGCTCATTAACCATAAACCGAACAGTCAGACACGGAAAGACTCCTGGCTCACCGATTACTTCCTCCCAACAATTCAGCAACTTCCCTTGATAGACATGCCGTGAAAAAGGTGGTGGCGGTAGCTGGCATCGACGCCACTCAGGGTCAAGCGCTTGGCCTCTTTTCAGGAGAGGTCCAGCTCCCAAGAAATCTCTTGCCGGCGAATTAATTTGGAGAATTTTGCTATCTTGATTACAAAGAATGGCCCCTAGTGGAAGGCATTCGAAAATTTTGGTCATTTGTTCATGGAGTCTCTCCGTTTCCTCAATTTTATTCTTTAACCCAATGGAAACGGCCCGCAACTCCAGATCAAGGTTTTGCATTTTTTCAATGAGGCTCTGCTGAACATCCTCGAATGTTTGCTTTCCTGCTTCACGAGCATAATTGATGCTTCGCATTGAATGAGAGTCATTCATGATGAGGCACCCTTGGTTGGAATAAATTCATCAATCACGGCTGCTGCTGCTGATTGAATCGTGACCTCTAAGTCCTTGACATCTCGCCCAGGTTGACGAAGGCCTCCAAGCAGAGTTTCCGCATCTTTTTCTTTTCCATTTTTTTGGTAACAGAGTGCCAGTCGAAAACGCGCCCATGCTTTCGCTTCCTCTATGGACTCCGACTCCGCAATGGGTTGATAGACACCTTCAGCTTCAGAAAATTTCTTCTGCTCATACAAAAGATCAGCTAACGATAAGTGAATCCCAACGGATGCTGAATGTTTGCTCACGAGCTGTCGATAGTCAGCAATCGCCGCATCAAATTGGCCGAGCTTCTGGTAGGCCCGTGCTCGCTCACGTCGTGCTTGTCGCTTCAATGCATCATCATTCCCCTGCTTGAGAAGGAACGAAAAGTGCCTCACAGCTGACTCAACCTGGTCCTCACGAATATCCAGCTGACCAAGAATCATAGCGATGTCATCACGCTGCTTCCCATTTGGGTAAGCATGGACATAGGCTTCGGCGGCATGACGAATCAGCTCCCCCTCGGTCGTGTCATTCGCCAACTCCACATTCAAAAAGAGAAGCTCTTCTTGTATTGCCGGATCGAGAGGATGCCGTAACAACTCTTCATACCGCGTCAAGGCTTGTCGCGGAAGACCGACAAATCGATACGCGTCTGCAATCATGCGCATCGATTCAATATTATTCGGGAGTAAATGGAGAAGAGACTTCTGCCGCTCATACGTTCCTATAAGGTCTACCCAGGCTTGCTTTGAATAATGGCCTCGAAACTCTTCTAGTAAAATCCCCGTGAGAATTACTTGTGATTTCTCTCGCCAATATTCGTCTTGCGAAGATTCAACAACCTGACGATAGGCTTGCAACGCACCTTTTGAATCTCCTGTTTCTTGATATCCACGTGCGAGCCAGTACTGTGCCTCGTCACCAATATCCCCCTCTGGTGATTGAGATAAGAGCCGTGTTGCCTCAATCACTCCATCCCATGTAACGGATAGATAGATTTCACGTGCATCAAAGTCTTCATAAAGGGCTTTTCGTTCAGACGGTGAATGGTCAGCATCTAAATAGGAAACCATCCATCGAACGAGTGACAGCTCCGCTCGACGACCAGGCTCTTCAGTCTCATAAAATCGTGCGGCTTCATGAAAAAACCACAGAGCGGCCATGACATGCTGTTTCTTGAATAGGTAGTCCCCAATTTGATTGAGCGCGAATCCAGCTTCAACGTTCGCGGGATGTAAATTATAGGTCGTTAGATACCATTCGTTTGCATGAGCGTGATGCCCTCGCTTGGATTCTGCTAATCCATAATGATAGGAAGACGATGCTGATGCACGAATGATTTGAGGATCCTCAACTTCAACTACTTCGTACCAATAGGATGCTTGTATCCAGGCCTTCGAAAAAGCCGCCGAATCGGCTAATCCCATAGCTCCGCTTATATGATAGTCACTCCATTTGGGTCCTTCGATTAAGCGGCGAAAAATAAGAGCGGCTTCGATATATTTCTCTGCATCAAGGATCATCTTCCCAGAATTCAATAAAACTCCTCCAGTAAGTGGATGTTCAGGATAGGTTCCAAAGAACTCTTCAAATGCTCCATTCGCTTCGGTCGTCCACCCCATCTCTTGATACAACTCCCCTATACGACAGAGCGCCCATGGCCCATAAGGGCCGCTGGGATAAGCTCTTCTCTGAATCATTATCCGATCAATCATATTGGTGGTTTCTTTATCGCCCTCAAGGGCTTCCTCTCCCGGCAACGAAGTGAGCGCCCAACGTGCACTGTATGCCAATGCACCCTCTGGATGATTCCCCAGAAACTTACCCAATAGATGCCTTGCTTCTGATAATTGTCCGTTTTTCATGGCATTTCGCGCATCTTTAAAGGTTTGTGGTTCAACCATTTCTGCTGGATGATGCCAGGGAAAGACTGAACAAGGAGACGCATGACTCATCACAGGAAATAGAAGAAAGACCAAAGCAAAAAGGATCACATACACGAACTCTGCTCCTTTGTGATTAAAACTCAAACAAAGAAATAGCAAAAATCAGACCGATGTTATAGGCAGAGTTTGAAGAGAGGTTTTTTAATGGAACTGATTGAAAATAAAAGGAATAACACTCATGCTGCGAGGAAGAAGGAGTAGGGAAATCCGTCAATCAGTTGACGGTTTCGTCAAAAGGATCACCTAAAAGAGGAGAGAGAACGAGATGAGGTTTCTCTTACGACGGGATGACTTGCAGCATGACTCAAAATGAAATGACAGGATTCACATCACGGCCGGTTCGATTCGCCACAACTTCTGCAAGGGATTTTTTCTTGAGCTTTTCAATAAGAGTCGTACGATTGATATGAAGGAGTTGGGCGGCCTTACTTTTGACCCAATTGGTTCGTTCAAGCGCTTCTATGATGAGTCGATTTTCAAACTCTTCAACTGTACTCGACAGGTTAATCCCGCCGACAGGAATTGCCGCGGGAACATTAGCAATCGAAGGAGCATGGGGTGAGCGAATCTTCTCAGGTAAATCTTCCGTCTCAATCAGCCCATTTCGTTTGAGAATAGCCATTCGCTCAACAATATTACTCAACTCACGAACGTTCCCTGGCCATTGATAGCTACAAAGGAGGGACATGGCATCTGGAGAGGCTCCGGTTAACTTTGCGGCTCGCCGCTCATTAAATTGATTAATAAAGTGCTCAATCAACAATGGAATATCTTCGGTTCGATGTCGCAAGGGAGGGACTAAAATAGGAACCACATTCAATCGGTAATACAGATCTTCCCGAAATAGTTTATTGGCGACTAATTCTTCTAAATCTTGATTGGTAGCGGCGATGACTCGTGCATCTGCCTTATAGGTGCGAGCGCCTCCAACCCGCTCAAATGTTCTTTCTTGGAGCACACGCAGAATCTTGACTTGTAAGGGCGGGCTCAAGTCACCAATCTCATCGAGGAAAATTGTCCCACCAGCAGCTAATTCGAATCGGCCGATTCTTGTCGCAACGGCCCCGGTAAAGGCACCCTTTTCATGCCCAAATAACTCACTTTCAAGTAACGCTTCAGGAATGGCTCCGCAATTAACCGGGATGAGACATCCTTTTCGACGTTCACTATGAAAATGCGTGGTTTGTGCAATGAGCTCTTTCCCTGTCCCACTTTCTCCAAGTATGAGCACTGTACTTTCAGTATCTGCGACACATTCGATAAGACGAAAGACCTGTTTCATCGTCTCGCTCGCACTAATGAGATTCCCGAGACCAAATTGCCCCTTCACGGTTCGGCGTAACTCTACGTTCTCATTTCGAAGGGATTTGACGCGAAGCGCGCTTTCAATCGTGGCACTCAGCACTTCAACTGAAAAAGGTTTTTGTAAAAAATCAAAAGCGCCAGCTTTGATGGCTTGAACGGCCATCTCCACCGATCCATAGCCAGTCATCACAATGGTCACTGGGACGGTTGGAAATTGTGCAATTTGCTCAACCAATTCAATGCCATTCATTCCTGGAATCATGACATCTGTCAGAAGAATATCAAATGGCGATTGCTGCAAGAGCGATAAGGCCTCAGTGCCAGACTCAGTCGACACCACGTGATGCCCCTCGTCTTGTAGCTGTGCGCAGAGAGCTTCACGAATGTCTATTTCATCTTCAACGAGTAAAATATGAGCTGGTGGGGGACTTTGAGAGAAAGTGTGTACGTCAGAGGAGCCCATAAACCCTCCTTTTCTTTGAACTTTCCACGAATACAAGGTGAAACGCTCTCACAAAAATCGACACATTAGGAGCATAGCTAACATTATTTACGCCATAAAGGTCAAGCGGTAAAGAGTGAAAGCCATTCCTCCCGGTCTTTATACAAGGTAGATCTCCGACAAGATTTCTCATTTTTCATCACTCACCGATCTTTGCGGATGGAAAGGGACAACACTCTACACCAGCATCAATTCAACTCATCGCTTAAGACTTTTCCCTCAAGAAGTGATGAGCACCTGCCGACAGTATGAGATAAGTCAAACGACAAATTAGGACAACGAACTTTTTCCGCTCTAGCAGAGGAGTCAATTGTGTCAGAGCAGACATCAATGCCAATTTTCATATTATTCGATACGAAAACTGGCTACCTCTACGGTCATCTATTTGCCACTGGTCCAGATGATCCATTTTTACACGAAGTGGTTGAATGGTGGGGATCCCACTGCTCAACGAGTCCAATCGGCGTCGATTACCCTGGACTCACATCAAGCAGCCTGACCCATAACACCCTCTCTTCAAACTAATCGCTTCATCCACAGGGACTCCACATCCAGGTTGCCTTTTCTCTATCTATTCTTTAGGTGCTAGCGTAGTTCCGTCCAAATGGCTAGACCTGACCTAAACACCAACTGCCTGTCACTGAGATGAAGAATGACAATATTATCGTTGGCTTCACTCCTAATCTCCGTATCAGTAAGAGGAAGGTCTTTGGAGAAAAACCCACCGGTAAAAGCTGAAAATCCAAAAGCCTGATGATTTGTGATGATCACAGCAACATGATCCTGCACGATAAGATGCTTGGGGGTCTCACGAGGTCGCAACGATTCGACCTTCCACTGCCCTGCATTCTCATGAAAACCATACACGTGTTGCTCGCCTACGACAAGGACCAATCGTGGCGTCACATGGACGTCATGTATGTGCTCAGAGACATCCAAGCGTCGCTCACTCCAGCGCTGAAAGGTCCCAGAATATCCAAGTAATCGCGCTGATGTCTGAACAAACCCTGTCAAGCCTTTGGCTTTGATTGCGACAATGTCTTCGCCCGCGGCCAACGAAAGACGAGCAATGCCCTCACCACTATGAATGCCTAATAAACGCCCCTTATTCACTGTCACGGTCACCTGATCAGTAATGCGTTCGTGAGCCCAAACCAGATGATCGAAAGAAACAAAAATGAACACCAAACAGCTCATCCCATAACGAAAACGAACAAAATTTCTCTTCACCCTATTGGAAAAGGTGAAGGTCAAAGAGTCTTCCATGGAACGCCTTTTTCACCTTTAAATAATGGGTCTAAGATATTCTCCATTAGGACTGCCCCCTCGCCCGTACTGGCCCAAAGACCTGTGAGGCTAAATAAGAAGTTAAACTGGGTCCGATCAGGAAATTCAATATAGTACAACCCAAAGGAAAAGCATTTGCAGGGATTTTGGTAGAGACCGACAATATCAAGCTCAGATGTCTGATTGGTTTTAAGATCACGGTAGATTTTTGCCCCCATCGACAACCCGAACGGCAACCGAACCCCTCCACCTGCAGTCAGGAAATAAATTTCCTCTTGGGGAGACAACACTTCGTTAAACGACACAGGATTCCAGATGTCTCCACGCCTGACACGAGGTCCAGCTCTCGTATATCGTTGACCAATATCAACATACCAATACTTATGGGCCTGTAGTCGAAAATCAGTATTCCACTGACTAAATTGTGATTGATTTGGATCAAAGAAGGTATCAATCGTCATTCTGAAGTCTGAAATAATATCAGTGAAATGAACTGGCTTATTCAGCGTGGTGCGTCCCCAAATATCAGAAAAACGCTTGGCCAGACCAGGAGGTTCACCAACATGATAACTCTGCGTCAGGAGTAAATCGATCCAGGTCCCTGACCCCCCTGTCGAGTTTTGTTCACTGACTCGAGTGTTCAGAGAATAGGTGACAAGACTTTTCTTGATAAGATCATCAGTCCCATCAATACGGACGAGTTTCGACTGATCAGTCTGAGGCACGAACTCGTAGATAACACTCGGTTCTATAGAATGACGAATACGTGTCTCCTCTCCGAATCGAAACCGCCTGGATAAGTTTGATGTGGCCTCAATCGCAGCCCAGAACGTCTCTCGACTTTGCGCAGATTGTGAGGTGACCCCACGAGTATAGGCCACTTCCCGCAGTTTGACTTGTGGCTTAATGCCCAAAACATGTCCCAGATGAAGACCATTGAGGGAAGCACTCGGCATCAAATCTACACGACTTACCTGGAAACCTTCTTCACGGAAAAAATGCACAAAGGTCGAATCCATCCCAACAGATAACGGACTACTCAAGACAGCGTACTCGGGAAACCGATGTCCAACTTCAGGCAACCGCTGAAAGGTGGTTGTTCCACCATTGCTTAATGGCTGAAGGTATTGTCCCACTAAATAAACACTCCCATGATTGAGCCGTTGCGTGATGTTCAGAACTGATTCCTGACTTGGCAGGGCTCGAAGAACTCCTGAATTACTCAAGTCTTGCAAGAATGATCGATCTGTGGAATAGTTGACCTTTAACTTAAATGACAAATCACGATTAATCTCTTGTATATGGGCCCCTGTAATGTCTGCCCGAGCGCGACTCTGATCAGTATCATACAAGGTACTCACTAACCAATCGCCCTTCGACTGACGATCGATGATATACCGATATTCAAAATCACTCCCCCCTCCCCGTTTACTCAAAATAAGCGGAGTGATGGTGAAATCTTGACTGGGTGAAATAGCCCAGAAGAAACTTTGCCGATAGCTAACTCCGAATACATTGTCGACCCCGACTGAAGGAATTAACAATCCAGTCTTTCGCTTACTACCGAGAGGGTATCGAAACGTCGGAATGGGAAGAATGGGAACATCATTGATGTTAAACCATACGCCCTCACCATAGAGACTATCATCCCAATCGAAATCCATATCACGAAAGGTAAATCGCCAAGCCGGCACTTCCCCATCTTTCGCATCGCAATTGGTAAACGATCCATCTTGAGATCGATAATGGGTTTCAGAAAACCTCCTCATTCGTTCCCCAGTGACGAAGGAATTTTCTTTTCGCATAAACACGTCGCCATTGGTAATAATGCCAGCATCGGTATTGAGGTTGATTTCAAGCTCTTCAGACCAGACATCCGTATCTTTACCACGAAGATAGACATGCCCTTTGGCTTCTAAGTCTCCAGTGAGTTTATGTAGGGTGACATGATCAGCCGTCAGACGGGTATCGCCCTGAACGACCACGACGGAACCAGTCGCGATATACACTTCCGTCACCTGATCGAATTCAAGATGTTCTGAGGTCAGTTCCGTCGGGGAGTCCGAGGTAGACGTAGGAGACTCACTCACAGAGGAGGGTGTTTGTGCGACCACAGTCGCAGCATACAGGACACAGACGATAAGGCAAGACGCGAAGGGAAATAGTCTAGAATATGGCAATGGCCACCTCAACCAGCACTAAGAACACGTAGGATATTCTCCCTTCACAAGTATTCTTACCTCCCCTGCTAAAAATAACGACCCGGTCACACAGATAATATCGTTAGGCATAGCAAGTCGTTTGGCAAGAAGGAGAGCTTCAGCAGGACTACTGGCTTCATACGTTACGCACATCCCGTCAGGTACATCTTGTTTCAATTCTGACACGGAAGAGGCACGAGGAACAGAAACGGGCGTCAGGATCAAAAATCGAACAAGTGAACGAAATCGTTCAAGGAAATTCTTACGGTCTTTATCCTGCATCATCCCTAAAACCAATACTAGTTGTGCGTCAGGCTTACATCGAAGCATACGAATCAAGGTCTCAACGAGTGCTGTGGCTGAGGCTGGATTATGCGCCCCATCAATAATCAGCGTCGGATGCTCTCCGAGTATTTCAACTCGGCCCTCCCACTGAACAGTGGCAAGACTTGCACGGATGAGGGATTCAGGAATTGCCCCCGTGAGATCTTGTACTGTTTCCAGTAAGGCCAACGCGCAGGCGGCGTTCTTCATCTGATGCTCTCCTTGGAGAGCACAAGAAAGATCAGCATAGGTCTCGGAGAGACCATCATACTGAAACCGGTTCATCGAGTCAGGAACCACGTGAAACTCAGATCCCAATCCATAGTAAGGGGCCTGCTTATCCTTCGCGACTTGACGAATAACGACAGAGGCTTCCGGAGGCACATCACCCACAATAACTGGTATCCCTTCTTTAATAATCCCAGCTTTTTCAAATGCAATATCTGGTAATGTTGTCCCAAGGTATTGCTGATGATCATGAGCTATCGTGGTAATCACAACGCCATACGGAATCACGACATTCGTCGCGTCAAACCGGCCTCCCATTCCAACTTCAATCACCGCAATATCAACACATTCTTCTGCGAAATAGGCAAAAGCCATTGCCGTCGTAAATTCAAAAAATGTTTGTGGAGCAAGATCGAGCGCTCTCAGTCGTTGAGTGATTTCAACCACTCGAATTGCTGGAATATACTGTCCATTGATCCGGATACGTTCTCGGAAATCGACTAAATGGGGCGACGTGTACAAACCAACGCGTGAACCCGTAGCCTGGAGAATGTGAGCTAAGGCAGCGGCCGTCGACCCTTTTCCGTTAGTACCACCAATATGTAAAGATGGGAACGTTTGATGTGGGTTCCCAAGGCTCTGCAACACCGTCGATATGGACTCAAGGCCAAGCTTAATACCATGTCGATACAGACTATAAAGAAAATCAGTCGTATCCTTATAATCCATAAGGCTGAATAATACGAATACTAACTATATATGGGAGGAAGATAATGAATGTTTCTCAATCATGAAGTGTTCTGATCGGATGAGGCATGTTGAAGGTTCAATGTTAGACAGAATCATCCGGACATCACGGACTTACGTATTGCAATAAGGAGTGGATTTCAAATTTGAGATTTTTTCGAGACACAATTCGATCAATCATTCCATGCTCAAGGAGAAATTCCGCCCGCTGAAATCCATCCGGTAACCGCTGCTTAATCGTCTGCTCAATCACTCGTGGTCCGGCAAAACCTATTAAAGCTTTGGGCTCGGCCAAGATCACATCGCCCAACATCGCCACACTGGCCGTCACACCACCAAATGTCGGATCAGTCAGCAGGACAATAAAGGGAAGACGCGCTTCAGCGAACCGCGCAAGAGCCGAGGCCGTTTTCGCCATTTGCATGAGAGACAACGCCCCCTCCTGCATCCGAGCGCCCCCAGAAGTCGTGATCAAAAGAAACGGCATCTTCGCATCAAGGGAACGATCAATGGCTCGACAAATTTTCTCTCCAACGACAGAGCCCATGCTGCCACCCATGAATCGAAAATTGAAGATGCCAATACCAAGGACATGTCCATCAATCGTACATTGCCCGCTCACAATGGCCTCATTCTTACCAGTCTTTTTTTGGGCCGCAAGCAATCGATCAGAATATGACATCGTATCAACAAATTCGAGCGCATCTTCAGGAACAATGTCAGCATCCCATTCTTGAAAGGACTGTTCGTCGGTAAGATGGGCAATTCGTTCTTCTACAGAGAACGGAAAATGATAATCACACTTTGGACAAACCTTTTGGTTCCGCTCCACTTCTTTGGCGTAAATAATCGCTCGACAGAGATTACATTTGAGCCACATTCCCTCAAGATTTTTTGAGGATTTTTCGATATCTTCAGCAGACTTTTGTCGTTTAAACCATCCCATGCTATTGCCCTTACTCCTCCAGAGTCATATTCACCGCAAGTATCTCGAACATATGAGCTTGCACCATATCACAGGACAAAAGTCCCAGCAAGAAAGTAACCGTCAAACAGATAAAGAAACATACAACATATTGAGGACAACAGGAGAAATCCCTCAAGACGTTCAGACAAGTCTCACTTACAACATGCCGCCGAACGATCCTATCCAAAGAGTTAAAAAGTGATGCAGATATGAAGAACACGACCAGGCGTATAAAAAAAGAAAAGGAATGACAACGAAGGGCTGTAGAAGAAATAACGAGTGGAGGACGGTTACTTATCCGCCGCGGGCATGCATTTCTAAATGTGGGTCTTGACGAAGCCGTTCAATTTCGACGAAACGCCCACGGCTATTTGCTGGTTCAAGTTCCTTTCGCTGCTCAGCGCCACGATCGACACGATGCTGCCACGTTGAAAGAAGTAATGCTCGCATCTCTTCTTCCGTCGCGCCGTCACGCAATGGCTTCCGAAGGTCCATTCCGATTTTAGCATAGAGACAGAGATACCACATGCCATCAGCAGTGAGACGACTACGATCACAGGTTGAACAAAAAGGAAGGGTGGTCGAAGCAATAATGCCAAATATCGTTCCATCAGGAAGACGAAAGCGATTAGCCGGTGCCCAGGAATCTTCAATGATCGGTTCAATCAAGCCGTAATGTGCACTCAGTTTTTGTAAAATTTCCGCACAAGATAAGACTTTATCAGAAGACCAATCATTCGCCCCACCTACATCCATGTATTCAATATACCGAACTTCACCACCAACCTTCTTCCCGAATTCAATGAGGTCAACTAATTCATCATCATTAAAGCCACGCATCGCCACCGTATCTATTTTGAAATCTTGGAATCCGATTCGTCCAACAGTATCAATCCCCTCCAAAACCTGGGCAAAGGTATCTCGCTTCGTCAGGGTTTTGAACCGATCCGCATGCAAAGTATCAAGACTCACCGTGACTCGATGCAGTCCCGCATCATACAACGATTGCGCTTGCTCGGTGAGAAGAATACCGTTGGTCGTCATGGCGATGTCAGTAATTTTGGCATTCGTTCGAAGAAGAGAAATGAGTGAAGGCAGATTCTTTCGGAGTAATGGTTCCCCACCAGTAATACGAACCTTGTCAACGCCCAGTGAGGTGAACACATTCGCAAGTCTCGAAATTTCTTCAAAGGATAAAAGCGTTTCTCGTGGCAGCCACACATATTCTTCTTCGGGCATGCAATATTGGCAGCGAAGATTACAGCGATCAGTCACTGACACGCGCAAGGCTCGAAGCGGTCGTCCAAATGTATCAAGCGCCACAGGCATCGACTCTTCAGCGTTCATCTTGGTGGTCAAATTTTCAGACATGATGACGTTTCCCTCACGATCATTCACACCATCCGTTGCTCACGATATTCGCGCACTACGGATGTTCTTCCACCCACACCTCGCCCTCAGGCGTCTCTTCTAGTTTCCAAATAGGCGTGATTTGTTTTAATTCGTCAATACACCATTCACAGGCTTTAAAGGCATCGGCTCGATGCTCAGCTCCAACCACAATCAGCACGACATTCTCACCAATATCAATCGCGCCAAATCGATGGAGCACTAAGACTTCAATCACATCAAAATCTTGTAATGCCCGTTCGCGAATCTCACGAAGCTTTTTCTGAGCCATCCCCTCATAATGTTCAAAGGTCAGTAACCTTACATCACGCCCCTTTGAACGATCACGCACAATTCCAAGGAATGTCGAGATACCACCGATACGAGTCGAACGAGCCCGCACACGATTGATTTCTTCATCCACTGAAAAATCTTCCGCCTGTATGCGAACCAACATGGCCCCTTCAGTTTCGACAGACATCGTCTAGGACTCCCCTATCGCTATTAAAGAATATATGTGCACGATTGCCAGGACACATTGTCGATACTCTTGCTTACTCACGCTCCACCGGCAAACGGCGGCAACAACGCAATCTCATCTTCCCCATTAATCACCGTGTCAGGATGGGCGATTTCTTGATTGACGGAAACCAGCACCTTTTTCTTGAGAATCAGGTCTCCAATATCTGGATACTCAGCATTCAAAAACTCAACTAAGAGTTTAACGGTCTGACCACTTGGCAGGTCAAGCGATAATTCCTTCTGTTGCTGAGCCAACATTTTCACCATTCCAAATAACTTTATCGTCAGCATATCAGTTCACAATACCCATTTTCATCGCACATGCACCGAACATTACATAGAGCGAGTGTACGTACCAGACTTCCCGCCAGACTTGGAGAGCAGACAAATCTCACCAAAACTCATACCTTTATCAACCGCCTTACACATATCATAAATGGTCAACGCCGCCACCGACACAGCCGTCAGAGCTTCCATCTCAACTCCAGTGCCTCCAGTCGTCTTCACTGTGGCAAAGACCATGATTGAACATTGGCCAGACACATCAGGCTGTGGATCTTCTTTAAAATCGACATCGACACTCGTTAGCAAAAGAGGATGACACATGGGAATCAGGTGAGGGGTGTGTTTCGCACCCATCACTCCTGCGACCTGCGCCACGGCTAATACATCCCCTTTTGCAATTCGACCACTTTGAATTCTTTCAAGAGTTTCCGGAAGTAACAAGACTTTCCCCTGGGCTGTCGCAATTCGTTCGGTTGATACCTTCTGCGACACATCAACCATCCGGGCTCGTCCAGCATCATTAAAATGGGTCAAATCAGCCATCGTGTATTCCATCGCTCCTTATATATATCAACGACTATGAGAAAGTTGAATCATTATAAGAGTGGGTCAAAAACATCGTCAAGCAAACCCCTGAAAAGAGGTATGCTTGACAGCCTCAATAGTTCCACGTACATTCATTTTTTGAGAGTATTGAACAACCTCACCCCCTGAATCACGATGTCACTGCCCATCCCAACTGATTTGTCCCTCAAAGGTAAAAAACTCGGCATTTTACTGTCGACTCCCCCCGAAAACCCTAATGCTGAAACAGTGACGAAGCTTGGCGAAGAAGCCCTTCGCTCAGGCGTGGATGTCTACCTCTACTTGATTGACGAAGGCGTCAAAAACCTCCAAAACCCACTCCTCGTAGAACTCGCCTCCTCCGGCGCCAAATTCTTCGTCTGTGCCTATGGCTGCCAACAACACAAAATCTCGACGGAAGGACATCCCAAAGAAGTCACCTTCTGCGGTTTAGTCGTCCTCTCCAACATCATCACAGGCTGCGACCGGTTTTTGGCATTTAACTAGTGCCGTAAATCAAAAACGCTTATCACCCATTCTCCATTAACAATCGTAAGAAATGAGTGCTGCCTTTGAAGCTATGACGTTGAAAGAAGATGTTTCAAGTACTCAAGATCATCACTTAATCTTAGTGCACTTGGACTTGCAAGCCAACGTTTAACAATACTGGCTTTCAGAGAACGAAACCTATGAGTAAAATTGAAAATACTCAGAACAAAATCAAGAAACTCTATGAATTTACTAGTGAACCGTCATTTTCCATTCCAAAAGAATTGCAGGCTTATGAATTGGCACACATCGCGATAGAGTTTCTCGCAGCTGCATCGATTTTAGAGAAAAAGAGACATCACCTCATAAACCCTCAGCTACAATTGACTGGGCATGCCATTGAATGCTCCATGAAAGCATGTATTGCATCAGTTTCAGCAAAGCCTTCAAATAGTCACGACTTAGTCAAACTCTACAAAATTATTGAGAATAATGGTTTCCGTTTGGAGGATCGGTTACAGGCCATGATTGTTCACCTGAATCATTCTTATTATCAGGACCTGAGAACAGGAACGAAATTCAAATTGCGCTATCCTACTGAAACCTCAGAAAATTCAGGAGGAACCTATCCACTTCATTCTGATATGGTGGCGATTATAAACTCTCTAATAGATCAAGCAGCAAGGAGAGTTCCTGACACCTATCAAGAAATGTTTCGGACAATATCGACATACCGAGAAAATTTAGAGAACTTGGTCGGGGAATCAGCTACCGGAGAAATATAAAACAGATAAAGAAAAGTGGCAGGCTAGGGATCAAGGCTAGGTATAGACAGTGCAGAAATAAGAACCTAGAGAACCCTTTGCTGTTTGTAGAAATAAAATTGGAAAAAAAGAATTTTGAGAAATGATTATTGTGCGTGAGGTTATGACAATAGAACCCTACCGAACATCATCAGGCTTCCAGCGCATTCCAAGATTCAATACCTTTTGCAAGAATCCCTCATACGACAAGCCCCCACTTTCTGCTGATTCAGTGAGATCCTCCGCAAAAGGAATTTTGGCATTGGGGTTGGATTCTAAGAAATAGACGCGGCCCTCTTCATTAAGAAATTAATCCAAACGATATGTAAAGCCGGAATAAGCTTCTGAATGCTAACCGAAGAATTTTCAAAGGTTTCTGATTCAGTTTCTGTGAATGAGGTAATCACTCCTTACCCTAACCCCTAATCAACATCTCCCTTAATGCGAATTCCACTTTCTCCATCAAGTCGTCGCATTACCAGCTCTTTGACTGGCAAAGAGGGAGCCAAATTAATCGCTTTATCCCGATAACATTTGGCCTTCTCGGTGTTCCCACAGCGCCGATGCAAATCAGCGAATACCGCGGCACTCTGGAAAGACTTCGCTAACCAGGTGGATGGCTCGAAACCCTGAAGAATAGCGAGTCCCGAGGCAGGGCCTTGCCACTCTGCCATGGCAACCGCACGGTTCAGCTGATGTATAGGGGAAGCGGCGATCTGCTCGAGTAATTCATAACATTCCACGATCCGATCCCAACGAGTTTCCTGAAACGAAGGGGCAAGACAATGTTCTGCTGCAATCCCCGCCTCTGCGTGATATCGGGAAAAGCTATCGCCTTCTGCGCATCGAGTTAGCCACTCCATTCCAACTTGAATATCCCGACAATTCCACAGCCCGCGATCCTGCTCCTCCAATAGAAGTAAACCACCGGAACCGTCCTGACGAGCGGTTAAACGTGCCACGTTCAGATGCATCAAAGCCAACAGGGCAAACGTTTCCGGAACCTGCGCTACCGAATGTTCGGCTAAAATAGTGGCCAACCGTATGGCTTCGTCACACAGCTCTCGGCGAATAGCCATTTCTGTATGGGACGAAAAGTGGCCCTCCGTGAAAAGGAGGTAGAGGATTTTGTGTACTGCTGGGAGTCGAGTGGAATAATCCTCGCCAGAACATTCTTCGAAGAGAGTGGGATGTTCTCGCAAACGGTTTCTGGCTCGACTAAGGCGCTTGTAGACATTGGCTTCGCTGGTAAACAAGCGAAGCGCAATCTCTCGAATGTTGAATCCACAGAGGGTCTTCAAGGCCAAGACTAACTGTGATTCCACAGAGATCGTGTCGTCACAGCACACAAATAACATTCGTAGCAGGTCGTCCTGCACTTCCCCCGCCATCAAACACTCCGGATCGTCCTCCGGAGTATTGATGGCATCGTTGGTATGTTGCTCTAAAATACGACTGCGGCCCGTATGCTGACGCAACTCACTCATCAGATTATTGTGCGCCACCCGAAAGAGCCAGCCCGACGGATTATCCGGTACACCCGTCATCACCCACGCCTCAAGCCCTTTCATCAAGGCGGACTGAACGGCGTCCTCAACCGCCTCAAGATTTCCAACGCCTACTCGTCGAGATAATATGGCAACAAGCCTGCCGTATTCGTGTCGAAAGAAGTGCTCGACGAGTCTGGGCGTCGTCAAGGCGTACTGATCTCTCTCACTTCAATACTTGACCCAGGCATCCAGACGCCGGGACTTTGTCGGGCTACCTCTAGCGCCTCTTCTAGACTGTCCGCAGAGACAATCATATAGCCACCAATGATTTCCTTGGCTTCGACGAAAGGCCCATCAGTTGTACTTTCTGAGGTCACAATTTTCCCCCCTCCGAGTTTTCCACCAAGGTCGTGGAGATTAGCCCGAAATTTCTCTTTCCAGGCATTGAATTTGGTGTACATTTCCTCCATTTGCGCAGGCGATGGTCCCTCCCCTTGGTCACAACTCCCCGACTCGCTTCGCTGGATACAGAGATAGTTCTTCTTAGACATACTGATTCCTTTCTATAAATGTTTGTGTTGCTCTCAGTCTTAAGACGCATGGACACCCCCGTTTTGGACATCCCCTTTATATTTTTTATAGCAGAGTTCAAGTTTAGGGTCTTGTCAGGCCACTTGATTAGAAATATGTGAAAAATCTATATTTGTTAGGTATTAGGAAAAAGCACCAGGATTTTTTTGAGGAGAGGTACAAAAAAAACAAAGAGATTGAGGAGTTTGAATGTAGGATGAGGTGAGAAAAATTAGAGTGAGAGCATATTATCGAACATCATCAGGCTTCCAGCGCATTCCAAGATTTAATACCTTTTGCAAGAATCCCTCATACGACAAGCCCGCACTTTCTGCTGATTCAGTGAGATCTTCCCCGAAAGCAATTTGGGCATTGGGGTTGGCTTCTAAAAAATAGACATTCCCCTCTTCATCCAGGCGAAAATCTAGTCGAGCATATCCGTTTAATCCCAAAATTCGGTAGGCTTTTTTCGCTAATTGCTGAATGTGGTTAGTCATGGATTTGGTTAATCCCTTGGCTGCCTGTGAAGTGATGCCATACTTCTTTTGGTAGCTCACACTCCATTTCACTCGCTCCGTAGCCACTTGATGAACATCATTTGGCATGTTTTTCAGAATCAATTCCCAGACCGGGAACACTTGTAATCGCTGATTCCCCAACACACCAACATACAGCTCTCGGCCTTTAATAAACTGCTCCACAATTGCGCTGCTACCAATACTTTCGTGGATAAACTTGACGCGCTCTTCTAATTTTTCAGCATCGTCCACGATGGAGGCTTGCGAGATACCCAGAGAGGCTTCCTCAGAAATTGACTTCACAATCACAGGAAAAGGAATCTCATTGCTCCACCGAACCGAACGACCGAGTGGGAAAACAGATAACTCCGGACACAAAATCCCGTGATAGGTGAGGATTTTTTTAGACCACCCCTTGTCGCGTGTGAGCACCAACCCACGTGGATTGCACCCCGTATAGGGCATCCCAACCAGCTCAAGGTAGGAAACCACGTTTTGATCGAATCCACCAAACCCGTTGAATTCTTCTAATAAATTAAAGGCAATATGCGGCTTAAATTCATCGACGGCATGTCGAATCACATCTAACTCATCACGCACACCAACAGGCTTCACCTCATGTCCCATCTCACGAAGCGTGGAAATCACATCAAACTCCGTCTTCCATTCCACCGTGGCCAGATCGACCCCATCCATATTCTCAGGAGGGACTAAATCTTCATGCATGAGTGTGAGAACTCGAAGCTTTTTCATAGGACAACTCGATGCCGCCCTCCATGTAAATAGTTCATGGTTTGCACGGTGACGAATATAGTGAAATCTAGTTTTGCTTGCTCCTCCGGAACAGTGAGTCGTAACTGCCGCTCACGACAATACTCAATGATGTCTTTCAGAACTTGATCAATCGTATATTGATATTCTCCCGTCCAGTCAGCCACCTTCCGACGCACTTCTTTTCGAAATCGACGAACAAAGCTTGCGGCAGCAGGCTGCCCTTTGTACTCCTTGGCATTGGAAAATAGCCGCCTCATATCTCGATCGTAAAAATTGGGATAATTTAATCCATACAACTCTCGCTTCTGCTGATAATGCTCGCGAAGTGTTTTCTTCAAGGTATGAAGCGGATCCATTCGTTGCTTGGCCGTTACCGGCGGGACAGCACCCACTAACTCTGTCATCAGGCTATCCATATATTCTAATTTCTTTATAGCCGGCCATCCGTCATAGCGTTCCTTCCAATCGGAACCCGGCGTTAGCCACACGGCAAATGTTTCGGCAAAATCTTCGTCAGGATGGCTTTGTGCATACCAGGTATCTAAATGAAGGACAAAGCGCTTGCTATAGGGCTTGGGCAAATAACAATCAGGATAGGGGTTCGTGGTTTTCCCAAAGAGCTGTTGCCGTCGATGCCGTCGTCGCAGTCGATAGGCATTTTCTATGGCATGCCCAGCTTCATGTCGGAGAATACGCATGCACCAGTCAGGAGTCCCCCCTTCCACCTCAAGCATTTGACTCAGTTCTAATTTGGCCAATCGCGGATGACTCATATAAAAGGGAATCGCAATGCCGGGAATCCCATCAGGACAATACCAATCATCTGACAACCAACAATGCGGACGAAACCTCAGGCCATGACCCGCAAGTTCCTTGCACAATTGCTTTATCGATTGCGCGAGAGGGGTTCCCTGTATGTGCACATGAAGATCACAGAGGCGCAGGTCAAGCAACTGCTCGTCAGGCAAACTGGCCCAAACAGGTTCTTCTATGATGGCTGTGTTCGCCATATACTCAAGACCTTTTCAGTTGATACGCAGCTCTATCGACTAATTTGGCACATGGGTAGCCGCGCAATACTGAGAACAGGAGTCCTCTTTGAGAGTGACCCACTCTCTATTTCGGCTGCTCTTCGTAAGATCTTCACTCTGTTCCATTCCCAATATCATCCTTCTGTCTTTCATTCTGCCTTCCTCTTAAAGAAGCCTTCAACCATAATAACAAGTAGGTCATAGGCCCTACCGCAAGCCCTTCTGTGGTGGACATGCACCATGGAAAAAAGAAAGCCACTGTGCCATGCTAACAACTAGTCGAACCTTTTCAAATCGTACCGCCTTGAAGACCACGAAGCAGTAAACTGGCGTAAGAGTGAGCGTCTGTGGTACTTTCGATTTTTCTGCTAGGTAAAATTTGCCTATTCATCTTTTTTTGATTGTTCATTTCATTATTGTCAGAGTGGAAGGAAAGGGATGTAGTCATGCGAAGTTGTGAGAAATGTGAAGGCACAATGATTTTAGATCGTGAAGTGGACATGGAAGCCGGTATGGCATTAATGGTATTTGTCTGTATTAATTGTGGGAAACGTCTACAAGCTGAACAACGACCCAATCCTCTCGTTCGAACATAACGAAAACCGTGACATGCTCGAACACCGTCTTGGTTCAAGGGCCGAGGGAATCAAAAGATTAGTCAGATAGTTAATTTCTCATTCGTTTCTGGGGCCTTATCACCTAGCATTCCATTACCTGACATGCCAACTGTGATAAGGCCCACTTCCCTCCCATCATCCCCCCACTCTTTCAAAAACTCCTTAAACACAACATGAGCCCTTCACTGAGATGACACCACTCACTGATTATGCATAAGCGCAAACAAGTCTCGCCAAGATCCCACAACAGATTTCTGCATCGTGAGCGAAATTCACGCCATATTCCGAGATTTAAAGAACCGGCTTGAGAGAAAGAAGGGAAAAATTAGTTCTGAGAAGAGAAAAACCATGGAGTGACGGCTTTATAAAGAGTAACTCTCAATCCTAGCCATCGGCATCGAGTTCCATATTCCAATACAGATAGTCACGCCAACTTTCAGGAGCATTTCGAATGCCAATCATTAAGGTGAGACGTGGCGTCCATCGTGGCTTGACTGGTTTTTTCAATAACTTCATACTTGCTTCATGTGGCAATCGTCCACTTTTACGGTTATTACAACGCCAGCAGGCCGTGACAATATTTTCCCATGTTTTCTTTCCGCCCTTCGCAATGGGCATCACATGATCAAACGTCAATTCTTCTGTGCGAAAGCGTTGATAGCAATACTGGCAGGTATAGCCATCTCGAGTAAAAATATTGATGCGTGAAAATTTGACGGCGTGATAGTTCCCCCGCAACTTCACCATCTTCAATAGACGCATGACGGAGGGTAGCTTGAAACTCATAGAAATGCCTCGAATATCACGTTCGTGAAATTCGAGGACTTCGACCTTGCCTTGCCATAACAAGGTGATGGCTTTCTGCCAGCCAACAACTCGCAGCGGCTCATACGTGGCATTGAGAAGTAAGGTCATTTCCATTGGGATACCAAATGAGAGTTGACACTTTCACTGCCCCAAACGGACTACACATTTTCTATAGCATCGTCGAACAAGAGAATCAAGATGGCACCTCATTGGCCTTGATGCTATACGATACCCCTGCTACACTACCCGGCTTTCACCTGTTATCGTATATTCCATGGAAAAACGATTTATTACCGTTGGCAAAAAGGCAGACCTGCAACCAGGAACCGGTATGTCGGTTGAGTTGAGAGATGTTGGACTGGCGTTATTTAATATTGACGGCACGATCTACGCGATGGATAACACATGCCCCCATGCAGGAGGACCACTCGGAGAAGGCCCAGTAGAAGGCAACCTCGTTGCCTGTCCTTGGCATGGCTGGAAGTTTGATATTCAAACAGGGACGTGTCTGAAAAACCCAAATGAATCGTGGCGAGTGCCCATCTTCGAGGTGCGCGAGACCGATGGTCTCATCCAAGTCTTACTCCCCGATTCTGAGCAGGATGCCATCACGATATCTCTTCAGAGTGGGGAAGAGGAGCCAACTCATGGAGTGGCATCAGACTGCTCGCCGCCAACGTCACCACCTTAATCCATTTTTCTGGTATATTGACTTCCCAGGCAAAATCACGTTCAATCCAACCCGTTTCACCCTTTTCCCGAACGAGTCGACTCACGACATAAATGTCCTTAGATTTTTCACCAGACACAGCCACACGCCAATTTCCCACATTAATCGGTATCCCTTTATTCTCTAACGTGGCAATCAGCTTAGAAAGGGACTGATCAATCGTGGATGAATCACGCGCAACATGAGATTGCACCCGCGCTAACGCTTCAAGAGCCTTAGGATCGTCAGGTAATTGAGGTCCAATCGGTGGTTGTGTGGCATACAACCAGAGTGCCCCCATCGAGATCAACGCGATTAAAAAAAGAAGTGGTTTTGACATAGATACCTTCTCTATATCAGGGAGGTACCATCCCCGTAAAGCCGCTGGAACAGATATATCACATTATCCCCTCTTCACCACCAGCATCTCATTTCCACCTCGCTGCAGTTCATACTCGACTCTCTGGATCGACAGTTGAAACCCTTGTTTTTCTAGGCTGTGGACCACCGGGGCAATATACGGAGATCGCGCTCCCTTAAGGGTCAGCAATGGAAAGACTCTGACCTCTGAGGCGACGCGCAACATTTCGTAGAGAGCAGCTTTGTGAAACTCTAGGCCAAATTGATCCGAGTACAAAAAAAGGAAATGGGAACAAAGTGCCAAGCCATAGGTCGCGTCATGGACCTCAGATAAATGCGGTAACTCGCCAACCACATATCGCTTCTGATTTTTCCCCGCATCATAATCAGCGAGAAATGCGTGCAGAGCGGTCAGGCGATTTGCGCGTAGGTCATCAGGAGATTGGTGGTACGTCCATACCCAATCTGAAGGCGTACGTCTCACTTGTTCAATAATATCATCAACCACTTCGTAGAATTTTTGTTTAATCGCCTGCCCTGTGAAAGAGTAGAGTGGATCGACAGAAATTACCCGATGCCCGAGCTTGGTCATTTCCGCATTGAAGCTCGCAGGACCATCGCCCACCCCAAGAATATTCCGAGAACAGTCTCCAACAGAAAGCGAAAACATTTCTCGATACTCGCTTAAGGATCGCCCAAACGGAACAACCTGCTCTAGTTTCATAGCTTTCAATAGTAAATTATTAAAAATGACGAGGAAACAGAGGAAAAACTAAGACTTCGGGCTAGAATGTTCTATGGCATACGGAACTACATATGTTAGATCAGCCATGGGCAGGACATCTCCATCCTTCAATCGAATATATCCGTTTCCAGTATCGCGTGCTAAATAATGCTTTTAAATTGGTCGATATGGAGATACCCAACGGAGCCGGTTGGAGATAAAGCAAGAGATCTTAGGTCATATATTACTCTAAAAAATCTTTCCAAAATGTATATTCTTCACCACGTGTCACAACTCATCCCCAATGCGTAAGATGATCAAGGAACTCTTGGCCATATCGCTTGGCAATCTCCTGCTCCAACTCCCAAGTGATGGGACCGATGCTAAGAGTACGAGCGACCTCAGCAAAGTAGTTCTCAAGTCCAGAAGGGGCGAGTACAAGAACTTTTCCGCCCTGCTCACCAGAATGATAATTATGGACCACGCCTTTGGGAATAAATACAAAGTCACCAGGGCTCGCCTCATACATTTCTTCTCCCGAACGTATGGTATATGCACCCCCTAAGACATAAAAGGCTTCCGCTCCTTTCGGATGTATATGCAAAGCCGGCCCAATATTGGGGGGATGAACCATTTCAAGCAAGGAGTACATACCTTCTGACTGCTCGTCAGAAACCTTCACCGTCATTCGCGTTCCTCGAAAATTGATATGAATGCCTTCTCCGGCTTTTAACGCATAGCCACGTCTCTCAGATTGGTTCATCCGTAAGCCTCACTATTTGATTAGACCTTTACCATACAATAATAGAAGGTAAAACTTTCAATGATGGATTGAAGTATTTCGGCAAGTTTGGACTAGCGATTTACAGCCTGCATCCCAGCCTCAGGATATCGATCACCCGAAGCCACACCTGAAGTGCACACGTCGTCTAAAACCTTCAATTCTTCCTGACTGAGAGTCATCGACACGGCTTTAAGGTTTTCCTCTAAATAATGTCGTCGTTTCGTGCCAACAAGAGGAAGAATGTTTTTGTCTTGTGAAAGGACCCAAGCTAACGCCAACTGCGCAGAAGTCATCCCTCGCTGGGCAGCAACATGCTTGAGTCGGTCAACAAGCGCAAGGTTTCGTGTCAAGTTTTCGCCTTGAAAGCGGGGCAATTGACGACGTCGATCATCGGAAGCAAGATCTTCTACTTGTTGAATCTTTCCGGCAAGCACACCTCGTCCCAGAGGACTATAGGCCACAAAGGTGACGCCAAGCTCTTGGCAGGTGGCTAAAATCTGATCTTCCGGCTCTCTGCTCCAGAGAGAATACTCGGTTTGTAACACGGCAATTGGATGCACCGCATTGGCCCGACGAAGAGTCTCAACACTGGCTTCCGATAATCCGAGATAGCGAACCTTGCCTTGCTCAACCAATTGGGCCATGGCTCCAACTGTCTCTTCTATTGGCACCTCAGCATCGACTCGATGTTGGTAGTACAAATCAATGACCGACATTCCGAGTCTCTCCAGACTCTGATCACATGCCTGATGAACATAGTCTGGTCGCCCATTTTGACCGATAAACTCTCCGGCCTCATCTCGAACAATGCCAAACTTCGTGGCCACAAATGCCTGCTCTCGTCGCCCCTTCAGTGCCTGCCCGAGGAGAACCTCATTGCGTCCCATCCCATAAATATCCGCAGTATCCAAAAAGTTCAGGCCATTCTCTAAGGCATAATGTATAGTCGCAATGGCTTCCTGCTGATCCGACGGTCCATAAAATTCGGACATACCCATACACCCTAACCCCAAAGCAGAAACCTCTTCCCCAGTTGTCCCTAATTGTCGTGTATCCATAGATCCTCCGTTCTCTGTGGCATCTTTCAGACATTCCAATACCCTTGAAAAACCAATTGAGAATGACCACCATACTACGTCAACCACCCGTTATCGGCAATTCCATTTGTCCCCTACCAGAAGTACTCAGTTTATGTCGCAAAAAACTTGTAAAGTTCCGTTGCCACTTCCTCCGGTGCTTCTACTGGGACCTAGTGGCCACAATTATCCAAGAGCTTGACTTCCCTCACACCAAAACTATGTGCAACCCATGAAGGAATGCAGGGATCCTTTCCCCAGAGCACCAAAGTGGGGACTTGGGTCGTGACATGTAACATTCGAGGCACCCACACACGAAAGTCTTCCGAATTTGCAGCGCGATACAAACCCAATACCATCTGCTTCATCGGAAGAGTGAATAGAAGAATAGGTCCGACGAATATGTTCATTCGTCAGACTTCTAGAACCTCGACGCACAGACCAATAAAAGAGTGGCCAGTTATTCATAGCCATGAATATTTCATCAATGACGAAAATGCGCCAAATCTTCCCCCAAACCTGCCAACGAAATTTCGAGACAAAAAATGACGTGCTCATTGGCGCAATGCGTCGATTTTTTCTGGGCACTGGACAGCCCAGGCCATGGCAAACGCTCCACCGAAATCATACACAACAAGATTTATGGATTGGATGAATATGAATGGCCCCTAACAACTCAATCACAAATTGATCGACATCTTTAAACGAACAATCAAATGCTTGAGGAAGACCTGAACGGCCGAACCCAGACAAGTCAGGAGCTAGACAACAATACGGTTGATGTAGCCTACTGATAACATCACCCCCAAATATCAGCAGTATCGGAATTGCCACGCAAGAACAATGTCAGTGGACCATGCCCACAGTCATTTAGGAATATTTTGGCGCCACGAACAATGACAGACATGTGTTGGGTTTAAAAAAAAATGACAGATTGAAGCACCCTGGTGCGGGACAGATATGGACAACAAAGTGGACAGCTACCTATGAAGGAAAGCAATCAAAAACTAGGTTTCTTAATATATGCTGGTGCTTGCCCATGATTCTCAAATCCCCCGTATGTGATCGAAGACGGGTAGTACTCTGCGCTACACTGGACTTTACCAGCGGCCTCCTCACCTGCCACACTGGCGATAAACGCGAGGATGAGATCAATACCGGCAGATACGCCTGCTGAGGTCCAAACGTTGCCATCTTGAACATACCGTTCCTCTACGACAGTCACATCTCTGAGTACGCGGAGACGATTCAACGAACCCCAATGTGTTGTAGCCTTCTTTCCCCACAACAACCCAGCAGCATGAAGTACAAAAGAACCGGTGCAAACAGAAAGAACGGCATTGCAGTTCTTAGCTTGTGTCGCAACAAACTCAATAAGCACAGGATTATTGACTTCTTGTCGTGTACCTTGACCTCCAGGAATCAGCAAATAATCAAGCGTAGGACAACTCGCAAACGACACGTGCGGATTGAGAGACAACCCTTTTGCACAAATAACGGGCTCAAGCGACTGCCCAATAATTAAACAGTTCTCCGGCCCCTCAGCAACCTTGCGCCACATCGTCACCATTTCCCACGGCCCGATAAAATCAAGCTCTTCTACTTGATTAAAAACAATAATACCGAAATTCATATTGTGAATCCTCGATACATTAGCCTCTAGTCCCCCACAATCTCTTCTCGGAATCTGCTCCGGTGTCAGAATTCATGATTTCCGTCCTCCGAACAGAGCCAACTCAAACACTTTGAAGAAACAGTCAACATCATTAAACCCGATCTCTCGAAGCCAAACACATTGTTCATTAACAGATAGGAGGATGTTTTCCTTCTTATCTGACCGATGATAATAGGTATTGGCAATGGCCTCTCTGGTCGTATTAGATTCAGTCGTCGCATGAAAGTTGTGCAAATGATCAATGAAAAACTCATCAAAGAGTTCTTCGCCTGCCGATGTGAAAGAAGCAACATGTTCGAGATTGAGAAAAACTCCACCAGGTACAAGGTGGTCATAGATCTCAGAGTAGAGCGCCTTCTTTCTCTCATTTGGTAAATGATGGATGGCAAATCCGGAAATGACAATATCAAATGCTTGACATGAAGTCATAATATCCAGCCACTGAGGCGATGAAAAATCTGCCTTCACAACCTTTGCCTTTGCCAAGCTAGAAACTTTTCCCTTTGCCGCATCAAGCATAGGTTCTGAAAAATCGACAAAAGTTCCATGTGCCAAAGGGAAGGTTTGAAGAAGACGGTAACCCAGAATTCCATCTCCACAACCCAAATCAAGAATACGAGATGGGGCGTGACACCAAGACTGAAGAATTCGATCAATAACGGAAAACTGCAATTCAGCACCCGGGATCGCTCCGCGCACGCCTTCGAGATAGCCTGTCGTCAATTCTTCTGTCTGCCACTCACTTTTCGGATTGGACATATGCTCTTCTCCTCACACATACATCAATAGGGACTCACGATCTATTGAATACCATTGACTCTTAGGTTTCAACTCTCAACAAAGGCCATGTTTCTAACCTCTCCTTGCTCTTCACTCTGCGTTGTAATATTTCTAGGGACCGCTTGGAATTGCGGGTGATCGTGCCATTGAACAGCAAAGAAAGATCAAAGCAATGATGTACATGCACCTGTCCACTGTTATCCAATGTAAAACCAATGCTTGTTTGCTTTTCTGGCCAGTAGCTCATCGCATCCAATGAACTCTGATAAGGGTGATCTCCATTACTCACATGCATACGTGCCTGATTAGTGATCGACCATGGGAGATCTGGACATAAAACATGAAGCTCTTCTTCCAAACGTGAATCCCTTTCTTCAGAAAAATCTAGGCGACAAAAATAGATGACATCCACGTCGTTGAAGCCGACGTCAGTAGCATAGAGACTATTCCAGATAAGATTCCTCACAAAACCAGCCGCAATACACCAATCTGGTAAACCCAACGTGCGTAACAGGTTTAACGCTTCCATGCGAATTGAATCAGACTCTATCAGCTTGATAATACGTTCTTGGTAGCGCATCGTGGCTAAATGATACCTTCCTTGTCCAGACAATCACCATCTTGGCCCTCGCGCATTAAAAAACAATCGTGATTTTGCCAGGAAAACTTCATGCCCCATTTATTCTGTTGGTAGTTCTCTTATCTCAACGGTTCCACCTGAGCCAAACACCGGATTCCCCTCTAACAATTCTTCTACATGTTTCATAGTGTCTGCTTGAATACGGATGTATCCCACCAAATGATCGGTGATATTCATATTGGAACCAGATAAGTTTTTACAAATACCTGATCCAATGGAACTTCCTCCCTGAAACACCCCTTTAGCCTGTAAAATTTCAATATAATGACTCCACGCAAGATTTTCATCTTGTGTCTCAGTATTTCTAGAATCGTTATGCATGAACAAAATAAAATCAGGCATAATATTGCTCCCTTACATTCAAGGACGAAATCTATGGATAATAATCTTTGAAAGGATACAGCAAACTCATTGACGATAATCAATGAATATTGATGGAACCCCAAGCAGATGAATCTTGACTAGCAACCACTATTTCCCGCCAGGCGTACCACCTCATGTTCTGCCATACTCTCCCCCTGACTTTGTGAAAATGCCGATATCGTACAAGGGTATTTTCTCTCTGGAAAATGATAGATGGCATTCGCACTATCCGGCCCACATCCTGAGTGACCTATTGCATATCCGGCAGGCGTTTCCCCCATCATTAGCCCAAGACCATAGCCGGTAGAGTTCCATGGACGACCAGATAACTGCCCGCCTATGCGGTATTCGATCGTCATATCGGCTAACAAGGCAGGAGGCAAAACATACCCACTCATGAGGAGATGAAGTAAGGTGGTTGCATCGCGAGCAGAGCCAACAAGAAGTCCATGATACACCCATCCAGGATGATAGTGATTCTTGTTGCCCCAGACTGTTCCATTCAGATCCTCGGGCCTTGTCGCTAATTTGGGAGGTCTCAACCCAAAAGGTTCAAAAACAATATGTGCGATTGCACTCTGGAGATCGGAGCCTGTCGCCGCCTCAATCATTTGGCGGACAAATACATAACCAACATTTGAATAGGACCAACCTTGGTTAGGGACAAATGCGAGTTGCTCAACCTCCACTTCTTTAAAGAGTTGCTCAACCGACCAGGGGACTTCATCGTTTGCAACCGCACGGTGATAAGAGGCAAGTCCACTATAACTTCGAACCCCAGCGCGATGTTGTAACAGCTGACGCAAGGTAAATGTACGCCCCTGAATCTGGTTATCTAGTGACAATTTACTTTCTGAGACAAGAAGAAGGGCACAAACAGCAAGAACAGTTTTCGTAAAGCTCCACCATGGAACCAGTGGTTGAGACTCAACGAGGTCAAACTGGGAGTCCTCATCAATCCGTACCGTGAGCATGCTAGGTTCCGTTTGACTCATCTTCGTGCAGATTGCTCTCTAATCGTTTTGTTCACGGAATACCTCAGGGTCTCTTCATCGAAGAAAACTATTTTGCTCTACGAAAGAGCATCCTCAAACCTGAAATATGACCGGCACCAGTTTTATTTTCTATACTTGAATTTCGAAAATCATGGCCGACTGCCTCTGAACGTCCGCCGATGTGTTCGGCTAAGAAGAACTCCGCAGTCGCCAAAAATGATAAACGATTCTCAGGGCGAACAAAGCCGTGTCCTTCTTCTGATTACAGAACATAATTCACAGTTTTTTACTGTGCATCGCCTGCACAATCTGCACAGATTCACTCTGCTTCACTCGAGGATCATTCGCCCCCTGTCCGATGAGCGGAGGCTTGGTGATGGGATTGCTTGGGTTTAGAGGAGAACGGGAGGCTATCAATTGACGCTCCTCTGCAGTCCGTAGGTCTTCGACACGAATATATAAGTCTTCGAAAAATGGCTTCCGGCAAGTCGGGGTCGTTTAAAAAAAATGTTTCTAAAGATTTCGCCCTTTCTATTGTTATCTTTTTGTCGAACAACAAGCCAGTAGCAAGCTCCGAAAACCTATTCATACATACAGATAATACGAATTGATAGTTTTCGACGCACATTCCAACCAAATCAATACATGAGAGACTATAGACACTCGCCTACCTGGAGTATAAGGAATATGCACGTCGTGAAGTGTCGGGTTGCTGACGAAGACAGATGTAATTCACTTACCAATCTTTTCGCATCCTTGAAAGAATCGAAGGATCGTTGGAATTGATCATGGCACAGAAAAAGATCTGATGCAGAGCAATTGAATACCCACAGATCCCCGAGGCCCAACTACCTTTAGAGTTTATCGATTCCACTACCATGCAGACGGTCAACTTCGATGAAAAAATATCCATGCGCAATCATCAAGGATTTCTTACACCCAATAAAATCAACATATCCGAGCATCTGACAAGCGAACCTCTTCTGTATATCGTCTCGTCCAAGATCGATGAAAGAGACGACCTCATCCGTGATTCCTACTCAAAGGGATACATCGAGGCCACTGACACAAATTAAGAACAGTCAAAGCCAAACTGGCGATGATATACACAGACCTTCAGGTATTCGATTATGTTTGAGGGAGGGGGATAACACGTAAATCTAGTGAACTTGATCCAGGGGGGAGAGGTGAACCAAGTGTCAATTTGCTTTAAATCGAAGCATTGCTGAACTTACCATGATCTAATTCATGCTGAACTTACCATGATCTAATTCATCTTGTAGCTTATTAATAAGGTCAAGAATTGGGAAAAACTGGCTCCCCAATTTCGTCACTTCATATTCGACTCGAGGAGGAATTTCAGGATAGACCTGTTTTTGAAGAATTCCAAATGCGACTAATTTAATTAATCGTTCGTTGAGCACTTTAGTGGAAACCCCTTGAATATTTTTAGCCATGGCACCTGGCCGCCTCACATTGTTACGAACACCCTCAATGATGTCGAGCATCCATTTACAACCGACCACATCTTGAACTATATGAATTGCACTCGGACGACTTGCCATAAACTTTCTCCTTTACTTTCCATAATTTGCACCAAAAGGTTCCTCCCTGACAAATAGGTGCCTAGTTAATAAATACGACCAATTTTGTTAAACCTATCATGAGTATTATGAAACTTCAAATTGTAACGTTGTCCGTTACTCGAGAGACCAAATTTAGACAAACGAAAAATGCCCCGATATGAATGACAACAGGACAGGGATACATCTCCACATCCACGAGCAACAGCATTGACCACACCCTTCTCCAATTACCCCCCCCCTGGAGAAACTATCAGTCAGAAAAAATTTCAAAATTATATGGCATCACCATGTCAAAAAAACGACTGGGCTCGGACATTCAGAAGAACGAAAGAAAATCAAAAATAGAAGGGAAGGGCATAGAGACCATCGAGAACACCAGTCAACTCGGTGCCTCCATTATGCTTGCCTACCCCCCTCAGTTGACAATGATGAAATTTCAGAAAATGGCACGTCCGTGTGAATTCACTAGATTGAAACCCATACACCATATATCAAATAACCTGGAGACACATAAATGGGGACGATCCTTCTCGTGGAAGATGACTATTCCAATCGACTTTTTTTTCAAGAATATCTGCTCTATAAAAAATACACATGCTATACAGCCACTCAAGGAGTTGAGGCCCTCACCATATTACAAGAACATCACATTCACTTGATTATTACCGATATCGACATGCCGATCATGGATGGCTTTCAATTTTTGATTGCCCTGCAGGAACATCCAAGTTTTCAAAAAATTCCAGTACTGATTATGACTGGACACCTTACGGAAGAAGTTAAACAATTGGCATCTCAAGAGCAGGTGAAAGGAATCTTAGGTAAGCCAGTTATGCTCGAAGAGCTTTCTTTAGCTATCGATCGAATACTGTCGCGCTAAGAGATTCGCTCACCATAATCAGTCGTTTAAAAATCCGTTCCTTATGACATAGCATGGAGCGCAGCGCAGCTTCTCCCCCCCCACCAGGCCCATCGTCTCATATTCTGTTCATCGGCCAAGACAAGACAGCTATTTATTTTCGAGTTATGCCGAATAATCATTTCTGCCTCTTTTTCCACCTCCTGTTCTTTTTCAGTCCCTCCTTAACACCTTCAGACACGACTAGACCAATGAGTTCACCAATTTTGGTATGCGTGCCACTATATCGACAAGAGGGGCCTTGACCTGAGACAACAGCCACCACGTCCGTCCCGGTTCCCGTCGCCAAATGGGTTCCCGACATATTCATGATGCCTTCATCCAACAACATCGCCGTTTTACTCTCTGTGGCCACACCCACAGCATTGACCATGGCTGCTGAGCTGAGGCGTGCATTCATGATCAATATGATATTAATGGTGCCAATATGAGGCTTCCTATTCTTTGGAGGCTCCGTCATTATTGGATCACCCGCGCGAACCGCGTTCATCACTCCAACAGTAAAGAATCCCTCGATCCAGAACCCCTCTGATGCAACACGTTTCAGGACGAGACAGCGCATATCCACCGCAGTCATTAATCCAACACATCGACCAGATATTCCAACTCGTGTGGCCAGCTCACCAAGGTACCGACTTGGATCCTTTGCACGATCACTCTCTGCAAGAGATTTTCTAGTGAGAACTTGATGATTAAGAATCCCATTTGCACGCACGATTCCCCCACCATGAACCGCAGACGAAATGATACGACGAGACGATGGAAAGGCAACAACAAGCGTACGGTCGATAACTCGAAATGAGCTTCGCCATAATGCAGGGATGCATACCTTCATTGTCGTGGTTGTCGCTTCAAAGCCTTCAACAATCGATCGTTTTCTTTGGGAAGACGAACAGCTAAACGTATGGTAGGAACGTCGATTCCAGGGAAATTCTGACAGTCTCTAATCACAAGTCCCTCTTCGCACAGCTCTTGAACCATTCGTGCGACAGAATAATCTTTGGATAATTGCACTAGGAGAAAATTGGCTGAAGACGGAATGACACGTTGAACATATGGCAAGACTTGTAACCCTGCTCGAAATCGTTTTCGTTCGATATTCATGAACGTCACGGATTGACGTTGATACGCCTTATCTTGAACTGCCGCCTCAGCTGCGGCAGATGCCACGATATTCACCGACCATGGCGGAAGCAGCGAACGAATGGTACTCACTTCTTTTTCCGGCCCTGCGAGATAACCAATACGAAGACCGGGAATGGCAAAGAATTTCGTAAAACTTCGAAGGACGAAAAGACCAGCCATCGTACCGACCTTCCTAAGCACTGAACGTGAGACACAATAATCAATAAATGCTTCATCCACGATGAGACAGGCGCCGGCTCTTTGAACCGATTCGTATAATTGATGGAATTGTGCTCGCGATATCACTTGCCCCGTTGGACTATTGGGATGACAGAGAAAAACGATATCAATTGGACTATCAATACTCTGTTTCTTTGATCGTCGGATTCCTGTCTGCTGATCAAGTAGGGTACAGGCTTCGTCAATAGGTGGAGTATAGTCACTGTCAGATTGAGCCAGCACATAGGTACAACGTGCCTGTGCTTGCGTCAACGCCCGTTCGAATTCCACAAAAGTCGGACCAATCACGAGACCATGACGAACATGTAGGGCACGAGGGATGAGAGAAATGAGTTCAGCCGACCCATTGCCTATGGCAAGGCAACCTTCAGAAATTTTATGGATTCTCGCCAACTGTCTCCGCAATGACAGCGACTCAATCTCAGGATAATGAACGGCAAAAGGAATTGCCTGTCGAATTGCACGACGTACCACAGGTGATAAACCAAGGGGATTGATACTGGCGCTAAAATCAAGTACTCGATGAATCGAACGGCCTTGCGAACTGGCAATCTCGTAAATATTGCCCCCATGAACAGGAGAAGACTTCATAGCCACACAATCACAAGAAGAATAATGAGTGCCAACACAGAGGCAACAGCCATCAATTCTATCGCAGACGAGATATGGGTCCGTGTTAATGATTGTCGTTGATCACCAATCAAAGGACGTGTCACCGCAACACCGTCGTATGAGCTGCTCCCCCCAAGTTGCACTTGCAAGGCCCCCGCCATGGCCGCTTCTGGCCGTCCACTGTTGGGACTGGCATGATTACCTCCATCACGAAGAAAGATAGTCCAAGCATGAAGGCCAGTCCCATGTCGTAGCCCTCCAGCCATGACAAGACACAGGCCACTCAACCGAGCAGGCACCCAATTCAGCACATCATCACATCGTGCCGCTGCCCATCCAAAATATTGATAGGTCTCTGTTCGATGCCCAATCATGGAATCCAACGTATTCACCGCCTTATAGGCTAACGCCAAGGGTGGACCGCCAATCACCAAATACACCAATGGCGCAATCACGCCATCAGAGGTACTCTCCGCAACGGTTTCAACTGTGGCGCGAATCACGTCGGGCTCTGAAAGATTCACCGTATCTCGACCGACGATACGCGAAACCGCTTGACGTGCGTTATCCAGCGACCCTTCCTGCAATGCACGAGAGACATGATTCGCATGATCGGCCAAATCTCGCCCCGCTAGCGTAGTCGCGCCCAAAAGTATCCATAGAATATGGCCAGTCCATGCATTGATCTCCGTCACCGTTTGAATCATCCAGTCAGTACTGAAGTAGAACAGAGCAGGCAAACCTAGGGCCAAAAAGACTCCTGCGACATACTGCCCAGACCTACTTCTAAATACTCGTAAGGCGAGACGTTCAAACCCATGGGCCATCATCCCCATTAGTCTAACTGGATGAGGAAACCACCGTGGATCTCCAAACACCACATCGAGACCACATGCAACCAAAACTTTCAACGTCACCATCATGTTTCAATAATGGGAGCACTCAGTTTGATGATATCTGGGGAGAGTGGTCTCCCAGACAGTTCGGCCAGACATGAAGAACAGAGGCATTCATGGTAACGTTCAGAAATCTCTACATATTGCTCATCCGTAATAGGCAATTCGCCACACCAACAGCCAAAGAGCCCACAAATGAAATCTTGTTGACAACGTTCACACGTCTTTGGAATACGCCGTTTCATCGTGATCCACCCTCATTCATATGTGGTTCACCAACCATGGAGCACAGAGAAGAAAGGCAATTTCTGTCACTTCATTTACCGCACCAAGGGCATCACCAGTCACACCTCCAAACAAACGAGTAGCACCCCATACGATGAATCGAATCATGGCTACCATTGCAAACATAAGAAGGACGGCTTTCATCGGGTGCAAGGCCCACATCAGGCCCATGGCTAAGATCATCGTGGCCATGATGACATCACGAACAGAGATATACTGAATAAATGCCAAGGCCACTCCCCCTTCTGGTCGCGGGTACGAGACCTTCCAGGCCCCAACCACCATGGACCATCGGCCAAGAGCTGGCAAGCATAGCAATAGGAACTCTCGCCCCCCCGGAGGAAGACTACTTAAACCGGCATACCGTAATCCGAGCGCAAGAATAAGCCCTGTGGCGCCGATGGCGCCGATTTGACTATCACGCATGATCGTCAATCGATGCGTTGAATCTTTTCCCCCTGCCAAACCATCAATCGTATCAGCCAATCCATCTTGATGGAGCGCCCCGGTTAAGACGACGAGAATCGTCACCAACAACATGTTGGTCATTGGTTCTGAGATGACAGACAATAAGAGACGATCACTCAACACTAATATCGTCCCAAGCAAAAACCCAACAAATGGATACCATCCAAACGAAGCCGCTAACATCTGTGGCTTCACATGGGATTGCCGACTAAACGGCAATGGAATAATCGTCAGAAAGTTCCAGGCGAGTGAAAACGACAACCACATCACCTTCACACTGAATCCAATGTACTCGTGACAGCTTCATCCACCCCTGCATGTTCGAATGTAGCCATTTGGGTCAAGAGTAGAATGCTCGACTGCAGGAGGTTCATGGCCAAACAGGCACCCGTTCCCTCGCCAAGACGAAGATTGAGATCCAGCAAGGGACGAATCCCGATATAGTCCAACAACACACGATGGCCAACCTCGGCTGACTGATGAGAGGCAATCATATATTCACGACAGGCTGGAGCAATCCCAACAGCAAGAGCAGCTGCGGCCCCAGTAATAAAGCCATCAAGCACAACAGGAATCTTACAGGCCGCACTACCAAGTATGACTCCCACCAATCCGCCAATTTCAAACCCTCCAACTTTGGAAAGTACGTCAAGCGGATCATTGGCATTGGGGTTATTCACAGAAAGAGCCTGCTCAATGACTCTCACCTTGTTGCACAATCCTTCATCATCAACACCAGTACCTCTCCCTGTAATTTCGGATATGGGTCGCCCCGTCATCACAGCAGTAATCGCCGCACTCGAAGTCGTATTACCGATGCCCATTTCTCCTGTTGCCAACACACGAATACCATCAGTAAACGCTTCTTCAACTAACTCAATGCCAATTTCCACTGATCGTTGCGCTTCATCGCGCGACATCGCAGGCCCTAAAGCCATATTCTTCGTGCCAAATGCAATTTTACGATGAACCAACCCTGTTAGGTTTTCAAGGTTGCTAGCAACGCCCATATCCACTACGTGAACATCAGCCTCAACCTGACGAGCCAACACATTAATCGCCGCACCCCCATGAAGAAAGTTGGCCACCATCTGTGCGGTCACAGAGCTGGGATAGGCACTCACCCCCTCTGCCACCACGCCGTGATCTGCAGCTAGCGTCAGCACCCGAGGCCTGGGACAAGTCGGATTCACGTTCCCTGAAATCGCTACGTACTGCGCAGCCAGGTCTTCCAAACGTCCCAAACTCCCAACTGGTTTTGTCAGCCGATCAAGCTTCGTTTGAGCCTGTGTAATCAAATTCTGGTTTACTGGTTCGATTTTCTTAATAATTGAATCAATATTCATTTTAGTTCAGAGTTCATACTCAAATAATTAGATTTAGCTCAGCCCTCTCCCTTAATAAGACGAGGAAGGAATTCACTACTGAAAACCAGTCACTTCAATCGCATTGGGAGACCACTTACCACAAAATACACTTCATCGGCAGCAGCGGCCACCTGTTGATTCATCCGGCCAGCAAGATCTCGGAATTCTCGAGTCCCCGAATCACCTGGAACAATGCCGAGTCCTAACTCATTACTAATCACAATCACTCGACCTGGAACCTCACGAACAGCCAGCAATAGTTCCTTCAACAAGGAAGGAAACTTCTTGCAAAGGGCCTTATCGCCAAATATGTTGCTCAGCCACAAAGTCAAACAATCAACAACCACGCCTTGGTAGTTCTTCCCACAGCTTCGAAACCATGGAGCCATCTGTATAGGAATTTCAACTGTGTCCCAGGCTCCGCGACGACTGCGTTGATGCTTCTTAATCCGCCGATCCATTTCTTTGTCCAAGGGTTCTGCCGTGGCGATAAAGGCTCGTGGTTTCAAGGCTCGACTCAGCTTTAGGGCATGACTACTTTTCCCTGATCGAGCGCCCCCTACAATAAAAATTAATTCACTTTTCTGATTGACTTGAGCCAAAGGCTTCTTTGTCAGGGAAGATGTCTTTTTCTTCTTTGTCTGTATGCGTGTCATATGAATCCATTTTTTTAGGAGTGCTCTGATGATTTGACACCGTTCAGATGGTGAACCGTAAGATCATTCTCGACGATTGGCGATCTTCACCTGTCTCGTTTTAGGTGTTACTATTTCCCTCTGTTTCCAATTCTCGCTCCCACAAGTATTCGGGTTCGTCTTGTGTTTTCGCGACCCATCTCGCTAATACAAACAACGCATCACTGAGCCGATTCAAGAACTTTACGAGGTGTTCGTCCACCTCCTCTTCACGGGCAAGTGCTACACATAGTCGCTCCGCTCGTCGACAAGTCGTGCGGGCTTGATGAAGAAAGCCGGAGACTTTCCCTCCTCCCGGTAAAATAAACTCCTTCAGCGGTTCAAGATCTTCTTGCCATTCATCAATCATGGTTTCCAATCGCTGAACATGCTCTGCTGTCACAGTTGGCATGTTCTTAAATGTCTCACCAGGGGCTGTGGCCAATAAGCCCCCCAGATCAAAGAGTTTATTTTGAATCCAGTGTAATGACCTCTCTAAACGAGTGACTGCGTCTCCAGTTTTTCCTTCATCACTATTAAAAACTCGGGCGAGACCAAGGACCGAGTTCAATTCGTCAACCGTCCCATAGGTTTCAACCCGCAATGAATCCTTCCACACTTCCTGACCACCAGCTAACCGAGTTTTTCCGGCATCGCCCGTTCGTGTATACACTTTTGATATTCGCATGTGTTTCTCCTCACGAGGTCATCGTCTGTATCCTTATCTTTAATGATACAAACAATGAATAAGGTATTAAATGACAGATACTCCTACGGTCCTTTACAATATTGAATCTTAACTACGACATGGAGCCACTCACCATGGAACAACAATCAATGTACAACCGCAAGTATCTCGCTTTTGATATTGAAACTGCTAAAATTCTTCCAGAAGACTTCGGTGAACTCTTAGCCCATCGCCCATTGGGTATTTGTTGCGCCGCAACCTGGGCCAGTCAAGAAGAATCGGCCCAACTATTTTATTCTCGTGACCCAGACGGTACTCCAGCCCCCCAGATGACTCAACAAGACCTCTCTGCATTCGTTGATTACCTCCAGACTCAAACAGAAAACGGATACAATATAGTCACACTCAACGGACTCGGGTTTGACTTTGACATCTTGGCTGAAGAATCCAATCGTTGGGATGAGTGTCGGCAATTGGCACGAACCCATATTGACATTCTGTTTCATATCTTCTGCGAAAAAGGGTTTGGCGTCGGACTCAATGCTGCCGGCAAGGCCCTTGGCCTCAGTAAACCTGAGGACATTGATGGATCAGTGGCTCCACAATTGTGGAAAGATGGCAAATTCCAGCAAGTCCTTGATTACGTGGCCCAAGACTGTAATTTGACATTGAATATTGCTGAACGCAGTGAAATGAACAAAGTATTCCAATGGATCACCCGTAAAGGCAGCAAGGCCTCAGTCCCACTTCCATCAGGCTGGCAA
>JAJDBM010000011.1 GCA_029261355.1 Nitrospirales bacterium | reverse complement strand
ACGGATATTTTTGACTATATTGAACGGTTTTATAATCGGCAGCGGCAACACTCTTATACCAAAGGATTGTCGCCCAAAGCCTTTGCAAAACAGGTCGCAAAAACTCTTAACTAACCCGTCCACGAAATCGGGGGAAGACCAACATTGAAAAAACCCCTCACTAACCCATACCTCTCAATATTGAACTCCCCAATATGATATATCAAAATCAAGATCACGGCCTGGCTATCATTACAGGAGCGTCACAAGGCATCGGGGCAGAATATGCTCGAGTACTTGCGGCCCAGGGCCATGCACTCTTATTGATCGGGAGAGATGAACTTCGGTTACAGTCCGTCTCTAAAGAAATTACCCAATTGCATGAGGTGGAAATTTCGACCCAATGCCTAGACCTTTCGTTGGCCGGATCCGCACATCAGTTGTTTGTCGCCGCTCGTGATTGTGGGAAGCCTGTCGACATGCTCATCAACAACGCCGGCTTTGGGTTATATGGTGAATTCGTGAATATGGCACTTCCTCGTATCCAGGAAATGCTTCAATTGCATATCAACACCATAGTAGAAAGCACTCGCCTCTTTTTACCAGCAATGATCGAACGACAAACTGGGACCATTATCAATGTCTCCTCGGTAGCCGGCTTTCTTCCCATTCCATATATCGCTGAATATGCCGCGACCAAAGCCTTCCTTCTTTCTTTTTCAGAAGCACTCGCCGAAGAAGTCCGGGAGTCCGGGGTCTCCATTCAAGCCTGTTGTCCAGGGTATACAGAAACCAATTTCCACAATACCGCAGGCTACCACCCTCGAAATCCCATCGGCCCTCAAACAGTCAGTCAAGTTGTACAGACCTCTCTGGAAGCCATCGAAAAGAAACAACCTCGCGTCACGATTGGCTGGCAAGGATGGCTCTCTGATAGGCTCACACGATTTCTCCCTCGCACCCTGATGATTCGGATGGCAGGAAATAGGGTTAAACCACCACCACCTTAAAGCTCGATTCAAATAAAATACAACGGACAATAAAACCCTAAAGTTTACCCCTCACTTCTCCGAATGTAGTGTTGGGAGTGTTTAGCTACCCCCTTCCCCTCAAACATCACCAAATGTCTTAGCGAGCTGGCAAAACGTCCAGCAAGGTGAAGGCGTTGTGATTTCCCTTGGATCTGCCAAGGTGAACTCATTGCGTCTTTTTTTATCGCCACATAAAATAATAGGCCCGGGTGCCAGTTTTTACGTGGCATTGGACATGATTCATTTGCCCGCCCATGAGACCTTCATCGAAGCAAAATGTCTAAAAAATACATTTTCATTAGAGAAGTACCGATATTTTGGATAGAGAAAAAACTATGCAGACCTTCGACAAGATATAAGCAGGCAATTATTGAAATGAGTATGAGGTCTATGGGAGAGAACAAAAATCCTATCCCGCATATTCATATTTGGAATATCACTCTTGATGTATATAAAAATAAATAAAATCATCAGTCTATTTTTCTTACTCAATGGTTGTATGATCACCCCAACGGTGCTAACGGAACAAGACATTCACAGGCGAGTTGACCATCATCTGGAAAACTTACATAAAGGGCAGGAGGCTATCCAAGCTCCAATTGACCTGTATGAAGCGATGGCGCGTGCGCTGAAATACAACCTCGAGGCCAGGGTTGAACTGATGAAAACCATGCTCGCCCATAACAAACTCGATCTGTCGCATTATGACCTCCTTCCCAAGTTAGCGGCGAATGCAGGCTATGATGGCAGAAATAATTTCAGTGGGGCCACAAGTCGCTCACTCCTCAGCGGCCAAACATCACTGGAACCATCGACATCATCAGACAAAAACCTCTTCACCGCAGACTTATCATTAAGTTGGGATGTGCTGGATTTTGGACTGTCATATATTCGGGCCCAACAAGCCGCAGATGACGTCTTGATCGCCGAAGAAGAAAAACGACGGGTCGCCAATAGAGTGACTCAAGATGTACGCATCGCCTACTGGCGTGCCGTCAGCTCCGATCGCATCCTAGGACGACTCGCGCATCTTGATGATTGGGTATCAAAAGCTCTCAAAGATTCTCAATCCGTGCAAGAACGACATTTAGACTCACCACTCGCCACTCTCAAGTATCAACGTGAATTGATGACGACGCACAACGAAATTCACAAGCTTCATCACAAACTGTCGTTAGCAAGATTCGAACTTGCCAAACTCATCAATCTGGCTCCAGGTGAATCATTTGAACTGGCATTGCCTAAACGTCAGACTCTCATTCCTGATAGGAAATTGGATCTGGAAGTCTTAGAACGCCGAGCGCTCGGAAACCGATCAGAACTTCGAGCCATTGATTATCGACAACGCATTAACACTCGTGAAACCAAAGCCGCCATTTTAGACATGTTACCCAAACTCAACATTGAATTTGGACCAAACTACAATAACAACTCATTTCTGTTTAACAATCATTGGCTGACATACGGAGCGAAAATCAGTTGGAATCTTCTCTCTCTCTTCCGACAACCAGCCCAATTCAAGATGATTGAGGCACAAGATCAACTCCTTGAAGCTCAAAGTATGGCATTGACCATGGCTATTATGACTCAAGTCCATGTCAGCATGGCTCAACTCACCGCTGCGCACATGGAAGTACGCAGTACAAAAATGTTCTATGACACGCAAAAAGAAATAGGCAAACATGTCCACGTGTCATGGAAAACCAAACGTGTGAGTGAACAAATGGTCATAAGGGAACGCCTCAACAACTTACTCGCCGAACTTCGCTACGATGTTGCCCTATCAGAACTTGAAACGGCTTACGCCAATCTCATCGGCGCAATTGGCGAAGATCCAGTACCCATCACCACCAAGGAGACGACAGTCATTGAACTCGCGAATAAATTACGTACGAGATGGGATATGCTCGTTCAAGCGGATAACACGATGAGAACCTCCGAACAAGACTCATGAATTCTTTGCTGACACCATATCCTCAGAGAATTGTCTGGCTCAATGTAGTCATGTACTGCCTCATGATCGTCGCGCCTGAGATTGCAGAATCTAAAGCGAAAAAGCCCACAGCCACACAAACCTCTGGACTCGACACAATTCGCGGCCTTATCAAGCCAGCCGTCAGTGCAACGATATCGAGTGACATCCAAGCACGCATCATTCATCTGCCATTCAAAGATGGACAACGTTTTAAAAAGGGACAAGCCTTGGTGAAGTTTGATTGTAAAAAATATCACGCGGAGCTTAATGCAGCGCGAACGGAATATGAAGCAAGAAAAATGACTCTAGAGAACAATCTAGAGATGGCCTCTCTCAACTCTATTGGACAGCTAGAAGTCGATATGGCCAAAGTGGATGTTAAGAAATCCATAACCGCGATCAACATTGCCACCATCAATACCCAACATTGCACAATTCACGCACCATTTTCTGGAAGAGTCATTAAAATGTTGGTCCATCAATATGAAAGTGTCAATCCATATGATGAGTTATTCAGCATCTTGGACGATAGCCGCTTTGAGGTTGAACTTATTCTTCCATCTTCATCGATTTCATGGCTCAAAAAAGGCATGACATTTCAGTTCACTGTTGACGAAACAGGACAGACCCACTCAGGAACAGTCACAGACCTTGGAGCAAGCATTGACCCCGTCAGTCAAACCATTCGAGTCAGTGGAAAATTCAAACACAAACCAAAGTCCATGTTATCCGGCATGAGTGGTAGTGCCCTGTTCTCCAACAAACCCAAGGCTGTCACCCTAGAAAAAATAGACAGCACGAATGCGCATTCAAAAAGAAAACAGACACAACACAACACACGAAAACGCCTATCGACTATCAAGCAGTAACATGCCCACAAAAGGTTCAATGAACCTTTCAGAAAGCCACTATGCCAGACGAATCCAGAGCTTCCGTTCTCGAGCAGGCACACACACCATCCCCTCAGCCATCGGTTGATGCGTCTGCCTCTTCAAGCTCCCAAGAGATTCCAGAGCCACCGCCCCTTGAACTCCAAGCGATCTTCACGCTCCTCCAATTAGAGCCCCAAGCTCGAATGGCTCAAAGCATTAAGGAACTACAATTTCTCACCGTCAACGAAACCCGTCGATTATTGCCCTATCGACAAGCATTTCTTTTTCAAGCCGGATCAACACCACGAAAACCATGTCACCTTGAAACCGCATCAAGCGTCCCTGTGGTAGAACGTGATGCCCCACTCACTCAATGGCTCGAGCGAACATTACACAAGCATCGTGAGACGGGCGACAAACCCAAAACCCAACGCTTCTCTGACAGTGATGGTTCACCAGATCTCAAGGCTGAATGGAAAGAATTCTCGTTCGCTCATGTCTTATGGTGTCCCTTCATATTACCGGACAAAACATTCCTCGGTGGTCTTTGGCTTTCAAAGGAAACCCCTTGGGAAGATAGTGAAGCTACAGTTGCTCAACGATTGTCAGACACCTATGCCCACGCCTGGGGCGCACTCACAGGCAAGAAAAAAGTTACAATCAATAGGAATGGAATACGAACATGGCTCTTCTGGCTGGCATTAATGGTTGGCCTGATCACACTAGCCCTCCCCGTTCACCTATCAACGTTGGCTCCAGTAGAGATTGTCGCAAAAGATCCAGCCATGATCAGTGCCCCAATGGATGGGATTATTGCTGAAATTCTGGTTCATCCCAATACGTCCGTCAAAATTGGAGAAAGCCTATTCGTCTATGAAAGCACCAATCTTCGCAGCGCCTATGAAGTGGCTGAACAAAATCTCTCGAAGGCCATCGCAGAATATCGAAAAGCCGCACAGGAAGCCTTCTCTGTCGACGACAATGAGGCTCACCTTCCATTACTCAAAGCAGAGGTCCATTTACGAGAGACCGAACTCGACTATACCCTAGAACGACTTGAACAAGTGGAAGTGAAAGCCACCAAAACGGGGTTGCTCTTATACTCCGATCAATCGGATTGGATTGGCCGCCCAATCGAGGCAGGAGAACGGATCATGGAAATTGCGGACCCGGGCAAAATAGAGTTGGCCATCGAACTCCCCGTGGTCGACGCCATTATTCTGAAAGAACAGGCGCCCATTGAAGTATTCCTCGATGCCAAACCATTGGAAACACTAGCGGCCACGCTGACCCATGCAAGTTATCAAGCCGTCCAGTTACCTGAACAAGTGTTGGCCTATAAAGTCACCGGCACATTACAAGAAACTCCCCCTGACATTCGAATCGGATGGCGTGGCACCGCCAAAATCTACGGCGAAAAAACTTCCGTCTTCTTTCTCTTATTTCGCCGTCCAATTTCAACAACACGCCAGTATCTCGGCTTCTAATGGACAATCAACCTCCTCAAGACCTATCGCTCCCTCCTCTACGTGACGATATACAAATTGTCAAAGGTATGGCCACCATTCAAGGAGAGCCAACATGGACGATTGTCGACCCTATCCGGAATGCCTATTTTCAAATTGGTTGGGGCGCCTATCAACTGTTATCACGATGGAAAGCAGGAACTCTCGAACACCTCATCACACGAGTCACCTCTGAAACAACCTCCTCTACCACTCAAAAAGAAGTGGAGGAGTTCATCAATTTTCTCTATACCAATCATTTGACACAAAACCCGCAATCTGGTGGAAGTGCCTCGTTTGCCATGCAAGCAGTAGCTCGCAAACAACATTGGCTCACCGCATTGGTCCATCACTATCTCTTTTTCAAAATACCTCTCACACAACCCGATCGTCTGCTCAAAATAACCTTGCCATATATTGCACCACTCATGACAAAAAGAATCGCAATCATAGTGATATTTCTTGGCGTTATGGGAATATATCTCGTCAGTCGCCAATGGGACACTTTCTCCAATACCTTCCTCCATATGTTCACACTAGAAGGTATGTTAGCTTTTGGGTTTGCTTTATGTGGAGTCAAGGTCTTACATGAATTAGGACATGCCTATACCACGACAAAATTTGGCTGTCGAGTCCATACGATGGGTGTGGCTTTTTTGGTCATGTTCCCTGTGCTCTACACCGACACCACGGATGCCTGGCGACTCACGCGACGCAATGAGCGTCTGAACATTGCCGCCGCTGGCGTGATTGTTGAGCTCGGCATCGCCATGTTGGCCACCTTTTTATGGAATTTCCTCCCAGATGGCATTTTCCGCAGTATCGCCTTCACCTTAGCCACAACAAGTTGGGTCATGTCTGTCGCGATTAATCTCAACCCGTTATTACGTTTTGACGGATACTACTTCCTCTCTGATTGGCTGGGAGTCCCCAATCTCCAACAGCGAGCCTTCACCATTGGACGGTGGAAAATGCGGGAATGGACATTTGGCCTTGGGGCACACCCACCCGAAACATTCTCTCCTAAAATGAGAAATTCTCTCATCATCTATGCATGGTCCATTTGGGTATTCCGGTTCTTCCTCTTTTTAGGAATCGCCCTTCTCGTCTATCACTATTTCTTCAAACTGCTGGGGATCATCTTATTTGCGGTCGAAATTGTCTGGTTTATTCTCATGCCTGTGACACAGGAACTGACAGAATGGTGGAAACTCCGTCATGACATCCTTCTCAAAAATCGAATTTGGATAACCGGAGTCTTATTCGTCTTCCTTGTCATACTTGTCTGCATTCCCTGGAGTACACGCGTCTCCATTCCAGGTATCTCCCAATCCCAACTCCATACAACGATTTTCTCTCCCACCCCTGGTCGGCTGATTCAGGTAACCATGAATAATGGTCAAACCATCAAAAAGGGGGATGTCCTTGTCCGCTTAGAGGCTCCGACCCTTGAACGTGACATCATGCAAACGACGCAACAATTACAGGCGCTCAACATCTGGCTCTCTAGGATCGCTGGCAATGCCGACCAGTTGACAAAAACCCCCGTAATTATTGAAGAGTTGAAGATGCAGAGATCGAAGCTAGAAGGATTACGTGAAAGGCAGGAAAACTTAGAGTTGAAAGCGCCATTTTCAGGCATGGTGGTTGACCTTCAGCGCTCCTTGCACCCTGATCGCTGGATCAACGAAAAACTTCCGTTGGCTCGGCTGATTAACCTTGAACAGATCGAACTGGTGGGCTTATCACCGGAAACAGAATTACCACGGTTATCAGTGGGACAAGACGCGACTTTTATCCCAGACGATCCACTACGTCCCACTCGTCGTGCACGGATTAAAGACATACGAGAAGTGGATGAAGAAATACTCGAAATACCCTATCTTGCCTCCATCTTTGGCGGAGACATTCCCGTACGCAAAGATCTAAATGGTGACCTGCGCCCCGAGGCAGCAGTCTACCGCATTACGCTAACCCCCATTGACAAACAAAAACTGCCGAATCAAGTGATTAAAGGCGTCATCCATGTGAACGGTGAGCCCCACAGCTTTGTGGCACGATTCTGGGATTGGAGCCTTTCGATACTCATCAGTGAAATGGGATTCTAGAAGACAATCGGAAAAAAGGCTTATGAGCATACGTCAGAGCTTGCCACTTGGAATTATCTTGGAAGTCCAACCTTGCAAGAGAACACTCGCCTCGACATGAAAGGTATCCAAATTAGCAAAGACTTCCTCAATACTCATTTCCTTTTCAGAAAAGAAATCGTGGTCAAGCAGATAGGCTTGTTCATCTGTCTCGCCATTTACGTTTACCACTCCATGAATCACGCGTAATCGTTGCGAGGGATCATCCAACGCCATCACCACTTCAGTACGACTCCCATGCATATTTTGAGAGACCTCATCCCACCCACCAGCATTGGCTGCCTTTGATTTGAGTAACTCATTCCATTCATGATTCCCTAACCCCAAACGTGCGCGCCGAATGACATGGGAAAATCGTAATCTGACTCGGACAATAAACGGAAGATCATATTCCTGAACCAGGGCGTTAACCGGTACCCAAAATTGATCTCGCACAGACTCCCAGCCACCGTACCGACTCGTCACAAGACTCAGTGATTGAGGGGCCAATGTGAGATGGCTCAGGCGATCCTTTGCGAAATAATTGGAGGATTTTTGATTAGCGGTGAGACTGGCATACGGAAATTGAGTATGAATGTGGCTCTGAAACTTTGCAGCTAATTGTAAAGAATTTTTCAGAATATTCGGGAACGATACCTGACAAAGGACTTGGGCAAGCGGTGTCTGTTTAGAATGAACGACGACAGGCTGAGTCTGAGGCATTGTAAGCATCTCGCATAAATGTGCAATTCAAATGCCTGGGACGACAGATGGCAAAAAGATCTAGGCGCAAGAGAAAATTTACTGTATATCATTGTTCATTTTTGCCGAACGAACCCAAAAGCCCTTGAATTAAAGCTCCTGAATGCACCTCTCTCTCCATCACATTTCGTATCCAATTCGCGCCTTGTCTTACGACCCCCACAATGAATGTTTCTTGAGAATGTAAACGATTCTTACCGGTTACTCTCAAGGAATATTCTTTTGTATGTGTCCAGTCTTGGCGAACGTCAGATTCACGAACCTTCGCCATCAATAAGTTTTCAAATGAACCGATAGGAATGGAGTAGGAATAGTTTGCCTAGTAATCACGAAGCCGAGTGCCTACATTTTCATTCGCCTTAGATGGAATACCCCGATGCAAAAGGAGCCGACAGACATCAAGCAGACATTGGCATCAGCCAAACCAATCGTGGACGCTCAACGCCCGACCAATACGCTCTGCCAATCTTAATAAATTATGCACTAAGTCACTCAAGTCAATATGAAAACAAATCACACCGTCACCGAATCCTTACTCGCATTAGAGCCACGAGTCATGTTCGATGCCGCCGCGCTCCTCACCGGAGCCGAAGTTAGCCAAGAAGCCGATGCCACACAAACCACTGACGCCGAGCCCGGTGATACCGAACACGAACAGGCACAAACAGCTGCAGCCCAACAAGACTCACTCCGGAAAGTCGTGGATTCGTTTGGATTTCCCGCCGAACGACGGGAACTGGTCTTTATCGATACCAGCGTGAACGACTATCAAACACTCATGGCCGGCATCAGCTCCAATGCCGAAGTCATCTTGCTCGACTCAACCCGTGACGGTCTTGAACAAATAGCGGCCATCCTTCAGGACTACACGGACATTGACGCTATCCACCTCATCTCGCATGGCAATCAAGGGGAACTTCGATTGGGCACCGGAACCCTCACCGTTGAATCCATGACAAATGAATATGCGAATGAGCTGTCTATCATAAACCAGGCGTTGAATGCGGATGCGGATTTCTTGATTTATGGGTGCAACTTCGGCGAAGGCCAAGTCGGCCAAAACGCGGCCATACGATTAGCGCAGCTAACAGGTGCAGACATTGCGGCATCACAAGACTTGACTGGAGATACCGCCCTAGGGGGGGACTGGGAATTAGAGTACCAAACGGGATCAATTGAAACGGCCATCGTGGTCAATGAAATTGCCCAACAAGAATTCTCCGGCGTACTAGGACCAACGCCACCCGTCATTGCCAACTTCGGCGGCGATAGCCTGACTTATACCGAAGGGGACGGAGCGCAGGTCATTGATCAATCTTCCAACGCCACGGTCACTGATAGCGACTCTTCTGACTTCGATACCGGCACCCTGACCGTGAGCGTCACGGCGGGGTCAGATAGTACAGAAGATGTCTTAGGCATCCAAAACCAAGGCACCAGTTCGGGTCAAATCGGCGTCAGTGGCTTCGCTGTGACCTACGAAGGCATCACCATCGGGACCTTCACCGGCGGCACCAGTGGTACTAACTTAGTCATCACCTTCGATAGCAACGCCACGCCGACCGCCGTCAGTGCCCTAGTTCAAAATATCACCTATGAAAATACCGACACCGAAAACCCCACGACCACCAGCCGCACCGTTCGCTCTGTACTCACCGATGGCGATGGTGGCACCTCCGCCAACTATGACACAACAGTGACGGTCATTGATGCCAATGACGCGCCTACGTTTGACGTGGGTGATGGCACCGTCACCACTACCATTGGGAGTGGAGACGATATTGGGCAAAGTGTGGCCGTGCAGGCAGATGGGAAAATTTTAGTTGGTGGTTATACCGCGACCGCGATTACTCCTGACTCAACTGAATGGGACTTTTCCCTGACCCGCTACAACACCGATGGGACCCTAGATACGAGTTTTGGCGGCGGGGATGGGATTGTGACGACCGATCTTGGAAGCACGAATTTTGATCGAAGTCATAGTATTATAATACAGGCGGATGGGAAAATCTTGCTGGCGGGAGAATCGTATATTGGTGCGGGTAAACACTTGGCTCTAGTGCGCTATAACAGTGATGGGACATTGGATACAAGTTTTGGGGGTGGTGATGGCATTGTTCGAACAACCGTTGCTTTTCTGGAGCTTGGGGAGAGTGTCACGCTCCAAAGTGATGGGAAAATCTTGGTGACAGGATCGAGCTTTACCGGGGGGTCGAATACAGACATTCTGTTGGTGCGCTACAATACCGACGGCACACTCGATACCAGCTTTGGCGGCGGCGACGGTATCGTCACCACCGCCATCGGCAGTGGCCTAGATTCGGGGCACAGTGTCACAGTACAAACCGATGGAAAAATTCTGGTCTGGGGCCAAGGCAACACAGGGAGTAAGCTTGATTTCACCTTACTTCGCTATAACGCGGACGGCACCCTCGACACGAGTTTTGGCGGAGGCGATGGCATCGTCACCACGGCCGTGAGCGATGGGACGCGTTCGGATTTTGGTGAGACAGTCACCGTGTTATCTGATGGAAAAATTTTGGCTAGTGGATCACTCACCACTTCCGGTGGTGGAGCAGACTTCGTCCTGCTCAAATACAATGCTGATGGCACGCTCGATACCAGCTTTGGTGGTGGCGATGGCATCGTCATTACCACCGGAGATGCCGCCGCCGAAGCCCTCGACATGGTCGTGCAACCTGATGGGAAAATTCTCATAGCGGGCTATGGGGGCAACTCGACTGATAAATTTTCGGTGGCACGCTATCTGGCCGATGGAACCGTCGATACCACCTTTGGCGGCGGAACTGGGATTGTCAATACCGAAATTACTAGTGGCGTAGATCGAGCCTACAGCATGGCCTTGCAAACCGATGGAAAGATCCTACTCGCAGGAAAAAGTTCCAATGGGAGCAATGCCGACTTTGCCCTCGCCCGCTACAACAGTGACGGCACGCTCGATACCAGTTTTGCACTTATGGCGACACTTGATGGCAATCCCAGCTTCACTGAAGATGGTGCGGCCATGGTGTTAGATGTGGATGTCCAAATCAGCGACAGCGAATTGGATGCCCTCAACAGCGGCAACGGGAATTATGCAGGGGCCAGTCTCACCCTTGTGCGCAATGGCGGGGCATCAAGTGAAGATGTCTTATCCTTCATCGATGACAATGGGATTACATTGAGTGGGGGTAACCTCATCAAGAATAGCCAAATCATCGCCAGCTTTGATTCCACAACGACTGCTGGCCAACTCGTCATCACCTTCACTGACGTAAATGGTGAAACGCCCACGTCGTCAGACGTGGACACGATTCTTCGACAACTTACCTACACCAACAGCTCTGATGCTCCTCCCGCCTCGGCACAAATTGACTGGACGTTTAATGATGGTAATACGGGCAGTCAGGGCACGGGCAGCGCACTCACAGATACGGGCAGCACGACGGTGAACATTACAGCCGTTAATGATAATCCCGTAAACAGCATGCCGTCGAATGAGTTTACGGCCCTCAATACCGCTGTTGTCTTCTCCTCGGGAAATAGCAATCTCATCAGTATCAGCGATGTCGATGCCAGCTCCAGTGATCTAGAAGTAACCCTAACCGTCACGAATGGGACATTGACCCTCGCAGGCACAACAGGTTTGTCTTTCACCATCGGGAATGGCACTTCAGATTCAACCATGACCTTTACAGGTACTGTAAGCGAGATTAACACCGCCCTCGAGGGATTAAGGTTTGACCCCACCACCAGTTTCCGCGGGTTAGCTCAGCTCACGCTCGCCACAGACGATCAAGGCTTTACCGGCTCAGGGGGCGCGAAAACCGACACGGACACCGTGGATATTCATGTCGGCGCGATCGTCGTCACTAACACTACGGACACTAGTAACGGCACGGTCACCTCTAAAGAGGCCTTAGTAGGCAATGATGGGGGTGATGGCGTGTCGTTAAGAGAAGCGATTGAGGTCGCGAATACCGAAGACGGAACAGACTATATTTATTTCCAAATCTCTGATGCCCTCGTCGGCGGAGCCCATACGATTGCTGTCGGGGCCAGCGGGCTTGACTCCATTACCGAGACCGTCATCATCGATGGAACCACCGATTCTGATTTTTCGTCGACACCGATTATTGAATTAGATGGTAGTGCAACGGGTGTTGGAATAGAGGGCTTATTCCTCGCCTCAGGAAGCGATGGCAGTACGATTCGTGGATTGGTCATTAATCAATTTGCCGATGACGGCATACAAATTGTTTCGGACAATAACACCATTGTCGGCAATTATATTGGGACAGACGTCACGGGCACCATTGATTTAGGCAATAACGACGACGGCATCGATATTTCTGGCGCGAATAATACCATTGGCGGAACCACCAGTGCTGATCGCAACATTATCTCAGGCAATGCCTTTGATGGTATTGAAATAGACGAAGCAGGCGCGACAGGCAATATTATCACGGGTAATTATATTGGCACAGACGTCACCGGAACTCTTGATCTCGGCAATAGTGATGATGGGGTTCAACTTTCTGGTGCCGCTTCCAGCAATACCATTGGCGGGACAACGGCTGCTACTCGTAATATTATTTCAGGCAATGATAGTCGCGGATTTGATATTTATGGTTCTGGCACCAGTAGCAATATTATCCAGGGTAATTATATTGGTGTGGATGTCACGGGGACGGCTGATTTGGGCAATACAGATCAAGGTATCCTGATCGACACACAAAGCACCAATAACACCATTGGAGGTGCAACAGCTGGTGCGGGCAACGTCATTTCTGGAAACAATAGCTACGGCGTCGAAATCGATGGATCAGGAACAACGGGGAATACGATTCTCGGAAATTATATTGGCACCAACGCCGCTGGGACGTCAGCAATTGGAAATACCGGTACGGGAATCCGAATTGATAATAGCGCTTCTAGTAATACCATTGGCGGCACAACCACAAGTGCTCGTAATGTGATTTCTGGAAATACTGGAGATGGAATTTACATTACGGACTCTGGGACTGATAGCAATGTGATTCAAGGCAACTTCATCGGAACAACTGCCGCCGGCACTGCCGCCCTTGCCAATACTAACCGAGGAATTCAAATTGAAGCTAACGCGGCGAATACACAAATTGGTGGTACTGCCGCGGGCGCAGGCAATGTGATTTCAGGAAACACAAGTGACGGAATAATTCTTTCTGGATTGTCGAGTGGCACGATCGTCGAGGGCAATTTCATCGGCACAGACCTCACGGGAACGATCAATATCGGAAATGGAGGGAGTGGCGTACGAATCACGACAGGCACCAACAACACGATTGGAGGCACAGCCAGCGATGCCGGCAATACCATTGCCTATAACTCCCAAGATGGCATCACACTTGATAACTCAGCTGGCACTGGAAATAGCCTTCTCCGCAATCTCATCCACTCAAACTCAGGGATTGGGATTGATATTGATAATGATGGCGTCACGGCCAATGATGCCGGAGATAGCGATACCGGTGCCAATGCCTTACAGAACTTTCCGGTCCTCACCACTGCAAATATTGAGTCTGGATCTGAAGTCACCATAACCGGGTCTCTCAATAGTACTGCCAGCACTGACTTTCGTATTGAATTTTTCCGAAACACAGTAGCTACCGGTCAGGACGGATCAGAGTACGGTGAAGGGGAAGACTATCTGGGGTTCGTAGATATCACGACGGATGGCTCAGGAAATGCGACGATTAATACCACCTTATCAGCAGCTGTGCTTGCAGGAGAATTCATCACTGCCACAGCCACGATCTCGTTAGGTAGTGGGAACTATGGCAATACCTCAGAGTTTGGACTAAACATCGTAGCGGTCGATTTCAATGACGTCCCGGTCATCACGAGTAATGGTGGAGGAACAATAGCCAATGTGAATGTTACTGAGGGGACTACTTTCGTCACGACTGTTACAGGAACTGATGCGGATCTTCCAGGAGATACCTTGAGTTACAGTCTGGTCGGTGGAGCCGATGCCGGTCGCTTCACCATCAATAGCAGGACGGGAGCGTTAACATTCAAGACGACGCCAGACTTCGAAAATCCACACGATACGAATGCCGATAACCAATACGTCGTCCAGATACAAGTCAATGACGGCAACGGGGGCACTGACCTTCAATCCCTTGTCGTGAACGTGACCAATATTATTGAAGCCCTTCCTCCCCTACCGGAGTCAGAAACAGAACGGGAAGTCCAATCAGAACAAGAGCCGGACACTGAAGAGAGCCTGGACATCTCGGATAGTCCTTCTCCATCTACGAACACAGGAACGCAAGGACCGATCTCTCCCGTAGTTCTAACGAACGGCACAACCCAAGACCACATGGCTGACAAATCTGGAACAGCCTTTCGCATAGGACGGGAACTCAATCACCAATTCGCCTCTCTCTCAGTCAGTCAGGCCAGAGACCTGACATCCGCACACACCCTTGGTTTGAGTGATTCGCTCTCGGGCCCCATGCGGACGTTTGATTTACGATACTCCACTCCAACGATCCCCATTGGACTAGAACAGCAGTTGGATGCCTTAGCCGAACGTCTGCAAGACACGGTTCAACAAGACCAGATTGACTCAAAAATCATCTCTGGAGTCACCACAGGAACAGGTCTCACGCTCTCGGCTGGCTACGTCGCCTGGATGTTACGAGGAACCTCGCTCCTCACAAGCCTCATGGCCTCCCTCCCGGCCTGGGGGAACTTCGACCCTCTACCCATCCTCACCGGAGGCTATACGGCACGTAAAGCAGGAGAAGAGGGAAACAAAGCTGAAATGAATAAAGAAAATTCAGAACATCAAGGCTTAGACGAAATCTTCCGAGACTCCGAACAAGACTAAATCACTCTCAATTCACCTTATTTGTGCGAAATCATGCGTCTCCCTCCACTTGTGGGAATCAGTATCGGGCTTGTCTCTTTGACCATCAGTGTCATGCTGCTTGGCAATACTTTCTTTGAGCTCGTCCCAGATGAAAGAAAAATAACATTTGAGCATCGTCGGTCGCTCTCTGAATCACTGGCCGTCCTCTATTCTACCTTGGCCAGTCAGGATGACTTTGAAACCATTGAGTTAGCCATGAACGCCCTCGTTGCTCGCACTGCCGATATTCAATCAGCAGCCTTAGTGGCTATCGATGGAACCACGTTGGCCCAGACAGGACATCATCTGGACTCCTGGACTCCTCCTCAGGGTATTGAGTCGACCCTCGACCATATACAAATTCCCATTTTCCAAGGTCTTGGTAAATGGGGAGTCGTTCAAGTACGATTTCGATCAAACAATACATCTGATCCAATAGAACTTATTGCCCATACCTGGGTTCAGTTCATCGCCTTTGTCGGATTGATTGGGTTTCTTGGATACTACTTTTTCATGAAACGCACCTTACGACATCTTGATCCCTCTGCAGTTGTTCCCAAACGAGTCAAAGCGGCCCTCGACAACCTCGAAGAAGGCGTCGTGATCCTTGACCCACACGATCGAATTATTTTAGCTAATACCGCCTTTCTTCGACAGTCGGAAAAATCAATCTCTGACCTACTGGGAACCAAGATTGCTGACCTCACATGGTTAACGACAGACGATCAAATGGACGAGAAGCCTCCTTGGGAGCTGGCCCGCACCCAGAATGATTCTCAAACCGGTTTTCCGCGTGTTCTTGCACCTTCCGAAGGCCAACTGAGAAAATTCCTGGTCAACTGTTCCCCAATCTCAGACGACCATGGCAAGGTCAACGGTGTACTTGTCGCATTTAATGATGTCACTGAATTAGATCAAGCCAATTCCCACCTGGTCGATACTCTCAAGAATTTGCATGAAAGCCAAACCGAAGTTCTCAAGAAAAATGAAGAGCTTGAACTACTGGCCACAAGGGACTCACTGACTGGCTGCTTCAACCGACGTGCCTTTTTTGAGAAATTGGATAGTGCGTATGTATTAGCCAAGGAAAATGGAACGGCATTGAGTTGTATTATGGCCGACATCGATCACTTTAAACTATTTAATGATCGGTATGGACATGCCTTGGGTGATCAAGTGATTCAGGTCGTCGTCAAGACCATTGGTGAAGTACTTCGAACAGGTGATATTATTGGCCGATATGGAGGAGAAGAATTCTGCATCGTGTTACCCAATTCCGATCGGAATCGAACCATTGATATTGCCGAACGTATCTGTCGGAAAATTGAGGCAGAAAGTGGAGGGAAAATTCGAACCACGTCTGGCCTGACAATCACCTCAAGCTTTGGAGTCGCGACCCTCACATCGGAAACAGTCGATCCACTGGAATTAATTGATCAGGCGGATAAGGCTCTGTATGCAGCAAAGGAGAATGGGCGGAATCAAGTCGGATTCTGGGACGATCAACCTCGCGTTGCGGAAGTAAATGCTTCTCTTGTCACGACGTCCTAATTTATCAGGTCCCTGAAAAACCCTACCGACGTCGTAGCGAATGACAAGGAGGGCAATTCACGAAGTCTATGATGAGACGGTAGCACGCGCTAAGCTTGGGGAAATCAAATCAAGCATCATATGTAAATCTTCTTGAACCACGGCCATGAATCCATCGAGGTCTTCATCCGTCAATGCCTGTAGCTCCTTATCTTCAACTGTTATCCACTGCATCCACTGATCTCTCGGCATGTCTAACAACTGACATTCCGCAATCATCCCAGCGATGTGAAGAATTTCAATTTCCAACGAACATTCAGATGCTTGAGAAGGATTCATATGGTAGCGTGTGCCTTGTTGATAGCTCAACGGAAGATTCCATTCTTTCAAGAGCTGAGCCCCAACTTCGGCTGCATCGAATCCCAACAATTCCAGTTGACAGGTTGTCCGTAGTTTCTTCTTTGTTTTGGCCTGATTCAACGCTTGCACAGCCAGGTCAGGAATGTGTTGGAAAATCACAAGATGTCCAAGATCACACAACAACCCTCCCACGAATAACCGTTCACTATCGACCAGGTTGCACCATTTGGCTGTCAGGCGAGCCAGCAACCCTCGCTCAACACTGCTCTGCCAAAATACATTCATATCCATGATTGGAGAAGACACCTTCGAGAACGTTGTCCCGACAGATGTGGCTAACACAAAATCATGAATAGGTTGCATTCCTAGAATACTTGCGGCGCGAGAAACCGTCTCAATCTTTCCTGAGAGCCCATAAAATGGGCTATTCACAAGCTTCAGCACTTTAGCTGTCATTGCAGGATCAACTGACAAGGCTCGTGCTAAATCCACCATCGACCCATTCGGATCCTCAACTACTTCCTTCACTCGTAGATAGACATCGGGTAAGGAAGGTAAATCGTCACAGTTTTGGATGAGTTCTTCTGCAGTCATTATTTCCAACCCATAAATGCTTAATCAAACCTGTTGATATGACTCAACTCAGTACAAACCTTTTAGTGCATTGATCGGTTTTTCTGACACATCTCTTAACGGGATACGTGGGGAAGTGCCTCATCAGAAGTGTGGTATAGGAGGCACGAATCAATAAACGCGTTAGGAAAAAACGCGAGGCAAACCACAGGCATCGCCCTAGAGGCGACTCTTCTACGAGACCTTAGGTACTCGCTTCAGCTCGCCTCAATGCTCGCATCAATATTGGGTCACTCATCGCCACTTCACTCAACGCATCCATGATATGGACATCCATCGACTTGACGAGTCCCTTGGCTCTTGAATATTGACCTGCATTAAAACGGGCGACCGATGGCTGACCATTGATGATTTGGCAAGCTAAGACGCCTCCAGTCTTCAGTTCACAGGTTCCTCCATGATCTAACAACTTTTGGGCTTCATCTTTTCCAAGGCCATGAAATTCCGCAAACTCATCGAGTCCGCTCGTTTCTATGAGTTTACCATCAGGCATCACACATTTACGCTTAAAGTGAGGTGACCAGTCTTTTCGGAAATCGATATATTTTACATCCCCTCCTCGCGCAACTGATAATTCTAACTTGGCGTAGTCGATGCCAAGGTTCTTTTTCTTGAGTCGTTCCTTTAATTCTTCAGGAAGCGTTCTATAAAACACACGTGATGCGGCTTCTTCCATCGAAAGCCCCCAACTCTGGCGCATTTGTTCAGTATCCGCATATTGCTCAAGATCCAATACCCATGTTTGCTTGGGATCTTGTCCGGATTCGTCAATTTTGCATACAAAGAGTCCTTTGGTAACAAGCGCACCATCTTGCGGGTATTGATACAACCCGCCTTCAGTTAATAATTGCGTTACAGTCTCTATGGGAATTTCATAGCTTTCCGACAACACTTTCGCATGAACCGCGATATCTTCTAGTTCAGTCATAGCGCAGACCATCACGTTTCCTGGCGGATCATGATCCGTGTAATTTTCCAACACGTTATACAGAACCGGTGACTTTTCTTTTTTGAGCGGACGTTTTTTTACTTTAAACATCAGATAGAACTCCTCGTTCGTCGAAGTGGTCTAGACCTGTCATATTTGCATTTTGTGATGACTCAATGGTAGAAGAATGCCGATTTGACCTTTCACTCTATTTACCATGTCACAACACGATCTCTTACAGGCCTTTCAGACCACTCAAGCATTTCAATGGAATAAGGATGAAGGCTTTCGTCTGGCCTCTGGTTTGACCAGCCCCTATTATGTTGATTGTCGTATTGTATTATCTCACCCTGGTCCACGTCACCTGGTCGCCAAACTGGCCTATGAACACCTGAAAGGCTTGGATTTCGACTTAATTGGCGGACTCGAAATTGGGGCCATTCCTCTGGCAACCTGTATTTCAGACTATGGATATACCGCTCATCCCACCTACGATTGGCGCACTTTTGTGGTCAGGAAACAAGCCAAGGATCATGGACTTGGCAAATTGATTGAAGGCACATTTTCAAATGGCGAAACCGCTATCATTGTTGATGACGTCCTCACGACTGGCGGGTCACTTATTCGAGCAGCTGACGCGGCACGTGATGCTGGGTTACTGGTTACGCATGCCTTAGTCATCGTCGATCGTTCTGAAGAAGAAGCTAGACAACGCCTTGCCCAACACGGCATTCAATTATTACGTCTCCTCACCTTAGACGATCTCAAAGCCGCACAAGCTTCCTAACACTTTCATCGTTGACATTATGGCCCAGAGACCCTGTGACAGCTATATCGTATGCCCCACCAATTTTCAGTAATCACGTCATCTGAAGCTATCCCCTGCACGACCCGCTTCCTTCCCCGAGTTGGCCCTTCTTGTACGATGATGTATGCCCTCCCACAATACTGAGAAATTTCATTGAGTGCCCTCGTTCGATTCGAAGAAAGTAAGTGGCCCATCCGTTCTTGGTAAAGATATTGGACAACTCCCCCCCCTTCGCCATCCTTCTGAAGAAGCACACCAGTACCACACCCCATGATCGTCCCTAGTAGCAAGACGATTCCCCATCGACTTGACCAACGCTTCCACAAGAGCATAAAGTTTTCATGTGATCGACGAATCATTTAATGCCTCATATACACTTTGATTATTTCGTGTCAGCTGATCAGGTCCCACATATATGCACTACAACCTAAGGTAAAAATTTTAGATAAGGAGACCGCATCATGTTATTGAGAAAGTCCCTCATCATTGCTCATGTCATGCTGTTTATTCTTTTAGGGTTTTGTGTCATGAGTTCTGCAGGCCAACCCTATGTAATCAATGTCCAACAAGTACAGGCTGGACTTGAGAAGGCCTCACACCCTTCACAAAAAGGGTTTATTTTAATCGACGTGAGGACCCCAGAAGAACACCAAGAAGGCTTTATTCCTGGCACAGACTTTAATATTGACTATCGTGAATTGCAACAACGCTATCGTGAGATCGAAGCCACACTGGAAGACCATATCGTGGTCTATTGTCAATCTGGACATCGCAGCAATATTGCCGCCAATACCCTAGCCGAACTGGGGTATAAACATATCTATAATGTTGAAGGAAGTATGAATGCCTGGCAAGCGGCTGGGTATAAGATCGAACAAGCGAACTAAGTAGGCAACTTGAGGTTACAACACATCCAGACCGTTGATTTCTTCGGTGACTCTAGAAAAAATCATGTCAAACTCTCCATGTATTTCTCGAAAAGCCGCCAATAATTGGGGATCAAAGTGAGAGGGCTTCGTTCGATCATTCCCAGTCAACATCAAATCACAAGTCTTCTTATGAGAAAAGGATGGCTTATACGGACGTTGGCTTCGTAACGCATCGTAATGATCAGCCAACATGACAATGCGTCCCGTCAGTGGTATCTGGTCGCCTTTGAGGCCATGAGGATAGCCACTTCCGTCCCATCGTTCATGATGAGTGAGCGCAACCTCTCTTGCCATCTTCAATAACGGTGACGAAGACCCCATCAACAAACTTGCCCCTAAAGCTGGATGCTGCTTCACCATTTCCCACTCTTCTTCCTCTAAAGGGCCTTTTTTCCCCAAGATCGCATCTGGAATACCTATTTTCCCAACATCGTGCATGGGGGCAGCTGCGAATAATTGGCAAGCTGGTTCTTCCCCCCATCCAATGCACAAGGCCATCTTCTTAGAATAATGACTTAACCGTTCAATATGTCCCCCTGTCTCCTCATCTTTGTAACGTGAAGCCAGAGATAGTCGGACAATGGTTTCGGCATAAGCTTGCTCTAATTCTTGATTTTTTCGCTGTTCCGCATCATAGGATTTTTTTAAATCATGTGCATAGGCTTTGAGTTGTTGATTAACCCGTATCACCTGTTTGGTTTTCTTGGCTTCTCGCCGAAGCATGGTCTTTAGGTCTACCGCATAGCGAGATAATTGAGAGTTGACAGCATTCAACTGATGTTGAATGTTTGGATTCGAAACGTGTGGGATTCCTGGACCAAGTGGGGACCCTGCGTCATTTGAATCAAAACAACTCATCCTGCTAGGGCTGCTTGGACTGTTTGGATCAGTTCGAGGGGACTGAATGGTTTCTGGAGATACGAGAAAATACCAAGTGATTGAACCTCTGCTTCATGTTCTACTTCAGTAATACTTGTTAAAACGATAACAGGAATTCCCGAAGTACTTGGGTTTTCTCGAATTTTCCTCAGGAGTTCTAACCCCGTAAGTCGAGGCATGATCCAATCTAAGATCACCAGGTCCGGTCGCTGTAGTCGAATGGAATTGAGGCCGACTTCACCATCTGAGGCAGTTCGAAGATAATACTGCGAATCATCTAGGGTAATTTCAATCAATTCACGGATATCGTCGTCGTCTTCCACGATAAGAATAGTTTTCCCTCTAGATTCCATGCCTTATCTACCCTTGAATTTCTGATAATTGCCCATTAAGGGGTTATCAGGTTTTTTCTACATTCGACTCTTGATCCTCCATGATCGTGGATTCTATTCTTTGACTTTCCTCCCCTTCTTGGCGAGGTTCTTCAGATACCAACACCCCAACATCTATCTTACGAGCAACCGTGATAAACCCTGAATGGGCAACCATTCGATGATCAGGTCTGACACTCCGACCTTTAATATTCCAGGTACGCAACAAGGTTTCAAATGTTTCAATGAGTCCAAATGACCCTGTCTCTTCAAGGGCACTCACCGTTTGCTGAACCTGCGGGATTGTCGGAACAAAACTTAGATAGAGCCCACCACACCGCAAACCCTGTACGGCATGCGGCACCACTTGCCATGGTTCAGATAAATCAAGCACGATTCGATCAAATAGTCCCGGCTGAAGATCTTCTTGATGAATGCCCTCAAAAATATCCGCAATCCTCAACTTAAAGTTTCCAACGACTCCCATGTATCGCTCAATGTTTCTTGTTGCGGTTTTTGCAAATTCTTCTCGAACTTCATAACTTGTCACCTGACCTCGGTCTCCGACAGCTCGGAGTAAAGCCATCGTTAAGGAGCCAGACCCTACACCAGCCTCCAAAACACGCGCTCCAGGATATAAATCTGCCCAAATCGTGATCATGGCTAGGTCTTTTGGATAAATGACCTGAGCACCTCTCGGCATCTTCACAGTATATTCAGCCAAGGTCGGATAGATCGCCAACATGGGCTTTCCAGTTGACAATTGAACCATCGTGCCATCCGGCTTTCCGATAATATCGTCGTGCGGGATGCGTTCGCCACTAAACTGAAATGTTTCGCCAGCTTGTAACGTTAACGCGTAATGCCGATCTTTTCGATCGACCAAATGAATGCGATCACCAGCTTGAAGATATTTCATAAGTCCCGCATTCTAACAAGCCCTCCGGCCATTTCACACCCACCATTTTGAGGGGAATCATTCTGATAAGGTCGTATTTCATCATTCGAAACTTGCACGCGACATATTCCTTTTCTTTTCATCTACAATTCCGTTCATAATTAAGAATCAATTTTCACCGCTCACATGTCAGTTCATCTCCCTTGACACGATTTCCATGGGGACGTAAGATCGAAGACAGAAGGTACTCACAGCGATGAAAAGCTCTATGAATTTCATAACACCTTCCGTCAGCAGTATTCCCTATTTTCTGTTGAATAAAATAGCATAGTTCTCTAGCCAACCGACATTGGGGAAATCTCCCATTTGTCCCATGCCCACCGACTGGACTCTCGAATGATTCCATACTCTGTTATGAAACGAATGTCTAACCTAGCACACATACAAACCTATTCCTTACACGTTCACCATGTGAATGAATTTAAGAGGAACAGAGAAAAAACACCCGTTGGACAATGAGGAGCCCAAATCGATAATCAATATTCAGTTGTCTCAGACCAACGTTCCTAAGCAACAAGCCTTCAAGCTTTGGGGAACAGCACAACGTCGCCAAGAACTCTTCACCAAGGAACATGTGATATGAAACGTTTTTTTGCCGTCATCGGGCTTGGGCGATTTGGCTATAGCGTAGCAGAAACGCTCATCAATAAAGGTTGTGAAGTCTTAGCAATCGATCGAGACGAGGAAAAAATTCAGGCCATTAGTGATATTGCCACCTTTGCCGTCCAATGCGATGCGACTGATGAACGCGCAATGAAAGCGGTCAGTGCTCAAAACGTGGATGTGGCAGTCGTCAGTATCGGCGAGAACATTGAGGCCAGTATTTTAATCGTCCAGACACTGAAAGAAATGGGCATCAAATCAATTGTCGCCAAAGCGGTCGCCCCAATTCAGGGGAAAATCTTGAAGAACTTGGGTGTCGATGAAGTCATTTACCCTGAACGTGATACAGCCATTCGCCTAGCCCATCGCCTCATTTCACCTAACGTGTTGGAATATCTCGAACTCTCGCCTGGATACAGCATCGAAGAAGTTTCAGTTTCTGACAGACTTTCTGGTCTCAGCATTGGAGAGTCAAAAATTCTCGAACAGCACAATCTCAACATTATAGGCATCAAGAAACAGGTCACTCGAATGGTCAAAGGACGAATGATGGTCGGTGAGTCTTTTAATTTCACTCCAGCTCATGACGAGATCATCGAAAAAGGTGATGTCTTGGTCTTAATCGGGCGAGAAGAAGACTTTGATCGTTTCAGTAATGCTGAATAAAAATGCTATATAGTTCGAGTTACAGCATCGGTTAAAACCTACAGACAGTCAGGTCCTCTTCGATTTCTCAACGCCCTACCCTTGATCTTCTCATATCCGTTTCCTTGTTCAGAAAGTCCAAAAAATAAAAAACCCTTATTATCATATGCCATACAAGAACTGATGCATGTGATTGGTAAAAGTTCCATTTCACAGCTTGATGTCACCTCAATAATTTGAGCAACATAATCCTCGCTCTCAAACTCAAGCATCCACGAGGTACCTTCACTAGAATATGACATCCCAACAGCGCTCAAGTAGCCATGCTCTCTTTTCTCTGACCAACCTTCACTCACTATCTTACCCTCCGATGATAATCAATTTGTCACTCATCGTAATATGCTGTCTATCGCCTCCCAGAATGATCATGTCCCCCTAATCAACAACCTGTCTGTGAAGTAAAAATTATCGAGCAACCCATGGAGGAATCAATGACATGAAAATTGATACAGTTGGTATCTCAATGAATACAAGATTGAACGAAAATCTGTGCATGCATGCCATCGATTCAAGTAGGAAATATCATAAAAATAGATGGAAAAAATTGAGAGAAGATGAAGGGGACAAGGTGGGGCAAGACTTGCGTTAGTACCTGAAGATCCGTACGAGGCTCAATACGCTTATGAGCTTTAAAAGGCAATGTCCGATGTACTTACTCAACATTTTTTCCAAGTCGTAATTACGGTGCATGATAACAAGGAGATTTAGCTCGAATGCATTGTAGAACCGTCAAGAATGATCTTAACCTTTCAATAGAAGAACGCAGCAATAAAAACGTGACACTTACCGAATCCTTTATGCAAAATGGCGCTGCCAACTATCCTGGGATCTATTGGCCTGTTGAAGACAACGCAGCTGCAGATTTTTCCGAAACCTTCTATAAGAACTTAGTCCTTGGAGCATTAATTGGGAAGGCACTTCAAAATAGACGTAATGAAGTATGCAAAATAAAACCTCTAAACTGGGCTGACTATGTTCACCATGGAAGCTATGGTTTCGTCCGAAATTATTGAAATGACGAATAAAAAAATTGAAATAATGATAGACGTATGATGCCATTATGAATAGGGAAATTCACTAAATAAACCTGATACAATACAGAGAGGAGACCAACAGCTGAACGAAAGTTATTTAGTTGTCAATGAGGGCTTCCCAAGCCCAAAGAATTTAGATTTTGAATCAGCCTACGAAAGACTGTTACCCAATCATGATCAAGTTCAATGCAGGATTACGAGAACAAGGATTTTCCATCTCCACGTTATCCCTTACTATCGCCCTAATCCTTCCGACAACACTGAGCGCTAAACCGGCACTCAAGACCATCCGAGCCTGTACGGATGCCTCATACCCTATTATGGTCACCGTACGAGGAATGCGTAATAACCATGGCTCAATCAAGGCGAAGCTCTATGGTGAAAATTCAGATGACTTTCTCGTCACAGGTAAGAAACTTGATTCGAAACGAGAATCGACTCAAATACCTTCAACTGTGCTTTGCCTAGAAGCACCGCATCCTGGCACCTATGCCATAGTCATCCATCATGATGAAAATGGGAATAAAAAGTTAGATCAAAACTGGATTGGCATGCCAACGGAAGGAGTGGGGTTTTCGAATAACCCACAACTTTTCCTTGCACCTCCAAATCATTCGGAAGTGGCTTTTCCAGTCAATAATGGAATGACACCTATTGACATTAATTTACAGTATTAGCAGACACGATTATTCAGGCTATACATCTAAAAAAGAAATAAGCAATAGTAGCTGGAAGTCGATTTTTCAAAAGATTTGGGGAGAAATATTTCAGAGAAAATTCAGGTATAAGGAAATTTACATCAAACTCCCTCAGCCTCAAACTTTACGGGAAAATAAAACCTTCCTTCCCTCATTCGCTACGGCACAGCTTGCCTGCCACCATAAATTCAGGTCAAATGGAGCAGTTTTTATAGCGAGGCCTGCTATATGACCAGCCATTCGCCACTCACCAAGTCGCATCATCAATTTAAACCCTCGTAGATGGTCACACCCATTCATCCAATTAAGTATTTTTGGTGAAAATAGATTAATTGGCTTAGGTTGGGGAATTAGAGAATTACGTGAATCAAGATCCGAACTCGAACCATTGACACCTTGATTCCTAAACATGACCTGATGTTTCTTCTTAACCTTAAAGTGTTGAATGGCTTTATTATATAAGCTATTGAGATTATCGATAGAATGCTTCCATTGCCTCTTTTTTTCTATCGTCCTTTGTGCCTCGCGTCCAACACTCTGCCTCAACGCCTGAGCCGCATTCAGATGAAGCGTCAGCTCCACAAACTTTTCGGGACAATCAAAAGGCACAATAAACCCATTTTCATTATGAACAAGAAGGTCAAGACTTGCACCTACTGGAGTGGAAATACAAGGGATTCCACTTGCCATCGCTTCTAAGAGAGGAACTGGTCCACCTTCAATTCTAGATGTGACCCAAAGTACATCCAAAACTCTATATAACTTAGCAATTTCGCCATGATCTATCTGGTAGGGAATATAAATACATCGAATGCACTCGCTTCGTAAGCTCGAGACAAGACTTTGCCACCCTGGCCCGACAATGAGCGTGACAACCTTTTTATTTTCCTGATGGATTTTTCTGGTCGCTTCAAGAAAACAACTGATCCCTTTTCGTCCATCCATATTACTCAATTGGCTAGCAATAAAACCTATGACAAAATCACTCTGCTCAATATGAAGCTTTTCACGTAATTTGACGCGATCTTCATCACTACCAGGGTAAAATTTATCCAGGTCTACACAAAATGGAACTAACCCCAAACGTTCTTCAGCAATCCCCAATCTGATAAGGTACTGATACCATTGCAGTGAAACAGTCATGACGGCATCACTTTCTTCCAGATCAGGCACCTGAGTCCCTGAGTCCATATGATGAAGAGTCGTCACAATTGGCATTCGCCCAACAAAGGGCTTCATGATCTTTCGTGTAAGATCATGAACGAGGTCAAAAGACCGAGGAATTTGCTTATACCTATGCAAAAATTGCTTCATAGAAAATTGAGAGCAAATAAATGGATCGATCAAAGGATTATGTTTTGTGACTTGACGGGCAAAACTGCCTATGGCCCAATAAGGCGAGTCAACCAACAATAGAACTCGAATCCGTCCATTTTTCACACTTTCCCCTTTCCTTACCTCATGCATCATGCCTGGACATTCATCATCGGAGAAGAATATAGGATCATGGACACCATCAGCTTTCTTCAGCAAGTATAACTAAAACCTCTTTTGGCTATTATGGACTAACTGCTCCTCTATTAATTTCTCTATATGTTCAATCATATCTCCCCACCTCAATAATCAGTTTAACTTGATCAATTAACTATTAATGTCGCCTCTTTATTTTCTAGTCGATAGACACGGTCGGCAGCTTCGATTAAGCCTGATTGATGTGATATGGCTAGGATTGTGAGGCTTCCTCGAAGCTTCTCGATTGTCTTACAAAGAGCCTTTTCAGTTTCAGGGTCTAGCGCGCTCGTAGCCTCGTCCAAAATAAGCAAACTCGGACGGTGAGCTAATGCGCGAGCAATGGCAATACGTTGCCGCTGCCCCCCTGACAGACTACGGCCATGCTCCCCTACTGATGTCTCTAGTCCCTGAGGCAAGTCCTCGACAAAGCTCCAAGCCCCTGCCGCTCTTAATGCAAATTCTGCATCACCTTCTGTCAGAGCAGGATCACCTAATGTCACATTCTTGAGTACCGTATCATGTAGCAGTAGTGTTTCTTGAGGCACATAGCCTATCATTCTTCTCCAACTTCTAATTTCAACGTCTTGCAGTGGAATGGTATCAATGAAGACTTCTCCTGCTTGAGGGCGAATCAAGCCGATGACAAGGTCCACAATCGTTGTTTTTCCTGCCCCAGAAGATCCAATGATAGAAGTAAAGGATCCTACTGGAAATTCAAGCGTAGCATTGAGTAATACAGAGGTTTGCCCATAAGAAAATGTCACATCCTGAAACCTGATAATATCCTGAAATTTTGGCACAATTTCTCCCGATACATCTTCACATTCATCCTCTACTCTCTGAATGGTGTCCTTCAAGGACCAATAGGCACTTTCAAATGTCACCATATCTTGATATTGCCGCTGGACCTTTCCAAGTCGACTCAACATCTGGGTAAGCAACAAGACTAGAACCAAAACATTCGCAAATGGCATTCCCCACTGAACTAATGTCACATATAACCCAATAGCAACTAAAACCGTTAAGATTGGTTCCTGTGCAGCTCGTAACGCTTCACGGCTAAAGACCTCTCGTCTGATGGCCTTATTTAATTTATTCGTTTCTGATTGAAGAAGAGAACTAAAGAGAGCTTCACGGGCCATAGATTTTAATGGCTTTACCGATTGAAGACTATCGGTCATGGCTCGCAATAACGATTTCAATAATTTCGTTTGTCGTTTCCCCGCTTTTCTAGCCATATGAATGAGGTGACTCAAGCAGTAGAGAAGACAAAGACTCGCCAGAGTGGAAGCCAACGTGACTTTCCATGACACAAGAAATGCCACACACAAATACACAAAAACCTGAATAGTGATAGCAGCCACACTCGCGGCTAATTGATAAGCCTTCGCTGAACGTTGAGCCTCTGTCGCAATAGCATTGACCAAGGATCCAGATGATTGTCGGATGTAATAATCCCATCGGGTGACTAACAGAGCACGTAAGAGTGATAAGCGAAGATTTGTTGCGATCTGAGCCATAGTATATCCAACCTGTTTTTTGGCAACCATCACAAATCCGTTTTTAAGAAGAATCCCCATGACAATCACAATCAATAAGGTCCCAAGCGAAGGTGTAATGCCCATCCCGACAAGTGCATCGATAATCACTTGACCAGGACCAACATCATTTACTGAATTTCCTGGAGAAGTTAATTGATCACCAGCAGACTGATGGTCAAGAGCGGTCGAGAGTAACGGTAGAAGGGCTGTAAGACTTAACCCTTCCATGACTCCTGCAACTAATAGCGCAAAAATCGTTGCAAAGGTCGCCCCAGGATATGATCGCGCAAAGGTTAGGAACAGTTTCATATAAACAAATTCACCACAAATAGAATGTTGGCGTACTCAATAACTATTACTCTCTAACACCGCATGATGTGGTCAGTCATGGGATAAATATTTTTGACAGAAAGATAGGTGAAAAATGCGTTCACCATTCTATCGCTTTCAATCCGTCATCAGGTCATGATGCACCAGGACATCGGTCATTCGTTGTACAAACGGTATACATCTGATCTTTGGAAGAATGATGAGGAAGACAATACCCCGCATACTTCATACACAGTGAGGGGATCTTCTCAAAAGTGAAACCTGTGAACGTTCATGTTGGAAGTAAGGCCCGTAGATAATGTTCTGCGATTGTTTGAATATCGAAATCTGCTGCACGCAATCGAAGTCGTTCCGCATCAGGAGGATGTTCCAATGTGTGGAGAATCGCTTTGGCTAGAGCCTGCTCATCTCCGACAGGAACTAATGGCCCGAAGGCCCCATTGTCTAAAATCTCTTGTGGACCACTGGGACAATTAGTACTGACAACTGGGCATCCGCAAGCTAAGGCTTCAATGAGCACGGTTGGCAGCCCCTCCCAGGCGGAAGATAAGACGAAGACAGAAACACGTGACATAAAGGCATAGGGATTGGGCTCAAATCCAGGAAATAACACATCGTGTTCAACCCCGAGTTGGGAGGCCAAGGATTCGAGAATTGGACGTTCTCTTCCTTCGCCAAGGATGATGAGACGGATAGGACCATTCTTTCGTACGAGGGCAAATGCCTTAAGAAGAATCGTAAATCTTTTTTGTGGGACCAGCCTACCAACGCCCAAAATCACAGGGATGCTCGTTGAAGGGAGCCAAGAATGAGAAAGAAGTATCTGTGATTTTTCCTGTACTTCAGCCGTTACTGTTGGATTAGAAATCACTCCAATGGTTTCTCGAGGTAATCCAGTGGTCGCAGCTAAGTCATCGGCCACACCTCTCGATACGGCAAAAATATGTTCTGCCTGTGGGTAGACCTTCTTAATTAAGGGAGCTACAAAGCGCCAACGCCATTTTTGTGATTCCTGGATACTCATCGACAAATTTGTCTGTTCACTTAGGACGATCCGAGTGCTGACGTTTGCGAGTCGTTTGGCCCAAAGAGCAACAAGGTTAACTGGGGTTTTTGCTGAGAGTAAGGAATCCGGTTGTTCTTTCTGAAGATAGGCAGCCAAGCTGTCAAGATAACGTATGGCTTTAGGCGGTCTGCGCGCTAATAAAATAGGAAAGCAAAGTGCCATAAAAGCTTCGGGATGGGTACGAAGCACTTTCAGCCTACTAGGCATAAACCCTGATTGCTTGAGCTCCACTATGTTAACGTTTGGAGGAACCGTGTTCAAATATGGCCCTTTGCGTTGGCACAACACAAGGTCAACTTGATGCCCTCGTCTTGAAAAGTCCTTGGCCAAATTCAGCATCACTCGTCCGACCCCCCCCGCCGTCAACGAAGGGAGAAAAATTGCGATATGCTTTTTAGCTACTGAAAAGGCGTCGGGGGTTGCCATGGTTTTCTTTTTTGATAGTTGATGTCTTTCGAATTGAATGACAATCAAGAACGAAGCCTCGCTAAGAACCTTTTGCAGAAAAAATTTGTTTTGATACAGTTGATATTACGTTTTTGCTCAAAGTCGAACGAAAGAAATATTTCCCGATTGCCAACCCCATACTCTTGCGAGCGACCCAACAGGCTTGAAGCCACTTCTGACTCAGTGCATGAGAAAATGCGGGTTCAGCATAACAATGGGTTTGCTTGTTCGCCTCTTGTAATCGTGCTAACCAGACTCTGGCCCAGTCGAGATAGTCAGCATCTGGGATAAAATGATGCTTTCGCATTCGTGAAAGCATCAAATGAGGTTCAAGATCATCCTGAGAAAAGGTCATGCCTAGTTCCGTAAGTTGCCTACTGATGATTTCTTGTTTTTTTTCATCGCCAAGCCCCGGGGTTTGACCAGTGATTTGCTCTGGATGAATGCGGCCATAGACCAGGCACTCAGGAAGATTCCCTAACTTATAACGTTTGGCGAGTCTCACGTGGAGTTCATAGTCTTGACAGCGTGAAAAATCATTGTGGTATCCATATTCTTTAAGGATAGCCGTTCTTGCCATAATCGAGCGATTGCTCATGGCACAGCGAAACAAAAATTGCGCCTGGATGTCATCTGGCAAAATAGGCTGCCGTTTAATTGTCTTTAAAACTTGTCCATGGGCATCCATCATACGACACCAGCTTCCTAACTGAGCATACTCTGGATGCAGATCGAGAAAGGCAACCTGCTTTTCAAGGCGATCAGGGTAGGCCCGATCATCACTATCAAGCATGGCCATATATTGACCGCGAGCAAGAGAGACCCCTCTGTTTCGTGTTTTAGGAATGCCAAGGTTTTCGTCATTACAGACTAATCGAATACGTGCATCAGTATATGAGCGAACCTTTTCCACGCTCAAATCAGTGGATCCATCATCGATCAACAGTATTTCAAAATCTGAAAATGTTTGAGCTAAAATACTCTCAATAGCTTCTCCAATATAGTGTTCACGGTTATAAACCGGGATAAAAACTGTGACTTTAGGCGTGTTAGAATTAGTCATCAGGAAGGGTTATGAACGAATACATTCACGGGTTACGACAGATATCTCAGATGATGACTTATTATGAACAGGTGTTTTGCCAGATGCAAAGTATTTGATACAATCGCAGGTTAGAGTCAGACCAAAGCTTGCCGCAGCTTCTCACCTTTTCACCCGTCTATTTAAATGGGTCGGCAGATTTTATACAACCCATCGGCCAATTGCCATATCCAAGTTGCTCTTAAATATTACATTTATTGAAAAACGTTTAAAAATGGACTTTAAAGGATTTACTCAACAGTCTTCTCCGTTTTTTCTGAAAAGAGTGAAATATTTTCTCTCACGATTGGTTGGTACACGTTTGCAAAAAGCCAAAGGCATTCATTTTGTCAACGTGAATGGGCATCAATTCAAACGCCTTATTCTGTGCGATTCATTTTTGGCCACTGAAATTGAACAACATTTAGAGGAATTTAGAGAAAGTGGTTACTTCCCTCCTCTTGTAGCACGGTATGAGCATGAGATTTGGCTTGAATATCTTGAAGGTCTTCCAATTCAATCCGTTAACGAAGATCTTGTCCTAAAAGTCGCAGAATTTTACGCGACGGTATATAAGAGAAACCCCATATACCTAAAGACCAAACAATCGGCTTTTCCAGAACGGCTCCTCCAGGATCTTCGCTTTCTCTATCAAGCCAATATTTTAACTCTAGATTCTTATCGTAACCTACAAACTGCAGTACATGATTTGACTCCAGAAAAAGTCTGGGTGGGTTACGAATATACCGACCCCGTCCTTAAAAACTTTCTCCTACGAAAAGAGGACGGACGGGTTTGCGTGGTAGATGTTGATGGGTTGGCTGCGAATCAACTATTAGGCACAGGGGTAGCCAAAGCCTGTGTCCGATGGCTTGGGCCCCATCAATCCTTGTTTTTTTCCTCTCTTGCTCATCAAGGAACCCCAGATTTCCAGGAGTATTTCAGTTTTGTGGAATTGTGTTTTCTCGCCAAGTGGATGAAACGAGCATTTTTAGAACATGATTGGAAAGTGATTGACTCAACCCGCTTTGATCGGTTTCGTCACCCTCTATAAGTCCCTCACAACGATTATCCAGTAAGGTTCTACAAGTCGAGGATGGACACTTGTTTTCAAACGAGGTTGGACCTATGTCTACCTTGACGAGGATTTGTGTCTAAAACTTTCACGAGTTACATCCAACGTTTATGCCAGGATTGAAACATGAGGATGGTCCAGAGCGATCGGGTCCTATCGTGAGTACCGGAAAGATGTTCCTTCCACCTTTTCCTAATTGGTGCAGGGTTAAACAATCCATCTTTTTTCAATGAGCTTTCGGAAAGAAGGTCTTCTGCCCATTCTTGCAGGGGTCCTCTTAGCCATTGCCCTATAGGTATTCCAAATCCCATTTTGGGCCTTTCGAAAAGATCTACCGGGACGTATTGACGGAGAAGTTGACGAAGGAGCCATTTACTTTGCCCATTGCGTATCTTCATATGACTTGGAAGGGACCAGGCGAGCTCAACAACCCGGTGATCAAGTATGGGAACTCTGACCTCGAGGCTTACGGCCATGCTTGCTCGATCAACTTTAGCCAGAATACCCTCGGGAAGATGAGCCATCATTTCACAGTATTGCAAGCGAGTGATGGGATCAGGGAAATCGTTACCTAATGTCTGATTCGAATAGATATTGGCTAATTCTTCTGTTGCATCAGGCACAAGGTCTAAGGGGTTTTCCCACCGACTTATAAGTTGGCGATAGTGATCTTCTATGCCATGACTTCCATATGTTTGGGAAAGGGTTCGCAACTTTTTAATCAGTTTCATTAATGTTGGCGGGAGAAAGTCTAGTGAAGAATCAAGGAAAAAGGGAGGAATTCCCGCGACGGCCGAAAGAAGAGGGCGTAGAGCCGGAGGAACTTTTCCTATTTGGCCCAATCGTTGGGACAGTTTAAAGTAACGCTTGTACCCAGCAAAGAGTTCGTCTCCACCGTCTCCTGATAGGGCAACGGTGACATTTTCCCTCGTCATTTGCGAGACCAATAATGTGGGAATTTGGGAAATATCTGCGAAGGGTTCATCATACCAATCAGCTAGGGTTGGAAATAACTGGAAAATGTGTTGAGGTTCGACGATAAATTCCTGATGATTCGTACCTAAATGAGTAGCAATTTTTTTGGCATAAACAGATTCATCAGTCTCAATTTCCTGAAAGCCAATCGTAAAGGTTCGGACAGGCTGATCACTATTTTTCTGCATTAAGGCTACAATAGTTGACGAATCAATTCCCCCTGAGAGGAATGCTCCTAGGGGGACATCTGCGATCATGCGTTGGTTGACGGCATCTCCAAGCAAGCATTCGAATTGCTTGAGCGTTTCTTCATCTGTGAAAGACCATGGCTCTCTGGTGTTCCGAATGGCTATGCTCCGAAGGTCCCAATATCTGTCGATTTGTGGCAGTTGCTGCGGACGAATAGTCAGTAGACATCCAGGTTCTAATTTATACGTATTTTTATAAATGCTGTGTGGCGAGGGGATAAATCCAAAACGGAGGAAGGTCGCCATGGCATTGAGATCTAACGAGGGCTTAAATCGAGGATGCTGTCGTAAAGCTTTTAACTCGGAGCCGAAAATAAAAAGATTATCGAAATGGTACCAAAAGAGAGGCTTAATCCCTAGACGATCACGTCCCAACGTCAACGTCGCTTCCTGACGGTCCCAAATCCCTAAAGCAAACATGCCAATGCATTGCTCAATTGTTTTTTTTATGCCCCACACAACACAGGCTTGCAATAACACTTCGGTGTCACTCGTCCCAGTAAAAGAATGCCCCATGCCTGATAATATTTTCTTTAATTCCAAGAAATTATAGATCTCCCCATTGAATACAATGGCATATCGCTTATCGACAGAAAGCATTGGTTGGTGCCCATTTGAAGAAAGGTCGATGACAGCGAGGCGACGGTGGGAGAGTGCAAGGTTATGGCGTTGATCAGACCAAACACCTCCGTGGTCTGGACCACGGAAATACATGGTCTCAGCCATATCCGTCGCGACCTCAGATAAATTGTAGGGAATCTTCGGGGAAGAATAATCTAAAAACCCAGCAATGCCACACATAATAAGATTTTGTTACTGAGATGCTTCGTCAATAATATTAAGAGGGATCTATAATGATAAAGTATACGGTAATATTGCTTAATAATTTACAAAAGAAACCTATACGTACATGTTAACCTACAGAGAAAGTAAAGCATTTGCTATAGTTTCTGCCACTACTCGATTGCCAACTTTTGAGTAGTGACTGCTACCATCTGCAAACAGTTCTTCTGATGAAGATATTTCAGCCTGACGCATCATGTCTGGAGACGGGTCAATAAGTTCATGGGTAGCACGTAATTGTTCTAAAAGATCTTGATATTTTAAATCGCGTCCATCTTGTAACCGTTTAATGGGTTTTTTGGTTGGAAGATGGACAATGACGAAACGTCCACCAGTATCTTCAACTTCACGCTTAAACTCTTGAATAATCTGCCATACCACCTTTCTCGATATTGAGTCCCTATCAAAAAAGTCATACCCCTTTCTCCTGGATGAAAATTTCACTGAAACGCCTGTAATGATAAATGAACCTAAACGGCTCCAGTACAGCGGGCTATTTTCATAATTCGCCTGCTGGTAAAAAAACTCATGGATTTTAAATTCCCAATTTCGGAAATTTTTAAAAATAGGGATAAGATCTTCGGGTTTAGCAGTTGGAACGTTAATCAAGTGTAACGTTTCATCTCTTAAAATAAATCGTGGCTTGGAAAAGATGATTCCCGTATCTGGACTGTACAGCAGTCGTATGAGATTCATACTTCTCTTCACATTGGAATTCTGAAATCCAAAAATTACCAAGTGAGGCTGCAAGAACTTGCCATGCTTTTTCCAGCGAAGAAAGGCCTGATCAATGGCATAGCCTTGACCTCCCAGATTCATCACCTCGACTTTCCGACCCTGCGCCTTCATGGTCTCCTCAAGGATGGCTCCCCAACTTTCTTCATATGGGACATCGTCTCCGTGGGTAAAAGAGTCTCCAAAAATTGCAATACGTAACGTTTCACTAGAAGGATGCAAGGGCGTTTCTTGACGGGTAGAAGACGTCCGAATTCCTAAACTGTTGGAATAGTACAATCCATTTGCAGATTGACTGTTAGGTCGTACGGTCCAACCTAGATCAGGATCGTAATGAGTATAACTCGTCTCTTGTTTTTGATAATACTCGAGTTTTTTCCCCAGGCTTTTTATTGGAAATTGAAAAGGGCGGATTCTTCGGTCGGTAATAGAAATATTACCATCCATGTCTGTAGTCGAAATGACGCGAAGTATAATTTCCCCACCAATTAACGTGAGAAAAATGGAAGCCAGAATCAGAATAATCTTCAGCCGTTTTTCAGATGTATTCATTGAGGGAGAGTCAAACCGTAAAAATACGAAATTGGTGTGCGATACGGAAAAACAAAATGGGATTAACGCATTTGCCAAAAAATGGGAGGAGAGTTCATCATCTAATATTCTTTAGCCGATTTACCAAATACTTTTTTCACCCGATCAAACAGGGAAAAGCGATTGATCACTACAATAAACACCTTTCGCATGTAACCCTCTGGACATTGAATGGCTCTCACTCCATGCCAAGAATTACCTTTGCGAGCAAACAACAAACTATAGTTCCCCACAGCTTTTGAGACCGTGGCTCGCTTGAAATCATCAAACGTTGGTGCGGACTTCCGAGCAAACTCACCTTCATCATCAAGAATGACCGTTTCGCCTCCCCACTCTTCTTTCCAGTCCTGCTCCGCATTGAGGTAAAAAATATGGGATCCCAGCTTATGCTTGGCATCGCAATGGGGCGAGACGGAACACCCATTGGGTGTGTAGTGCCAATGAAGGCTCATTTCCATAGAGTTGACATTGAATAACCGTTTGAGAAAATCCTGATATTCCTTCCCGTACAATTCGGCAATGAAGCCTTTCCAGGCTGGAGACAGGGGAAGATCCTCCTGGTATTCAAGCGTGAACCGATCATGACTTTGTTGGCCATGAGCTCGTGTCACTCCAAAGCGCCGTTGAAATAATGAAATGTCTGGGAGCGTCAGCTGTAGTTGTTGTTGCCCATCAGTCGTCAGTAACCCTTCAGGGTTCATCCAAGGATAAGGGGTTTCTTCTTGAAATTGCCGTGGGTCAATAGCTGAGATATTTTGGAAATCTAAATAGGGCATAGGCTGCCTAGCGCAAAATACGTTGAAGCCAAGGGCCACATATTTTTTGAGACAATTTACTAAAGGTGGAGTGGGACCGAAGGCTTTCTCGACTTATAGGAACAAGCGCATTGTTCAGTTGATACAAAATAGGGTCTCCCGTCCTGATCCGAGTACTTGCGATGTCAGCATCATTGATGCCATCCAAGTGCTTCATTAATCCTCGTAAACTATTGTGATGCGCCACAATAAGAATCTGTTTTCCTTGATGCAGTTCGGGGGTCGCAATATCTTGCCAGAATGGCAAAAGACGTGCAAGCGTATCTTTGAGGCTTTCACTTTTCGGAAGTTCGGTTGGTGGAATTTTACTATAGAGAGGGTCATTCCCAGGGAATCGCTCATCGTTATATTCAAGCGGAGGAGGTGGACAATCAAAATCCCGTTGCCAGGTGAGAACCTGCTTGGCTCCATATATTTTTCTCGCCTCCCACCAAGTTAATCCCTGGAGTGCCCCGTAGTGCCGCTCATTTAAACGCCAATCCTTCTGTACCGGAACCTGAGACAGTTTCATGGTGTCTAATACAATCCGTAATGTTTCACTCGCTCGATTCAAATAAGAGGTAAAGCAACGATCAAACATAATCCCGCGAGCCGTAAGTAATCGACCGGCCTGTCTGGCTTCGGCAATACCTGCAGTGCTCAATGCAACATCAGTCCAACCAGTGAAACGTTTTTCTTGATTCCAGAGGCTTTTTCCATGTCGAAGAATTGTGAGAGTCGCCATAAAATGGTGTGGATTTTTATTTAAGTATCCAGAAGGACGTTAAATAATAAAATAGAATAGATGAAATATTTTCCATGAAGGTAGTTTGGTCTAAATAAAACTATACGTTGGCTTACGAATGAGTCGTTACGTTAACATTTTCTCTGGCCCTCAACAATGCGCGGTACTAATCGAACACCTTCCCATTCTCGAAAAAAAAGATTACAATATCTCCCATCCCTAATCATTCCAGGGCAGCTGAAATCCCCCTCTCCAGTTGACCATATGCTTTTTGAGGAAAATTTATATGTCGAAGAAGCTCTTAGACAAGAGCTTTCCTCTATAGGATTGGTTTGCTTCAGAGACTTTACGAAGTATTCGTCCGGGGCAATTGTATCACGTCCATCTAAACGAAATGTTCGAACTCTCTGTTTAGAGATTGAAGGGAAAAAGAAAAAATATTTCCTCAAGCAAACTGGAATTCAACATCTCCAGATCGCGATAAAATCATTGAGTCAAGTCCACGTGCCCAGTTCAGCCACGGCACGTGAGATTTCGATTCTTGGTCTATTTCGTGATCATGACATTCCCGTCATGAGGCCTGTAGCATGGGGTGAGCGTAGGCTTTTCGGTTGGTCCATGGGTGGGTTTATTTTAGTGGAAGAAGTTGTTGGAAAAGAATTTGTGGATGTCTATCGATCAGCCTCATTGCGGCAACGTCGACGTTTAATGTGCATCTACGGTGAACTCATGGGAACGTTGCATCATAAGGGGATTCAGTCCAAGGTTCGACCACAAGATTTAATCTGTGTTTCAGAAGACTATGAGAATTTCCGGAAATGTTTCGTCGTCATTGACCGTGAACGAGGCCAGACTTATCCAGTGAGTCTTTCGGTTAAGGACCGAGGGAAATCGTTAGCCGATATTTGGATCAAGAGCGCATTTACGATTGGGACAAGTACGTTCAGTGAGCTTTTGTCATTCCTGTCTGGGTACTTTGAGGTTCTTGGCATTCGACGGTTAAACCAAGCCATGTGTAGAGACTTGGTGAATGAGGTAATGGCACGCGCTGAAAATATCCTAAGCTCTGACAAGCGTTTTTCTGACCGCCAGCAAGACTTCCAACAAAGATTTGGCATTCCACGGAAAAAGCGATAGGACTTGAACCTCTCATGGATTGTCGTCCCAATCTTAAATAGGCTGCTGTGGTCATTAGCTTGGCTCATCAAAGAAGGGGCAGATATTAACTTCCCCAGAAATCGTAGACATTTGATTAAGCTGCGTGAACTTCCCTCTATAATGATTCAAAACGAGGTGTTAAATGAAACGAACACGAAGACATCACAACCGCGAGTTTAAACAAATAGCAGTCGGGTTGATTGAAGAACATGGCTACAGTTGTGCGATGGGTTGAACTGTAATATGGTGCGAGGAGCGACCTGCTACGATACGGCTGTGACCGAGAGCTTCTTGCACACTCGAAAAATTGAACGCATTCATCGATAACGGTACTGAACTCGACCCATAGCCCAACCTCGCATCTTTGAGTACATCGAAACACCCTACAATAGGCAGAGAGCGCAGTCGTCGATAGGGCATCAGATGTCGGTTATATTTGAGAAAACAACGTCACTTTGAGTCTGATACCCTGTGAGAAGATCACTTCTGAAAAGACCAGACCATGGCATTTAACTCGTCAGTTTTTGCAATATTCCTCCTTATTGTATTTGTGTTCTATTGGAGGCTACCCAGCAAACCGCTAGAAATCAGAAATGCATTTCTCTTAATCTCCAGTTACATATTTTATGGGTGGTGGGATTGGCATTTCTTAGGACTTATCCTCCTCAATTCAACTGTAGATTACGTCATTGGGAGGTCGATATATCAGGTTCAAGTAAAAAGAAAACGGAAACTTTTACTTGGAATAAGCCTTGGGATAAATTTAGGGATTCTAGGCGTTTTTAAATATTATGATTTTTTTATCAATTCCACCATCGAAGTTCTACAGGCAATCGGGTTGCAAGCAAACGTTCATACCTTGGGCATAATCTTACCCGTTGGCATTTCTTTTTATACTTTTCAAACACTAAGTTATACTCTTGATATCTATCAAGGGAAAATCATTCCGACCCGGAATATCATCGCCTACTTTGCCTTTGTGAGCTTTTTCCCTCAACTAGTAGCAGGTCCAATTGAACGCGCCAGCAATCTACTCCCCCAATTTCTACAAAGTAAGATTTTCAACATCGAACAAGCCAAGGAAGGATTACGACAAATTCTTTGGGGACTCTTTAAAAAAACTGTAATTGCCGATAATTTAGCCCCGTATGTGGATAAAATTTTCTCGAACTATGAAACCTATCCGGGGTCAGTACTTCTATTGGGCGCGATCTATTTTGCCGTTCAAATTTACTGTGACTTTAGTGGCTATTCTGATATGGCCATAGGCACAGCGCGTCTTTTCGGATTTGACCTCAAGCGTAATTTTGCCTACCCCTATTTTTCAAGAGATATCGGAGAATTTTGGAGACGCTGGCATATATCCCTCTCTACGTGGTTTCGGGATTACGTCTATATTCCATTGGGAGGTAATCGCACAAAAACAACCCTGCAGCACTTTTCAAATATTATTTTCACTTTCACAATTTCAGGGTTTTGGCATGGAGCAAACTGGACCTATGTGGTTTGGGGTTTTTTGAATGGTTTATATTATCTCCCTCCATTCCTACGAGGGCCGCATAGGCACCTGACAGAAGTTGTAGCAACGGGACGTTGGTTCCCCACACCATTAGAACTGTTCCAAATTGCAAGAACATTTATTCTCATCGCATTTGCATGGATTTTTTTTCGGGCAACAACGTTCTCTCATGCCATAGGGTTCATTGCCCATATAGGAACGAATAGTTGGTTAGCCCCATTACGCCACACCAAAGGGCTATGGTATGTACTTCTTATTCTAGTGATTGATTGGATACAACGAGACAAACAACATCCCTTGGAAATTGCCATGTTACCTCGCTACTCACGATGGGCAATTTACTATAGTATTTCACTACTCATTCTGTTTGTAGGAAAAACTGGGCATGTCCCTTTTATTTACTTCCAATTCTAAAGAAAAACGACCCAATCAAGCAGATATTATGCCTTTCGTGGGACGAATTCTCACGTTTCTATTGCCATTCATATTTATAGCCTTAACCATGGAAGCTGTCTTATGGAAAACCGGAGATTTATGGACTCCCTCATATGCGCTAAGACATCAACAGCATTCCACACATGAATCAATATATGGCCCACGGTTCTTTTCTGACCAGTATAGTCTTTATAAACTATCTGCCATCGAACATCGACATCCATCCATACTAGCTATTGGAAGTTCGAGGGTTATGCAATTTCGCGACATAATGTTTCCTTCATTGGAAACGGAGTTTTACAATGGAGGAGGCCTCCTTAGAAATGCGTTTGACCTTGAGGCGTTTGTCGCCATGCTCCTACGTGAGGAATTGATCCTACCGAGGGTCCTCATCGTTGGTCTCGATCCCTGGTGGCTTCGCACAAACCATGGGGAAATCACTTGGCTTAATGACCCAGATGAACGTTTCACTTTTGCTGGCCACATTGAAGCTTTTCGTCAAATCCTTAAAAAAGATGCTCTGAAAAAAGTTACTGCGTCGATTTTTACATCAGAGGTTCCACTCTTTGGCTATGACGCCATTGGAACATCTGCTCGAGTGGAGGGGACCGGATTTAGAAAGGATGGTAGTCGTCTCTACCCGCTGAAAATGTTTTTGGATTTTTTGAAGACACCGGTCTATGTCGATAGAGAATCTCCACCAATCATTGATCGTATACAGATGGCAAGAAGGGAATATTCTCTCCCAGCCATTGTTGATGAAGAACGAGTCCGCCTTATCATTGCGGCCTTGTCCCTTATCAAAAACAAAGGAGTTGAAGTCTTTGCCTTCATGCCCCCCTATTCAACAGAAGCATTTCAAGCCTTGGAAGACAATCAGCCATTGAAACGGTGGTGGAATTTCTACAATAACGAATTTCCCACGTTATTAGAGAAACACGACATAGTGGTTATGCCAGTATCTCACCCTATCCAATTCGGATTAGATGACACTTACATGTTCGATGGATTTCATCCCAGTGAAGTGTATATCGCCCATCTTGTCAAAAGCCTAATTGAGAAGGCTCCTAATTCTAGCTATCTGAAAAATGTAAATCTTAAAGACCTATTGGAGATCATTAAGAGGGCAGCAATTCCTTTAGCATTTGACCTACCAGATATACCAGCCAATCCGTCACATCACCGAAGTAAGTAGAACATTTTTGAATTATTTGAGTGTAGAGAACTATGAAGCCCAAAGCTGTGGGGATCGCCCCTCACTGGGGCGGCCTGACATTTTTGCCCTTTGAGACAATCATGAGAATGTCAAAACCTGGTCCATTTCGGCCCCTTTCGAAGGAGCCATCAAAGTTAGGGAAGAGCAAATCTATTGGTGTTCGGTTAGAGTCACTGCACTTAATGCATCAGAATCAATTATGCGCTAAAGGGTTCACACAGAATTTGTCGTCTCGCGGGTACGAAGAACGCGCGCGGGGACACCACCGGCAATGGCATATCGCGGAATGTTTTTGGTCACTACCGCGCCGGCACCGATAATTGCCCCCTCTCCGATCGTCACGCCATCCATAACCGAAACATTTAGACCCAGCCAAACATCGTCTTCAATAATAATATCTCCTTTGCTTGTCATGGGCTGCTCACGCATGGATCGACTGGTGTCAGAAAAACCGTGTTGATAGGATGTAAGAGAGCAGTGGGCAGCAATCATGCAGTTGGCGCCAATAATGATATTACTGACAAACGGGTTAATAATGCATCCAGGTTGAATATACGTGTTGCGGCCCACCCTAAGGCTGGCGGCTCCCTCACCAAGTTCGACTATTGACCAACGATATATATGAACATTCTCATCAAAGTGAACTGATCCAGATGCCTTTGAATGTGCATAGATTGTTACGAAATCATCGATTAAACATTTTGGTCCTAACTGCAATGCATCGCAGCTAATTTGGGCTTTAGGTGAAATATACGATTGAGTCCCAAGATACCGCCTTAACTTTCGCTTATCTTTATAGTGTCTCAAGGGTAGTGCGGCTAGGCGTATTAACATCGGCGAGACATTGGCAAAGTGCATCATTGTTTTCATCCACGTTCGGGCTGACAGATCTCGCAACGTTTGGGAGAAGAGCTGGTGTGGCGATGCTGCGCTATTTTTTTTCATTTTTTGGTCGGCTGAACTTTCGTTTTGATTCATGGTTCTGTAGATCTTAGATTTTTGGGGGTAAGCTGGTCATAAGGCCCCGCCCCGTGTTTGCCAAGATAATTATTGTGGTTCCAATACCGCATTCTCTCTGATTTTGAGACTTCTGGTATCCGGAGTTTCCTAGTTCAACTTGTCTTTGCTGATCCTAAATCTCAATTTCTGGTGTCTGGGCACCATCGCTCGGGATGCGTTTCTTCGTAGCCTGGCAGATGGCATCAGGTCTCACAGGCCCCCTCTAATGACGTTCACTGGAGGAACAAGTTGAATCTTAATATAACAATGCACATCATTATACTAAGCGACAACCCAGGCCACCGCCTTCTTTGGTGTTTCTATGCTGACAAAGAGCTAGAAAGAAAATGGCCGGGGCCTTTTCATTGTCCTGACAGACTTTCAGTGATAGACCATCTCCTCTTTTTTCCGAGTCTTAAGAATGTTCCCTCGTATAAAACGACAATTAGCTTAACACAGAGCGTTGAAGAAAACGGTGATTTCCAACGAATGTAAGCTTCTTCAAAAGGCGGACAGGCTAAAAGTAGAGCTTTCTGGAAAATTTCACCCAGAAGGTTCTCATGAAAACAAGTCAATTCAATAAAATCAAATTGTGGCGATCTTGAAGCAAGACGATCCGGGCATTAAGGTCAAAAACCTGTGCCGGGAGCATGGCATCAGTGATGCCAACTAATTACAATTCGAAGGCCAAGCATGGTGGGCTGGAATCGTCGGATCTCAAGGGCCTTAAGGAGACCGAGAGTGAACTGGCGAAGCTCAAAAGGATGCATGCGAATCTCGCCTTAGAGAATCGGGAGCTGAAGAATCTGATCGAAAAAAAGCTCTCACGCCGGCAGGGAAACGTGAGATCGTGCATGCCATGGAGGAGACCTACGGGGTTTCCATCGTGAGCGGGTGTGCTGCATTCAAGTTCGATCGGCAAACTATCAGAAGCCACGTCATTGGTAGGAGCAGGACGAGGATGTCATTGAAGACCTGAATCAGTGAGTGGAGGCGTATCCACGCAGGTGCGTGGGGAAATATATCGCTCGCTTACGCGCCTTGGGCTATTCGTGGAATCATAAACGAATGTATCGTGGCTATCGGCAATTGAGGCTCAATCAACCTCGCCACATGATACGCCGGCTACTCAAACGCCCCTCTCTTCCAGTGTTTGTGCCCGAGCACTCGAACGAGGTCTGGTTGGCCGACTTCATGAGCGAGGCCTTGTATCCCGGTACGCGATTTCGTACCTTCAATATCATTGATGACTATAATCGAGAAGTGTTAGCCATAGAAATTGATACCTCACGGCGAACCAAACGTATTTTTCCTGTGCGAGAACAACTCAAGACCGAGCGGGAATTACGGCAGATGATTCGAGTGAATAACGGCCCAAAGTTCATCGCTCAGACTCTTCAAGATTGGAGGAAGGCCAATCGCGTGCTGAGCTATGACAACCAACCAGGACGCCCAACTCAGAACGCGTTACTTGAACGCTTCAATCGGACATTTTGAACCGCAGTACTGACTCTCTATTTGTTTCAGGGTTAGAAGACGTGGGGAGACCACCGCGAAGTGAATCACCATCTAGAACGAATACCGCCCTCATGACACGCTATAGGGGACAGCACCCTCTAACTATCACAAATCCAAACAGGAAAACTCTATTTATGGACTGTCCGCTTGACAGGGAAGCTTAGGTTTCCTTTATTCTTCACATAAGGCAACCGACATTCCCCCAATCCCGCTCAATGCTGAAGACTCAAGCCTGCCACACACAAATACCCTAGGCAAACTGCTACATGCTTTTAACAATTGCAGAAGTCGTTATTTTAAGGACGTCTCGGGAACTTGGACGGAAGACGTTCTGAGTATCGATGAAGGAATGGCTCCTTGCCCCATAGAATGCTCATAGCGAACTGCTGGTGCACCCGTATTATAGGGGATGCCAAGATGTTGCCGCACATCGGATTCGAGCCAATCACGCAATTGTACAAGCTCAGGTGAGGTTAAGTGGTCCGTGTAAACATAAGACGTGTATTCTCCAGGTATGCCTTTGTAGTATTCGGCTGTTTCCCTATAATCGACGGCCACGCTGTGAAGTCGATCTCCGGTCTTCGGATAAGTATATGTCCAAATGCCCGGCTTCGTCTCGACAGCTTCGTCAAAGTATGGTGTGCCAGGGTATGTGGTAATAACGGTGGAATCGAAATCATCAGGCTTGACAGCTATAAGCCAATCTCGCGTTGCTCGAATTGTTTCCTCTGATTCCCCGGGATGTCCAACGGACATTAAGGCTTTGACTTTTAAATGATGTCGCCTTGCTATTTCCATGCATCGTGTATTGTCAGTTTGTGAGGCTCTTTTTTGAATATTAATCAGAATACGTTCGTGCCCTGACTCAAATCCCACAAGAATCCAACGAAAACCTGCCCGGAACATCGCTTCAGCTTGTTCGTCAGTGAACAGCTCGGCTTTAATGAACCCACGAAGGCGAAATTCAACACCAAGACTCTCTTGAGCCGTTGAAAGAAGATTCATTAATTCAACAAATTTTGGATTTATATTAAGTTCATCATCATAAAACATAAACCCTGTGACTCCGTACGTCTCATATAAATGGACGATTTCTTGGACAATGCTTTCAGACGTTCGCATACGTACCCGTCGAAGGAATGGACTCATTCTTCCCCCACAGAAACCACATCCAAATGGACAGCCCAATTGCGCAATTAATGACAATGCACGGACACCGTCAATTTGGTACTGATAGCTATCGACATCGACAAGATGCCTAGCTGGAAATGGAAGCTCAGTTAATCGTTGATTCGTTAAGAACAATTCTGACCTTGGATCATCTCCGTTAATAAAATTTGGAGGATGATCGGTCAAGGCTCTAAAGATTGCATATTCCCCATCCCCGGCCACCATCACATCAAACATATCCTGCAATTGGGTATATGCAATTGTGCCACGGCCTACACGATTGTGTTTCTGTTCATACAATTGTGCAGCATGAATTAAGGTCATGTGAGGCCCACCAAGAATGATTCGAGCGTTAGGTTGAACTGCTCGAATAGAATGGTAGACTTTTGAGGCTGCTGGCATTTGTGGTGTTGTGGCGGTAATGCCATAGCATGTTGAACTATGACTATTAGCATGATCATGCACGACCTGTTCATAATTTTCTACGCCGGAAAGATCAAGCATTTCCACAGTAATGCCACCTTGTTCAAGAACGGCCGCAATTTTCAAGATTCCGAGAGTCATGAACACTCGTTCGTCGAGAAGAAAAATTGACGGTGGTGTTATCAGACAAATATGTGAAATCATCTTTTTGACTCCATAGGGTGAATGGAAAGTTGAATTCTTAATAGACAAAGGAAGGCACGATAGGGTTCAGTACCCCCAGAAAAGGAAAGCTCACGTGAATGTTACTTGTACCAAAATATTGAATGCGAGCATTCCGTATTATAGGAATACATTCACCCGATCAGTGATTTTGGAAATCATCACTCTACATGAATCGGATACCTCTAAACTAAAAAGGATGTTACTTCCTGAAATTACAGAGGGGCATAAGCTGAGAGACTTAGGAATCCAAATGGGCTTTTTACTACCTAACGCAAGAGACGTCAAACCCTAGGGCTTATTAAGATTTGAAAATATTTACTTGGAGTATAGTCAAATGCCTACAAAAATTTTAGGACCCATCCCTGTATGGGGTTCAAAGAAGCATGAGGGCTTGAGTCCTGATACGAATATGGGAAGGTCTCAGCATCATTCAGATAAATCAAGTGCTCCATCATCATCCCTAAACTATGCTTGAGGCACCGCAATACGATCAAATTTTTCTTATTGTAGCATCGGGTGTAACATTATCTTGCCAGAATAATTAACGACCTGCAAGCATGTTTTTTGGTTTTCACTGTACCTCACACAATCGTAATATTTCTCTGGCGAGATCCAAGGAAGTCGAGGACTAATTTGATGCTGCAATATGTATGTGAAATAAAGACGAGTCATTGGAGATGATCCCGGAGAGACATTTATTCAGAATACTTCATCACAGATTGCTGGAGAGCCCCTGATTACTTGAAAACTCTATCAATAGATGCAATCAAAAAAAAATACATTGGGTGAGTTGCCCTAGAAAAGGAAGGGAACAATTATCAATTCGTAATCATTGGATTCTAGGTGAGTGCTTACGTTAATATTTTGACGCATCTTCGACAATTAAGAGCTAGTGCCTCCAATACGCATGGCCAAGCGGGTAACCAAAATACTAATCATTACAAATCCCGTATGATAGTTATCTACTGCATTGAATTTCTTGCTTCGAATTTTCCAATCTCAATTTACAGAATTTTCATTTTCATGGAATCCTAATGTTCGTGTGATCCAACTCATTGACTGCCAATATTCAAACCCGGGTCCTTCCCTGGTATATCGGACGCAGAGTTAAGCATTCTGCACTGATTCAGTGCGAGGTTTTGAATGAAAGGAACACGCAGGCATCACCGTCCAGAATTAAGGCAAGAAGCAGTCGCGTTAGTGGTGAAACATGGCTATAATTGCGCGGCTGCTTGGCGTTAGGTGTCAGTGACTCTTAATCAGATGCTGAAATGACGAACTAAATGCTCATAATACGGGCCCTAGAATTGCGAGCGGTTTAGGCAAAGAAATGTAGAACCATGACTGGCTCGAACTACGTCAAACCAGGGTCCCCAGATTTATTGAAACAATACTTTTATGCAGAGATCACGAATCAAAAAGCGACGACTGATATTTCCTCTATGTGAACTAACAAGAAGTATTCTGTATCTAGGTAATGATGGGTCTATATATTCACCGTGCTGTCGTGAGGTGATCAATGACCCTACATATGATGAAACACAGACCGAAACATGAACTTATTCTATCGCCGTTTCCCCAAAGGGACGATTTCCCAATTGGATCATGACGGTCAACATGGGTCAATGCGCTATCAACAATTGATTGAAAATAACCGACGACGCTGCAGCATGGGGCAAAGAGCAACCTGATATGATCATGCTGTGAGGGGAAGCTTCCTTCCCATGTTGAAAGTAAAACTCGTTCATCGAAAACAATATGAGACTCTGCGCACCACCCAATACAAAACCTTTGAGTCCATTGAAACGGATAGCAATCAGGAGAGAAAGTACTCAGTAATCGAACAGAAGATCCCGATAATGTTTGATCCAGCACCTTAACTTGATGGCCGACGTTGTCGGGGAAAATTATCTTACATTTTGAGTGGAACGATTTTGAAATTACTTAGCCTAACGGATCTATTAAAAAAACCTTGTAAACGTTTGGCTTGGTGGGCCAGCACGATCTTTCAACCCCTCATGATTTTTAGATGGACAGGGATTTTGGCATATCGGACTATTTCGTATAGAGAACTTTCTCCAATCTCTTTTCGTCCTGATGCACAGGGCATCATGGATGAACAAAAGCCACAGTCAATTTGTCACAACAAAATCTGGACCATAACTCCACCAAGTGATCTAGTGATGAGCCATGTTCTTTCGATAAAAAACGGTATTGCCGACCGCTTAGGGAATGTCTTTGACCCTTTGACTGGCAGACTCATTTCTGGTGCAACACATAAATATCGGGACAAGGTAAAACGTGCACATATCCCTCTACCTCAGCGAAGATATCTACACGTGGAAAAGGTGCCAGGAGATGTGGCCGTTTTTACAGCTTCTAATCAACATATTTATTGGCATTGGCTACTGGATGTTATCCCACGGTTAATCATGCTGGAAGAGATAGAGAGGCAACCTCAGTTTTGGTACATCCAAACTAAACTCCCATTTCAACATGAAATGCTCCAATATATGGGAGTATTGCCGAAAGGGAGACTGATTGATTGTGATACATTTCCGATGATATCAGCCTCAACTCTTCACGTCCCCTGCCACCAAGTCATGGAAGGCCGAGAGTTTCCCAAATGGGTCTACCAGGAACTTCGGAAAAAGTTTTTTCCTTTTTCCAAGCAAGGCAAGATGGGGACATTGAACCGAATTTATATTTCAAGAGCTGGTTCTCAGCAACGGCGTATCTCTAATGAAGAAAAACTTTTCCCAATACTACGTAACTATGGTTTTCATGTTGTAAGGTTAGAGGATTTAACCGTTGGAGAGCAGGTTGGCCTCTTTAAGAACGCAGAGGTGATTGTAGCCCCGAATGGAAGCGGACTTGCCAATTTAATTTTTTGTTCAGAAGGTACAGTTGTGATAGAAATTTTCCCGAACGTCCCTCATGCTTTCAACGTGGACCATACATTTAACTTCGACTACAACTATCGTCTTTCTAGGGCATTAGATCTCAATTATTTTTTTGTATCCAGTAGTAATTGTAACGAAGGCGTCTCGAATACTGGCGATTACCCCCTTACTCCTGAAGACTTGGTTCAAACTTTTGATTTAGCAAAAATTACCCTATCGAAATAGCCTAAACAGGGCAAGCCACGTTCATATGGATTATTTCTTTATCACTATCATAGTTGAAAGATGCCTCACTGAAAATTACATTAGGCAAATTCATTGTTCATTAAACGGAGTTGATTAAAAAAGTGGGTATCTTTAGGAAATAAGATATCTATAAGTTCAATTTCACTCATGATGCTTTCTATCAAGACGATTCCCTTGAAACGATTAACACTAAAGATCCGTAAAAGGATTGTATGGGCAATGAGTTGGGTTGTAAGACCGCTTACTCTAATGCGCTGGACAGGAATACTTCCCTTCAGAGTAATTTCCTTTCAGACCTTCAACCCTGTACCTTTTCATACACAAGATATTGTAACTGGACCAAAGCCTCGCTGTATCCAAGGAGAAGAACTCTGGAATGCTTTGCCTATCAGTGATAAGACAATAGGCCATATGATCAAGATAAGGGGGGGGATAGCAACCCAAGGAGGGTATGTCTTTGATGCGGAAGGGAGGCTCATTAAAGAAGCCTCGCATAAGCATCGAAATCATTTTAATTGGGGATTATCTGATCAAAAGAATTTTGAATACGATCAAATCACAAAGTTTCAGGGCACCGTTGTGGTTCTCACAGCATCAAATCAGCAAATATATTGGCATTGGATTTTTGAAGTGCTTCCCCGGTTAGCAATGCTTCGAGAAAGTGCTATAAAAACAGAGCGCATATACATACAAAGTTGCCATAGATTCCAACAAGAAACACTGAGATTATTTGGAACGCACTCAAACGAAATTTTCATTGATTGTGATCAGCTACCTATAATCTCCGCCTCTACATTAGTTGTGCCTTGCCATCAAATCATGGAAGGCCGAGAGTATCCAAGGTGGTTGTGCCATTTTCTACGGGAAAGCTTCCTGCCACATGCCAGAGACAGGGCTACCAGGCATCGTCGTATATATATTTCACGTAAAAATACACATCATAGAAGGGTAACAAATGAAAAAAAAATTGTTTCCATCTTAAAGGAGTATGGATTCATTTCAGTGAACTTAGAAGAGTTATCATTTATTGAGCAAGTCAGTTTATTTCAGAACGCCGAGGTCGTTATTGGCCCTCATGGCGGGGGATTGGCAAATTTGGTTTTTTGCTCCAAGGGAACTCGGGTAATTGAATTTTTTCCTGCAGCCACGGCTGATGCTTTATTCCGGCTAAGTAAAGCAGTGGAGCTTGAATATTACTTTCTACGATCTCGAATCGGTAATCCTCGTGATTGGGGGATGAGCGACTACTCCATAGACAGAGATGACCTTCGTGAAACCCTAAAATTAGCTGGAGTTCATCCTTAACAGCCTCAGTTCAACTCATTGTGGCTATACTGCCCCCCTTGAAAGTGAGACCACCTTTAAGACATAACTCAATTCTTAAAGGAGGAAGACAAATGGGACAACCGACCGAAGACCCGATTGAACGATGGACCGCCAAACGACGTGCGGTTCTGGTCTTGAGGATTCTCAAAGGGGAGACG
>JAJDBM010000010.1 GCA_029261355.1 Nitrospirales bacterium | reverse complement strand
AATACCCTTGTTGCCGCACGAGTGCGACCGCATCTTGTTTGAACTCGGTCGTAAAACTCCGTCGTGTCCGTTCCAGGTCTCACCTCGTTTGGGTTGTAGTCTATCACCTAAACGAGTGTCCACTTTTATTTGACCACTACACGGTCTTCTTTTCTTAGGTAGATAAAACGATACCCACCCATGCAGATTGAACCATTCCACCCCCTTACGCTCTTACCGTCTTCTCTCTATGAATTGATGAGTGGCTTCTCACAATGAGGACAGGTATTGGAAGAAGACTTTTTCTCTGCCCACTCCACAATGCCCGCACCAAAAATTCCAGCTGGGAGGGCAAACATTCCAATGCCTAAAACAGAAATAAACGCGCCAAGAATTTTCCCTACCGTCGTGATGGGATACAGATCTCCGTATCCTACCGTCGTTAAGGTGACGACCCCCCACCACATCGCCGCCGGTATACTAGAAAAAACCTCTGGTTGCGCTTCGTGTTCTGCAAAATACATCAAACTAGAACTAATCGTTAACAAGATCACGCCCAATCCAACCGTGATCACCATTTCTTCTTTCTTGGAAACGAGAATATTTCCTAAGGCACGTAACGCTTCTGAATATCTGGCTAACTTTAACAAGCGAACTAACCGCATGAGTCGCAACATCCGAAGGACGCGAAGATCCAAAGGGAAGATCCAGGAAAGAAAGAAAGGAAGAAAAGCAAGCAAATCAATGAGGGACATTGGAGTCATGGCATATCGGAAACGACCTCGAACGCCGGATTGAAATAATTTATTTTCCACACAGGACCACAAACGGAGAATATATTCGATAGTAAATATTCCCACGGAGCAGGCCTCAAACCAGGCGAATTGGACATGATATTGATCGACCAAAGGTTGCACAGATTCTAAAACGACCGCAAGGGCATTCATTAGAATGAGAACAATAAGAGAAAGATCATACAGGCGACTTTGAATGTCGCCCTCTTGGCCTAACTCCAAAATTTGGTAGATTCGACGACGAGCAAGTCCTCGCATGCGACGCTCTCCTTTAACCAAAATGAGGATACGATGGTATCTTAGAGTTCAAATTTGTTGTTGCAAGCTTTGCGTTTCAATATATCCAAGTTGATTGCCGAATATACTACCGCGGATTCATATAATAAGTGTAATGTTTCGAGCCACGCGCCTGGGGGACAATGCCGGGATGTCACAATCCATTTCACCCAAGGAGCTGTATCGATGAAATCGTATCATCCGTAATGTAACGAGGAATGAGTAATGCTGGACTAGTTACAAAAAGCTTGACAAGCCCATCAAAGTTTGAAAAATACTAAGCGATGGTACAGGCACTGGAGGCCACCACCTACCTTGCTCATCCCTATTCATCATGGGAGCGAGGCACCACAGAAAACACCAACGACCTCCTGTGACAATTCTTCGCGAAACACACGAATTTCAGGAAGATCTCATTGCAGCAGGGGCAAAAGGCTCTCGACACTCTGAATAACCGTACGAAGAAAACACGAGGAAATCGAAACCCAAACCAACTGATCAACAAGCAATTCGTCCCGCTGATAAAACAGAAAATTGCACTTACTACTTGAATTTAAAATCTTTGATGCGACTAGACTCGCACAGCATAGGCCGACGACTGCACATTCATGAAAAGGAGTACCCCGCATACCATCCCATTCAAAACGATTCGATTACTCAAGCGCCACTGGTGATTTTTTTTCAACAGACCCATTCTGCATTCAACTCTAAACACGACGAGTTCACTGATCTAAAATCTTGTCTCCTCTCGAGCCCTCTGTTAGACTTCTGCCCTATAAGATCCTTCTACCAAGGAGAGATGGTTCGAATTAACAGGTGCGAAAACTGAAACTTAAAGAAGGCGTTGACCTGGCCAATCTGTTTGGCCCTCATGATTTGCACCTCCGCATGATCGAGGGAGAACTCCATGTGGAAATGACGGCCCGAGGTGATGAAATTACCTTGAATGGCCAACCAGACGCGATTCTACGAGCAGAGCGAATTTTGCACGACTTGGGGGAATGGACCAGAAACTACTATGAATTAAAACCCGACGATATCACTCGGGCCCTTCGTTCAACGGAAACGGAAGCCGAGCAACCCCTCCAACAGTTTTCCCTTGACTCCACGCCATCTGATTCCATTCCCCTAAAAGGGAGTATTGTTCCAAAATCTCCGACACAGCAATCCTATATCGAGGCCATTCAAGAATATGATTTAGTCATAGGAATTGGGCCTGCTGGTACCGGAAAAACATACCTAGCCATGGCCATGGCTCTCGCCGCATTTAATAAACGGGAAGTCAGTCGCATTGTCCTTGCTCGACCAGCCGTCGAGGCTGGCGAGAGACTAGGGTTTCTACCTGGTGACATGATTGCAAAGGTCCATCCGTATCTTCGCCCATTGTACGACGCGCTATATAGTATGATGGATATTGAGCGGGCCAACCGATTGGTTGAACGAGGAGAAATTGAAATTGCCCCCCTTGCCTTTATGCGAGGGCGTACTTTGAACGATGCGTTTGTGATTCTTGATGAGTCACAGAATGCCACTGCCGAACAAATGAAAATGTTCCTGACACGGCTCGGAGCCAACTCTAAAGCTGTGGTGACTGGAGATGTGACTCAAGTTGACTTACAATCAACCCAGACCTCTGGTCTTGTGCAAATAACAGAAATTCTACAGGATATCGATGATATTAAGTTCATTCACTTTACCGAACGTGATGTCGTGCGACATTCCCTGGTTCGTGCCATCATCAAAGCCTACGATCACTATGACCAGAAGGCCGTTCAGACGCAAGATACTCCATGATCTTCAATCGCCCAACTCCCATGATCTACTCCATCCATGACGTGGGCACACCATAGAAATAGCTCAACCTGATGTCCATACTCCTCCGTTCTCGGCTCCGCTCTCAACGAATTAACGAACGCCACCTCCGGGATCTTGCCCAAAAGATTCTTGTGCATGCTGGGTACCCGGATGCCGAACTGAGCCTTGAACTGGTAGGAAATACGCGGATGAAAAGCTTGAATCACCGATATCGGCACAAGGACAGCTCAACTGATGTCCTGGCCTTTCCGCTCTGGGAAGGACCAGGTCCGAGAACCTCATTACTTGGAGATGTCGTGATTTCCGTCCCCATGGCGGAGTCACAGGCAGCGACCTTCGGTCATTCAGTTGACCAAGAAATGGTACAATTGCTCACACATGGCATTTTACATCTCGTCGGCTATGACCATGAGCAGGGAGATCGCGAAGCCCAACGTATGCACCGGAAGGAACGCGCAATCATAAAGGCTCTTCAGCCCACACCCTCAATTATCAAAAAACGAATACAACGGTCAGGGCAATAGGAGAATTCTCCGACGTCTCTTACCACTTGGCATATACCTTTAATCTCTGCGAATACATACACAATGGGTTGGTTACAACGGTTACAAGACGGATTAACAAAAACTCGGAAAAATGTTGAAGGCTCGCTGAAGCGGCTGCTCGGATCTGGACCTGACCCAGCGGTCTTAGAAGAAGTTGAGGAAGCTCTGCTGGGAGCCGATGTTGGGGTCCGTGTTGTGGAACGACTCATGGAACAAATTCGAACGGAAGGATTTTCCACCGACTCCGATGATCCGCTCCACCCATTCAAACGCACATTACTTGATATTTTTCAAACGATTCCATCCGAATCACTGGATATCTTAATTCAACAAGGACCACGCCCCTATGTAATCTTAACGGTCGGCATCAATGGGGTTGGGAAAACAACGACCGTCGCAAAACTAGGAAAGCGCTTCAAACAAGCTGGCCACCAACCCTTGTTTGTTGCGGCAGATACGTTTAGGGCAGCCGCAACTGAGCAATTAGAAATCTGGGGGAATCGAATTGGCGTCGATGTCATTCGCCACAAACAAGGTGCAGATCCTGCGGCCGTGGTCTTCGATGGCCTCGCTGCTGCCAAATCGCGGAAAAGTGATGTTGTGTTGATTGATACCGCTGGTCGACTTCATACAAAGGTCAACCTCATGCAAGAAATCCAAAAAATTAAGAGGGTCATCACGAGAGAACTTCCAGGTGCTCCGCATGAGGTCCTCCTGACGCTTGATGGGACCTTGGGACAAAACACCATTGCCCAAGCCAAACAGTTCCATGAATCGCTTGGCGTGACAGGCCTCGCCCTGACGAAACTTGACGGCACCGCCCGAGGGGGCGTGGTCGTGGCGATTGCCGAAGAACTCAAGATCCCAATTCGCCTCATCGGTGTTGGTGAAGGGGAAGACGATTTGCAAAATTTTCAAGCCAAAGAGTTTATTGATGCCCTACTACACATTGAAAACTCAACTCGCTAAGATGTCATATTCCCTGTCATTAGCTTACAGAGTTACGCCATCGACATGACACGGGTACCCCACTATCACTCCTTCTTTGGACTGCACGTTCTTCTCACACTCCACTTCATCATGCTCGTTATTGCCCCCAACGCCCTTGCCATAGAACCACCATCTGTCCTCACACACCACCATTTAATCGTGACATTGCAGCCTCACAACCATAGTCTGACAGCCGAAGATACCATCACATTCCACCATCCTGTCGGTATACCAGACGTCCTCGAACTCTACTTAAACAAAAACTTCCTCATTGACGAGATCCGTCTCAATGATTCAATAATCTCACCTGAAAAAGACCAAATCGACATTCAAACTCAGGATGGAGAGCATCGCCTACAGATTCCCCTCCATGGAACTGAACACCTTGGCTCATCTCCCTCGATCACCATTCGCTACCATGGGATGATTGACGACCAACCGAAAGGCACACCTGGACTTCGCTTTACAAGTCCCGATAAAACCACAGGATACATTGGCCCGGAAGGTGTCTATCTGACATCTGAAACTCTCTGGTTTCCCACCGTCATAGATGCCTTAGCCACGTTTCAGGTGAGGACAACCGTCCCATCAGGATGGGAATCGGTGACGCAGGGAAAAGAAACCTCCCATATCACGTCCCAAGGCCAAACCACGTCTGAATGGAACATGCCGAGACCAACTGAAGCACTCACACTCGCAGCCAATCAATTTGTGAAAAAAGAACGGCTGTGGAACGGCATCACCCTTGCGACATATCTGTTCCCAGAAGATGCGCAATTGGCTGAACAGTATCTTGATGCCACCGTCATGTACCTGGACATGTATACACAACTATTAGGCCCCTACCCTTTTTCAAAATTTGCCGTAGTAGAGAATTTTTTCCCCTCAGGCATTGGACTTCCCTCTTTTACATTACTAGGAAACCGTATAATCAAACGCGGTTATACTCAGCCCTACTCCTTGGGTCATGAAATCGTCCATTCCTGGTTTGGAAACTCCGTTTTTAACCACTTTTCCAATGGAAATTGGGTCGAAGGCCTGACAACCTACCTGTCAAACTATTATTATGAAGAAGTGCATGCCTCAGAAGGCACGGCTCTGAAGAAACGACAACAGATGTCCTTCGAATATAATCTGTATGCGACGGGAGAGAAGGAATATCCTGTCAGGAAGTTTCACCACAAGGAAACTCGTATCGACAATGCGATCGGCTATCAAAAAACGGCCATGCTCTTCCATATGCTACGTCAAGAAGTCGGAGATGAGCACTTTTTCAATGGCATCCGCATGCTCATAAAAAAATGGACGGAAAAACATGCAGACTGGGCTGCCATTCAACAAATATTTACTGAAACCACAGGCAGAGACCTCAGTTGGTTTTTCACGCAATGGGTCGACCAGTCAGGGGCACCTTCCATCAATGTTGCCAAAACAGAGGTCATTGAAAACATTCCAACCCCAGGTCAGTTTTCGGTGAATGTCACTCTTGCTCAAGAAAAACCGTATTACCGACTTCAAGTGCCTATCGTCATGTATTTTCTGGATGGAACCACACAGCACACACGCACTTCCATCCATGGCAAAAAACAAGTCGTGAACATTTTAACGCCGGCTCGTCCCACCCAAGTGCTCATTGATCCAGATTTCATGGTATTACGACGACTCACGCGAAGCCAAATGCCTCCAATGCTTAATACCTGGGTAACTGATGCGCGTCAATCTGTGTGGCTAGACGAGAAGCTTCCACCTAAAGAACGTGAAGCGTATCAATCAATCCTCCAGCGCTTACAGGCTCAAGGGACCGAGCCTCTCGCGAAAGAAGACTTGCAAGAAGGACTTCAAGATAGATCCTATCTCATTCTCGGCCATCCCCTGAAAAGCGACCTCGGACAACAAGGATTCGCAGGATGCAAAGATCGCGTGGAAATAGGAAATGATTGGATCAGCATTCAAGGGAAAAGGTATGATGAACCAAATATGGCCTGGCTAATTTCTTGTCCTCACCCAAACAATCCCGACCACGTAGTGAGCTTCTTTCACGGGTTTTCCCCATCAGCCATTTCACGAGTCGCGAGACTGCTCTTTTTTTACGGGTGGGATAGTTACCTTATCTTTCAAAATGGCCAGGTACTCACCAGGGATCTTGGGGATCCACCAATCAACCATCTCGATGTACTATTAGATGCCGCGTAAGGAGTTTCAATTGAACGCCATTCGACTATCAACAAAAACTATTTCGTTCATCATTGGACTGGGCATTGCGTCTCTGCTTGTGCCGATGTCATCTCACCTCTTTGCAGAAACCAAGAAAGCCGCCACTCCATCTGTAGAGCCTCATCTCAAAAACATCCGTCAGCTCACCAAAGGCGGTAAGAATGCCGAGGCCTACTTCTCTTTTGACGGTCAGACTCTTGTATTCCAATCAACAGAAGATCCAGACCAAGAGGCCTCGCATGCCTGTTATCAAATTTATACGATGGATTTAGACGGATCGAATAAACGTCGAGTCAGCACTGGCTTTGGAGGAACGACATGCGGATACTTTTTCCCTGGTGACCGTCGCATTTTGTTCTCCTCGACCCATATGCGTCATCCGCAATGTCCGCCAATACTCAAAAAAACAAAACAGTATCGATGGGCCTTGGATGATTACGATATCTTCTCTGCACATATCAGTGGAAACGATCTTCAACGGCTCACGGCCTCTCCTGGCTACGATGCGGAGGCTACCGTCTCCCCAAATGGGCGAACCGTTGTCTTTACTTCAATGAGAGATGGAGATCTCGATATCTACTCCATGAACATTGATGGGACGAAAATTCAACGATTGACCAATACCATTGGATATGACGGTGGCGCCTTTTTCTCTCCCGACAATACACGCATCGTGTATCGTGCCAGTCATCCCGACACACCCGAGTCACTTCAAGCCTACCAAGAACTCCTCGCTCAAAATGTTGTTGAACCTTCAAATCTTGAAATTTTCATCATGAATGCAGATGGATCAGATCAACATGCCATCACCAACAATCATGCCGCAAACTTTTCTCCCTATTTTCATCCAAATGGTCAACGCATTATTTTTTCTTCAAATGTCTCTTCACAATCAAAGACCAAAGGTCGACCCTCATTCCACCTCTATTCCATCAACGATACAGGTGGAGAATTAGAACAAATTACCACAGAAGGCCACTTCAACAGTTTTCCCATGTTTTCTCCTGACGGATCAACCTTGGTATGGGTCTCGGATCGTAATGCCACTGAACCACGTGAATTCAATGTCTTCCTAGCTGATTGGGTCCCTTAAATAACAAGGGGGTGTCCCGTTTTCTTCCTACTGGAGTGATTCGATCATTTCTCCATTCCTTTGTCGACGTTGACAGTCGTCTCCCCATGTCACAACGGTTTCCGCGTTGGCTCTCCATCCTCGCCTGCCTTTTGTCTTCCTTCATTCTTCTTGGAGGTTTGAGTGGGCTATCACAGATTGATTTCCCCATCATTCAGTTTATTCGTGCCACACCAAATCAATTATTACAAGAAGTAGGTCGAATAGGAAACCGACTAGGTCATGGCTCAACCTTGGTCCTCCTATCCGCAACCGCTCTCCTTGTTGGCTATCTATGGAAGCAACGTCAACTGAAGGAAATTGGTGGACGGACGCTTTTGGCTCATGGTGTAGCTGGACTCATCACCCAAATAATCAAACACTCCCTAGGACGCCCTCGACCAAGATTCGCTCACCAAGAACATTGGCAAATGGGACCATCATTTCAATCAGGCTTAGATGCGTTTCCTTCTGGGCATTCCTCAGCCTCATTTGCTGTGGCTGCAGTGCTCGTTCGTCATTTTCCACAATTCACTTGGGTGATATACGGAAGCGCTGCCTTTGTCGCATTTAGCCGAATCATCAAAGGCTCACACTTTCCCTCTGATGCTTGTGTCGGCGCACTGATAGGTTATGTAATTGGGTATATTCTCGCGCGACCAATTCGAGGCTGGCGGCAATCATTCGTTGAGGCCTTATCCAAAGGGTCGCCGTGTTTTGTTGTTGCATTCAGCATCTTATGGATCGCTGTACAGAAACCTGATATTGAAACCCTCTATTACATCATTCTTGTGTCAGGGTTTGTCGTGGCCTCGGTAGGATATGGAATACGAACACGAGCTCTTTTCACAAATCAAAGTAACCTAATACAAAAATCTACACGTTTGGCGACAAGTTCGTTACTCATGGCCTTAGGGCTTGCGTTGTGCACGGGATCGTTTTTGGTCACGATACTCGCCGCTTTATCGGGTGCCGTGTGGTGGTTGGTCCGCAGTCATCAGATCCTCACGTCTGATGAACCTCTAGACTACCTAGAATCGAAAAATCTTTTCAGAACAACTGCCAATGAAATTATGCTTGGAATAGGAGTATTGCTCTTGATGGGATTCATCTATCAATTGCGTGGACTGATTCCCTTAATATGAGAAGTGTGGAAATTGCTTAGTCAGATCTCAAAAGACATGATCCATCTATCACGCGCTTATGAAAGATGGCTGTTTTGAGATCAAGTAATTTGGGAGGAAGCCAACAAGAATTCAAGTCATGTCCCTCACACCACCCTCGTTCATATTCTGAGTCTCAACATGACGGTTTTTGGCCATTGAAATGAAATATTCAGCAGTGCCAGTAATGATGCCATGACGATTGGCACTCAAAAATTAAAAACACTTCTCTGTTAAACGCACCTATCAAAACTTGGATTAGTGAAGGCAAGAAATCCACACGCGCGGGACCGCAAGATATAGGCGCATACCTAAAAAGGTGAGCACGAGGGAGATGTTGTAATCGCGGAAAATGACGTCTTGTTGAGGTGCCCTTTAAAAAATACGAACCATCCTGACTCACCACCTTACTCATACACGTGAATAAGGTCGTGAGCTAGAAAATGAAGATCACACATAGGTTCTATCACTTCCCCAACGATTCACTGGAAAGGAGAGAAAATCCATTACGTTCTATCACGACGGAATAGTCAGTATGGGGGTCATTGCTTGACTTTACATCGTTTCATCGCCTGACCTTGCCGCCAACCCAGGCCCTGACTTTCGAGCGCCCGTTGGATATGCGAGATCCGGGATGGTGAGACGCCAAAGCGACCCGCGACCTTGCCCAGCGGTTCATTCGCCACACGCCGGAGTAACCAGGCCGCGCACTGATACGCCTCCGAATCCACCCGTGCGAGCAGATCCTGTGGCGCCAGCGCATACACCTGCCCCACTCGGACTAACACTTCCTCCCCAGTCAAGCGAGTCGGGTCCGTCTGTACCCGGGGAACATTCATCAGTGACTGCGTCTTGACCAGGCTCGCCATCTTCTTTAAAAACGGCTCCCTCCCTAAGAATATCTGGCCCCGCACCTGAGCCCAGGGCGAGGGCGCCTCCACTCCTTCCCGAACAAACTGTTGATAGCGCGACTGTGCCCCAGCTTCCGTCCGATGAAAGAGACGGTGGACGCCCGCCACATCTAACCAACGCGGCTCAACCGCTCGCCCGACCGTGGCCCGATAGCTGCTCCACTTCCACGCGTGGACCGTCCGGACCAGCTGGGCCCGCACGGGATTGAGGACGATATACCGACACAGCTCCAACAGATACGCCTCCTTTTCTACCAGAATACTTTTAAACCGGCCTTGGAGCAGATGCCCCACCCGCTGATGGCGACGGTTAAACCCTTGAGTGTACCTCCCATTGAGCCGTCGCATGCCCTGACTCAGGTCCCCTTCCGGGGTTTCGAGCAGGAGGTGGTAATGATTCCCCATCAAACAATAGGCATAACACCGCCAATGTTGTTGCGCCACTTCGTCCCCAAGGAGCTCGAGAAAACGCGTGCGGTCAGCGTCATCGAGATAAATCGCCTGCCGCCCATTCCCGCGCGCAGTCACATGATACAGGGCGCCTGCATACGCCAGTCGTAATTGTCGTGCCATCAGAACGACACGCTACTGGGCATGGCATATAAAGTCAAGCAATGACCCCTTTTGCTTGGAAGTGCTTGCAGTATCAAACGCCTTACGAAGTGTTTCGCGCAGCCCGTGGTGCACTTGACGGTTGAATGTGGGTCAAAAAATTACCTCCTAATTGGAGCAAACTTTGCACCCATAATATTCTGGGTAGTCCAGAAAAAGAAAAGCGTGCGAAGGTGACTTGTTATTTCCAGATTAATACTTAATGAACCATCTGTATTTTTCTGGAATGTACTTTTCAGAATATCCTTCCCTGATATGGCTTCTCCGTAAGCATTTCGCAATCGAACATGGATAACTTTATCTTTGCTGCACCCGATATGATCTTCTAGGTGATCAGGGACAATTAAGGTTTCTCTACCAATGTATCCCTGAAAACTGGCCCGTATCGTATCAGCTTGCTGTATTTCAACTTCTTTAAGTTGCTGTCGATTTTCTGGCAATTTATCTGGCCAGAGTAAAAGGTCAAACGCCAATGGATCATGCGAAAAATAAAAAGTGGAAGACATTCCCGGCAGAGGCGTTCCAATAAATTCGTACGTGCCAGAGATATTCGGACAATTTTCTATTGGAGTCTCGATTGCCAGTAATGCTTCTTTGAATGTTGATTCTGCGGTCTGACAGCCCCCTAGTACAAGAGAAACTCCTACCAACAGAATGAGTAAAAAAATGGTTCTCATAGAAGAAATACCCATAATCTCGACTTGCTCGCCAGTAAAGTTTTTATGGCCTCATTTCAATAGCACGGAATAGGCTGAAGGTGAAACGACGGAACCCGCAACAAAAGGTGCGGACAAGGGTACATTCACAACATTGAGAACCTTTCCGTATAAACTTGCTAACCCTTGATGATTGATTGCTCTTCCCGTAGCATCATACCAATAGGGACTATTTAAAAAATCATGTGGGCCGGCAAAAGCCTCGACAAAACGATCGGCAATTGACCCAGGATCATAAGAAAAAGTAAAGATGGAACCCTGGCCGCCTTGAGTACCCCCTAAGAGCGAAGGTTTTTGAGCGCTACAAATAATACCCAAGATACAACGGCCGCCTCCTAACTTGAATCCATCGCCCCTAAATCCGACGCTTGTCCCACTGGCATTACCTGTTACTTTCAACGACTGTTTTATCATGACTTGACGCATTTCCCAAGCTGTCAGTGATAACACGTGAGCACCAGCTGCCTTTGCAAATCCATTGGCGAAATTTCCTCCTTGTAATTCAGCTGTTACTCCTCCGGCCACACCTTGCCCTGCTGTAGTGATGACATTTCCTCCGAATCCGCCCGTTTGGCTGGCTAATCCAGTAGCCAAGCCACCAAGCGCACCACCTGCAGCTCCAATCCCAGCACTTGTCAAATCTCCTCCGCTTGCCAGAAAGCCTCCAACAGCACCTCCTACTGCCCCTCCGACAATCGGAGCGATAGTACTGGCGAATGCAATTGCTGAGGCATTGTGTACAATCGCCGCGCCTATGAGCACTTGGCTAGTTGCAGAACCGACAATCGAATTAAGAACAGCACCTTGTATCAATCCGCTGACAGCTCCTCCTGTATACACTGCAGCAACAACGGCCACAGCGCCTATTACATATGGTGCTGCTGGCCCTAGTGCTTTACTGGCAGCTCTAAAACCTTTTTTAATGGACTTAGAAATCTTCTTAAAGAAGTGACCACTAGGATCATTGAAGATGATGGGATTGTTCCTAGCATAACTATATGGATTTAATGCCTGAGGGTCGGTAATGCCAGGGACCACCGTATCAGCCGAAATAAACCGTCCGAGGACCGGATCATAGTACCTGGCTTCGTAAAAGTAGAGGCCCGTGCTGTCGTCTTGCTCTTTGCCCGTGTACTTGTACGGGACATCAGCGGTGCCTGTGTTGCTCCGTGTATCACCATACGGATAGTAGGCGACATCTTGTTCACTCACGCCATTGCTATCGGTGAGCACGCTCGTCGAGCCTAAGTGATCGGGATGAAAGTAACTCGTCGAGCCACTGCCCACTTGCTTGATGGCAATGCGTTGACTGCCGGAGAAGATCATCTTGGCGCAGGAGAATGGATGGGCCGTGCCCTCACAAACATAGAGCTTGCCAATATAGGTGGTCCAGGTGATGAGACTGCCATCATCCACCGTTTTTTTGACCCGTCCCCCATCGCCATCGTAGAGAAAGGTGGTGGTCTTTGTCGTGGTGGTCCCACCGCCACCGCCTGATCCGCCGCTATTCGGATCTGACCAGGCAAACGTCACGGACGACCCAGAGAGCACACTACTCGGGGTGGGACTATTCAACACCCCACTGCCACCGCCACTACTGGCCGCGCCCAGACTCACATAGGGAAAATCATTCGCGGTCCAATTGCCGTTGATCTCCGACCAAAGCCGCACGGTGAGATGCCGTCCATCCGTGGGCAAGGCCACGGTCACGGTATGCGACGTCTGACTACTCGCAATATTCCCGCTATCATAGAGATTGGTACTTTGGCCCGCTTCCTTGATTTCGATATACCAGTGATCCGGCGTGACGCCATTGGGATTCCAGCTGAAGGTCGGCAAAGCACTCGTGAGCACCGAGCCAATCAGAGGACTGGTGAGTTGCTGTCCCGCACTACTCCCCGTGGCGGTATAGGTGTAATCCACCGCACTCCACGTAGCCCCAACCTTCGATTTGAGTCGCACATACACCGGATGGCCTGTTGTGGGCAGATTGCTCACCGCTTGGCTCAGGGTGCCACTGCCAAGGACCTGCCCGTTGTGCAGATCGTGCGCGCCCACGCGGGTGCCAATATCCAGCTCCCAGTCCGTCACGGGCGTGCCACTCCCGCCTGATCCCCCACTATTCGGATCTGACCAGGCAAACGTCACAGACGATCCGGAGAGCACACTACTCGGAGTGGGACTATTGAGTACCCCACTGCCGCTGCCACTACTGGCCGCGCCCAAACTCACATACGGAAAATCATTCGCGGTCCAATTGCCATTGATCTCCGACCAAAGCCGCAGGCTGAGATGCCGTCCATCCGTGGGCAAGGCCACGGTCACGGTATGCGAGGTCTGACTACTCGCAATGTTCCCGCTATCATAGAGATTGGTACTGTGACCCGCTTCCTTGATTTCGATATACCAGTGATCCGGCGTGATGCCATTGGGATTCCAGCTGAAGGTCGGCAAGGCACTCGTGAGTACCGAACCGATCGGGGGACTTGCAATTTGCTGTCCCGCACTACTCCCCGTCGCGGTATAGGTATAATCCACCGCACTCCACGTAGCCCCGACCTTCGACTTGAGCCGCACATACACCGGATGGCCATTCGTGGGCACGTTGCTTACCGCTTGACTCAGCGTCGTGCTGCCGAGCACTGACCCATTGTGCAGATCGTGCCCACCCACGCGGGTGCCCACATCGAATTCCCACTCAGTCACCGCGGTCCCACTGCCGCCCGAGCCGCCCCCTCCACCGCTCGTCGTGGTGGTCGTGATGCTGATTGGGCGATTCTCATGATCGTAGCTGATGGTCCGCCCTGCCCCACTGATCATATTGCCATTAGCATCATAGCCATACGTCTGGCCACCCGCGGCGGTCACAGCATGAGGACGTGCGCTGCCATTGCTGGGGTAGGTGTAGGTGCCCAGTTGTGAGTTGTGGGTCAGGTTCCCAATCTGATTGTAGCTGTAACTAATGGCGGGATAGCTGCCACTCGCACTCGTTAACCGATCAAGGTCATCGTAATTGAAGGTCTGATTACCATGGGTGGTATCCGTGAGACTGATGACATTGCCACCATTGTCAAAGCTATAGCCCAAGTCTTGGAGGGTCGTGCTGCCTTTGACGGTCTTCAAGGTTTTCAAGCGGAAGTTTTGACTATCATAGGTATAGGTCGTCGTCACACCGTTGCCCAAGGTCACGGTACTGGGTTGGCCCAAGGCATTGAACCCGGCGTAGCTCGCATAGGTGGTACTGCCTTCTTTCACTGTTTCTAGCAGGGGCCCATTGTAGGTCTGCGTCACGGTGCTGCTATCGGGATAGGTCAGCTGTGTCACGCGGCCCAGACTATCGTAGGCACTCTGTGTGGTATAGGGCTGCCCATCCACCACTTTGACGGTATTGATCACGCGTCCCAACAGGTCATAGGAGAAGGTCGTGGTGCCGATGCTGTCGGTCACCTGCTGTAAGCGGCCGATGCCGTAGGAGGGACTGCCGTCATAGGTATAAACGACATCGCCACTGCCAAGGGTCTTCTGCGTGGTGAAGTCTTTTTGCACACGACGATTGAGAGCATCGTATTGAAAATGAATCTGCTGACCTTTGGCATCAGTTTGTTGCGTCAGATTACCATTCACATCGTATACATACGTCCATGTACCCATATCAGGGTCCGTCATGCTGATCTTCCGAGAAAGCGTGTCATAGCTCATGAGACTCTGATTGCCGAGGGTATCAGTGAGCCTTGTGAGATTGCCCAGATCATCATACTGATACGTCGTGGTGCTATAGGGGGTGTCTTCACTCGTATTACAACTGGAATGGGTGCCCGTGTATTCCTGCACGGTGGCTACCCGACCATAGGCATCGCGGGTGGTGCGTTTTTTATGATTATTCGCATCAATGGTGACCGTCACCCAATCATCAAAACAGGCAAGCCCTTGACTGTCATCCGGATTGGTCGTCTTGGTCACGCGGCCCAGGGGGTCATAAGTATTCGTAGACCACAGGGGTGAGCCGCCAGATTCGAAGTAGGGGGTACTACTCTGCGTCACGGCCCCACGGTTGTCGTACTGGGTCGTGGAGACAATGATCTTGGCGTCCGTGCCCGTGCGCTTGCTGGTCATCGTACGACCCAGGCCATCAAAGAACGTCCAGGTGGAGAGAGGCGTCCCATTCACGGTGGACGTCGCCTTCACATGTTGGCTGCCAACGGTCCCGAAATTGTTGTAGGAAGTGGTGGTGGTAAACCCATCGGGTTGTGTGGCGGTCAGACGTCGGCCCAACGCATCATAGGTGCTCGAGACCACCGCACCATTGGGGTCAGTCACGCGCTTGACCTGTCCATAGAGGCCGGTATCCATCGCCACGCCATTGACCCCGTAGTACTGGGTGCTGGTGGTGTGGCCCTTCGCATTACTGACGCTGGTCGCGAAGGTACCGGAGGGGTCATAAGCCATGGTGGTCATATTGCCCTTGGCATCCCGCGTACAGATCACATTGCCGTGACTGCTATAGGCTAGGCGCGTTTCGGGGTTGGGGCCGGTATTCAACCATTTCACCACGCGCGTCAATTGCCCTTTGGTAGGCTGCGTCTGACTCGATGGCGTACTACAACTCGTGGTCCCGTCGTAATAGAAGCTGGTCTGCGCCAGCTGCGTGCCCGTGCCGAGACCTTCATAGATCGTTTCACTCGTGGGGAGACCCAGAATCCACTCGGTGGTATTCGGATCGTACGTCCGCACCACCGTGCGGTCATCACTCGCCACACCGTCATCCCCATACTGATATTCGTGCGTGACATTGCCATACAGATCATAGATAAACTCGGCCCTGGTCGTTTTGCCTAACCCCGTCCCATCATAGATGTTCGTGACCACCGAAGCCGGCGGATTATAGAAGGGGGCCAGGCCATCATCGTCCCCCCTATACGTGGTAAAGGTTTCGGTATACAGATTACTCTGCCCATCTTTGACGGTGACTTCGTAGGGGGTGCCTTTGAGATAGCCGTCGGGCACATTAGGATCATTCACATCTACCGCCGTGTCGTTGCCTTGATGAAACCAGGACTCCGTAATGGTTTGCTCGCCAGACGGCCCGGCTTGCCCAGTCATCTTGACATAATTGAAACCGCGGAATTCGCGTTCGCCAATATGATGAAACCCTCCTTGAAAGCTGTACGTTGTGGTTGCCACATGATTATTTCCATCATCCGTGGTAATCGCAGAGACGACCTGTACGGGATAGGGGAGTTGCGTTTGTGTCCAGAGTGTCGATGGGGTATAGGCAATGGTCGTCGAACCACCCAGCCCATTTGATACGGTTTTAAGCTTACTAAGATCGCCAACCGACAGCGCAGCATTGGTCTTCCATCCATTGTTGACACCGATATAGCCCGCCACCGCATCAGCCAACCCGTCGCCATCGACATCAGCCATTTGGGTCCGCCACCCTCCGGGAAATGGTCCGCCGCCCATCGCATTGTGAACTTTGGAGGCAAAGAAGCCATTGCCCTTCGACAAGGCAACTTCGACTGTCCATTCACCACCTTGTCCAATGTAGGTGGCCAGCGAATCGACGAGGCCATCACCATTCATATCGGCGAGTTGCCATTGCCACGCGAAAGGATAACCGGACGTGGCATGCACCGTCTTGAGCATGGGCTCAAAGGTGCCATTCCCTTTAGAGAGGGCCACGCCTGTCTCCCATCCCTGACTTTGGCCAATATACCCGGCCACTGCATCAGCCAACCCATCTCCATTAACGTCGGACAGCCGTGTGGTCCAACCTGTGGGGAGTGGACCGGCATGCGGGGCTGAATTGATTACAGATGAAAACGTGCCATCCCCTTTAGATAAGGCGACCCGAATGGCCCATTCCTGTCCTGTGCCAATATAGGTAGCCACGGAATCTGCCTGCCCATCGCCATTCACATCGGCCATCTGCCATTTCCAGTCGGATGAAAACGAGGTAGTGGCATGCTTGGTTTGAGTTTTTGGACTGAATGTGCCATCTGTCTCCGCTAAGGCCACGGCTGTTTCCCATCCCGATCCCGTTCCAATATATCCAGCAACTGAATCCGCTCGACCATCCCCATTCACATCCGCCATTTGCCAGGTCCAGGCTGAATCATAGGAAGTACTGGCATGTTGCGTTTGATTCATGGGATAGAAGGTCCCATCTACCTTTGCTAAAGCGACAGCTGTCTCCCATCCCGAGCCGGTTCCAATATATCCAGCAACAGAATCCGCACGACCATCTCCATTCACATCGGCCATTCGCCAGGTCCAGGGTGCACCATACGAGGTGCTGACGTGTTGTGTTTGTGTCAGTGCTTGAAAGCTCCCGCCGCCACTGCTCAATGCGACAGCCGTCTCCCAACCCGACCCAGTCCCAATATACCCCGAGACTGAATCTGCACGACCATCCCCATTGACATCGGCCGCTTGCCATTGCCATGCCGGCCCATATGAGCTGGATGTATGCTCTTTCGGCACAATTGGCTCGAACTGCCCTGTATTTGTTGTGGGGAAATAGGTCAGAGTGGTCGCGGGGAATGTTGAACCACCAGAAATTTCTCCTGCACTATTTATAGTCGCATCACGACCATATTGTTGAACTGAGCTGAGCAGCGATCGATTGGTTTGGGGGGTGGTACTGTACGTGAAGCCATAAGCGTGAACGAGTTGATTCTGGGCTCGAACTTCAATTGATTTCAACCGTAAGAGGGTTTCCAAATGAAAGTTCGCCACATACCACCGGAAACCAGTAGGCTGGTCTTCGAGATGAAAAATGATCTGATTAGTCGGAGTCGTACTTCCATGCCCCGTGTAATCAATCTGCGTGAGATAGGCTTGGCCTTGGTCAGCGGTATAGCTCAACGTCATGTAGTTGCCATGCACATCTTCCACGCGTTCTAAACACCAACGAAAGATCTTATTCGGATCATTGGGGTCAGTGACACGGGTGCCTGGTTCGGTGCCAAAAATAAAGACTTTGCCGGTCTTATCGGTGGCTTTGAAATAGGGCTTCCCATCGGTTGCTGAGAGTTTTTCCACTCGTGTGAAGCCGCCTTCGACTTTGGCACGATAGTCATCAGTACCGATATTCACCAATTCGACGTTAATGCCTGAGAGCCTAAAGACATAGTCATCGCCGCTGTAGTCCACTCCCATTTTTGTTTGTCGCTCAATCACACCCTTTTCCAACTTCCAGCCCATGCCCAACCAGCCATTGCCATTGCTACTGCCATAGACTAAGGCCAAATCTGGTTGGATACCTTGGCGGCCTGGCGGTACTGCTATTGGAATGCTGGTTGTCGCCGTGCCCGTAAACGGATCGGCGTGCACCGCCCCACCGACGGCACCTACCGGCATGTCTGAGTCAGTTTCCTGCGCCAACCCCAATGGGGTCCAGCACAAGACCAGATACAAGACAGACAGCTGGAGGAGGAAACGATGAGACAAAATGGAAGTCACAGAAGGCATGAGGGTACTCCTTTGAATGATTGGACTCACACATGTGGTGTTCAGGGCACGCACGCTCTACACCTGAACACCACGCAAGATACGGGGGGAGGGGGTAACACCTGTTCGCGTCGACTCTTTGGGACACATGACTCAATGGGAAGGAATGGATTGTATCCAAATGATCATCTTTGTCAACAGCACAACTCGGTATTCATGACAACTACGTACTTAAAGAAATAGGAAAATAAGGATCAGATCGAAGACTGACAACGTATGAAGCAGCATGGTCCCGTTTCCTTTGAACGACTCGCTCAATAACAGAAACAGTTCAATAATAAGTCAGTGACTCATAAGTCTGTGATTTGTATGAAAAACAGAGAGTGTTTATTCAGAAAGTTAAAAGAATAATTTTTTGTGTTTTGCCTGTCATGATTCACACGACATGTTGTGAGTCTAAGGGAAATATCTGACATATAAAATCCCCCGAAAAGAGGGGACGGGCAAATACCTAGATACGAGTCGAATGGATGATTCGTGTGGGAACGAAGAGTCGCGGGTGAAGAGCGGTCAATAGGACATTGTCACAGTATCTCAGATTTGGCAGACTGGCCAACATGAACACCACCCCCATCAGCTCTCACCGCCATCGTTATCCAGCCGAAATTATCAGTCACGCCATCTGGTTCTACCATCAATTTTCCCTCAGCTTTCGTGAAGTCGAGGAACTGTTGCCCGAACTGGGCATTATCGTCACCTATAAATCGATGCGGCGCTGGTGCCTGAAGTATGGCCCAGCGTATGCTGGCAAACTGAAAAACGGCAAGGACAATTGGGCGATGCCTGGCATGTGGATGAAATCGTCATCACTCTTCACGGGAGAACATCAGTATCTCTCGGGCGCGGTCGATCAAGATGGGGACACCATTGATATCCTTGTGCAAGCACGACGGAAGAAGAAAGCCGCCGTGCGCTTCTTTCGCCGCTTATTGAAAGTCCAAGGAGACGAACCCCGCTGGCTCTACACGGACAAAATTAAAAGCTATGACGCGGTTCACCGAGAAATGATGCCGACCGTCGAACACATCAATACGGTCGATGCCAATAACCGCGTCGAAGTCTCGCATCAACCGACACGGCAACAGGAATATCACATGCGCGGCTTTGCTTCACCACAACAGGCTCAACAATTTCTCACGCTTCACGGACTCACGCAAAATCTCTTCCGCCTCGGCCGCCACCTTGTACGGGCGGTGAACTATTGGCTGAGGTGCGCACAGTCGTTTCAGGTGTGGAAGAAATCGGTGTGCGCACAAGCGGAAGAGGAATATCCGTTCCCTTGTGTCTACAGTTAAGTTGACCAAACCGTTCTCTGCTAGGGCACCTATCAAAACGAGGGCTTTAGGATGAGGGCAAAAAATCCGTGCGCGCAAAACTGCAAGATATAGGTGGATACATGAGGGCCTGAGAACGAGAGGGACGCCGCAGTCCAGGAAAATGACGGTATTTAAAGGAGGGCTTTAGTAAAATCCAATCACCCTAGTTCATTATGCTACTCATGCTCCTGGCTGAGATGGTGAAGTAGAAAATGAAGATCACACATAGGTTCTATCACTTCCCCGACGATTCACTGGAAAGGAGAGAAAATCCATTACGTTCTATCACGACGGAATAGTCACGCACAGGCTGCGGTAAACGGCCACGAAGGTGAGATTGCATCACGATCATTTTCCGCCCACCCGCGTTAATATGCGGAGTAAACTTTTCATCTTCCCCTGGATTGATCTGATAGACCTTTCGCTGTGCATAGAACGTTAAGGAGGGACGTTTTCGACCAAACTGAATGAAACGATCATTCTTTGTCAGTTTTAAACCAGCAGCGGCGGCTAAGTCTTGAGGCGGATCGATAAAGTAGTAGCTAAACCTTGGAAGGGCCACGAGTAAGATTCCCCCAACCAACATCACCATCATCCCACAAGCTACCCCAAACCCTGTGTGACGTGTCTCTTCAGCAGCCATAAGATAGCGCACACTCATGGTACCGATAATGATAATGAGTCCCAGGATAACAGGGAGAATTCCGAGCTCCATATTGGCTGCTGCTGGAAATTCTTTCGTCATTTTCAGGACGAACATATTATACACCACGGGTGCAGATGCGAAGGTGAGTCCCAAGACATACCCAATAGTCATCAATATCCGAATGGACGCTGTTAGCCCAACTGGCTCTTTCTCTCGAAGACTTCGTGACCAAAAAATGGCCACCAACACAGCGGCGGCGGGAAATAACGGGAATATATAATGCGGTAACCTTGTTGACGACAGGGTAAAGAAGGTGAAAAGCCCGATCACCCATAAGCTAGTAAACAGGGCTAACTTCTGCTCCATTGTCTTCTCAGACGTAAACGTACGAAACCCCTTCCAATCCTTCAGACTGTGGTAGAGGGACATGGGAAGAAATGCACTCCATGGGAAAAACCCAATAAAGAGAACAGGGAGATAGAAAAAGATCGTCCCTCCATGGCCTTCCATCGGGTTGGCAAATCGGCCCGTGGTATTTGCTTGTGCCGCGGCAATATACGCATCTCCATGAATGGCGAACATGGCGATATACCAAGGAGCGGCAATTATCCCAACAAAAAGCATCCCAATCAGGGGAAACCCAGTCTTCCAATACTTCAGCCATTGCCTGGTGACAATAAGATATAGAAAAGCTGCCAAAAATGGAATAATAATTCCGACTGGCCCCTTCGCAAGCATGGCACAGGCCATCCCTATATAAAAACCTAAGAATCCTAACCGCTTGGCCCCCTCCTGCTCCATGCCAAGCCAAAATCCATAACAAGCGAGGGTTGTACAGAACACGAGCTCGGGGTCGGTCAGCACCATTCGACTGATACCAATCATCTCCAGATTCAATAGAAGAATCAGCGCGCCCAACATTCCACTTCGTGCCCCAAGGACTCGAGCAAGAAAACTGTACTGCAACAAAACCAGTCCAATCCCAAACAATGCAGACGGTAATCGTGCCGAAAATTCATTGATTCCAAATAGCGTATAGGAAGCACTAATGAACCAATACACAAAAGCTGGTTTGGCAAAACGTGGCTCATAATTTAAGGTTGGCGACACCCAGTCACCTGTCTCCAGCATTTCTCTCGCGGCCTCCGCATTACTGCCTTCATCTCGATCAGTTAGACCAAGACCTCCCAAATCAGTCAACAGCATCAGACTCGCTAATACCAGAAGGATAAGCAGATCACGTAGGGCAGACGATTGGATTGGGGGAGAGGAGGGATCAGGAGATATGACGGTGCTATCCACTCGACGCTCGCGCTTGCGACCGATGGATGAGGACAAGATTTCTCAAATACACAACAGCACCAACGCTTTGGCCAGCGATAAATACAGGGTCTTCTCTATAAATTGCATAACACAACACAATCACACTACCGCCAAGACTCATATACCAAAACGGAATAGGGATTCGACTTTCAGCGTTGCGTTCAGAGACAAACCACTGTAGGACCCATCGACAAAAAAAGAGACTCTGTCCTAAGAACCCAATGGTGACCCAGATTACTTCAGTTGATAACATCGCGACCCTATCTATTCCTTCTTATATGCATACAAGCTGAGCACTCTATTCACATCGTTCAAGGAACCGAGACATTTCCTCCCTTACGTGCATCAATAATCTATTCGACATTCCTTTTTCCTATTTCTTTGGCCCTATAGGTCAAGCATCTACCCTGCATCCAACGAACAGCAAACAGATCATATAAACTAGCGAAGAGTCTATTGCCAACACCATATTTTGATTGACCATGGACTCGAGGGAAATGTTGTACTGGGATCTCAGTCACTGAATATCCATACATTTGAGCGATTGCAGGAAAGAAACGGTGCATTCCTGTAAATAAGGGAATACGATCAAGAACAGATCGTTGAAAAACTTTGAGGGAACACCCTGTATCATGAATGCCATCATGAATGACAACGTTACGCACACCATTGGCTATACGTGATGACCATCGCCGAATCAGATTATCATTTCGCCGCTCACGTCTCCCGCAAACAACATCATACTCTCGGGTAAGAGGTAGCAGCTTCTCAATATCGGCAGGATCATATTGAAGGTCACCATCTAAGGTTGCAATCAATTTCCCTTTGGCATAACGAAACCCTGCATCAAAGGCGGCTGTTTGCCCATAGTTTTGATCTAACCCAATGACTCGAATCTCTGGATGTGCCTGGACTAAATCCAGAAAAAGACCGTCACTCCCGTCCGTACTACCATCGTCAACAAACAGTATTTCAAATGATGCGAATTGCGTTTCTTTTCGATGCCCAAGAAACTTTAGTAACTGACTCGATAAGGGAGCAATATTCTCTCTTTCGTCCTTCATAGGAATGACGACCGAAATCCACGGCTGAGCATCAGAATTCATATGGAAAAATATATAGGAATAATCAACTCAGTTGCGTAAGGAGAAACTTGGGGGAAGTGCCCACGAAGTCTTGCTCTGTACATGGGAAACACTCTGTCTACCTATATCATGAAGAGCGGGCGCATTTTACTGAATCATGAGAGAACCGGTCAAACAGGACTTTAGATTCTTCTAATGAAAAAAAATAGGAGAACCTAGAAAATGACAACAGTCACTTTAGCAAATATAGCGAATCCCAATACGTTCCAGCTAAATCCTTGGACACGATAGTTCGCAAAAAAAACTAAGCCGTTTAATCTATGTCATACCTTGGAATCTCATGCCTTTTATGTTTCCATCACACGCGTCCAAGCCACTGCCCCCCCGGGTATCCAGCTCTTTCAAGGTACGGAAGTTCATTCAATCGGCTAAATAGTTACCCTCCTCTCATTATCAAAGTATTTTTCAGTCATACGTTGACCACAAATTTGATGCTCGTGTAAGGTAAAGACTTAGATTATGGTATAGGAGGGTATTCAGCAATGACCGATCACATCATGCAAGCATACTTGAACGTCGAGCGAGCCATGGAAAATTATAATGACGTACTCAATGAGTATGTCTCCACGTTACATACGAATGAGAATGCCGATAGCACCAAACTAGAACGGATGAAGGCCGGAACTCGGGCTATGCGGGATAGCAGTGGAATTTATTTATCGTATGCGAAGTTTGTTGCCTACGGCATGCCAGAGAGCGAAGACCTCATCGAAGACGACCTGCAAGCCTAGCTTTTCGTATATTCTCTCATAAGTACCAGGATACACGTTGAACTGGTCGGGGCGAGCCGATTTGAACGGCCGACCTCTCGCACCCCAAGCGAGTGCGCTACCGGGCTGCGCCACGCCCCGACACTTATGCTTCAACCTACAGAATAGAAATAGTTAACATCTGAGGACTACAGAATAGAACAGTTAAAAAGCTTCGTCCACAATTATTGTAGAGAGAAACGGCTAACGATCATCTAGCATTTTCAGTATATTCTTTAACTCAGCCTTTGCTTTTTTCACCCCGTCACCACTCACCATGTTCGTATCATTTGTACTCTTTTTTCGACGATACCAAAACCGCTTTAACCCTGCTATCGTATAACCTTCTTCGTACAGCATTCGTTTGATTTCAATGACCGTTTCTATGTCGTCCTGCGTATAAACTCGATGGCGTCCCTGACTTTTTTTGGGACGAAGAAAATTAAATTCAGACTCCCAAAATCGCAGAACATAGGCCGGAAGCTTGGCAATACGGGCCACTTCCCCAATCTTATAACACGTCTTATCGCCTTGCTTTGTCTCTACCCTCATCAGAGCCATTACCGAAGAGACACTCAAGCTCCTCGTAACCTCATATGTTTACGTGTTTTTTAAACAGCTGGCTTGGGCGAAATGTCACGACGCGCCTAGGAGTAATGGCAATTTCCTCACCTGTTCGCGGGTTTCGTCCTTTACGTTCCCCTTTGCTTCGAACAATGAAGTTACCAAACCCCGCAATTTTAATTGCTTCACCTCTCTGAAGACCAGTCTTGAGGATATTGAGTACATCCTCAACCCGATCCATAGCCTCAGTCTTGGAAAGCCCAACCTTTTCACAAATGATGTTGGCAACATCAGCCTTTCGCATAATCCCCCTTAATCCCTCCTTGACGATGGATGATAGTGTTGACAGATCCTTGCAACCTATCAGAGATCATTCTTTCAAAAGTACAGGCGAAAAGATGAAATGTCAAGGAATAACAACAACTTATCATCTATGAATTCTGAGGGAACTACTCGGAAGACTTTTTATCTTCCTGGAGAAGTTTGCACTCAATACTATCAACGATAGCCTGCCAGCTAGCCTCGATTATATTTTCAGAAACCCCAACGGTTGACCACTTTCCCTTATGATCCCCAGACTCGATAAGCACCCTCACTCGAGAGCCCGTTCCTTTACTTCCTGATAATACTCTGACCTTGTAATCCAACAGTTTGACATCTGCTAATTGCGGGTAGAATTTCTCAAGAGCCTTTCGCAAGGCGTTGTCGAGTGCATTGACTGGACCGTCACCAATCGCTGCCGTATGCTCAACCACCTCACCGACCTTCACCATGATCGTGGCTTCCGATTCAACAGCTTGATCTTTAGTTTGACGCTTTTCGATAATGACTCGACATCCTAATAATTCAAAAAATGAGGTATGTTCGCCTAAGGCTTTCTTAACCATCAACTCAAATGAACCTTCTGCTCCCTCAAATTGATACCCTTCATATTCGCGTTCCTTGAGGGAAGACAAGAGCTTTTGCACATCATCATGCTCTTTCGGAAGGCTCAAACCGAGCGCTTCGATCTTTCCGAGCACCGCGCTTCGACCACTGTTATCAGAAATTAACACTCGCCGGTAATTTCCTACCTGTTCTGGGCGAACATGTTCATAGGTCAGTGGGTTTTTTTGCACGGCATGAATATGCACACCGCCTTTATGGGCAAAAGCCGTGTCGCCGACATAAGGCTGACGTTTATTCGGTAAAAGATTCGCAATTTCTGCGACATACATGGAGACATTCCGAAGTTGAGTGAGTCGATCCCCACCCACCGACGGTTGTTTCATTTTGAGTTCCAGGTTTGCCAAAATTGAGCAAAGGTTGGCATTCCCGCACCGTTCTCCAATTCCATTGATCGTTCCTTGGATTTGTTGTGCGCCAGCTCGAACCGCGACAAGGGAGTTGGCCACACCCATTTCAGCATCATTATGGGCATGAATACCAAGAGGAACATGGCATTCGGCCTTCACTTTTTCAAAAATTTCCTTAATTTCCCACGGCATCGACCCCCCATTGGTATCACAGAGAATAATGCGTTCGGCACCAGCCTCAGCCGCCTTTCTGATCGTGTTCATGGCATAGTCAGGATTAGTTTTATGCCCATCGAAAAAATGCTCGGCATCGTAGAACACACGGCGGTTTTGCTCTCGGAGGTAGGCGATTGAATCACCAATTAATTCAACATTTTTATCCAACGAGGTACCTAATGCCTCAGTGACATGCAGAGTCCAACTCTTTCCAAAAATCGTCACTGTTTCTGTCTCAGCCGATAACAACGCCTGAAGATTCTGATCGGTTTGCGCGGAATTATCAGCTTTTCTCGTTGAACCAAACGCTACAATTGTGGCTTGCGTTAGGGGCGTTGTTTTGATGAGTCGAAAAAACTCGATATCCTTCGGGTTGGCGCCTGGCCACCCACCTTCAATAAATTGAATGCCGAGCTCGTCGAGCTTCACAGCAATACGCACCTTGTCCTCGACAGAAAAGCTCACGTCTTCGGCCTGCGACCCATCCCGTAATGTCGTATCATATACCTCTAACGCTGGGATAACGTGTTCTCGTTCATTCATGGGCAATACAGTTTCTATAGAATAATTTATTTTAACGTCGTTGAATCTTTGTCCAATTCAAACTCATGATGCAATGTCCGCAAAGCTAACTCCAAATATTTTTCTTCAATAACACAAGATACCTTAATTTCCGAGGTACTAATCATTATAATATTGATGCCTTCCCGGGAAAGTGCTTGAAACATACGAGAAGCAATACCCGAATGAGATCGCATGCCGACACCAACCAGTGAGACTTTCGCAATATCCTCTTTGACTGCCACATCGCGAGCATTGATCGCTGAGGCAACTTTCTTTACTAAGTCCAGCGTTTGTGGAAGCTCCGCTCGAGGAATCGTGAATGAAATGTCCGTTAACGTTTCTTGGCTCACATTTTGAATAATCATATCCACATTGATCCCTGCTGCCGCGACAGATCCAAATAATTCTCCGGCAATCCCTGGACTATCCGGAACGCCCACCACTGTTACCTTCGCTTGATTCGAGTCTCCCGCTACACCCGAGACTGAAACCTGTTCCATATCAGCATGTTCTCGTGTCACAAGTGTTCCCTGCCCTTCCGTAAAACTTGATTTCACTTCAATCGGCACCTGATGCTTCGCAGCAAATTCAACCGACCTGGTCTGAAGAACTTTCGCCCCAAGACTGGCTAATTCTAACATTTCTTCGTAAGAAAGGGTGCGAAGCCTTCGCGCATTCGGTACGACGTTCGGGTCTGCCGTATAGACCCCATCAACATCGGTATAGATGACACAACGATCAGCTTTCAACGCCGCGGCCAGTGCAACAGCAGTTAAATCTGACCCTCCCCGACCAAGGGTTGTCACATCTGATAGTTCATTAATGCCTTGAAACCCAGCCACGATTGGGATGGCCCCATCAGACAATGCTGCCTTGACTCGATCAGCGGCCACTCGAGAAATACGAGCCTTGGTATGGGAATTATTCGTGACAATCCCAACCTGTCTTCCGGTAAATGATCGAGCATGAATTCCACGGGCTCTTAGAGTCATGGCCATTAAAGAGATAGTGACGCGCTCGCCAGATGAAAGAAGTAAATCTAACTCTCGTTCGTCTGGAATTGAACAAATCTCTCGAGCCATACGCATTAAGCGATCGGTTTCGCCGCTCATGGCTGAAAGCACGACCACCAATTGATGCCCCTCTTTCGCCGTTCGTTCGATCAGATCGGCAACTGCATGGATTCGCTCCACACTGCCAACCGACGTACCACCAAATTTTTGTACATACAAGGACATTAACAGGCCTTTGCAGACTACAGTCGAGTGGAGACACGGGTTGCGTCGCGCTTCAGTCCTTGAGCCACACATACTTCATCAAAGCTCATTCGAACTGTCTGAGTTCGAATGCTGATTTTTTCAGAATAGACAAAAGGCGTCATGAACATAGTGGAATCATGTGCTGCAGAATCGTCCTGATTGCAGACCAAAAATAGACGTATCCCCCCCCCAACCGCTGGTAAGAGCGAACCAATCACCTCTACATCAAATTGCTCTATGGTCTTCACAATCGACTAAACATCCATTTCTTTCAACATACGGCATCGTCACATGCACAAAGTCATTGGATTCATGTGCCATCAGACACGATTGAGTATACGACTTAAACCTTGAATATCACCGTCTCTATAGTCCATCGGATTAAGGATATTTATCCCAACACTCTTGCCAATTCCACGATGAATACTAGAGCTTGAAATCATGACACGGGGAATGGGCCACCGCTCTCGCCATTCCGACAACTCTCGTGCCCTACCTGTCCCCCTTAACCTGAGGAAATTGGCCGGCTTCAACCATGCGTGCCCTTGCTCTTGGTTCACAGGATGATGTCGGAGATGATGCCGAGAAGCTTCCATCACCTCTTTCACCACATCTGCCCCTTGGCCAGAAGGAAAAATGACTCAAGCCTCTCGCCATGAGCTACACGAGGACGATGGGAATGAGTCAATCCCCCAATCCATACCATAACGATGTTGTTCTCCTGTATAAAACTGAATGGTCTCGGACCCACGGTGTTCATTCAGTAGGTCAATCAGCTCTCTTGCCTCCTCTAAGTCAAGACATCCAGCTTCGGTATCTGCCAAAATAAAATGCGAGCCATTTTTTGTGGTCTCTCCCTGTTCTGTATTTAATTCAAGCGTAACCAGGTGACAAAGAAACGCGACATCCCTTTCTTCAAGAATCACATCGAAGCTAAAAATTTCAAATGTCCCGAGTCCGGAACAATACTTTCGAGGGTCATTCCCAAGGAGTGCAACCTGAGTGACCACACTCGAAAGGGGTAATCCTTGAGAAGAAATGGAAGAGCCCCAAATTCGCCTTAGATAGCCCAAGCATCTAAATTTGGCATGTTCGCTACCTGAAGCGTGGTTTTCCCATCTAGCTCAGAAAGTGCACGCGAGGCAATACGATCACCTTGGCCAAGGAGGATTTTCATTGTCGGCCACGAATCCCCATACAAAGATGAGGGTACGAAATTCCACAACACACAGAAATTTAGGCCTGGATATTCAATGCGGCTTTAACAGCTTCATGGGTTGCCGAAACGGTCAGAGGTTGAGGGGAGATATTCATGGCCGTATCAGGGTCTTTCAAACCATGACCAGTCAACGTGCACACCACAGTACTCCCTTCGTCCAGCAATTTTTTGGCATTCATATTCAAAACGCCGGCAACGGAAGCAGCAGAGGCAGGCTCACAAAATACACCCTCTTCTCTAGCCACCATTCTATAGGCTGCGAGAATTTCCTCATCCGTCACCATATTAATAAGGCCACTCGATTCATTGACCGCGTTCATGGCCAATTGCCAGCTTGCAGGATTTCCAATCCTTATTGCTGATGCAACCGTACTCGGCTGCTCAATCACATGCCCCCTAACCAAAGGAGCTGCACCTTCAGCTTGGAATCCTACCATTTGAGGTAAACTTCGCACTTGCCCTGCAGCATAATACTCTTGATAGCCCTTCCAATAGGCTGTGATATTCCCAGCATTGCCAACCGGTAACACATGCATGGTTGGGGCTCTCCCTAATTGATCACAGACTTCCATGGCAGCAGTCTTTTGACCTTCCAACCGATACGGATTGAGGGAATTCACTAATTCAAATTCATCATGACGGCATAACTCTTTAACAATATTAAGCGCTTGATCAAAATTTCCTTCTATCTGGATAATCCTAGCACCATGCATAATGGCCTGAGTGAGTTTTCCCAGCGCAATATTACCAGCAGGAATTAACACGTAGACGGGAATTCCGGCCTTCGCACCATATGCAGCGGCAGCGGCAGACGTATTCCCAGTCGAGGCACACATGACGGCTCGAGCTTTTTTCTCTAATGTTTTCGAGACAGCTAACGTCATGCCGCGATCTTTAAAAGAACCCGTCGGATTGGCACCTTCAATCTTTAAATATAGGTCTATCCCTGGACAAATTTGCTCAGCCAGTCGTTTCGCCTGAATTAATGGTGTGTTCCCTTCCTGCAACGATACAACTGGAGTCCCGTCGCTGACTGGAAGAAATTTCCGATATTCTTCGATAATCCCTCGCCATGGAATCATGCTATCCCCACGTAGTTCTCACTCCTCTTCATGACACAGCCCCTTCGTCTATTCGCAATAGCGTCGTGGGTTCAGCCACAAATGGCATAGTGTTAATTGTTTGAAGTGCTGTTTGTACGGCTCGCTCTGAAGAGCGGTGTGTCATGATCACCAGAGAAACCGGAGCTCCATCTTCCCGTCCCTTCTGCAAGACAGACGAAATACTGATACCTTGTCCCCCCAATGTTCCAGAAATTTGAGAGAGCACACCTGGCTGATCCCGAACTACAAAACGTAAGTAATACATACTGGAAATTTCTTCTATAGGTCGGATACGAACAGGAACTCGTCGCCCCCATTGATATGATGCAACTGGAACTCGTTCCGCAATATTGAGAAGGAGATTTCTCCCGATATCAACAATGTCACTAACAACCGCACTGGCAGTTGGTAGAGAACCAGCACCTTTCCCATACAACACAACATCGCCCACCATATCACCGACAACGTGAATCGCATTATACACTCCCCCCACCTGCGCAATGGGAGACTGTGAAGGCACAAGGGTTGGATGCACACGTGCGTCGACCTCTCCATCTTGATATTTCGCAATGCTCAGCAGTTTAATCGTAAACCCAAACTCACGTGCAAAATCGATATCAAGAGTCGACAAACTTGAAATGCCTTCGGTATGAATGTCTTTAATATTAACCGGCGTCCCAAAAGCCAAATTCACCATAAGGGCTAATTTGTGTGCGGCATCAACTCCTTCAATATCAAATGTCGGGTCCGCCTCTGCGTAGCCATTCTTTTGGGCATCTTGCAAAATTTCCTGGAAGGCCTTTCCTTCCTCTGTCATTCGAGTCAGAATATAATTAGATGTCCCATTCATGATGCCAACCATTGAAGTAACTTTATTGGCAACAAGTCCCTCTGTAACAGCCCGAATGATTGGAATTCCACCGCCAACACTCGCTTCGAAGCCAAGGTTCACACCAGCAGCCGTGGCCGCATGAAAGATTTCCTCCCCATGAACAGCCAATAATGCTTTGTTGGCCGTTACCACCGATTTCCCCTGTTCAATAGCTGTCAGCATAAAGCGTTTGGCGAGATCATAGCCACCGATTAACTCCACGACAATATCGATATCCGCGTCGTGAAGCACAGACTGTGCATCGGTGGTTAAAACACCATTCGGCACGTCCACGCCACGATCTGTGGTAATATCTAAATCCGCAATTCGAACCAAATCGATAGGCACACCCACACGCTTACGAATCACCTCAGCATTGCCAAGCAACACCTTCGCAACACCACAGCCCACGGTACCAAACCCAATCATTCCGACCGTAATTCTTGACTTCATGAATTGGTATCCCCAGATTTTAGTGCCTGTTTCATGCCACGAACCGCTTGATAGATCCGGTGCTCATTTTCCACCAAGGCAAAACGTACATACTCGTCCCCGCCCTCACCAAACCCGACACCTGGGGAAACGGCAACTTTCGCATCACGTAGGAGTAACTTTGAAAATTCAAGCGACCCCATGCCTCGAAAGGCAGGCGGTATACGCGCCCACACGAACATGGTTGCCCGCGGATAATCAACAGACCACCCAATCCGATTCAATCCATCCACCAGCGCATTGCGACGACGCTCGTATCTACCCACAATTTCACCAACGCAGTCCTGCGGACCATTCAACGCGATAATACTTGCGATTTGAATGGGTTGAAACATGCCATAATCCAAATAACTCTTAATTTTCGTCAGGGCCCCAATCATCTCTTTATTCCCAACACAGAACCCTACTCGCCAACCAGGCATATTATAGCTTTTGGAAAGCGAATAAAACTCAACACCGACCTGCTTCGCCTCAGGAACTTGCAGTAAGCTTGGCGCTCGATAACCATCAAAGACAAGATCTGCATACGCCAGATCATGAACCAGCCAAACCTTATGTTCGAGAGCAAATGCCACAATTTTTTCAAAGAACTCTAAATCAACTACACTCGTCGTAGGATTATGGGGAAAACTCATAATTAAGATTTTTGGACGAGGTTGCGTTTGACGATATACTCTCGTGAGGTTTTCGAAAAAATCTTCCGCTGGGTTCAGTTCAACCCCACGAACTTCTCCCCCAGCAATAATGACACTGTACATGTGGATTGGATAGGTAGGCGTAGGGGTTAAGACCACATCTCCCGGTCCAACCATGGCAAGAGCCAGATGAGCCAGCCCCTCTTTAACGCCTAAAGTGGCAATGGCTTCAGTTTCTGGGTCTAGGTCAACATCATAATTTCGTTTATACCACCCACAAATGGCATGACGTAATTTGGTGATACCTCGCGATGCAGAATATCGATGATTTCGTCCATTTCCTGCCGCCTCGGTCAACTTATCAACAATGTGCTGAGGAGTCGCTTGATCTGGATTCCCCATTCCTAAATCAATAATATCCTCCCCTCGCTGTCGCGCATCTAACTTCAGCGCTTGGACTTGGGCAAAGACGTAGTGCGGTAAACGCTCAATACGGTAAAAAGGTGTCATGACTATCCGTGATATTTTTGTAGAATGGACTGAAGAATTAGAAAATTTTCCAATATTTCTATGAACCTCACATTCTAGATCAGCAGCATCAAGCAGTCAATTTGATTTCGTATTTCGCTGAATCAGCAACTCATTGAATGGAATACAGAAGAACACGGTGACTCAATTCATTTTCTTGCAGCTATATTTTCACTTCTGACATAATGCATTCCCGCCCCACATTAGCTGTCCGATATGAGGACGAAAGGAATCCCATGGCCAGACTCGGAGTAAATGTAGACCATATAGCAACTCTTCGCCAAGCCAGGGGAGGGCATGAGCCAGACCCCTTAATGGCAGCACCCCTTGTTGAGCTAGCTGGAGCAGATGGCCTTGTGATCCATCTACGAGAAGACCGCCGTCACATTCAAGACCGTGACTTCATTCTTCTTAAAGAAATCGTGTCAACTCACTTAAACCTAGAAATGGCCGCCGATGAAGCTGTTGCCAAAATTGCCCTGGGGATCAAGCCTGACCTCATCACACTCGTTCCTGAACGCCGTCAAGAACTCACGACAGAAGGGGGACTTGACGTAGTTGAACAAAAAGATCGCATAGCGAGTATGATCCGATTACTTCATGATGGAGGGATACCAGTAAGCCTGTTCATTGATCCAGACCTCCAGCAAGTTCGTGCGGCCCGCAAAGTTGAGGCAGACTCTATTGAACTTCATACCGGTCGCTATGCCAATACGAGAGGGCTGAAAGACCAAGACACCGAAATTGAAGGGCTGTCACAAGCAGCGAAACTGGCCTCCAAGCTTGACTTAAAGGTCAGTGCAGGACATGGACTGAATTATCACAATATTCAACGAGTGACGCAGATTCAAGAAATTAAAGAATTCAATATTGGCCACAGTATCATTTCTCGTGCCGTGTTTATCGGCCTCGAACGAGCTGTTCGGGAAATGAAGGCATTACTCAGTTAATCAGGTACCTCGATCACTAAAATAAGCAACTCTAACGATACCTACGTATTACAATCCAAGCGGCAACCATCCATATGAGCAAGCTGAAGACAACAAGCAGCCTTGAAAGAACTCCCCTGTCGCTGGTGACCGCTGCACAGATGCAAGGACTTGACCGTCGTACGATTAAAGAAGCCAATGTGCCAGGCATTACATTAATGGAACGTGCTGGCAAGGGCACCGTCCAAGTCCTCAAACAACTGCTTGGTTCCCTCTCAGGAAAAGCCTTCACCATCTTCTGTGGAAAAGGCAATAATGGCGGCGACGGACTGGTCATAGCCCGCCTCCTCACACAACTACATGCTAACGTTCACCTTGCACTCCTTGCTAAGCCAACGGAACTGACTCCAGATGCCCAGACCATGTATCGACGGCTCGTGAAGGTTATGCGCCGAACAACCATCCACCAAGTGCCTTCAGCGAACAACCTTCGACTGCTGGCCGCGAAAGGAGAAATTCTTATTGATGCACTCTTAGGAACTGGACTGTCTTCGACAGTCAGAGAGCCCTATTGCGTGGCGATCGATATCATGAATGCAGCACACTCACCAACAGTCGCCATTGATGTCCCATCAGGAATACAAAGTGATTCTGGAGCCATCATGGGCACCGCAGTCAAAGCCGAATCCACGGTAACATTTGGGTGCCCTAAAATCGGTTTGTACTTAGGGAAAGCCATCGATCATGCAGGCTCTATTACATTGGTGGATATTGGAATTCCTCTGGAATACATAGAAGAAATCAAATCGCCCTTTCACCTACTTACTCCACAGGCGGTGGCCTCACTACTCCCTGACAGACCTCTCAACTCTCACAAAGGGACGTATGGCCATGCCGGTGTGATAGCAGGATCACCGGGCAAGACCGGGTCAGCAGTCTTGGCCGCCCGCGCGACACTCCGTACAGGAGCCGGCTTAGTCACTGTCGCCACACCGAAATCTGTTCAGGCTAGCATCGACGCAAAAATACTGGAGGCCATGACTTATGCCCTCCCGGAGTCGAAAGCCAAAACCCTTGGGCGCGCGGCCCTCTCTCACCTCATTGAATTTGCAAATGAACGTGAGGCCATCGCCCTTGGACCAGGCTTGGGACAACATGCTGAAACGGCAAGAGTCATCAGACAATTACTTCCTCGCCTTCAACCACCTTGTGTCATCGACGCAGATGGACTCAATGTTCTTGCTGGTCACCTTCACACCTTGGCATCTTGTAAAAAAACGCCCATCTTAACTCCTCATCCTGGTGAAATGGCGCGGCTCATGACCAAAGCGTCTGCAAAAATCATTAACAACAACCGCCTGAGCCTCGCACTTCAATTTGCAAAAGACTGCAAGGTCATCGTCGTCCTGAAAGGGGCTCGCACTGTCATTGCCGCACCCAATGGACAAGCCGCCATCTGCACCACGGGAAACCCAGGAATGGCAAGTGCCGGCATGGGTGATGTCCTAACAGGCGTCATTGTGAGCTTGCTTGCGCAAGGCCTCAGTCCATGGAATGCCGCACGTGTCGGCGTCTACATCCATGGTCTAGCCGGTGATCTAACAGCAAAAATACTTGGCCAAGCCGGCATGATTGCGAGTGACCTGATCGAACAACTTCCCCATGCCATCCAGGCACTTCTTTCTGAACAATAACGACTAGACTCAAGATGGATAGGAATACACCAGCACCGCTAATACTGACACAATCAGGAGACTCATTGATTACCGATCTTCCGTCGGTCCTAGCCACTGAATCATTAGGCGCTATGATTGGCCGCCAACTCATCGGTGGTGAAGTGATTACCTTGATGGGTGATTTGGGAACGGGAAAAACCGTTTTGGCCAGAGGCCTTGCCTTGGGTATAGACATTGACCCAGCATGTGTCACTAGTCCAACGTTCACCCTGATCCATGAGTATCTTGGGCGAGTTCGCTTCGTTCATGCAGATTTATATAGACTTGAAACACAGAATGAACTGGCAGGAATTGGATTGTATGATTACCTGAATTCCTCAACAACAGTGGCGATAGAGTGGGCTGAACGGATGGGAGATGAAATACCTACGGACCGTCTCAATATCCAACTTGTCCATCATCGGCGATCAATTCGGAAAGCGACACTGACGGCGACAGGTCCCCGCACCTACAACCTCATAAGTAAGGTTTTGGAACAAACTTCCCCCTAAGCTCATCAACTGACTGGCTACCGAGACACACTGACTATGACAGAAATTGATAGCACACCGCTGATGCGGCAATACCAGGAAATTAAGGCTAACTACCAAGAGGCGATACTTTTTTTTCGTGTCGGTGATTTTTATGAAATGTTTTTAGAAGATGCAAAAGAAGCGTCAAAGCTATTAGACATCGTCCTCACTTCTCGTGGAAAAAATAAAGACACACCAATACCACTCTGCGGAATCCCGCATCATGCGGCAACCGGGTACATTGCGAAACTTCTTAAGGCTGGAAAAACTGTCGCACTTTGCGAACAAGTCGAAGACCCAAAAGTTACCAAAGGTATCGTACGGAGAGAAGTTGTTCGTCTTTACACCCCAGGTACTCTTTTTGATAGTGAGTTACTCCCCTCTAAAGAAGCTAGCTTCCTTGCGGCCATTTCTTGCATTAATCCTTCAAGCGAACAATCCTTCAAAGACCCCATTCATTGGGGACTCGCCACCCTCGACCTCTCAACTGGTGAATTTTGGGTCGCGGAATACCGCAATCCCGAACAACAGGTCGAGCTCATGGATGAATTACTTCGCTTGGAACCACGAGAAATAATTTTCCCTCAATTTTTTCCCTCTGAATTCTTACAATCTCTCAAAGACCTCAGATTTCCTCGATTAGTCTCACAAGACCAGAGTTGGTTTGCCGTAAAAACGAACAAACTGCTGCTCTCTAAACATTTTCAGGAACAAACCTCAGAGCAACTTGAACTTGTTCAAATGACAAGAGGTGTTGAGGCTGCAGGTAGCCTGCTTCACTATCTCCAAAGCACTCAACCTGGGATGGGTCATAAGCACATACAACAACCACGAATCCGATCATCCCAAAAAGAAATGAATCTTGATGGCGTGACTATTCGTAATCTTGAATTACTCAAACCTTTCTCTCAAGACCAAAGTGGCCCAACGTTATTAAAGATCTTAGATAAAACCGTTACCGCAATGGGGAGTCGTCTACTCAGACAATGGATTGTTCGTCCTCTCATCAACCTCTCAGATATTCAAACTCGCCAGTCTATTATTTTAGAATTTGTCAATAATTTTCAGACTCGTACGGATCTTCGACTAGCCCTTCGTGATATTCAAGACCTTCAACGTCTCAATAGTCGAATTGCGCTAGGGGTAGCCACTCCTCGAGATATCCTCGGCCTACAAAAGTCACTCAACATACTTCCGCCCACCCTTGATCTCTTTGCCCCCTTACAAAATACTCCAGGTTCAAGTCTTATCAAAAACTGGGACAACTTGGAAGACCTCAGAGTTCTTATTGACCAAACCATTAACACTAATGCACCTCCCACCTCTGGTCACGAGGGAATCATACGAGAAGGTTATCACCATGAGCTTGACGAACTTCGCAAGGTTGCACAGGAAGGCCTGCGATGGATTACCGAACTTGAGGCTAGGGAGAAAAATCGGACCGGAATTGATTCACTTAAGATTAAATTTAATCGAGTGTTTGGATATTACATCGAAGTCACCAAAACACATTTAGCCAAAACTCCAGTTGATTTTATTCGAAAACAAACACTCGTCAATGCTGAACGTTTTACTACTGAGGAACTGATGAAGCTTGAGGGGCAAATTACTGGAGCTGATCAGAAAATTAAGAACCTGGAATCTGCATTATTTTCAGAACTTCGAGTACAGATCACTCAATCAACAAAACGCATACAAGTTATGGCGAATGTTATTGCACAAATTGATGTGTTTACAGGATTAGCAGAAGTTGCAACGATTAACCGTTATGTTATGCCAGATATTGATGAAGGAAGTGTGATTTCAATTATTCATGGACGTCATCCAGTCATAGAACAAACAAACCTTTCAGTAGGTTTCATACCCAACGATACGAACCTCGACCTTGACCAACAACGCCTCTTATTGATAACCGGCCCTAATATGGCAGGTAAAAGCACCTATCTCCGACAAGTGGCTCTTATTATACTCATGGCTCAAATTGGGAGTTTTGTTCCAGCAAAGTCTGCACGTATAGGTTTAGTCGACAGAGTCTTTACACGAATCGGTGCGTCTGATGACCTTGCAGCTGGACAAAGCACCTTTATGGTGGAAATGGCTGAGACATCAAAGATTTTAAAGGCAGCTAGCTCTCGAAGTCTTATCTTACTTGACGAAGTGGGAAGAGGGACAAGCACCTATGATGGACTAAGTATTGCCTGGGCTGTTGCTGAATATATATTAGACCGTTGCCATATTGGTGCGAGAACTCTTTTTGCCACGCATTATCACGAAATGACAAAACTAGAAGAGACTAGGGAAGGATTGAAAAACTATACGGTGCAGATTAAAGAAAAAGGAAAGGATGTATTATTTCTCAGGAAAATTATTAAGGGAAAGGCTGATAGAAGTTATGGGATTCATGTCGCAAGGCTTGCTGGACTCCCACAACCAATATTACAAAGAGCAGAAAATATACTATCGCAATTAGAAAATACTCAAACAACAAATGTACCTGACTCAAACGAACAACAGTCACTTATTGTAGAAGACTTACCCTCTCCTCATATTATTCTTGAAGAGGTTAAGCAAATGGATTTATTCGGGATGACTCCATTAGAAGCCATGAACAGATTAGCTGACTTTAAGCGTCGACTAGAGACTGAGGAAAAATAAAAAAGGGGTAGCCTAGTAAGACTACCCCTTTCTTATAACTTATTGTATTTTACTGGCTTACTTGAGTTCCCATATTCCGACACCTTGGTCAGAATTTGGAATCACTCCACCAATTGCTGATCCATCTGGAACAAGCACATCATAGAGCATTTTACGATTTTGCGGCCAGCTTCCACCCGCAATGGCCTTAACTTGAGAAGTTTCCCGAAGACTATGAATGCTCCGAGGACTGGCAGGAGTGCCTGCAACATCATCAATAGCCTTCACTGAAGTGACAACACGATGATTTTGCTCTGTTTCCTGCACAACTATTTCAACCATTGTATACTTAGACGGCTTGGTTCCAGTCATTATCGTTTGACTGATAGAGTCTTTTCCAAGCGCCTTTAATTGACCCATCACTTTGTCATTAGCGGCATATACCTTCAGGTTTTTTCCAGGGAAATACTTCTGCCAATAGTACCCACTTTCGGCATTTCCACCAAACACTGCAACATTAACCCATGCTGCGTTGTCATAAGGATCTACAACAGCGACTCGTGCATGTAAAGTGGTTGGCTTGCTTAGGTCTCCCCATTCAAAACGCTCTTGAAATGCTTCAATACCAAGGGCATTGGAGGCCATACCACCAACCAAGGCCATGGCAGCTAGAACCGCCCAGCGTGTCTTTCGACCTTTCATAATGCCTTCCCTCCTCTTAAGAATTTCATAAATTAATTGTTTTCAATTTCTTTAAAAATACTTAGTTCGTAGATAATGTCTAATCTACTCTTCTTCCATGACTTTAAAAGCTGTAATGGTATTTCCACCAGTGAGCTGTACTTCCATGGCGACATAGTCCTGAGAAGCCTTGATTAATTGATCCATCAAAGCCTTGTCTTTCACTTTTAAACGAACGGTGGTCTGAGGATTGTACCATCCAGCAAAGGATTTGTTGTTATCTTCCCCACCTTGAAAACCCCAACTACAGCAAACCACGATTGGATCAGGAACATTTTGGTTCCGATCATCAGAAGCACGTCCAGGGAAGCTTCCAGTTTCGGCTGGTTCACTGGTATTCCAGTATTGAATACCAAACACGACTTCACCGTCAGGATTGTCTGCCCAATGCGAATACAATCTTCCTTTCAAACTCGTCGCTTTCACGGCTTTGAAAGAAATCTTTCCTTGCGATGTTACGTCCTTTGGATCGCCCTTAGCTTTAGGATTTCCAGCGGCTGGACCTTTTTGAGCAAGGGAAATACCGGTCATGCCAAATGTCAGAAGACCGAAAGCAACTAGCGCTACGACTCCAACACGAAAAGATGACTTGTTCATCTCCTCCCTCCTTCACTGTTGTTAGAATGACTTAAATTAAAAGAATACCAACAAACTTGCAATACACTCGATTTCAAAAACAATATCAACGTTCTCTTAAACTTTCTTTAATATATTTGGCTCATTTTCCAGAGGGCCCATGCTACTTATCCAAGATGAGGTTGTCAAGATATTATTTACTTATAATATCATAAAGTTAATGGATTTCAGTTAAGGTCACGCCTTTTGCTACCGGGCCTAAGGCTGTCACAACAAGTCCATTAATATCAAGGAGTTGTCGGCTTAATTGGTTTATATCATCTACTGAAATTCGTTCAATTCCGCGTATCATTTCTTGCAAAGAGACATAACGCCCCTGATACATTTCATTTTTTGCGAGTTTATTCATACGGCCATATGTTCCCTCTAGGCCAAGCATGAGATTTCCTTTTAGTTGGGTTTTTGTCCGTTGAAGTTCAACCTCTGTGACCCCGCGGCGACAAAGCTTCTTGATTTCTTTACAGACCTGTTGAACAACGGTTTCGACCTCCTCTGATCGAGTTGCCGCATAAATAGTCAGCAAGCCCCCATCAGAAAACCCCGAGAGATGCGAATAAATGGTATAGGCCAACCCACGTTTCTCTCGTAATTGTTGAAATAAACGAGAACTCACCCCACCGCCAAGAATAGTATTCAGGACATTGGCTGTATACCGATCTGGATGTCCAATAGGTAATCCCTTCAACCCCATGCATAAGTGAACTTGCTCAAGCCTTTTTCGGTATACGCGGGCGCAAGACGACGCATTACTTAACCAGGGAGTTGCCTCTGGTGACTCAGAAGACTGCTCTCTTGACCAGCCTCCAAAATAGGTATTCAATTGAGGAAGTAATGTTTCTAGCTTAAAATTGCCCGCTATAGACACGACTGTTTTTTCAGGATGATATTGATTTTGTAAGTATCGAAGTAGGTCACGCCTTCGCAATCGTGTCATGACCTCAGGTTCGCCCAATATTGGCCTTCCCAAGGGGTGAAGGCCCAAGACATCTTTTCCATGAAGCTCATGCACTAGGTCTTCAGGATCATCTTTCACCATTCGAATCTCTTCTAAAATAACCTGTTTTTCTTTTTCAATCTCAGCTGAGCTAAACCGAGACTGATGAAAAAGGTCAGCCAAAAGGTCAAGAGCATGACCAACATGTTGATCCAACACCTTTACATAAAAGGCTGTGGCTTCATGCGTGGTAAACGCATTCATTTCTCCACCTAACGCATCAATTTCATTTGAAATTTGTCCAGCCGACCTGCGCTTGGTCCCCTTAAACATCATATGTTCAATAAAGTGAGAATAGCCGGACTCATGAATTGACTCATCCCGACTCCCCACATTGGTCCATATGCCAATAGCAATTGACTTCAAGGAAGACATTCGCTCAAGCACCACTCGAACGCCGTTATTCAACACAATTTTTTTATACACGTCTGTTCTCTTTTGCCTTTATCCAGCGTCTGGCGTTGCTTCGGTAGGGGCACCTTCGCCCATGGCATCTTTTCGGCTTAAACGTATCTTTCCCTGCCGATCAACTTCCAAAACCTTCACTAAGATTTGTTCGCCTTCAGAAATTTCATCTGACACAGCCTGTACTCGATGAGCTGCCAATTGCGAGATATGCACTAATCCATCTACATTGGGAAGAATTTCAACAAATGCTCCAAAGTCAACAATTTTCCTGACGGTTCCAAGGTAAATCTTTCCAGGTTCAACCTCTTCGACCAAACGGTTGATCATTTCCTTAGCTTTTTCTGCAGATTCACCGTCTACGGCAGCAATCGTAACAAGACCAGAGTCATCGACATTCACTTTAACACCACATTCAGAAATAATACCTCGAATCGTTTTACCACCTGGGCCGATGACATCTCTAATTCTATCTTGCTTTACCTGCAAATTAAAGATTCGCGGAGCATACGGAGCAAGTGTTTCACGAGGTGTCGTGAGAGCTTCATCCATTTTCCCAAGAATATGTAACCGACCCTCTCGGGCCTGCTCCATGGCTTCCCTCATCAATTCTGGTGTAATCCCAGATATCTTGATATCCATTTGTAGCGCGGTCACCCCTTGCTTAGTCCCTGTGACTTTAAAGTCCATGTCACCCAAATGGTCTTCAAGCCCTAAAATATCTGAAAGAACGACAGAGCGACCCTTCTCAAGAATCAACCCCATGGCGATCCCCGCCACGGAATCTTTAATGGGAACCCCAGCATCCATTAACGCAAGCGTCCCGCCGCAAACGGTTGCCATAGAAGACGATCCATTTGACTCCAAAATATCGGACACAATCCGAATGGTATAGGGGAACTCTTCTTGCGAAGGAAGGATTGATGTCAACGCACGTTCTGCCAGCTTGCCATGACCAACTTCTCGTCGTCCTGGAGAACGAAGAGGTCTCGCCTCTCCAACACAAAATGGAGGAAAATTATAATGCAGCAGGAATCTTCGAAAAAATTCCCCTTCAAGAGCATCAATTCTTTGCTCATCATCTTTCGTTCCCAATGTCACAACGGCTAAGCTTTGCGTTTCCCCTCTGGTAAAAAGAGAAGAACCATGGGTTCGCGGAAGCAGGCCCACTTCACAAGTAATGGGTCGAATATCTTTTGGCCCCCGTCCATCAGCCCTGATTTTCCCGTCTAAAATCATATTTCGTACTTCTGAATATTCTAGATCATGGTAAATGGCCTTGACCTGATGCTTCCGATCCTCATCGTCTTCCGCAAGTTTGTCTACGGCATCCTGCATGACCTGATTGAGCTGATCTTGTCGTTCCGCTTTATTCGGAATAAAAATCGCTTTACGAATGGGTTCACTCACGATCGCACGCACCTGAGACTCCAACTCTGCATCTACTGGTTCAATTTCAAAATGACGCTTTTCCTTGCCAACCAGTTTTTGTAATTCGACAATTTTGGCGACAATTTTTTTAATTTCTGCATGTGCTAACTCAATCGCCTCGAGCATGGTAGACTCCGAAAGTCCATCAGCACCAGCTTCAACCATCATCACAGCGTCTGCCGTTCCTGCAACAACAAGATTGAGATCACTCAGCTCCATGGTTTTCATGTCTGGATTCACCACAAACTGTCCATCCACCCGACCAATTTTCACACCGGCCAATGGACCACCGACAGGAATATCAGATATAGCTAATGCAGCAGAAGAAGCGGTCATGCCAACAACATCCGATGAAAGAGTCTGATCGACAGACAGTACGGCCGCAATAATTTGAGTCTCGTAGTGATAGCCTTCTGGGAACAGAGGACGAATTGGACGGTCAATCAAACGACTCGTTAACACTTCTTTTTCGCTTGGAGCGCCTTCACGACGAAAATACCCACCTGGAATTTTTCCTGCCGCGTAGGTCTTCTCAATATAATTGACGGTTAATGGAAGAAAGTCTGAGTTAGGCTTGAGCGTTTTGGATGAGACGGCCGTAGCGAGAACCACGGTATCCGCATAAGAGGCCAATATCGACCCATCAGACTGCTTAGCCATCTTGCCTGTCTCTAAGCGAAGTGTCTGCCCACCAACCTCTATCTCCACGGCATGTATCATTTACGCTCTCCTCTCGAGCTGATTTAGCTTTGGCCAATCCGGCCTAAAAATGTTGTATTCAAACGAACCCAAACCGACAAGCATACCCCCAACAGACCTTGTGAGTTATTTCCGCAAGCCATGCGAGACAAGAACGGTTTGATACTTCGGATGATCTACTCGACGCAAGTAATCTAACAAGCGTCGGCGGCGACTCACCATTTTCAACAGTCCTCGACGAGAATGATGGTCTTTTTTGTGTTGCTTAAAATGTTCAGTCAAATCTGTGATGCGTGAGGTCAATACCGCAATTTGAACCTCTGACGAACCAGTATCCTTCTCATGGCGTCGGTGTTGCTGAACAACCTCTACCTTTGCTTCTTTTGTAAATGCCATACCGCTTCCTCCCTTATCTTCATTGATGAAATTATTTGTCTATTAACACGTTTTCAATGTTTACTGCTATTTCACCTGCAGTGGTTATGTTTGCAAGAGCATGAGGCTTTCCAAGCGCCAACAAATGCCCATGTGGGTCTTTGACCCTTACTCGTGAATGAGCGGAATTCCCTGCTAAGAGATCATCACTCAGGGAAACATTAATGGCATTCCATGGAATCGGCGCCCCATTCATCACTCTGGCTACATAGTCAGGCTTCACTGTTACAGAAGGAAACTGCTCAAGGGCCTCATCAAGTGTTAAAAATGACCGCCTATTACCAGACAAACACTGTGCATTCTTTACATCCTCGAGCTCGTACGCATCTTGAACATGAAATGATCCAACAGCACTTCTTTCAAGCGATAATAAATGACCTCCAACCTGCAAACGATCCCCAATATCAACACAAAGAGTTCGAATATATGTTCCCTTGGAACAGACGACCCGTAGTTCAACATCTCTACCTCGAATAGCTCCTGCCTCTAATCGGTAAATCGTGACAGGTCTCGGACTTCGCTCGATCGTTTCTCCACGTCTAGCAGCCTTATAGAGGGGTTGTCCCTTTATTTTCACGGCTGAATACATTGGAGGAACCTGCTGGATATCCCCACGAAATTCATTTAAGGCTGAGTGAATCTGCTCTTCGGTCACACTTTCTGTCGATGTTTCCTGAATAATTGTACCTGTTGCATCCTGCGTGTCAGTTGACTGGCCAAGTCGTAAGACTGCGGCATATTCTTTTTCCCACTTTAACAAATGGTCCGCAATTTTTGTCGCTTTCCCGAGCAAAACGGGCAAGACTCCTGTCGCAGCAGGGTCAAGGGTTCCAGCATGCCCAACCTTTCGGATACCTAGCACCCGCCGAAGATGTAAGACAACATCATGAGATGTCCACCCAGCAGGCTTATTAATATTCAGAATGCCATGAAGAGAGGTTGACACCTTCTCTGATTTCGGTTGAGATGTGTGGTCAGTAAGAAGAGATTCCATATACCGTTACGATCGATCAGAGGGGAAGCTGATTGGGCGCATCTCGGTGAAGTGAGTCAAGCAACTGATCGATACGAGTGCCCTGCTGTCGACTTCCATCTTGACAAAAAATTAACTCCGGCGTATAGCGTAGCTCAAGACGTCGCCCTAATTCACCCCGAACAAACCCAACGGCATTGATCAGTCCCTCTAGGGCTAAATCTTTTGGCCCACCTTCATGAAGCGATGAGACGTAGACCCGCGCAACTCTCAAATCCGGACTGAGATCAACGTCTGTGACGGTGATAAAACCAACTCGTGGATCTTTAATTTTTCGAGCCAGAATATCAGCCACTTCCATGCGAATTTGGTCGGCAACGCGTTCCGCTCGTTTATAGGTTGGCTTGGACATAACCATTCGTGTTCGAAAGAACCCTCTTATAATAATTCACGATGAGATCGAAGCATTTCCAGTGAAGGATTTGCTTGAATCGTATTCAGGACCTGCTCTAGTAGCTGATTCACTCGTTTCGTTTTATTTGAAACACAAACTATACCTAAAAATGCCTTTTACCTCAGGTCTTGCACATCAACTTCAACCACCGAAACATTGTATTTTCCACGAAGACGGGTGATTAAGCTAGAAAGAACTTGATGCTTTGCCTTTAAGGAATGGCTCTCAGGAAAATGCAACTCAATCGTGCATAGCCCAATTACCATTCATCATCACATATCGATGGCAAGAAACGCAGGAAGACCTAAAGCTTAACCGCTTCCTCGTCGTAGACATAAGCTTCAAGAATATCCCCATCCTTCAAATCATTAAAATTTTCTACTCCAATTCCGCATTCATACCCTTGCTGAACCTCGCGCGCATCGTCTTTAAAGCGCCGCAATGACCCCAACTTCCCTTCAAAAATCTGCACATGGTCCCGCAAGACTCTAATCCCGGCACTTGCCCGCGCAATCATTCCGTCAAGGACATAACATCCAGCTATCGTTCCCATTTTAGGAACGGTAAACAATTGCCGCACCTCTGCTCGACCAAGAATTCGCTCTTTTAATGTCGGGGCCAACAGGCCTTCAGCAGCTGACTTAATCTCAGTCATGACGTTATAAATCACGGTATGCAAACGAATTTCCACACCTTCCCGCTCAGCTAACGTCATGGCTTTTGGCTCAGGTCTGACATGAAAGCCTATGACTAAGGCTTTCGAAGCGGCTGCTAACAACACATCCGATTCGCTAATGCCACCAACGCCGCTATGAATGACGCGAAAACGCACAAGGTCTGAAGAAAATTTTTCAACCATATCACAAATAGCCCCAGCCGATCCCTGTACGTCTGACTTAATAAGTACAGCGAGCTCCTTCACCTCACCCTCTTTCACCTCCGCATAGAACTCATCAAGAGTGCGGCGTGGACCAGTTGTCGCAAGATCGGCTGTTCGCTGTTTTTGCTGACGACCTTCGGCAATATCTCGAGCCATTCGTTCATCTTTTACAACAACGAGTTGATCCCCCGCTGCAGGTACGCCCAGCAAACCGATGACTTCAACTGGAATTGATGGTCCTGCCTCCTTAAGCTTTGCCCCAGTGTCTGAATTTAAGGCGCGAACGCGGCCACTCACGGCGCCCATCACAAAGATCGCAGAGGTTTTTAGTACTCCATGCTGCACAAGGACTGTTGCCACCGGACCGCGCCCACGATCAAGGCGCGCCTCCAACACAACCCCTCTTGCTGTACAGGCAATATCCGCCTTAAGTTCAAGCACTTCTGCTTGCAAAAGAATCATTTCCAACAGTTGGTCCAATCCCATTTTTTCTTTGGCTGAAACTTCAACGAAAATGGTATCTCCACCCCAGGCCTCAGAGATCAGACCATGCTCGCTTAGCCCCTGCTTCACTTTTTCAGGATTCGCGTCCGGCTTATCAATTTTATTGACCGCGACAACAATTGGCACCTTGGCAGCCTGTGCATGATGTATGGCTTCTACCGTTTGTGGCATCACCCCATCATCGGCAGAGACCACAAGGACAACAATGTCCGTGACCTGTGCTCCCCTTGCTCTCATCGCAGTAAATGCCTCATGGCCAGGGGTATCTAAAAATGCGACTCGTTTCTCTCCGACTTTTACCGAATAGGCTCCAATGTGCTGCGTAATGCCTCCAGCCTCTCGATCTGTTACGTGTGTTTCACGAATGGCATCAAGCAGTGACGTTTTCCCATGATCCACATGCCCCATAATCGTGACAACTGGGGCCCTCGAAACTAACTGCCTCTCAGTCGTTTCCTCGAGAACTTCCTCAAGAAGGTCTTCTCCCTGTTTTTCTGCCGCAATCTCAATATTCACTCCCGCACCTTCAGCAATCAACGCGGCAGCATCCAGGTCCATAGGTTGATTCATTGCTAGGGCAATACCCATGTCCATCAACTTCCTAATGACCTCAGCCGGCCGTTGACCTAACAACTCCGCATATTCTTTTACCGAAATTCCTGTATGAATTTTAATACCCTTCTTTCTGGGCTTTGTGACTTCAGCAACTGAGGCTGACTGACTAGGTCGCGATCGCTCTTCACGTCGCAAAGCCGGTAGAGCACGAAGATCCTGCCATCGAGCCGCATCTTCATACTTCGCAGCAAAGAGATCGTCGTCACGCTTACGTCCGACCTTTTTAGGTTTTTTAACTTTCTCATCTTTTGAATCAGTAATGCCAGCCTTCGGTACAACCTTCTCCTCTGCCTTTTCAGGACTTTTAACAATGCCCTGAACAGACACATTCTCATCAATTTGCTCACTTGCCGCGACGACATTCTCTGGAGAAATGACGGAAGGCTCAACAAGAGGTGTACGAGTATCTTCCACACCCACTTCTTCAGAATCCTCCTCCACAGGTGGCTCATCGGAAATCGTGGCAAGTGGAGATTGCGCCTCAGCTACTTCATCTGAGATTTCACTGACCAGTAACTCAGCGGGCATCTCTTCTTCGACTTTTTTTCGCTTAATGAGAATATGTTTTTTTTCTGCTTTTTTGGGCTCGTCAACTGCAAAAGAAGGTGCGTGGCCTCGATCTTTCCTGTTGGAACCGACAGAAGCCTTCCCTGTAGTTTTTCGTTCCTGCTTTGGTAAATCACCACCATCATCTGACAGCATCTTACCTTGCAGTGCTTCGGTTGCCCGTCGAACACTCTCATCATCCAACGTGTTACTATGAGAAGCTACGTCAATCCCTAGACGAACTAATTCCGGGATAAGGACTCGACTTTCCACCCCAAATTTTTTGGCTAACTCGTAGACCCTCATCCAGTAATAACCCTCATACGTTAGACGGTTTCAGTTGTCGGCGACGGCTTGCTTTCAGTATTATCTACACTACTTGCTTCACCATTCGAGACTTCAGATTCACGCAACACAGAAGAGTCACCTTGATCCAGCTGCGCAGTCTCTTCCTCTAAAGCTGCTTTAATATCACGATCCCTCTCAAGTTTTTCCTTTTCATATTCAGTGGCACTGATAATATCGATTTTCCATCCTGTCAATTTAGCCGCCAAGCGAACATTTTGACCATTTTTTCCAATGGCTAATGAGAGCTGGGAGTCGGCAACCACAACAAGAGCAGCCTTTTTCTCCTCATCAATTCCAACCTTTTCAATTGAAGCCGGATTTAATGCCTCCCCAATAAATACCCGAGGATCATTCGTCCAGGGAATGATATCAATTTTCTCTCCACGCAATTCCCTTACAATCGCCTGAACACGGGACCCCTTAATACCCACGCAAGCCCCAACCGGATCAACGGCTTTATCACGAGACGCCACCGAAATTTTTGTCCGGTCCCCTGGTTCACGAACAACCCCTTTGATTTCAACGATTTTCTCTGAAACTTCAGGGACTTCTAAAGCAAAGAGCTTAACGACAAATTGTGGATGCGCTCTCGATAAAATGACCTGCACATCTTTCGGTGTCCGACGTACCTCGAGGAGATAGGCCCGTATTCGGTCACCTCGACGGTGCGTTTCCCTCGGGATTTGCTCTTGCAAAGGGAGCAATGCCTCGGTTTTCCCAATTTCAACGAGGTAATTACGGCGTTCCTGCCCGAGTATGACTCCATGAACAAGATCGCCCTGCCGCTTGGAATAGTCGCGTTCAACAGCTTCCCACTCAGCCTCCCTGACCTTTTGGCAAATAACCTGCTTTGCCGCTTGTGCCGCAATCCTCCCAAACTCCTCCATATCAATTAAGGAACCAATTTCATCACCCATCTCAGCGTCGCCATCGATCTGACGAGCTTCTTCTAAAGAAATTTCCGTATGGATATCAGTGACGGTCTCAGCAATAGTTTTCAATGAAACAATAGAGATTTCCCCTGTTTCTTGGTCAACATCAACTTGAATGTTTTCTCCATGGCCATAACGTTTTTTGGCAGCCGTCAAAAGAGCCGATTCGACAGCCGCAAGAACCCGACCCTTATCAATGCCCTTCTCACGGCCAATCTGCTCAATGACTGTCATCAATTCACGTTTCATGAAGAACTCCCAGTCTAGTTGACCCTAATTTGTTGATTGGGACTCGACCCATATCACTTGATTTCATATTATCTAGAACTCGACTTCTAAGCGACATTTGGTAATCATTTCCCACGCCACGTCAAGCTGTTGATCTTTCACTTTTTTCTTAGATGGACCACGAACCATCACCCTAATTCCCTCATCCGACACAGCAAGCAATTGCCCCACCACCGAGGACTTTCCTTCGTAGGGATCTAGAAATTGTATTCGTATAAGTTTTTGAAGCGAACGCTGGTAATCATTTCGATGTTTAAGCGAGCGGGCTAACCCAGGGGAAGAAACCTCAATTCTGTAGGTCTGAGGAATCGGGTCTAAAACATCAAGGGCGCGAGCCAAGGAATGGTGCAATTGCTCACAATCAGCAATCCCGACCCCACCTTCCTTATCTACAGTCACGCGAATACACGATCCCCCACCCTTCCCTAAACATGTGACTTCCACAAGATCTAGATTAAGAGCACGGACCAAGGGAATAGCAACTTGCTCAATCCGCTGTTCTAGACTTTGGGCAGGTGCCATCATGCTCAAAAACGAATAGATCCTCCATTTAATAGGAACGACAAGGTGAAGTAATCTTAGAAGAAAAGACCAAAAAAAAGTGGGCATTCGCCCACTTCACCTGCTTCAACACTAGCATTTCCACAGAATAAAGGCAAGAGAGACAGCTCGCGTACCCTCTTGCTTTTGCGGCCCAAAGAAAAAGTCGCTACGTCACAAAATCCTCAGACTTAGCACCAACTTTATTATAGTTTTGAATAAAAATTCCCAGGCTTCTCACACATACAATTTACTTGAATAGGCTTAAGCAACCCCCCATGATAGACTAATCCTGAAGGATATATCAACGTATGCAATAGTCGACTCAATGACGCTCCGTATCTTGAAATGCTTGATACCGTAGGGGCAGTCAGCATACTTCAACTGATTTTTGGGATTAGCTTACTTAACTTAGGAAAACAAAAAAGCATGGGTTTTTACACCGGTGCCCCATTCTATTGCCTCATGAAGGAATGGTATGGCTGAAATATTGTCAATCGCATCAGGAAAAGGCGGGGTAGGGAAAAGTGTTATTAGCAGCAATCTTGCCCTACTTTTGACAAAACGGGGGAAACGGGTCATCTTGACAGATCTCGATACAGGTGGAGCGAATCAACACATTCTCTTTGGAGTTTTTCACCCAACAGCCACACTGACGGACTTTCTCAACAATCGATACAAATCCCTTAACGACATTGCCCAGCCAGTTAATGGGTACCAAAACCTTCGCTTGATTCCTGGCACGGGGGACACGTTGCGGACCGCCAACCTTCAATATGCTAAGAAAAAGCGCCTCATTCGCCACCTCAAAGAATTAGATGCCGACATCATTATAGTCGATGTCGGAGCTGGGACTCATTATCATGCTCTTGATTTTTTCCTTTTAGCTGATCGCCATCTCTCCGTCGCCACCCCTGACCCAACCTCAGTTCTCGATCTCTATCGCTTCATAAAACTCGCCGCTATCCGAAAAGTCCTCACATTGTTTGCCGCCCGTGACCCCATCGCCAATGCGATGCTCGACAAAGAATTTCAAAGTATCTCAGAGGTCCTTGAAGCAGTAGGACAAACTAACGAACAAGGCATTCCGGCAGCTCAACAAGCACTACAGGAATTCCATCCCTACTTAATCCTCAATCGAGTTACGCCTGGCTCTCGAATCAATACACTGCAACTCCAAAGCCTGCTCAAGCAATATGTCGGCACCAACCTTACCCTTCTTGGTAAAATCCCAGACCATGAATCAGTCGCACGGTCTGTCCACAAATACTTACCGGTCATTGACCTTGACCCTACGTCTCCTGCTGCAATCGCGTTGGAACAAATCGCAGATAATTTACTTGCCACATTCTGATAGATAATCAGAACAACTTCAGGCATCGTCAGGCTGCAACGATAGTGGAAACATTGATAATGATGATCTCCATCAGCAAACAAGCCCAGGAGCACGTTTAGCCGCAAAAGCCTCGGATCGGTTCAAAAAAGTGTTGCCTCCAGAGTCAGCAGATGGTGGCGCACGTTAATAAAACCCGTCCAGCTCTACAAGATATGGAATGCAAGGCGCCCCAGGCAAGACGCCACAGCCTTGGACACAATCATTCCAGGTCAATACGTCATAGAACCTAATTACTTCATTGGCATTCGACGGATTTTCTCTGTGCCAATGATAGGTGCCCAAGTCAGGCGCAGAACGTACGAACAGTACGTGAGCACCAGACTTTCGCGAAATCGATACAAGTGGGGCCGAATCACGTAGCTGACATAGCGTGTGTGCGTTCAGAGAACCTCATGGCCACCACACGGCAAAAGGACTAAAAAGCCGCTAGCGGCTTTAAGCAACAACCCCATAGTGAAAAACCAACGGGTTAATAGTTTCGACTAGGACAGAAGGAATGACAAAGCGATAGAAGGCGGGGAAATAACAGGAACAGACCAACAGGCGACTAAGAAGACGATGTCTATTCTTTTAAGTTTTGAGACAAATGGCTTATGGCTTCAACAATTCCACTCAATTCACTAGTCTTTTTCTGAAGCTCCTCACGAGTGACTTTCATTTGCTGAGCACCTCGGTCTCTCTGTTCACGAACATTGTCCGCATCACTGAGTGACTCTTGATATTGCTTAATTTCTGTTTGCAATCCGGCGCATGCCCCCTGCGCATCCTTTGCCTCACGACGCGCTTCATCTAATGCCTGGGTAAAGCTAACAATTTGCTCTTGAGCAGCCTGGAGATTCATTTGTGTTTCCATGCGAGCCTCTTCGCTGTCCAGGAACTGCCGATGAAGTGAATCAATGGCTTCGCCCCACCCTCTTACAGCTCCTGGAGGCAATTTAGGCAATACCGGTAGTGAGGGGTCTCGTCCTAGCCCTCCCACACAAGACTGCATCCAATCCACAAAGGTCGTGACGTCTCGAAAATTAAAGTCAGTTGACTGGGACGTATCACTCTGCCTGGCCTCTTGTGCCGATACGACTGGAGGGTCGGGCTCTTGAGCGGGGGCCTCTTCAGTCGCCATTTCTTGATAGTGCTGAAGTAGAACAGCCACACAATGACGACAAAACGGCTTCTCATTGGAGGGACATGAACATTTCGTCGCCAAGACACCTGACCGTAATTTGACGGTTTGGGTATAGATCCCAAAGGTGCCACTCACCTCAGCTGAAACCGTCCCATCAGCAGTCTCCAGAATTCGCACGCGGCTTTCAGTAAAATATTGATTTCCAAGCCCGTAAACCTGTCCACCAACCACTGACCGAATCATAGCAGGTTCAAGTTGCGTGAGCGTTTGCGCCGAACATGAAATACGATTCCGCATATGTCCCTCACTGGCCTAGAGAGTGATCTGCACCATTTAAAGAAACCTATTAAAAAACAGCCTCAAACGTTCTATCTCTCTTAAGAAATATCAATTCAAATTCACTCAAATAGTCTATGGCCTCATCCCCCAATTATACCCGGCAACCACTCATAAAAACATACCTTTTTCCAAGATACGTCTTCTCATTTCCCAGTTCAACAGCTTCATGTAAATGTATCGGCTACATTAATCGAAAATTAACGAAAGATAAAAAGTCGATAGGCCTCTGCCTCCTTATTTGACAAACGCCAAGAATGTTAGAGCACAATCAACCAACTACGCCCTCAATTCCTGAAGCTCAAGACAAAGAACCTCATTCGATCATTTCCCATCGGATCACCACACAATATCCTGTAACCTTAGGAATTCGTCATTAGTATTGAAATAAATCATTGAACCACAAATCTGATCATCACTCAATACTCAATGTCCTACGCATATTAATCAGATTCTACAGACCTTCTTCATAATAAGAAGCTCTACCTTCCTCCAAGCATGTTCCAGCACCTTCTTGGCGTAATGCAAATCAACGTTAAATCGCCTCAAACACAGCCCCCCTAGTTTGCTTTAATAGAAAGAACGAGTATACTTTTATCCCTTTTCAATATCATGTGCATATGCTGACTCACGAACAGCCCCCTTAGATATGTCGTCAATCGCAGAACGAGTTTTTTGTGCTGACAGTTAATGCCGCTATGGCATTTCCCCCTAGAAGTTTGCATGGCTCTACTCACATCGCAGAATAGAACCTTGGCATACAAGGAAAGACAACTGACATTCTTATGAAAGAGACTAGGAGACTTCATCCACCATCCCGTCTAATCTCTATCATTATATTTGTCCTTTCAACATGTATATTGCTCGAAACAGCTGTTCTCGGGAACGAATCTTCACAAAACCAATTACCTCCGGTGAATGATCCCACCGGATTGTTTGGCACACCACCACCGATTACTCGCCAGGAAGTTCCTTCTTCACCTCAGACAACACTCCCACACATTCTTCCTCCAGTAGCCCCAATCCCTGACAATGGAAATGGGGCACCGCCATTGAAGGTTTTTGTGAAGGAAGTTCGGGTAATTGGCACAACCGTGTTGTCCAAAAATGATCTAGCATTAGTCGTCAAACCGTATATCGATCAATACCTCACCACTGAACAGTTAGAGGAATTACGACGCACGATCACACTTGTCTATGTCAATAAAGGATACATTACCTCCGGTGCGATCCTCCCGGACCAATCTGCAGCAGATGGAATCATTACCTTTCAAGTCATCGAGGGAAAACTCTCCGACATTCACGTCGAAGGAACAACCTGGTTTCATCCATTCTATTTTACCAGTCGCCTCAACCAAAGCGCCGGACCTCCTGTTAATCTCAACGAATTACGAAATCGGTTACAAATATTCCTGCAAGACCAACGTATCGCTCGACTTAACTCAGAACTGCAACCAGGTCTTGCACCTGGATCCAGCATTTTAAACCTCAAGGTCCAAGAAACCCATCCATTGAAGGCCTGGCTGGAATTCAACAACTACCAATCCCCAACCGTCGGGGCCGAACGCGTACTTGCATCGGTGTCACATCTGAACCCTTTGGGATTTGGAGATTCCCTCAGTTTTACATGGGGACATTCAAAAGGAGTGAAACCCCTCGTCGATGTCAGCTATGCCTTTCCCTTCACACCCTGGGACACGACCCTGCTTTTTCAGTTTCGAAAAAATGACTTTGAAGTGATTGAAAATGCGGGATTTAGTCCGTTAGACATAAAAAGTGAAACGCAAATTTTCACCTTGTCCATCCGACAACCACTCTTTCGAACACCAACTCAGGAATTTGTCCTTACCTTGATTGGCGAACGGTTACGAAATAAAAACTTCTTGCTGGGCATACCATTTTCATTTACCCCAGGAACGACCGCTCAAGGGAAAGCAGTACTCTCAGTGTTACGCTTCGCTCAGGAATGGGTCAATCGCAACCCTAATCAAGTCCTTTCAGCCCGATCCCGATTTAGCCTCGGCATCGGCACATTAGGAGCGACCATCAATTCCACTTCTTCTGTTCCTGATAGCCATTTTTTTAGTTGGATCGGTCAAGTGCAGGGCGCCCATCGTTTTGATCCGCTAGGAATTCAGGTCATTGGGCGTATGGATCTCCAAATCGCCAACGACCGACTCTTTCCTCTTGAACAATATGCCATGGGTGGTCGATTTACCGTGCGCGGCTATCGGGAAAATTCGCTTGTTAGGGATAACGCATACTTGTTTTCAATCGAATCGCGTATTCCCGTGCTTCCCTCCGTCTTAGGTATGGAGACGATGCAGTTTGCTCCATTCATAGACGTGGGACGTTCATGGGATGCAAAGGGCAACACAGCCTCGCCACACACATTGGCGAGTATTGGTGCAGGATTGAGATTTTCGTTCCGCCAGCAATCTCACCCACTCCTGCAGCATGTCTATGCCAATGTGTATTGGGGACAACAATTAAATCACATCCCAGATTCGAACACCAATCTCCAAGATCATGGGGTTCACTTCCAAATTGTCCTAGAGGTCTTATAATCTTTGCAGATGAAGTAATAGCTTTGTCAATTTATTGAAAAGCCATCATTTGAGAAGATGGAGAGGTTGAGGTGGAATGAAAAACGTATCGTGACAATCGCCTTCGCTTCAGAACGGGTGCCAGAGTGATTTTCTGTAAAAATGTTGTTTGCTTAGATAAAAAAATGTTGTAAAAAAATGTCTCTTCTCCCATGACACCCACACGAACGAAACAGCCAAGCTTAGGGTGACTGATTGCGAGATACTTAAACGCAGATTGAAACCGACCTCGCTCTTCCCAGCAGGCAAAATTCTTTTCCCCACATTGAAGAGCTTCATTCCCATAACTTCCAGTCACAATCTGGACACTCAATATATCCAAGTCTTGAAGGAATTCCTGCACCTGCCTAGTACGTTGATTACTTAACGCCATACCATAGGCAGTGGAACTTCTTTGGTCGCAATAGGTTGCAAGTGAAAGCTTTGCTTCAGGATGGGCATGAAGAATATCCACGGCTTCTTCTATAGATTCGTATGCCGAACCTCCAATAAATGGACGGTCTTCATCAAAATACAAGTCAAACAAAGTCTCTGCTCTCTCAGAAAGCCTCGGCGATGCGTGAGAAGGGACCGAAACAATATGTAACGGTTGCATGACCTCAAATTGCCCTACCCGCTCTTGAGATGCTTCTCTCCATGATACTTCGGTCGCGTTAGCCACGCCCCATGCATTCATGAGAAGTAAAAACATGAGGGTGAAACCTCCACAGGCCAACCTCAATACCCTCAATCGGTCCCATCGTCTTCTTCGGAATCCCTCTCCCATCCTGAGTCTCTCGTTCCCTTCCCAAATCTCTTACGAAGAAGCAAGCAAGCCTTCCTCTTATTGTTCTTTTTCGGGGTTTTATGAAGGAACTTAAGTGCAACATTGAGTCAGCCGTTCCTCAAAAAGAAGCCTGTGAAGTGATAATGAATGTGTCTCGAAGAGTTAGGCAACCAACAAAATCATTCAAACCATATTCTATCGTTCACTTGTGCGCACTTACCTCAAGCTGCAGTGCCTCAGAACATTCCATAGGAATGAGGTTGTTAAATTACTCACATCAATAGGCTATAGGTTCTCGTAGAGCCCCTCATCTCACTTATAGAGTAAATGGGTATTTCAAGATTTATTGAAATTTCTCTGAAGGTAGGAGAGCGAGGCAACGTTTTGTGACTTCAATACTTCACCGAGGAAAGCTGTCCTACGCGAACACACAGTACATCGATATTGCCTGGACTCCATGTGAAAGGATACGTTCGCTATATGTTGGACCGATCAGCAGATCGCTATATTAAGGATTCAAGAAATGACACAAAGATCGAGAAGAAGCAAATTAAGGATCCTTCCTTTATCATATGCATGACTCACCTCTTGCGTACCTCAAGACATGCGCGCTCATGAAAATCTTACAGTCAATCAAGGAGTAGACAAACAAACGGTGAAAAACTCGTTACCTGAAAAACCGATAAACAAGACCATTCCACGACAGTCTCCAGAGCCATATGCGTCTCACGTGATCATTTCTCCCTCACCAATAACTTCTCAAGTTGCATCCCAACCACCTTCTACAGTTGAGACACACAAATGGACTAAAACCCGTTTAAAAACCTTCCGAGCGCAGGTCACGGAAAAACTCAAGGTACACCAAGAACATATTCAGCAGTTGAATCTCAAGCTTCAACTCATCGATCACATTTCAAGCAAACTTGAACTGACCACAACAGCATACCCTCGCGAAGGTCAGACGATTATGGCCGACTTTGTCATTGATAATCCAACAACTTACGTCTTAAAGGACATCACGATTTCATTCGATTAATTGCCTCAACTGGAACAATCATTCGTACCCATTCTGAGACTCTTTATGCGATCGTGCCACAGACACCAACATACCGATTGGAAGGTATTGATCTTGGGAAAACGCATAGGAACACAGGATCATTGGCTTACGAAATCAAGTGTTTCACGGTGCATAACCAGAAAGATAAGCTCAAGCCCTGACGCAGGGTGGGAATATCGTCTTACTTCGGAATTCATCTTCACCCAAAACAGTCAAGTCTTATCTCAAGCGAATGAAGGCGCAGAAGGTAATACTAATCTTATCGCTAATGTGGTGCTCGTGATTACTCAAGACAGTATCATTGATGCCTCATCTCAATTAGGCATAAGTGGTGATATTAATATCGCATCACCTGTTCAATACTTGAGTGAGGCCATTGCGAAGCGACCAGAAACAATCCGTGTAGTCGCAGGATTATAGAGCGCGCACAACAAAGGCCTATTTAGCAGCCTCCTCGTTAACGGGCAAGGCCTAACAACCCTTGCCCCCTCCCCCCCCCACTTACTCTCGAATTACCTGACACATAAAACACCTGCCCAGGCCGCGCGCGCACCTTCGATTTTCAAAGCCACCCAAGGTCCTCCACATACTCAAGCTATAAATGGTCTTGTATCAAATACTCCATCTCATCAATTCACGAGCCTCATCTCCAATGATTGTTACTGATTAGCGCGAATCACTGGGCCACTACTCGAAGCTGTATCGAAATAGATTCATGTGGTATCTTCTGGTGTCTTATCATCACGCTCAATACGATTCACAAACATTCATATCCTCAAGCGTGATTCAGCGTCTCTCACTTCTCTCAAATCCTAATTGTTTTCTTCCTTTCTATAAAAACCCCCTTAAAAGACATCTCAAAATCCTCTGATCCTACGACAGTCACCTAAGCGAACCTTCAATAAATTTCCACTCAAACGGAGCGGCATATTCTTTGCTTTCCTTCCATAAAAAACAATGGAGGAGTCACCATGAGATTAAACCAATCCAACACCATTCAATCCAAAGAGAGTATGCCCCATACCGATACCTGCACACGCTGTCACGGTTTCTTGGTTCATGTAGACCTTATGGACATGTTTCAAGGAGGGTATTTGTGGAAAAATGGCAAGCGATGCATTAACTGCGGATGGATCGTCGATCATGTCATCCATACGAATCAAAAACGCCATCAACCGATTCCCTCATCTCGACCAGGAAAAGATCGGCTCAAGCCAAAGCCGGTAGCGGCATAGTACAAATAATAAAAACAACTGAACGACAGCGGCAGGGAGAGAAGAAAAACAACGAATAACTCGAGGGAAATGACGAAGGCGTGAGGATGTGTCTGACCGTCAACAAAATATTGGGTGGAGAATGAGACTCCACCCAATATTAAAGGACACTTCTAAAATGAATTGAAAAAAGGCCATGCAGTCAGCATGGCCTTTACATAATCGGATTAATAGAAGACTAAGTCGTTTGGATTCATTTCCACCGGTATACATTCATACCGATAATCTTCATGCTTTTGTGATAATGCCTCTTTACGAATCGTACAGTCATTTTTCGCGTAGAACGCATCAATATAGCTCCACACGCCAGATTTCCCTTTGTCAGTACTTTGGATCATGGTTTTCTTAATTCCCCACAGAACCCATGTTGATGATGCGGTCGCTAGCGATGTCGTTGTCACGGCAAGAAAGATGATCATTACAATACATCGAGTCATTGCTTACACTCCTCTATAAGGACAATTATAAGAAGGAGACATTTGTATGTTCCCCAAATGAAAAGGAATAATGCCGGCAACGATAGCAATCAACGCCACCTGCTGGCAATACATCATGACCGAGAAAATCAGTAATTCGAATGAGTGCTCACTGCCACACCCACCGCATGGATAAATTGACGGTAACGCCAATCTGCTAAATAAAGGGATGTGCTCAAGTGTTTAGGAAAAGAGGACCTTAGACTTGAAGAGTAGGGGGGATAACTTTTCTTTAGCCAAGGAATTTTGGTGAGCCGCGAGCGGCTCGAACGCTCGACCCTCGCCTTAAAAGGGCGATGCTCTACCAACTGAGCTAGCGGCTCACCTGTGCCGAGGTTAACAACCAGGCTAGGGGTTGTCAAACAACAATTGAGCAAATGGTGATATTATTTTCGAGAACGTGAAGGTTTTTTTATTGGCCCTAAGGGGTTCTTTAAAACAATGGTATGTTCACGTCTTGATCCCGTCGAAATCATATCAATGGGACAACCGGTCAGCTCTTCAATTCTTGACAAATAACGCTTGGCTTCGATAGGAAGCGATTTGTAGGACACCATCCCAGACGTTTCCGACTTCCAGCCAGGAAATCTTTCATAGACCGGCGTGCACTTAGTCAGCATCTCAAGATCCGATGGCATTTCTCTGTACAGTTTTCCGTTGTATCGATAGCCATTGCAAATCTTGAGTTCCTTAAATCCATCAAGAACATCAAGCTTTGTCACAGCGAGCGAGGTCAAGCCATTCACCCGAACGGCATGCCGAAGCAACAACGCATCAAACCATCCACACCGACGAGCTCTCCCTGTCGTTGCGCCAAATTCTTGCCCTTTCGCTTTCAGATTTTCCCCAATATCATCCGTCAGTTCGGTAGGGAAAGGCCCACCTCCCACGCGTGTCGTATAGGCTTTAGTCACGCCTAAAACTGCATCAATTTTCGTGGGGCCAACGCCAGTCCCGATGCAGGCTCCACCAGCGCAGGAACTGGACGAAGTCACATAGGGATAGGTTCCAAAGTCAATGTCTAAATGTGTACCTTGTGCCCCTTCAAAAAGAATGGGGTCAGCCTTCTTCATCGCCTTCTCAAGCAGAAGCGGAACATCTCCAATATATCCTTTGAGTCGTTTTGCGTAACTCATATATTCAGTATAAATTTTATCGACCTGAAATCCATTCGTCTTATGAATATGGCGTAAAAGACTATTCACCTCCACAAGATTTTCTTGCAATTTCCGCTTAAACGCTTGAGGATTCAACAAGTCTCCAACCCTGATACCTATCCGTGCCATTTTATCAACATAGGCTGGACCAATGCCTCTCCCCGTTGTTCCAATTCTACGAGCACCCTTTGCTTCTTCAGCAGCCCGGTCAATGGCCTTATGGTAGGGCATAATCAAATGAGCACGATGGCTGATCACTAAATTGCGTCCGACCTTAAGACCTTGAGCCGACAACCCGTCAAGCTCATCAAGAAAGCCACCTGGATCAATGGCTACCCCATTTCCTAACACACAGAGCTTTCCTCTATACAATATGCCCGAAGGTACAAGATGAAAGATAAAGGTTCCACGCTTAGTAATCACCGTATGGCCAGCATTAGAGCCGCCTTGAAACCGAACGATCACACGAGCTTCACTGGCAAGCAAATCAACGATCTTGCCCTTTCCTTCATCACCCCACTGGGAACCGACTACAATCAAATTCGCCATAAACTCACCTTACGACTGATGTTTCATTTCCAATGAATCCTACTGATGATTCATCACAACAAAAAAGCTCTGACAAATAATTTGCCAGAGCTCACAGGGTGATCCTATGTTTAACGGAAAGATTTGTCAACATTTCACGCAGAAAGGCTCAAGGAGACGTTCGACAAGAAAACGTTCGAAGTCACGTACGACAGACTCATTCACCCATCACTATTTTTTACCTCACATCTGTGGTTTCATCCTCCGCATTCCTTGACCCCTACCATATCCCATGGTAGCATCACTCTTGCGAGTGGGGCTGTGGCGCAGTTGGGAGCGCGCGTGAATGGCATTCACGAGGTCGCCGGTTCAATCCCGGCCAGCTCCACCAATACTTCCTCCTTTTAGGAACCCCTGAACAGATCAAATCTCCTTGTCTTCAACCAGACGGACTTTGCTGTTAGGTACAAAAGGCAAAGCTGTGTGCCGCAATGCTGCATATTGAGAAACTCTCAAAAGAATATCCGACCAAGACATTATTCTCTGAGGCTTGCGCCCACCTCAGACCCAATACCCGTATTGGACTCGTAGGGCCCAATGGCACAGGGAAAACCAGCCTCTTACGCTTAATTATCGGTACCGATACGGCGGATGAGGGAAATATCCGCCTCAGACCTCATTTGAAAATTGGGTACCTTCCTCAAGAACTCGAGACCTTACCTGGCCGAACCATCATTGAAGCCACTCATCGAAACGAATATCCCGAATACGAGGCGAAGAGGATCCTCGGCGGATTAGGATTTGGGGAGGATGACTGGGATCGGAGCATGCAAACGTTATCGGGCGGGTATCGGATGCGAATTGCGCTCGCACATTTACTCTTGACTGAACCTGATGTGCTGATGCTCGATGAGCCTACGAATCATCTCGACAATCCCACACAAGCCTGGCTTGAGAAATTTTTACTCTCAACCAACATGACCTTGCTCATGATTAGTCATGATACGACCTTCCTTGACCGCATGGTGACACATATCTGGGAGCTGCGAAATTATACGATCCAAGAATATCGAGGCAATTACCAAACATTCCAAAAGCTGCGAACAGAACGCGATGCTCAGGAAGCATCCGCTGCCACCCGCCAAGCAAAGGAAGTGTCTCGCGTCCAAACGTTTGTCGATCGATTTCGATATCAAGCCAATAAAGCCAGCCAGGTACAATCTCGCATTAAACAGTTAGAAAAGGTCAAACTCATAGAGCGAAAGCGTGACGGGAAACGCATGCGCTTTAAATTTCCCGAGCCACGACCAAGCGGAAAACAAGTGATTGATCTACAAGGTATTCATAAGGCCTATGGCGAAAAAATCATCTATGAAGGGCTTGATTTTTCTCTGGCGCGCGGACAACGAGTTGCATTGGTTGGCGAAAACGGAGCTGGGAAATCCACATTGTTAAAAATGCTTTCAGGAGCATTGAAGTTTGAACAAGGCACACGGACGTTAGGACATGAAGTCACAGTTCACTATTTTGCGCAGCATCAGGCAGAAATCCTGGACCCAGAACATTCAATCCTTGATTCGCTTGAAGAAGCCGCGCCGATGGCCGAAAGAAATTTTTTACGCAGCATTGCCGGTGTCTTTTTGTTTTCAGGGGATGATCAAAAAAAGCCGATCAAAGCACTCAGTGGAGGAGAGCGCAATCGCGTCGCGTTAGCGCGAATGTTAATTGAGCCGGCCAACACCTTACTCTTAGACGAGCCAACCAATCACCTAGACCCCGTTTCCGTCGACGTTCTAACTGATGCTCTAACCGCATTTCCTGGAACCATTGTCTTTATTTCTCACGACCCTGTCTTCTTATCCCGTGCGGCCACCCGCATCGTCGAAATCGACGATGGACGAGCGCGTGATTATATTGGCGACTATGAATATTATTTGTGGAAACGTGCACAAGAATGGCAATCCATCAAAGAAACCACAAAGACTGTGGAATCAGAGAAACCCACCAAACAACATAAAAAACATAAACAACCGAAAGCTCAAGCCACGGCCGCCCCACCAACTCCACCCGTCTCTCAAGGGCCTTCGCGAAGAGAACTATCCAAAACCGTCGCGAGACTCGAAAAACAAGTGAGTAAGGCTGAAGAAGAGATTGCCACTCTTGAAGAACGGATGGGACTCCGAGATAAGGAACTAGCAGACCCAGCCACCTACCAAGACTACAGTCGGTGGAATGCGCTACACCAAGAGCGGGACATGTGGGGAAGAGATCTTGAAAAACTCACGAACCGCTGGACAGAATTTTCGACACAACTCGAAACCGCCAAAAACCAATTTGAACAACTCTAGGCGACACTTCACATAATTAAATACATTCCAGTCATCCCCCCCTACCCATTTCTTTTTCACTCATCAACTTCCTGAGTAGGCCGATAGTACTTTCGGTTCAATAGTTCTTTTGGTAAATGAGTTTGTCCTACTTTTGCTTCAGGATCATTATGCGCATAGCGATACCCCTTGCCGTAGCCCATTCCCTTCATAAGCGAAGTCACGGCATTTCGAAGATGCATGGGAACAGGTAAATTCCCAAGTTCTTTTGCATCGTGCATGGCCTCTTTTAAGCCCACATACGAGGCGTTGCTCTTCGCACTAGCGGCAAGATACGTCGTGCCATGAGCTAAGTTAATATGCACTTCAGGTGGGCCAATAACTTCTACAGCCTTAAAAATCGCGGTGGTCATGAGCAACGCTTGTGGATTAGCATTTCCTACATCCTCGGACGAAAAGATGACCATACGACGCGCGATAAACTTTGGATCTTCCCCTCCCTCAAGCATTCGCGCTAACCAGTACAATGCTCCATCAGGATCGGAATCTCGCATGCTTTTGATGTAGGCCGAAATGACATTGTAATGTTCCTCACCATCCCGATCATAGCGAAGTGCCTTTTTCTGAAGAGCGGCTTCCACAGTTGCATGCTCAATAACCACACGTTTCCCTGATGAGGTTTTCGCCTGACTAACGACAAAATCTAATGCTGTCAGCATTGATCGTGCATCCCCATTTCCATACCGGATAAGAATTGTCTGGGCTTTCGATGTGAGGGATATTTCGCTCGAGCCAAGACCATGCTCCCTATCCGTCAGTGCACGCTTCAATATGCGCCCCAGCGCTTCATCTGAAAGTTGATGCAGAGAGACGATCAATGAACGTGATAACAATGGCGCAATAACCTCAAAGGACGGATTCTGCGTCGTGGCTCCTATGAGTGTAATATCGCCAGATTCAACATGTGGAAGAAATGCATCTTGCTGCGCCTTATTGAATCGATGAATTTCATCGACAAACAAAAGGGTTCGCTCTCCAGAGACCGATTGGCGTTGCTTGGCAATTTTTAGAATCGTGCGTAATTCTGGGACCCCACTTAACACCGCCGAAAATGGGACAAATACCCCCTGAACCTTTTTAGCAATTAACCCGGCCAACGTAGTCTTCCCCGATCCCGGAGGACCCCAAATAATAAGAGAAGGCAGACGGTCATGTTCAATTGCTCGTCGCAAGGGCGTATCCTGACCTAACACATCATCTTGTCCAACGAAATCGGAAAAATCGCGCGGCCGCAGTCGATCGGCCAATGGAGTTCGCATGGGCTGCTTCTCTGGAACCGTGGGAAACAGCTCAGATTGTTCAGCTTCGTTCATTGGAACACCAGGACAAAGAATAATTGCATCACGCTATCCTAGAAGAATTGAATAATAATCGTTCTATGCTATAACCATTCAACGCTTTCCTGCAAATCACGTTAAACGGAATCGTCATCGACTCAACTCATCATAAGAACACTGAAATCTATTGCGAGAAGTCATCCTTACCTAAACTTGAGGTGAGTACATTGAAAGCCAACATCAACGGAATCACGATCGCGTATACAAATTCAGGAACGGGTGACGCCCTTGTTTTCATTCATGCGTTTCCTTTGTCACGCATAATGTGGGAACCACAAATTGCACCATTTTCCAAGCAATATAGAGTGATCACCCTAGATCTCCGTGGACATGGAGAGTCAGATGCCTTGTTGTGGAATTTCACACTAGAAGACTATGCAAAAGATGTGTATGAACTCTTGCGCCACTTGAATGTGCAACATGCGACGTTCATTGGACTTTCTATGGGTGGGTATATCCTTTTTACATTGTATCGCTTATTCCCTGATGTGGTAAAAGCTCTTGTTCTCGCTGACACACGTGCGCAAGAAGACCATGAAGAAGGAAAGGCTGGACGATTATCTCTGGCTCAAACGGCATACAAAGAAGGGCCAACTTCGATTGCCGACATGATGATTCCGAAACTTCTCGCTCCAACCACCATTGAAAACCGGAAAAACATCGTGGCTCAGGTTCGTTCAATGATTCTTAACAATCAATCATCTGGCATCATCGTCGATCTCATGGCCATGGCCTCCAGACCTGACTCGACATCTCTTTTGCCACAGATTTCCTGCCCAACACTTGTCATGGTAGGGGAAAACGACGTCGCCACCCCACCATCGGAATCCCGTTATATTGCTCAGCGCATTCCTCATGCTCAACTCGCGACTATTTCACACGCAGGACATTTGTCCAACTATGAGCAACCCGAAGCCTTCAATCAGGCGTTGGAATCATTCCTATCCAAAAAAAATAATGCTCATGAGAGGCAAATAAATGTCATTCAAAATTGACATCACCTCGACTCTTTCATGCGAGTCACTGAAGTAAAGGACTCACGACTGATTCAAAGAAAGTCTCCAGAACCGTTTCGGATTCGTCCACAAAACCAGAGGAGGGGAAAGACCATCCCATTAACACTTCATTGAGAAAAAACCTAGCCCTTAATAAAAAAAATACTCAAGAAATATTCCCCTTAAATGTCTGAGGAAGGCATGCCAAGGGTACAGTGCTTCCCTACACATGAGAACACCAATGATCTACCTCAATTTCGCAGCGTTAAGCCCTACACTCTTACAAGTCGAACAGGAAGTCGAGAAGACGCTCTCTGAATTCAAAGAACACTTATATTCTGACGCAGGGATTCAATGGTATCGAGCAAAAGTTCAAGAATGCCGCGAAACAGTCAGAGATTTATTTCAGATCTCAGATCAGTCATTCATTGCCTTTCTACCGAATGCCTCCACAGCCAATTACATGTTGCTCTCTTTGATTGCTTGGCGACCAGGCGACATCATTCTCAGCACAACTCATGAAAACCCTTCAATTCGAAATGAATTACTTGCCCTGCAACACAGAGGAGTTGTTACACATTTCTTGCAACCAACTTCATCACCACAACAATTCCTCTCGTCTGTTCAGCATGCCATGCAGAATCAAAAAATCAGAGCCATTCTTCTGAGTCATGTGTCCCACGTCGATGGACGAATCTTTCCAATTGCCGAGATCGCGGACCTTGCAAGAGAACGCAATATTCTCTGTATCGTTGATGGGGCGCAGGCCGTGGGGCAGATAGCTGTCAATATTGAAAGGATCAACTGTGATGCCTATTTTTTCTCTGGCTACAAATGGTGCGGTGGACCATTGGGAACTGGGGGGCTGATCATCTCAGCACGACTATTGGAACAGGTTCCATCTATCCGTTCAACATCCATCTCTGGAGAACAAGTCCCAGCCTCTCGATTTGAGATTGGCACGCAGAATATTGGCCTCATTGCTGGACTAGCGAAAGCCTGCATGATCAAAAAACAAGAAGGCTTTAATACAGAGAGTCTTAAAAAGATAAGAGAACAGGTGAAAAACCAACTAAAGGAAATAAAAGAAATACAGACGAAGGAATGGAGCGGGCCACATGGACCAGGCATTTTAACATTTTCACATCAAGCGCACGATAGCCTCATGAAGATCATCCAAAAAAAACAGATTGTCGTCAAACAATTCAAGGACTATCCTGAGGGTGAAACCCCTGCCATACGACTATCTTGGGACAGTACAATTGAGTCAAAAAAGTTGACGTTTGCCTTAGACACAATCAGGCAATAATATTACAGAACCGTCGAAGACGAGACATCACTTTGCAACGACATCACATTCTTCATCTTGAATGATAGCTTCAAATAGGCTAGAAACAGGGCTCTCGATGGCCTTCGGATACAAAACCCATTTCAGTAAATAAAATGTCCAATACCCTGAATAGCCCTTACTGCCTACCCGAGAAGCCAACGCATTCCACGCAGCAATTCTCTCAGTTGTCACAGTCGGTTGATCCAGGAACCACGCGCTGACCAGATCATCACGTCCCTTAGAATCTTGAACAGTTTTAAGAAATTTATTTTGCTGCAGTTGGAAATGTCGTAAAAAATACCCATCTAATCCCAACTGACTACAAAAAGATATCCGATACAAAAATGATAATTCTCCAGAATCCCTCATTCGCACTTTGTCAATGAACCGTGGCAGCCAACAACAACCAGTGATCTCATCCGTTGGTTTACGTATCCCAATCATCTCAATAAAGATTTCACGACAAAAACATGACTACCATGATGTGAATATTCACTATCAGACAACAGTTAGCTCAAGCGTAATCTTTGATGAGCTGGAATGTGGGGAAGCAAGGAAAAATTTTGCTGAAGCGACCCGATGGAGTCCCCACGTTGATAGATACGCTCTTCATTAATGGGGCCTAGCCAATCAGCAGCCGCATTCAAATAAGGAACCTGATAAGGATCAATCCCCATTAACCGCGCACAGGTTGAATCGACAGCTGGAAGATTTCGCCCCATGACCACAACCCCCATAGACTTTGGAGAACCCATGATTGGACCGTCACCTTCCATCCCAACAATGCCATCCACAATCGCAAAATGTGGTTTCAATGTGGCCGTGATATCTAAAATAGATTCGTGAATACCTTGGTGGTGCAACACATTTTTCGGCCAACCGTAATAGAGACCTGGCATTACACCAAAAAGATTCTTCATCGACAAGGTCACCCCAGCCCAATGATGTGTTTTCAATTTAGGCATCGAGATAATCCAATCGACATCATGGAACACCCCTGGAAACGTTAAGGTAGAAAGGGACGTCCACTCTCCTTGGTTTTTGACCGCATACCCTGTCTGTTCATTTAAATCGATGAATGGAATACGGTCTTCATACAAAATTGGACCAAGACCTGATTCTTCCAAAATATGTAAAGCATCTCGCCGATGTCCTGGCCCTTCGCCCACGACCACTTGTCGAGCACCAAGACTAAGAAAAGCCTCAATGGCCGCACGAACAACAAGTGGGTGGGTATTAATGTGTGCATGTTCAACATGTGTTTCAACAAGATTCGGTTTCAAAAAAATCTTTTTCCCATGAATTTCTGCCTTTGAAACGCCTAACTCCTGAAACCCTCGTTCAATAATTGCACGAATATTTCCATCATACGTAGGAGCCTTTCCGACAAATACTTGAGATCGAACGTCTGATGCGTTCCCGACCATCGGGACGGAAACTGATGAGGCCGCAAGAGAACTTCCAGCCAGAAACAACTTAAGGAACTGACGCCTCGTCCATGTCAAAAAATTGGTTGATTGTTGGGACATACCGGTTAGATCAATTTCTCTTACGCCCTAATATAAACGGCTCTCTTGAGGCACTGACGGCAGTAAACTTTCTAGGCCGCCTGTGGCAAGACCCGCAGCCAACAGCACACACAGGGATGCGGTATCATACCCATCAAAGCGATGACCTCGCTCAAGCGTTTCATTGATCCACTCGGGCGCAAGGTCTGGAACTATATGCCAAGCCCTGAGCCCTAAAATTGACCACCCTAGAGAAAGAGGCGTACGAAAAGTTGAAACATGCTCAAGAAGAAATTCCAAACTTGATTGGATCTGCTCTTGTTTCACATGTCCAGCCAAAGCGTTTAATGCCAATCCTGTGGTTTCAGGAAAAGGACGAAGCTCTTTTCCAAGCACTGACGTGTTCCCATAATTCCACCCTCCACTGGGTATTTGCCGATCAACCAATAAGCGAACGCCAGCCTGCACTCGCTCATGCTCTCGAAACCCAGCGGAGGCTAAAGCCAGCATTGACATTGCCGTTGGCGTCACCCATGAATGCGTGTCCTCACTCCATGGCCAACCAGGAATAAGAGTATCATGTCCGACCAAAGCTTGATCAGTATTTTCCCAATGGACTCCTGCGGCCTGAAGCAGAAACGCGACGGCCTTACTCCAAGAGTCTTTGCTGGATGAAGATCCCTGCCAGGCAAGAATAGATAATGGCGTTGGCCAAACCGCATCGAGATGATCCTGAGAGAGCACAACACGCCCATCAATTATCTGAGAACGTTCTAATCGTTTTCCAGCAGCTTCGACTAATTCCTCATGACCAGCTTGCGTCTTAAAGATTATCATGGCCCAAGCTGTGGCATCGGGACGAAACATGCCATGGGGTTGATTGGAAAACCCACCATCCGACAAGTTTCTCTTCATGATATCGGTTAAAGTAGATTGGAGCAGTCTCTTACGCATGAAGGAACATTCAAAACGTTGAATTCAGTACCCCGTCTCGCCTACCACCCTATCAACCCGACACATGCACATCGACAGTATACCTCTTTTTCGGAACGTATGAGATCCACCTCATCTCTCATGAACCGAAATGACATATCAAGCCATTTTTAGGCAATGAGAAGTAACAAAAAGGTGGGTCTCAAGAAGATTCATCAGGGAACGTGAACAAAACCAACAATTTGCGACACACGTCCCTTAGCTTTTTCTTATTCAGATTTCTTCTGGTATGCCTATTATGCCAAAATGAATAGTGCATACTCAGACCTTCACGTCTCAGTCCCAGAAACAACGACACTCACGAAGAGGAGAACACCATGCGATCGTTCAAAAAACCAACGACTCTTGTCATAGCGACCATTAGTCTATTGACTCTCGTGGGTTGTACAACAACTCAAACTGAAAACCGACAAGGGTTTATCTATAAAGACATTCCAGTCACGAAGAAAACCATTTTGGTCGGAGAAGGAACTTCTGTGACCCTTCACGGAAAAAACTTTGCCCTATCGGGAACTCGAATTAAAGTTGGGGACGTGCTTCGTCATGTGCAGGTCGCGAAAAATGATCTATCTCTTATCGACATAGCTGATACGAAGGGGACGATTCGGGTTATCAGCGTGGTACCTTCTCTTGATACAAAAGTCTGCGAACAACAAACGCACTACCTAAGCGAGAAGAATAATGGACTGGATAAAACCGTAGAGTTACTCACCGTGAGCATCGATACTCCATTTGCTCAAGATCGGTTTGCCAAAGAGGCACAGATTCAGAATGTGACTTTTTTCTCAGATTATCGAGGCGGACAGTTTGGGAGAAAACATGGCCTGTTCATTCAAGAACCACATATTCTGTCAAGAGCCGTACTTGTTGTCGATAAAGAAAACGTAGTTCGCTACCTTCAAGTCACCCCAGAACTTGCTCAAATGCCAGACATGGAAGCCGCGTTCCAAGTGGCACGGTCACTGGCAAAACCCAGTTAACTATTCGGCATTCACAAAGGGGCGGCTCTAAACACCATGTTTTTTCGTGAGGGTAAGAAATCCACAACCACCAAAACCACAAGGTATAGGCTCATACATGAGGATTTGAGCACGAGGGTGACACCACACGCGGGGAAGGATAGGTTTTAAATATGTCCGAGTTATTCTCCAACCAACACTGTCACAGAAGCCGCAGTCCAGTCAGAAATATGTTGTTGAACTGGAATGGCTTGAAAATCATTGCGCCCAGCCCCTGACTCAGGTTCTGGTTCCCCCATGGACACTTCCTCGTATTGTTCTTGTTTGGCTTCAACAAACTCTTGGCCTTGAATCATCATTGAAGTGTTGGGGTGAATTGGCGTTTGACTCAACTGAGACACCGGTTCATCAGGGACAGTGATAAGACCTCGAGTCAGACTGCCAACTAGTTCCTGACGTAAGCTGGTTAATTGTGTGATCGGTCGTCGAACCTTCATCGATCCAGATCTGCCAGGTTGAACAGATTGACGAATTTTCTCGGCTAATCGACGATCTGTGCTGGCAAAGACACGAATAGTATCCACACCTGCAGGATTCGCATAATCGAAATGGAAACCAGCCCGATTCCCGGAACGAAGAGAATCTGGAATCAAGACCGACCTATTGGCTCTGATAAACCCATCTGGATAGAACCCTTTCTTTGTATATGGATTAGGAAAGAGTACATTCACAATTCCCTCGGCATCCACATCCATGATCGTGATATAGCTATCCGTGTCCGTCGAAATTTCAAGCTGTAGACTATTCGTCAACGTGCGTGGACTTCCGGCTCGACGAATGCGGTAAGCGGGAGCTTCCATTCTGTCACTCACGACCGCAATGCCACGATCACTAACTTGCACAACACGAACATCCAATGTCATCCGAGTAGCAGGGTTTTCCATAGCTAAAAGACTGGAGGCATTGCGCGATTGCGTCAAGATTTGAGCAAGCGAATCAACTGAGTTAGCAGATCTGGACGCTGGTAACGCAGCGATTTCTTTCGCAGCATCAGCACTATAGACATGAAGATTCTTCCCTTTCACATCAACTACAAATCGAGCAAAGGTTCCTTCGCCAACAATCTCTACCTCCCCTAACCGCTGTTGCAACGCTTCTTGTAGCCATTCGTGGTTTGCTTGGTCAACGCTTCGGAGACGTACAGGAATTCGTCCTGATGGCGGAGCAGAAACTAATAGAGCTGCTCGTGCACCATTTGGAATTGAGAGACCTTGCGGCTCAACATTCGCCAGGGAATGACTGCCTTTAGTGCTGACGATTCTGGCAAAAGCCTTGGCCTGTCCCGGATTAAAATCTGCTTCTCCGTTGGGGTAAATTCCCCACACCGATCCGACGGACCCTCCAAGTGCGACAGCGTTAGATAACACCACCTTGCCTTTAGCTTGATTCATCAGGCTGACCCATGGTCGTCGAGTCTCTCCCGCCTTTGCAGGGCCGACTGTCTGGGCCACACTTGGATTATGCATGAAAAGAGGTTGCTCTAAGCGACTTTTTGAAGCTTCGAGCTGTGGTTCAGGCATACTCGACCGTCCAAACTGATTTTGAATCCGTTTGAGCTCTCGCTTGGCTCCTGCAAAGACCTCAGAGGCCGAAGCATCAGGATCCGCTAACTGAAGGCTTTTAAATAAAGAATGGGTGAAAAACCCATGGTATCGACCATCAACCGGCCCATCGAGTGCCTCTTCATGTGATGCCGCCCCACTCATCAATACATACCGAGCAGACGCCAAGGGCACAATGGCTCGTGTACGCACCATGGATTGCTTATACAGGGCAACACGCGTGTCTCGGGGTACCGAACGCACTCTAACTTCCAATCCGCGAGTCGCGGTGCCGGAATGACAAGAGTCCAACACGACAATCGCGGTATTGGTTTTCAACTTCGACAAAATCTCCTCAAGTTCATCATCAGTAATGTCAGGGACCCCTTCGGTTCTTCCATCATAAGGAACAATGGTTTCATCCAACTCATCGCCAGTTTCATCTCCGCTCACATCTTCCACTTGTGATCCATGACCCGAGTAGTGAATATACGCAACATCACGAGAACCAACCTCAGAGACAAACTGCGTCAGGGCCAACAAAACATTCTCGCGCGTGGCTTCCTCATCGCGCACAATACGTATATTCTTTTCAGCAAACCCATATCGCGTCTGCAATACTTGATGAACCAAGTTCATATCATTCTTGGAGCCAGGAAGCCTCGGCAATTCTTGATACTTGCCAATGCCAATAAGCAGTGCCCGGCGTATGGGATCTGGAGATGGTTCCGAAAAAACAGGCCCCACCCAGAGAAAGCTTTGCGTGAAACACAGGACACACCCTATGACCAGATAGTGAGCTCGAGCATGTGTCGTTGGAATGTTCATATTGACCCTCTTGAAAATCCTGAAAATGTTAGTTATTCCTAGTCTAATCTTCATTGTATCAACTCTCAAGTTGGATTCAGAGTATTAGTCTCATTGAGAGTCTCAATAATTCAATTTTAGCAAGATCAAGAGAACGTCTCTTGAGGGTTTTGATGAAATGTGTTAGTTGGGATAAAGTCAAGAAGATAGAGAATCGGTGCCCCATTGACACACCTCAGTGAACATCCCTGACCATGACAACGACTGACGTACATGACAGAAGTGATCAAGACTTGACCTCTGAGGCTGGGCAAGGGGATGAAGAAGCCTTTCAAGCATTGTATCACCGATATGAAAAGCGAATTTTTCAATATCTCATCAGCATGCTCGGGGACCCTACTCTGACGGAAGAGACCATGGTCGAAGTGATGGTCGCGGTCTGGAAAAATGCAGGAAAATTTCGTGGAGACTCAAAAGTTTCGACGTGGATATTTGGGATCGCGCACCATAAAGGTATTGATGCCATTCGACGAGTCTCGAGTCACCGTCAAAGTTCCGTCTCATTAGATGATGCGGAAGAAACGGTTGACGTCGGTGATAGCCCTGAAGATCACGTTCAACAAAAGGGATTAGCCAAATTAACCACCCAGGCCATGAAAGACCTGTCTCCCGATCATCGCGAAGTGCTCCATTTGGCATTTTTTGAAGAATTACCCTATCAAGAAATTTCATCATTATTAAATATACCCATGAATACCGTGAAAACTCGTGTGTTTTATGCCAAACAACAACTCAAAGGCCACATGCATGCATTAGGCTTTAGTGAGACCATGCTATGAATGAATCTGACCAACTCGATCCGTCGACTCACCATGAAGCGACATTGCTTCCCTGGTATCTCACTGACACCTTGGATCGTCAAGAAAAACAAGACGTTGAAACTCACTTACCCAATTGTGAGCGCTGTCAAATAGAACTCGATGAGATGAAACGCACACGAGCTGCAGTGAAAGCTTCCATCAATGAACAAACTGGACCCTCATCCGTCGTATTCGAGCAAGTCATGGCCAGAATTCGAGAAGAACAATCATCAGCTGAAACAACCATACAACGAAAGTCTCATACAGGCCCAAACCTCCTGAAACAAATCCAAGCCTGGATTCAATCCCTCTTTACTGTTCCATGGGTGCCAGTCCTCGCGACGATAGTCATTGTGGGACAATCGGCACTCCTCATGACCAACCTCGGGAACAATCAAACCTTACCTGACTGGGAGCCTGTCGTCCCTCGGGGAATACCTCAAGCCCCATCACCTTCAGAGTCACACCACATTCATATCATCTTTACTGAAACGGCAACTCAAAGCGAAATTCAGGGCTTACTTCAGCTCATTCATGCACAGATTATACGTGGCCCATCTCTAGACGGCGCCTACGTACTCAAAATATCCACCAATGACCTGACTCCAATAGAGGCAAGTCTGGAGACTCTCCTGGCACAGCCAACAATCGTTCGATCTGCCACACCAGCAAACGAATGAACCAAAGTCCAACAGCACCCGACTCACTTCACAACCGTGAATCCAAACCGTTCTTTAAAGCAAATTCATTGACCCCTCTTAAAAAAAAGGCATAGAATGTCATGCGATAGTTGAGTGTGGTCAACCCCTTAATCATGAATGGAACCGGCTCTATAGAGGTACGTATATGCTGAAACGATCTATCGCTCTTATTGTTCTGCTGATATTTGTATCTTCCTGTGCCACCCCAACAGGAACGAGTCATCTTTCTGGTAACCCCTGCCCATCTCAAGCACCATCTTCTGCCTCAAGTTTTCTCCAGAATCAGTTCACGACCTCTCTGATGAGTTTTGGTGGTAACTTACTTGCCACAGCAGCCTCAAACTATAGTCAAAAATATACGGGAAAACTTGATAAATTTCTAACCAAACTCGTCACACCAAAATGGTTAAGAAAACGGAATCGACAACAACACGAGCCTGACAACAACACCCAAGATCAATTCCCTGTCGATGATAACCAAGGGTATTCCCAAGACGAACAGACTTACACTGGCGATGGACAGGACTATTCCGATCAAGGTGATTTTGAGCAAGGCATCGACCCCTACCAAGATGATCAAGAGCAAGATGGAGAAGGGATAGACCAGGGCTTTGATGATGAGCAATATCAATATGCTCAAGATACAGATTATGACTCAAACGTTGACCAGCCAGTCTCTCGTGGGATTGGACGATTTTCCGTCGGAGAACCACAGGACAACCCTTGCGATCAGCAACAAGTCGGAACAGACGGACAGTCCTATGAGGACGAGCAAAATGGATACAACCCCAATCAATCTGATCAAAACTATAATCAAGATGGAACTGAATATAGCCAACAAGAAAAGAACTATGAGCAACAAGATGAATATGAATCGCATGGACCGGCTATCAGTCTCGATGTCGCATTGGTGAAAAAAACCACACGAAATGGAACACCTGTCATCCTTCCCATCAAAGATGGAGACCTTCTAAGAGACGGACGAGGAAACCCTCACGCAGGTGATAAGTTTCGTATTATGTTCCGACCAAATAGTGACGCCTTTGTCTACGTCATTGCAATTGATGGATCAGGCTGGGCACAAGGCATTTTCCCTTCACCCACGACTCCCTTTGCCAACCCGGTAAAAACCAATCAACAATATGTAATACCCGAACAGTCAAACTGGTTTAGTCTTGACCAATTTCAAGGAATTGAAACAATTTTCTTTATCGCCTCCTCGGAACCACGTCAGGACATTGAAGATTTGTTCAAAGGGATCATGGGAAGAGAAAGACTGGCATCTTCGACTCCTCAGCAGGTCACCAAAGCTCCGATCATTCCAAACGGATACGCCAAATCACAACCAAGTCACTCCTCCTTTGATGTCGCGCTCTCCAATGGGGGACAACAAGAAATCATCCCAACGAGCTTTTTGGCAAAAACGGCAGGAGAAGATCTCCGCATCACTCGTTGGTTCCGACATCAATAATTCGCTCTCTTCTTTACAGGAAGAATGACTGAGAAATAGGTAGATGAAACACAGACATTGGCCATCACACCTTCATGTCCTTCTCATTTCTTTCATGTTTGGAGGATGTGCCGCACTCCCGTTCATCATCCCACCACTCATCGACTTCTCTGCAGGATTGCTACACACTGCCCTCAATAATTATGACAAACCGTATAACAATGACCTGCAAGATCTGATGGTATCACTTCGACAGCCACAACTTAATTCTTCTTCACAGATGATCGGGAACGATTCAGAGCAAGGGGCCACGCCCTATTCCTCTGATGAGTACCAATCCCCTCACAATCAAAACTCCTCAGAACAATTTTTTCAGAATCAAAACTACCCAGAAGACGGGGACAATGAATATTCAGAACACCCACATGAAGATTCATCATTCCAACCAAGCCAAGAAGGGCATGACGAAGAGTTCTATAGCCAAATATCAGAAGACACGAGTCCGATTGCATTAGATGTCTTACTCGTACGTAAAACGGCCCACAACGGTGCAGTCACATTATTACCGATTCATGATGGGGACGTGATGAGGGATGGACGAGGCAATGCGCAAGCAGGCGATAAATTTCGCATCATGTTTCGATCGAAGTCGAATGGTTTTGTGTATGTGATCTCCATTGATGGCTCAGCTTGGGCACAAGGTGTCTTCCCTCCACCTGGAAACCCCTTTGCTAACCCCGTCAGCGCGAACCAGCAATATATGATTCCTGAAGGCAACAATTGGTTTAGCCTTGACCAGTTTAAGGGAATTGAAACCATCTTTTTTGTCGCCTCTCATAAAAAACGAAATGACATTGAAACCATTATGACTCGCATCGCTGGACACGAACGTCTCCCAAGTGACAGACCACACCAAGTCACAGAAGCTCCAGTTATTCCGCAAGGATTTTCGACAGCACGCCGGAGCCCTTCGCCATTCGCCATTACCACAGGCTTACAACAAGACCAACAACTTCTCCCCACCACCTTTTTCGCAAAAACTGCTGGGGAAGCCCTACGCGTCACACGGTGGTTCCGACATCAATAGACCTTCTTTTCGAAAAATTTAGATTTGCTTCGTAGGAGAACCAGGAACCCTGGTTCTACACCCACAACCTATTCAGCCCAAATTTCTCTTAGTGTCCTTGACATAACAAGGTAAATCTAATGAGATGAACACATCCCTATATCGTTTCACGAACCTAGCGAGAATCAACCTCGATGTAGCACTCCATGAACTTTTGTACTCATAGATTCGACCAACGATGAAAAGCCACGTTTGTAAAATTTATTATATAGTCAACGAATATAGGAGAATCAGATGAGATACCCTCGTCTCTTAAATCTGTTAATTGGCCTACTCGCCTGCGGACTATTGAGCCTTAGCACGATAGTCCAGGCTGCCAGTCCAGAAAAATCGCCCACCATGATTATTTTGGACAAAGCAGTTAAATTTGAAGATCCTCAAGGCGAAGAAATTATGATAGAATCAGGCACCTATGCGGTCAGTGCAGGTAATGGCACATTATCTCTTTCCTCAAGCGACTCCAAGACCTCTATCATAATTGACGCAAATGAGAATTCTCATGACGCTGAAATTCCCCTTGCGACTGCCGCCTCAATTCCTGGACAAGATGGACCGTTAGCCAATACCCATCTAGTAATTCTCTACCTTCCAAATGGGCAGGCGCTTCAGGCCATTGGTACGTATCCTGGAATCCGAAGCCGGGGAATTTCTGAGGACGTAGATCTCCCAAGTAGTCCAACCACGGTCACCTTTGAGAAAGCCGTTTACTTTATTGCGCCTGACGGCAGTCCTGTGATAGCTGAACCTGGAACCTATACCGCAGAAGACGCACAAGATTGGATCCGCTTAATCCCTGGTAAAGAACGACGCAAGGCACTTCTTATTGAGACACAGAAAGGTACGAACGATACGGAAATTGACGCACTCATTGCCTTATCCCTGCCTGGCTCGACAGAAAATGAATTAGATCTTCACCACATGATGCTCCTCTTGCCAACCGGGGAAACTCTCGAAGCCACAGGATCGTATAGTGGTATTCAACCACGCGGATTTAACTTCAAGAAATCATTGAATAAAGCCAAGAAGCGAGCAAGCCGGACATACAGAAAAGCAAGAGGCACGACCAGAAAAACAGGACGAAGCATAGGGAGTACTGCCAAAAAAGTGGGGAAGGGTGCGAGTCAAGCAGCCTTGAAAGCCAAGCGAGCTGCTGAGCATGCCGCGAAGATGGCTGCAGTAAAGGCCAAGCAGATCGCTCAACAAACGGCAAAGTTCGCCAAGATTCAAGCTTGTAAGGCAACCGTTGGATTAATTAAGGGAGGAAAAACCGTAGCGGGATTCATGAAGAATGTGATTCCCTCAGCCAAAAGAAAAAATAAAAATGCAGAGAATCGATTTAAAAATGACAAAAGTTTTCATGATCAGCTCATAGCCAAGATCACGCATAACCTTCAAACACACAAAGCAAAAATCCCCGAGTTAAAAAGAATCGCAAAGTCTATGAACAAGACCAAAAAGAAGTTGGATGCTATCTTTAGTACGAACACCTTTTGCAGTGATTCAGTCTCTATGATGGATAAAAAACTTATGCAACTGGGTATGGTGCCTAAGTTCGCTTTGGTGCGCTCACGAGGAGCTCAAGACGAACATTTTTATTTGGGTTATCAGATCACACTCGGAGGAGGCATCGGCATCGGATTGCAAGTTGGGCTAATGGGCGTCACAGATTTGCGTGGCAATGGTGGCAAGTATTGGTTTATCGGCCCTCAAGGAGTCACCAATGCCACAGTTGGCCTCACAGCTGAAGTCGCCTTCTTCCCTAAAGTTTCGTTAGACTCCTTCAAAGGATGGGGTTCTGGGATTGGAATATCAGCTGGTCCTCCATCCAAGATTGTTTCTGGAGCAGTTGATGTCATGCTTGATGAAAAGGTCAAGCAGTTTCAAGGATTTGGGTTTGGCCCTGGTGTCGGAGTTGGCCTATCACCAGTTGATGCCGCATTCTCCTATACCCATTCTTGGAAATACTAACTCATAAGAAGATTCCATTGCGTTCAATTATCCTAGTAGATTTGAGGGTTTGCATGAGTCGGGATAGGCTTGGATGATAGAAAGAAAATAACGCAATACGAATGAGGGGAAATATCAAGGAAGGAATTCTCGTTGTGTCAGGAAGGCCATTTAAAAAAATTATACGGCCTCACGCTGTCATCATCTTTCACAAATGCCCCCTCTCTCATGTCCCTTCCCTTGTTAACCAGGAACTTCCAACACTTTCTCAGGTAAGATCAATGTAAAAGTTGCACCACACCCTTCACCATTACTCGAAACATGGAGAGCTCCTCCACAGTTTTTCGCAGCCAAGGCACTGCTATGAAGTCCAATACCATGCCCCTTCGCCTTTGTGGTAAAACCTTGAGCAAATATTTTCGTAAGATTCTCAGACGAAATACCTATACCAGTATCACTCACCTGAACTTCCAATTGACTTACTTGGTGAACCCTTCTCAGGATCCGCAACGTAAGGCAATGAGAGTTCCCCTCTTTGTCAATCATGGCATGTTTAGCATTTCGGATAAGATTCACCAATATTTGTAAAATCTGATGTTTGTCAAGAATCACTTGAGGAAGGACTTCATATTCCTGAACAACCTCAATGTTATGGTGGTTTATATCTTCACGATTAATCATTAACGCCTGATCAGTTAATTCTTCTAATCGAACAGGCTCCTGTAACCCACCGGGTCTTGCGATATCCTGCTGCGCATCGATGATCCTTCGCACATGGTCAACTTTGGAAAGAAGGGTATTGGTTTCTACTAAAGTCTGACTCACTCGTGATGACAAATCTTTCCCAAGTTCTTCGAGAAACTGTGGAACGAACTTCCCTTTTGAATCTTCCGTAAGAAATGCTCCAAGGTTGTCAGCATGAGTTTTCAACATGTCCGAAATTTTACTAATTTCACCAACATGAGCTTTCTGCAGGAGATTAGCAATCAACCCAGCTGACACGTTGATACTATTCAAGACATTTCCGACATTATGAAGAACATTGATCGCGATATCGGCCATACCTAACTGGCGAGAGGTCTCAATGAGTTTCGCATGCAGTTCGGCACGTTCCGTTTCAGCTTTCTTCCGTTCTCGCGCATGACGAATAACACGTTCTAAAAGCTGGGAATTGACCTCACCTTTAATCACATAATCTGCAGCACCAAGCATGATGGCTTTTTGATCAATTTCCCGATCAGCAGTTCCCGTCATCATAATAATCGGAATCTGACAGCCATATTGAAGGGCTTCTCCCAAGACATCGAGGCCTGTGCAAGATCCCAAATAATAATCAAGGAGACAAATGTGATACTGGCTTTGAGCAATATGGGTAGGAATCCCCTCATATGAAGAGACCCAATCTACATCAAACTTGATTCCGCGAATTTCTGAGAGCAGGGACTTCGCAATCAGTGCATCATCTTCATCGTCTTCGATGAGAAGGAGACGAACCACATCTGGCTCACATTTCACCTCATCTATCGTAGGCATCAGATAAATGGTCTTTCTTCAAAGTGAGACTAAGATCTCGTGGCTCTACCCAACCAGACATACGGATGGATGTTCCAAGGCAGCTCGTACCGTGGCAAGAAGCTCTCCAAAGTCGAAAGGCTTTTCAAAAAATCCGACAGCACCCAGAGCATGCGCCTGTGTACGTAGTTCACATTGCTTGCTCGCTGTCATGAAAATAATGGGAATTTGTCCGGTTTTCGAGGAACTCTGCAATCGCTCAGCGAGCGTCACACCATTGCCTCCAGGCATCATGATATCAAGGAGAATAAGATCAGGTGGTTGCTCCATGGCTTTTTGCATCCCCATGACCGCATCATAAGAGACCACGACATCGTACCCCTTCGAACGAAGACGGACCCCGAGCGCTTTCACAATATTTTCATCGTCCTCTACAACCAAAATACGTTTTTGCATCTCTATCCCTCACTATGCAGTAATGTTGGACTCGCCTACTTTCACTTTCGGAAGAGTAAAAGAAAACGTACTTCCCTCTCCGAGCTTGCTTTTGACAGTCAGTTCTCCACCGTGTAATTTGACCAATTGTTGACTAAGAAATAACCCAAGCCCCAAACCTGCCACTGCCGGCGAACTATTGGTTCTGATCTGATAGAGCCGCTCAAAGACTTGGCTGAGTTGTTCAGGTCGTATCCCAACACCCGTATCAGAAATAGAAATCAGCACATGGTCAGAATTCGTGACATCTTCTTCAACCTTGACCATCACGGATCCAGCTTTTGACGTAAACTTCAACGCATTACTAAGTAAATTGTTAAGGACTTGGCGAATGCGATGCTGATCCATAAAAACAGAGAGAGCGTCCGCAGGCAAAGAATATTGTAATGTGACCTCTTTATTTTGAAACAGCGGGACGAAAGTCGTGATGACTTTCGGGATGAGAGTACTCAAATCATCGGGCTGTGGAATGACGCTCAGTTTTCCAGTCTCCAATCGAGTGGTATCAAAAAGGTCATTGATGTTCTGCTTTAACGAATCACAGCAACCATCAACAATCTCCAAGTATTCTTGTTGCTCTTTCGTTAAGGGACCAGCTAGCCCTTCAAGGATAATTTCGACAAATTCCGTCGCAGCCGTCAGCGGAGTTTTCAGCTCATGCGCTAACACATGATAAAATCGTTGAATTTCTTCATTTTTCCGTAGAAGTTCGGCGTTCGCTTGTTCAAGTTCATAATGATGTTGATCAAGGTTCTTCTGAAGTTGGTTCTTTTCTACGGCGTGAGAAATGGCCCGCTCTAGACTTTCTGGAGACATGAGTTGCTTGGGAATGTAATCGGATGCTCCCGAACGCATCGCTTCCATGACTATAGCTTCAGCTCCCTGCCCAGTCAGCATAATAACCGGTGGATGGGAACCTTGCTCATGAATTTCCCGTAAAAGATCAAGACCTGATCGGCTTCCAAGATGATAATCAAGGAGGTCGATATCGTAATGATCGTGTTTAATTCGCTCTAGGCCATCTTCATAACAAGAGACCCAATCCATTTCAAATTTGACCCCAGGAATATCAGAAAGCACCGCTCGCGTGATGACCGCATCATCTTCGCTATCCTCCACCAGCAGCACTCGCATCGTCTCAGTCGCAGATATCACGTGGTCCCCCTCCCCATGATGTATGTTTCTTCTTACCTTCTAAGAAGGTTCAGTATCTGGGCCATAACAAAAAAGCCCATTCTTTCGAATGGGCGCATAACCTTGGGTGCCAATATTTCATTCGTGGCAACCTGGCGAACCTCCTATTCCCCTATCGAAGAAGGTCCCTTGGCTTTGCGTCCCACCCTTACGAATGGTTTGCCTTGTTCACTTGATATCGCAATTGATCGGTCATTCCAAATTACAACTTAAGGATAGGAAAAAAGGGGAAAGTAATAGCCACCATTCACTCATATTCACAAGAATCTCATCCTCATTTTTGAAGTCAAATACAATAATCTGGCACTGACGAGTCCTCAAACACTGACACAAAACAATGCACACTCTCACACAGCCATCAATAGCCTTTTCCCACTTCAATCATTTTCTGACATCACGAATCTCATCAAGAATTGATCCTAACGCACCGAGCAATCATCTAAGAACGAAAGACGTCAAGCATCTTTAATAACAACTGATCTCACGACACTCAATATTCCAATTGTTCTATAGTCCGTGACAACGTAATAGGAATACAAAACAGACATCTACCCAATATTTTCCGCCTCTTCAAACGACTCCATCCTCGAGATAAGTTTGGTAAGAGAAGAGGAGCTGGATTGACTATTGCCAAAAACCGGCTTGAACGGCACGAGGGAATTTTCTGGGTTAAATCAACGTATGGAGAAGGCTCAACCTCTTTCTTGTCCTTTGAGAGGAAAATGAAAGATGACATCATTTCCCCAGGAACTAATACTATTGGTTGCAAATAATCAGGAAGTTTTTGGGAAAGTACCAGAAATAAGTCGAGGGTCTGAATATTTCGTGAATTCGATCAAGCCCCTCTAACCTTTTTATGGCCTCACAAATGTCATGGTCCAATTACAGGGATTCTGGAATAAAGTTGATCTTATTCCCCAAGAAGGTAAACTCGCAATTATGAAGACACCTATAATTTCTGTATTAATCATTGATGACTGTCAAGAAGATCGAGATGTATTTTCTCGCTTTTTGCATACGAACACACAACAAACATTCCGTATCTTAGAAGCAAATACTGGAGGCGAGGGCTTAGAGCTTTGCAGATCCGAACAGCCCGATTGCATATTGTTGGATTACCAACTTCCTGACATCAACGGACTTGAGTTTATTGAGTCCTTGGGTCAGGAACATCTTGCCTCTCCAATTCCAGTACTGATGCTCACTGGCCAAGGAAATGAAACTCTCGCGGTCGATGCCTTAAAAAATGGGGCAGTGGATTATATTGTAAAAAGAAAGATGACAGCTGAAGGCCTCTATCGCGCCATTTCAAGAGCGGTAAAAGATGCAGTTCGTCTACAATTTACGCTTAAGCAACGCAAGGAAATTGAACGCTCCCAGCTCGAGTTACAACAATTCGCCTACACCGCGTCTCATGACCTGCAAGCCCCTGTCCGAAGAGTCATCACATTTTTGCAGCTTCTTGAAAAAGATAGAAACAGCCAACTAAGTGAGCGCGCTCAGGAATACCTTCAACGAGCACTCAATAGCGCGAAGCACATGCGTCTCTTCATGACAGATTTATTAGAATATGCAGTTGTGGGGAAAGCAGAACAATCGTATAAACCCGTAGACCTTCAACAAGTATTCGATGAAGTGTTGGTTGAACTTGGCGATACAATCCAAGAAGTTCAAAGCACCATACAGTCCGACCCATTACCCACCGTACATGGAAATCCAACATTTCTTCACCAATTATTTCAAAACCTTCTCAGTAATGCGCTGAAGTTTCGAAGTGAACAACCATTGACTATCCATATTTCCGTATCACATTTGGACACACATTGGCTCTTTATGGTCAAAGACAATGGAATAGGTATTGCGCCAACAGACATTGAAAAGGTCTTTGGTATTTTCCAGCGATTGGACACGACTTCAAAAGTCGAAGGAACAGGAATCGGACTGGCCATATGCAAAAAAGTCGTCGAGTTGCATGACGGGAAGATTTGGATTGAGTCTTCTCAACACCAGGGAACGACATTCAATTTCACCATTCCCATAATAGACTCAGTTATCCCAAAAGAAGAGGAAGACTCCACAAATAAAATATACTCTTCATTGACAGAGTTTTTGGGTAAACCGATAGGAGTGGGAGAGCACTGTGAAAGAGGGTAATATTTGGATGGTCAGCGGTGACAGACTAATGCGCCACAACCTTTCTCATCAGGGATCTTGGCTGTTACTGACTTTCTGAATGTCATGTGAATGACTAAGAAGAGTGTCCTGCCGATAGTGGATCATACATTGAATAGCTGCAACTCCATCTTTCCATGTAATTTTCTTACCCTCTGCACGTGTACGAGGCGAATAGCTAATCGGCACTTCGCAAATTCGCCATTGACCATGGGCCACTTTGCTCGTTAACTCTAGCTCCAACTCAAATCCACATTCATGCAACTCCATCGATTGAATGACTGATTGCTTGAACACCTTATAGCCTGTCCATACATCAGACAACATGAGTCCAGTACTTGCGTTTGATAATGCCGTAATGAGTTTATTTCCGATGTAGCCAGCCATCGTCCAAGGCGGCCTCTCCTGACTGAGAAACCTCGACCCATACACCACATCAGCACGACCACGGAGTATTGGACTAAGCAGATCCCCATAGTCATGCGGATCATATTCTAGATCTGCATCTTGTACCAAGATAATCTTACCAATGGCTTCACGAAATCCTCGGCGCAGAGCCGCCCCCTTTCCTTGGTTTATTTCATGGTACACAACATGAATATTACTCGGGGCAATATTCGCGCCAAGAGAAACGAAATCCAGCTCTCTCTTTGTATCCGAATTTTCCATAAACTCCATCAACCAATCTGCCGTCCCATCGGTTGACCCATCATCGATCAGAATAATCTCTTTTTCTATTCCATGCAGATCAACGCCACATACTCGGCGGAGCAACTCCTCAATTGTGTTTCGTTCATTAAACACAGGGATAACGATAGAAAGAGTTGGAGAGTTTCGTGTGTCAATCATATGGTTCTATAGACAACACTCATACATCATCAAGATAGATAATCATCCTTCGATGTCCCACATTAAAGTGAGAGGCGTATCCTATATACTCTCATAGAAAAAGGATTGTTGCCAGTAATAATTGAACCATCATGGAGCTCGGTTCACACCGAAATTGTGTTTAAAACAAATGCTGCGAAGCACACAGACCCCCGTCATCCATAGATCTCAAAAATTCCCTGCGACAATCGCGTAAAGGCCACATTCAATCCATCGTCATTTGATCTCAATCTAAAAATCCATTATTCATCTGCATAAAGGAAACATGCAATGCTCCGTTCTTGACATCTTCAACAAGACAAAGAAAAAGGGCTCATTCGTATCCAATCGAATGAGCCCTTTCAGAATAGAGTTAGCGGATATGAGGTAGAATGAAAAGCTAACTCCACACTCGGCGCTTGAGAAGCTGGAAAAACTCCAACAATCTTCCGCCGGTTAGTTCTTCAACTTCTTTCCTTTTTCTACCATCCCCTTCACCGCTTTCTTGGCTTTTTCTTTTGCCTCAGCTGATGCGCCATCAGCTTTACTTGGACCTTCGGCAGACTTGGCTTTAATGGCAGATTGCTCTTTCAATTTGCTCATGGCATCTGCAGCGTTTCCTGCAAAAGTTGACGCAGGAGCGAACATGAATACCCCAACGATCGCTACAACCATCAGACCTGAAAAGATGCGTGCACCCATGAGAACACCTCCTGTTGTAATACGGTCCATCACCCAGATCCTCAATGCTGATTTCCTTGTACTGGCCATTGCATTGAGCGTTGTCATATAAATGAGTAGCAAATCATGTTCCCTTAAATGTCCATATGAACCATCAACCATAAATATCCAAATTTTCAATAGGTTACATGTCGCTTCGTTTCGTACCCAATCTCGATTAAAAATGGCGAACTGTAGGGGTTCGACTTCATACAGAGGAGGAAGATCCCTTCACCAATGTATTCAACGAAATTCCCTGTTCTCTGACAGTGGGGCTGTTGAATATTTCATTTCAATGGCTGATCAATCCTCTGGTCGAGACTCAGATCATGAATGTAAGGGAATGTTCAAAAAAGTTCGTCCAACAAGGCCGCAGTCCTTTCGTCCAGCTCAGAACGATATATCGCGTTCAGAGAGCGAGAGGGCAAGAACCCCGCTGACGGATTTTTTCAAGATTCCCATAGTAGAAACAGAACGACTTTCTCATGCGCAGGAAAAGGCTCTCTGCCTGACTACCTTGATTGAGACTGCTGCTGAGAAAACTAAGAAAGAGATATCAAAGAAACACAGATACCATTCGCCGGATAGGATGAATCGCGATCAATGGCCCCACATTGTAGCCCCCATAAGGACGAATCGGTCACAAAAAAATAATTACAAGAAAGTTGAATTCCTAATACTTCCCTACGTATTTACGTAGTTTGATCTACGGACAAATGCCAGATATTAAAACTGATCGGTTAGAGACGATTGATAGGTCATACTAAAGTTGGAAAAGCTATGCAATCAGCTTGATACCTATCCTTCGAGAATATGGTGCAACAACCGTGAGGGAACAGACCACGATAGGAATTTACAGGTCCTGTTACCTCACGTGACAATAGTGGCATAAGTAGAGTTAATGATATTACAATACAGGAAATCGCTTACCCCCATAGATAAAACACAACACGTGACCTCATCATGTGTATAATTCGTGCGGAGGACGTTATGCGTCAATTTGATTATATGAAATATATGATGATCTTAGCGGTGTGCATTCTTGGGTTGTTAGGGATCCAGGATGTCTGGGCGAGTCAACCCAATATAGTTCTAACCCGAGCCTTACACTTCCAGGCAATTGACGGCACTCCTATCACGGTGGAACCAGGTAAATATTTTGTTGAACCTGCTGGGAGCTCAGAATTGCGTTTGACTCAGGAAGACAAAAAAAGAAAGATTATTTTACAAGCCGAAGCCCTCACCCATGAACAGTACGAGCTTTTTTCTCCAATGGCCCTGACTAGACCAGCAGACCAACATCAATTTTTCATCACACTGTTTCTTCCGGGTGGGCAAAAGCTGGAAGCAAAAGGCTCGACCAAATCCCCTCAGCCTTCCTCACTTCCTGAAGCGGTCCCTCAACCCACGAGACCCCACCCCTCTGTCGAGTTGCCCCGCCCTGCCGTGACCACACCAACCCCTTCGTCTCCCGTCTCTCTGCCAATCCAAACTTCTCCATTGAACCTACAACCTCAGTCTCCATCTCATGGTTTAAGTTACCAGCCCCCAACCACAAGGCAGCCTCAAAAAGCGGCTCTGGAACTAACACCCAAAAATGATGGACCCCATCTTCTTGTATTCGCACCAAATCACCTTGGTCATACCATTCATGAGCAACCGACCCTTTTCTGGTATCTATCTGAAGCTACACACAATCCCATTGATGTCATGCTGACGGAGCAAGGAGATATTGCAGTCGTTTTCGAAATGCGCCTCCTCCCTCCTCTTGAACCCGGTATGCATCACATCTCCCTTAAGGACTATGGCATTCGTCTCCTGCCAGATGTCTCCTATAGGTGGGACGTAAAGCTAATGACTGGAACGCACCAAGAAACCATCACAGCCAGTGGACTCATCAAGCGGGTTTCAAGCTCTCCTTCCATCCCACCTGAGATCAATCAGGATAACCCTTCACCAGAAGCCCCTCGTCTCTATGCAGGATCCGGATTATGGTATGATGCCTTCTGGTCCCTGTCGAATTTGCTCCGCACCGATCCACACAACACCACGTTCCTCAAACAACGTGAAGCACTCCTTGACCAAGCAGGGCTCTTGAGCCAAAAAAACGAAGCGATCGCGCAATAGTATTGCCGACTACCACTGCCCTGTGTCGATTCGCCATTCTCCAGCAGACAGTTACGATCCCCCATCACTCTTGAATCTGAGTGTTTCATCCTCAGAGTATCTATCATCCCCACCATCAAAGTCGTATTCAGTCATTTCTCCTGTTTTTATCCCATGCTAAAATACTCATTTAAAAAATTAGATAGAGGTACTCAATATGGCGAACATATGAGGAAATTACTCTTTGTCCTATTTCTTCAATCTTGAATGAATCATGGACATACGCACATCTATTCCCCTTCCCTGCTTCGTAGGGCTCATAATGACTATAGGCATCTTTCGCTCCCTTCTTGGCATAGCCAATGGGGCTGAACAGAACTCTGTGACTCAGCTTGCCCCCATTGTTGTCAGTGCCTCTGCACTCGAGACTCCAGTCTCTCAATCGCCAGCTAATGTCACCCTGATCACTCGAAAAGAAATAGAGGCACAACAAGCTCATCGATTCAGCGAAGTCCTTCAGCAGGTCGCAGGACTGTATGTTGATGAATTGGGGGGGCGAGGTGGAGTGACCTCTCTCTATCTTCGTGGGAGCGATCCGAATTTCACATTAGTCATGATTGATGGGGTTCCCATCAATGATCCGACCAATTCTCGTGGTGGGTCAGTCGACCTTTCGACTCTCACTCCAGAACGAATTGAACAAGTTGAAATAATTCGCGGCCCACTGTCAGCACGCTACGGATCAGAAGCCGTTTCAGGAGTCATCAATATCATCACACAGTCTGGAGAACAGGAATCCCATCACTCGCTTCAACTCTCAGGAGGACGCTTTGGATATACCCGTGAAATTCTCCAAGTGAATGGGCCTATCGGACCGGCATCGTATGCACTGTCCTTTTCCCACACTCGCAATGATGAGCAAGTGAAAAATGATAGGTTTGCCTTAGAAACAGTTGGATGGCACCTGAAATGGCATGATAATACGCCGGTCAAGCTCCGCCTGACCGGACAATTCACTCACACGGCATCACGAGCATTTCCTGAAGGGAGCGGTGGCCCTCGCCTGGCATTTTTACGGGACACTGAGAAACGAAATACCTACGAACTGGTGACAGGACTCCACATTGACCAGACACTCACTGATGATTGGCAACACCAATTCTCCCTTCATCTCTTTCGCCGAACACAACACAGTAACAATCCAGGAGTGCTCTCGACTCCGACCATGTTCCAAATTCCTCCCAATAATTCAGATACGACCTATACGCGAATACAACCACGGTGGGAGCATACTATGACACTGTCGCCAGAATGGTCATTGACTGGAGGCATGCAGGTCACCTCAGAAATTGGCAAACGAAATGGAACTCTCAAGCTGACAACTCTTGGAGCACCGACGGATCTAGAAACTGATTTCCACAACACACGAAGCACAAGTGCATTGTTCACAGAAGTTTCTGCCTCAATCCTCTCAAATATTCATATTATTGGTGGTGTTCGTGTCGATATTCCCGAAAGCTTTGGTGCTGAGGTAAGCCCTCGTATTGCACTACGGTATCAGGCCACTGATTCCACCCAATTTCGAGGAGGGTATGGAGAAGGATTTAAACTACCAGGGATGGCCAGCCTTTCCGACCCAACAATCGGAAATTCACAGCTCAAACCTGAAACTAGTAAAGGATGGGATATGGGTATCAAACAGCAGATATCCAAGGCATCCCTTGAACTAGAACTCACGTATTTTCGAAACCGATTTTCAGAACTCATTGATTTAGATCCAACACTGGCACAACAAAATATCTTCCGACTTGTCAATCTCCAAACCGTCACCACCCAAGGATTAGAACTTTCAACCCTGTACAGTCCCAAGATTTGGATTTTCGCCAAAGGGGTATTGACCTATCTCGACACAAAGATCCAAGGATCTTCAGAGGCACTACGGAATCGGCCTCAATGGAGTGGCGGAATTATTCTCACTGTTCAGCCATCTCCAAGTTGGACCATTCGCACTCAAGTACGAGCAGTTGGCTCTCGCGTTGACCTTCAAATTCCCACTCAAGACGACGAAATTGCCGGTTATATCAAAGCTGACCTTGCAATCACGTACCGCCCAACATCCAAGTGGACCCTATTTGGCAGAATAGAAAATCTCTCAAATGCTCACTATGAAGAGTTCCAAGGATTTCCTGCCCCACAGCTTTCATTCAATATAGGCATCGGCTATACATCGTAATGATCACTCAAATTCGTCCCTAGCGACACATCACCGATCAATCTATCGCACCATCCAATCTCACACATTCGAAAATAATTCGAACGACTATCACATCGCCCCTGAATACCGTTGAGGAAAGAGCCAACATTCAAATTCCTCCTTAAGCTTCACTTGTTTTTACCGAAATATTAAGCAGCAGCATTATTCATCATCTCAATATTTGGAGATTGAATTGAGTAACAACGGTACAAATTTCCCAGAAATCGTTCAACAAAATGGTGAAGAACACACCAGAGATACTGACGAGGATCTTCCACTTTTTGACCATCTTCGTTCGAGTCTGAATCTCCCGGCGCTTCCTCCAATCGCCTCAAAAATATTGAAAATGTGTAGGGATGAAGATGCCGGTGTCGATCAGCTCGCGGCATTAATAGGTCAAGACCCTGCAGTTGTCGCTCGACTCCTACAGACAGCAAATTCTAGCTTTTATGGAGGATCACAACATACTGTGACCAGCATCGCTCAAGCCGTCACATTGCTTGGGATGAACGAAGTGGGCTCTTTGGCCTTTTCTTTTTGCTTTTACCGACTCTTTCATGACATGAATAACCCGGGACAAGTAGGAATGGATCATGTAAAGTTCTGGCGCCGTTCAATTATGGCAAGCATTGCAGGCCGAATAGTAGGACGGTGGTGTAAGGTTCCTGACCCTGAACTTATTTTTATCTCCGCGTTACTTCAAGACATCGGCCTCTTAGCCTTAAATGGAGTGGCACCTGAAGTCACCAGAACGTTAACGACAGATTCCCAAGATGACCATACGCACCTCCAGATACTTGAAAAACAGTATTTTGGGTGTGACCATGCCAAAATGGGAAAATGGGTCGCCGAATCCTGGCAGCTTCCAAAAGATTTTCAAATGGCCATTGCAGCAAGCCACCATCCAGAGGAGCAAACTAACTGCTCAGCCGAACAACACATCTTACTCAATTGCGTCGCTCTTTCAGGGAAACTCGCCGATGTGTGGTGTTATTCGGAAACAGAAAAGGCAGTAACGGAAGCCGCCACCGCCGCGAAGAACTTGCTTGACCTCAATCCTGAGGACGTTGAGACGATCTTACGATTAATTCCAGAAGGCCTGACAGAAATATCCAGCTTCTTTCAAGACCATGTAGGCAGTGCGGAAGAAATCGAACAGGTCCTGAGTACCGCCACAAATGTCCTTCTGGCGACTGCACCCAACACGACACAAGCTTAAATATGTTACTCGCCCTTTGGATCAAACTCTATTATGCTGGAATCGCCTCTGACGAGGCGATGCAGACTCGATCACGCCCAGCCTCCTTCGCTTGATACAACGCACGATCTGCCCGTTCAATCCACGATGCAACTGATTCCCCTGGAATAAGTTCCGCCAAACCAGCTGATGCTGTAATGGAAATCTCAACCCCTTCATGTTCAAACGGGGTACCTCTAATAGCTTCGAGGAATCGTTCAACGATTCGTTCACTCACCATCAATCCATCGCCCTGAAGCAACACCATCATTTCTTCCCCACCATAACGTGCAATAAAGTCTGATTTACGCAGAAAAATCGTGACCAACCGATCAGCAAACTGTTGCAATATGGCATCTCCTGCACGATGACCGTACGTATCATTAACCAGCTTAAAATGATCAATGTCGACCATAATTAAACTCGCAGCCGTACCGGAAAAAAAACTGAGTCCCACGACCCGCTCTACCTGCATGTCTAGAGCGGCTCGATTATAGAGTTTCGTTAAGGGATCCAAAACCATTTCCTTACGAGCCTGCCCCAGTTCTTCTTGTACTTTTTTGAGTTTTGAGCCCAAGGTTTCCACATGAGCTTGCTGACGTTGCTTTCGGTCTTCTAAGAGCTGAGAAATGCCGCCAACCGCCGTAAGCAGTGCGCGTTTCATATCTTCAGCGGAACTGGCTTCTGATGCATTTCGCAATCCACCAATATGCTCAACCATATGACGATCAGCCTCCTGATCCTCAATAACGGCTTTGCCAATCGTTTGTGTAAATGTCAACAGAACATCTCGCAAATCTCCCAGGCTTTCGGCCACATATTTTTTTTCATGCTGCCGATGAGTATTCACAAATCGATTGAGGCCACCCCAATCTCGCCGACCACCAGGCAGAGGCTCACCATCTTCTGAAACAGTACTGCCCACAAGCACATGCATCGCCCATCGCTCGAATTCTTTTTCTATGTCTGCCGCTTCAAGGTGATCGAGATCGAATGAATACCGACCGAACACACGCATAACTTTGGCGAGTGCCTCAGGAGCCGGCTCAGCATGATCTTGACTAGATGGCTCCTTGTCCTTGACATTTCCGCTCGACTTCGACTCTTTACCATCCCCGAACAATGCTTTAAACATGAAACGTCCTCCGGCAAAATTCTGTTCCCTTTAATATTTTAACGCCTCAATTCCAACACGATATGAGACGTACTCTGTTACTGCATACACAATGTCGAGATCATACATCTCATGCACTTTATCGGTCTTCAGCATCGGTATCTGTATACACATTCTGTTATGATACGGCTCAATGTTCTTGATTCTTACGTAACAACTCTCGATACAATTCGAACCGTTTTCAGACCCTAGTCACACACCACGTCTTCCCTTCTTCAAGGACTCCCCTATGGATGGCAATCAACAAATCACGAGTACACAAAACCCTCACTTCAAACGTTGGATATCGTTACGTGATTCAAAAGGCATGACCCGACATCAGCAATGTTTGGTGAGCGGAGAAAAAATCATCCATGAAATATTGAGCCACCATCCATCTCTCGGCCATGAATTCCTCTACTCGGCCAAAATCGCTCACAAGCAAGAACTCCCTGCCCACATCAAGGCCTATCAACTAGCTGGCGATCTTCTTCGATCACTCGATACGGCAGGGACGTCTTTCCCCCTTCTCATCTGTCACCTTAAAGACTGTGCATCCACTTCCCTGGAAGCGCCACCTGAAGGCCTTGAAGTTTTGTGTCCACTCGGAGACCCTCTAAACCTGGGAGCAGTCATTCGCAGCTGTGCGGCCTTTGGAGTACAAAAACTGATCCTCTTAGAAGAAGCCGCTCACCCCTTTCATCCAAGAACCATTCGCTCTTCAAGTGGTGCCGTCTTTAATATTCACATCGTGCAAGGCCCAAGCATCCAGGCGTTGACATGCCCTGACATCTGCCAATGGATTGTGGCAATGAATCTTACAGGACAATCTTTGACAACTTGGCAATGGCCTCAAGATATCCGCATTCTGGTAGGAGAAGAAGGACTTGGTCTACCAACTGGATCATTTCCCGCAACACTCACGATCCCTCAATGTCAAAACGCAGACTCATTAAATGCGGCCGTTGCCACAAGTATTGCCCTCTATAGCTATAGACAACAATTTCCATTACCAAATCTTGAATGATGAGAAGGGAAGGTCCGATGGTCACAGAAGGAAGATATCGACATTACAAAGGAAAAGAATATCAGGTCATTGGCTGCGCACGACATAGTGAGACGGATCAAGAATTCGTCGTCTATCGCGCACTCTATGGAGAATTCGGCTTGTGGGTGAGACCCAAAGAAATGTTTGAAGAACAGGTGGAAAAAGACGGACAACGCTTACTACGTTTTCAACGAATAGAAGAACAATCTGAAAAACACCATTAACCCATCATGGGCAATTTCAGCTAAGACTCAAGGCTTACTCAGCGATTTGATCCGCTAATACTTTTCGAGTCTGCTCCTCTCGAAATGCTTTGAGCCGTTCACGAACCTCCTTGTCAGCTACAGCCAAAATGGCCGCCGCCAATAACCCTGCATTGGCAGCCCCAGCTTGTCCAATCGCTAAGGTTCCAACAGGAATACCTTTTGGCATTTGTACAATCGACAACAATGAATCCATTCCCTGCAAGGCCTTTGATTGCATGGGCACACCCAAGACCGGCAATATTGTTTTGGCTGCAATAACCCCTGCTAAGTGAGCCGCACCACCAGCCCCAGCAATTATCACTTGAATCCCACGTGTTTCTGCCTGAGTGACATATTCGATTAAGGCGTCTGGGGCACGATGGGCCGATAATATCCGCACCTCAAACCCAATCTCTAATTTTGCAAGCATCTCACCTGCATGATTCATGGTATCTAAATCACTTCGACTTCCCATTAAAATTGCGACGCGAGGAGCTGAGCGATCAGTTTGTTGAGTCATAGTATGTTTCTCTCTTGTAGGTTGGTCAAAATCAATACAAATAAAGGCATACCATACCTCTTCTTGCTTTGTAAGATCTATAGAATATACATCAAGATTGTCATTTTGCGTTCACAAAGTTTCTCAAAACCCTGACATCTCTCAGAATTATCACCATATCTGATAGATCAACCCTGAATTCACCCAGCTCGAACCGCCAGAGCGACTGGAATAATGATACACATTTCTCTACTATACCGAAGCTGAATTAACCCCAGTCACACAAATCATGCAAACTCGTTCAATAGGATATAAGGAGATAGACGTTGATGGTAAAAACAGATTTTCGAGTCGGATTTGTCGGCGTTGGACGCATGGGAGCCAATATGGCTCGCCGACTTCATGACCATGGGTATAAGCTAACAACTATCTTTGATAGAAACCAGCTTACAACAACATCCCTCGCACAGGAACTAGGATGTGAAGCCGCGATGACACCAGCTGACGTCGCAAAAGGATCTAATACCGTCATCACTGTCGTCAGTGATGATCAGGGCATGCGAGAAATTTTTCAATCAAACACGCCCGATAGCCTCCTTGCCCATGCAAAAGATTGTCTATTTATTAATTGCGCCACGATCACCCCATCCGTGCATAGTGAGATTGAAACTCTCGTCGAGGCACAGGGAGGACTCAACCTCGAAGCCGCAATGGCGAGCAGCATTACCCAAGCTCGTGAAGGCACATTATATCTCATGTGTGGAGGGAAGACCGTAGCGTTTGAACGTGCGAAGCCACTGCTACAATCAATGAGTGTGGCACTTCAACACATTGGAAAAGCGGGAGAAGCCGCAAAAGTCAAAGCACTCGTCAACATGGTCATGAATATCAACACTGCGGGATTAGCAGAAGGATTGGGCCTTGCTGATGCGTTAGGACTTGACCTCAACATCGTACGAGACGTGTTTGCTCAAACCGGGGCGGCCTCGCGCGTGCTTGAAACGGATGGGGGCGACATGGTCAATCGAGATCACGAATGTTATTTTTCAGCGGCACATGCAGCAAAAGATTCTGCCATAGCGGTGGAGCTAGCCAAACAAGAAGGGCTAGCCACCCCACTTGCCTCAGCAACCCTAGAACAGTACCAACGGCTCGTACAACTCGGAAAAGGAGAACTCGATAAATCCGCAATAGCAGAATTAACCTTTAGAGGTCGAGGCTATAAGGAAACAACACAAACTCCGGCCGTAAAGGATAAGGGCTAGATCCGCTTGCCAAAGGCCCTATTGTTCTCTTGCATGCCCTTTATCTGCAAACTAACCCACCTGCTTGTTCCATCAATCATGACACCAAACGCTTCAGCCGTTCCTTGATATGTATGGAAACACGATCACCAGAATGACTGGGAGTTCATCGATGGTTATTCTCAGACCCATGAGAAAACGCCATTGCTTACCCACTAAATGCTCACACTATCGGCCCCCCATCTCAAGAATAAATCCATCAATGAACTTCGTCCCCCAAAAAAAGAATGATGCCTCAAGCTTAATGAGAACAAAAACACTGACACAGAGAATTCCCTGAATACTTAGACAATGGAAACATGAGATTAAGAAGTTTAAATTATTAGGACCGGATCGGGAAACATGAAAGGAATCTCGAGGTTCGACGACGGGACACGACACAAAATTAAGGGACTTGTCTTTCGCTCACAAGAAATTGACGCTAAGGGTGAGGTGATATGAGGGATTGATGATCATTCACGGTATTTCAATGTCTGTGCTGAAATCATAAAACAATTTTTCGAAGTCCTCACGTTACCGATGTGATCATATGTAAGTGAGGCTTTCAAGAACGACGGGTGAGCAAACTTTTTCTAGAAGATAGTCATTCTTGAGCCTTCGTCTCATTTAGGAATTTTTAATCGAATAGACTTCATGTGGTCATATACTGTGTGAATACTAATATTCAATTGCTTCGCAATCGCTTTACCTTTAAAGCCTTGTACCGAGAGACCTGCCACAGCGATTTCTCTTGGAGTGAGAAGTCCTGCTTCTGCAAGATGAAGCTCTTTCACCGAAACGACAGATATCAGGTAATAGAGATAACGACTTGAAGGCCCCAACCAACATTCGCTTCCACGTAAGAAAAGACCTTGGTCTCGCCCCCTAATGAGTCTCGTGAAAGAGATCGGTTTAGACTGTCGTCTTTTATATGATTCCTTACTCCTCAATTGTAAGTCTCGAGCAAACAAATGGATAGCCTTAGGAAGATAGTAGACACCCCTGTTTCGAGGCGAGAGAGTAACCTCAGTTAACGAAGATAAGGCTCTTTCTGCTTCAGGACTAATAAAAGAAGGGCTCAGAGTTGCGTCCAAAAGAACCAAGCCTACCGGATGATCATTGCTATGCAACATAAGAATTCAGAGACTCCAGAAGAGCCTCACATGGATAAATAATATTTAACTCAAGCTTTGACCCCGCATTTTTGCAATAAATATTCCTAATTATCCGATTAACTGTCATTCATCAAATACAGGGGGAAACGGAATGAAAAAAGCTAGCAGATGACTGAAGTGATGACACAGAAATAATTAAATATGCATACAATATTTACATGCTGTAACCTTTATTAACATAGCTGCATTATCTAGCATAAATATAGGCGAAGACCCTCCCCCTTATTTTTGGTGTCTGTTTTGGAAACAATAGAAGAATGTCATACGGCCAATTAGCACGAGATATTTTACCAATTCATTCATCGAATAGCCGTGAAAGTAATTTGATTAAAACTTACAGACACTAGAGCATTCCCTTCCTATGGGCTCACCATTTACTGACACCATATATAGATAATTTTCATTTTTCAGCCAAAAATATCATCACGTATTCGACCAGCGATCACAATCGTGAGTTGAATGAGACCACGTTTCAGGATCCACCAATATCGTTCCCCCACCCACCTGGGAGGAGGATCTCAAAAAATTCCAATTCCTTACATTCGAGAATTCATGACCTATTGACCGTTCCAACTCAGGCTGGAAATAGAATCAAGGGGCTGAAGCTTCCAGCGGAGGGCCTACGGCTTGACCCTCCGCTAGTCAATCAGAGGAATCAAACCCACGATTGACTCATAACACATTTCCTTTATCAAGGACCGCCATATTCCCCGAAGAGCAGAGTCATTTCTCGACGAACAGCCATGGCCCAAATACGCTACCGTTCATTGGTATTGTAACTTCTCAAATCATACCGAATCACACACCTACCATTTCCTATAAAATGATAGACAAAGAGTAGATCTCCCACCCCTTCTCATTAATACGGGTATTCAACGCCTGGAATCCTCTGATGGCAACCACCCAGTCACTGACAAGCCATCGCGTTCCAAGTGCTCAGTTGACAGCAACAGCGGCCCTTAGAACTCTGCCATTACACTCGGCAAGTTGACCGTAGGATCCGTTCCTGAACCAAAGAGCGTCTTGCTGCTTGGTTCAGGTCTCTTAGGGTTTACTCTCTGGCGATTACAAGGACATCATCAAACCTAATTTTATCCTTCTGAGTAAAACAGCCGAGGCCCATACGGGGTCTCGACTGTTGGGAGGGGACCTGTCCTGGTGGTGGTGATGGTGAGAAGGTGGGTTAGCCGACTTGGGTCCCCTCATGTCGTCGATGGTGCCACCGATAGCCGGCGAGGCCGAATAGGCCGGTGCCTAGTAACAGGGTCGAGGATGGTACGGGGACCTGGGGTGGTGTTGGCACAAACTCACCCATTAGGATTGTCCCAATTTCGCCAAGCCTAAATACGTACATGAAGTTAGATGAAGTGTTAGAGATTGCCATAAATAACTCCATTCCCGAAGATGCCACCAAGTCAAAACTGCAGGAGACGGAGTTGCATGATGTGTTGGACATAAGGTCAGTACTCGAATTGAATAATGCGTCGGGACCGAAATCTAAGTTGTAGGCGAGTATCTCGTTGGGTGTACCGCCTAAGGGCAGCAATAGTTGGAAATCGCCTATTACATTGGCATCGTTTAATGTGAACGATGTGCTCATCATCGCCGCCGAAGCTGGATGCGCATGGAACAATGCTGCAATCGTGAGTGTGAGGATTGTGACCATCAAATGGCTCTGGAACGAAAACATGAATCTAAACATGAGCGTAGCGCCTCTTTATGATGAGTAACCCCACTAACCCGCTCCCCATCAACAACATCGCCGAGGGGGCCGGCACCGCAGCCACATCCCCGGAACGCACGGCCCAGGCGAAGTTGAACTCCTCCTTCTCACTCGTGCTCTGGCGACCGCTACGGAAGCTGGTGAACCACGCGCTGCTGGTACCGAGAGCTAATTCCGTACCAGACCAATATAAGCGGGACTGCACGTTGCTGAACAACGCCAAGTTGTCGATTTCCTCTTGCGTATCATTCGTTTGATCAAATACTGATTCATTATCATTCCCGCCCAGTTCATCATAAAACAAGTGGCCCATCTCACTGCCCGTACAATTCAACACAGGCCCACACGGCCCACTCCCGTCTTGGTTGAATGCGCTCGGCAGCCGCCAGTCGGTGAAGCCCAAAAATCCGACACCACCATTTTGTGTTGTGGCGTTCAGACTGCCAATCCAGCTATTGGCGGTGAACCAACTCATGCGGCCGTCGGCCGCAATACCCGGGACCCTAAAGGTCGTGGTTGCCGCCAGGTTGGCGTCGGCTAACCAGGTGATGTCCCGATCGATGTCATAGACCGCCTGATAGTCCGTGCCCCCAGGTGTGACCGGCAACCGACCCACCAACGCCGCCTCGGCCGTCGAGAACAGACTCAGAAGTATCATATCTAATAGCAAGGTGCTGGCTACTCGGTTCGTCATAATTGCTTCTCCTATAGAAAGTTAAAAAAAATGCTTAGACCACGTGCCCACACGAGAGGCTGACAGACAAAGAACTCCAATTCCCCTGCCTCTATTAGTTTTTTTTCACTCATGGGGCCATTGCAATGATGTTCTCAACAGCCCCATGAGGATAGCCTTGTTATCGAGCCACTAACCCCGTGACGCTCCCCGGAACCGGCAACGTACCTCTCGGGGAAATCGCGCCAGTACGATTCACAAAAAATCCACGGATCTCTCCGTCTCCGTTGTTGAGTGTGACTAAAAATTGATTGTTTTGTGTCAACACAGCATCACGTACTCCCGTCCCTGTCGTAATAGGCGTGTCCTGATTTGTCGGAAAGAAATACTCCAGATCGCCACCGAATCCAACGCGATACAACGAGACCGTCCCATCTCCCGTGTTGGTGGCATACCCAACCGTCTGATCACTGGACAACACAGTCCAACAGGTGGCTGTGCCTTGATCAATCGAATCTACTCTGCCTGAGACCTCACCAGTGTCCCGAGCCACGCGATACGAGACCGTCATCCCCTGCCCACCACCATTGGCTTCTGTAATAAACACAAAGTCCCGGTCACCAAACGAAAACCCAAATGGAGTCGGAATAAACGACGGCCGCTTTAAGGGTGTATTCACCGGAGTTCCATCTTGTTGCATCACGAAAGTCGTCAGCGTATTTGTTGATTTTTCTGTGATGAGTAAGACCGTGCCTGACTTGTTAAATCCAACTTGTGCAGGCGCGGTTAATTGAGTGGCATCAATCAGGCGAGTGGAGTTAGGAATGGGGACCAAAATCCCACCTGGCGTAAATTCGAATCCACTAATATTGTCATAGCGAAAATTCGGATCGTTACTTTGCCCATCACCTTCATTCAGTACATAGACCAGAGTGCCGAATACCGTCACACTCAAAGGACGCGTTCCACCAGATGGAACTTTATTGACGAACTGTAGACCTGTCGGTTGTAACCGAAAGCTCGTCAACTCGCCACTTCCTGGACTCACAACAAACAGCCAGCGATCACTGGCATCTGTCGTTAACGCGGCTTGATTCCCTAGCGACGTCCCGGTTCCAGTGCCCTGCGTATCGAATCGACCAACTTCTGTGAGATTGCCACGACTATTCACATCAAAGGCAATCACATCATTGCCACTGACTTCGTTGCTTGCGGTGTACACAATGGCCTGAGCGGACATACTCAATCCGAGTGTGGCGGCTAGTACGGCGGAACTGAGAAAGGTTGTTAGATTACGAGAAACATTTTTCATGCTAATCCTCCTGATTTTGCCATGAGTAATGAAATATCATGTGTACGGTTACCACACGGTTACCACGTTGACCTTGCGACTCCATTGAGAGGTTGCGTTTTCACGCAGCCTCTTTGAGGACCATGTGTTCCACCTTTCTCCATCGCCTTACCCCTCCCAACATCAATAGACCGGTCCCTAAAAGGAACAAAGTCGATGGCTCTGGTATGGGAGCGGGATTTGCTGCAGAAACAGTGGAAATATCATCCACGTTAAATCCTAAAGTCGTGTCAGATTGGTCTCCAAAGCTGATCAATTGAGCATTAGTGAATGCTTGATCACTAATCAGGCCCAAAAAGAAAACTTCGCCTCCATCGAATAGAGTCTGTTCTGGGGTACCAATATTAAATATGCTGCCTCCTCCACCCGTAAGCTGAAAATCGTTAGACAATGTCACCGTGGGAGCGACCACGATAGACAACCCGACGGCTTGGACAGGGTCACTGAAACTCAATGCCACTTCATCCCCAAACAAAAACTCATTTGAAAAACCATCATCAACTCCCAAATTGTTGATCGGCGAGGTGGTCAAAAATTCGGCGGAGATAATCAATCCTGACCGCCCTAAAGTATTGTCAACATTGCTTGAAAAAGAGATGCCTTGAAACGGCACTCCTTCCTGAACTGAGGTACCTGCATTCACATTGTCAAAATTGACGATCGATGCAGGGCTTGGTAACGCAGCTTGAAATGCTGCACTATTGGTAAATCCAAATGTTGCGGCTTGAACATTCAGGCTTGAGGACAGCAATACAAGGCCAACGATGAAGACCTGTGCGTCCATCCCTATCATTTTGTGAAAGAGAAAAGGCGAGTCTAATACAGCTGACCTGTTCTCCCACATACCCATGCGACGCTTCATAACGACCTCCTTTGTTTGAGGGGTAAAAAAACGCTGACAAAAAAAGAGATGGCCATCTCCTAGAAAATGTTGGGCAACACTGACATTGCGAATGAATGTCATAGATGCATTGAAAGGGACGAGAAAGTTAGCAGAAAGCAAATATTTACTTACCGGTAAGTAAGCCATGAGCAGAAAATTAACTTACTAGTAAGTAAATGTCAAGAAATAAAGTCTCCTTACAAGTACTCATTTACTTCTCAAATTAAATATACATACAATATGCAGACACTATAATTTGTAATACCCTACAATTTGCTATACAGTAAGATAAAAAATAATTACATTTAAATAACTGGTAAGTAAATATTTAAATTTACATCCAGAAATGGCCTCCGAGTGACTTAAGTAAATAAATAGCGCTCTTGAGTCATAAAGACCTTCATCTTCCTGGGATAGCATAAGGACATCTTTACCTGAGAGAGGATTACAGTGAGATGGCTTCGAAGTTAAGAGATAAACTGGTCGACACGGCCTTAAAACTCTTTTATGACAAGGGGTTTCATGTCGTCAGCGTGGATACGATTTTGGCAGTAGCTGGAATATCAAAGCCGACACTCTATAAATACTTTCGATCCAAAAACGAACTGATTCTGGCTGCCCTTCGTCTCCGAGATGAGCAGTCTCGAAATTGGCTGATGCGAGAGATGGCACGTCGGGGAAACACGCCTCGTGAACAGCTACTAGCTCTCTTCGAAACATTGGGAGAGTTTTTTCTGACTCAAGAATTCCGAGGGTGTATGTTTATTAATGCCACTGTAGAGTTCCCTCATTTAGACGATCCCATCCACCAAGCTGCGGCTGAACATAAACGAATTTTTGGTCGACACATTGGAGACCTGGTTGATAAACTCAAGGTGTTGACGCCGAATGAACTCACTGAGCAACTTCTCATACTGATGGAAGGTGCCGTGATCACCGCTCACGTCAGTCAAGCCAAAACAGCGGCTCAGCAAGCCAAACGATCTGCCGAAATCTTGATCGACCACGCCTTGAAGGAAAGCCACGATCCACAGTGATGTGGAGAACAATCACCCGTAAGTTAACCTCCACACATTCACCATGCCATCTACTACTTTAGACCCAGTCTTGGCCACTAAAGAACGCCTTGTTGAAGCTGCCCTCCAATTGTTCTATGAGCGAGGATTTCATGCGACCGGCATTGACATGATTTTGACCAAGGCCAATGTCTCCAAACCTACGCTTTACAAATACTTCGATTCAAAAGATGCATTGATTCTGGCCGCACTCCGTCGGCGCGATGATTTCGTCCGACGTTGGTTCATTTCAGAAATTGAACAACGTGCCACATCCCCAGCAGAGCGCATCCTGGCATTATTCGATGTGTTGGAAGAATGGTTTCAAGCGCCAGACTTTCAGGGATGCATGTTTATCAACGCGACAGCCGAATATGCTCAGCACAATCATCCCGTTCACCAAGCATCAGCTGAACACAAACGTGTGTTTGGTCAATATATTTTGACCCTCGCTCAAGCTGCCGGGGCCGTTACCCCCAAAGAACTATCGGCCCAAATCTTACTACTCATGGAAGGTGCTATCGCCACGGCCCATGTCAGTGGCCCTGCTTTGGTCGCTCAACATGCACGCAAAACTGCCGAAGTACTGCTTTCTTACACAACGACCTCCAGACAAGATTCCCTCAATCACTAACGCCGCTGAGACTGGCCCAGGCAATGCCTCTGGAGAGCAAACACCCGGTTCAGTTAACACAGGGATTCCAACGCGAACTGGAGCTGGACCTGAAGCATTGATGGGTCACTGAAATCTTCCTTCTATTATCAAGACAATCCCAGTATCAAATTTTAATACAAGCACTGTTGTTATTAGCCTCACCTCAGCTACTGTTAAACAGTTTATATTTTGAGTATCCCCATTCAAATAAACCCCACCTTTTAGCTACATGTCCAATTAATACTCAACAAAATCAATACGACTTTTACTCTCCTCATGCCATTGAAAATCTATGGGTAACCGTCGACATTGAGCATACTTGGGTAGGCGAGTTAGAACTCTATCTGACTTGACCGGACAATTAACACGTATTGTTGGGAAAGAGAGTGGGAGCAAATGGAGAGCATTTCAGTAACACAACCTTTGATATTGAGGCAGACCACGCAATTAGCCAAGGACCTCCACCCTTTGAAGATATTTTTCGAACTGCTCAAGACTTAAAACCATTTAGAGGCGCAGACCCAAATGAAACTTGCCCCCTTGAGGTCAGAGATATTGGGTATGGCGATGGAGGAACCTTAAATTTCCACCCACTACAATTTAGTGAGAATTAAGTACAGATAGGTCGGTACCCCTTCAATCACTCGATATCACGGGGGTGGCACAGTTCAGACTAATCGTTATCAGGCATTAACACTCTTCTGCCATCATACACTCCGAGACTTTCATGAGACTCAGAATCGTTAAACGTTGCTCGTCTTTTCTTTAACCTCATTCGATGCATGTTGATTATTAAACTCAGCGAGCAATCTCTATAGTCCTTCATCACAATCAGGTATTTGCTGCACAATGATTGCCATTGAAAAACTTGCCCCATAAAGGGAGAGCTCAGTTGACCATCTTCTCTGACATCACGTAGACTTGGTTCTTTCTCGAAGAGATCGAGATTCTTTGGATCTCTTCAATGAGCAATCAACCAAAAGTACCATCCCTCTCAACAAGAGGTTTTATCCATCCACTTCATTTATAAGCGAGGCATGTTATGGCACTGCGGTTAGGCGATGAAGCACCAAATTTCACAGCAGAAACCACCGAAGGTAGCGTCAATTTCCATGAATGGCTGGGCGATGGTTGGGGCATTCTCTTCTCTCACCCCAAAGATTATACGCCAGTTTGTACAACAGAGCTTGGTGCTGTGGCCAAGATTAACGATGAATTCAAGAAAAGAAATGTGAAAGTCTTAGCGATTAGCGTCGATCCGCTTGATTCACATAAAGGCTGGATTAATGACATCAATGAGACTCAAAGCTGTACCGTTGGCTATCCAATTATCGCCGACCCAGATAAAACGGTTGCGAATCTTTATGACATGATCCATCCCAACGCATTAGATAACATGACTGTGCGTTCAGTCTTTATCATTGGCCCAGATAAGAAGGTCAAATTGACCCTCACGTATCCAGCATCCTGCGGACGAAACTTTGATGAATTACTGCGAGTCGTTGATTCATTACAACTGACGGCAAAGCATAAAGTCGCAACGCCCGCAAACTGGAAAGATGGGGAAGATTGTATTATTACCCCAGCTGTGGCTGATGCCGATATCCCGGCTCTCTTCCCTAAGGGACATCGTGCGGTAAAACCGTATCTCCGGTATACACCACAACCAAATAAATAAGTACATTTGTGAGACAAGATAAAAAAAGAGCCGCTCAAGAGCGGCTCTTTTTTTGCTTACGAAAGCTAGGACTTTTTATTTTTGGTGGGTTTCAAACAAAGATACATCCATATGGTAAGCACGTCGACAAAGCCTGCAACGAAATTGAACAGAATCTGATTGAGGACTGATCTGACTCACACGCAAATCTACGGCATGATCGGCCATACATTGCTTTAAACTATGGGCAGCTCCCACGTCGGTAAACGGTTCTTCTCCGATCTGACTTTGACAGGTCGTAACCTGAAGACGGTGTCGCATATTACAGTTCTCACAAAAAATGCCAACTTTTTCTGGAAGATCGACCATCTTCACACTTAAGGATAAAGGATGTACCGCAAAACATTGCTGAATAAAGGCAGGGCTTTTAAATATTGGCATAACTATATAGAAAACCCACATTATATCTAGCCAAAACTCTTGATACTGTCAAAACACAGGCACCATTAACACGTGCCAAGCCTATATGACGACGAGACGGATTACGTTTCAACATACATTTCCCCAACAATCACAAACCATACCGCGTTCCTCCATTGGACATGGTATCCATTATCGAGTTTCACGAAGTCCGAATGGGTTTTCTGGTTTTTTCAGTTGACAGGTTTGACGTACCCACTCTCTAAGCAGCCGTTCTTCGTCAAACGTCAACTCATACCGCAAACACACAATCCCTTCTCGCGTGGCCCCTCCCTGTTCTCCTTTTCCAACTAATGATGCGACCGCATTCCCAATGCCCGCTACGCCAGCTCCAACGTTACTCAATCCAGATGAATCAAGCTCGCTTTCTGGTATGGCCACTCGATACACCCACATCGTTTTCTTGTCTAAGAGCGAGGTTTCAACGATGTGCGGCTTGCCAAGTTTTTCACGGACATCAAGTTGCGTCAGCTCGTCCACGCCGCCATCAAAATAGCGATCACGCCAATGACCACAACTCATCAGTGCAAAGCCAAGCACGAGAATAAGACCATACTTCAAAAGATCCGTCAGGATATTCCAGTACATATTTAGAGGACTCTCAACGGTATCATATTACGGTTTTGGTTCATTTTCATTTTCATTTTCATTTTCGGATATTCTGATGAACGACCGAATGAGCGCAAATAATTGCGCCGCCATCCCAGTGACAATCAACCCTAATGCCGTGGACAACCAAATGGAATCAGGATGATCAAGACCATGCATTCCTAAAACAAACCCCAAGGCAATACAAATAATCCCAACGGTTCGAGCAATAAAGACTTCTGGTCGTTGTCCGAACATACCACCTCTGTTCTCTCAAGAGGAATAATTTACCCTTTCGCTAATTTGCGATAGCGAATTCGATGGGGAGTCTCAGCAGATTTGCCCAATCGTTTTTTCCGATTCGCGTCATACTCACTATAATTGCCTTCATACCACACAACCTGGCTATCCCCTTCAAAGGCCAATATATGGGTCGCAATTCGATCAAGAAACCATCGATCATGACTCGTGACGACAGCACAACCACCAAATTGCTCGAGCCCTTCCTCCAACGCACGAAGCGTATTCACATCCAAGTCATTGGTGGGTTCATCTAAAAGGAGCACATTGGCTCCCTCCCTGAGCATCCGCGCTAAATGGACCCGGTTACGTTCTCCACCAGAGAGATCTTTAACTTTCTTTTGTTGATCAGCGCCTGCAAAGTTGAACCGCGAGACATACCCTCGAGAGTTCACTTCCGTTTTCCCCAGCGAGATCGTTTCTTGATCGTCAGAAATGACTTCCCACACCGTACGACTTCCATCAAGGGTTCGATCTTGATCCACATAGCCGAGCTTCACCGTTTCTCCGATCGTAAACTCTCCAACATCAGGTTTTTCAGCCCCCATGATCATTCGAAACAATGTCGTCTTCCCCGCACCATTTGGACCAATCACGCCCACAATCCCTCCTCGTGGCAAGGTAAACGACAGATTCTCAAAGAGGACTTTCTCTCCAAAGGCCTTAGTGAGCCCATTCACTTCGATAACCAGATCACCTAACCGAGGGCCAGGTGGAATGTATATTTCTAGATCCTGACTTTGCTGATCCTGTTCTTCGCTCACCAGTTGCTCATAACGTGCAACCCGAGCCTTGCCTTTGGCTTGTCGTCCTTTGGGGGACATGCGAATCCATTCCAACTCTCGCTCAAGGGTCTTTCTTCGCTTGGATTCGGTTTTCTCTTCTTTTTCCAATCGACTTTGTTTCTGCTCAAGCCAGGAAGAGTAATTTCCTTGAAATGGAATGCCTTGTCCTCGATCCAACTCTAAAATCCAACCGGCCACATTATCGAGAAAATACCGATCGTGAGTCACCGCAATGACGGTACCTTTATATTGCTGCAAATGCTGCTCTAGCCATTGCACCGATTCCGCGTCGAGATGGTTGGTGGGTTCGTCTAACAATAGAATATCAGGCTCTTGAATCATCAACCGACAGAGTGCAACTCGACGACGTTCCCCACCGGACAGGTTATCTACTAATGTGTCCGATGGTGGACACCGTAACGCATCCATCGCGATTTCAAGTTCATGTTCAAGCTCCCACCCATTCGCCGCTTCGATTTGCTCTTGTAATCGAGCCTGTTTATCAATCAACTTTTCCATGTCTTCTGGGGACATCTCTTCAGCAAATCGGTTACTGACCGCTTCATAATCCCGTAAAAGACCGATGAGTTCTGCCCGCCCCTCTTCGACGACTTCTTTTACTGTTTTGCCAGCCTCCAATTGAGGTTCCTGTTCCAACAACCCCACCGAATAGCCTTTCGAAAAAGTCATCTCACCCAGATAATCGGAATCAAGTCCGGCAATAATCCTGAGCAAGCTACTTTTCCCTGATCCATTGAGTCCCAACACTCCAATTTTCGCTCCATAATAAAAGGAGAGATAAATATCCTTCAGAACCTGTTTTTTAGGCGGATGGACACGACCTACTCCTATCAGCGAAAAAATCACCTGTTTATCATCGGTACCCATCAGATCATGTTCCTTTATTGTTTGCGGTGTACAGGTAAAAACCCGAAGTTTGGGGGATCAACCTTACCAAAAGCCCTCACTCTATCACAATCATGCCATTCTGACATGTAAGTGAGTTTGTCGTGACCAAAGGGGATAATTTATGGTACATCTGAAGAAGGAGATGAACAGGCTAGTCAAAATGAACAATTGCTCTCAACTCTTTTTCCATTTTGCTCACATGCCTTTCTCACCTTTTCTTATAGTTCAGTAGGCGGTATGCAATGATTTCCGAACAATCCACACCGCAAGCTGTTGCTTACATATCATACATCCGATACATAGACATATGTCTCTTCCTCCAATAAATTTTTGCAGTCAATGTGGCACGTCAGTTGAGCAGAAAATCCCTCAGGGTGAAGATCGGCTGAGAGCCGTCTGTCCATCATGTCACACCATTCATTACCAGAACCCCAAGATTGTCGCAGGCTGTATACCTGAATGGGAAGGACAAATCCTCTTATGTCGTCGAGCCATTGAGCCACGAGTAGGCTTCTGGACGTTTCCGGCTGGGTTTATGGAAATGGGTGAAAGTACCGAAGAAGCCGCAGCACGAGAAACATTGGAAGAGGCCAAGGCCGAGGTTCGTATCACCGCCCTTTACGCCGTGTACTCATTACAATATGTGGATCAAGTGTATACGATCTATCGCGGGGAACTCCTACAACGAGAGTTTGGGGCAGGCGAGGAGAGCCTGGAAGTCCAATTGGTCTCCCTCGATGACATCCCCTGGGACCATCTCGCATTTCCAGTCATTCATGAAGCCCTCACTCGTTATGTCTCTGATCGTCACCAAGAGAGTTTTGGTGTGCACTTCGGTTCAATTGCGCCGATGACGCCTAAACCCGTATAGGCCCTCTCAGCAATATTGGATCACCCGGGACTCCTCCTTATCGTGAACTACGAGTCTGCTCTTCAAGCTCAAGCAACGACTGCTTAATTGGCAACCCACCGCCATACCCCACCAACTTACCATTAGCTCCAATGACGCGATGACAGGGCACAATAATAGAAATGGGGTTTTGTCCATTCGCTGCTCCTACAGCTCGTGAGGCATTGGGATTTCCAATCTGTCTGGCGATCTCACCATAGGAAACCGTTTTCCCGTAAGGAATACGTCGAAGGGCTTTCCATACCTTTTGTTGAAAGTCCGTACCGTCAGGAGAAAGCTTCACGGAAAATGTAGTGAGACCCCCTTCGAAATAGGCCTCCAACTGGGCGATAATGTCTTGCAATGGTTGCCGATTTTTTTTCCATTGCGAGTCGATCTCTTGAGGATGCTTGCCATCTTGGAAAATAAGCATCTTTAATCCTTGATGATTGCCAACAAGTAACAGCCTGCCAACAGGACTGTGCAAAAGGTCATAGTACATCTCACTCTCCACTTTAGACATTAATGCGTCGTACCAAGTGAGAGCCTGGACAAGGCTTGCTCCCGTTCTTCCTGTAATGCCGTACGAGCGTGAACCGGATCCAAAAAGTATCGCTCGGATGGAGGAACAGGAAACGTCTGTAACCTCAACATCCCCGATGCCTTCACTTTTTGAGCGAGTCCTTTTCCACGCCATGGATTATACAAGGGGTCTCCGATCAGAACCATCCGCCAACTGACGTGACGCGATGAAAGATAAAAGGCTTCGACCAATGAATACTTCCCAGTGAGCAGTAGACCAAAAAACTCTGTTGGCAAAGGGAACGCATCAAGATACGGCTCTCCAATCGGACCAAGAGTCACGGTAATCCCTCGTTCCAACGCATTCTTACACCACCCTCGTTCAATGGGATCATGAAGACTGACGGCCTCACCGGAAGCAATATGATAACCAATCGAACCTGGATTAAAGGCAAAGGCATCTTCATAATGCCGAAGACGATACCAGCCAACATAGACCGCAACATCTGGGGCATCGCCTGATTGGCTAAATCGCGCCTCAGTGTTTTCTAGGACAACCGAGTAGGAAGAAACCTTCTCCACAGCCTCGCTGAGCATCCGGATATCCCGATCATAATGTCCGTAACTCAAAAGTCGATCCGAATCCATTCCCCGTGCATCAAAATAGGCGTTCCCTTTCAATCCGTTTTGCTCGGCAAGCATGGCATGATCAACCAGTTGTTTGGCTAACTCAGCAGTTGGCGCATCAAGTCGACTCACCATCATAAGAGGAATCTGTGGTGCCTGCCCTTGAGAATGTTCGGGATACCAGGCATACAAAGGATTGGGAAGTTTCTCTGATGGGTGAGCCAGGGCTCGATCCCACCACAGCAGACTCAATTCACTATCGACACTCGCATCTGCGCGGATATAACTCAATCGCTCGATTTCTTGGTTCGCAAAACGAAGAACACCAACCACACCAAAATACTCTTGTACCACTTGATAGGCACGTTCTCGGCCCTTCTCGGAAGGGTTCGTTTGCAGTAAGGCAATAAGATGCTCCGCCGAACGAAGCTGAGTGCGAATGGCGGTCAATGATCTGTCCACCGGCGTCACAGTCTTTTCAGACAAACCCCGTAAGATCTGCGATTTTCCAGCTAAACCATTGATGCGCTGAATGACTTTTTCGAGAACGCGATGATGAGAACCCCTCGTATTGTTGGAATCTTCTAATTGATCAATTCGGCGAGTAGCCTGCGCAATGGATTGACTCACTTTCTGAACAAACAATTCAATGGTCCGCGTATCCAGCTTCGAATGACTGAAGTCAGACGATTGAGAATGATTTGGTATGACATGGGACTCCGAAATCGCAATCTGCTCGATATCATTTTTGAGCTCTTCAAGAAACTCAATCGATGATGTTCGCCAAGCCTTCGCATCATCGACCCATGTCTTTTCTTGTGGAGAAATACGAGGAGCCTTGACACGAAGGGGAATCCCGTACGTCGTGACGATCACACGGATTGTCGAAGCAAGGTTTTTCATCTCTAACGCTTTTCGAATGGGCTGAACGATAGACTGTTCATACCCTTCTCGGCTAATCGTTTCTTGTGTCGAAGTATCCACGGAAATAATGTGTGATACAGGGACTCCTCGTTTCCGAGCATAGTGCGCCGCTACCGATTGACTTTCATTACTATTCTCATTGGACACAATGACAATCTGGGTTGGGCTCAATTCCGCAAACATCAGTTCCGGCATAAAAACAAACGCAAACAAACAAGTCATGACACCTATTCCCCAATGTCCTTGACTAATTCGGATCATCATTCCTCTTTAATCGTTCCAAACAACTTTAGGGTCTGCATTTACTGGAGGGAGCGTTAGAGCAAAAACATTTTATATGTGAATCTTAATATTACCTAATTCTAAATAACGATGAATCCTAGTCAATATCGTCGTGAGAAACGATCACAGATAGCTTGATTTCATAAAAACCGTCCCCATAATTCTTGACAGAAACCCTCATAAAATGTAACCATTGGATACATTCAGGGCAAAGACATTAAGACGTTCAAGTTCCTTAGAGCCCCTTATTTCCTGCTATAGAAGAGCGTACCTCCACAATGAATCGTCATATTGCCTGCTTTTCTGTCCCAACGTTTTCCATCGCCTTAGCTCGACTAAACAATTCTTCCTTACAAAAACGGCCAATTGCCGTTGCCATTTCACAGGCCTCACGATCACCTATTATCGAGGCCTCACAAGAAGCCCTGCACGATGGTGTCTTGCCTGGCCAGCTCGTAGTCCAAGCTCGACGGCAATGCCCATCGCTCCATATCCTCACGCCACGGACTACTGACATCCGTAAAGCTCACCATGCGCTCACAAACACTATTTCCCAATTTTCCCCTGCATGGGAACCGATTCAACCGGGACACTTCTTTTTTGACCTCACTGGAACAACTAGGCTCTTTGGGTCGGCCTGTGATACCACCATGCGAATCAAGCGAGAAATCACAGAGCAATATGGGCTCGTGGGGGTTGCCGGACTTGCCAGCAACAAGTTGGTCGCACGCATTGCCTCAACAATTATTAGCCCTCCACGACTCTGTGATATTCAACATGGTTCTGAGGAAGCGTTTCTAGCGCCCCTCCCCATTCAAACCTTACCGCTCAGTATTCATCATGCAAAGACGATGCTTCCGATCTTAGCGGATTTAAATATCCACACATTACAAGATCTTGCAGATATTGAACTCGCCCACCTTGAAATCGTACTAGGACGACAGGCGCACTCCATTCATGCCTGGGCACATGGAACCGACTCGTCTCCCGTTTTATGCCCACCCCAACAATCGCAAATCAGCGCGACCTACACCCTTGTCCCTCCAGAGATCGATCTTGCTCATCTACAAGGTACACTGTATGGACTTCTCGAACGAGTCTGTCGCCAGTTACGAAATCAACAACGGATGTGCCACAACATCACGCTCAACCTGCAATATCATGACGGCCTGGAACTCTCTCACTCTCATGTACTTCGATCCGGAACATATTGGGAAACTGATCTGCTCCCCTATGCCTTCAAGCTTCTTGCGCGAAGCTTCACCCGTCGAGTCCGAGTGAGCCGCCTCATCATACGCGCGACACAATTAACCGCATTTCTCAAGCAAGGCGAGCTCTTCCTTGAAAAATGGCCGGAAAAACCGTTGCCTCCCAAAAACGTCTCAGGTTTAACATTGTGCCTTGATCAGATTCGAACACGATTTGGTCAACAGGCAATTTGGTGGGGGAACACTCATGCCGCCCTTCGTTCATCTCCACGTCCATTCTAATTACTCACCCATGTCTGGGGTTTCCTCACTGGAAGATTTATGTGCCACGGCTCATGCTCAAGGAGCCGACGCACTCGCACTGACCGATACCAACGGATTATATGGAGCCGTTCGATTTGTGGAAGTAGCTCAGCGAATGGGGCTTAAGCCTATTCTTGGAGCAGAGCTCACTCACAAACAGCACCGTGCCACCTTATTGGCCACAACCATGACTGGATACACCAACCTTTGCCGATTGCTGTCAGCTCGACATTGCCATGATGATTTTGATTTCATTGAAACTGTCACCCAACACCATCGTGACCTTCTCGTATTATCTGACGACATTCCAGCACTCACCACATGGAAAAAACGGAAGCACACAAACCTCTACGTTGAACTCACGCCAGGAGCCTTGATGCATCACGCCGTTGCATTTAGTCGGCGCTCTGGACTTCCGCCAATTGCAACCAATCGCGTACATTTCATTCAACCTGAAGAATTTCAACTCCATCAGGTGTTACAAGCAATCGCGCTGAAGACCACACTCTCTCAGTTGCCACCCAATACGTGTTGCGCACGCAACCATTGGCTAGCCCCAAATACGATCCTCGAACCGCAGTACACTCATATCCCTCAGGCCATTCTCAATACACGCCGCATTGCCGACCGCTGTCACACGGCATGGAACTTCAAACAGACAGTACAGCAAGCCTTTCAAGACCACACAGATCCATACACGTTCGCCACACTCCGAAATAAAACATATGAAGGCGCCACACAACGATATGGAGGGATTTCTGAAACAGTAGAAAAACGAATCGAGACCGAATTACGTGTCATCCGTTTAAAGGGATTTGCGATGTGGTTCTTAATTGTTCAAGACATTGTTCTACAGGCCCCACGTACGTGCGGTCGCGGGTCTGCTGCTGCATCAATTGTCTCATACTGCTTAGGTATCACTCACGTTGATCCGATTCGTCACAACTTATTTTTTGAACGTTTTTTGAATGAGGGTCGGCAAGATCCACCAGACATCGACATTGATTTTCCATGGGACGAACGAGATCGCATCCTGGATTATATTTTTTCAAAATACGGCACTCGTCGTACCGCAATGGTGGCCAATCACAATACGCTTGGCTTTCGTGCGTCTATTCGCGAAGTCGCCAAAGTCTATGGCATGTCACCAACTGAACTGAATCGAGTCATGCCACGCCTCGTGCGTCAAACGGCATTCCATCTCCCTCCCACAAAGCTCACGATACCCGTATGGACAGAAAAAATTTGCCATGCCATAGGGCTGAGTGAACCTTGGCCAGCGATCATCGCGATCGCGCTTCGACTCGAGGGCTGCCTCCGAAATCTAGGCGTTCATTGTGGTGGAGTCATTATTGCCCCCGATGACATGCAGCGCTATGTCCCAATTCAAGTTTCGAGAAAAGGCGTACCCATTATTCAATGGGAAAAAGATCAAACCGAAGATGCCGGGCTGGTGAAACTCGACATATTAGGAAACCGTTCACTCGCCGTCATTCGAGATGCACTTGATGCGGTTGCAAATCAAACAGGGCAACGCCTCAACGAAATCCCATGGGATCCGCTCTGTGATAGACAAACCCAAGAGTTAATTCGCCAAAGTGACACGATTGGATGCTTTTATATTGAGTCCCCAGCCACACGTCTATTGCTAAAAAAACTCTGGCAACCCATGACACAGACACGACAATCAAAATTGGATGTGTTTGATTATGTCGTCATGGTTTCTTCCCTCGTTCGCCCAGCAGGCGCCCTCTACAATCGAGACTTTGTATTACGTGCACATGGTGGATCGCATCACTCAGTTCATCCTCTCTTTGAAGATGTCTTAGCTGACACGCACGGCCTGATGGTCTACCAGGAAGATGTCACAAAAGTCGCGATGGCAGTGGCAGGATTTTCAGTAGAAAATGCCGATCAATTGCGAAAAATACTGAGTAAGAAACACAAGGAGCGACAACTTCACGATTATCAAACACAGTTCTCTCGTGGCGCTGCAGCTAAGGGAGCATCAGCGCAGGCAATTGCCACAATGTGGAGCATGGTCATGAGTTTTGCCGGATATAGTTTCTGTAAACCACATTCGGCATCGTATGCTCAGGTCTCGTTTCAATCGGCCTATCTGAGAGCCCATTATCCAGCAGAATTCATGGCAGCTGTGGTGAACAACCAAGGCGGGTTCTATTCCCCATTCGCCTACTTGTCAGAAGCCCGTCGTATGGGGCTCACAATTTTACCGCCAGATATTAATCTCAGTCATTGGCAATACATAGGAACGGGCAACACCATTCGCATGGGCTTCATGCAAATCAAAGGAATAAAAGCTGATGTGATTAAATCACTTCTTGATGAACGCACAAGGCGAGGCAGATTTCGATCATTGCAAGATTTCCTCACTCGTACCAAGGACGAGCCAGCTCAAACCCGACTTTTAGTAAAAGCTGGGTGTTTCGATAGCATTGCCGGTGAAGTCACACGCCCAGGCCTTCTCTGGCGACTGCATGCGCACTGCGAAATCCTAACAACGAAACAAACCCATACCCTTCGATTCAATATGTTGTCGGCTCTTCCCATTCCACCAGATTACCCGCCAAGTCAAAAGGCTCAGCACGAAATTGAGCTATTCGGATTCCCATTCACGACACATCCACTAGAATTGTATGCGAGAACATTTCAAGGATTAACGCATGTGCCAGCATGTGACATGAAGCAACATGTCCATCACATTATCACCATGATCGGATGGATGATTACAGAAAAATCCGTCCAGACAAAAAATGGAGAACCGATGGAATTTGTGACCTTTGAAGATTTGACAGGATTATACGAGGCCACCTTCTTTCCAAAAACGTATCGACAGTTTGGCCACCTCCTAATCAACCAGGGGCCATACATTATAGAAGGGGTCGTCGAAGAAGAATTTCAAACCTATTCATTGACCGTAAAAAAAGTTCGCACGGTCCCTATGAACAAGGCTTGACCTAACTGCTGAATCTCCTTGTGACCACGAAACATCATGAGCGAGATAAAAACGGATCTCGGCATTCATATCTCGTAAGAAGAGTCTCAGTACTGCGCTTTTACGTTTCATGCTTGCCCCCTTGATCGCTACAGCACACACGCTCGAGGAACGAACGACGCTTCAAGAGCGATACGCTTAAGGAGCACTATAGTGAATCCAAAGACGTTCCAGCGTAACCATACGAACTTTCAACGCGGTATCAAATGCTTCAAGGGTACGGAAATTCATTGAAACGGCTATAGACATCAGTCCAAGCGTTGGCTAAGATCGACGGATGCCTATCAATGAACATATTCAAGCCTGGCGACGCATGCGAGGAAATTCCGTGACTGGCTTGGCAAAGAAAGTGGGGATACCTTCGACGGAGCTTGAAGCCATCGAAGCTGGTGAGTTGGATCCTCCGGCCTCAGCACTCGAGGTCCTGGCAACTGGACTCGGCATACCTCCTGGCTGGCTCTATTGTAATCCCACGGCGATCAACACCCTATTGGGAGACCCTGACGATAAAGAGAGCGATTGGACCAATATAGAATCTCCAGACCCTATTCTAGAACTCATCGCTCATGGGACTCAGGAGCAACGAGAAATGTATTCGCTTCTTGCCGCACTCCTTCAAAGCGGCGAACCAAAACTCCTGCGAGCCGCCGAAGTCAACCTTCGTAGTCTGCTCAAGCAAGCACAAACCGCAACCGTTCCCTGGCAAAAACGCATACCAGGACACTTCGAACCTCCTAGCGATTAATCCCATTCAGGCAAGACCCCGCATGCTTGTGCGTTGCAATGCAAAACGCGACAAGGAACAAGAGCGTAAATTCCGATTTTTTTCAGAAATGAGAAATGTTAGTGAGGAAGTGCCGTTTGGATCGTGGCAAGTAACTCATCGACCGTAAAGGGCTTTTGCAAATGAACGATGCTCGTTGAAATACTATTAAGACGGTCAGTCTCTTGATCGCTTGAGGGAACTGTTCCTGAAATGGCAATGATAGGAACGGTTGGAGAATGGCTGTGAAACGCGCGAATTTGCTCCAACCTATCTTCATTAGAATTAATTTCATTTGCGACCACGATCGTGGCAGGATTTTCCCGATGAAAGGATAATCCTTCTTGTGTGTTAGTGGCCTCTGATACATCATACCCCGCCCATTCAAGTGTTAAAGTCAGGGAATCTCGAACGAGATTATCATCATCAATGACTAAGACTCGCTCCATGGTCTCCCCGCTTTCTTCCAACAAGTGAAAAGATACTAGTGACAAACATCAAAAAACACCTCACCACACTCCTATTGAATGAGCAAATGATGTACCCGTTCCGTTAAAAAGAGGATCTTTCTATTTATTTAAACATTTCAACATGTTTAAGCAAACTCGCTCAATAAACCACTCTTGTAGGGTGAAGGGAAAAACATTCACATCCCTAAAAAGTGACCTATATTCCTACATTGCGACCGATTACATGGACCCAGAGCCAGAATGGCGATGCCAAAATAAAGTGTCGCAAAATGTATCAACTCGATAGTGGAAGTGGAGAAGATGTGCTGCGGTAGAATAACCACAATGTTTGGCAAATTAATCCAACGCTCACACCCAACACACTGACGTAGAGCCCGGTGATTTGTCCATAATAGGTACCAACAACCAAAATGGACGCACTCGCGACAAGGGCAATGGCCACAGCTTCGGTTATGCTTTTCGTCTGATGTCTCTGGACCAATCTTCCTTGATAAAAGCTTTCAATTGCACTTAACCCTGGAAGAAAAATTGCTAACCAAATGGCACTAGCCCCTAGCTCAGTCAGTTCTGGAGAGAGACCTGCAATGTCGCCAAACCACATTCGGCCAAGTGGCGAGGCTGCAATAATACAAAGAAGGCTGCTAGTGATCAGCGCAAGTCTGAGAGCAAAGCGACGAAGAATGAGGATCGCACCAGGTTGATCAATCAATGTGACCACCACTTCTTGAAATGCCAACCCAAGACTGCGGAGCGTAAACGATAAACCGGCCATGACCGGCCAGACGGCCAAAGAATCAAGCGCACGAGGCATTCGGCTCAAGGCCGCACTGCCAATCGGCAAAGCCAATAAGGCCAACAACGAAGTCATCGCAAGTGGAATATAAAACTTAAGAAGCCTCTCCATCGTCAATGGGACTTCTGAATCGTGAGGATCAGCCCGCATACGTGCCAATAATGGCTGTACCTGGATATTCACAAAGATCGCCTCAGTCAACACGCCGATGGACACGGCAACCGTTGCCACAACAATCCCTGGAGCTGATTCCCAGTATAGCCCAACTCCTAAAATCGTCATATTCACGATCAAACGCAGAGCCGTTCCAACTCCAATCAATTGGGTTCGGCCATATCGAATGAGCACGCCTTGTTGAAAACGACGAACCGCAATGGCCGCCGTCCACGGAGTCATCAACATCAATCCGATTCGTGCAGGCTCTCGAATCCCTTCGGGCACACCAATGATATCCACTACAATCACATCATAAAGCGGTGTAAATGCGACCAACACATGAAGCACGGTGAGGGCGCAAGCTAGTTGACTCATGAATCGTCGAAGAAACACATACGACGTCCAATCTTTAGATAACGCGGTCGAGGCGACTAACAGCATGATGACGGGGGATTCAATAATGAGCGCCAGGGGAAAGACGACCCCTCCATAGGCAGCCAAATGTATTTCTGGGTCAGCAAGACGAGCCATGACTGCACTCACAATAGGAAGCTCAATGCCCATGAGCACCCAACTTCCCGCCAATGGCCACCAAAGCTCAAAAACTTTCCGGAGACTCATTGGAGTCTGTACCTCGGAGACCTTACTCATCAATTACACAACACATCTTTCCCTGGATACACCAGCGCAGAACTTCTTACCGTTGAAAGGAATACCAACAGGTAGGCTGCAGATAGCGGAATCGTCACTGTGACGGGAATGTCCCGCACAGACACAGTCCTTCAAAAAAAACAGAAAACGTTAATGCAATGCTTAGGAAACACTCGGATTGTGATATTGACGAAGTGGGGTCTCGACCCTCTGACACCGTTCCGCATTCATGGTTCCTGGGTGCAGAATACCACTAACCCCTTGGTCTCCGCGAATCATCCGAGACCGAAATCAGAATGCGAAAAACCGTTACTCACCGTCTAACAGATCGTCAGGTAGGTCACTCTCTGAATAAGATGTCGACTCTGACGTCACTGCTACAAGAGCACGATCTTCTTCATAATGCGGTTTAACTTTCTCCACTTCAATGTCGACGTCTTCCTCCGGGGACAAACGCTTTAAATCCAACGCGGTAATCCAGCTCTTGACGTACTCTCGCATACGTGTCCCTGGAATAACCTCCAGCGTGGGCATAATGGCAGAATGATCCCAATCCCGCCAATGATGAGCTTTGACATGAAGCGAACGGATCGTTTCATACGTTTGTTGTATCAATGCTTCGCTTGGCTCTTCAATTGGAATCCTTCGAGATTCAACTAATTTCATCCCCATTTCAGCTTGCTCGGAAAGTCGCACATTGATTTCTGAGGAATCCGCCTGGAGACGTTTGGGAATATTCACCATATCACCTTTGCCTTCAAGCACCTCTGTCTGGAAATCATCAGTCAATGCCACCACCACTCCGACACCTGGGTAACTGATCGTATCCTGGCCTCCCACCAAACGGGCAAGCTCGGCATACGATTTTGTCCGCTGATTAATCGAATAGCGACCAATAACCTCAACTTCATCAATGAGAATCATCCACCCAGCATATCCAGCCGCTTGCATCAATCGAGAGGCAAACTGAAATCGTTGAGTGGCTAACTCCATCTGTGAAATTTTCCCAAAGCTATATTTCCCGGCAATGCCACATTCTTTTAAGTACTTTTTTAATTCACCTACTCCCAATGGGTCTCCAGTCCAAAAACGTGCCATCCGATAGCCCAGCTCTTGGTCGCTCCCCATGCGTTCATGAAGAAAGAGGCTTGCGGCAAAACGTGGATCCATTCCGCTGTCTTGACTATTCACCCATGTCGCAAAGCTTTTATACTTAGGATCCCACGCATCACATTGACTCGCAATCTCTTCGAGCACCTCTCCCTTTTTATTCGGAATGACTGCCGATTCAATGGCAGCATGAAACATTCGAACGGGATGATACAGAGGTGTCTCTTTACTTATCACGACACGACTACAAATATAGTTGGCTTCCAATGCCACCGTTTGAAGATATTCCAAGACATGGGACTTTCCACTCCCAAAACTCCCTTCCACAATAAGCCCCTTAGAACAATCTCCGGTCGATATATTTTGCTGAGTCCCTTCCAATAATCGACGAAAACGCCACTCAATCTCCCCTTGTGGACACCCCAAGGATTTCACTACATACCCATTTGGCACACCTGCACGTAAGCCTTCGATGACACGTCGGGCCATTAATGCTTCCTCGTCCGTTTCTGTTGCCACCGAATCCCCCCTCTCACACGATTGTCCAGAAGAAGATGAAGGCGATAATCGAACAAGTGGCACTAGGGGATTTTGACGACGTTTGTCGCGCACATCATCACAGATACGGTGCTTCAACGCTTCATATCTATCAACTCCACGCCTGGCATCAGTCAAAAATTCTGGTGGCGTGAGTACCACCATCATAAATCCTTCTAACTCATGAGCCGTATCAATAAATTGACGGAGCATATCGTATAAATCCAGAACGGACGTGGAACTATAATAAAATGTTCGATCCGGCTCTGTCGGACGTTTAGGTTCCAGATATCGTGAAATATCCAATGTCACGATGAGCCCACTTTTCCCAGCGAGTCTGAGCCAATGCGTCAAAGACGAAAGTAAATACCGTGCGTTATGTCGAGCAACTTTTTGAAAAATGAGAGCTTTTTTGACTCCTGAAATCAATCGAAGGTCTCCACACAGCCAATCTTTCACCGCATTACCCAACACACGATCCGATTCTCCACTTTCAAGTTGTGCCAAACATAACCTGATGACCGCCATCCGAAATTCTCGACAAAGATTCGCATCACCTTCAATCGTCTCTTCTAGCCAAGTTTGCAGATCACGTCGCAACAGCGGTTCCTTTCGTTCATTGAGCGCAGCCACGTGATGCAGCGTGAATTCTTTTCGTTCAGCAGGTATTTGATAACTATGCTCCATAAGCAATCGCACAACATAGTGATAGGCCAATTCATCCCAATCTAACTGTTTCGCAATTTTATGAAACAAGCGATCCACCATATGGACTTTGGTATACCGCGCATCCACCTTCGTAAACACAAAATTATCCTGACGAGCATCTTCGCCTAATGAATTGGTGAGTGAGCCTTGACTCTCGGCATCAGGCAACACCACAAACTTTACGGCACCGCCACCGTCACGCACATAACTTTGCAAATACTCCTTCCGCACAATCTCTAACCAAGCCGTGCTAGGAAGAGCCACAAAAGACTCAGGACTTTGTTCGGTCTGAGTCAACTCGTGAGTGTCGACAGGACTCGTGAGCGGCATGTCGCTTTCCTCCGACATGCTGACCTCTGGGAAATCATCCGTCGTACTCTGCAATGAATCTAATTCCGAGGTATCATCATCAGACCGCAGTGTTTGCAATCGGTTTAATGCGTCAATAAGATTACTCATAAGCGATACGTCATACCCTTCCTCCACCACAGTATTGGCTGGAAATATAGATTCAGCATTGCACAGTCCTACTATCTATATCGGATATTTCTTCATATTCTTTACATTTGTATGATGTTGTTGATCTCTATATTTTACTGCACTCGCACCAAATTTTTTGCGAGTTAGACGCATTTCTTCACACACCATTTCTCACATAAATTAAGAATCAACCAGCACATTCCTAATGGAGTTAGAAATGTTTGAGAAGAAAGCAAAAGAACCAAACCGAGAAAAGGAGTTGGACCAAAGAAACACACAGAGGAGTTAAAGGGGAGCGAAAAGAAGAAAACCTAAATACACGACAGAGAACCTCTATTTCCAAGCATGACGAGGAAGAAGTTGAGTTAGATTCAAGATCTTAGGTGTGATGAAGGTTATCTTTTCGACGAGACCAGGAATATCCCGTCAACCAACCAAACCATGAAAGCATAACCACAAAACATGCTAAGAACATCATCACCATGACAAATGTAATTTTACTAAGCATTGTGTAAGCCTTTCGATCTCATCATCTTACTTGGTCTATTCGGTAGAAGTCGTTCATGGCTTAAACCAAGCAATCTCACTATCTTATCTGTAATTGTAAACACATAGGCAGGGTTTTGTACACAGGAAATAATAGAAATATATTCCTTTCATATTAGTAAAAAATACAGCATAATTTGTGCCCAACATAGGAGAAGTTTGCCTTTCTATAACCATAAAGAGATTGTCATATCAAAGAAACTCCTAACCCATGATTTTATAAGAAAACAACGAGCGACACTCAACGACCCATTCATACGAACGGAAGGAATGTCTCGTAAAAAACAAAAAAGCTCACTGCTTACACCGACTATTGGTAGATGGCCTTGATCCAACCTCATTACAGAAAATTCCCACCTAGAAAGCATATTTTACCCATGATCGCCACAGACGTTTTCTTCGAAAATGAATACGTTACAGAATTTGCTCCAATAATTGACAGGCTTCAGGGAAATTTTGACGACACCCTTCACTTACATCTCTGAGTCCTGGATCAATATGCTGTAATCGAAGGTGGGAAAGACCTCGCAGATAATAGGCATAGGCTTGATCTTTTGTCTGAAGGCCTAACTCCAATGCCAGGGATAAATCATCGATCGCGTTCTGAGAGTCATACATGATCGCGTAGAGACGCCCGCGAAAAAACACATCCTGACTTCGGTCACTATTGCCTGACTGTACCCCGTGGAGAACATGAGTGATATCAGACAATGCTTGCTTCGGAGCCTTCAGCTGAAGATGGACATACGCCCGTTGTCGATAACAATCCTGCAATTCGTAGACTTCATCATCCCGTACTTTCTTAGCTTGAAAAGCTTGAATCGATTCTGAAAACAAGACCATCGCTTCTTGATATTGGTGACGTGCCAGTTGCTCTCGCCCCTGCTGACAAACCATAAGACCGTTGATAGATCGAGAGGTACCTTGATAAACCAAGTGTTGAGGCTTTTCCTCTAACTCCTGAATCATGGCCGATAATGACTGAGAACTCCTCCCAAGCTCTGCTTCGGAAGGTTGTACGTTCACCGCATGCTCAGGAACCAGAGCTGGCTGAATGACAGGAGTTTTTTCTGACTTGTCATTCTCGATACGTCTATTCCGCGTAGGAATCACATCGGATTCTCGAGAATTACCCACCCCCTCTTCCCCACTGCTCGAAGCTTCCTTCGGCACAGAAAAATACGATGCCCCTTGTAATTTCATAGGCACAACAACTTTTTCCTCTTGAGTCATTCCAGGATCACTGAAAGAAGTCTCTTTCCGTTCAGGACCACGAGAAACTTCAGAAATCTTTTCTAACGAGACTTTTGGAAGTGGTGGTAAGAACACCGGGGCAGGCAATGATAAATCCATCTCCTGCGATGGCTTATCCTCCAACCCTGTACTTTGTATGTCATCTGGAACTAACCATACGTCCTTTTGAGTCTCTAGTAATTCATCAGGCTCCATTTCAGCAGATGAAACGACATTCGACTCTGCATCGAGAGCAATGACTAAGGCCTTCACTGGAGGTTCACCTGACTCTTCCTCCAACTCATGCTCATTTGGGAATACTGGAATCGCGATTGCCTCGAACCCAGGAAAAGGCACTTGAGAAACTTCATTGATGTCAGAGGCTATAGATCGCGTTGCTTGTTTATTCACACGATAAAGACGTAGCGGTTCATCCTTATACGATTCTGGATCAGCTTTTGATGCAGGACCAGGAAGAACATTGACCTCTTCATTCACCTGAGATGATTCGGAATTCTGATCCGAACTCACTTCTGGCTCAATTGCTAACGTCCTCTTATTCGATGAGGGTATGGGCAGGTTCATTACCCAGGATTGCAAATTCTCAAAATCCGCATTCGTTTCATCAGGTACAACTGGTCGAGCCTCTTGAAAGGATTCATGCTCAAGAACGATTTCTTTACTCAGACTTTCGTTCTGTGCTGACATTGGCTCAATCAAAGGTTCTTGCTTCTCAACCTGAATATTTTTCACATTCGGAAAAACAGAAATTTCCTGTTCCACAGATCGTGAATCTTCGATCGTTGCTTGGCCATCATCAGATTGAGATGATAATGGATTGTCCTCCCTTGCCCCTATGGCAGGAGGAATGATCGAAGTTACCTCGTGAGTGACGACGGCTGACTTATCTTCATCAATTCGTGTTTGCCTGCCACACCCCTCGTTGAATGTCATGAGGAGAATGATAATCAACACCCATCTGTGACGAACAAAAGGGTTCATACCCATTTCCATAGAATGACCATTGACCGCTTCCCTCTCATACCACCCAGAGAGAAGTTGCCAAGGAAGTTGGCAAATAATCCTGACCTGCATCGGTAATCTTTTAAAAAGAAATCTAGGAGAGAAAGAAACGAATCAGCGGGAGATGAAGCCGTGAGCAGATTCCTTGCCTTTCGCCAAAAAGCGAAAAGCACAAGAAGACAGACCCAAGAATCTGATTGAAGTCTTACCAAGAAATGTTCCTAGTAAGATTGAAAAGAAGTCCAGAACTGGAATACTGAAATGAAATTTCCCATCGGTACACAATGTGATCACAAAGATGCCTGATTGATTCTCTATGATGTCGTTAATCTTTCGTACAAGACCTGGCAGAAAGATTATCCGTTATATCATCAATTGCTGACAGACAGAGGGTCTTCAATAGTAAGCGATTTGCAGCGTCAGACTCACCATAAATACGTTCTACCATTTTTTCATATCGGTGTTTTCTGTCAAGTCCAAGCGCCATTCCAAGAACGCGACTCTTCTCGTCATCTTGCGGACCCAATTGATGTCCGAGAGGCGAGAGGTTTTCTTTTTGAACGAGTAAGTTTCGCATGGCCAAGGCCTTTCTCAAGATATAGAGGATCCAAATGGTTCCTATTCTCCTGAAGCAGCAAGTGCAATGCCACAGGGGGAATCGTCCTTCAGCAACAGTGACACAAAAAAGTTTCCTTCTTAAAACAAGGAGTTGTGTGAACCCAAAGGAATTTTGGCAGCGTTCAGAAAGACTTTTCTGCCTGTATCCAATGAGATACCCCTCGTATCTGATTGAATGTTGACATCCGAGGTCAAAAATATGACATTACTTCTTCTCAAATTTCCCCCAAGAATCACGTAAGGCCACGGTTCGGTTAAACACCAGTTTGTCTGAGCTTGAGTCAGGATCGACACAGAAATATCCTTGTCGCTCAAACTGATACTGTGTCCCAGTCCTGGAATCGACGAGGCTAGGCTCTACTTGGCACATTGTCAAAGTCTGCAACGACTCTGGATTGAGACAGGCACGAAAATCGTCTCCGCCTTTGTCATCAATTGGATCGGCTTGAGTAAAAAGTGATGCATAGAGCCGAACGTCAGCTTGCAAGGCATGGGCCGCCGAGACCCAATGAATCGTCCCTTTCACTTTCCTTCCCGCTTGAGGCAGACCTTTGCGTGTTTCAGGGTCGTAAGTGCAATGCACCTCAATGATTTCCCCAGTCTGTTCATCTTTCACCACATTCTCACATCGGACAATATAGGCATAACGGAGGCGCACTTCCTGCCCTGGGGTCATACGGAAAAACTTTTTTGGCGGGTTCTCTTGAAAATCGTCTTGCTCAATATACACCTCGCGCGAGAAGGGCACCGTTCGCGACCCTGCGTCAGGATTCCCAGGATTATTCACGGCATTCATGTCCTCGACCTGCCCTTCAGGATAATTATCAATTATGACTTTTAAGGGACGCAATACCGCCATCACTCGATTAGCCCGTACATTCAGGTCTTCACGAATCGCATGTTCAAGCTTTCCCATTTCAATCATGCCGTCACGCTTCGCCACACCAATACCTTCACAAAAACTCCGAATCGACTCTGGGGTATACCCTCGCCGACGCAACCCTTTAATCGTTGGCAACCGTGGATCGTCCCAGCCAGCGACATGGCCTTCTTCGACAAGCTGAAGCAGCTTTCGTTTACTCATCACGGTATAACTCAGGTTCAGACGGGCAAATTCTATTTGCTGTGAATGACAGTCAACCTCACAAGCATGCAACAACCACTCATACAGAGGACGGTGGTCTTGAAACTCTAAGGTACATAACGAATGCGTGATGCCTTCAAATGAATCCGAGAGCGGGTGAGCAAAATCATATGTCGGATAAATATTCCAACTGCTTCCGGCTCGATAATGAGGCAGTCGGCGAATACGATAGAATGTTGGATCGCGAAAATTCATATTCGGTGACGCCATATCGATTTTCGCCCGAAGAACATGGGCCCCATCTTCAAACTCTCCGGCACGCATTCGTGCAAACAGATCAAGATTCTCTTCAATAGAACGGCTGCGATGCGAACTTGCTATCCCAGGCTCAGTCAATGTTCCTCGATTGGCACGAATCTCATCAGCAGAGACACTGTCCACATAGGCCTTTCCATCTTGAATCAATTTGACAGCCAAAAGATATAGACGCTCAAAATAGTCAGAAGCATGAAATAACCGATCTCCCCAGTCAAACCCTAACCAGGTGACATCTTCTTGAATTGACGTCACATACTCAACATTTTCTTTGCTAGGATTGGTATCATCGAATCGTAAGTTACACAGTCCTTGCTGCTCCTTTGCCACACCAAAGTTCAAACAGATAGATTTGGCATGGCCGATGTGGAGATGACCATTGGGTTCTGGAGGAAAACGCGTATGCACCACGCCACCATGTTTCCCCTCCTGCACATCTTGTTCAATCATGATACGAATAAAATCTGTAGAATCTGAGGAACGTTCCGAGTCCATATTGCTCCTTTTCTAATAATCAGCGTTATGTTTAATCTTGACGCCCGGATGAATCATGCCGTCATTGCCTACATGGATAGTAACGTAATCGCCCTGAAGACAAATATTCTATTGAAGAATATGACTGAGATGCCATGACCTCTAAGACTGTCAGCAAAAAATATCGAGGGACATTACGATGGTGGCTCTTTGGCTTTGCCCTATTACCGATCGCAGTATACGGGTGTTTCCCGGTTGTTGCCACCACGTTGGTGACAGAAGGCTTCGCTCAACAAGGGTTTCAAAACATCACCATTCGACTGGGATATCCAAGCACACAGTCTCTTCCCATCCACGTCGTCGCTTTTACCAAGGAAATATCTGGAGAACGGTATCAGGTCACATTGAATGACATTGGGGTTGAGTATGAGCTTTCAGAGCTCATCAATGGTCAATTACAACGAATCGTCATTGGAGGAGGAACAGTTGTCATCAAATCGTCAGACGCACCTCAACCATCTCTCACCCAGAATACGAACAAACCCGGTTCCACTCCAACTCCGACTCTAACGGTGGACGAGTTACTTGCCCCCTTTCCCATGCCTCCGTTCGAACAGCTGATTCTAGGGACAGTCTCGCTCCAGCGTTCCAATGGAACCGACCCGTTGCAACACATACTTGTGCATGGCTCAGCAGAGACAAGACATGGAAGCATAAGCAGTCAGGTCAATATTCAAGGCGATCATATTCCACCCTATACCATCAGCCTCTCTGGCAAGTCGATTGGAGAGGCACAAGCTACGATTCTTTCGCCAACCTCCCCTCAAACATCAGTCATCAACTTTACCTCTCACACCACCCGCATAGAGGAAAACATTCAAGTACAAGGTTCTCTCAATATTGATATTCCAAATGTCACCAAACTCGTCGAACTGTTCGTTCCTCTCGATCGTAACCTTTCACAGATAACGGGCACCATCACCGCTGACTGGCGTGGCACACTTCCTCCCGAAATCTCGGTGGACACAATCGTACAAGAAAAAGTTGGGACCATAGACGGCACACTCCAGGTTCAGGCTGCCATGACAGAACTTAAGCCATATGCTCAAGGCATCGTCGTACAAGCGACCAGCACGTTTTCAGCCACACATGACGAACTCACGTGGGTTCTTTCGAAAGGCTCACACGTATCAAGCCAATTAGAGATTGATCCACTTGTATTACCGGAATCAGTGCGTTCAATCATTCCAATGGATCATCATCGTTTCTCTTTCAATATTGCTAAACCAGTAACAAGCCGCATTCGGTTAACCGATGACTCTCCATCACTCACGGTTGATGGCCTCATTCAGGGCGACTATACAATTAAGAATCTCCCTGTCACCATCAATTTTTCACTTGATCATCTTACCGGCCGCTCGCTTCAGGACCTGGCGGCACATGGGCAGTTCCTGTTGTCTGGAACCTTGGAGACACAACGTCAATCTCTCATTCCAGTTCAACAAGTCACATGGGATTTTTCAGGAGACCTGTCTCTGCGAAATGAAAAACTGACAGTCGAGATCTCACCAAAATCATCGCTACAAACCGCCTTACTCCCTATCGACGCACTCCACATCCCCAAAATTGATCTCACTTTCCTCAAAAAATTGACTGGCGAATACGAACTGGCAACACACCAATTTGAATTGAGCCCGCTCTTCTTGAAGATCAATACACCACACATCACATGGAGCGATAAGACGTTAACGATTCAGAGAATCAACCTCACCATCGATGAATTAGAGGGCTCTCAAACTTCTTGGGAAACCGCTGGGAAAATTGTCGTGTTAGGAATCGACACCACCATCAATGACATCACTCCGCCCACAACCAATTGGAAATTTCAATTTTCAGCAAATCCACAGATTCTCCGAGTCAACCTGCTTGGACAAACAGCAGACAAACAGATCTCTCTCTATGGCAAAGTGCAACAACAATTTCTGAGCAAAAATGGCAGCATTCACCTAAAACTAGCTCCAGTCACATTTGCATCATCCGAATTTAATATTCGGGACAATATACAACCTTGGCCATATCCACTTGATCTCACCGCCGGTCAGGCATCAAGCACAGCAGAAGTCTTTTGGACTCTCGCAGAGGATACAGATGAAGAGCCATTCACGCTTACCAAGGCAAAGGCGAGCATGAACCTCGACAACCTTGGAGGCCATTATGAGAACATGATTTTTGATGGATTGAGTACCACGATGACCATCGTTGGAACAGAGACATGGTCAATGCCAACCCCAATGACTCTCATGCTCGACAAGCTGGAAACAGGCGTGAATATATCCGATATTTCCATGCGTATTCATTTAAATCCCATTCCAAACACGACAATCCCTCGCGCAGAAATCAGCGCATTAAGTGCTCAGATGTTTGGCGGAAATATTTTCAGTGATGATCTAGTCTTCGACCTTTCGCAACCGAAGCAACAATTAACGCTCCATGCCCAAGCGCTCGATATTAATGAGATTCTCAAACTCGAACAACAAGAGGGACTTCATGGCACTGGCCTACTCGACGGAACATTTCCAGTGACCCTCACAGAGAATGGGGTTGAAGTCCACGATGGGACCATTGCAGCTCGCGCTCCAGGTGGTATCATTCAATATCGAACGGCAGAAGAGACCGCCGAAACGCTGAAGCAAACGAGCGACAAGATGAATGTTGTTTTGCAAGCACTGAACAATTTCCACTATGACAAACTCTCAATAGGAGCTGATTACGACCACACGGGAAGGTTATTGCTCGCAACTAAACTTGAAGGGAAAAACCCGGATCTCTACAACGGGAAGCGCATTCATTTCAATTTGAATGTTGAAGAAAATATCCCAGCCCTACTGAAGAGTCTACAAGTCGCCAAGGACATCGAAGGCAGAATTGAAGAGCTACTCCAACGTTCAGAAGAAAAAATCTTAGAGGGGCTTTAGTGTCAAACGAAAAAGCTGCACACAGGGATGAGGAAAGAACGAAACGCCACCATGCTCACGACCCACGTACCCACATTATTCAATAAGGTCAGCCCATTATGAATACACACCACCTGTTCTCACCCGTATTCACAGTTTCGGTTCTCGCCGCAGGGTTATTTCTTATCAACGGTTGTACTCCAACCGCACGAGTAGAAGTCGCCGCACCCGAAAAGCCTATTACCATTAATCTCAATGTGAAAATTGACCATGAAGTACGGGTCAAGGTTGAAAAAGAACTCGATCAAGTCTTTTCTGAAGATAGTAACCTCTTCTAGTCAAAACGGAGAACAAGAAATGAAGCGAACCTTCCAAGCCACCATACTTCAAATAGTCATTCTGGCATTCGTCATCATTGGCTTTCCTACCGGGAGCACAGCATTCGCGGCAACGTTAGACGAAGCCAAAGCCCAAGGTGTTGTTGGAGAAACAGGCACCGGCTATCTTGGACTTGTCACATCCTTAGCCCCGCCTGAGATGAAAGCGCTCATGAATGAGATAAATGGGAAACGAAAAAGCACATATCAGGCAATTGCGAAGAGGAATAAAACAACCCTCAAAGCCGTCGAAGCCTTGGCTGCCAAAACGGCCATATCAAAAACTAAGCCTGGTCATTATGTTCAGTTACCAAATGGGTCGTGGCAGAAGAAATAATAAATGGGGGGTTACGATGTCCTCAATGACGGAGGCCAGAGCCAGGCCGCGCCTCGTACACCAGAAGAATCTCCATGTCTTGCAGGGACCAATGCCGTCGTGACCTGATCAGAAAATACCCAATTCCCCCAAATTTTTGGTACTTCCTGATAAAACCGATCAAAATTCGATAAGCCCCCACCCAACACCACAACCTCAGGATCAAGAATATTGATTACAGAGGCTAAGCTCCTTGCGAGCCGATGTTCATACCGTTGAAATGCCTGCTCTGATAATGCGTGATTTTCGTAAACAACACGATTGATAGCATCTGGCGACAAGTTCTGCCCCGTACTCTGAAAATATTCTCGCTGAAGACCAGAACCGGAAAGAAACGTTTCAATGCACCCATACTTTCCACAATAACAGGCTTCTCCAGGACGTTCGTTTTCTTCCATCCAAGGCAATGGATTGTGCCCCCATTCCCCCGCGATGGCATTGGGGCCAGCGAGCAACTGATTGTGCCAACATATTCCACCACCCACACCAGTCCCAAGAATGACACCAAACACCAAATTGGCTCCTTTGGCCGCTCCATCCGTAGCCTCCGACATGGTAAAACAATCTGCATCATTCGCTAAACGAACGGGGCGACTAAGTCGTTCTTGAAGATCAACTTGCAGTGCATGACCAATCAAGCAAACAGAGTTCGCATTTTTCACAAGGCCCGAAGTCGGAGAAATAGCTCCAGGAATCCCGACCCCAATACTTGCTGTTGCGGCACATTCTTGCTCAAGGTCTCGAATAAGGTCACAGACAACTGCGAGAGTGGCATGATAATCACCTTGAGGAGTGAGAACGCGCCGACGTACTAACTCGTGCCCTTCCTCATTTAAGAGAATGGCTTCGATCTTGGTCCCTCCTAAATCGATACCAATCCGCATACCAACTCACGACTATAGCCGATTCAATGAATGTTCATACCTTGACGTGTTTGATACCGCGAGGAAAGTCAGCATAGTTCAACTGGAACGTATTGGGATTCGCTATATTTATGGAAAATGAACGAACATGTGAAACAAGAATATGTCTTATTGATCGGAAGGAAACTCTCGTTTAATCGATATCGCGAAGAAACTGTAGTCGAGTAACCGGTAAGAGCCTTTTCCAGACTTTCAAGATGACAGCACGACGCTTCTTAGGAAGAACATTTGGAATTTTCCATTTTTTGGCCAATATCTTTTCACGGTACGGAGTCAGCTTCTGCCATTTGCTCCAGACATACTCAAATTTGTTTTTGGATTCGGTTTGGCGACGGCGCGACAGAGAAGGACGCTTTTTCTTCTTTTGCTCGAGTAACGACTTGTACTCACGTTCAAGTTTGGATTGTTGTTGGAGATACAACTGTTGATAGTGCCGAATCTTTGCAAGTGCTTCTTGCTGCTCTTCTGGCGTTAAAGTCTCCCATTTATCGGAACTTTTAAGTCTCTTTTCATATTGAGCAAAAGGAGTATATCGGTGCGGTACAATTTCTTCTTGCTGAATAGGTAAATCAAGTTCTTCCTGATAGGGTACTGGCGTTGCAGCGTTAGATTTGGTTTCGGCAAAGATGGGAGAAACACCGCACAGACTACAAAAAACCAAAACGACCCACCAAGACCAGACCAACCCCATGCACGAATGACGACCGTCCGTTAACTGGCCTGTATGACGCCCAAGCTCTTCAAACGGTACAAGGCTTATGTGCAAGGTAACCATTCGATTGAACATTCGAACACAACCTCTTTTCAAGGAGCGCTCCATTGTACTTTCTCAGTTAAACTCCTAAGCTGATAAATCATAATCATGACCCTTTACCTTTTTCAAGGTACAATGCTGGCCTGTCCTTTTTTTCACCTAAACCTTGGCCGTCACAAGCTACCTGTAGACATATGAATCATCGATCAATTCTCTATTTGTTCTTTCTGTTTTACCTCATGTTCAGCCTGTTAAACCCAGATCGAGCATATACAGAAGAATACCCATATGCTCTTGATATTAAACTACAGAAACATGGTGTTGCCAACATCCATGCCCAGTTAAAGATTCAAGCTCCTCCATCTCTGGTCTATCACGTGCTCACTGATTATGAACATTGGTCAACATTGTTTCCCGAAGGCTTTCAGATTCACCTTTCGCCATGCTCCAAAGATTGCACCATCATGGCTGATATGCTGATCCCTCATACCTTCATTCCTTGGGACACACATTTGCGGGTAAAGTCTATCGAATCGCCTCCTCTTTCATTTGAACTGCATCTTCTTGAAGGTGATTATGTACAATACCATCTACGATGGAAGTTGGCACCAACTGAAATTCCTGGCCAGACCCAAGCAGTCATGGACTTCCTACTTCAGCCCAAGTCATCAATCATGAATTTGACTCCAGACTTCCTCTATGAATGGGCATTAAGAAAAGGCTTAGAAGATCATTTCAACAAAATTCAAGAACAAGTTACGGTGGGATTACGCGACTCCGTACCGACAAATCCGTGACGACAAGCTCACCTACGAATTTACTCGTCGTATATCTTCTTTTCTCAGAGTTTGAACCCTTCGACCCATACCTCCGACTCATCTCGTAAAGCCGTCACATTCTCTTATCGAGTCTGACACGGAGGTCGTACCATGAAAACCACATTCGTCGTCATCATCATGAGCGCTTTCCTGTTCTCATTTCTTGAAGTAACCCATGCCGAGCGCTATATCGTCGTGAACGGACAACGTCTGTCTCTCCCTGCCATACAATACTTAGAACGCATTCATTGCGGACCAGTTCCAAATGGACGATATTGGATCAATATGTTGACGGGAGTATGGGGTTATGAAGGAAACTCTCACTCTCAAGGGCACGTCCAAGACAACTGCTATAGCCCTCAGCGTCGCCCAAGTTTATCTGAACGGGGCATGTTGTTTAGCCCAAGAGATTGGATTCGATAATGCGAGAGAAACCTTACAGAGAGTAGTGCGAGCAAGAAAAGGACATCAAGAGCCCCCTGCCGCGCCCTCGAGGAGAAAGTTGGAACCACTTGTTCCATATTGTAGAAGAATGGAATGCCGTATTGCAGCAAACCTCGTTATGCAAACTACCCTCCCCTTCTTGGTAGGTAATCCATTGAAACTGCTGATTGAATGACTCGCCAAATTTCGTCATCTGCCGCTTCTTAAGCAACGCAACTGATCTTCCCCGGATTATGAGGACACATCATTTAGTATGATGAACTTACTTCGTTTCGGTAGATGCTCCGCGTTGCGATATGTTTCACGATAAATTATCATAAAGATATCTTTGGCCTGGAGATATCTTATGAACTCGTTTCTCAATACGAATATACCATCATGCATGCGACATCGTGTCCAAGGTGCGATCTTCCTCCTTTTTCTCAGTAGTTGCTCCTTGGAAGAAGTCAAGAAGGGTGGATACGAAGCCATGCAAGAAAACCAAACCCAGCAGTGTCTCAATAATCCCCATCATCTACCAGCTGATTGCCTTAATCAGCAATCGTACGAAACCTATGAGCAACAGAGACAATCGACACCCTAGCAAATTCCTATCCTTTATGATTTGAGCCGATTTCCTCGATTAGTACTCTCCACGCCTGTGCCTAGCAAACTCCTCATCATGCTGCCCTTGGAGTCTGAAACAATCCCTGACAATGTGATTGCCACACAAAATACTTGAAATCTACCCATGGCGATGGAGGCTCCCCTACTTCCTCGAGAGTTTGCTCTTTCAAACTCTGATAAATTCGACTGTCATTATTATATGACTTGAAGGCGTTTAATTTCCGTTCTAAATCCGATTCATTCCAGAATAACAAGTGATCTAAATATTCTCTCCGAATGGTACCAATCAGTCGTTTAATAAACAGGTGGGACACTGGCACGTGCGGAATCGTTTTCACTTCATAAATCCCCAGAATTCGCAGATTTCCCTGCCACTGATGGAACCGAAAGAGGGGATCATTATCGGAACTCAAGCAATAAGGAAGCTTGCCCCACTTGATGATCTGCGGAAATAGCCGACAGAAAGTTTTGCCATCTACGGCCACAGCTTGTTGGATTTCAAACCCAATGATGCGATGCGTGGAATTGTCCATCACGTTTCGTGCAAATCACCAGAAGCTCTGGAATTCTGACCGCCTGGAAAACAAACAAGCGGTCCTCAGACTGGTCTTTGCGAAGAAATTACCCTACTGCCATTGACGCTTTTAGTGGGATAGAAGGGAGTAATTTGGAAATGGTGCACCCTGGAGGAATCGAACACGAGTAGTAGAATATTTCCCTTGGCTCAACCAGGAGACCGCTCAAAGCGATCTCCTAAGCCGATCACTAATAAGTTAGATACCTTGTGCTAATCGGCCTAAACAGCCAGCCCACCCTTCATTGTGCTTGTCTCGGCTTCCTACATTCGGGAACCGCTCATGCGTCAAAACAACTTCAGTCTCATTCTCATGTTCGAAAAACTCTACTGTCACAAGTGTTTCTACGGGGGGCTCAGGAGGTCCGCCATCACAGCTCACCCCCTCTTCCCACATCCAAGTGAAAACTAATTTTTTGGGGGAGCTGATCTCTTTGTATATCCCACCAACTGCGTGATTCTCTCCGTTGGGAGCGATCATTAGGATTCGATAGGTACCGCCCACTCGTAAATCAACCTCAGCTACAGGTGTTTTGAAGTCATCACTTGGGCCAAACCATTTTTTCAGGGCTTCTGGATTGGTCCATGCACGGAAGACTTGTTCTCGTGACGCACGGTATATTCGTTTAATCTGCAAGAATGTTTGGCTATCAGTCGTTGCCTGACTCATGATGAAGTCTCCTTTGATGAAGGTGGCTGATCAGAAGAATGTAAGTATTTCTCAAGCGCATCAAGCCGTTGTTCCCAGAACTGTTGATGCCACACGATCCATTCGTTGGCTTCTTTAAGTGGAATCGGGTTCAACTCACAATGATGCGTCCGCCCTTCTTTGGTTCGGGTCAGAAGTCCTGCTTGCTCAAGAACTTTTAAGTGCTTTGAAATGGCGGGAAGCGAAATGTGAAAGGGACTGGCTAGCTCTTTGACGGTTGCACGGCCAGAGGCCAATCGCTGAACAATGGCACGTCGAGTCGGATCGCCTAAGGCGGAAAACGTTAAATCCAATTGACCTGAAATATAGTTAACCATATGGTTAACTATATACAAAGGCAAGCCTTCACGCAAGGATTCAATAAAAAATATTCTTACCGTATCCGTCCTAAATATGAGATAGTGCGGCATGAAAAAGTATCAACCCATTTTTCAGCTCGTTGTTTTCTTGCTGCTTTGTCCATTCACCACGGCCCACAGTTCCGACACATTGAATGAGATGGACAAACACATCCACCCCGAACTCATGATGAAAGACATTAAATCGTTAAGCAATGTCCAATTCGAAGGACGGCAAGCAGGAACAGTCGGAGGACAACAATCCGCTAATTTTGTGAGCCACCGCTTTGAAAGTCTGGGGTTAATCCCGAATGGAGAAGTAGAGGACAGAGGAACGAATCGCACGTGGGTTCAACAACAACCCCTTTCTGCTCCAAAACTTCATGGTCCTACAGTTTTAGAATTTTCTCCGTTCCACAATGGTCAAATTCAGACACTCCTCAGGCCAGCGTTCGGCACGGAATTCTTGCCAATCCTTGATTCTCCATCTGTCAATATCACGGCACCAGTTGTGTTTGTCGGCTATGGCATCGATAATCCAGCAAGAGGAATCAATGATTACGAAAGCATTGATGTACGCAATCGCATCGTCATGTTTTTGCGAGGAAAACCAACCACCTACTCTCAATGGGTCACGCATGAAGAAAAAGCACGGACAGCTCACCAGCATGGAGCGGCAGGGTTCATCACACTAACCGGCCCCATCCTCAATCGCTATGAAGCTCGGAGAGGGATCGGTCGTATCCCACTCGCCATGTATTCGAGTACACCAGACGAACCGCCGTTACCGGGAGTGTGGATAGACGGAGCGTTTGGAGAACGGCTCTTTGCTTTACAAGGGCCTTCACTGAAAGAAATCCAAACACAACTCAATGAAGGAAAGAATCTCTCCCAAAAATTAGGCATCGTCTCTACATTGCAATGGAACAATACACCTACGACGGGAAAGCTGATCAATGTGGTAGGAATGATCCCCGGGAAGGATCCCATCCTCAATCAAGAGATCATCCTTATTGGTGCACACCGTGACCATTTTGGAAAACAAGCTGGATTACTGTTTGCCGGTGCGGACGACAATGCCTCAGGTACTGCCCTCTTACTTGAAATCGCCCGTATCATGGCGGAAAACAAATCTCGACTAAAACGAACCATTGTCTTTGTGTCATTTGATGGAGAAGAACGAGGGCTCTTGGGATCGAAGCTCTATATCAACAATCCGAGTCACCCTCTCAACAAGATCGTGGCCATGATCAATGTCGATCATGTGGGAGTAGGAAATGGAAAACTGACTGTTGGCCTCACACGATTACCAAAATCAATTGGAGAGCAAGCGGCAAGTTTGGCCAATCTTACAGACAAGATCAAACTCTACGGCTATTTTCCTGGCGGCGATCATATCCCATTCTATGAAGCCGAAGTTCCTACCGCGACAGTGGTCAGTAGCGGAAAGCACCTCGCGTTTCATCAACCTTCAGATATACCAGAAACCATTCAAGCAGAAATTCTCGAAAACGCCACTCGCTACGTTCTCACTCTTACCTGGTTGCTCGCCAATAGATAAATAGCCACCATCATTGCTCACGGAACCAACACCGTCGGACTCCCACTCGTGACAGCCCCTGGTCCCCCTACCGGCGATGTCATCGTTGTACTTCCAAGTCTTGCGATCGGCTTTCCTCCATTATTCAATTTAATGATTGCACCTCGTATGCTCGTCAGACCACCACCCTTCACATTGAGTTTTGCCCCGGCCTCAAGATCGACCTGCGCACCGGCTTTCACATTGAGGTTAACCCCCGCTTCAAGATCGACTCGCGTACTGGCTTTCACTGTCATGCGACGCTTCGATTCAAGCTTGAAATCTTTTTTTGATTCAAAGGTCACTCCACCTTTGAGGCTCTTGACCATCACCGTCTCTCCTTGAATGCGTATATGCTTTGATTGCAGGGTGGTCGTCCCATTTGCAACCTGAATAACTGCCCGCAATGCGTTCACTTGTGCCTGTAGTGCGTTCACTTGCTGCTGCAATTTCGCTAACTGTTGTGATGTTCCAGCACTCGATGACTTCGATGATGCCTGAGCCTTTCGCATGGAAGGCTTTTGCCTTTTTCCTTGTAGTCCACGGGTTGAGATCTCACCTTCCAGCCCTGCCTCGACACTTGCATCGACTTGCTCATTCTCTTCAGATGCAGAAGCCTTTCCAGATATTACCAATGGAAATAACAATGCCCCACACACACCCAATACCAGCACCGCATTCGATACTGCTTGCCACTTGGTTGCTTCCTTCATGTTTATGCTCCTCCGCTTGATTAAGAATTAACAACAGTTCGCGCCACAGAACCGACCTCGCCATCTACATAGAATCCCAAGAAATCTCCCTTCATACCTGTAAGTCAGAATGCCTGCCCCATCGGTTCATGTGCTCTCGAATACACGAAAATTCCAAGAATCGTAAAGCAAACCGACATCCTACAGACAGTGAACGATGACGTCTTTAAGTACTGAACCCAAAACAAGGCTCACGCTTCCAATAGTTACGTATTTCTACTATATCATATATTTTGTAATCTACTTCACAAATATCAAAACCGTGGGTAAACTACACAGACCAAGAATGAAAGACAACATGGAATCAATGGCTAAAATCTGTATTGCCCCTGGAGCAATGAACCTCTGACAGGAAGAACTCGACATACCCATAAAACCATGAGCAAAATTCACGTCGTTCGTCGACAAGGAAATGTCCTAGGCATTGTTCATATTTATCACAGAGCGGAACCCATAACCGGATATGTCACCAACATGAACAGATAGCTCAACCCCTCGGGCTCTGCTCTCTTTCGCTCGCCCTTTTGACTGGATATACAAGGAAAAACATAAAAGGGAGAGAGACAGCACTGGAAATTTCTTAATACCCCTCCATTCGGATCAGGAGATTTACTCACGTCATGGACCGCCAAAGAAGGGTTCAGACGAGCGACAAGCTCAACTACCGTTCGAATGTCCAATTGTCAAAATGATGCCAACCACCGCTGGCTCCAGAGTGCAGTTTAGAGTCACCGGTTCTTTGAGTCTTACTTTCTGCGGAGGAGGATAACACCTGCTACATGAACTCGAGAAGGAACGACCGACTGAGCAACCCGTTTCAATGTGTCACATATTTTAAGCTACTCCCATGCCACTCTGAGAGCGTCATTGATTGTTTTTTTTATGAAGGAGACCTTTATGCAGCAAGACCAGATTGACAACCTTTCGACTTTCACGAAATGCCTTGTGGCATGTTGTGCTTCCCTTGTGTTTCTTTGGGGCTGTACGACAACCACCGCAGAAACTAAATCAGCCCTACAGAACCCCACCGTAGAAGTAGAAGAAATCGAAGAAGGCAACGACCCCGATATCGAAATCGTTGACAGTGACACCCCATCAGACTGCGTGGAAAAAGATAAACGACCGGCTTGCCATATTAAGACACGAGGACTGAACTTTATTCCGATCAAAATTAAAAGTGAGGTTTCGCGTATTTCGTATCGGACAGTCAAACGCCCATATGGCACTTCGAAGCAGCAGCAAAACAGGGCCTGCTTGCGTCCCAGAGGAGGAAGTACCAGAGAACATGTAAAGATAATACTTTCAAACTGTAAGAATATAAAGAAAAGCATCAGGTGGTTTAAAAAAGATGGGGCCTACCCTGGTGGATATCAATTGGAGAACATGAATTCCGGCAAATGCATTGAACGTGTTGGGAGAGACCTTCTCCAACGTACCTGCGGACGCCCAGGGCAAGTCCCACGTAGTCAAACATGGAACTTCAACGACACGCCGCCCTTTGGATCTGGAGACATATTAGAATCGGGCACTCTCGAGCGCGGATGCGTCGTAGCCACCAGAAGCGGACAAGCCAGGATGACTGACAACTGTCAAAACAACGCCAATCGTCGCTGGTATCAAAGTGCGATATAAAAGGAGAAAGCTCGACCAATTCACTAGTCGGTCACATGGACTGAGAAGAATGCTATGAGTGCACCGAGATTGACAGAGAAGGAGAGCGGAGTATGAAGCAGAAGGTCTCTATCATCATGTTGGTTGGCATAATCGGATGTATAGGAGCTTTGACAAGTTGCTCGTCGAAGCATATTTCTGACTCCTCAGAATCACAATCGACCTCGATACCATTCGACCGTACGATACACTTTGGGAATGCATCTGGTGAAACCACGCAGGTACAGCCTGGCACATATGAGATGAGCTCTTCGCAGGGAACACTTCAATTAACGGGAGGAAGCTCTGACGTACCTATACTATTAGATGCTCGCGTCACAACACATGAGGAAACGGTAGAAACGGCAACGCCGCTCTCATTTTCAGAACAAGAAGATGAACATATCGTCATGCTCCTCTTTCCAGATGGAACCGCCCTTGAAGCCATGGGATCATATAGTGGTATCCAATCAAGGGCGGCACGACGCAGTGGGAAACGAGTGTCTCGTGCAGTGATTACGCGTCAATTCAAGCAGAGAAAACGTATACCGCATGCAATCCCATATCATTTTACATTCCGCGTGCCTGTTCAGCTCAATAACCTTAGTACCGACATCAATCAGTTCAAAGTTCGATGTGATACCTTTAGCGGAAATGATGCAACCAAACCAAACAAACGCATCGGCGAGGGGAAAACTATCGTGAATCTGACCACCCAACAATTTAACGGAACGGTCGTGGTCAAGTTTAATGCAATGCAAGGGAAAGAACCTGAAAATGCCGATTACTACCACTGTGGCATGCAATTCCACAAACCCGGCATTGGGTTTCGACAGCCCTTGTCATATGGGCATCCTGCCGCCAACTCTGCGCCGGCTTGGTCTGTCGCAGCCAACGAGACCCCTTTTATTCGCAACATACTGGCACCGGTGAACTAATGATAAAAATACTCACCTACGTGGCCCTTCTCTTTATAATGGGAATTGGACTGGCAGTGGCCTTTCAACCAATCGAGAAGACAACATCAACGATGAAGTTTACCGGTGGGCCAGGCTTTCCAGCTGTCGATATCACCACTAGCACCATGAAGTTTACAGGACAAGAATAAAAACGCGAACGATACGTCCCATTATCAATCATTAGACCAAAGTCGTGCTAAAGGAAGGATTCCTCATGTCCATCATACGATCGTTCATAGTACTCATGAGTTCACTCGGCTGTCTGGCATTTCTGTTTGCCTGTTCAACACCACAATCAACCAACACCAGCAATCAGGAAGCCGCGACTGTGGAAATTGACAAACAGGTACATTTCCTCACGCCTGATGGGGAAGATGTCGTGGTATCACCAGGAGCCTATGAGGTCAAAATTGAAAAAGATGGGCTACGGCTCATTGCCGAAGAAGGCACAGGCTCTGAATCGACGGTGATCGATGCTGAAGCTGCAAAACATGAAGAATCGGTCACACATCCAACAGCAATGATGCTATCAGAAGAGGAAGACCGTCAGATCATCACCTTACTCCTTCCGGATGGTCAACGATGGGAAGCCCTCGGGTCCGAGAGCGGAGTTCATTCCCGAGCTGCACGGCGTCCTCGCACAGCCAGCTCCCAAATTAAACAACATCTTACCATCAGAAATAAGATAAATTTACTCCGACCACAACTGACCTTGTCTACCGTTTCAGTAAAGTACCGAGGGGAAAAGAAAACCCACCATGGAAGAAAATCAAAATCCACCTGGCGACTACCCGTAAATGACACACACAATTCTGGGAGCTTCACCTTCTCGTGGGCAGGATATCCAGGGAATCGAACACTCGTCCCCAGCAAAATTGGGGATATTCAGAATCTTGTTAAACGAAAACAATGTTGCATCAAAGTTTTGATTAACGGCAAAGAAACCCCTGCACCCCGTATGAGCTTCGGCAAAAGCGGGACCTTACAGACCACGATACAATTGTCCCAGGCCAGAGCCAAAACATGGCCGAAAACCGTCAAAGTCATGGTCACAAAAGGTCAGAGAAAATGGGAATCAGCCGTAACAAAAATCTACGCCACACCCGTCAGTTATTACGCCTCAGTGCTGCATCAAATTTTTTCACATGACCGATGTACGACCTGTCATACCCTTGGAACCCATGACAAAATCGTGGAGATGCATCAAACTCGTCTCGGTGCTGCCAGTTATCCGCATGAAAATAATCCAGAAGCCAAACCTCATAATCCAACATTCTGTGGAACGTGTCATAACGCCGCAAACCTCAATAATGAATGGTTTTCTCCGTCTGCTTCACAGGGCATCAACTGGAAGGGATGGAATGCCAGCCAAGTCTGTCATAAAGTGACAGGGCCATTTAAAAATAAAGACGGCGTAGTCGAACCGCCCTTCGACCATGCCAGGTTTGATCATCACTTTCATGATGACCCAAGAATTCTCTGGGCAGTCAGCGATGGAATGACTCCATTTGGTAATGATCTCAACGTTCCTCTTCCCGATAATCTCAATGCCTGGTTCAATAAAGTAGATCCTTGGGTGGATGCTGGAACACCTTGTCCAACATATTCAAAGTTTTCCCATCGGAACAGAGGAACCCTTCCTCGGAATCTTGTTCCTCAACGATGAGCACCGTACGCGCCCTTTTCCTGTATGGAAAAGGGCGCGTACCAGTCAGATGTTAGATACACGTATACATTATGAGTTTCACCACACTCTCGACCAGATCTTTGCCCTCCTCTACGCACTCAGGACAACACCACTTCACAGAATCCAATCTCTCTGAGGGAATAGATCAATCCTGAACTCCAGCTTCTTGTTCATGCTGAAACGCTGCCGGTTTCTTGGCTCATGACCTCCACCGCACGTGAACCTTTTGGACATGGCTAACGACATACGAACAAAAGACCGTGCAGGCTCCAGCCTCGCCCAAACTAAAACCCTCGCTCCTGTATAGAAAAAGGGCACAAGGAAACACGTATAATAGCAATCTACGGGCAAGCATCGCCGCCGCCCTGCTTAAAAAAGGAACATGACAATCCGATATATTCTATCCCTCTCTTCGTGACAATGTTCGACCAGGCGTCCCAATGCCACAACACATTTCTCAACAAGCACGACACAACACCCCAATCAATCAATAAAGTCGTCGATACAGTAAAAAGTCATGAACAAGAAGATAATCTGATGCAGAAATTAGTGACAAGATACTAAGCAATCAACATGGCCAACGAGCAAGACGCACCTTCAACCAAAGGCAGCATTATTGCGATTCATACCCATGAAAGTGTGAAATAATGGCCAAAACAGTCTCGATCATGATAATTCTAGGTATAAACACCATCGGAGAAGCAATGACATTTCCAGAAATTGACAAGAGAATCCAAGGAATGCCGGTTACCGGAGGGTCTAGATCTTTTACAGAAGAAACCACGATTCATACAGATGACGTTCACCGGCCAACACTCATTGAGCAACTAATTCTTACTCTAACCATAATAATGATAGTCATTTCTTAATGCTTCATCCTCAACAACACACTACTGCATTTATAAAGGAAGGAACCCTGATGCCAATGCTACGGTCGTTCAAGCTATTCATAAGTTCGCTTGGGTTTCTGGCACTACTGTATGCCTGCTCGACCACTCAGGTCACTCCGACGGTTGAACAGGATCCCGCAGTGGTAGGAATTGACACAGCCGTACATTTCTTCACTCCTGCGGGAGAAGATGTCGTCGTCCTCCCTGGAGCCTATGAAGTCTATGCCGAAAAAGGCGGCCTTCGCCTTATTGCGGAAGAAGGGACGAGTGCAGAAACATTGCTCATCGAAGCAACACCCACAGACCACAAGCAAACAGTGGACCATCCCATGGCCGTGACACTCACCAATAAAAAAAATAATCAGGTCATCATACTATTGCTCCCGAATGGCAAAGGATGGGAGACCTGGGGGTCTCGCAGCGGAGTCCATTCTCGTGCAGCGAAACGTCCCCATGTGCCTGAGGCAGAAGTCACACGTCAGCTCAACATTAAAAATCAGCGACGGGCTCTCCAGACACAACTCATCTTGTCTTCGGCGTCGGTCACCTATAAAGGAAGCCGAAGACCGTACAACGGAAGTAAATCAAAACATACATGGCAACTCCCCATCAATGATACGATTGGGTCTGGTACTTTTACCTTTGCATGGGCAGGATTTTGGGAAAAGTCGGCGCGTCAACCCTCACTCATCCCCAACAAAATTACCGCCATTCAAGAAATCGTTAAGAAAAAACATTGCTGCATCAAACTCATGATTGACGGGAAAGAAACTCCATTACACAGAGTCAGCTTTGGAAAAGGCGGAACCCTTCGGACCAGAGTGAAACTGACCAAGGCCAGAGCCAAAACATGGCCGAAAACGATCAAACTAACCTTGATCAAAGGAAAAAATAGATGGGAATCGCCAACAACCAAAATCTATGCTGACACCATCAGTTATTACACCTCAGTTCTTCACCCGATCTTTTCACACGAACGCTGTACCACCTGCCACATGCTTGGAGACAGGCAAGCTATTGTCGCCATGCATGAGGACCGATTAGGTGCTGGCAACTATCCTGATGTGGAGGAAGCCAAACCACATAACCCTGAATTTTGCGGGAGTTGTCATAATATTCCTTCGGGGTCGAGTCATACGTCTATGGATTTACAAAATGAATGGTTTTCCCCAGACCACGTTCAAGGGATTAACTGGAAAGGGTGGAGTCCCAGCCGGGTCTGCCAGAAAGTCACGGGGCCATTTACAGATAAAAATGGCAACGTTGGCTCCGCAGTCGACCTCACCCACCACTTCCACGATGATCCTAGGATATTGTGGGCTGTGAGTAGCGGCTGGGTCCCCTTTAATCGCCCAGACCTAGCCGTGCCTTTGAAGAATAAACTTCACCGTTGGTTCAGTAAAGTCGATCCTTGGGTGGCTGCCGGAGCACCATGCCCAAGCAAGTCAAAATTTTTCCAACGTGCCCGAAGAACAGTACCAGGAAAATTTTTCCCCAGACGTTAAAACACGAGACTCGCACGTCCATTAAATAAAATGGCACGCTGCGACTCTGAGTCGTTCAATGAATTGCGACCTAAGAATCAAAGGAATCCATGATGAGACTTCGACACATCTTTACAATCACAATTATGGCCATATGTATATGGGTGGCAACTGGTTTTCAGTCCCATGCCACCATCATCGACCCTCTCACCACGATTGAGCTCGACACCCCGGTTTACTTCCTTGCTCCCGACGGCAGTCCCCTTATCACGGAGTCACAGACGTTTACCGTCGAAGCCGCGGAAGAATGGATTCGGTTAATCCCAGATGAACGGCACGATGCCCTACTCATCGAAGCCCAACATGGCACACATGAACTGCAACTTTCGAATGTGTTGGCCCTTTCAGTACCAGGCGAAACGAAAGAAGACAGAAACCTTCACCATATTCTTCTCTTGCTTCCTGATGGCCAAAGCCTCGAAGCCACAGGAACCTACAGTGGCATCAGACCACGTGGACTCTTACGTAACGCGTTTAAAACAATTAAGAAACACACCCATCAGGTCTACAAGAACACGAAATCCAAAACAAAAAAAGTCGTCTCGAAAACCAAGGGCACGGCCAATAAAGCGAAAAAGCTCGCCCAACAGTCCGCTAAAAATGGATGGGCACAAGGACAAAAAGGGACATTGATGGGAAGGAAGGCTGCCCTCTATGCGAAACAACAGGTTGAAAGGGGAGCAAAGGTTTCAGCACTCAAAGTAACCATGAAAGTCATGCAGCAATCGATTGAAAAAACAAACCAGGACAAGCGGTATCTTCTTAAAAAAATCAGAGTCGCCAACAGAAAACAACAGCAAATCGTCCAAAAGCTCAAAGACAAAAATCTGCCGAAACAAACCAAAGAACGTCTACAACACGAATTGAAGACATTACTCAATGCCAACAAACAATCAAACGTTGAGATTCAAAATTTAGCCTCACGAATCACACAGTCCGAGCAAGCGCTGTCAGAGGCTAAGAAGAAACTCCATGATGCCTCACAGGCCATTATCAATTAGATGAAGAGCTAACAAAGAACGGTCACGCCTCCTCCCTTTCCTCATACATTGTTCACAGTGGAGATCGCATCATGCAAAAAACTCACATTCTCCTGGCAGTGCTCTTACCGCTTTTCCTGTTAGGTTTCTGGCAACCGTCACAGGCTGAAAGAAGCAATTCGCTCACGATTGTTGAACTCACAACTCCAATACATTTCCTCGCACCTGATGCCAGTGACCTCGTGGTTGAACCGGGAACTTACTCGGTTGAGGCTGCCGAGAAATGGCTTCGATTGATTTCAGGTGAACGACGAGATGCCTTATTACTAGAAGCCCATGCCTCGAAACATGAAGAATTAATCGAACAGCCAGTCTCATTTTTGACATCAAAGAATGATCATGACACCTATCATCTGGTGTTGCTTCTACCTAATGGTCAACAGTTTGAATCGGTAGGAACCGTGACCGGGATACGAGCCAGAGGCACTCCTCATTTTTTGAATGCCACACAGCTCAAAACGTCGATTCAAAAAGCAAAAATCCAGCCAAAACATTTGGCCGGGAAGAAACAGCCTCTACAGATTCGAGTTCCTCGACAATCGACTCTGTCGGCCACGAACGCCTGCTTACGAAATGTTCGAGCAGAATTCCTCAAAATTCGCACGCACGGAGACAAACTGGGGTTTCACCATACCCAAACACCCGGCTCCTACGGTCAAGCCAGCCATTCTCATTATCAGGGAGTTCAACGATTCGGAAATTACTTAGCCGTGACAGGCAGTTCGTCTCAAGCGGGGGAAGTCTTGATTGTGGAATTGGGCTCAAGACCCACATCTGGGAAGTTTCGATCGAATCGAATTTCTTCAAATGTTCCTCCCGCCAATGACCGTACAGTCAAGGTTATTCAGGTGAGTCAACGTCTCAGCCATGCTGGAGGATTACAAGTAGCGGGAAAGGTACTCGCGGTAGGGGTCGAAGGTCATGGTCAATCAGAAGTGGTGTTCTATTCGATTGAAAATCCAAAGAATCCACGGGAATTGTACAGGATTGCACGGACTCAACCAGCAGGAGGATTCAACGATCCACCAAGTGCCGGCGCAACCGCTCTTGAAAAACGTCAAGATGGACGCTTTCTATTGATCGTCGGACGTGCCGATTCGAACGTCCTCGATATCTATCTTTCCCGAAATGGCAATATCAGTACCAATACATTTGAACTTGTAGATTCATGGCACGAACGAGAATTACAGGGCATGGATCAGGAATTTGGAAATTACCAAAACATCAATCTCATCCGTCAATGTGATGGCCAGCTATTTTTTGTGGGTCTCCACAAAAACATCAAGATCGGAGGTGTGGTACGAGGCGGACAAGACTGGGCAGATTTGTTCAAAATTGAAGTCCTTCCAGCCAGTCAATCTGGGCAATCACAGACAACATCCGCACAAACCGTGATTACCAAAGTCGCCAATCGACATGTGTATTGTCGGGATATGTGTGACTTCGATGCGGGAGCCGGCACGTACGTTCACCCCACACAGGGCTTATCGATTTATGGCATTGAACATTGGCGCCATCATGGACTCGTACGACTTAACGAATTCCGATCCGTCCCAACATCCTACAGCCCACGACTCACGAAGCTCAATCAGGCCTGGATCGAGCTCTACGATGACCACAGCTATGGGGACCGAAGCGTGATCATCGACTATATCGATCGCCAACTCAGAAACTACAAAAACTACGATCGCGTCGAAGGGTTTGAAGACAAAACCTCATCGATCAAATGGGCCATTCCGCGCGGCTGGCAATACCTCCTGTTTGAAGATAAGAATTTCAAAGGCCGGAAATTAGCACTCAATGGCACAGGTACGGTGAACGCCATACCTCATTTAGGCTCTCGTGCGTGGAACGATAAAGTCTCATCCTCGCGTTTCTCACCAGAAACCATCACGCACCTGAATCAAGCATGGGTTGAATTATTTGACGACCACACATTCAAAGATCGACGTCTCAAGGTTACAGGAACATCAGGACCTATCAAGAATTACAAGAAGATCAATGTCGAAGGCCGGCGAGGATTTGGGGATAAAGCTTCCTCTGCCCGTTACATGATTCCACGCGGCCATGCCTATCGACTCTATGAACATGACTCGTACAAAGGAAAAATCTTGGACCTGATTGGGACTGGTAAAATTGAAGAAATTGTTGATTTCAATAGACGTCGATTCAACGACAAAGTGTCATCATCACAATTTGTACGGAAATAACGGCAATAAGTCAGCACACCCATTTTGTCTAGTATTTTTTGCGATACCTATTTAAAAAACGTTGAATAAGACAAAGGTAAAGGGATATGAGGCTCTGCACTGCTTAAGAGCCAGAAAGAGGAGCAATGCACAACCAACAAGCAACGAGAATATTCTGTATAGCCGTCCTCATTGCAATGATAGCTGCTCCAATCCAGGCATCGACTGCGAACCCAGATGCGTTTGCAACACTTGAGAAAGCTGCCTACTTTCTCACCGCGGATGGTAGCGACGTCCTTATTGAACCTGGCACCTATCAAATCGAAGCCGCTCATCCGTGGATTCGATTAATTCCAAAAGAACGTAGAGACGCACTGCTGCTAGCAGCAACAATCATTCACCACGATGAGAACATGGTTCGACCTGTTGTCAATCTGACGGTCGAGAGCAATCAACAGTCTATTCGATTGTTGATGCCAGGAGGTGAAGGATTTGAAAGTAGTGGCACAGTGAATGGCATCCGATCTCGAGCTGTGACACGATCGAGAATTGCGAAATCCTCAACAACACGAAAAACCGCGTCACGTCAGTCGAGCAAGAAACACACACAACCAAGCTCGAAAAATATCACCATACAAAAACTAACCCACCGAGTCAGTAATCTGGAAACAACGATACACGCACTTCAAACCAGACTAGTAAAACTCGAATCAATCATTCAGGTGAATAGTTCTGGGACCGTCACCATCAACAGTCCAACAAAAATCAAGCTCAATGCCAGTACAGTTGAAGTCTCAAGTGGAATAGTAAAAATCAACTCAGGGATGGCCAAGTTCAGTGGCGTTGTTCAATCAGACACCGTGATCACCAACAGTATCGTCTCATCCTCTTATACCCCTGGAGCCGGAAATGTTTGGTAACCCGGCAACGTGATCCATATTCTTTATTCAGGGAAAAATGTTGGACATGAGAAGACCGACCATATTCTTTCCTCCAGCTTTAACAAAAACGTCAAAATGAATACGCGCAAGGGTATGATGCCTTATTGGCCATTGCTCTTACAGAGCCTATCAGCCCCCCCACCACGTCGTCGCTCTCCCATTCTTAGGGCCGATAGCGACCTCATCATATTAAGTATAATTACCATAAATTTCACCCTAACAATGAAATCACTCAAAGATCAGCTCTTCTATTCCTGACCGACAGGCCATAGCGCATTCACGGTGACTTCAGTATGATTCTTCATATAATTTGATGCAATTGGACAAATGCCCTTCACGCGTATGGTTCACGAATAAGATACATGCGAAATAACCTTGAACCAATCGCCTCCACAACACGACCTATAGAACATGCGGTGAACGTAAGCATCTCCATTCACTATTCTCAATAATGTTGTCTGTATTGAAAAAAACTTGCCTCTACCATGCATAAAACATTAGGACTTTCAGTCTCTATTTTCTTCTGCATATTAATGCATGCACTTAGCCTAGAGGCAGCCACACCTTCCTCGTATTCAACGACACCATCACGTACCCTCACAGGCCATCATGGGGAAGTCTTTGCGTTAGCATCATCTTCAGATGGACTTCACCTGGCATCAGGAAGTGGAGACGAAACCATTCGCCTCTGGAACCCACGAACTGGCCGCTTACAACAAGAATTGAAGGGCCATACCGGAGCGGTGAATACCTTGGCGTTTTCTGCAGATAATCGCTTTTTAGCTTCTGGAGGCCGCGATCGGACATGGCGAATATGGGAACTGGAAACAGGGGAAGAACAAGCCACCCTCAGTACGCGGTTTGGCAATATCCGATCATTGACCTTTTCTCCTGACGGCCAGACGCTCGCAGCAGGAGGCGATGGCGGCAGCGTCTACCTGTGGGATTGGCAAGCCAAAAAACAGCGCAAGGTGATGAAGAGTGGGTTTGGAATAGTCTTCTCGGTAGCCTATTCTCCTGATAATCGTCTCTTAGCCACTGGGAATAGTGATGCACTAGTCCACCTGTGGGATACATCAAGTGGACGTCAACAAGACACGTTGGCTGGACATCAAGGCGCCATCCACACCGTGGCGTTTTCTCCCAATGGCGACCTCCTCGCAAGCGGCGGCGTCGATAAGACCATTCGGTTGTGGGATCTAGCGACCGGACATGAACGTGGAGTGTTAACTGGCCATACCGACACAATTCAATCGGTCATATTTTCTCCAGATGGGACCACCCTTATCTCCAGCTCTAAAGATGGGACCATTCGACTCTGGGACTGGAAAAGTGGACGTGAGCTTCACATTCTAACGGAACATAGAGGACCAGTTTGGGCTCTAGCCATTTCACTTGATGGGACATTCATTGCCTCAGGTGGGCGAGATCGCACGGTCCGACTTCAACCACTTCAATCCTCTTCGCACGTGACTCAACGCGGCGACCTAAGTAGCGCGCACAAAGTCCATGTGCGAAATAATGAAGTTGGCCCCCCCCCCTTTCCCCCTCCACGCCCTCAGGTAGAACTCGTCATTCGTCCGCATGAGGCCATGCCAGGGCAAACTATTGAACTTCATGTGACAGTAACGAATAGCGGAAAAGGGCCCTTGTATCAATTTACCGGAACGACGCAGAGTGAGAATCCTATCTTTGATGGACAAATCCTCTACTTCGGGAAGATTGAACCGGGCCAACGTCAGACTGAAATCTTCAATGTGGAGATTCCTTCAGACCTGACGGCGTCAAACGCCCCTATGCAGGTCACCTTTGCCGAATATAATGGCTTTATTCCTGCCCCTCTTGAAGCAGTGATTAATCTCGCAGGCTCTCATACACCGCGACTGGCCTATAATTATCAAATACTCGACGATGGCAGTGGACGATCAGTAGGGAATGGCGATGGTCGGATTCAAAAGGGAGAAGCCGTAGACCTTCTCCTAACACTTAGAAACGTGGGGGCTGTTACGGCTACCAATACCTGGGTTGAAATCAATAATGGGCCCGACCAACATTTAAAAATCCGGCCACAGATGATTCGGTTTGGAGCTCTTGAGTCAAAAACATCCAAACAAGCTCGGATTAGTTTTACGGTCTGGCCTGACTATCAAAGTCCTGAATTACAGTTCAAGCTCTTTATTCAAGAAAAGTCTGAACAGGTGTTTCTCAATGAAACCTTAACTCTGGCTGTGGATACGCAACCAGCGGCTCAGATCCTCACCACCAACACGTTGGTGACCGTGAATATTGCTGAGGCGTCCATTCTCAGCGGTGCAGGTTCAGACTCATCGGTCATTGCCACGGTCCAGAAAGATCAGACACTATCAGCCACAGGTGAATTAGGAGACTGGTATCGCATTCAACTCTCTGAGAACGAAACAGGGTGGATTTCTAAAAAGCAAGCAAGCATCACGTTAACCAGTGTGAAAGGGCAAATGCCCATTCCCAGAATTAAAGGGTTGGAAGCCGCTCGAACCGCGCAATTTATTACCCTGAATGAGCAGCTGCAACAGGCCGAAAGTGCGCGTGCCAAGATCGAACAGTCGTTACAGCAGCGTGAACAAGACATGCAGATGCTCAAATCAAAACTCACGCAACTCGCACAAGCCAAGGAAGCCAAACTGTCAACGACCCAAGAAGAACTTGAGCGCGAACGCATTGAACGTGAACAGATCAACACCACCTTGCACCAGCGCGAACGTGAAATGGAGACGCTGCAGGCAAAGCTTGATGCCATAGCGACTTCGCAAACGAGCGAACGTTTCTTGCTGGAAGAAAAACTCGAGTCCGAACAAGCTCAACGAGAGCAAGCAGAGAAAGCGCTGACAGAACATCAAGAAGAGATGCACAAACTGAAACAACAACTCTCTGAAATGGAAACCGTACAAGCCAAGATAGCCCCTCCGGCTATCGCGTTGGCCTCGCCCTTTGAAGACCAAGAAGTCAAACTGGACCGCATTCAATTAATCGGTGCCGCAGCAAGCGAAAATGGAATCGCCCGAATCGAAGTGCGAGTAAATCAAGAACTCCAAGTCAGACGACAAGGCCGTGGGATCGCGGTCGTTCCTGGGGATACAATCAGGAAAACAACCTTTGAGTTTTCAGAGTCAGTCCAACTTCGTGAAGGAACCAACACCATTAGTATCACCGCCTTTGATGGTGAACAGGTCTCCGCTACTCGAACATTGAATGTGATGCGAATTCTTGATACGGGGAAAATCTGGGCCGTCGTGATCGGCATTTCACAGTATCAATCAGTTCGGCCATTGAAGTATGCGGACAAGGATGCCCTGGCATTTCAAGACTATCTGCTCAACAACGTTAGGATCCCCAAGGAACAGGTGACAACGCTGATGAATGATCAGGCCACCCTGACTAATCTCAAACGGACTATGGGCACCGAATTAAAACGAAAAGCCGGACCCAACGATACAGTGATTATTTACTATGCTGGTCATGGTGCACCTGAAACCGACTCATCAAGTCCGGATGGCGATGGACTGGAGAAGTATCTTATTCCGTACGATGCCGATCCACACGATCTCTATACAACCGCATTACCCATGAGGGAAGTTGAGACCATTTTTGACCGCATTTCCGCTGAACGGGTCATTTTCATTACCGATTCCTGCTATAGTGGCGCCACTGCGGGACGAACGTTTTCAACGGCTGCTCGGCGAGCCGTCGTTTCAGATAATTTTCTTTCCCGACTCTCAGAAGGGAAAGGACGAGTAGTCTTGACCGCCAGTCGGGCAAGTGAAGTTAGCGAAGAACGGGATGACCTGGGACACGGCGTGTTCACCTACTATCTGCTTGAGGGGCTCAAAGGCAAAGCCGACTTTGATGCAGATGGGGTGATTACTGTTGATGAGGCCTATTCCTATGTTTCCACACAAGTCCCCGCAGTCACTGGGCAAAATCAGCATCCTGTAAAAAAAGGTGAAGTTGAGGGTCAGTTGATCCTCGGACGCGTTCATTAAACAGTGCGAAACGTTTTCATGCGTTTTCAAGAAGGAGGTTGCAGTATGAAGGTGGCACAAAACCGATTTTCTCTTGTAGGAGGCATTCTCGTCATGGGCCTGCTAGCTGGGTGTGTAACACCGCCCCCTGCTCCCCAAGGACCAACGACAATCGTCTACGTTGCGAATGAAAGTTCCAATTCAGTCAGTGTCATTGATGGAACAACATTTGAACCTTTAGGGGAAATCGATACGTTGAATCATGCGACACACGATCTGTCTCTCGCACGAACCGGAAAACAGTTATGGGCGACGAACTTGGCATCTGGTCGAGTGTCAGTCATCGACACCGACAAGAAGGAAACGATAGCCTCAATTTATACGGGGAAACGCGCCCATGTCGTAACTCTGACCAACAACAATAAGCATGCATGGGTTGCCAATATCAGTGACAATACTATCTCCATCATTGACACCAACCTTTTCCGTATTCTCGGAACGATTCCGGTCCCAGGGGGACCAATGGGCATCACATTCTCCCGTAACGGAAAATTCGCCTATGTGAGTACGAAAGACAAACACGTCAACGTCATTGACACCATGGCTCATCAAGTGATTAAGCGAATCCCTGTCGGACCAAATCCCCATTTTCTCGTACTTGGACCTGATGGTCAGATTTGGGGAACGAATACCGGCAGCAACTCAATCTATACGATTGATCCGAAAACCAATGAAGTTAGTCACACCCTTGAAGTCGGACCTGCGCCGCAACAAATTGCTTTTGCATTTAAAGGAACCGCTGGACCTAATGCCTACGTCACCGTTGCAGGCATTAACAAAGTTATTATGGTCAGTGCTAATACCCCGACCCCACAAGTCAAAGGACAAATTGATGTTGGCCAAGGGCCGAATGGTATTTGGTCCAATGATGTAGGAACTCGGTTGTATATCGGGCATACTAAATCCAATGACCTCAAAGTTCTGGACACCGGAACCAATACCGTGCTCGCCACCATTCCTGTCGGTCGAAAACCTATTCGAGTCGTGGCGTCTAAATAGGGTCATTCTTACATGAATAATGATTCAAAACCTTAGATCGTATATTGAGAGGAGGAGTCTATGAAGACGAGTAGAGGCATCCATCGATTCAAACACTATCACGGTTCCCTGGCGCTGACGTACCTGCTGGCCGTGAGTCTATTTCTGCTCACTATCCCATCGTTCAGCTTTGCGGCAGATGAGGCCGTAGGGTCGGCATTGAATGGAATTGGCGACTTTACTATCGTGCGAACTGATGGCATTGAAGAAAGCTTGGAAGGAAAAGGAAATCTGCTGCTCTATGAAGGCGACGTCATCAAAACGGACGTGGCCAGTCAAGGGCTCCTTGAATTTTCAAATGGCATCCAAGTCGCACTTAATGAGAATACTGAATTTACGATTCTTTCTCGTTGGGTAAAAGACCAAGGCTTTACGCGAATCTTACGTCTCGATCAAGGTGAAATTTGGGTCGATACCCAAGGAGGACCAAAACCTCTTGAAATTGAAACTCCCGTCGCGACAGCCGCGGTCAAAGGGACAGAGTTTGACCTTCTTGTTGAGCCAAATGGCCAATCCACCCTCACCGTCGTAAGCGGAGTCGTAGAATTTGGGACAGCCTTTGGAACATGCCCCATCAAAACATCGAAAATCAGTTATGGAAACCGAGGGAAGAAATGCACCAAACCAAAGTCTGTCAATGTCAGCCCGAACATCGCCTGGACCGAAGGCATTCGAGAGGAATAAAGCAGAAAATGTAGGCTACATCTAACACGTCTGGTGAAAAGCGAAGGTTGGAAAGCTGCACAGGCCTCCATTCTTTTCGCTTTTCGCCTCACGCGTTACAGAATTAGTTAAAACCCTTTTCCAACCGTGCTGAGGACTGACTACCGCTCTCTGACGTTCGTTCCAACCGTTCCTCTAATCGCTTCAATGCCGTTTGAGTGTCACGAAGATCCTTCAGGATTTCTTTTTGTGTCACAGGCCCTTGCAGTTCGGCAAGCCGTTCAGCTTTGGCTTCATCAAGGTTGTTGATCACCACGGCAATAAAAAGATTGACCACCACAAACGTTCCTAACACCACAAAACTCACAAAATACATCCAGGCGAATGGATGAAGCTCCATAGCCTTGTACATCACATCCGTCCAGTCTTCTAAGGTAACCACCCGAAACAAGGTCAAGAGCGAGATGCCCAAGGATCGCCAATGAGTTGGGTCATGCTCATGAAAGAGTTGATACCCAGTAATAGCGTAAATGTAAAAAATAACGCCCATCAACGTCATGACATGAAGCATGCTTGGAATTGAGCGAACAAGCGTGGAGACAATCAGACGCAACTCTGGAATCGTAGAGATGAGTCGTACGACGCGCAACAAACGTGCGAGTCGCGCGATCATGGCAAATTCACCAGTTGCAGGTATTAACGAAAAGATGATGACCGAAAAATCAAAAAGATTCCAACCGTCTTTAAAATAACGACTAATATCAGGGGCAAGGGCAATCATCTTCAGTGCCGCCTCGAGAATAAAGACCCCTAATATCAGATGATTGGCAAGGTAGAAGAGATCGCCATATTGCCTCATCAAATCCGGAGAGGTCTCCATCCCAAGAATGATGCCATTCACGAGTATAATACCGATAATGAGACGCTCAAACAGAGGTGCGCTGACAAGATTACGGACAAATTGTTTCATAGGAACTCAACTGCTCATGGATAGTGGAAAACTAGAAAATACTGAATTTACAATGAAGAAATCTAGCAGGTGGTGGAAAAACTAATGAGATTTGAAAAGTCAGCAGACGGACATTCTATAAAGGGAGAAAGAATCAGAGCCAAAAAGCGTTTATACCATATTATACCACAATAGGGCTTGTGATTTTGCTACAACACCTATTCGCCTATGGAAACACCGCACATTTAAGGCAATACTCGACAAAGTACAGTAGACGGAATCTTTGAGCTTTACACGTACGAGGATTGAAGATACCCACGGAGAACATCGCGTCGAGCAACAATTCCAACTAACCGACGGGTAGAGTCAACGACCGGGACACGAATCAGGTGGTTGTTGTGAAGAACATCAATCACAGTCGTGATATCTGTATCTTTGGTCACAGAAACAGGGTTCGGCGTCATAACTTCTCCTGCCGTCACATCAGCCAGTCGCCTTCCCTTGCGAACGGCATTCAAGAGATCAAACTCAGAAACAATCCCGAGCAAACGATTCGTATCATCAACTATCGGCACAGACCCAAACCCCTCCATCATCATTGAGGCAATAAATTCGCACTTCACGTCCGTGCCTTCTGATTGAACATCCTCTTCCATCAGCGCCCCAACAGTCATATGGCCAAACTTGCTTTCGCGCAATGCTGTTCGACCTTCCTTATCAAATGAAACAGTCCCCATAATCCCCCCAATTCCGATAAAGAGTGAAAAAGAACGTTCAAAAATTCACATTCAACCCGCTAGGATACAGGTATTACGCAAACCCTACCTGAGCTAAGCGAGCCTCTAGAACTTGGTCGGGTTTCCATGCTCGAAACTTGAGGGTTTCAATATGCTCTGAAGAAATAGCTGCCTGGGGAACCAGACCAACCAATTCACTCTCATCAATCCCGACGCCATACCGTTTGGCCACTTGCTCAACGGCCCGATATGCATCATACATTGAGGTTTCTCGATAATTCGTTAAATTCATAGAAACTTGAACCTGTTCGCGACTCGTTAATGCCACGCCCATGGCCTTCAAGGATGGCAGCCCGCCATCAGACGTTCTAATGGTTTTGGCAATTCTCTGTGCAAGAATAAGGTCATTGGATTCCAAAACCACATTATAGGCAATCAAAAAGTCCCGTGCCCCGATGGCAATCGCTCCAGATGTTGGATGCAGCTGAGTTGGCCCAAAGGCCGGGTGCCATCCTCCCTCGGAAGCCAAACGCTTCGATAAGCCACCCTGACCACCAGCTCTAATGGCCTCTAATTGCAACTTGGGTCGTTGCACCGAGGCCTCTCCATAAAGAAACACTGGAATCTCCAATAGAGGCCCAATCATCGCCCCAAGCTTTTCCGCCAGCCGTTTACACTCCTCCATGGTCATACCATGGAGCGGAATAAAAGGGATCACATCCACGGCCCCCACGCGCGGATGCCCACCGTCATGTTGAGACAGATCAATGAGTTCCTGAGCCAAACGCACCAGTTCATACGCAGCTCGGATCGTCACATCTGGAAAGCCAGCAATCGTAAACACGCTACGGTGATGGTCTGAATCAATATGCCGATCAAGTATGGCCACGCCTTCAACGTCTTGCACTACCTTGGTTAAGGCATCAATAACCTTGAGATCTCGACCTTCGCTAATGTTGGGGACACATTCTACAAGTTGAATCATGATACTATGAGGTCTGCGATGGTATTCCTACTGACTGCTTGACTGAAAAGAGCAACCATGCCAGTCAGGAGCCGTTTCTTGACACCGAAAAAAACACCATACTATAGTTGTCATTAGAAGATCGACTCCCATTCGATAGAATTTCCCCCCCTTTTATAGAGGTAGGTGAATCATGAATGCCACGCAAATTGAGCCAACCGCAGCCCTTGCTGAGTTAAAAGAGAAAAAACCAGACAGCGTGACCATCGTCTGCCTCAGCGGCGATCTGGACAAAGCCATGGCTGCCTTCATTATTGCCACAGGCGCTGCGGCCATGGACATGAAAGTGACCATGTTTTTTACCTTCTGGGGATTAAACATCATCAGAAAGCAAGACACCACCAGTTCGGCGAAGGACTGGATGCGAAAAGCCTTTGGATGGATTAATAAGGGCGGCACTGAAAACCTACCATTGTCTCGCTTCCACTTTGGTGGACTGGGGACCATGATGATGAAAAAAGTCATGAAGAATAATCGCATGCCCGGCATTCCTGAATTGTTGGAAACCGCGCAAGACCTTGGGGTACAAATGATCGCTTGCACCACCACGCTGGGTATGATGGGCATTTCAAAAGATACGCTTATCGATGGGGTCGACCAATTAGCCGGGGTCTCGACGTATCTGGCTGAAGCTAAAAAAGGCTCAGTCAACCTTTTCATTTAACGTTTGAGGAAACAGCAATGATAGAATCAGATTTCAAACTTGATACCCTTGGGTATTTTTGTCCAATGCCCATTATTATGACCTCCAAAAAAATCAAAGAACTTGTTCCAGGTCAAGTCTTGGAAGTGGCATCAGATGATGAAGGGATTAAAAAAGATATGCCTGCCTGGTGTGAAACAACTGGGCATGAATGGGTTGGGCTAGAAGAGGCTGATGAAAACTCAGTCCACGTCTACAAAGCCTACGTTAAAAAAGCTGGGGGATAAGACCGCCCCCCTCCTTCTTCGCATTCTACCACCGACGTCGTCATGACCATTATCGCCTCTCTATTACCATGGCGACGCCGCATGCACAAAAAAACCTTAACTGTTATTCCCTCCAGGCCAACCCACAGGTTCCCTCAATAGACAACTCGATTCTGTGTTCACTGCATCGAACATTTCTCAACCCATGAATTGATGAAACGAGACAGTGAGATTCTTTTTATTCTTGATTACACACCCATTCCTAAGAGTGATTAGGTCAATAGAATCATTTAAGGCACCTCTAAAACCCAGTATTTTTTCTTGAGGGCAAGAAATCCACGCGCGAAAAATTACAATGTATAGGCGCATGCAGAATGTATTTGCTCACGTAGGTTGGCCCGCAATCACGGAAAAGGACGGTTTGTAGAAGAGCCCTTAAAAATAGAAACTCCGACTATGCTCTTCAATGGAGAGGGTTGTATTGCAAGTATGAGAACCTCATTGTCTTGTACAGGGTACGTTCTTTGCTCTCCTAGATTAAGAAGAGAGTGAGCGATACCGATACAATCATAAAGTAAATCCATTCAGGAGAAGACAAACATGCATACTTTTCTACAACGAATACGCGTCCACGTCTGGGTGACGTTTTTGATAATCCTACTCAGTTCAGCCAACGTGAATGCCTCAACGAGTCAAGTTCCGTTATTTGGGTTATTTGAACAGTCACTCACAAATGCTCACGAGTACTCCAATCCGTTTTTCGACGTAGAGCTTAATGCTGTCTTTACATCCCCGACCGGTCGCGTTATGAAATTTTTTGGATTTTACGACGGTGATGGGAAAGGAGGGCAACAAGGAAACGTTTGGAAACAACGATTCATGCCGAATGAACTTGGCACATGGAGCTATTCATTGAACTTTAGTGATGGCAGCCAGTCAACAACTGGAACGTTTGAATGTATATCATCCGGAGCGAAACCTGGACCATGGAAAAAGCATGAAAACAATTACCGGTGGTTTACCGATTCACACAACCAACCATTCCTTCCTATCATGGCCTATTTATGGATGTATCTCACACCAGCTGATTGGAAGGACGGGATCGCATGGGCACAGCAAAAAGGCTATAACACCATCGTCACTCCAACGTTCAATGATGTATTTTGGGGAGATGGTTGGGAAAATCCAACACCGTTTATCAAACAAACCGGAAGTCCCGGAGGATCAGCAAGTGGGTCCAATAGGAAAGTCAATTATGACCACTTTTTGATCAAGCGGTGGAAAGAATGGGATGATATGATTCAAGCTGCTGGGGATGCTGGGATTTATATCTCCCCAACCAACACACCCAATGGTTTTTGGGGCGGACAAAGTGGCCTAGGAACTTTATACCCCCCAACAGAATTAGCCTATTTTCCTGAACGATATCAGCCTTATAATTCCCACCATAACCTACGAGTGATCAAATATTTTGTGGCGCGCCAAGCGGCATTTTGGAATGTTGCAAACTGGAGTTTATACCCCGGAGAAGTCTATGAAATAAAGAATCGATCGGAAGTGATCGCATTTGGAGAGTATCTCGCATCAATTACACCGTTTGACCGATTTATTACTGCCCAAGATATCGAAGAACAACGTTTCAACGACCCTGATCGCCGGTGGTTATCAGAGATGAACATTTCTTCAAAAAGAAAATTGAATACGGTACAAGTGAGCGATAAGGGCCCGAAGGGCCTTCCCTACCAGGAGGCCGGTCCCAACAATCAGTTCGCCTTAGAATTGATGAAAAGAGGCTACCCGGTGATAGGCACTGAGTCATTATGGGAGGGACAAGAACGAGGCGACAAACCCTTACGAATGATTTGGGGAAGCCTCACCGCTGGCATGCATACGGTATGGGCTGATTTCAAGCCAGAAAATGTCAGTCAGAACTCCTATATTTCACTCGGTCGTAATTGGGTGCCATTAAAACCGTTATCTCAATCACAATTTAAAACCTATCAACTCGGTGCAGATACTGTAGGAGATGAGTATCTTGCCATTGCCGGAAAGGCATTGAGTGAAACGGAATACTGGAAAATGCGTTCTCATAATGAATTCGTACAGGGAGGGACAGAAGCCTATTGCTTAGCAGAGACTGGAAAACAGTATGTCGTCTATGCCCCAAAGGGCGGCACCGTCAAACTAGATCTTTCCTCCACCATCGGAAATTTTCAAGTGAAGTGGCTTAATCCAAAAACCGGGAGCTTCCAAGGAAAACAAACAACCCCTGGGAATATGGTCGTTTCACTAAACTCGCCATCCTCCTCTGATTGGGTCTTATTCGTGAAAAAAATATTTGATGTAACTCCGCCTCAACCACCGCTAGGGGTGACGGTCCGGTAACAACGCATCTATTCGAAAATTCAGAGCATTTCGACATTATCTCCGTACGGCCTACAGACCTCTCACTGTAGGCCCATGTTTTTATACACACCCGTTAAATCCTACAAGTAAGATTTCCAGAAAGAGACCAGAGACGTTCATTCCAAATATTGACAAATTCGTCCCACTGTTCAGCAATCTGCTAGAATGCGGATAAGTTCATGCCACGACCTGCATAGAAATGCCATGAGAAACTATAGATTGTCAGATATTTCAGTCGAGACCTGGGTGCAAAATGGTCCAGGAGACATTGAGGAGTTTGTCGGATCAGTTATTCTCGTCGAGGTGTTTCAGGTGAACTGTCCTGGATGTTTTCTTCATGCATTACCGAAAGCCATTCAATTACACCAACAGTATTCTGACGACGGCTTGGTCATCATTGGGTTTGCCACGGCATTTGAAGACTATGACAAAAATACATTAGACAACTTGAAAAAACTTGTGGAAACTGGCGAAGTCATCGGGGAAACCCTCAAGGCCTTAACCCATCAGGGATTGCTAACAGATGGTAAGCTTGACTGGAGATTGCCCTTCACAGTTGGAATGGATCGCGTGGTAGCTGAGACCGAACCCATTACTCAGGAAAAAGTATTGGATGTGACCAAGAAGTCAGTACCCAACTTTGAATCGTTACCTGAGGATAAAAAACACACCGTCCTCAACCAAGTCAGCATTTACCTGCGACAGAAAACCATGAAGGCCGAAACCTTTGAGCGCTTCGCCTTACAAGGTACACCATCAGCAATCGTATTTGATCGACAAGGCGATGTACAAGATATATCGTTTGGGCAGCAAGAGCACCTGCCAGCCCTGATTGAGCAATGTCTCTCACCTACAAACTAACAATGTTAATCAGTCCCCGGTCTCAAATACTTTCACCGCACGACCTTCTATGGGAAAGGCACTCATCGCCCTCGAATCAACGTTTGGGCACATAAATTCTTTAACGCTACCCAAAATGATATTCGTCGTATCTATTTAGATACTCGAATACTCGTCTCTGCTACTTCGTAAGTTCATCATTTCTCTTTTCACTCTCAAAATTCCCTGAAGAATCGCCTTCATACGATTCATACATTCGAGAAACCTTTTACGGTCTTACATTTGCATTTCCATAGAAACGATACAAGGGTTTTGTGTGTTCTATGAATTCATACTCAAAGAGGAGAAAATCATGAAACAATTTATTGGCTTACTCATTCTTATGAGCTTTTGTGCTTCTCCGGCATTTGCTCTTTCTTTAGGTAATGGTGGGTTTGAAACAGGAAATTTTACGAATTGGCAATCACTCGGGTTAGCCAATGTACAAACCGCAGGTTTTGGAAGTGGACCCCAAGGTGGAAATTATCAGGCATTTCTCGATACAGGAGATGGCACAAGCTTGGGCACAGCGACAACAGACGCCATCGAAACATTTCTGGGAATTCCAAACGGATTTGTCACGAGCATCAATCCCGTCCCTGCTTTCTTTCAGCCGATGGATGGATCAAGTCTAAAACAAACCTTTTCGGCTTTTGCGGGTGAAGTCTTGTCCTTTCAGTGGAACTTCTTAACAAATGATGGCCTTTGGGGCGGAGGGGCTGATCCAGATGCTTCCCGAGACTCGTCTTTTCTCACGCTCATCGGTCCTGGATTACTTTTTGGATCAACCTTGAGCGACACTCTCGACTATCCAAACCAGCTTGGAAGTCAGAACTTTGCGACGAACCCGTTCCTCACTTCTTCTACATCCTTCAATATGGAGACGGGATTTAGAAATATTTCCATTGTTCTTCCAAATAATGGGGACTATACCGTGGGGTTCGGCGTCGTCAATAGTGGATTAGATGGGGCATCATCAGGACTTCTCGTCGACCAAGTATCGACATCACTACAATCTACACCTGAACCGTCGGCCATTCTCTTATTTGGTTCAGGTCTCATTGGACTGGCTTCTTGGCGCTGGAACAAAAGACGACGCACCTAAACTCGAAAGACACAGTCATACTTCTTCGAATTTCAGACGGGTCTTCCTTTCTCTATGAGAGGAAGACTCGTAAACATCCGTCATCACATACATTCAGTACTTCTCATATCCTCTTTAACTCTCATAGATCTTGACCGGCCCTACTTCACTAGAAAACCAAAAGTTGCTACACTAAGTCAGAAATAAGAAGTTTCATATCTCAAGCTGGAGGACTACTCCATGTCTATCTTCCTTCAAAACTTTCCACTCGATGCGCAGCTACTCATAAGGAACCTTCTGCTCAATACCTCGCTCCTCGCAGTCATGATGCTCCCGATTATAGCCACTGAAGGTTGCGTGAAACGTCCATCCCTAGAACCGTCACCCAGTGCCGCACCACAGCAATCATTCCATCCATAAGCACCAGTTCAAAATAGAAGATAAACTAGGCGTAGGGTTGAGGAACAGCGCTTGCGTGAGGTAATTCCCCAACTACCAGACTAACTGTTCTCAGCCCGCACTGAAGATTCTAAGCCAACGAATCTAGACTTTGATCTAAAGTTCTTCTTAATACTCCCTATTGTCCCAATTGAAAGGAAGTTAATGCTCAAAAATTGGTAAATCTTTGAGTCAATTCTGCCGAAGAAAAGAGAAACCTGCGTATCGGTATGGGCGATGAAGAGGAAATGCAGGAAGAGTAAGAATAACAATACAGAACTTTGAAGATTTTACAAATTCCTCAGCACGAATGAGAAATGCCGTATCATGATTGAGACCAAAAGCATCCAACCGTATTTACAGGAAGTCGAAACCGCCTATCAGCACATGGCGAGAGAGAACGTCACACTCAAAGAGAGGATTGTTGAAATGAAAAATGACCACAAGACGGTTAGCTCCACCTTGGAAAAAGAACTACAGATGGCCAAGGATGCTCGAGAGCAGGTGATAAAAACATTACAAGAGACGCAAGCCCAACTCGACCGTTTTCATCCAGACATGCAAACATTACGCGACCAACTCGAACAAACCGAAGTGGAAACCAGTACTCTATCAATGGAAATTAATCAGAAAAAAAATGAGATTCAGCAATTACAAGACCGCATCCAAGAATTGACCAAACCTCAGTAAAAGATAGCCCCATTGCTCGCACGACTGTACAATTTCCTCTACCACAATATTATTTTCCATCAATTCAATTTCGAAGATCCAAGAGCCTTTCCATTTTACATCAGGTCCTCCCCGACGGCTTTGTCAGATCCACCTTAGTACACAGAAAATCCCATGCGAAGGGGAACAATCTTTGAGTCTTACTTCTGAAAGAGTTGAGGATGGGTCTTTTGGAGAGGTTCATTGATGATTGGATCAAGCTGAGCATGAGACAAGGATCGTACTTTCGAAATTTGTGCAGCGGAAATATTTTTCACCCCGTGAAGATTGGCGCCTTGCAAATCAACCTGAATCAATGAGGTCTTTTCAAGATTGACGCCTTCAAGACTCGATTGCGTCATGTCGGATTGTGCCAAATCGGCATAGCGCAGATTCGCTGCAGCAAGATTCGCCTTCACTAACCTGGCTTCTCGCACCTTGCAATTTTCAAGATTGGCCCGCACCATCGTTGCATCAGACAAGTTGACTAAATGCATATTCGATTCGGCTAGGATCGCGTCGGTGAGATCAGCTCCACTCAGATCAGTTTTCGCAAGATGGGCTCGCGTGAAATCGGCTCGAACCAAACAGCTCTTCAGGAGATCGGCATCACTCACATTGGCATTATTCAAATTAGCACCTGTGAGATTCGCTTCCACCAGACTCGATTCAGATAGGTTCGCACCTGTCAGCATCGCATCAATAAGACAGGCTTCGTCAAAGTTGACATCTTGAAGGTTGGCTCCAGTCATATCGATTCCTGACAATGTCAAGCTCGAGAGATCAGCCCCACTCAAATCAATACGAATCGACGGATTCTGCCGTCGCCAATTATTCCAAATGTCGACTCCCTGCTTGATGAGATGAAGTTGATCTTTATCGGCCACTTAGACACCTATCATACATAGATCAGTTGGATTAGGATTGCCAACATCAAATGAATATCAGGAACTCGTAGAATTACAGGTATCGCGTCCAAGCATACTTAGTTGGAAGCATCTGAATTCTATCAGTTAATAGATTTCAATGGGGAATATTGGATCGGTTATTTACGATTTGTAGCGTATTTTCATGCAGAGAATTATAAACGCAAGAATGAACGTCACTCCATTAGCAACAATGAGTGGAATATCGTGAATAGAAATTCCATAGACGATCCACAGAACGATTCCTGAGCACAGTGTCAGGAACATTCCCAGAGAGACATCGTCCGCAGACTTTGTCTTCCAAGTCTTGATCACTTGAGGGATAAAGGCAATGGTCGTGAGTGTACCTGCAATGAGTCCTAGTATGGTTGTCCAATTCACAAAATTTCTCCTGCCATTCTAATTTCTGTCGCCTACTCCCAATCCCACCCTCGGCCTAACAGGGCAAGAAAGCATGAGAGCAAACAAGTCATCCTCTTTGGCACACGACGGAGTTGCTAATGGTTCATCTTGACCATAAAGGACGCACAAGGATAGCCTGATCATAGCCTAGACGCTCAATAGGTCAATCGTATATCACACATCATTCTACCTCCCGTATGGATAATCCCGGAACGAGTAACGACACCCGAGTCCTTGACCTTATCCAGTGGTATTTCTGCATGCTCGGGAGAGATCAGGGAAAATCAATTTTCAAAGAGTCCCCTAACTATGAATTTTCTGAGTTGGATAGTGAGGTCGACCACGGTAAACTAAAAACCCCATTTATTCGAATCGTGACCAACGAACGTCTTCCATCCATACAACTATGGATATGAACAATGGACCAATCCCCTCTATGTTAGGAACAACCAGCCTTAACTCTTGAGACAATTCTGCCGAATAGACCTATCCCAATTATCGAATTTCCTCTATGATAGAAGGAGGGAATATTGTCTTATGGGAGAATTGTCATGATCTGGTGGTATTGGGCCTTACTCGGATTCGCATTTATCGGCGTCGAAATTATCACTCTGGGTGGGCTCGGCAACTTTTATTTTTTATTTTTTGGCACTGCAGCACTTCTGGTTAGTGTGGTCGTCTGGCTGGGCCTCGCTGAAGCGGCTTGGAGCCAATGGGTCCTATTTGCCATACTAGGAGTCGTCTCCTTATTAGCACTCAAGCGAATACTCCAAAGAAATATCACGCCCAAAGAACAAGACAAGACGAACGTGGACTCCCTATTGGGGGAAATCGCCACGGTCCTCGAAGATATTCCTAGCCAAGCCGCTGGCAAAGCCGAGCTACATGGATCCACATGGACTGCCTGCAATGCAGACGACAGCTTGCTTCGGAAAGGGCAACGCACTCAGGTCATTCGAGTCGATGCATTGACACTCTGGATCAAAGCCGAATCCCACGTAAAGGAGGAACCGCATGTCGGGTGAATTAACCGTTGCTATTTTCTTAGCCATTTTGGTCGTGATTATTTTAGCTAAGACCGCTGTCGTGGTACCGCAACAAAGCGCCTATGTCGTTGAACGGTTAGGAAAATACTCGGCGACGATGGGGGCCGGCTTTCATATCCTTATACCTTTTCTGGATGTCATTCGCTATCGACATACACTCAAAGAAGTGGCCATGGATGTGCCAGAACAAATCTGTATTACCAATGATAATGTCCAAGTGGGCGTTGATGGGGTGCTCTACACGAAAGTGTTGGATGCAGAACGCGCCTCATACGGCATTACTGATTACCGATTTGCGATTTCCCAACTTGCTCAAACAACTCTTCGCAGTGAAATTGGAAAGATCGATCTTGATCGAACGTTTGAAGAACGAACAAACATTAATATTCAATTAGTCAATGAATTGGACAAGGCTTCAGCCTCATGGGGAGTGAAAGTCTTACGCTATGAAATTCGAAATATTAATCCACCGAAAGATGTTGTCAATGCGATGGAAAAACAAATGCGTGCGGAACGGGAAAAGCGTGCAGTTGTGTTGACATCTGAAGGTGAGCGAGATGCTGCAATTAATAGTGCCGAAGGCCAGAAGCAACAGGTCATCAAGGCTTCAGAGGCGCGACAGCAACAGCAGATTAATGAAGCCGAAGGACAGGCCCAAGCGATATTAGCCATTGCCAACGCCACAGCAGAAGGAATTCGAAAAGTCGCCGAGGCAAATCAAGTTCCCGGTGGGTTCGAAGCCGTTCAGCTTCGTGTCGCAGAACAGTATATTGGAGAGTTCGGCAAACTCGCTCATACCAGCAATACCCTGGTACTCCCTGCGAGTGTTTCAGACGTCGGTTCGATGATCGCACTCGCCATGAACGTGATTAATAAAAACCCCGGCACTACCCCATCAAAGACCTAGAATTTGCGTATCGATTAAATCATTCCCACTGTATTTCACGAAACGCCACTGGCTTTCCAAATGCTTGATCGGTTCGATGACGTGAGACACGTACAACATGCCCCACATTGGTTAATTCCATTTTTTCACCAATCTTCGGAACAGTTCCACGATTCACGACCCATTCAGAAGTTTCCTCCAGTACCTCTTTCACGACGGTCTCTGAAAGCCCTGTAGGGCGAAGACATTCAAGTTCATCAAGCCCAAACTTGCTCAACCCCCGTGTATAGAACCAGACCTGCCCTGTCTCTAGCTTCTCTCGTTGCTCAATTTGTATATGTTCATCCAAATGAAAAGTCATGAGAGTCTGGTCTTGCCAATCTGAAGGATTCAGATAGCTGCTGGCCGCCACATCATAGGCCGTGCCATCAGTCAACAACGTAAGCCCACGTGCAAGGCGGGCCACATGTAACACCACATCTAGCTTAGATTGCCCACTGTGAGAACCGATTGATACCTCGATGCTTGAAGTATGATCCCAATGAAGTTTCTCACTCCATGATTGGCCCGCCTGAGAGTCAAGTTCTATATTGACCACCCCACGCCATTGGGTATGGCTTGCCTCAAAATGCGTACTCCCCGTTGAAGTTAAAAATTTAATCGTCAAAGGTCCACCATATTGTTGATCAAACCAAGCCACCAAAAATCCAGGTGGTGGGGGATCAGCATGCGTCAAGCCAATGACATACGCTGGCAACGTCTTTGATTGATTGGCTTTCTTTTTTTTAATTTTCTTCATGTATTACAAATATTCATACCTGTGATGAAAGGCGTAAAATAGGAACCATCAATAGCCAAATAGATTATGACCTTCCATGACCGCACAATATCAATATTGAAATGATCGGTAGCCTTAACTACGATAGTTTATCGTTCACATGCACTTAACTGACAATCTACATCAAAGTTTTTAGGCTTTTGGCATGTCAATTATAATCAGACTTCGCCACGATAGTGCCATAGGCATCTATAAACTTGCTAGACATTATACGTTGACGTCCGACTCATTTTTCCGTTGGGATTACAAGTACCGACGTTACCATTTTGCTTCGGCGGGTGGCCACTCGAGTTCAGCTTGTCGGCCACAGTAATGGCAGGAAATTTGATAGCGGGCTTGACGTCGTGGGTTGGGAAGAGAATGGAAATGGACCGGAGCATGGTCATGGGGACAGACAGGCTCAAGATGCAGCAAATGTTCTTCTGTAATCTCAATCAATTCAGCTTCATCCCAGGGTGGATCAACTTGTAATTCACCAGGTATCGTTTGTTTCCAATCACACTGATCACAACAAAAGCTAAACGTCTTCACTCGATCATAACGGGCTGAGAGATCAACGACGGTTACCACGCCCGAACAACCTGAGGTACTGCATGTGACAGATGCTTTATGTAAGGCTTGAATGAACGTGGATGGCGCAGGAATTACCTTCATCATATCTGCACGCTTTCATAAGATTTGGGCTCATGTATTCTGTAGCAGACTGGCTGCCTTGTCATCGACTAACCAGAGGAGTTCACCAGCTTCAGGATTGACAACCTGAGAAGGATAGAGATCTGCCTGGGAATGTCCCTCCAACACTTCATGTAACGCCGCCGCCTTATCTTCCCCACTTACCATAAACATTACATGTCGGGCTTGGTTCAACACCACTGGGGTCAGTGTGACACGATGAGTCTGAAATTTCTCAACCCAAGGCGCCGCGACCCATTTCAATGATTCATGTACGACATCTGTACCAGGAAACAAGGAAGCCGTATGACCATCTGGCCCCATCCCCAACAGAATAAGATCAAAGCATGGCAGAGCGCCTGATGTTAGAGAGAAGACCTTTCGTAGAGTATCTTCATAGTCTTGAGCTGCCTCTGACGCATGAGGCCATTCACCTTGAATACGGTAGACGTGACTCGCAACTATGGGGACTTGCGAAAGTAACGACTCGTGCGCCATTCGATAATTACTGTCTTGATGGTCAGGCGGAACATGTCGCTCATCGCCCCAAAAAACATGGATTTTGGACCAATCCACCATGGTTCGATAGGGATCAGTTGCAAGAAGAGTATACAGGGCTTTGGGGGTTGATCCTCCAGCTAGCGCAACAGTCATGCGACGAGTGCGTGAAAGAGCATCTTCGGTAATCTGACAAAAATTCTTTGCGGCAATCTCAAAGAGTTGCTGAGGCTGGGAAACTTTGTGAATCGTGCCAGTCACTCTAAACACCTGGTAGGAGGAATTCTCAAATACCTCACCTTCGTCGTTTCAATTGATACGATGAATCATAACGGAATTCAGCACTTGGAAGAAAACACTTTTTTTCTTTTTTAACAATCTGAATAGTCGTAAGAGTCCAACTTCTCTTCTTCGTCAAAATCTAATGTTATTTCACAAGAATTTGGAGAAAAATTGAAAAATGGAAAGTGTTTTGCACCACCTGCAATTCGGTGATACATCCAGGTCTCTCCCCCAAAAAATCGTTGAGACTTCCCACTCGGTTTCCCCCAATTGTCTTCAAACCAGGCCTTATCCTTTCCTTCAAACTTTGCTGGGTCCAGCGAAGCGTCGAGATAAGGATTGCCTCCACATGCCGCTAACATAAATCCAAACACGAAAATACCAATCAATCGTCCAACCACCAGGGACCCTCCCCTACAACACGACAACATCAATAAAGACTCTCATTTCCATACCTATCACCCGATAACCGACGTACTCAGTACTTAGAGCTTTCTAAAATTCTAGCCCCCAGAAGAGGATCCGTCAAATGAAGGAAGAAATAGGACAGCATTCCCTCGTCTTTCATGTCCCATTCACGCTTCATGCACTTCGTCAAGAATTTCCCGCGCATGCTGAAACACCTTGTAAAACATTGGCTGCGTCAACTTACCTGTAAACGTATTTTGCTGACTTGGGTGATACGACCCAATCAGCGTCACATCCCATGGAAGAGGATAGATGACGCCATGACTGAATTTAGGCCTTGGTGATGGGACAGTGTAGCCAAGGCCTTGGCAAACTTTAAGGTATTCATCAAACGCAATTTTGCCGAGTGCCATCACTACACGGACTTTTTTCAATAAACGGAATTCTTGCAGCAAATACGGTCGGCAGGCCTCGAACTCTTCCTTGAGTGGTTTGTTTGCCGGTGGGGCACAACGTACGGCCGCCGCAATATAGCAATCCTTGAGTTTCATTCCATCCCTCGCATGAATCGAATCTGGCTGGTTCGCAAAACCAAAATGATGTAATGCATCATACAGCCAATCTCCACTTCGATCACCAGTAAAGACTCTTCCCGTTCGATTGCCACCATGCGCTGCCGGGGCAAGTCCCACAACAAAGATCCTCGCGTTCGCGTTACCAAATCCTGGAATTGGACGTCCCCAATAGTCCCAATCTTGAAATCGTTTGACCTTAACTCGTGCAACCTCACGACGGTACTTCGTCAGTCTTGGGCACAACGTGCAATCGGACACCGTTTGATGTAAAAGATTGAGAGAACGCATGGCAGAGAATAGTAGCACAGGTGAATGAACGACTCCCACAACAACCATCGCATTGAACCATGACGATTGATTTCCACAACAGACATGCCAAGACAATCATGAGACAACTCCTGAACGCAGGACTCGAAGCAGCTGACCCGGGAACAGGGATTCAACGAACATGTAAAATAGAAAATCAAACATTCGTGGTTGGGAGACGCCGATATCAACTCAATCAATATGAACGCATTGTCTTGGTAGGTGCTGGGAAAGCATCAGAGAAAATGGCCAAAGCCGTACAACAGGTATTGGGCAATAGATTCGACCGTGGGTTGATTGTCGTCAAGGATCTTCCTACACGTCCTCTCAAACGTATTGAGATGTGCCAAGCTGGCCACCCAACTCCAGACTCTCGAAGCCGATACGCGGGCAAAATAGTGCAGCAATTCGTGCAGTCTCTCACCAATAAGGATTTACTCATTGCACTCATCTCGGGAGGTGCATCGAGCCTTCTGACCGCTCCAGTGCATGGATTGACGCTCAAGGACAAACAACAAACGACACAGTTATTACTCAACAGTGGTGCAGCAATTCAGGAAGTAAATGTTGTGCGCAAACATCTGTCGACCATCAAAGGGGGACAACTGACCGTCTCGACGTCGGCGACCATTATCACCTTGTTACTCTCTGATGTATTCGGTGATGATCTGGCAACGATTGGATCAGGAATAACCGTCGCCGATCCAAGTACCTTCCTTCAAGCTCGTGATATTCTGGAGAAATATCACCTCTGGAATCGCCTACCGTTACCAGTAAAGCATCATCTCAGGAAGGGAATAACAGGAGTTGTTTCAGAAACGCCCAAGCCAGACAACCCTCGCTTCAAACATGTTCAGCATGTCATTATTGGGAATAGCCAGCTAGCCGTCCAACATATTAAGAAGAAAGCCAGTCAATTGGGACTACATTCATCAGTTCAATCAACTTTTCTACAAGGCGAAGCGGAACAAGTTGGAAACACCATTGCAACACTTGCCCGAGATATGGCAAGGACCTCAAAAACGATTCGCCGACCTGCCTTGCTTATCTGGGGCGGTGAACCGACCGTGACGATTACAGGCAACAAGGGCCAAGGCGGTCGAGCACAGGAATGTGCCTTATCAGTGGCGATAAGCATAGCTGGACTCCCCAAGATGATCATGGCAGGATTTGGGACAGATGGATCTGATGGGCCAACCGATGCGGCAGGAGCCATCGTTGATGGGGAAACAATCGTCCGGGCCAAAGAAAAGAATTTACAAGCCGAGAATTTTCTGAAATCACATAACAGCTATACGTTTTTCAAGAAGGCTGGTGGTCAGATCAAGACTGGGCCAACCGGCACCAATGTCAACGACATTTATTTGTTATTAATTCTTTGATCGATCACCCACTCCAAGTCCTCTCTCTCCTTTGAAGAAAAGACTAGGTGAGGGTGAGCACTTCATAATCGACCGACGAGGAGAAAAAGGAATTGAACAACGCACAAGAAATGGTCTTAGAGTTTCATCAAGAATTTGATATACACGTTGCGTCTCAACCAAATGTCCCAGACGAACCAACCCAAACGCTAAGAACTCGCCTGATTCAAGAAGAATTCGATGAGCTCCAAGAAGCCATGAAAAACAAAGACCTTCCAAACATCGCGAAGGAACTCGCCGACCTTCTCTATGTCGTGTATGGCACAGCCGTCTCGTGCGGGATCGATATGGAGCCTGTTTTTACGGAAGTGCATCGCTCAAATATGAGCAAAGTGGGAGGGCATAAACGCGAGGACGGGAAATGGATAAAACCTTCAACGTATTCGCCAGCGAATACAGCGCCAATCATTAAGATTCAAAGCTCAGTTAACCATGAATAATCTAATCAGAAAAACTCACCACTTGCACCTCACTCAGTTCCAGCTCCCCCCTGCATACGCGCTATCAACTCACGCACTTCAGGAGGGGCATCGTTAAGAAGGTCTTCATCTGTCTGATACGAATCCTCATCAACTAAATCAGGGACGCCCTCTTCCTCAAACATTTGACCTGAATCATGTTCTTCATGAATAGTCACGACTATCTGAATAGGAGCGGGGTTGAGACTCATCTCCCCTACGCTTGATCGACGTGAAACGATCATGAGCCTTCGTACTAGGCCCGTTTTGGGATCTTTGCTTAGTCCATAATTCCATCCATTCAAAAGACGGTCAAGGCCTTGTTCAAGAGGCATATTTTCAAAGACGTCAGATATCACAGCATTGTGATAGTCTGCTTTATGTAATATATCAATTTGAATACCCGCCTTCTGACCAATCTGCCTCATGACCTTCGCAAGAGAAGCATCCGCAAGATGTGCTGTGACATCTTGTCCATTTACGGTTACGTCTGCATGGCCATCTCCAGCGAAAAACAACATCGCGACCAGCGCCCACATGGAAACCGTATTCTTCATGGCTTTAGTATTCTTGCCGCTCAAGACGAAATAAGAATTTGTTTCACACAAAACCATACATGTTGACATCATTAATACCCTCACCGTTGAAGTTCCCATCATGCGCCTCAACTCGGGCATCCTCTCGGCACCGATGATGATGGCGAGAGGATGTCGAATAAAGCCTCTTTATTTAGTCTCATACACTGAATATGACACAACAGAAAAAAATGTCACATCTGAAAGCTTCTTGGGTAAGCTACAAGACAAATTGTAAATACCTCCACCACCAGAGTAACTAATGCCTGAAATAAACACATCGCTATTTCCGCCAAAAAATTGATCACTGTTGCCTGACTTACTCGTGACATACTTCCCATCTAGACCTCGAACATACGCCGTACAAGAAATCGTGGCTGAATTACTTTTATCTTTAACGTCCACAATCACATAGCTCAACTTTCCACCTGATAAGGTATAGGGAATCGGACATTTCACCGTTGAAGTCTGAGTTGTACTACTGTTGTACACGCCGGATGTGGTATATCGGACATTCGTTGCAGCGGTAGGATTATAAGGCTGACACATAGTACCAGGATAAGTGCTCGTCTTGGTCTCAGCATGTGCCGTTCCGCTCCCGACCACCCCCACGAACATCATAACTCCTAACATGGAATAGACGAGTGTTGTCACCGGATTTGACGTTGCTTTCATAACCCAACTCCTTTCATACCGTTCATCCACCTATCAAAGGTTGAATGATCACATTGTTGTTAAAAAATTCTGTTCAGTAGATCTACTTCTTTTGCATGCAAAACTAATCAAAAGCACAAAACATGCCCGCACAGAATGCATGGTTCACGAGACTCACGAATTTTAAAGGCAGATCAAGGAGTTAGCGACAATGACGTGAAAGAAGAGAGGACCTGGTTCTGTAGCATTTTCGACAGTGGGAACGAATCTCAATAGAGACAAATTATATCGCTAAAGATACATAGAGCCTTTTCTATATACAAATGAGAGAACTTGAATTTGCTGCTCTCCCTCTCTATGCATTTCAATATACATTCACAAGTTGTTGAAATTCGAATTGCCTATCGTACCTCCCATTCCTCATTCACAAAATCCGCATGACTGGCAACAATATTGCTTTAATTTTGCAATGACAAACAAGCACACACAAATGTTTCAGGCAAAGAACAGATTCATACTTGATTCACAATTGAAGCTATAGGAGGTTCCCAATGGACCCATCAATGTCTAATCATGTAGAAACTAATGTTCACTTTCACAATTCAGAAAAAGAAACAACTCCACTAAAAACGTCCACTGACAAAAACCCAACTTCTCTCCTGACAGTAACACTATTGAAATACTGCGGAAACGGAGACTCCGTCGTGGACGTGCTATTACAGCAACTCAACGAGTCATTACTGGTAAGCCGTAATTTTTTGAGCAAAAAGGAAATACAAAGATACTTCAAAACAGGCATGACAGATTCACCACAGAAAAAATCCGCAAGAATATTGCCGATTCAATTTCTCGGTATCTATTTCAGGTAGGAATCAGTAACAGGAAAAAAGACAAGAAGGATCTCTTTCATAAAGAGTGTCACGAATAAGTGGAAATTATTGTTGAAGATTATTTCCTCCTAACTGTCCGCAGCTCAAAATTGATGAAATAAGAAATCATGCTCCCCCTAAAGAAGGATCAATAATAGTTTCACCCACAACTCTCTATTTCCTAATCACGTTCTGATGTTCTATTTTTTTTAGACTAGAGGAAAATAAGGATGCTTCTGTATTTGCCAGGTTTTGTTCTAACGAAATTCCTCGGGTTTTCCCCTGTTCAAGTATTTTGACATAAGGCTCGCAATTACTGATTGTTTCACTGGAAATTTGAGAGGCAGGAAAGGGTTCTTTGCTTGCTATGGCCTTAATCACTTCTTCTCCGAATGGACTTTTAATTCTGAAACGTTCTAAAGAATTTTCAGTTCCAAATGTATACATTTCACCTTTCCTTATAAATGCCTGCTCACGAAAAAGATTCGGAACTAAATGGACCACCTTGCAATCAGCCTGGAAGTAGTCAAGCTTTAAATACACATCCTGCTCAGATTGGACATTGATCACTAAATAATCACCTTCAACATATTGCCCATCAGGTTTATCAAGCCAAACTTTCAATCCAAATGTAAATTCAGACGTCTGAGTCGTTACGAGTTGTTTAATTGCACTCTGTTTTCTTCGTTCAGCAATGAGAGCATCCACTTCATGCGGATTAATCTTCGCATTCACCGTCGTACAAATTTCCTGCACCTTCTTTGTGACGAGACGAGTTTCGTTCAGAAGCATTCCCACAGCAATCGTTTCTACCCAATCTTTTTCTAAAATAAAATTTTTCACGGTCGTATTGCTTTCTACCCACACCTTATAATTGCTCACAGCAACTTCACGGGCAAGCGCTAGCGACTTTTTTTTCGCCATGCTCACCGTCTCATCATCCCCATATTGATAGCAATGCTGACCTTCCACTGGAACCAACTCACCCCCAAATACCGGATGCGGCATAATAAATAGGAAAAGGGAAATAAGAATTTTACTGGCAAACTGATCTAGAGATTGATTCATTACTGTGACCCATTCATTAAGTATAAAAGTATAGTTGTGAATGATGTTCCGGTTCTGGTTTCGTTTTCCCTAATGATTGTTCGTCAATATACAATCACCACCTTTGACTGTTCAAGAAATTCCATGCGTCTATGTCACGCCAGACTTCAGTCGTCAAACATGGGCCTCTCATATACCCAAATCATTCGGGAACTCCATCGCGTTGGCTGTCCCCTATGAGCCACTTTTCTATACTTACGAATAGATGATTACAACCAGAGGAACCAATACCGCTACTTAAATGCGCTTCATCTAGGATTACCGAAATTTGATGAAGGCCATCAGAGGATCTTCACAATATGAAGTTCTTGTCTTGGCCATCAGAGATTGCGCCGACGGCGATTAGTGACAACGACCCAGTGAAGGAACAAGCGCGATATGAGAGTTTACTGAGATTCCACATCACCGGCCCCATTAATGTGTCGTTCAACAATTGAAGGATTCCCAGTATACACAATATCCCCAACACCATTGATTTCCGCAATCAACTTTCTAGAGACATTCAATACGGCCTCCCCTGCGCCATCAATAGTGATGGTCGCTTCCTGGCTCTCAAATTCCCCTGCCAGTAGCGTATTCGATCCTGCCAATATGCTAGTAAACTTTTTACTTGTACCGAACAGGTTGAGATGACTGGCCCCATCTAAATGAGCAACAAAGGTTTTATTATTCAAATGAGAGATATGAATATCTACTGCTCCATCAGCTGATAGCTTGGCCAATGAGTCGCTGGTTACTCGAATTTCAGGGAAAATCTGAGGACAGATTGAACCTTGTTCGCTCACATGTAATATGTGGTCTTCAACCTTTGTCAGAAAGTGAGGCAGGAGATTTTCGTCACCCATAACAGTGAGAGTTTTCTCTTGCTGTAATTCAATAATAACCGTGAACACTCCATCAATCTTGATATCAGAAAAGTCTGCGAGTGGCCGTGTCTGAGTCACAGCATTCCCATTACCCTTGATACAATTGGAAAGAGAGGAATCGTGCGTCGTCTCTTTTTCTTGCGACACATCAAGCATTGACGATTGAATGATAGAAACTTCGGCAGACACATTGGGTAAATGCATAAGCAAAAGACAAAGGGAAACCCCAATAACTTGACAAGCCGACAGAAATTGTAACTGTGTCACCTCCGAACCTCTTAAGAAAAATTTCATGAAATAATAGAATAGACCAACCGCTTCGATTACATTAATGACAATCTCTTATTTCCTGGGGATTCCGTGATAATTACTGCAGTCATCTTATCGCCAAGTCACTATATTGCTATCTATTCGTCAGTAGGGAAAGACTATGGAACCTGACTAAACGGAAGACCTAGATGATTGCGTGGAGTGCCGGGAACCTCACCCTCACTTGTTCCTTCTAGTCTTCTCCTAGTTCCTCCCTCAGGAGTCACCTCTTTTTCAGGAGTACTGTAGTAATGTTCGTAGGCCAATTTGGTGCTACCAGTAAGGGAATCAATAATAAAGGCTCCATGAGAATGGGGATCACCCCACGCGGACACTCGATACCGATCCGCAGCTAAAAGAACAACGTCATCTTGTGACTTTGCTCCTAACAAAAGAAACAACCCAAAACCTACCATGAAGCCGAGAAGTAGAAATTTGACTTTAATTTTATGTTGTGAGTCTGTCATGTCACGCCTCATCCTTTTGTGCCGATTATTATGATTTTTCTCTGAAATCATCAATTTGAGCACCCGCACCGGTTATTTCAATCATGTCATCTTCCCCGACAATCGTTTGACCGAGAAGGTCTCCGGCTTCCTTCACGTTGAGCACCATTTTGACAAACGCATTTCCTGATTCTTCCCATCCAAACTCTGTGACCTCCGCAAGGTAGATCGTCGCAAGGACTTTGGCTTTTACAAGGTCAGAAGTTAAAATATAATTTTCGACCGTCGTTTGGCTTTCTAAGGTAAACCCGACAACCCGTTTGACCAACTGTTTATACCCATCAATTTCAGCAGCTCGTAGAGCTTGGAGTGGACCAGCTTGTGAAGGGGTGGAAGTCGCAAATGCGACTCGTCGGAATACTTTATTTTTTAAATCCACGATTTGTCCGTCTATATTCGTAATTTGATCCAACTCTAATGATGCTGTGGCTTTCGCAACATCTTTCTTGGTATCGTATACGACTTCCTCAATTTTAATCCCGCCGATAGTCGCCGAAGTCTTTGTTTCAGTTTTCCCTGTAAAATTGGCGGCCACCAAATCCTGAACTTCTTCTGAAGATCGGACCTTCAGACCATAGACCGACTCGATCAATGCCCGTTCTGCTAGAACCTGGGCAGCCCTGGTTGTCATAATCTTTTTATTCCCAGCTATGGCAAGGGTGGCAAAAACCCCCGTGATAACCAGGAAAATAATAAACGCATATACATGCTTGAGATTCATGGTTGTGTCCTTCTCTGTGTTTCCGATTGAATGGAATATCCCTGGTCTAAGTGAATGTCCTCTGTTTTGTCAGGAATTATATGTTCTTTGAAAATATCAAAAGTTGGTGCCCCATCTTGATAGGTCACTCCAGCCTTTAAATCAACAGTCCCTGATTGAGGGAGTTCCGGAAGTTGTTGCACCGCTTGCTTATTCAATGTATCCAATTCCTGGATTGAGTCCTCTACGATTTCTTTGTTCCCAGCCGATCCCAAGGATAGACCTGCGAAACTCAGCCCAATTGTTAGAGAAAGAATGCTCATCATGTATTTTTTGAAAGGTGTCTTGATATTCATAATGAATTACCAGTCTTCCGGGTTCAAAAATCTGCCAATTCCACTTCGAGTAATAGAACTTTTTGCTTTCTGGTCATAACTCTTCTGTTGCGCAACGCCTGGGCGAGATTCAACCTTTTGAGTTGGTGAGCCACTGGGCTCAGGATTCGACTCCGTAGCCAATTGAACATTTTGTGACTCTTCAAGAGTCTGCTCAGCTTGAACCTCTTTGGGTACATTCGGCAGTTTTGATGCCGCTGGTACAGGGGTAACTATGTCGGCCACGTTTTCGGGTTGGGATTCAAGCGGAGTAGTAAAAATGGCGTCAACTTGCTGAGGGGTTGGCTCTGGTACAATGGGAACGGTTTCTGCTGCGGTCGGTGACACCAATGACGCAAGAATTTTTTTCAGCTCTTTACGCCTTTGGGCTGTTTCATAAGAAAGCGGGATATTGACATACACTTTAGTAAAAGCGTCCACACTTATTTTCGTTGTGGATGGGCCAAACGTTGAATCAATATTGGTTAAGGCCTTCCTCGTTTGAGGGTCAAGCTTGTCGTTCAACGGCACCTCATAACCTGAAACATACAGCCACTGCTGAATAACGTCATTCACCTGTGGCTGAGAGAGAGACTGATAATAACGGGCAATGGCTTCAGTCACGATGGTGTCAGGAAGAGCATCGTCTCCGAGCAATCGCCAATACGGAACAGCCAGGTATTTCCCAACGATTTGGATCATACTCAACTCGACAAGAAGGCGGACTGCCGCATGCCGACCTTGAACTTTCTTGATTGTCCCTTTCAGGCCAAAGCTTTGCCCAAACAAGCTAATACCTAATTCGTTCCCCCCTACAGCTTTATTGACCTCCATCGTATTCACAGCATTAATTTTGGCGATTCCAGCTAAGGTTCGAAAATCCAACAGGTTAAAGTCGAGCGTGATTCTGGCAAGTCCAGTTTTCCCTTCATCCCCATACCGAAATCCAACATTTTTAGAAGGCAGGAAATCCGGCATAGCATTGACTTCTACGTCAACACTAGCATCCGTATTTTTGCCTCGAGTCTCCAGTCCTCGATCGAATTCCGTGATCCCTCCGCTGAGGACAAGGTCAGGGATGGTTTTATTTTCAAAGGTGGAATACCCAGTTAAAGTTTGGTTTTGAACAAACGCCGGGTCATAGGGAATAAAGACGACGTTTCCACCAATAGAATTTAAGGAGGTCTTGATCATTTCTGTAATATCTTGAGGAATTTCGCTGCCAGTCGAACGTGAGGCCCCAGTGTCATCGCCAATAGGATTACTTTGAATGTTAAGAAGATCAGTATTATAGATTTCTGTCATCAAACCTAAGTCAGTAAGAGCCTGACTATAAGAGGTCACCTTTTCAGTCGGCAGGGTTTCGGGAAGCGTCACATCCACATTGCGAGGGTCCATGGACTGACACGATACCAAGGACCAGGAAAGGACTATGACTATTGTGGCATGAAGAAATAGTCTTTGCGGTTTATAGAGAGGATGATTGCGTAACCTGCATATTGAGTCCATGGTGTCCATATTCCTTCGTTGTTTTTCCTTTGGATTGAACCTTCGTTGCACGTGATGAACCGTGCTTATTTCTCGATTATCACATTAATCACATCCCCGGTCTGCGTTCCAGGGCCGACGATGATACTATTTTGATTATTCTCACCACTTCCGTCATTAAAGTTTTTTGAATCCTTATCATTCCTTCCACTCTTCGAAGCCGCAATCGCATCTTGTATGATGAAATTTAAATTCGTGTCCGGCTTGAGGGCTTGATCATCATTCTTGATAGGATCGTCTCTATACGTTGAAATCCCATCATCCAATTCACCAGCCAATGTCGGCTCACTCAAGCCTCCCATAAATATCATGAGCCCCACACATAAACCCATTCCCAATAATTTGTTCATCGTTTTGTCTCCAGGTAGGTATGTCAATTGATAAAGGATTGTGTATGGTGATCCGCCTGAGCCAGGACTGTCCTGCTCAGGCGGATCGCTTGGTGCCCTTATTCGTCCGTATTAGTCAACCTGAACAGATCCCACATTGGCGTCAGCGGTGCCACGGGTCCCATCAGAAAGGTTCGTGGAATCTTTGACGGTTCCATCGTTGCTGATATGTCCTTTGACTTCAGAGTCTTGCACCTGAACGGATCCCATGTTGGCATCTGCAGTGCCATAACCAGGCATGGAGGTGTTATGAGATTTATCAATGTTGGCCTTGTTGTGAATATCGCCACTCACAATAGAATCCTTCAATTGCACTGACCCCATATTGGCGTCAGCACGATTACGATAGCTGCCTATGGCGGTGTTGGTTGAATTTTTGATGGTGGCTTCATTCGTCACTGTGCCGCCTTTTTCCACCGTTGAATCCTCCAATTGCACGGATCCCATATTGGCATTCGCCGTGCCCTTTGTTCCATCCGCAAAATTTGTCGATCGGTCTATTTTTTTAGCATTATTTGAAATCCGACCACCGACTGTGGAATCTTCCACTTGCACGGATCCCATATTCGCATCCGCGCTGCCTCTGCCCGCCGTAGCAGTATTGTGTGATCCTTTGATGCTGGCTTCGTTATTGACGCTTCCACTGCGCTCAACCTTTGAATCTGAAATTTGCACAGAACCTTGATTCGCGTCAGCACTCGTCTTGCTACTACCTATCGCTGTGTTCTTTGAGCTTTCCACCTGAGCTTTGTTTGTGATAGTGCCATCAACTCGTGAACTTGGACTACCTTGCGCGAACGCTCCCGAGGCACTGACTAACATTAAGGCTGTAAAAAATGATAATACTGTTTTCATGGCTCTCTCCTTAGTTGAATGATGATGAGTGATTGATGATTGAATGTTCATTGCGCTCTCCATAATTAATGAGTCGGGGTGAATGGTTAAAAGGTTCATGATTATTTTCTTTTGAAGTAAGTTCATGTAATGCTGCATGTTCTCTTGTTCGTCCATCTCGATTAACTTTCGCCAAATCCCATTATTTAAAAATGATGGAGTTCTTGTTAGATGTCTGCCCAGCTCCAGAGGCCACATTGTCATCCTGGCTGGCCCCAGCCGTCACAGAATTGATGATTGTTTTAGAACTACTTTGATTTTTAAGGACCACTGAGTTGGAATTGGCTTCGGCCCCAGAACCTTTGGCTATATTTTTCCCAGACTTGCCTTTGACTGAATTCACAACAGTCCCACTATAGGTGCTATTGTCCAGAATGACTGAGCTTGAATTGGCGGTGGCATTGGGGCCTTCGGCTGTATTGCGTGCTCCTTGGATATTGACGGAATTTGTGACGTTCCCCTTCACCGTACTGTTCTTGATCGAAACCGATCCTAGATTGGCCTCCGCATTTGACCCCTTGGCCACATTTGAGGAAGATTTAATGTTTGCAGAATTTCGAATATTTCCTTTAATCTTGCTTTCAGAAATTTTAATAGAACCCAGGTTGGCCTCACTTCCCTTGCCCTGACTGACATTATTGGAGTTTTGAATTTTCGAAGTGTTTGTGACGTTTCCCTTTATTTCAGATTCCCCAAAAACTACGGGCATACTACCGAGAAGAACTCCACCAGCAATGATCAACATCAATTGGGTTTTTCCTGTGTTTGTCATTTTCGCCATCTCCCTCAATTAGTTTTTGATACGGTAAATAGTATTCTCTCAATGCAGCGACATTACTCTTCTCGTTAGTCGTGTAGCATAGCTCTGGAGGTTCAAATAAGCCACGAATTACCTTTGAATACCTTTTGTTCGTGACCGCATGATACAGACATATCGCAAGGGGCCTGCTAGTTATTTTGGGTGACTCGGGAAAGATATTTTTTAGATTAAAGCCATCTTTTTCAATAGGGTAGAAGAATGCTCATCATGGGTGTAAAAAATAGTGACATTTCTCAGAATGCGGAACCATTCCCATCGACCTTATGGAAAGTGAATGATTTGGTTATGAAAAAGGTGCTTTTACCGGGGCATCGAATATGAAGATGGGGGAAATCGAGCAAGCCAAAAATGGCACAGTATTTTTGGATGAAATTGAAGAACTGTCCTTACCAGCTCAAGCAAAGTTACTACGAGTCTTACAGCAACATGCTGTCATGCGGGTGGGAGGATCACAAGAAATTCCTACAGATGTCAGGTTTATCACTGCGACAAATAGGAATTTAGAACATGATATTCAAGAAGGAAGCTTTCACGAAGATTTATACTATCGACTTCGAGTCGTACAGATTGTCGTCCCTCCCTTAAGGAAAAGAATGAAAGACCTACCACTTCTTATTGATCATTTTTTAAAAAAACTTGGAAAAGAGCTTCATTTGGACACCGTCCCAGTCATGACCGAAAAGGGAATGCAACTACTGTTGTCTGCCCCATGACCTGGAAATATTCGGCAATTAAAGAATAGGTTATATAACCTCATCCTTCGCTCTCGAACCACTTACATGATTGAAGATCAGACTATTTAACCTGAGCTTTCCCCTGCCCTCGACAATGAGAGTGAATCTGAAGGAAAATCGTCTCCCTTGGAAGATGTGAACCGACAGACCCTCATCAAAGTGCTTACCGAACAGAATTGGACACCCAAAAAGCCTCGAACGTTTTAAATGTGAGTCGAGGAACAGTGTATTATAAGATTAAAAAGTATGGAATTCAGATTCAACGATAGCCTCACTGCATGTCTGCCCCATTCGCCTAACGAATCAGGAACGAATTACTGCATTCTCTACCGTCAGGACATGAGTTGAATGTTTTAGATGTCTAGCGCTGAAGCAGAAGGGTAAAAAATCAAAAAAACGTCATGCATAGCACTTGAAAGCAAGGAGGAGACTTCTCGAGAATGCTCTTCTGGACCGACAGGTTCGTCAAGATAGTCGTCGTCAATCAACCAGATTCGCTCAAACTCATTCTGATACTGTTCACATACTCGTTGAATTTCTTCTGACCAAAGCTCTGGGTTCTCTTGAGTGCCTTGAAAGTGTCCTCGACCTCGGCCGAAATGCGAGACGGCCATGTAGTGCAAAAGAAGGTCTTGGGCAAGCGTATTAAGGTATGTAGGCACCCATTTGATTTTCAGAGTCTCTTCTGTTTCGGTCTCATTCCCCCAAGCCGCCAAACCCAATGCGCCAAGAAACGCACCTGTCAGGGCAAAGAGTCCCAACGACATCCCACCAGTTGCCGCATCAATTGCAACTCCCGTAGCCGTTCCTGCAGCAGCCCCTCCAAATCCGCCCAATGCTGCACGCCCCAAGGCTTCCTCCATCACAGAAGTTTCCATTGGAACGGTCATATCGTGTAATTGCGTTTGAATCTTTATCGCAGCATCTCCTTCTAACCCATGCCAATTGATCAGATCTTGGACGGCAAGCCGTATGTCCTGTTCGAGCCGATGCCTTAATTCCTTTGCCGCATGCTTGACCTTGATCTTCCTACTCGGACCTGTTCCACTTACTTCTTCCTGATCATAGACAGCTCGCGATAAGACCTCAGCTAATCGAGCCATAGAATTTTTGAAAATTTCAATATTGTGTCTCTTCCAGCTCTTCGCTAGTCGAGCCATTGGAGGCTGAGAACTCATAGGGAGAATATCCTGAACATGTTCCAAGAGTACACCTTCAAGCACCCAACATCTTGAAAAGCTATCTAAGCTCAACACCCCTCGAACAACCGAATATTTTTGGAGATACTCATGCCACGCCTGTTCACATACTGCCATTTCTGACTGATCACGTTCAGGTCCAATTTGATTCAGTACCACCAGCACTGGCTTCTGTAGCCAATTTAAAATTTCCATTTCAGGATTAATATAACCACCGGCCAATTTTGGATCTTCCAACGCATTCACGAGATAGAGGACAATATCTGCATCATCCCGAACATTTTTTAGCGCTTGTTGGCTGCACCACAATGGCCGGTCTTTAAATCGATCCCATACATGTGCAATCATCCACCCAATCGGACTTTCCTGTTTTTCTAATAATCGTAACAACTGAACTGAATTGCCAAAGCCCGGCGTATCCCAAACCTCTAGTTTTTCTCCCGTTTGTGTTTCTACCCATGTAAATTTCTCATTCTGATCAGTGACATGAGCCTGATCCAACACTTTTCCGACATCGCGACGGAGTAATGTTCGAATCAGCGTCGTCTTGCCAACGTTTGTGTGGGACGTGATAGAAAGCGTGACCTGTTGTGGTACATCGTGACTCATGGAACCTCTTGCGAACGAGTCGTCCACAACGTTGCCGCTGCTTGCGGAAGAAGACCATTCACATCACTTGTGACGGAAAACGGAATCGGCTCAAGACCGTAGCCATTCGTAAATCGTTTCCATGTTTGGTAGCGTTCTCGTTGTCTTTGTTGATCCATGCTAGTCCTGTAAGACTCTTCATAAATGAATACTAATAACGAAGCCTCCGATGTCCAACCTTCAATCTGAGCTTGAATACATTGAAGAAACTCACCATGCACTTCTTGTTCAGGTGTTGTCGCGACATCAAAAACCACGAGTACGCGCAGTGACATATGACTAGATACCTGCACATGATAATTCGTCTCACCATATGGAATTGGAGGCCTTGTACTCACATAGACGCTATTTCCAAACATTTCCAAACACAGTCCCTCTAGACGCTCAATAATTGAAGGATCAAGCTGACATTGATACGGCAAGACTTCTCCACTTATGCCATCTCCACGATACTGAGCGAGTATGCGAAGGAAGTATGGCTCGTCTAAAGGAAGAACGAAGTCCTCTAATTGCGCTGAAGCTTTTTGCCTAACCGCCCATGCTAGTCCGATTCTTGGAATAATAATAAACAGCAAACACGTCACGGCCCACAGATGAATCCACATTGCGGCATTTTCACTAGCAGGCGCCCTGAGCATGGCTATTGTCTGAACCGACGGAAAGTCGATACCCAAGATGATAGCTGCTGGAGAAAGAATCATGAACATAATACTATGTACATGTTCAGCTTCAAGAAATGTACTAGCCCAATTCACACGATATTCCAAGGCGAATCCTCTAAGGTACAGACCGATAATGGCACCAATGGCAAGACTTGCTGCACCCACATGCAATACTGACTGTAGTTGAAGGCGAATGGCTTGTCCCGCAAGAGATCTCCATCGTCCAAAAAACCGCACCAACGAATTCACTATCCATTGCTTTTCTTCATGACTCCGACATTGGATAAGACGAAGTTGAAATTGGGAAACCCAGAGACCAACTTTACTGAATCCAGCTAACACCCACCCAGGTTGACCATTCGTTAATGGGTTCTGAAACACAGGCTTCACACCAATCCACATAAACAAAGTCATATTCCAAATCAATAAGACAAGCAAAGGAAAATGCAGTAAGTTAATGTGTCCTTTGAGCCCAATTGGGTCGCTCAATAATCCTCCGAGAATTGCAAATGTCACGATTACAAAAATGGGAAAACGTATCTGAGTAAGGCGACGAGCAGTCTGCAGGATGGAACATTGGCTTTCAAGTACTGTGGTGAGATGCTGAGCACGAGAAAGCACGAGCTCCTCTTCTAAGAATCTTGGAATTTGACTTGATTCTTTGATGACCTCTGCACTTGCCAATCGGCTTGCTTGTTGTCGTTCATGCATCGAAAGAAACTGTCCTTTGGGATCTTCTTCCTCACAACTCCAAACCATAACAACTTTTATTAATTTATCTTCAGTCATTGGTCGCTAGAATATCCCATGGGTACTGGATTGCTCATTGAATACCAAAGTGTAACAGGTTGTGGAAACACAGGAAATCGTTTAAAGATTCCTTTTACCGGATTCAATTCCAATGATAGATCCTCCCAACTTGAACAGGGTGTAGAGTCACGAAACTGAGTTAACAAGCGAGACCAAACAGCCGCATAAGCGCCTAAGCTGCTTACTCCCATTTTATCTGCACAATTCAATTGGTTTTCCCTTCACTAAACAAAAAAAGAGCCTGGCTTTTTACTTAAGCCAGGCTCTTTGAGAAAATCTGCACTCGTCATGGGTTCGACTGTCTTACTTCAGACGTCGATGCGCCCAGAATCCAAGGAGCCCGGTACCCAACAAAACCACTGATGTTGGTTCAGGCACCGCCGTCGTCGACACGGGAGCTATAGTTAGCGCGTCAATATTAAGCACCCTGTCCTTATTCTGCAATCTATTATTAAAGACTATTGCAGCCGTATCTAAAATCGGATTGTATTCAACAATATCATCATGACTAAAACTCAGACCATTAATCGAATTATTGCCGGCTGTTGAAAAAAGAATGTTGCCATTGGCTCGCACATGCGCAGCATCAATATCCTCGTCACTAGCGAATAGGGTATCTCCATCAAGAAAGAGTGACGCCTTCATGGTCGTTGGATTATATTCTACAAGATCTTCGTCCTCGAACGAAAACCCATTAATAGAGGCCTCGTTTGTCGTCGAGAAAACATAGTTACCATTCGCAAGGACTGAGATCGCATCTATGTCTTCATTTCCAGAGAAAATCATTGCACCATCTATCAACAAGGAGGCCATAGAGGTCATTGGATTGTATATCGCAACATCATCATCATCAAAGCTCAGTCCTCCAATACTGGTTGTGCCACTAGTCGATAGAAGAAAATCACCATTGGCCAGGAGGTGAACAGCTTTAATATCAAGTACATTGCTGAAAATATTGCCTCCCTCTAAAGACAACGTCGCCGTATTATTAGTAGAGTTATATCTCACCACATCTTCACCTTCAAACGACAAATCGTTTGTTCCCAACGTGCTGCCGGCACGACCAGACAAAGAAATTGTTTCAGCGTTAACTCCTCCGGTCAAGCCGAATAATAGAAACAGAACCCCTAACATCTGGATGATACGTCTCATCTACCACCTCCAAACTTTCAGTCAGCCAAGTTGGCCTGCTTTGAAAGGACAGACCTTACCTTAAGAGAGGGTACTTAAAAAGTTGATGGCAAATTGGAGTTATGTCAAACTACAAATCTTTAAAATTTAATCTTCCTATGGCCAAATGACCTGAACTACTTTCATAACTTTGCATATATATTGATCATGAGTAGGTCTATGGTCTCCACCTCCATTCAATTTGATACACTTCGGGACATTTGAGTGATATTCAACACGATATTCCCTTTAACACCTAGTGATGAAACAAGCCACGTCATCTTCGATTGAACGAAAACAAGAGGAATTAGGTACTAACTTGCCACGTGATTAAACAGAAATAGACGAGGCCGTTGAAACGGAAGGGTTGGGTGGACGCTTGACTCAAGAAATTGAAGATCAGGCTAGACAACCGGTTGGAAAGTAAAACTAATAATTTGTAATGGAGATAAAAGACAAATATGAGGGAGGGGATGATTTTTTAGGTGAGGGCAGTGGATAAACTGGCCTGCCCCCACCGAATATCGTTTATTGAATTTTTGTTTTCGAGCGAGAGTTAGACTTCCGTTCTACTACTGTCGCCATGGGACTCATCGCCTGTGATTCTGAAGCTAGTTGCGCGAGAACTTCACTCGGGTTGCTCTCCAAACTACCAGCGATCCCCTGATAGACTTTCCTTGCCGCTTCCGACCATTTTGGATTAAAGGGAGCACCTCGAAACGCAGCTTCGGCAGCTTTCTTTTCATCATGGGTTAGTGGTCGTGATGTTTGATTCATTTCTGTAGACATATCTTCCTCCTTATTAATGAACGAGAGGCCGGGGTTCTTTCTCAGCCTGTACCCGTCGACCACAATTTAAACATGCGTAATATAAAATTTTAAGTCCCACTTCAAGGTCAACTGCTCGTTCTATCACCATAGAACCCTGGCATTTATCACATGTCTTCATCAGCGACACCTCATATTACATAGGTTTGTGTATTTCTATCGTTACTACAGCAAGGGGCATGCCCTTTTGTCATGACACAAAGAGCTGCCCCTAATACTCAAGAATTAGTAAGACCTCAAAACAACAAATAAGAGGGCCTTTGCCTCAAGAGACGAATGCTAGATGGGAAGTAGGATTAACTGTCAATCAGACTGACAAACTCTGACAGTATCAGAAGAATGACAATTAAAAACTTCATATTTTCAATGACTTATGCCGTCTTTTTCATGTCAATACATCTTACGCCATACGGGACTGCCATAAAGATACAACAAAACCCGCCTTAGGACATATGAGTGAATGAAAATGTGATCACAGGCAGAGATGCAGGAGGTGATGTGAGAAAATATAAAGAAGACTGCGTTGGGTTACGAGAAAGGTCTTGGGCCATCAGTTTGATGGCCCAAGATATTGGGACGGTTCACAGGATAAAAGACTACGAGTTACAATACCTGAGGCCAAGCCATCAATTACTTCGAAGGGTTACCTGAACCAGGCTTATTAGTAGAAGAAACATCCGTTGAGCTTTTTTCTACATTCATTTTTGCGCCAGATACCTCCATAGATTCCGTCGTGGGATCAGAAGGTTTCTGAGATTTCGTCATATTACTACTACTTCCATTAGGTCTTTGATAAGGGGTTGGCTCCTTGTACTTTTGTGTGTGAGGATTGCTTGCAACCTCTCCCTCAGAACACATGGAAATATCACCATTAAATACCACTCCAATTTCCATTGACAATTCAGGAGTCTTGAGCGATCCATCCATAATAGCGCTAGAAAGAAGTTGAACTTGTTTACTGGCAACAATATTACCGTTTACCTTCCCTTTGCTAATCACTGACCCAACATTGACCTTGGCATTGATGACTGCTTGTTCACCAACTAATAAGACCCCATTGGTATGAATTTGCCCTTCAAGAGTCCCATCAATTTGGACACTTCCCTCGTAAAATATCTCCCCTTTAAACTCTACCCCTGGCCCAATAAAAGCCACAACCTCACCCTTTCCATCGACTGGCTGCGTGGGTACTCGAAATGTCTTTTGTGACTCTAAATTACCGAGATTCGTAAGCGATTGCGTGGGCATGTCTAACTCACTAACAGGTGCCATACACTCTCCTCCTAAGATTCATGGAAATACCGGTGCACGACCGTGTGTTGCCATGGCTGTGTAAGAATCATAATGTCTTTCGTGTCCATAGTGTAATTCTATCGGTATTTCTTTCTGACAGCTTTAACATGACAAATAATGGGTTCTGTTTTGTGAAATTATCATGAAAAATCATGTATTTTGCAAAGTTCTGTAATTATTGTAGCGATTATACAGCCACTATATTCCCTCTGGATGAACAGAAATTTGGCTAGGTTAGGAACCAAAAATGAACCGCATATTTCAGGCAATTCATTTTTGGTTTTGTAATTAGGAAGCAAGCAGGATATGGAGCCGGCGAGTGGGATTGAACCACCGACCTACGGTTTACGAAACCGTTGCTCTACCACTGAGCTACGCCGGCTCGGGCTTCAGGACCAATAGAGGAAAGAGAGCACGAAGTATAGTTTAGAGGACCAAAAACTATTCCATGAATCGGTGGCCCTCATAGCCATTTATACCGCCCTCCAAGGAGAGCCGTCAACTTTAGTGCGACATCTTGACGTCAATAACTTCTGTCATTGAAAGACCGGCTGCTCCTGGGATAAGCCGTTGACAAGCCAAGAATAATGCCCTAAATTCACAGCTTAAGTCAGAATTGGATACTCCAGAGATTAGAGGAGATCTTGTGCGACTAATTATTATTTTGCTTATAATTGGGACGAGCTGCCTTGTAAACAGCATTGATTCCTGGGCTGACTTTGACGTACTTGATGTGGCATTAGCAAATTCCGTTCGGGGCCGCCAACCGGTTAAGCCAGTTTCACCATCAGCCCATTGCGAGAAAGATAAAAGTGGGAAGGCCAGCCTTCCTATTATAGATTCTTCAAATTGGCGCAAAGTCTTCTTTTGGACAAGAATAGCTTCATCATCGAAAGGGTCTATTCGCCATACATGGCATCAACATATAAATGATGGATGGGAAACGGTGTCGATAGTCGATATTCCAATCAGTCCCTCTCCAGGTTATCGAATGTGGAGTGCCAAAGCTTTTCGTAAAATAAACCCTATTGGTGATTGGATGATTGTCCTTGCCCCATCTCATGAACCACAACGCGTGCTGTGCATCACGAGATTTAGTGTAAAGTAAATAGAACAACAATCTCTCGTTATTTCTCTTTTTCAACAACTGCAAACCTTCCAACTAATTGTATAACCCTCAGTAATAGTCAAAATGAAGATATTTTGAGATTCGTAGACTTTCCCCTTCGAAAAAAATAATCCCGAAATGGCCGAAGATTCCTACCAGCACTCAACTCCCCGATCACAGGACAGTAATCAGAGGCAATTCCAAATCAAGTCTTTTACGAAACTCATCCGACTACAGAATCAAAGTGGGACGTTATTACTCCTCTTTCCCTCACTATGGGCTCTGGTACTAGCTTCTCAAGGAAACCCTGATCCGATACTCGTCTGTGTTTTCGTCACAGGTGCCTTTTTAATGCGGAGTGCTGGCGTCATACTCAATGACATAGCTGACCAATCCATAGACCAAAAGGTTCAACGTACTCAGGACCGCCCTTTAGCAAGTGGCGTTGTCTCAAGAAAACAGGCATTAATATTCGCGATGTCAATCCTATTTTTAGCGTTTGGATTAGTCTGTCTTTTAAATCCTTTAACGATCACACTCAGTCCGATTGCATTGGTGCTGGCAGCAATCTATCCATTCGCAAAACGATATATCCACATTCCACAATTGGTGTTAGGGATAGCCTTTGGGTGGGGGGCTGTAATGGCTTGGTCAGCCGTTCAAAACCAGATTGAAACGACAACGTGGCTACTCTTTAGCGCAACGGTTTGCTGGGCAATTGCTTATGATACTATTTATGCGCTTCAGGATAGAAAAGATGATGTGAAAATTGGAGTAAAATCTTCAGCGATATTATTTGGTCGTTACGTATGGCTTGGGGTAGCAGTTGCGTCTGGAATGACGATAATGTTCATCAGCTTGGCGGGATTGTTAAAAGGGTTGAGCACTATTTTTTATGAAGGAATGTTTTTAATAACAATATTTTTGGGATACCAAGCATGGAAACTTAGACGGGAACATTCACCCGCGAATTATTTCAATATGTTTAAGCAACACATCTGGGTTGGCTTGGCTTTATTGATTTCTATCTGGGCAGGAAGCCTGTAAAAGCATCTCCCTACTCTGGAACAATCTGAGCTGGTTCAGGTTTTGGACCACGTAATGTTTTCAGGTAAGCAGTAACATCACGAGCATCCTGATCGTTAAACCCAAGATTTGGCATTCTAGTATGCTTTTTAATACCTGCAGGGTACATTAGCCATTTATAAATCCAAGTTGCATTTAATCGAAATCCTGCTCTATCAAGTGCTGGTCCAACAAGACCTCCTTGTCCATCAAGGCTATGACAGCTATTACATCCATATTTATTAATATACAGATGCTTACCTCTCTCTGCTAACACAGCATGCTCTTCTTCTGTGACAGCAAGATCTGGTCGTGCAATAGTCAATTTTGGTCGTTTAGCAAATCGATCAAACGATTTTTTAGCTTGAACATGTTTAATAGCAGCCTGAGTAGCAATTTCCTCTTCAGGAAGATCGATCTCTTCTGCTTCAAAGTCATCATCACCAGCCGCCTCGGCAGCTGCTTCTGCGGCTTCAATTTCTTCGTCACGCTTTGATTCTGCAGCTTCTAATACTTGTGTAGCTGAATCAAGTGTATCTTTAGCCGCTGTCAGGTCTGACTCTAATTGTTGTCGTTTTCCTTCAACATCAAATGTAAAAGAACCGCCATGTAGTGACCTGACATAACGTACAAGCGTCCATATCTCCATCTCTGAAAGCGTATACTTAAAAGTAGGCATTGTAGCCACACCAAAGTAGTCAATATCATCAACAACTATAGGATCAGAGGTATCTTTCATATCTCGAGAAATCGCATTGAAAATATCTTCGTCAGAGATTGAATCACCCATTGATGATTCAGAAAGGTCCTTAGGCGGTGGGAACTCCATGTTGGAGAGACTATCCCAGTTAAACCCTTCACCTTGTCGTCCAGATTCACCGTGACAATGCATACAATAATGGCGATATAGCTTTTTCCCTTTAGTCGTTCGTTCGTCTTCAAAAAGGGCACAGCCATTAATAAAAAGAAACATCCCTACCATGGCCAATGTCGGCCATATCCACCAACGCTTTGATTTCTGTAAAGTACTCATACGGCTTGTCCTTTTCGAAGTTTCCTAACCAGGACAAATTCAAATGCTGCGGCAACCAAAAGGCCTAAAATGACATAGAGGAATATAGAATTATCTGGGGCTGGTTCTGCACGTATATTCCACCAGGAAGACACAGCTTTTTGACTCCCCTTCTCTTTCACCGCACCATCCACAAGCTTCCCATCCCACATTGCAAAGGCGACACTCGCCCAATTACCGGGGTTAATTTGAATGTCGTGCTCATCACCAGTCTGAAGTGGTCTAGAAAAAACAATTTTCCACGTACCATCTTGCCAGACACCCTTAGCCGCGACATCTTGTTGATCTTGTGGTCTAAGGGTTTTAAAACCCTTTGCACTCATATCTGTTGCTTTTCCTACTTCGTTTTTCCAATACCAAATATTTACTGGACCACCTTCAACCAACAACATCTCTTGGCCATGGGCGAAGTGAGCCTTTTGATCTCCAACCATAAACTCAAGAGCCGCTGCATCAGCTGGATCTTCGGTTGGATCTTGGTATTCCACCAATATGGCGATAGCTTGTCCATCGTGAAGACCTCTGACTTTTACCGATTTAACCGTAGTTTCCTGAATTCGATCAGGCCAATGTACTTGTGGAGATAAATTAAATTCTGACTCTGCAGCAGAATCCCATGCGGAAGCTAATGGATCGTCAAGCGGGACAACCCCTTCAGTAAGGTACACACGTACCGACACACTCGCAGGTGCTCCATCTGGTGGTGGATCACTTGCCAACACCGGACTGATTGCGAAACCAAACAAACCACACGCAATAGCAAGGTAAAGACTTGCTTGTGCCTTTGCAAAGAAACCCTTCATGTGTTTCTGCCCATATACCATTACATCATCCAATCCAATGTAATTCAGTTAGTCTTCTTCTTCCCATGTACGTGGTGACTGCCCTGCTCCATCATATTCGCCAATGATCACTTTCCAAATCTTCTCGTCTGTTAACTCATGCTCCCACCTTGGCATAGCAGACTTCCATGGCATTCCTTCAATTGGTAAGCCCACACCACCTTTTTTAATTCGCCAAAATAGGTAAGATTCTTGAAGTTGTGCAATCGTTCCAGGATCGGCAAAATTCGCAGGTGGTGGATTGAATCCTAGAGCTGCGGAACCTTTGCCATCAAAATTAGGTCCATGACAGGGAGAACAATTCGCAGCATAGATCCCCTTACCTTCTTGAATGGTAGACTCATTGGTAGGATAAGGATTAGCTAGCCCCACAAATTCTCCAGGCGGTGCAGGGTGTATAGTTCTGTTTTCTGCAGGTGGAAGTTCACTTGGCGCAAGCTTTGTGTACGTCTGCCAGCCGACAAGCAACGGGAATACGATTAAAACCAGGATACGAGCCATTTTAGTAGGACCGTCAATTTCTCCAGATATAAACCGGTAAATTGGACCCATAAATGCTTCAAGTCCTCCAGCACTCATGGTACCAAAAATCATTATCCCACTTAAGACAATGGCCAAATATAGATAAATAAGACTAGCCGGTAGGGGAGCCGTAAATAGAGGAAGAATAAACTTCAAGAAGGCAAACACTCCTCCGAGAAGAATCGCTGCTGAAATTAGAGGGCTTTTCATATTCACTTGCTCCTACTATGAACTATTCGACAACCATATCTGAGGACTGAGCTAGAATTATATTTCCAGCATCATTAGCCCTAGCATGACCAGCAACCTTTAGCTCTTTTGTATCAGGCTCCTGGTTTAAAACATCTTCAACTTTAATGGTTATCGGTTCACCACTCATTTTTTGGAGAAACGCGATAACTGAGTAAATTTCTGGCTTACTTAATGCGATTGGATTCTTATTGATATAAGGCATTTGAGCTGGATATTCTTCTGGTAATTGATCATGCCGGTAATCCAAATACACATATGCCTGAGGATTTGTTAAGCTTTCATAAATAAATTCAGGAGCAAGTTTTGCCCCAATACCAGCTAGATCAGGACAACGAGCTGAATGACTAGGTCCTATTGAGTGACACAGTGCACATTGACCTTTGCTAAAAAATATTTTTTGGCCAAGGGACGCAAGATCATCAGGTGATTTTAGACTTGCTATATCAAATGACTCAATGGCAGGTGGAAGTGAAGCCATCTGAGGAACACTGAGGGCTGTGAGACTGAATGAACCAAGTACAATAATAACGAACCCTAAAACACGCAGAAACTTTGACTTTATAAAGAGAAGGATACATATACCCAACCCAACAACACTCATTCCTAGTAATTGTAATAACGCAACTTCGCTCATGATGCCTCACGCTTTATTTGAAGATTGAGCCCCACTTTTACGTAATTCATTTTCTAGTTTCTTCTGAAGTTGGTGCCCCTCCAGCCATGGCTGGAGTGCTACTCCCCATAGGTGGAACTTTTACCGGCTCGTCTTTTGGAGGTTGGCTTTTAGCTTTGTCACCCAATGTAGCAACCCAGAATATAAACGCAGCCAATAAGCAAAAGACAAATGTATTGAGTGACATAAATGCTGCTGCATAGCCAAGTGCAGGTGAATAGGCGTATTCGGATGTATCTCGCATCACTCCATAAATGTGCCAATGAACGCGAGACGACGATCTAGCGTAGCCCATAAGGGACATAAGTAATATGACCATCACTGCATTAAGGACCAAGCTATATCCAGCCCTAACCGGCATTTGACCCCAAACCATTTCTGTTGTGGTCTTTGCACTTTTCATCAGTAAGGCCGTAAGGGGCGTAAAAGTAATCATGATGAAGAGAACAATCAATACTTGTGCAACGGAGAAATAATTAATCCGAATAATCGCAGGGACAAAATACCCCCATATTCCAAGACCGATGACAGCCACACTGGCAATAACCAAAAGAACCCCCATCAGTCCTTTCGCTGCCTTGGCCCACCCAGCAGTCTCAACCTTCCCTGCTCGCCAATACATGATAAAACTCATAAACGTAACTAAAACCATGAGATTGGAAACAGTCATTTTTGCAGACATCACCCCAAAGACGCCCAACAAAGGGTGATGAGTTCCTCCCATTTTTTGAGCTTCAGCTAAGCTTGCGACTAAGGAATGGGGAGTCATCCAAACTGCTAGACAGGCTAAGAGTACAATCAACATAGCCATAATAGGCTTTTTATATTGACCTTCAGACCCAGGTATCCTGTGTGCAATTCCTAGCCAAAAATAATAGTTTGCACCTAGGAATAATACTCCTATTAGCATGGCTTGAAGGATAAATAACCACGCTAGAAATCCTCCCATAAGGGTAATTCCCATTTGCTGGTTGTACTGATAAATCTCTCTCATGAGCCAGTATCCAGCAAAGGGCAGCGGCAACATGCCGAAAACCCCAATAAAGTTACCTACATATCCCATCCAGTCATAATGTTCTTTTTCTTCCTTGGTCACCGCAAGTAAATATCGAACTCCGGCATATGCACCACAGATAAATCCACCAAGCACTACATTCGCAATTAATCTGTGAATGTTTACTGGCCACCATGTAGGATTCTGCATTGCTGACCATGCACGCTCAATAGCGGTTCCATCTGCAATCACGACCGGACTTGCTTGGAAAGTAGCCCATGCATTCGGAACAATCATAATACCAAGTGCAAACAAATTCAGAAGGAGACCTAGAAATATATGTAATGCCTTTTTTCTACCCTGCATCGCATCCCAACCATACCAATACATATACAATGTAGCGGTCTCAAGTATAAAAAGAATGCAGTATGCGATGAAAGAAGGGAAAAATATATCAGTGAGGTAGGCCATTAATTTTGGATATAACCCTATAAGAAGAAACAGTAATATTCCTCCAAAAAGGGCGGTAGTCGCGTAGGCCGATGTCAAAAGCTTAGTGAATTCTTTTGCTAACTTATCATAGCGCGGTTCGTTTGTTTTCCAACCAACAATTTCACAAATCCAAGCAAATATTGGCACCCCTAACACAAAACCTGCTAACAAAAGGTGTTGCTGAGCGACAATCCAAATTATATTACGACTACCAATTCCGGGGATATCACGGTATTCGACCGACATTGCCTGAGTCGCTGCATCCTGTGCCCATGCCAAAATAGGAAAAAGAAGAAGGACAAGCATGCCTCCCCACTTCAGAAGTGAGACCCCTGAAATCGGAAATGTTGAGTTCCGTATCATTTGTAGTGGGCTGTAGTGTTTCATGACCTTCTCCTCACCAACTTTTAGTTGGAGAAAATTCTTCCCTTTCAGAATTTCCTAAGAACCTCCCTTTGATGGTTCTTTTGGTGTAGTTGGTTTTTTCTCTACTTTTATTTCTTCAGCTTTCTTTTTCTTATCATCTTTTTTAACTAGAGCATTCTCTTTAGCTTCGTTTTTTTCCAACTCAACTATTGTCAATTCAGCCTTTTTTAAAACCTTTTCTGCGCTCTTTAATACTTTTAATGCTTTTAGAGGGGGCTCTACCTTTAACACATTTGAATATACATATTCATCATGTGGATGAGGGGTTGTCTCTGGCAAAATACCCCAAAAAAGAAAAGCAAGTACCACACCTGAGAAAGTAAATGCCGTAAGAAATAAACCTTGATCTGCAGGTATTCTTAACAGATCCCAGAAATGGACAATTTCTTCAAAATTTCCATCCTTTTTTCTAGCTGCCGATACTTCACGTTGAGCTAGTGCACCTAGTCCCCACATCCATCCAATTAGTAAAAGAATGAGAACAGCACTTGCTATACTTCCCCACATAACCAACTCAATAGAAATTTGTTCTGCTACAGGGATTTCCCAAATACTTGCTTTTACTGTCGCAATAATACTTGCTGTCACTGACTTTGCAACGGAGGTAGTTGTAGTAATAACGATGTACAGTATCGGAAGGTATATAACGCTAAGTAGAGCCCATTTCCACCATAACCTCAACCCAATTCCTGGTTGAGAATCAACATTTAAACGCTCTAAAAAGACCGTACGGGAACAAACGCCTAATGCCCAAATATCGATTGGAATAGAAAGGAGCAACAAAAGCTCTAAGCCGAGCCCACTCCATGGATGGAGCCCACCTGCAAGCAGCATAAAACAGATCAACATCTTGATAGGAAAGCCTGTCCAAAATGTCGGCCAAGAAACTAGTAGTCCAAGTTTTGTATTCGACATGGTTGACGTTTAGTGCAAAAACTCTCTATTCAAAATTGCAGAAACCGTAAAGAGAAGAATTCCGACCATAATGACAATCCAAGACACAAGGGATGCAGGACGTTTAAAAATATTTCGCTCTGGGTTCGTATCAATAAAAGGTAGCGCCGCAAGCAGGCCCATGAAGGCTCCAGGAATGGCAATTGCCCCCAAGAATTGGCCAAACTCTCCACCAAACATCTTAAGTCGCAAGAGTTGAAAGAGGAAAAGGAAGTACCATTCAGGCTCAGGATGATAATCACCTGGATCCGGAGTCGCTTGCTCTAATAATACTACTGGCTCTATAAATGCTAAACTGCAAATAATAAGAAACACACTGGCCATTGCCACGATGTCTTTCCATATTTGTCGTGGGAAGAAATAATCAGTCTTAGCTTTAAGCTCTGCGGATGTGCCACGAAAAGGACCAGCAGGACCAGCCTTCCTAAATAAAAATATGTGAAGCCCGGCTAACGCCATTAAACCAGCTGGCAAAACCATGACATGGATCACAAAAAATCGACTTAACGTCATTTGACCTGGCGTGGGTCCTCCCTTAAGGAAGCGAGCCATAAAATCACCAATTAGTGGCGTTTTATCCATGATCTCTACACCAACCACCGTTGCCCAATAAGCACGTTGATCCCATGGAAGCAGATACCCAGTAAAACCAAAAGCCATCACAATGCCAAAGAGCGCTAAACCCACTAACCATATAAGCTCACGAGGTTTCTTGTATGCACCCCATAAAAAAACCTGCGACATATGTGCGAAAACCATCACAACCATTGCGGAGGATCCCCAAAAATGGTAGCTGAGCAAAAACCATCCATATTCCACTTCATGAATAATATATTGGGTACTGTCGTAGGCGTGATCGGTACTAGGCACATAATAAAACATTAACAATATGCCAGTTACCACCTGTAGGATAAATATGAAAAGAAGAACTGAACCAAACGCATATGCCCAGCGTGAACCACCAGGTACGGGTTCATTGAGCATTTTTGCCTGTAATGTTTTTAATCCAACACGTTCGTCAACAAAGTCAACGACTTTTTCAAGCGCATTAGGTTCGTTAGTGGTAGGTGGCTGATTATTCATGGAAGTGTGACTATAGAGTTACAAAAGGCGGATTTGGTCTTTAACACCAGCTTTATATTCGACATCAATGATTCGTATTTCTCCAGCTGCATTAACCTCTAATGGTAGGATATCAAGTCCCCTAGGCGCAGGCCCATCAATAACCTTGCCAGACTCATCATATAGACTAAGGTGACAAGGACAAATAAAGACACCATCTGGGTTACTTTTAGTTCTTCTCCATTTGTAGCCACACCCAAGATGAGGGCATTTCCCAGAAAAACCAATCAATGGTGAGTTAGCTTTATTCACCCAAAGTAGATCACCTTTATTATCGTAAAACTTTCTATCTTTTCCCGAGTAGACTTCTTTTTTCACTTCTGGAGTAGCCCTTACGATCCAAATATTTTTTTCAATTTGTTGCTCAGGCATAAAAGCTTCTTTAAAGCCACGAGTAAACTTAAATTGAAAACCAATATTTTCTTTCGTTATTTTTTTTTCATTCCCAACAGAAAACCATGCATTGTCAAATGGCTTATACATCGGCTTCATAAGGTACTTTAAGACTGGAAATGCTAACGGAAGTGCGATTAATGCCCCAATTGCATGGGTCATATTATTAAAGAACGTTCTGCGTGGCACATCGCGTTCTAAACAGGGTAGGGGAACAAGCACCTCTCCAGGCGTAACGTGAATATTATCTTCAAGATGAGCAATCTCAACTTCATGAGTCGTAACATAATGGTCTCGGTTCAGCAGGGGAAACTGCACAAATTCTGAAACTGAACACTTAAGAACAATCTCTTCTTCACTTACTATTTCCTGAACCTCTCCAATTGGTATAGCCCGGTCTAATTTTTGGCGTGCATTCTCCTGGACAACGACATGGCTTACCTCATGCGAGATAGGATCCATAATTACTTTGGATACCTTACCGATTTCTCCATTAGAACAGACTGCTTTTGCGGCTAATTTTGGTTGCATAGCAAAGAACCTAGAAAATCACAGTTTAATTCATCTTTATGGGCTTAGGTGTGTCAACAGATGTATCTTTTAGTGATGCAAGAAATGCAACGAGTACATCAATTTCCTCATCAAACATCAAATCTTTATACTTATCTGGCATCTTGCCTTTTTTATACTGCTTATCAAATCCTTCAGCCATCCAAGTCTTAGGATATAGGATTTTTTCACGGAGTTGAGCAGGCGTCATCAGACTTCCTATATTATCCATGATTGGCCCACGTTTCTTACCACCTTCACCACCTAACTTATGGCAGTTATAACATTCCTGTAATTCCCACTGCTCTTTTCCTAAAGCTAGAATATCATCGCCACCTGCAGAAGTAGCCACTGAACCTACTTCCTCTACGACTTCAATTTTGTCCGCACCTAGCGAATTGAGTTTTTTGTCGATCGCGATAGCTCGCTCATCAAGTGCCTTCACGCGCGCAATGAGCACTTCAGCTTTACCTTGCTCCGTCATTGCTTTTCGTCTTTTGAGAATCTTATCAATCTTCCCCTTTTCAATCTCTGGATCGTATTGGGGAAGACCGCTTGCCCCCCCAGTGAACACCAAAGATAGAATCACATAAAACACAACCAATGCAATCGCCGCCTTTGGTCCCTCCAAGCGCTTCATCGTTGGTGCATCCAGCAAGATAAAGACGAAAGCCCCTAACATGGCATACATAAAAAACATCACCTGGAAGACAAATGGGAAATGCGTCATCTTGGCGAACACCACAAGGATCGCACCAATGATTACCCCGATAATTCCCTTTTTCATTATGTTACCCATTAGACTTTGCTGAGCCATTCACATCTCCCTTATTTCTAAAGCGGTTACTTCGCCCCCTCCGGAAGGGGAACTCCTTGAGTAGGAGGAGTTTTTTCTTTTGTAGTACGTAGCGTAACCATGATAGCAAAGCTCACCACTGCAAAGAATACAACCGTACACGCAGTCACCCACCATGCCGAGTAGGCCAATGTCGGGGTAAATGCTTCAGGCGTAAAGTCTGGATACAAATTATATACATGGAAGTACTTTCTTGTCAGGGAACGAACTGTCCCCATCAGACCCATTGTCCAAATAGCACTGAAGGCTAAAAATATCAGGACAAATTGTGAGGCAAAATCAATTTTACCCCATGAAATACTCCCTAGGCGGATTGCTCTGTTGTACAAAATATAGTTAACGATTGTGAGAAATACCAAAGTAAAGGCTGCTGCATTTTTAGCAGGCATTAATGCTAACTCCTGAGCCCACTCTGGCAACTCCAGATCATGAGTTGCCGCACCTTGCGTTGCAACAAATCCATGTGGCGTCATCCAAATAGCATCGGATACGACAATCATCAAAAATCCTACCTTGATCATGGTAAATGCTGATACCGTAAACCTTAAACCTGGCAGCTTACTAAGCACTGGCGGCAAGACTACAAGCGCTGCTAAGAAAATTAGGGATTGCCACTCTGGTGGTGGGAACATTTTCCAGGCAATTCCCATTACTACTGGCATAATCAATACGGCGATCATGACCAAACCAGATATTCGAACTTTCTCAACACCATCTATTCGCTTCATACTAAGCCAAATATAATAGTTGCTCGCAAGGAAAATGAGTCCAATCATTGCTCCCTGCATTTCAAAGAACATCGAAAGCTGGTCAGCCATCATATAAGGACAGATAGAGGCATCATAATCACAAAGTTCATAGGCTAATAAGTAACCCATGAATGGTAATAATAAGAGTGCCCCCACCCCTATCAGGTTCCCAATAAATCCCATCCAATCATAATAGGCTCGCTCCTCATCAGTACGAGACCGCATGTACATATAGGCAGCAATTAGCCCAGCAATGAAACCACCAAAAGTAACATTCCCCACAAGGCGATGAAGATTTAGTGGCATCCAACTATAATTGGCAATTTTATCCCAAAGCCCAGCTGTCTGAACAAATTCTACAAGCGACATACCCTCAGCAGCCTTTGCTGGAGTATTCATAAATGCCGTTGGACCATCAATCACAAAAAGGGTGGTCGTCCCCACTACATTCAATAAGACCCCCAAAGCAATATGCCTGGCCTTTTTACTCCCCTTCATGGTGTCCCATGAATAAAAGTAGGTATAGAGAATGATTGTTTCCGCGATAAAGAGGAGAGGATAAATGACAGCAAAAACCAAGAAAAAATGCTTGATGAGCCAGGTCGTGAAGTCAGGATAGGTTCCTAACAACATAAAAATAAACAACCCACCAGTAAGAGCAGTCATACTATACAAGATGACTGTAACCTTGATCACCTCTTTTGCTAGGCGATCATACTTTGGATCATTATTTTTATACCCTAACCACTCAGAAACTACCGCAAAAATTGGCGCACCAAGGATAAATGCGGCAAACAATATATGCAACTGAGCCACGACCCATACGCCGGTCCTATTACCGACAAGCGGTAAATCAACAATCGGAGCGTCAGGGATCTGCCCATACGCAGAAGCCGCGCTTGCCAACACAAGGCCTGTCAACATTAATAAGCTTCGACTCAGTTTTTCCAAGGGTCGTAGCCCTCCTTCTTTAGCTTTCATGTCCCCGTGATCTAATCAGGATCTTGTTCGATTGACTAACATTCAGACGCTTACCCCTTCGGCTCACCTGCAGCCTCTTCTACTGGAGCCTCTCCTGCTGGCGCTCCAGACTTCCCTGCCGTTCCTTGATCAACCCACTTCTTGGCCGCAACGTCGTATTCCTTGCCCTTCAACCCAAACGAAGCTTCAAAGGCAATCACTTTCCAAATTTCATCTTCAGAAAGCTTACTCTTCCATGCTTTCATCTTTGTACCCTTGACTCCTTCAGATACCCGCCAAAACCATTGAGCATCAGAGAAGAGTGTCATATGCTCTGTCTGCCTAAAATCACGGGCTCCAGCCTTCACAGGCTTCCCATTCTTTCCATGACAACTCGCACAATTAACATCAATATTTTGCTGACCTGTGTATATCGCCTTTCCTTCAGCAATGATATCTGCATTCCCCCAATGGCCAGCAGGCATATGCTTGTCGGCATATTCTGCAGGAGGAGCTGGTGGTGGCTTAGGAGGTGCATCCGCTCCTCCGCAGGCCGTGAGGGTTAAGCCAGCAACGGATAATCCAACTAACAACGCATTCCTTACATTTCGACTCTGCTTCATATAACCCCCTCGATCATTATTGAAATACATATACTCGGCTCAGCTGACTCTTTCAAAAATTCCTTCATAAAAAAAACGCCCCTTTCCTGCCCTCCTGCCAGGAACAAAAGCGCCGCTCGAATTAGGTCGTGCCCAAACTCGATGAATGCTATTCTTTTATTACAACTGGTTACCGTATGTCTATAAGAAATATTTAAAAAATCGAACTCTCTCTTTCAACTTCTCAAATTATAATTTATTATTTAAAAAATCATTCAATTTACTACTTAGACTCTCGGCTTAACCATGAGTTTTCTACTTATTAAAAAATGTCCGTTCCTGCAAAAAATATCCGTGGTTTTTATCACAGAAAACAGGTTACCGTCAATTGTAATACCATCCCCTTATCGTATGGCATGAAAAAATACCTTTCACTTCCAGATACTTTTCCAGATACTTTTTCTAGACAAGTCTTTCCACTGGAATCTGATCAAAGTCCCGCAGCCTTTCTTTCCTGATAAATATTGATGATGCAATTTTCTATTCACTAAGCGATGAATACACTAACATCCACCGACAATGCTTCTCAGAGCATTCACCCGTCTATCCCAGTGGCACCTGAAATCATCTAATACGTAATGCCTTCCTTACTGCTTCGTCTAGAGGAATCGTAAAAACTCATCCTGATTCCCACCGACTAGATAAAGGACTCCTGTCAAATACTACTTACAGTGTGAAGAAGGGAGAAATCGAACGAGAAATAAAAGGAAGCGGTGTGCGCCGTCAGGCAGTAAGGAAAGAGTGCAGGCGTTAGAGATTAAGAAGACTGCTTCTTCTGTGAAACTTTCTTCATTTTATTGATCCATTCATCCCAGGATTTCCCAAAAGCGGTATCTTCTCCAGAAAACACAAGTGCAGCAAGATGCTCACATTGGATAGTCTGAGTACTCGTTTGGCCTTTTGGGAAAATTTTAATGGTGGGGACAGAATGATTGAGGTCCCTGTCAAAAAGATAGCCTTCGATACATTCACCAGACTCCAATTCGAGAGTGATGTCTCCACGATAGTCAAAAGCCAAATCAATCACTCGATGTCTCTCTTGGGGGTCAACCAATTGAAACCGCTGCCCCTCAAGACTACCACCTGGATATGATGATGCTGGATTACTGTCCATGAGTAACAGGCTAAAGAAAAAACACGTCCTAGAGGAGATTAGGTGACATGAGGAAACAGAGTTGCTCGGACAGTCCCCAAAAACCCAGACCACGAGCTAAACGTATCTTCAACAGCAGATGCTTCATACCCACAATGCACCATGCAATCGCGACATTTATCGTTTCTCCCAGTTCCATAATGCTCCCATGAAGTTTCCTCCATTAGCTCACGAAACGAAGAGACATAGCCATCCTGAATTAAATAACAGGGCTTCTGCCAACCAAAAATATTATAAGTAGGATTACCCCATGGGGTGCACTCATACTCTCGCTTACCCATCAAAAACTCCAAGAAGAGTGGAGATTGATTAAACTGCCACCCTCGCTTTCTCTCGCTCAGTAATTGAGTGAAAAGCGTATGAGTTCGATCGCGCTTGAGAAAGCTGCCTTGATCTGGAGCCTTATCATAACTATAGCCAGGCGAAATCATCATGCCCTCAACACCGAGGCCCATCATTTCATCGAAGAACTGACGAACACGAGAGGGATTCGCATCATCGAATAATGTCGTATTGGTCGTCACGCGAAAGCCACGCTTAAGAGCCGCACGAATGGCCTTCACTGCCACATCATAGACTCCATCACGACAAACGGCATGATCATGCTCGTCCTTTAACCCATCCATATGAACACTAAAGGTCAGATAATTGGATGGCGTATATTCCGACAGCTTCCGCTCCAGAAGAATTGCATTTGTACATAAATAGACATACTTTTTACGTTCAACTAAACCCTGAACAATTTTCGGCATTTCTGGATGAATCAGTGGCTCTCCACCAGGAATACTCACAATCGGGGCACCACAGTCATCTGCAGCCGCCCAACATTGCTCGGGAGTTAAACGTCGGTCAAGCACATGGTCAGGGTATTGAATTTTCCCACACCCTGCACATTCAAGGTTGCAGCGAAATAACGGCTCAAGCATGAGCACCAGAGGGTATCGCTTCGTCCGATTCACTTTTTGTGTCACGACGTACTTCGCGACAGTAAACATTTGAGAAACAGGTACAGCCACAATATTATCCTTTTATTACTAGGTCATCATTTCAATACAAATATTACAGCAATTATTCTAAACTGCAATAAAATAAAAAGGAAATTGGAGGCGCCGAGCGGGTTCGAACCGCTGAATCGCAGTTTTGCAGACTGCTCCCTTAGCCACTTGGGTACGGCGCCGAAAAATCATTATATAGGCTATGAATCGACGAAGACAAGATCGGAATAATTCGATATGCGTGAATAACTTAAGAACGCACAGGAAAGACTGGAATTTCTTTTTGGCTACCCGCACTTTCCGACTCTAAAGAAAGTGGCTGGAGCTGTGGTCGGTCTACAGATGTACCGTCATAAGGCAATTCCGATACAGCTACACCGGCAGATTCAGCTTCTTTTTCCTTAGCCATTAATTCAACCTCTTCAATCAGCGTCTCAATCAAATCCTTGGAAGGGATTTTATGAACAAGCTTCCCCTTCTTAAATAAAATACCCGAACCTTGCCCACCAGCAATCCCAATATCCGCCTCTTTCCCCTCACCAATACCATTGACCACACACCCTAGAACCGAGACAGTAAGAGGAGTCGTAATATGGGCCAAGCGACGCTCAAGCTCATTAGCCATTTTGACCACATCTATTTCCACACGCCCACAGGTCGGACAAGCAATAACATTGACCCCTCGATGGCGAAGCTCTAACGATTTGAGAATTTCAAACCCGACCTTCACCTCTTCTACTGGATCAGCGGCAAGTGAGACACGCAGCGTGTCGCCAATACCCTGCGAAAGCAGCCACCCTAACCCCATGGCAGACTTGACGGCTCCAGTCATTGCTGTACCTGCCTCGGTAATGCCGATATGCAAAGGGTAATTCGATTGCTGGGCAAATAACCAATAGGCATCAATAGCCATATGAACATCAGATGCCTTCAACGACACCTTCATGTTCGTAAATCCAACATCTTCCAACGCATGGACTGCATTTAATGCTGACTCTGCAAGTGCTTCAGCTGTTGGATAGCCATACTTATCAAGAATCGGCTTTTCAAGTGAGCCACCATTTACCCCAATTCGAAGAGGAATACCATTGTCATTCACAGCCTTGATCACTTCTTCCGTCTTCCACCACGGACCAATATTCCCTGGATTAATACGGACACAATCCACGACTGAGGCTGCCTGAAGGGCAAGACGATGATCAAAATGGATGTCTGCAATTAAAGGCACGGTCATCTGAGACTTAATCTTTGGAAGAGCTGCAACTGCTTCTTGATCTGGGACAGCCACACGAATGAGCTCACAGCCCGCTTTCTCAAGCTGGTGTATTTGCTCGACTGTGCCAGAGACATCACTGGGATGAGGGATGGTCATGGATTGAACAGAAATCGGAGCATCGCCCCCAACTTTCACTCCCCCCACCTGAACCTGCTTAGTTTTTCTTCGAGAAATGAACACCAGACAATCCCCTTGCTTAACTCACGATTGCTTGGAAAGAGACACGATCAAACAACACTTTAGCCTGCTCATAAATTCCATTTGCCGTTAATCCATACTTTTCACGCAATAGATCTTGAGGTCCTTGTTCAATATAAATATCAGGAAGTGCTAAGACCTTTGTTGGGATATGCCACAGACCCTGTTCTGATAAAGATTCAAGGACAGCTGACCCAAACCCTCCCATGCGACACCCCTCTTCCATGGTCAATAAACATTTCACCTTTTTGGCCACAGTCCCAATTAATTCCTCATCCAGGGGCTTGACAAATCGAGCATTGACCACAGCAGCTGAAATCCCTTCTTGTGCCAATCGCTCGGCCGCTTCTAACGCATGGTGAACCATCACCCCAATAGCCACAAGTGCCACGTCATTCCCTTCCCGAAGTAACTCACCTTGCCCAAGCGGCAATGGCTCCGGAACGGGATCCATAGAAACTCCAAGGGTTGCACCTCGTGGGTACCGAACCGCAACAGGCTTTTCATAATGAATACAACTTTTCACCATATGCTGTAATTCATTTTCATCCTTCGGCGCCATGACCACCATATTAGGCATATGTCGTAAATACGCAAAATCAAACGCACCATGGTGAGTCGTTCCGTCTTCAGCCACTAAGCCCCCACGATCAATGCACAAGGTCACAGGTAAATTCTGCGTGGCTACGTCATGAACAACTTGGTCGTATGCTCGTTGCAAAAATGTTGAATACATACAAATCACCGGTCGCAACCCTTGGGCGGCAAGACCCGCAGCAAAGGTCACCGAATGCTGCTCAGCAATTCCAACATCATAAATACGATCGGGAAATTCTTTCTCGAATATATTGAGGCTTGTCCCCTCGCACATTGCTGCCGTAATGGCTACAATCCGCTTATCGTCCTTCGCCAATTTCACCAGTGTGTTCACGGCCACAGCGCTATAAGAAGGCCTCGTAGCCTTTTTGGTGGGTTTCCCTGTTTGCGCATCAAAAGGTGAACAGGCATGGAACCAAACCGGGTCTTTCATTGCTGGCTCAAAGCCTAATCCCTTTTTAGTAATCACATGTAATAGCGTTGGACCTTTTAACTTAATGACATTTTCAAGCGTTGATAAGAGATGCTCAAAATTATGGCCATCGATCGGGCCAACATACCGAAACCCCAATTCTTCAAAAAGCAAACCTGGCAACAAAAACCCCTTAGCTAATTCTTCAGCGCGAATAGCCATTTTCTTCACTGGTTCACCGATTTGAGGAATGGTTTCTAAAAACTGTGACGTCTCTTCACGCAACCGCGTATAAAACTCACCCGTGAAGGTTCGATTAAGATAGGCCGATATGGCTCCAACATTTCTGGATATGGACATTTGGTTATCATTAAGAATAACTACCAGATTCTTCTTGAGGTCACCGGCATGCTGCAACCCTTCCAACGTCATCCCAGAAGTTAACGCTCCATCGCCAACCACACACACAGTTCGATGCGGCAACCCCATTTGCTTATGAGCTTCTGAGAATCCGACTGCAGCCGATACGCCAGTGCCAGCATGACCTGCATTAAATGCGTCATACTCACTTTCTTCACGCTTACAAAACCCACTCATTCCACCAAATTGACGAAGCGTATGAAATTGCTCACGTCTACCAGTCAATAGCTTATGGGCATAGGCCTGGTTGCTGGTATCCCACACAATCTTATCCTGAGGAGTATCCAGCAAATAATGCAGTGCAACCGTGAGTTCAACTACCCCCAAGTTTGAAGCTAAATGTCCCCCAACATCCGATAAGACGGAGATGATTAAACTCCTAATTTCCTGACAAAGTTCAGGGAATTCTTTAGGCGTGAGTTTTTTCAGGTCGGCAGGACTATCAATCCTTTTTAAAATCGACATAGCTAGTACCTTTCACTGTGGCTTTTTGATTCGTCTCGCGGGTAGGGAAACACACGAAAACCGAAGGAAACAGTAGTATTATACTTTTTTTTAAATTTTCACACAGTTACACACCCATGTCAAGAATTTGCAAGAAAGGCTAAAGGAGACAACCTGACTACCGAACATCACCAAAACTCGCCGGGGCATCAAGCTCTTTCAATATTCGCTCAGCTTCGGTTTTATACTGATATGTCCAACCCCAACTTTGGTAAACAGCCGGATATTGCAATAGATGTATAAGCTCCTTACTGGCAGCTAAAATATCCCCCCTCTTTCGATAGAGCTTCGCGAGGTCGAGTCGCGCATGAGCGTCATATTCATCCACTGATACGGCCTTTCGAAGAGCGCGCAGGGCCTCATCCTCATTGCCACCTAAAAACCAAGGCAACTCATCCAACATTCGTCCCAGCATATGCAAGGCAGGGGCATGATTATCCTGCAGCTCCACAGCCCGCCTAATATGAAGCTTTAATTCCTCCACGATTAACGCGGAAGCCATCACCCCTTTTAATTGAGTTGCACTCCCAAGATTGGCGGCATAATAGTAATGAGCATCGGCCAGGGCCTCCTGAAGAGCTAGCGCTTGCTTGGCAAGTCGAGCACCTTCTTCAAAGATGGTGATCTGCTTTTCGTGAGACTTCTGATCCAGACCGCCCAATTGCAAATGCAGTCGAGCAAGCTGCACTAAGACAACTGGCCCTTGAGGAGTGGAAGAGGCACGAGATTCTAGGTCCTCAATCTCTCGCTCTAAAGCAACAACACGTTCAACGACATACGGTTGAGCCCAAGCCAAATTTGCAACCAACCCAAACCAACAGCCAAGCACGATCACACATCCCCAAAAGGGGGCCCTCCAACATTTCACGTGAAACAGCTGAAGAAAAGAGCATCCATTCACATGAATTCTCACACATACCCCCTCCCCTTTGACTTGCGATCCAGACCATTCACCCTTCTTAGAAAGGATAATCCAACCCTGCAAATACGGCTCCGCCCTCTTTACTATAGGCCCAATCAACGCGCCCAACGAGATTCGGACGCACGATTCCTCGCAGTCCTATCCCTGGGGTCACTTCATATTCACTAAATTGCCGAAATTCAAAATTATTATAGGTTCTTCCCATATCCACAAATGGCGCAACTTCAAACTCTACATTAACGTGAAATAGCTTTAATCCAAGCACATGGATACGCTCTTCAACATTCAACGCAAGTAGGTGTCGATCAACAAAGCGATCTTGACCAAACCCTCGTAAGTTGTTTTGTCCACCAAGAGAGCTCAGTTCATAAAAAGGTATTCCATCGCCAAAATTTAACTGAACAAGGCCTCGAACAGCGAGAACCAACCGCTTTGATGGCGTGGGGAATAAAGCTCGAAGATCAACGCCATAACGAAAAAAGAGGACGTCATCCTCCTTTCCTCGCTGAAAGTTATGGACCACCTCTACATAGGCTTCGGCACGAGACCCGACTGTGGGCGTCGTGAGATTGTCTCGTGTGTCATACTGAAAGACCAGACGATTCGCGAGAATGGCAGCACGCTCTATTCCTGAAAGACCACCAAATTGATCTCGCGTAAATGGCTTCGTATCGACCCCACCAGGCTGAACTTCGACATCTCGGTATCGTTGCCCAATCATCAATCGCGTCACATCATTAAGATGAACTCCAAAATTCCATTTCACCCCAATCTCTCGACTGGTGTAGTTCGATTCATTACTTTCTGGAGTTATCTGACCAATGCCATAGAACCGCTTCGTTGCATTTTTAAAGAACTCGGCTCCGACATCAAGAAAAAATAATCCCTGAACAAATCCAGGGTCTTGATACCGAATCTTCAGCTTTCGCTCAATTTGATCTGTGTAGGAGCCAACAAACTCCATTTGCCGCCCTGCAGTCCAGTAGTGATAATAATTCATCGTCCCACGTACCCCTAAAAAGGAATTGTGAATCACCATAGGGGCCATGAGTGAGACGAGGTTCCCCTCCTCATCTGACTCAAGGACAGGGACGATCAGACCAAAATCTTGGCCATCATTCTTAGAAGTGGAGATCGCTGGAACGGCAAAGATCGCCTGCTTCGCGGCAACAGGGGAGGGAGCACTACCTATCACAGTGAGCAGAACAAGAAAAATAGACAAAAACCATCGGCAGGATAGCATGAAACCAAATACAATCAGGGCTGTGTCGCCTGATCCTCATTTGCACTCAACTTGGCCAACAAACCTTCAAAGGAAGACGCTTTCAGGATGCGAGCAAATTGTCCGCGATAGTTTTTCATCAAGCTCACACCATCAATCACCACATCATAGACTTTCCATTCATCGTTCTTTTTCAGAAGTCGATAATCCAGTGGAACTTGGGACTTGGGAGAGGTGACGAGGGTTTGAACCTCTGCAAATTTCCCTTTGTTTCGCTCTTTGAGGTACTCGATTTTTTCTCCAGAATAGGAACTCACATTACTGGCATAAGATTTCGTAAGAAAACGCTCAAAAAGAGTCACAAACTCCTGTTGCTGTGAAGCAGTCAATTTTTTCCATTCATGTGAGAGCGTTCGTTTCCCCATTTCTTCATAGTCAAACCGATGGCGAATAATTTCAACCAGACGCGTCAACCTCACATCTTTTTTATCTCCACCCTGTAAATCCTCTTGCTGCAAGACGACAAGCACCCGATCAATAGTATCTTTCATTGCTTCAGTTGCTGTTCCAGGACCTCCTGCATGCACGACCGAAGAAAAACTAATGAGACACACAAGAAAACTAGACAACGCCACACGCACATACCAACGATTACGACATTTCATCCAATACTCCATTGAACTTAAAATATTTCGCCTTGAAGATACCCCTGAAATTGACTTCACCATTAGCAGTCCCTCCAACATTCAAAATATTACGCAAGAGTACCATAAATATTTTGACGAATCACTTGCTCCCCATCCATGTGCTCATGACATCTCTTCACTCACAAGACACTCAATGAAGTGTTCCTATTCATCTACCTATTAATGGGCAAAAACCCGAGAATCAGTTTATCAATCATACCATGAGTTCCAATGAACACAATGCAGCTTGAGGCATACCTCACCACTGTTTCAGAGCAATCACGCCTGGCGTCCAGCTACCGATTCAAGGTCGTCAAAGAATTTCAAGAAAAACTTTGTCAATTGTGCAGAAGCCACAAGCATTTGCCTTCGAAGACGCGGAAGCTTGAGTAAGGATCCTGGGCTTTGAATCACCTGAGTAATCCCTTCAACCCATCTGTTTGGACGAAGAAAAAGATTGAAATCGAGAGGAAGATCCTCATCCACTAAATCCGATATGGTTCGGACAACAATAAAAGGAAAACCGTGATTCTGTGCGATACGACCCAGCACCGCACTTTCCATATCAATCGCCACAGCCTTGGTGTGAGAAGCAATGCGTCGCTTCTCAGAGGACTGACCAACGATCCGCGGCCATGTCACGATACGGCCCAACTGACTTGCCCCATCCAAGGAATAAGCTATCTGAAAAGAACAATCTCGATACCTTTCGTCACAACTCAGAGAAATTGAATCCAGTTGGGTTCCAGTATCTTCCATCAAAACATCATAACCAACCACTATTGTGCCGATAGCACAAGGAACCAATGCGCCGGCAAATCCAGAAGACACAACCAAATCCCAAGAGTCGACCGCTAGGACAGCCTGAGAGGCATGATACGCCTGCTGCGGGCCGATACCAGACTGAAGCACACAAACCTTGTTCGAGCCGCAATACCCAATCGTACAGGGAATACCAGCAATTTCCGTCGTTTGCGTAAGAGAACAGGCCTCTAGAACGGACCGATATTCCCATATGGTTGCAGTAAAGATGGCGAGCTTAATGAGGAAAACCCCAGGAAAGACAGATTGTCGCGCAAGTGAAACAATCGTTTAGAGGATTTTGGGATGATGCCTTCTGGCTGCCTGGGCAGCTTTGCGCAGTTCATCAGCCCGTGACTGACCACTCACTTTGATATTTCGATACATGGCCAGAGCCCACAATGGGAAGTATTTAAAGTATCCATGATAGCGAAGATAAAAAACACGAGGGAATCCAGTTCCTGTGTGAAAGGGTTCATCCCACACACCATCTGGCCGTTGATGACGTAGCAAATAATTCACTCCTCGAATCACGCTAATTGAGTCTGAAGCACCTGCAGCAAGCAATCCCATCAGCGCCCAAGCCGTCTGAGAAGCCGTACTTTCTCCCTTGCCTGCCACATTGAAATCCGAGTAAGATTCACACGACTCTCCCCAGCCGCCATCCTGATTTTGCATGGTCTCCAGCCAGATCACTGCCCGCTGAACCCAAGGAGAAGACATATCAATATCAATCGCCTGTAGACCTGATAAGACGCACCACGTCCCGTAGACATAATTGACACCCCATCGCCCATACCAACTGCCATTGGCTTCCTGTTCACGTCGCAGAAATTCTAGAGCGGGCCCTACAGCTGGATGCGTTTGGTCATAGCCTAAAGTTCCGAGCATTTCGAGACACCGACCCGTGAGATCGGATGTACTCGGATCAAGTAATGCATTATGGTCGGCAAATGGAATTTTATTAAATATCATGCGGTTATTGTCTTTATCGTATGCCCCCCAACCGCCATCTGTCCCTTGCATGGCTAACGTCCATTCTAACCCAGCTCGAATGGCATCATCACGATCTCCTGGGCCGGACTCAAGCTTTGATAAGGCAATCACAACAGCGGCCGTATCATCAACGTCAGGGTACCAATCATTTTCCCCCTGAAAATACCACCCACCCGGAGGGGCTTGGGGTGATGAAACGATCCAGTCACCAACTCGAGCAGTCTGTCGAGATCGCAACCAAGATGCCGCACGTAATAAAGACGGATGATCTTTGTTCAACCCACGTTCAACTAACATATCTAACGTCAATGCAGTGTCCCAGACAGGAGAAATACAAGGCTGTAGATGAAGGGTCCCCCTTGGGCTACCTCCTTCACACGACGGGGCATAGACCTCCAAGTCCTCTATTTCCTTCAATGCTTTGACCACCGCTGGGTGCTCGGTCGAATAGCCTAACGCATGAAGCGCAACAATCGAGTTGGCCATGGCTGGATAAATAGCCCCTAACCCACCTTCGCCCTGCATGTGGTCCAACATCCAAGCCTCTGCCTTTTTCACAGCCTGCTTTCGAAGGGCCGGCACCGGAAAGAGCTCATACAACTTTAAAACAGAGTCCAACCAGACAAAAAAGTTCCGCCAACTCAACCATACTCGATCCCTCTTAAATGGAGGTTCCTTTGAAAAATCAATTTGCGCAGAAGGTTGAAGAAACAGCTCCTCAATCCCTTGCTCACGTGGAATTCGACAAAGTGGTCGTTGAGCAAAAATAATAAGGAGGGGAATAATAACCACCCTCGACCAATATGAAACTGCATAGAGGTTAAAGTACAGCCACCGTGGAGCCAACATGATTTCGGCTGGCATACTAGGAATACCACGCCATGAATATTGTCCGAATAACGCTAACGTAATCTTAGAAAAAACATTCGATGTGACCACTCCACCATTTTTCAAAATTAACTCACGAGCCTTCGTCATACACGGCTCATCTGGCGAGACACCGGAGAGTTTCAAAGCAAAATAGGCTTTCACCGAAGCGCTCTGATCAGCAGGGCCACCGGAATAAATAGGCCATCCGCCTTCCTCCTGTTGTGCTTCGATAAGATATCGAACGGCTTTTCGTTCGCGTTCTTGATCAACACGGTCAATAAACCTCCTCAACATCAAGTACTCAGAGGTCAGAGTCGTATCAGCTTCGAGTTCAGCAACCCAATAACCAACCTCCCGATTCTGATGAGTTAAGAACCAAGACTCCCCCTGAAGCAGGGCCTCTTCAATAGCTTCAGCGTGACCCGCCGTCGATGAAGGCGCACGCCCGAGTTGTGATGATTGAATCGGTACATGGGCATGACCGGAGACAAGCTTAAGAGCTGGGGTGGGCCGCTTCGTCGTGCGCGATTTCAAAGCGGGCGGGACATTCGCAAGAAGGCTATCGGATAGACGCACCAACAGCTGCTTAAAAATGCTCATAAGCGATGGACTCTATACTGTATAAAGAAAAGTGCCGTTGAAAGAATGCCGATTCTATTTAAAGAATACGGCTACTCTAAATCATTTGAGAAGGGAGCTATCGCTTATAGCAATAACACGTAGAAACTGTCAATAAATGTTATTTGAAGAGCCCCCTGGAGAAATTCCCAAATATGCAGCGAAGGATGCAGGACGGACTACGGGGCCAAGTTAATTATTTACCTGCCCCACCTATGATAGCAATACGATACGATCTCGGTGAGATTCAACATTTCGCGTTCCATTGCGAGTATCAAATACCACCGGGGCCTGCTCAACAATCATGTCGTAATCAAACGCCGAATGCGCTGTTAAGATAAGCGCACAAGCGCTGTCAGCAAGAAGTTGAGGCGTGAGTTCTTGGGAGGCATACTGTTGACTCCCCACCGTAAAATTAGGAGCAAAAGGATCAACGTAGCTCACATTGGCATTTTCTTTTTGCAATAACTCGATCACTTTGGTCGCTGGCGATTCACGATCATCACTAATATCGGCTTTATAGGTCACGCCTAACACCAGGACCTTTGCACCTTTCAGACATTGGCCGCGTTGATTCAGCACGCGCTGAAGTTTATTCACCACATAGTAAGGCATGCCTTCATTGATTTCCCCGGCAAGTTCAATGAAACGAGTATGAATGTCATATTCCTTAGACTTCCAAGATAAATAGTACGGATCTAGAGGAATACAATGACCACCAACGCCTGGACCTGGGTAAAAAGCCATAAATCCAAAGTTCTTAGTTGCCGCCGCATCGATCACTTCGTAGACATTAATATCCATTCGATCACAAAGCACTGTGAGTTCATTCACCAGCGCAATATTCACAGAACGAAACACATTTTCAAAAACCTTGGCCATCTCCGCAACCCGCGGAGAGCTCAATGGAAATATTTTGACGATGGACTGCTCATAAAACGCCTTGGCCACTTTCTGGCAGGCTTCCGTGACACCACCCACAAGCTTAAAGGTATTATGGGTTTTAAAGTCTTCGTTCCCGGGATCCACTCGCTCTGGAGAAAATGCCACAAAAAGATCCTGTCCAACGGTCAATCCCTTCTCTTCCAATCGAGGAAGAATCACTTCCTCGGTCGTCCCTGGATAGGTCGTGCTTTCTAAGACCACCAGCATTTCAGGATGAGCATAATTGGCAAGATGCTCCGTAACCTTCACAATAGCAGTAATATCTGGTTCCTTATTCTTTGTTAAAGGAGTTGGCACACAGATGAGAATGACATCACATTCTTGTAAGGCTGAAAAGTCTGTGGTAGCAACAAGTTTCTTTTTTTCTATAACCTCCTGAAGGTCGCTATCAAGTACATCGCCAATATAATTCTTCGCTTTATTGACTAACTCAACCTTCTCAGCAACCGCATCAATCCCAATAACAGTGAAACCCGTTTTGGCCTGCAACACAGCAAGGGGAAGCCCGACATAACCAAGTCCGACCACGCCAATCTTTGCTGAACGACTCTTAACCTTCTCCAGTAACTTCATCTGCCACTCCTCCTTGAGGATCACATTAACGAATGATAGTAGAAATACAAGCTTCTCCTGCCTAAGGGCTATTGCGTCTCTCTACAGTAGAGATGCTAATGTACCGGAAAAATAGCAAGAGCCCAGCAGTAATCTTCGGGTACCCAACTGAGAAACTTGAGGTTGGGAAAGTCAATCTTTACCTAGAATACAATGAATCGCCTTTAGAGAAATTGAGTCAGCCTGCTGGAATCAGGGTGGTCCTAATGATCAGGTTTATGACGAGACGTCATTGGACACATTCTTGAGGACTTTATCCTGATCAATGGTCCAGACATCACAGGTATTGTCACCATCAATATTTCCGATGGCGACCGCCACAAAAGTGTTTGGCGACACTTGATCCAATGTTGATGCAGTGCATCCCGGTGGCAGCGTACCAATGCTCGACTTGCCAATCTCATAATAGTATCGCTGCGATGAACCACTCACGGCAAAGCCAATAGCATTAAAGTCATCAATGTAGCCATTATTTTCTGCAAAGTATGAGATTTCACCAGTATGGACCGCAACTAAGTTATTCTTAGCCTCTGTCTGTTTGGCCTTCGCTTGATAGGTCATGAATTTTGGAATGGCAATCGTCGCAAGAATCCCGATAATGGCCACTACAATCATGAGCTCTGTTAAACTAAATCCACGTTTGTCGTAGACATGGCTTTTCATAGTTGCATCTCCTACCCGTAACACCACAGCCTGACCACTCATACAGCTTGCGTTACATTAAAAGGAACAATCTTCACCCCTCTATTGTGCACGAAGCACCACCTTCTGTCTATTGCCCAATAACCCCTGGGCTCATCACTCTCTCACATACACCCCTCATTTCTCTTGTTGTCGGTCAAAACTAAACAATGCCTAAGGAGCCAGCTTAGGACTCATCCATATCACCCAACAATACAAGAACCCAAAAATTTATGGTGCGACGGTGTGCTCTACAGTACTATGACTGACTTTGGGAAGGTCGTCAGGCTGAAATGCCTTGGCAGGGATGGGGTCACCAAACCCTTGATCGCGAAACCGCTGGATGAGCCGTTCATTGGACGCATCAAGTTCAATGGAGCGCGCCCAAGCTTTTTGCGCTTTCTCTCGCTCTTCACGTTGAAGATAAATTTCCCCGAGATGTTCAAAAATTACCGCGTCGTCAAAAACTAAAGACAGCGCACGGTCAATAGTCTCCAACGCTTCAGCACTTCGCCCAACTTTAAAAAGAGCCCATCCAAGACTATCGATATAATACCCATTATTCGGCTTTAATTCGACGGCTCGCTGAGTCAGCTTTAACGCTTGCTCAACCTTCACGCCTCGATCGGCATAACTATAGCCGAGATAGTTCAGCGCATCGGCATGCTCAGGCTCCAAACTCAACGTTCGCTCCATCTCTTGAACCACCTTATCAAATTGATCGAGCTTGTCATAAGTCGTACCAAGATTGAAATGAAGATCTGCATTCGCAGGATTATGCTGAATTCCTTCCTGAAATACAGTAACGGCAGCGTCATATTGTTGTTGTTGCAAGTAAGTTAATCCCAACAACAAATAGGGCTCCGACCGCTTGGGTTGGACGCGCTTACCTTCCCCCAAATAAGTGATCGCTTCATCGTATTGCTTTTCTCGATACAACAAAAAGCCAAGATGTAGCAACGTATCATAGTAATTGGGATTGATTTTCAGATTCGCCACATAGGTGCGTTTCGCCTGATCGTAATCTTTCATTTCTTCATACATCAGGCCGAGATAATCTCGAACACGCAGTTCTTTGGGCCGAGACTGTAAGATCGTGGTCAGTTCATCTATAGCCTGTTGATAATTACCCATCTCACCATAGACAAGAGCCATTCGGACCTGCGCATTCAAATCGTCAGGGGAATACTCAAGGATCTGAGTTAATTGTTCGAGAGCTTTTTCATACGCCTGGCTCCGAAGATAGAGGCGAACAAGCTGGAGACGAATGTCTTTGTCATGCGGATTTCCATGCTGAAGATAGCGCTCATACACCTGCATGGCGCGCGCTGGCTTCTTATGTTCTTCATACAAACTTCCTAAACTGAGATAGGCACGTCGAAAATTTTCACGGATGGTGATCGCCTGCTCAAAATGCTTTTCTGATTCTTCAATTTTCCCGGCTTCATTCATGGTCATGCCAAGATAAAAATGAATCTCCGGTGACGCCGGAACTTGATCAACAGCCGCTTGTAAAAAGGCTTGAGCCTCGTCCAGCCGCTTGAGACTCAGTAGAAGCATCCCTTTAGAAATATAGCCCTTCTCGTTCGTAGGATCTTTTTCAATCACTCGATCAAGGAAAAGAAGTGCCTTATCAGAATGTCCTGTTCCTGCATAAATTTTGGCGAGTTGCAAAAGCCCCCTCGCATCATTAACTGCCGATACAGGAATTGTATCAGCCATATCTACAGCCGAAGCCATTTCGCCGCTTGAAAAGTAAAGTTTGGCCATGCGTGTTTTTAAAAAAATCGAGTCAGGATCTACACGTAACCCCTGACGATAGTCCTCAAGAGCCTGGATGGGTTGATTAGACAATTCCATCAAGTATCCGCGAAGAAAATGGAAATACGCTTCGGGACGAAGGAACGAGGAAGCTGGAGGATGAGGCTTGATCGTTGATGGCTTCCCATGTGGAGCCGTACCACAAGAAAGGACAAGGAGAGGGATCGCAATGAGAACTAAGGAAAAACGCCCACAACAAGAAGCATAACGTGTTGGTTGGCTAGCGGTAAGGATGTCCATAAACTGAGAAATTCCGTGTTCAAGATTATTCTAACATAATCTCCACAAAATGTGGTTTCCCAACAGATAAAGATGTCTTACTACAATTAGGCTAGCTCTCCTCTCGATGTTCTTCAAGGTTTTTAAAGGCCGCATACCGATCATGAAATTGCAGACGAGGCTCACCGATTGGCCCATTTCGATGTTTACGAACGAGTATCTGGGCGATACCCTTCTCTTCGGTATCAGAATCATAGACTTCATCTCGATAGATAAACATGACGACATCAGCGTCTTGCTCAATGGCACCAGATTCACGAAGATCAGCAAGTACAGGTCTTTTATCCGTTCGATTTTCAACTGCACGACTTAGCTGAGACAGGGCGATCACGGGGATATCCAGTTCCTTGGCCAAGGCCTTTAGAGAACGTGAAATATCTGAAATCTCTTGCTGCCGCGACTCTGAATCACGACGTCCTTCCATCAGCTGAAGGTAGTCGATAATCAAGAGGTGAAGTCCATGCTCAGCTTTTAACCTCCTCGCTTTTCCCCTCATTTGCTGGACTGATAAATTTCCAGAATCATCAATGAAAATTTTGGCTTCTTCCAACCGGGTCGCCGCATTGGTCAAGGCTTGCCAATCCCGAGAGGTAAGCTGCCCAGTTCGTAACGCATGCGAATCTAACGATGCCTGGGAACTGAGCATGCGCAATACTAATTGAGCCTTAGACATTTCCAAACTGAAAATCCCAACTGTGGCATTAGCTTTTATCGACGCATGTTCAGCGATACCTAAAGCAAGACTGGTCTTTCCCATACTCGGACGCCCAGCAATGATAATGAGATCTGACGGTTGCAACCCGGCCAATAGGTTGTCAAGTGCAATATACCCGGTGGCCACTCCGGTAATTCGTTCCTTTCGTTGAAACAGTCGATCAACGATTTCAACGCTTTCCTTAATGACATCACTGACTGGGGCAAACGCTCGCCCCAATTTCCCTTGTGCCAATCGAAATACTTCACGCTCAGCATAATCTAACAGCTCATCGGTCTGAGTCGTTCCCTCGTACCCACGAGTAACCACATCGGTGGCGGTACGAATGAGTCCACGCAACATGGCTTTATCATGAACAATTTTACAGTGATAGCGGATGTTTGCAGCACTGGCGACCACATGAACCAGCTCAGCAATATAGGCTGCACCCCCAATATTCTCGAGCTCACCAATACTTTTAAGATGCTCGGTTAGGGTAATTTGGTCAACCGGTTCGTTCTGCTCAGACAGGGTGAGCATCGCATCATAGATCATTTGATGGGCAGAACGATAAAAGTCTTCACTCAATATGACTTCAATGGCACGGCTCAGTGCCGCATTATCGAGAAGCACAGCCCCAAGCACCGATTGCTCAGCCTCGATATTCTGAGGAGGTAACCGTAGATCGGTCATCTCAGAGGCGGCCATGTAATTGCCCTCTTAAAAAACTGGGTAATTCATCACACAAAACTTTCGCCAGAGGTGGCTGTTTGGACAATGCGCCAAGAGTCATCACCATAACATAGCCCAAAGAAACACGCGGAGCCCCAACAATAATGGCCTTGAAAATTCCCATTTTCTTTGAACGAATACGAGCTTGCTTGGCAAGATCTATTTTCCCAGGTCCTTCCGTTTCCTGAATAACCTGGAACCCCTCACTCCGTAATTGCTGGGCCAGCTTAAAGGCAACCCCATAATGCTTGTGAGTAGACACGAGTAAAAGAGGAAGGCCTTGATCTCCATTTTGAAAAGCAGCAGAGTCTAAACTCGCAAACACCCGGTCCATATCCAGAGCGAATCCGGTGGAAGGTAATTCTCGACCAAACCGTCCGAGCAAATGATTATAACGACCTCCTCCGCCAAGCTCTGAGCCAAACGAAGAGGTAAATACATCAAACACGACACCGTCATAATAGTTAAACCCTCGAAACTCTCCAAGATCAATCAAGAGGTGATCCTGTAATCCCGCAGTACCCAAGAGGTCATACACAGTCGACAATCGAGTAAGCGGGATGGTCAATGCGGAATCTTTGCCTGCGATTGTTCGTCCCCATTCAAGCACATCAGCTTGCCCACAACGCCCAACGGCTTCAAGAAGAACCTGGATTTTTTTTCGAGAAATTCGCTCCTTTAACAAGAGGCTTTCAAGAAGTGGAAGATCCTTACGAGCAGCAGCAATTTCAGCCTTTCGCTGCCCGTCACCCGACAACCCTGACCGGTTCAATAAAGCGTTATAAAAACCAACATGACCAACTGATATTTTGAAATCAGGAAGACCAACCTCTTTGAGGAGTTCAATGAGGGAGATGAGGACTTCCGCATCTGCATAAGCATCATCAGTCCCAATGAGTTCAACCCCAACTTGAAACACCTCACGCTCACGCCCTGCATGCTCCGGTTCGTAGCGAAAAACGGTTGTCCGATAGGATAGGCGTAAGGGCAGACCGTCACCACCCATCCCCATCGCGACCATTCGAGCAATTTGCGCGGTAATATCGGGACGGAGAACAAGAATCCTTCCCGTGGTCCAATCAGCAAATTTATAGCACTTCTCTAAAACCTCAGGAGCTAATCCAACGGAGAGGACATCAAGATATTCAAAGGTAGGAAGGATAATCTCACGATACCCCCATCGGGACAGAAGCGTGAGAAGCTGACTTTCAAGAATTCTAACTCGTCGTGCCGTGTTTGGCCCAAACGTGGCCGTTCCGATGGGAATGAGGGAGCGCGCCGGTTTCATAGCGGATTAACGGAAAATAATGACTCGTTCGTAATACAAAAGCCTCAACATGGAATAGATGGAACTCACAGACTAGTGGCTTTTGGAAAGATCAACAAGTCGGACAGACAGAATTCCATCCTCCTGCTTCACGGCTTGCAAGACCTCAGACGGGGGAGGTGCATCGAGCCCAAGAATGAGCAATGCTTGCCCGCCTTGTTCAGCACGAGAACATTGCATTTGGGCAATATTGACAGAATGCTCCCCAAGAATTCGTCCAACCGTCCCAATAACTCCGGGACGATCAACGTTATCAATCAAAATCATTTGCCCCTCTGAAGCCACCTCAACCTGATACTGATTAATTTCAACAATACGTGGGTCTTGACGATGAAATAAAGTCCCAGCCACAACATAGTTATGCTGACCCGTTTCAACCTTAATGCGAATAAGACTCGTAAAATCTCCAGCGTCACTACTTTTCACTTCTTTGACTTCAATACCTCGATCTTTTGCGACAACCGGCGCATTCACAAAGTTGATAACATCCTCAAGTATAGGCGCCAATAGGCCTCTCAAGACAGCGATCGTCAAGGGAGCCACCGTAAGACCAGCAACTTCCCCAAAATATTCAACGGTGACAGACTTCACACCGCCTTCCAGCAGTTGTGCCTGAAACAGCCCCATCCGCTCAGCCAAAACTAAATATGGCTGCAGTTGAGGAAGCACCTCTGGAGGAACAGAAGGAACATTGACAGCACCGCGCGCAACCCCACGTTTAAAGTAGTCCACAAACTGCTCTGCGATTCCAATGGCGACATTTTCCTGAGCTTCTTCAGTTGAAGCTCCGATATGAGGAGTACAAACAAAATTATCAAGGGTTAACAAAGGATGATCCGCTTGTATTGGCTCCTCTTCAAACACATCAAATGCTGCCGCAAATACCTTTTCAGACTTCAATGCTTCATAGAGATCCTGCTCATTGATAATCCCACCCCTGGCACAGTTCACAATCATGACACCATCTTTCATAGTTTTGATGGTAGCCGTGTTAATGAGGCTTCGCGTTTCATTGGTCAACGGTGTATGGACAGAAATGACATCAGCCCGCTGAAAGAGCTCTTCCAACTCAACGACCTCTATCCCCATCTGTTTGGCCCGATCCTTCGCCAAATATGGATCATACCCAATCACGTTCATGAAATGACCCTGGGCTAGCTTTGTGACGTGCGAGCCAATCTGCCCAAGACCGACAAGTCCCATGGTCTTGTTATTCAACTCGACACCCATGAACTTACTTTTTTCCCATTTACCAGCTTTCATTGAAGCTGTCGCTTGAGGGATTTTCCGACTCATCGCTACCACCATCGCCATGGTGTGCTCAGCCGTCGTAATCGTATTACCCCCAGGCGTATTCATGACGACAATGCCACGTCGTGTCGCCGCGTCGGTATCAACATTATCAAGTCCGGTTCCGGCTCGCCCAATAATCCTGAGGCGACCACCGGCTTCAATCACTTCCTTCGTAACTTTGGTGGCAGAGCGGACAATGATCCCTTCATAGTCCTTAATTTCTTTGAGCAATTCTTCTTTGGATAGCTTGGTCTTAAACCCAACAGTAAACCCGGCATGTTCCAAAACCTCGACGCCTCGAGTTGAGAGCTTATCGCTTACTAATATATTCATGGCTAAATGTATCTAACCTCCTACGCATCAAAGAGAAATATGGTAACCCAACTTAGGCTTTACGTTTTTCAAAATCAGCCATATAGTCAATCAAGGCATCAACTCCAGCCTCAGGCATGGCATTATAAATACTGGCTCGCATTCCTCCGACTGATCGGTGTCCTTTAAGAGTCGTCAATCCGGCTTCAGTCGCACCTGAGAGAAATTCTTTATCCAAGTCTGCATTCGCCAAGACAAACGGCACGTTCATCCACGATCGCGAAGATATCTCAACAGGATTACCGTAAAAACTCGAATCATCAATGGCCGCATACAGCTTCTTGGCTTTGCGTTCATTGACCTTTCCAACAGCAGATAACCCACCTTGTTCTTTTAACCACTTAAACACCAATCCAGCAATATACACGCCATAGGTTGGGGGAGTATTCAGCATCGAATCAGCTTCAGCTTGTTGTGCATAATCGTACACACTAGGAGTCGTGGGCATCGCCTGTCCGAGCAGATCATCACGCACGATGACCAAGGTCACACCAGACGGCCCAATATTTTTTTGCGCACCAGCATAAATGATTCCAAACCGACTGACGTCTATAGGGCGCGACAAAATCGTTGACGAAAAATCTGCGACCAGCGGCACCGAGCCCGTATCCGGCACCCAATGGAATTCAACCCCACCAATCGTCTCGTTGGGAGTATAGTGGACGTACGCCGAATCGGGATCTAAGGTCCAAGTGGCGACAGGCGGAATACTCGAAAAGTTATCGCTCTTCGAAGAGCCCGCAACGTTGACCTCACAATATTTCTTGGCCTCACTAATGGCCTTTGTTCCCCAAGCGCCAGTCCATATGTAATCAGCCTTCGTCTTTCCTCTCAGAATATTCATTGGAATGGTAGCAAACTGCGTGCTAGCACCACCTTGAAGGAAGAGGACTTTATAGTTGGCTGGCACTCCCAGAAGGTCCCGAACATCTTGCTCGGCTTCTGCAGCGACGGAAACAAACTCTTTTCCACGATGACTCAGTTCCATAATCGAAGCACCGGCACCATGCCAATCAGATAACTCATCTTGCGCTTGCTTAAGCACCGGCTCTGGCAGCATGGCAGGACCAGCACTAAAGTTATAAATTCGTGACATTCACTACTCCTACATTTAAAATTTCAGCAACGTACACGATTCAGCAGGGACTCGTAGCCCCTTAATAGTACGGAACATTCCCAATCGACTACATGCCAGGGGCATGCGATGAATCCTCATCGATCAAACGGACTCAACATTATCACAAAATTTCGTGTTTCAGCGCACTTTTTGAGCGTCAAGCTGAAAAAAAGGCTACGCTAGCATAGGGTCTCAAACCAGTCAAGGATCACCGGGAAGAACTTGTCTTGCAAGCTGACAATGACCTAATATGACTGTTCTTGGAAAGACAGAGACATATAAACGAGTGAGGCCTATTGATGACTGGATTGCGTTTTGAGTTTAAAGGGGAAGAATATTATTATAAGGCGATCTTGCATATTGGGGATTGTTACGTGCCAGTCACCGATGAAATCATCGATGAACTCAAGCAATATACAGCCTCTGCAGGCGATAAATTTATATCTGTCCTGATAGACAAGGTCGGGTATTCTTCATATTTGAAGGAACAGATTCAGGCCGAACTAACAAAAAGTGAGAATAGCAGCACACAAATCAGCGCCTTACAACAATCACTCCAAATAGGATAACCCTCGTATTCCCACGTCGAGAAGCAGAACCACCGTGAGAGCAAAAATTCGCAAGATACGGAGAGACGCCTGACCAGGCATTACGCCTGAAACCCACCAACTTTATCAATAAAATTCAATATACGAGACTTTCGGTCAGCATCTTTCTCTAAGTTCAGGGCTCGGTAATAATGATCGGCCGCGATCGAACCCATTCCTTTCCTATCATAGACTTGCCCCACGCCAAACGTCGCATTCGCATCTTCAGGATTCGCATTTAACGCCGTACTGAAATAATCCAATGCCATATCTGCCTGTCCCTTATCGAAATAATACCACCCGATCGCCGTAGCCGCGGGGGAGAAGTGAGGCGCATGCTTTAACGATTCTTCATAAGCCCGAAGAGCTAAGTCCTTACGTCCTTTGGTTTCATAGATGCCGCCAAGCGCGAAGTGGACTTCTGGGTCATTGGGAACGAGTTCCACGGCTTTTTTGTACTCAAGAATGGCGGGTTCGATCTTCCCCTGTTCAGCCAACGCACACCCTAAGTTTGTATGAGCCACGGCATCATCAGGACGCATTTTCAAAATTTCTCGATATTGCGGGATGGCCATTTCTAACTGACCCTGATCTTGATACGCGACACCGAGATTCAACCGCGCGGCAATGTAGCTCGGGTCCTGCTTGACCGCTTCACGGTAGGACTTAATCGCCTGATCTTTCCGCTGCATACGTTGAAATATCTGTGCCCGGAAGAAATGGGGGTATGCCGAAGTGGAATCCAATTGAATGGCCTGTTCGTAACACGCCACCGACTCTTCCGCCTTCCCCGACTGTCCCATAAACAAACCTAATACTAACTGAACATGGCTACTGTCAGGAGAGGTACCCTGCATGAGCTCAATCCAATCTTTCACAGACTCAATATCCTCTGGCTTCTCCAAGGACTGAGAATGAACCTGCCACGCCTTCGCAAAATCACCTTGAATCAAACTGGCAATATTAATGGAAAAAAACGCTCGAGGACTGGACTCTGGCCCCTTTGACCATACAGTCCCTTCACTCAAAACTGTTGACCATTCACCCTTGAGAATCGCGTCGGCGATGACCGTTTCATGTGAGGAATTCATACGTGTTCCATTGTGAGATGCACACCCAACATCGTGGGTTATCGCTTAAGCGAATCTTCAATATCTGGGGGTGTAGCCTGAATCAGAGTACCAAGATACGGATACCGCTCCACCATCTTCTCTTTCATCAACCAGGCAATAGTACGATAGGACCAATGCCCTTTCACTCCCGATCGTAACTGAGACATATATTCCGCTTGGGCATAATCCATTTTAAAGAGACACCGAACCCTAAATCCAAAAGGAGTCGCATACAGCGCGCCTTCCTGATTCGTATTCCGAAGTTTGTCGATATCATCCCGCACCGCATCCATCGCCTGACGATACATAGTATCAAGGCCAGCCTCCGTGAGCACTGGCGGCACATCATACCCATGCATGGTCGTAAAGTTTTGCTGAACTTGCTGACACCGACGATGCCGATGCATATCCCGCCACCCGCCAATATCCATCAGAATATCAAAAATAAAGGCATAGCCAGACCGAAACTCTTTGATCAACTCATCATGCGGCCCACGTGTCTGTAAAGCCACCGCAATAAAATCATGCTTTTGCCCATCCGACCACTGCTGTACCAACTCAAGAAGACAACGGTACGGTGCATGCGCCACTCGATACAGTAGGGTCGTCACCAGTTCATCGAGGGGTTCGTGCGGTTCAATCAGGTCAACAGGATGACTACGTCCCGCCCAACCCTCAGGCCGATCTAACCCTGCATCTTGTAAAATCCGCCTCCCGGCCCGTGTGAGATCGCGATAGACCGCCGATAAATAGGGACTCTCGACAGCATACCGAGCCAACGTTGGGGCCAAGGGCTCGAGAGCGCCCGCATCCTGTTGATTAAGGTCTGCCCACACCGTCGAAGGTCGTTTCGCGCAAGCCTCTTTAAGATCTTCTCCAATGGACTTCAATTCCGGTAATTGCGTCGACAACAGTCGCGCAATCTGCTTCTCCAACGTTCGAATACTGACCACCTGCCCAACATTCGTCTTGGCGGCGAGTGGAAGAAGATACCGAGTCACATCAAAAGTACGAGCCGCAATCGTTCGATCATATTGATCCTGAGACATAGATTCTGGACGTGGATCGCGCAAAGACAGAAACTTCTGAACGGGATCTTTCAGCTCACGATAAATATTAAACAAACTATTGAGAATACCGTTATAAGTCCCTTCAGTTTCAGGATCGAGTATCGTCGATGGTAGAAAACACCCGCTCGCCTCAAAGTTTTGATAGCGGCTCGACTTGGCCTGACCATCCCACAACGATTCATCTTCAATCCGAATGGCCGCCAATTCCGAAATGTTTTCAAAACAGATTGTTACATGGCCTAAATCGGCGATGGACCCATGACCATAGGCAAAATAAAATTGCTCCCAAAACTTTTCTGATGAATGACCATGCACCCATGCCAAACTCTCCTCAATAGAATCAGGAGAACGGCTATATCGAGCCAGCGCATAGGCCGACTTTTCTGGAGGCATCGGAGCCAGAGCAATCACTCGCTGAGCTTTCTTGTCAGAACTCATAGAACACCGTATTGTATAAATCAGGTAGAGATCTTAGGGGTTTCACTAAGCATTTGAATATAATGAGGTTGCTCAAAGTAAGCAAGTCGTTAATCAATCCAATGACTCCCATCAACCTGAATCATAAGGAAAAACCCTTGAAACACCGAAGAGCGCTCGGTACACTCCGCTGGATATAGCCGATTCAGTTTATTTCCAATGTTTCAAAAATGGTCATGTCGCGATGATACTTGGATACCTTTCAATGCCGACATCAATATGAAAAATTCTCCCATAAGAGATGGGCTATCAGTGATGGGTGGCCTTAAGGTCTATCGTATCCAAGCACCACGACTTCTCATGAAGTAGACTCGCTAACCCCCTAACACCCTTCTATGGCAGCACACCTTCCAAAACAATCCATGCATGGCCAGTGGTCCTCACGCTGGACATTTATCCTCGCCGCAACTGGCGCTGCCGTTGGCCTAGGGAACATTTGGAAATTCCCCTATCTCACTGGTGAAAACGGGGGAAGCGCCTTTGTCCTCATCTATATCGTGTGTGTTGCGGCGCTCGGCATTCCGTTGATGATGTCAGAGATTTTACTTGGTCGTCGGGGACGTTCAACCCCCATCAACTCTATGCGCGCACTGGCCAATGAAACAAAAGCCAGTCCATGGTGGCAGATCATTGGGTGGTCCGGCACGATCGCGGGCGTATTAATCCTCTCCTATTACAGTGTAATTGGTGGATGGACCTTAGCCTATATCTTCAAGTCAGTGATTGGCACATTTAGTGGTGCCACCGGAGAGATGGCTGCCTCCACGTTTGCCGAATTTGTGGCCAGCCCAGGGACGTTGTTCCTCTGGCATACCATCTTTATGGTCATCACCATGAGCATCGTGGCTGGTGGGGTCAAGGGAGGGTTAGAAAAAGCCGTACAGTATTTGATGCCGACCTTGTTTGCGCTCTTACTCCTGATGGTGGGCTACAGCATGACGACGGGATTTTTTGGAAAAGGCTTAGAATTTCTGTTCACACCAGACTTCAGCAAACTCACTGGAGCCAGCATGCTCACAGCCATGGGACAAGCTTTTTTCAGCTTGAGCCTCGGCATGGGGACGATCATGATTTATGGCTCGTATGTGCCTAAGGACACTTCGATCGCGAGTACCTCGGTGGCCATTGCGTTGGCCGATACAGGGGTTGCCCTCCTTGCGGGTATGGCCATCTTTCCTATTGTCTTTGCCAATGGCATGGAACCCGGTTCTGGGCCAGGCTTAATTTTTCAAACACTCCCTGTGGCCTTTGGCAACATGACGGGCGGCATGGCCTTCGGCTCGCTCTTTTTCATTCTGCTCTTGGTCGCCGCTTGGACCTCCTCCATTTCGCTCATCGAACCCATGGTCACCTGGATGATCGAAACCTATGACATGTCACGGAAAAGCGCCGCATTGTGGGCTGGGATCGCCACATGGCTGCTCGGGCTCGGCACAGTGTTTTCGTTTAATATTTGGGAAGACTCCAAACTCTTTGGTCTGAACTTCTTTGAACTCCTTGATTTCATCACGTCAAATATCATGCTTCCGCTTGGCGGAATATTAATCGCCGTGTTCGCCGGATGGCTCATGAAAGTCGAACTGACGAAGTCCGAACTCAACATCCAACACCCCACCGCCTACCTCATCTGGCAAACGCTTGTTCGCTACGTCGCCCCAGTGGCTGTGTTCATTGTCTTACTCAAATCTGTTGGCATCCTCTAAAAGACTTATCTCGTCACTAGCATTTCGTATCTTGTTATCCTGAAAAAAATTCCTTCTGCCTTCTGGTCTTGAGGAGGAGCTCAAGGATAGAAAAAGAAACGGATTATGCGTGCGCTAAGACACACAGTCCTTACCAGTTAAATATGAACACCTAAAACCTTGACTCAGCAAAAAAGTGCGAAATGTGAGGGGAGCACGACTGAAAATTGCCATAATACATAAATAATGTCACATAAAAGGTAACGTCCCCTTTTTCACTTGACCCCCTCACAACATTTTGCTAGTTAGTAATGATTCCTAAAAGAGAACTACATAAAAATGATCACTGAAACTATCCAACAGCGCTTCAAAGACCACGGATTAAAGAATACGCCTCAACGTACGGCCATTTATACAGCCTTGGTGGAGACGACGAGCCATCCGACGGCTGACGACCTGTATCAACTGGTCTCTCAGGACTATCCGATGATTTCGCAAAATACGGTCTATTATACATTGGGGGTATTACAGAAGGCTGGGCTCATTCGTGAAGTGAATGTCGGGCATGATCGTGCGCGGTATGATGGGAATCTTTCCCCTCATCATCATCTGATCTGTACTAGCTGTCAATCGATTGTGGATGTAATGGATGAACGGCTGAATGAATTATCATTCCCCAATGGTATTCCCTCTGGGTTTACGATCACTGATTACCAAGTAGAATTTCGAGGGTACTGTAAGGCTTGCCGGTCGAAAACGGCATAAAGTTTTTGTTCCACACGTTATTATTTTTCAAAGGAGGAAGAACATGGGTAAAGGTCTGGATGGAACCAAAAGTCACCAAAACTTAAAAGACGCGTTTGCTGGTGAATCCCAAGCGAATCGTCGTTATCTCTATTTTGCACGCCGTGCTGATATTGAAGGCTATACCGATGTCGGTGGACTTTTTCGTGATACGTCTGAAGCCGAAACAGGACATGCCTTTGGGCACTTGGACTTCTTAAAGGAAGTTGGAGACCCTGCGACCGGCGTGCCTATTGGCAATACCGAAGCCAATCTGAAAGCAGCGATCGAAGGTGAAACCTACGAGTACACGCAAATGTACCCAGGCATGGCCAAGACTGCGCGCGAAGAAGGGTTTGAGGAACTCGCTGAATGGTTTGAGACCTTGGCGAAAGCCGAAAAGTCTCATGCCAATCGCTTCACCAAAGGGTTAGAGTCACTCTCTTTATAAAGACACACGTCCATTGGGCATGTACCCCAGACAGAAACCCTATGTTCCTGTCTGGGGTTTTCATTGAGTTCGCTCCCGTTATACTTGATACATTGGGGAACATGTGAAAGATTTTGAACTCATCACACCAGGCCGAGATCGCCAACAACTTGAAACTGAGACATTGCGCGTCTTTGATATCTGTGATGGATGTCGCCGGTGCTTTAATCTCTGTCCGTCATTCAATACTCTCATTGATCGTATTGATGACTATGACAATGACGTCAACAAGTTTACGGCCAAAGATTTCGAGCAGGTTGAGCAAGAATGTTACTACTGCAAGCTCTGCTTTAATCATTGCCCCTATTCGCCCCCGCACAAATATGAAATTGACTTCCCTCGACTCATGATCGCATGGAAACAGGAGCGCATTGCCGAGAAGGGTGCCACCTGGCGTGACCGCTTGCTCATCCAGACTGACTTCATTGGGAAGGTAGGTACGCTCACCGCTCCTTTCACTAATTGGGCGCTGCGCACTCCCTGGGTTCGTCACCTCATGGAACGAGTGATGGGTGTACATCGAGATCGACAGATCCTTCCCTTTCAGAAAGAATCGTTTACGGCATGGTGGTCTAAACGACCCGCGGCATCAGTCAAGTCAGTTTCCAAAAGAAAAGTTGCGTTGTTTCCGAGTTGTATGGTGAATAATCAAGCTACGGACATTGGCAAAGCGACCGTACAGGTTTTGGAAAAGAATGGCATTGAAGTGGTGACACCTACCGGTCAGCAATGCTGTGGGATGCCACAGTTCGACCTCGGCGATACCAACAAGATGATTGAAATAGCGAAAGCTAACTATGAGACGTTTCGTCCCTATCTCGAAACAGGCCACGATATTATCGTCCCAACCGCAAGCTGCAGCCTGATGTTGAAACGTGAATACCCTTATCTCATGCCTGATGATGAACACATCAAGAACATGTCAGAACGGACGTTTGATGTGTGTGAATATCTGATGCAGCTGAAGAAGGAAGGGACGCTCTCTGTCGACTTCCCCTCCAATCCAGGTCGAATTGCGTATCAGATTCCCTGCCATCTCCGGGATCAAAATATTGGCTTTAAATCGAAAGAGCTCATGGAACTCACTGGTGCAAAGGTTCAACTTATCGAAAAATGCTCAGGACATGACGGTACCTGGAGCGCCAAAGTTGAGTTCTTTGACCTGTCGATGAAAATTGCGAAAAAGGCAGTGAGAGAAGTTGAGGACGATTCGGTCGATATGATGGCGTCTGATTGTCCACTTTCTGCCTTACAACTTGACCAAGTTCGGGGCATTCCGCAATGCTCAACGAAATCTGCTCGGCATCCAATACAAATTATTCGAGACTCCTATGGACTTCCCTCATGAATAAAGTCACTCAAGAAGACCTGCTATCACCTGCTGAATACGAAGCACAACGCCCTGCTATTCGCCAGAAGATTATTGCATTGAAGAAACGTCGACGGGTTGCCATTGGCGAACTGGTCACAGTAATTTTTGAAAACCGCGAGACCATTATTTTTCAAATTCATGAAATGATTCGCACGGAACGGATATTTGACGCTGAAAAGATCCAAGAAGAGATTGACGTCTATAATGCGCTCCTTCCTGATACTGAAGAGTTGAGTGCCACTCTTTTTATTGAAATCACTGATTCTGAACGTATTGAGGAACTATTGAATTCATTCCAAGAGATTGATCGCTCTGACACCCTGGCCATTCGAATTGGTGACCACACGGTCTTTGCTGAATTTGAAGCTGGTCATAGCAAAGAAGACAAAATCAGCGCGGTCCACTTTATACGGTATAAAACCACCCTCGCATTTCGTGAACTATTGGAAAACCTTGAAATACCAGGCACTCTCAGTGTTGAGCATCCGCACTATCAAGCTGAGGTGCCCATTACCCGAGAAATGCGCGAGGAGTGGTTGAAAGATCTCAAATAGTGGTTATCTGATAGAAAGGCACAGCTTCACTTCATGGAAAGTCTTGCAATATCAATGAGTTATCATTTTCCAGTCAATTGACAACCTTGTATGTGCTTGGTAAAATTATAGATTCAGACTTGTTTAGATTTTCCTTTTAGTTTCATTCACTTATCGCGGTGGAGGTATAAAAATGGTTACAATTACTGAGATTGCCGAGCAAAAAATTAAGGAAATGATAAAGGAAGAAGAGAATTCCGTTGGATTGCGTATTTACGTCAAAGGTGGCGGGTGTAGCGGCTACCAATATGGGATGTCCTTCGAAGACAAAACAGGCGATGACGATACCATCATCGAAAAAGGTGACGTGAAGGTCATCGTTGACTCCCAAAGCGCTCCACTCTTGAGTGGCGCTGAAGTGGACTATGTTGACAGTCTTCAAGGTTCTGGATTCGCGATTAAGAATCCTCAAGCGAAAAGCACTTGTGGCTGTGGCAGCTCCTTTTCAACGTAATCAATAAAGTCTCATCATTGTCTCTTAAAAGGGGTTGGGTGTGCATCTCTCGATGAGATCACAGCTCAGCCCCTTTTTCTTTTTGGAGGCTCCATTCATGTCAAAAGCGACGCTCACCAAATGCACTGAGTTCTGCTCATCTCATCGTTATCATAACCCCAATTGGGATGATGCAAAGAATAAAGAAGTGTTTGGGCCCTGCAACAATGAGCATTCCCATGGGCATAATTACATCCTCGAAGTCACACTCTGCGGTGACATTGATCCCATTAATGGAATGATCATTAATTTATATGACCTGAAGATCTACCTCTGGGATGTGCTCAAAGAATTTGACCACAAAAACTTGAACCTGGATACGCCCTATTTCACAGACCGTATTCCAACCACGGAAAACCTCGCAGTCACATTATGGAGGCAGTTAGAACAACATCCACACATGCCCCCTCTTGATCACATCAAACTTTATGAAGATCACACCTTCTTCGTAGATATCACCGCTGAACTTCTTCACGGTACAAACGGGTCGCCTCATACCCCACATGCACACATCACTCGACGATATAATTTTTCTGCAGCACATAACCTCTCATCTGGTCAAACGACGGGGCACAACTATGCATTAGAGGTCACGGTGACTGGCCCTATCGCCAACGACACAGGCCAAGTCGTTAACCTTGTATTGCTAGATCAACTTGTGCAGGACAAGGTGCTTTTGCGATTCAATGGAAGAAATTTATCTGATGATACTGCGTTCCAGCAGGCTCCCGTAGGTGAAAGTAGTCTCGCCCAGGTGATATGGCATACCCTAGGGGACGAAACCTTATTCGGAACGACATTGACTCAGATCAGAGTAAGCGAAGGAGTGAATACAAGCACAGCTTATCGAGGTTAAGGGCTGACATGTTATGAACTCGCAACAAGCACCACTATTTTCCCCATTTGAGTTCTTTCGCACTGATTCTACTTCACCAGAATAACCCAACCGTACCCACGGTCATAAGCTTCTCATCGCAAGACCTGATTCTCCATTTTAACTTTTCTTTGTGAAGTATTGCTCTATCAGATCAGCCAACTCGGAAGCCTCAACTTTCCCTTCTCGAGTCAGTAAGAGGGTTCCATTTGAAAAAAAGTGAGTGGTGGGATAGGTTCCAAAGGTATGTTGTTTTTTAATGTTTCGACATTTACCAGGTACGTGCATTTTGGCCTTACCAAACCGAATATGTTCATACTTTCCTGCTGTCTCTTGTAAGATGGGATCATACGCCTGACAGGGATTGCAGGGAGCAATGCCATAGGCCACAATGGCTGCAGACGCCTTGGTCAATTCTTCGTAGTTCTCATCGTTTACATTTTCGACAATTCCAGCCATGTAGTGACTCCATCAAAGGGGATCTCGTAAAATTTGCACGTGCACTCATAATAAAAAAAGGGGACCCCAATGTGAGATCCCCTTTTTTCAGCAAATCTTTCTCGACATTACCCCATGGTTTTAAGGGCATCGATAATTTCTTTGTCATCTCGTGCTGTTTTAATCTCTTGAACTTTTACATAGCCAACCTTACCATCTTTGCCAACAATCACGGTGGCTCGCTTGGAACAATTAAGAGGCTCAAAGAAGAGACCATATGATTTGCTGACTGAACGACTCATATCGGCCAAAAGCTTATGCTTCAAATCGAGGGCATCAGCCCAAGCTTTGTGCGAGAAGAAACTGTCACAGCTCACACCAAACAGAACGGAATCTGCGGATTCCAAGCTTGGAAAATCATCTGTCAGACACTTATTTTCACCTTCACAGACTGGACTCCAATCTAAAGGATAAAATGCGAGTACCACATTCTTCTTTCCACGAAACTCACTGAGTTTCACATCGGCTTGATCCTGATCCTTCATTGTAAAATCAGGAGCTTCATCACCAACTTTAATTTCGGCTGCAACATCGGACATGGATGTATCCCCCTTTGTTCTAAAAGACAAATGAAACGATTCCTACATATTCAAAGTTGGTAACATGGGATCCAAAACTTTGTCAACAACTTCCAACAATCTCGCGTCTCCTACTGACTGCTTCAGAACGAGGAGCTTATCACACTCCATTTCTTATTCATTTGTTTCTCAAAAGTCCAAACAACATATGAGGAATCTCCTTTCCTCTCTTGTAATTATCGCCAATGGGGAGTATCGTAAAATTACATGGTCACGAGACCTATCCCCCATCTCCATATCAACAGTAACCTAATAATCTTCATTAGTATTCTTCCATGGCAGGCAAGCGATCGTTTCGAACTAGACTCCAAGAGAGTTTGTTTTCCAAGAAAGTAGTTATCAGTTTCGCCATTTGCGTTGGACTCGGAATTGGCGGTCTTATTGGCATTCTCTGGTTTGGTATGCAAGGCTTGCCATCCATTGAATCTCTTCAAGATTACCAACCAAGTCTCATTACCCGCGTCTATTCAGATGAGGGAGACGTGATTGGGCAGTTTTTCGTGGAACGTCGCATCTATATTCCTGTTTCGGACATGCCAAAATCCCTCATCAACGCCATCATTGCAGTCGAAGATACAAGGTTTTTTGAACATCCAGGCCTTGATGTTGTCGGTATTTTCCGTGCTGCTTGGACCAACCTGAAAAGCGGTGGAAAGGTTCAGGGCGCCAGCACCATTACCCAACAACTCGCACGAACTTTGTTCCTTTCACGCGAACGAACCTACACTCGGAAGATTCGTGAACTAATTTTAGCAATTAAAATGGAGTTGGTGCTGAGTAAAGAAAAAATTTTAGAAATGTATTTAAACCAAATATACTTCGGCCACGGGGCTTATGGAGTCGGCTCAGCCGCACAGACATATTTTGATAAAAACCTAGTCGACATCAATCTTTCAGAGTCGACCATTCTGGCTGGCCTACCGAAAGCCCCCAATACGTATTCACCGTATCGCAATCCTGAACGTGCCAAGAAACGACAAGAGCACGTCCTCCATCGCATGGTTCAAACAAAGTTCATCTCACAAGCTGAGTCGAACGACGCTCTGGCAGCTGATATTGTCTTTCGTCGAAAATCAGTCAAACCCATTGCTTCGTATTTTTTAGAGCATATCCGCCAAACATTAGTCGGACACTATGGCGAAACCATGGTGTATAAAGGCGGCCTACAAGTCTATACGACCTTGAATGTCGCGATGCAAAAAGCTGCCGATGAGGCCGTCCATCAGGGTCTCCATGAACTTGATAAACGGCAAGGGTGGCGTGGACCTATCGGGCATCAATCGCTAACTGACCTGCAAGAACTAGTCGAAGAATCAAGTCACGCCCCTAACCCGCATGGCATACTAAAAGCCCTGGTCACCAATACATCAAAGAATTCAGCTGATGTGTTGGTTGAAAACACGTACAAGGGGAAAATTGCCCTCGCCGATATGCTGTGGGCTTCGCGTCGGCTAAAACGCGGAACAGGTGTGACAGACGCGGTCGTTCGAAAAAACCTTACAGCCAAAGAGATTTTAAAGCCTGGGGATATAATTGAGGTCGTCACTAAAAATGGAGACATTGAAGCAGGTGAATTTGCTCTGGATCAAACGCCCATCGTTGAAGGATCCTTGTTAGCACTTGACCCTCGAACAGGTGCTGTCCGCGCAATGGTTGGAGGATATGATTTTCAACGGAGTGAATTTAATCGTGCCATTACCGCAAAACGTCAGCCTGGCTCTGCGTTCAAACCCATTATCTATGCCACAGCACTCAAGAAAGGATACACACCGGCCACACTCATCCTTGATGCTCCGGTTGTGTACGAACAAGAGGAAGAGGGAGAAATCTGGAAACCTGAAAACTATGAGAAGCGTTTTTTCGGAATGATTTCTCTGCGAGAATCCTTACGACATTCTCGCAATGCTGCCACAGTCCGATTATTAGAAAAGATTGGCGTTCAGGACGTCATGGATTTGGCCTCTACTCTTGGAATCACGAGCCCATTGAGTCAGGACCTTTCCCTGGCCCTTGGCTCTTCAAGTGTGACCCTACAAGAAATTACATCAGCATATGGGGTTTTCTCGAACCAAGGTTTGTGGCTTCCACCGTATACCATCACGACGGTGAAAAGCCTCGAAGGTGAAATCCTCGAGCAACATATATTTGAACCACAAGAAGCGGTCTCCAAAGAAACAGCCTACCTTGTGACCAACATGATGATGGATGTCATTCAAAGTGGAACAGGGCGAAGAGCTAAATCCATAGGTCGGCCACTTGCGGGAAAAACAGGGACCACGAATAGCTATCAAGATGCATGGTTCGTTGGCTATGCTCCAAACCTTGCGACAGGAGTCTGGGTTGGATTTGATGGTGTACGAACATTGGGTCGGCTAGAGTCTGGCGCCCATGCAGCACTACCAATCTGGACTCAATTTATGGGCAGAGCGTTGAATCCCATGCCCGTCACAACCTTTTCGATTCCAGAAGGAATCCGGTTTTCTCAAATCGATATCGCCACTGGGACATTACCAACAAAGAGCTCAAAAAGCATTGCGACTGAAGTGTTTGCCGAAGGAACGGAACCCACTAAGCTCGTCGCACCGAAGCCTAGCCCACTGGATTTTTTCGAAATGGATCAAATCGAGTCTTCTTCTGCCACTCCCACTTCGTTTTAACCGACCAACAAGTTCTCACTATCCATCGGCCACTTATGATTGAGCATCTTGATATTCCTCATACCATGCCATCTGTATCGCTTCGAGCTTTTTTTCATCTGAACTCTTAGGATCACCCGTAAACTCTGGCCATGCCACAACCCACCCATGCATGTCAGTAAACCTCACGGTCAGCGGATCAAGCTCCGGATGTTCCTCTTGCAATCGAATGCCGATATCTTCAATGTCGTCCCATGTTAGCTCTTGCGCCATTTTAGCCTCTTGTTACATAAATTCGCGTGCGTGGAGTACTTAGGTCACTTCTGAAAGTTTTTTATTTTCTAACGCTTCTTTCAATGTGGCATCCATCAATTTTTCAGCTAGATGATGGGTGACTTGCTCAACTTCAGTAATTTTTGACCTGATCTGACGGTGGTCATCGACTTCTTTGACGGATTTTAATTCATCTAAGATTTTATGAATTCCTTTGACCTCGTCTTGACTTATTAAGTCCTTCCCTCGAAATAACGCTTTCTCAGTGGCCATGAGAATTGCATCGGCTTCAGTCCTCGCTTCAATAACTTGGCGCATCTTGATATCTTCTGCGGCAAATTGAAACGACTCACGCACCATGCCTTCTACTTCATCATCCGTTAACCCATGAGAAGGTTTCACTTGGACTGACTGTGCTTCACCCGTTCGAATATCTTTGGCCGTCACATTTAACATGCCATTGGCGTCAATCAAAAATGTAACCTCTACACGTGGGACTGCTGCTGGAAGAGGAGGAACTTTTAACTGAAACCGTGCCAAACTTCGATTATCTCTTACAAGCTCACGTTCACCTTGTAAAATATGGATATCTACCGATGTTTGACCATCAACATAGGTGGTAAACATTTCCTTGGCACTCGTTGGAATTGTCGTGTTTCGACGGATCAGTGCACTCATCACGCCACCCATGGTCTCAATACCAAGGGATAGAGGCGTTACATCCAACAACAACATATCAATTTTATTTCCACTTAATATATCGGCTTGGACGGCTGCGCCGAGCGCAACCACCTCGTCTGGGTTCAGCTCACAATGCGGCTCTTGGCCAAATAACTCTTGTACTCGTTGACGAACTAAAGGCATACGCGTACTGCCACCAACAAGAACAACTTCATCAATTTGCTCTGCTCGTAACCCGGCATCTTTCAAGGCCAGCCGGCAAGGCTCCAATGTCTGGTCAATCAGTTCATTGGCTAGCGATTCCAATTCATCTCTAGTCCATTCTCGCTGATAGGTGCCCTGTTGATTTGGCAATTCCACAACGGCCGTGGCCTTCACGTCATCAGATAATTTCACCTTGAGGCGCTCTGCCTCAAGCCGAATTGCCTGAACCAAATCCGCATGATCATGAGAATCAATTGAATATTGTTCTGCTATCTCTTTGATGAAAATATCTGTGATCTGACGATCAATATCATCCCCACCCAAATGTGTATTTCCACTGGTAGACAGAACCTCAAAAATTCCATCCTTGAGTTGTAGAATGGAAATATCAAACGTTCCTCCACCAAAATCATACACAGCTATACATCCTTGAGTCTTTTTCTGCAGACCGTAGGCGAGAGCTGCTGCAGTCGGTTCGTTGATGATACGTAAGACTTCAAGACCGGCTATCATTCCCGCATCTTTTGTGGCTTGCCGCTGACTATCGTTAAAATAGGCAGGAACCGTAATCACCGCTTTGGTGATACTTTCTTTCAAGTGAGCTTCTGCCCGTACCTTTAATTCCTTTAAAATCATCGCCGATACTTGCGGAGGAGAATATGTCTTCTCTCCAATGACGATACGAATGACTCCGTTTTTTTCTTGCAAGGTATAGGGAAAGTACTTCAGTTCGTCAGTCACATCCTCTAGGCTTTTTCCCATAAATCGCTTGACCGAATAAATCGTACGGGATGGATCGCGAACGAGATGTTCCTTCGCAGCTTCGCCGACAATCAAACCATTATCCGTCATGCCAACAATGGAGGGAACTTTGGCTTGCTCATGCTGCCCTGCAATCACGCGAGGTTCCTCACCATCCATATACGCGACTAGAGAGTTGGTTGTACCCAAATCTATTCCAACAATACGAGGCATGGTGTTTCCTATTAGTCTTTCTTGATTCCGCTAGTGTGCTATCTCAAAAATTTCACTCATCGACAGAACCACCCTCGTGCTTTCGAGTATGACCCGATAAAAATGGTCTCGCCATTTACGCGAAGGGATTTCCGTTCACTGCACTAATCAGCGGTCTCTATTAAATCGTTGACAATATTTCGAACGTACGTCTTATCAGAAAGGATTTCCTGCATTTCTTTTAACACAGCATCCTTTTTACCTCGCGCGTCATCAGACTCTGGTGATGCGATTTGAATGGTATCCCATTCATCAAACTTACTTGTGAGGGACAATTCCATTTGAACCTGACGTTGCTCGAGGGCCTCCCGACTCACATTTAGTTTTTTTCGTAATTCTTCTATTCGCTCAATATTTTTTTCTTGCGAAAGTGATCGGTATTCATCCAAGTCTTCTTGTAACTCTAATATCTCATCAAATAAATCAGCGGGAGGATTTGATCGAATTTGCTTCACAGCGCCAGCTTCTAACCGTATGAGGTATTCAGCACGTTGCACGGGATCCTTTAATGTCCGGTACGCCGTATTCAGTAAGGCTGAATTACCAAGGCTAATAATTTGCTCTTGATCATCTTTATTTGAATAAAAATCAGGGTGAAAGGTCCGGCTTAATTCATAAAATGTCGACTGAAGTTTTTCTGGTTGAATATTCAATAATCGGGGAAGGCGCATGCACGTAAAGTAATCTAAGTCTTTTGATAGAGGTTGAACCTTGACGCATTGTCCGCACTTATACTCACCTGTGACCTCAGATTGGCAATGCCAGCACATACTGCGTGCCATCGGTAACTCTCGAAATGAGGTGTGCGTACCGTGATCGTGTGCCATAGTTTTGTGCCTCTCGCACGACGGGCATGGCTGAATTGGCCATGCCCGTCTAATTTCAATATATCCGTCGACAGAAACCTAATCCAACAAGGTCATGCGGAAAATGACTCACCACACCCACAGGTTTTGCTCGCATTTGGGTTAATGAACTTAAAGGCGCCACTTACCATGTCTTTTTCATAGTCGAGGGTCATCCCCGATAAATATATTTCACTCTTTGCATCAATAATGACCTTGACGCCATCAATTTCTGAAACTGAATCAAACTCCCCAATCTTTTCATCAAAGTTGGTGGTATAGCTAAGGCCTGAACATCCGCCCCCTTTTACTCCAAGACGAAGCCCGCCCTCAGTAATCCCCTGCAAGTCAAGCAGACGCTTCACTTCCTTTAATGCCACTTCAGTCAAGTTCACGATTGGGGTATTTGTTGTTGTCTCTGTTGTTTCCATTCCCAGACCTCCTTCCCTTTCGAGTTTTCTTGTTCACCCTCTACGATGAAGTGGCAACACTCTCAACCTTCGGACTTTCCTCTGCCTTTTTCTTATAATCATTTAGGGCTGACTTAATTGCATCCTCAGCTAACACAGAACAGTGAATTTTGACTGGTGGTAAATTTAGCTCTTGAACGATTTCCGTATTCTTAATATTGCCAGCTTCTTCGACTGTTTTTCCCTTTAACCATTCCGTCGCTAAACTTGAGCTAGCAATAGCAGAGCCACATCCAAAGGTCTTAAACTTTGCATCCACAATCGTATCGTTTTCAACTTTAATTTGAAGCTTCATGACGTCACCACATTCTGGGGCACCGACAATTCCAGTTCCCACCCCTTCTTCTTCCTTCTTAAAGCTTCCCATATTACGTGGATTATTATAGTGGTCAATCACTTTTTCGCTATATGCCATGATCTGAACCTCCCGTTATTGACAAAAAATGAACACTCGCGTTTGTTAATGTGCAGCCCATTGGACTGTACTCAAATCGACACCATCTTTGGCCATTTCATAGAGCGGCGACATGGCACGAAGGTGATTGACCGCTTTCACCATACGATCAATAGTATATTCCACTTCTTCTGCCGTATTGAAGCGACCTAATCCAAAACGAATTGAAGAATGGGCAAGATCTGATCCAACCCCCAAGGCTCGTAATACATACGAAGGCTCAAGCGTCGCCGATGTACAAGCAGACCCAGAGGACAGTGCGATTTCCTTGACACCCATCAATAGCGCTTCACCTTCAACATACGCAAAACTGAGGTTCAAATTTCCAGGCAAACGCTCTGTGCGATGTCCATTGAGATAGACCTCTTCGAGTTCCTTGGTAATGCCTTCCTCGAGACGGTCACGTAGCTTAATAAGACGTTCCGCTTCTGCATCCATTTCTTGTTCACAGAGTTCACAGGCTTTTCCAAACCCAACGACAAGAGGGACCGGAATTGTACCTGACCGCATTCCCCGTTCATGACCACCACCATGAATCATAGGCTCTAATCGAACACGAGGACCTTTCCGACGAACGTAGAGAGCACCAATACCTTTAGGACCATAGATTTTGTGACTGGTAAAAGCCATCAGATCGACTCCAAGTTCCTGAACATCAACAGGAATTTTCCCAACCCCTTGAGTCGCATCACAGTGAAAAAGAATGCCTTTTTCTTTGGCGATTTTCCCGATTTCCTTAATTGGATTAATTGTCCCGATTTCATTATTTGCGAGCATGATCGAGATGAGTATGGTCTTCTCGGTAATCGCATTCCGAACATCTTCTGGATTAACCATGCCATCCTTGCCCACATCAAGATAGGTGACCTTTACACCTTTCTTCTCAAGTGCCTTCGTGGTGTCAATCACGGCTCGATGTTCGGTGGAACTGGTGATAATATGGTCACCCTTTTCACGATACATCTCCAACACACCTTTAATGGCCAAATTATCTGATTCAGTTGCTCCACTCGTGAACACGATTTCCTTTGGATCTGCATGAATTAACTTCGCAATTTGCTTTCTCGCAGTATCAACTCCTTCTTCACTTGCCCATCCAAAACTATGATTCCGACTCGCAGAATTTCCAAACTTTTCTGTAAAATACGGAAGCATAGCCTCCACGACTCTTGGATCACACGGAGTTGTGGAATGATTATCCAAATATATTGGCAACTTCATAATTGCACTCCTTCTTCTTTTCGCGACTCAACAATAATTAAGGGAGAACCCGACATCATATCTTCAATCGACATACCATTCAGTAATTGTGAAATACTTTCCTGGACCCTTAGGAGCGGAGTACGAATATTACAACGATCCATCTGATCACACAGCGAATCTTCTTTTTCATGATAACAATCAGCAATTCCCAACGGTCCCTCAATGGCTTCTAGTACCTGAGCAATGCTTATAAGCTTTGGCTCACGAGCCAAAATATATCCACCTTTGGGGCCATTGTGGCTTTCAATAATATCTTGCTTTGCTAATGTCTGAAGTACTTTCGCTAAAAGTTCAACGGGAATATGATATTCTTCTGCCACTTCCTTTGTGTTCACAACGCGCGCTTCGGTCAGGTCCCCAAACTGGACCGAAGCCATATAATGCAAAGCCATGAGAGCATAGTCAGCTTTTTTGGAGAGCTTTAACATATATAAGTTTCTTATGCTTTTAAATACTTGTTAGCCATCATAAGTCCGACAAATATTATCGTATTAATGCTATCATTGACCTTCAGACCTAGTCAAGACTAAAATGGTCGGAGATGTATATTATCGGAGATAAAATCGGTCTTATTAAGGGTTTTATGATACAAATATCCACCAATTCAGGACTTTCACACCTTAACAACACAAGTCATCAATACTTAATGGATTTAATAAGGAGAACCCATGGGAGGCAGTAATCCGTATATCGAAAAAGTTGATACCCCGTCTGCAACCAAACCATTTACCATCACTTTCATAACGCCTGATAAAACACTTGAAATACAAGTTGATCCGAAGAAAATACCGTACGGCGAAACTGGATTACCAGGAAGCGTCCTAGACATTGCATTAGGTGCAGGAATCGACTTAGAGCATGCATGTGGAGGTGTTTGCGCCTGTTCAACCTGCCATGTCATTGTGAAAGAGGGACTAAACACTTGCCCTGAGCCAACTGAGGACGAGGATGATCAAATTGAAGAAGCACCGGGCTTAACACTTCAGTCTCGATTAGCCTGCCAATGCGTGCCAAATGGAATAAAGAATTTAGTCGTTGAAATTCCGGAATGGAATAAGAATTTAGTTAAGGAAGCACACTAAACAAAGGCTAATGATTTTGGTGGGGTAAGAATACACATGACAGCCCTACTTGCAAATAAAAAAAGAGGCCAGCGAAACAATAATTCGCTGGCCTCTTTATTTGGCTCCCCGGGCAGGACTCGAACCTGCGACCATTCGGTTAACAGCCGAACGCTCTACCAGCTGAGCTACCGAGGAATATGTCGAGAAATACTACAGACCCACATTTAACGAAAGAATTATACCATACTTATTATCTGGATCAAACTAGATTTAACCTATGATCAATATCCTGAGGGAACAAAACCAAGAGTTGTATGACATTAGGAAGTTAGACTCAAAATTGAAAGTCGGCAGAATCCTCCTCACCATCTTCCGCCTCTGAAGCTCCTCCATCAGAAAGAGCCACAAAATGCCGAGCCCATGATAAGTAAATATTTGCACTATCTTTCATTGCATCAGCACCATTAATCAATTTGGTGACGACTTCAGAATCACCACCTGTCTTATCCATTTCTATTGCTCGTATTTGAAGCATACTATGAAACTGTTCCATCTGAGCCCCAATACCTGAAACTTTCGCTCTCAATTCATCACTCATGATCCGACCTTTCACTGAAATCTAACATTACGAAAAATTCAATTGCAGGTTTTCAGTGTTAATAGGTTTGCCTTGACGCGAAACGTAAAAAAGCCTCGCGACAATCAAATGAAATCGCGAGGCTTTTGTTAATCGTTGCTCATTCAGCCTTGATAGGCTTGGCCAAGCTCCGCAGCCTCACCCGCTTGATCCATCAATGTTCCATCTGAATTCACGGCTACCATATCAATCGCTTGATGTTTTGCAGCGTCACAGACCACTTTACAAAGCTCACACCCCTTACACCGATTGATGACTACCTCTGCAACCATCTTCTCCGCATTTAAATCAAGGCAGTTGGCTTCAGGACAATACATAATGCAAAGCCTACAGCCTTTTTTGGCTACACATTTTTCATCTGTCACTAGGGCAACATTATACATCTATCTCTTTCCTTCACTCAGGTTCTCGGTATTATGCAGCAGCGGCTTCTCCAACCATGATCTCCACGTGGTTTTTCTCCGCCCATTCCGCGCCGATTTCATAAGCTTTTTGAACCGTTTCAAGATTCTTTTTTAACAACATTTCCTTCTTTGCAAACTTCTTTTTGATGGCTTCATCTAGAGTTGCCGTACCACCAGACGCTACGAACTTTTTACCAAATCGCTCTTGTAAGGCTAAATCCAATCCGTTCATGGTTACACACTTAGTAATTCCTGCGACTGAACCAATCATGGTCATATTCGTTGCCAATTCAGTTCCTGCAACATCAAGGGCGATATTTGTACCAGGAATATTAAAAACCGCCACATTCAGATCCTTGAGTCGCGCCACATCTTCATCCGTTAAGAGCGGCATATCGGTATTAATGATTACGAGACCACCCTCTTTAATACCTGAATAAAAAGGCATCGTGTAACTCTTTCCCATCGTAATGACTTGAGGATGAAACACTTGAATTACATCAGGAAAAACAAGTTCCCCTCGGTCATAAATTTTTCTCAGTCCTATTCGACAGTAGCTCTCGGCTGGCGCCATTCTTTTTTCAGCTCCAAAAAATGGATTCGAAATGGCATACTTACCATCTTTTGATGCAGCCATGGCCATGACATGGGCTGCCGTCACGGCCCCCTGTCCCCCTAATCCTGACATTCGAATATTGATTCGACGTAATATCATGGAATAACTCCTCTCACATGTCCTGTGGCTTATACCGTTTGGCTCGCGAGTTGCCTTTTAGCTTCTGCTTTTCTTTCTTTTTCTTTAGCAGCCATCTCCGTCAATAACTCTTTTGCTGGCTCACTCACATATTCTTTATAGGCAAACCGCTCACTTGGTTTTTCAGAATCCCGCATTTCCTGAAGACCTTCCATACTATTTTTCCCAATTTCAAGGATGCAAGGAGTATAAAGCTGAAGGTACGTTGGTCCAATCTCTCTGGCAATATGAATCGCATTTTTAATAACTTTTTCAACCAAGTTTGGCTTACTAACCGTGCAATTCACAACATAATGACATCCCGACTCGCGTGCGATTTCTGGAAGACGGACCTTTTCAAACGTCTTTCCAACAGGAGCCATTTTTGCAACAAAGCCTTTTTGCATAAGGCCACTTTCCTGTCCACCGGTATTGGCATACAACTCATTATCAAAACAAATGGTGGTGAACTTCTCTTGACGGAACCAGGCTTGCAACGTCATATCCAGACCAATGTCTACAGTGGCACCGTCACCAGCCAAAACCACGACATCCTTATGACGATCAGGGAAACGTACACTTAAAGCACGCTTTAAACCCGATGCAATAGCATTCTGATTGCCAAAGAGGGAGTGAATATTATGAACAGCGACATGTGGAAATACAAGACTCGTACACCCAGTCGAACCGACCATTACGGTATCTTCTGGATTGGGGAGAGATGCCAGAATATATCGAAAAGCCATTGACTCTGGGCAGCCTGCACAGAGGGAATGTTCTTCGATTAATTCTTTGGCACTTCCGATATCTTTCCAGCCACGAGTCTCATTTCCATACGTGGCTTTCTCGACTAAATCTTGATATTCAGGAGGCATAATATCAAATAGTTCAGGAGCTATTTTGATGCGTTCTTTACTCATTTATTTTCTCCTTTAAAGTGTATCGTTATCAATCGATTGCGATTGCTCAATTTGCGGAGTAAGTCAGCTTCCTCGACCCGATAAGGTCTCTACTTTTATACCCAAAATAGTTTTAATTTCAGAAGCAATAATCTCCGGAGGCATTGTCATTCCACCACACACATGGGGCCCTGAATGAACACGTTCATTATTCGGCACAGTGGCCTTGACCTCACGACCCAACCAACCTGTTACATTAAACTCTGGGACAATTATATGCTTAGCATTCTTCGTAGCCTCTTTAATCTCTTCTCCTGGCCATGGACGTAAGGTTTTGACCTTCACAAGTCCAACGCTTATTCCTTCATCAGCCAAAATATCAATCGCTTCTCGACTTTGGGAAACCGCTGTCCCCGAGGCAACCACGATAATATCTGCATCTGTATTCTCTGTGTCAATTAATCCATTCATCCACCCGATCGTGTGCTTTCTCGATCGCTCAACAGCTGCCCATACCTCTTGTTGCCAACTCGCGTGAGTGGCATAACTAATATAGTTACTTTTCATCACAAACGGATCTCGCATCATACGAACCGGCGGGCATTCCATATCCATACATGGAACCGGGGATCGATAGGGATCATAAGGAGGGAGACACATATCGACAGGAGTCAGGTCTACCATGTCTTTGGTATGAGTCACAAAAAATCCATCACAACATAACGCTAAAGGTAAATGAACATCAGGTTCTTCCGACACCATATAACCCAAGAGGATCCAGTCATAGAAATCTTGCGCAGTTTCCGCATGCCAGACCAACATACCGGTTTGCATTAAATAGGATATTTCTAGTGTATCTGGCTGAATTGAGAGTGGAGAATTGATACCACGGCAAGTCACAATCATCTGAATAGGCAACCGAGCTCCAGCCCACATTGGGAAATTTTCCATTGCCCGCATCGTACCAGGGCCAGCGGTAGTGGTAAAAACGCGAGCACCCCCAAAAGCAGCACCGGCACATTGGGACATCACGGCAAACTCACTCTCTCCCCTAAAATAATCACCAATATATCCTTCAGCAAAGAGTTCACCACATAAAGCGGCGGCCTCACTTTGAGGTGTAATGGGATAAGCAACCATCATGTCACAGGAAGCTCGACGTACAGCTTCTTTAATGACCTCACTTCCTGTAAAAAACGAGGGCGTTCTTGGCGCCTCAAACATCATGTGCCTAGGGTCTGTGAAGGCTTGTCCTTTATTATTCTTCTGTCCGATAACTGATTGAGTGGCCATGAGTACGACCTCCTTTTTGGATTGAGGAACACTTAGGTGCGGAAGCAAATATCTGACAACACGCTACGCAACTATTGCTTTTATATGTGACTGATATTCACGTTAAAGCTATTTATGATTTCTTACTAATCCTTTACTTGGGAGGCTCAACGGATCCCTTTAATTTCTTAACCCAGTCTGCCAATCGTATTATTTTATCGGCTGTCGCATCTCTAAAGGAAAGCATGGCATCCTCATGCCCAGCCTGTGCACACATAGCGACAGTATAGCAACTTGTTCCACCACGAATAATCTTAAGAGATAAATTAGCTTGATGACAGTGAACTCCAACAAACATGCAAGCATCAATTTTATTATGCCAAATCGTCAAATTTGGATGATTGGGGTTTATTTCAACTTCAGGGTTAATTTTAGGGTACTTTGGTCTGTAATCCGGCATTGGAATGAGCATGGCTGTTTGGGTCGAAGTCACAGAATCTTTAATAGTTTCATAAAGATGTCGTACGGCCTTGGCTTTTTTAGCGGCTTTATCATTCCATGCCCAAAGAACAAGTGGGCCCGGAAAAAGAGTAGGGACCTTTGCAGAAAGAAATTGTCGTGCAGCTTCTTCCATCGCTTGCTCTTCTTGAACTATTGTTCCATGTATATGCCCCTGTCCCGGGTCTGGCAGAGCATTGCCCATGCTAGCAGCAGAGGGAGGAAGAAAATGCTCAGGCCCCGGCATCACCTTATATTGCGTTATCATTTCCTTAAAATCTCCAAATGAGTTATAAATTGTGCCTAAGCATCTGATACATTACAGATCCACCTTATGCAGGTATACTCTATGGGAATAGAGGCAAGTCTGCAACCTCGAAAAAGGCCCAAGTCACTTGAATATTAGACAAAAGTACAACAGAAACATGAGCCTTTTGCCCTACTACTCCTATCAGTAGAAGCCAGTATAGGGACACATTTCATACCTTGTCAAATTCATGAATGGCCATATTTTCTCTAAATAGCGCCATTTCCCCTTTGATATTAACGGTCATTCACATCAATTACCTTGAAGACCCATTCAGCTGTACCCTGTAATGTTATCAATGAGGAAAATGGAACAGAAACTTTAAAGTCTCTCACCTGTCCTGGAGGAATAACCATGGAGACTCTTCCCTCTTCTTGTGCAACCACCTGGCAATGAGCTCCCTCACAATCATTCACCATGACTTCAAACAGCACTTGCTTCAAAGGTTCGGTTGGTGAATGATTGAAAATTCTTCCATTCACAACATATGACCTAGCATTTAACCCAGGCGCAGCCACCATATTGCTTAGTTCAACTTGAGTCAACGGAAAACTCAAATGGGCAAGCTCTCTTTCACGGTTATCGAGCCAAATAATTACCGCAATAATACTTAGCACAACGCCTAAGGTTGCCCATAGGGCTCGGCGAAACCTTGGAAGAAAGAAGGCAGACAAGAGTAAAACAAGAATTGTGACGATGATAATGATACGCAGCATTGGAATATTCTATATTCTAAAAAGACCAAATGGATTTCTCATCAGCACCAGGAATACACCAGCGTGAAATTCGTATGTATCTTGGTCTTTTACTTGTACATATTAAAACAGAAAGGGGCATGATGAAAGATTTTTCCAAGGAACTGACCATAGCAACTCGTTTAGCTCGAGAAGCTGGAGCACTCATTATGAAAATCTATACATCAAACTTTTCAGTGTCCTATAAAGGCCCTTCAGACCCCGTCACTGAGGCCGATCAGCTAGCTAATGCCCTCATTGTTGAGGGACTACGAGAAGAATTCCCCCAAGATGGCATAGTTGCAGAAGAAAGTCCGCAGCCAGCAAACCTTTCTCCCACGGGAAAAGTCTGGTATGTAGACCCACTCGATGGAACAAAAGAGTTTATTAACAAAAATGGAGAGTTCTCAGTGATGATTGGACTGGCCATTGATGGCCACGCCGAACTTGGCGTTGTGTATCGACCAGCCCAGGACATCCTATACGCTGGATTATCTAACCAGAACACATGGATGGAGACCCCTTCTGGACGAACAGAACTTAAAGCTTCCACCATAGAGCAACCAGATTCCTTGACGTTAATTGTATCCCGCTCCCACAGAAACCCTCACCTTGATAAGGTGAAGAACCAGATAGGTCTCACTAAAGAGTTCCCTTGTGGCAGTGTAGGCTTGAAAATTGGGGCTATCGCTAGACATGATGCCGATGTCTACATCGAACCTGGCCCATACACTAGCCTATGGGATGCCTGTGCACCCGACGCCATCATGAAAGGCGCCGGCGGACAATTTAGCGACATTTACGGCAAACCCATCCTCTACGGTTATGATACCCTAAAAAATACCAAAGGTCTCGTTGCGACAAATGGGGCTTGCCACGATCATGTCATTCAATCCATCAGCTCTATCACCGAACAAATTCGCAGTTGACAGATTTTTCGTTGGATACTTAGAATTCACTTCTCTTTTTGCCTACATCAACATTCTTGAGAACAAACATGCGCGACGATATTACAATCATAGGTGGAGGACTAGCCGGCTCTGAAGCGGCGTGGCAAGCAGCAAACCAAGGCGCCAAAGTCACACTCTACGAAATGCGTCCCAAAGAAGAAACCGCTGCTCATAAAACTGACTATCTAGCAGAAATTGTCTGCTCCAATTCTCTCGGATCAAATGACTCCCTAAGTGCTCCAGGCATCCTCAAGGATGAAATGCGGAGGCTTAACTCCCTAATTATTCGCATGGCTGATGAGGCACGAGTTCCAGCAGGTTCAGCACTAGCCGTTGATCGCGATCAATTTGCCCTAGGAGTCACACGAGCCCTAGAAGCTCATCCGAACGTTCGCATATTGAGAGAGGAAATCAAAAATATACCTGAGGATTCGATCAGTATTATCGCAACCGGTCCACTCACATCGCAGAATCTATCGACTTCGATTAGTGCACTCACACAGTCAAAAAACCTCTATTTCTTCGATGCAATCGCACCCATCATTGATACCGACTCTATCGATATGTCTAAAGTCTTTCGAGCCTCGCGATACGACAAAGGCACAGCTGACTACTTGAATTGCCCCATGGACCAAGAGACCTACGATCGTTTTTATGATGCCTTAACACAGGCTGATCGAGTGAAATCCAAAGAATTTGAAAAAATCCCTTACTTTGAAGGCTGCCTTCCCATTGAGGTAATGGCCGAACGTGGGCAGCAAACATTGTTATTTGGCCCGCTTAAGCCCGTTGGACTCATCGATCCGAAAACTGGGACACGTCCCTATGCCGTGCTCCAGCTACGCTCAGAGAATCTCCACGATACCTGCTATAATATGGTAGGCTTTCAAACAAAGCTCACCTATCCTGAACAAAAAAAGATATTTCGAATGATCCCTGGCCTAGAAGAGGCTGAGTTTTTGCGCTGTGGAAGTATTCATCGCAACACCTTCATGAACTCACCAGACCTCCTAAAAAATACGTTGCAGCTCAAAACTCATGAACGAACATTTTTTGCTGGACAACTCATCGGGGTAGAAGGCTACGTTGAAGCTGCCGCCAGTGGAGGACTTGCAGGAATCAATGCTGCCAAAGCCCTAGCTGGGCAAACTATTGCCATCCCTCCAAACACGACAGCCCATGGTGCATTACTCAATTACATCACAACATCCGACGCAAAGTACTTTCAGCCCATTAATACGAACTTTGGTCTATTCCCGCCTCTCCCTGTACCAATTCGAGATAAACAAGAAAAGCGAAAAAAAATTCAACAGCGAGCGGGAGAAGACTTCAACGGATGGATGACGCAATCAGGGCTTTCATAGTCTACTTAGACCTAGAACAAGGGGCCTCCCAAGAAACCATTCGTAGCTACCACTCTGACCTACGACAGTTTTCAGTCTTTCTTACAACCCTGTCAACCCCTGACTCAGCACCACATCCATCAACAGTTGATGCCTTGACCATTCGAACCTATCTAAGGTGGCTCGATGAACAAGATGAGAAAAAGTCATCGTTGGCCAGAAAACTCTCGACTCTTAAAAGCTTTTACCGTTTCTTAATTCGGGAGGGCAGAGCAGAGACAAACCCAGCCACACAAGTCCGATCGCCTCGACAAAGCCAACGCTTACCTATTGTCCTCACAAAAGATGAGGCTGCAACCCTCATGGAAGCACCTCAAGGAAAACAGGCTACATCAGCACGAGACCGGGCTATCCTTGAAACCTTGTACTCCACTGGCGCACGGGTCAGTGAGTTAGTTGGATTAAATTGGGATGACCTCAACCTTCAATCTGGGATAGCTCGGCTACAAGGCAAAGGCAAAAAAGAACGAATCGTCCCAATTGGCGATGTAGCTATTCAAGCCATTCTAGATTACCGAAACGATGGGACACCAAAGATACAAGCCTCACAAAAAAATGAAAAAAAGGAAGGTCTGCGAGGAAAGGAAAATCCTCTCTTTCTAAATATTCGTGGAGGCCGTCTCACCACGCGCAGCGTGGAACGAATCGTCAAGAAGTTTTCACAGCTACTACCTAATGGTGCCGTAGCACCCCACGCGCTGCGTCACTCCTTTGCCACACATCTTCTCGATGAAGGGGCAGACCTTAGAGTTATCCAAGAAATATTAGGGCATCGCTCGCTTGCCACCACTCAAAAGTATACTCATGTTGCAACTGATCGTTTAATGGAAGTATATGATCGCTCTCACCCTCGAGCGCAACGGATGCGTAAGAGTTAACAAAGAAGACTTGTAGGTAGGAATATCAATGACTATAAAAATTCGATCCACGACGATACTTTGTGTTCGAAAAGACAATCACGTGGCCATGGGCTGTGACGGGCAGGTCACGGTCGGAACAACCGTCATGAAGGCCAATGCCAAAAAATTGAGGAAGATGCACAATAACGAAGTCCTCGCAGGGTTTGCTGGAGCAACAGCTGACGCATTTACATTATTTGAAAAGTTTGATGCCAAACTGGAGGAGTATCGAGGCAATCTGACGCGAGCGGCTGTTGAATTGGCCAAGGACTGGCGTACCGATCGGGTGCTTCGACGGTTGGAAGCGTTACTCACCGTCGCGAATCAAGAACATTCCTTTATTATCTCTGGCACGGGTGACGTCGTCGAACCAGAAGATGGTATCATGGCGATTGGCTCAGGCGGTCCCTATGCATTAGCGGCGGCGCGAGCACTCATCACTCAGACATCGCTTGAACCGAAAGACATCGTCGGACATGCTATGAATATTGCTGCAGCAATAGATATCTATACCAATCAAAATATCATTATTGAGGAGTTGCCAAGCTAAGATGATGGACCACGACACAACACAAACTCCAAGCCGACTCGACGGCCTCACGCCACGACAAATCGTTGATGAGCTCGATCGATATATTATTGGACAACGCGACGCGAAACGCATGGTAGCGATCGCACTGAGAAACCGGTGGCGTCGACAACAGTTGAGCCCTGAGTTACGTGAAGAAATTTACCCAAAAAACATCATCATGATTGGACCCACAGGCGTTGGGAAAACAGAAATCTCCCGTCGCCTAGCAAAGCTAGATGATGCCCCGTTCATTAAAATAGAAGCTTCGAAATTTACAGAAGTTGGGTACGTCGGACGAGATGTGGAGTCGCTCATCCGAGATTTAACCGAACTATCGGTGAACATGGTCAAGACTCGCTACCTCGAGATGGTAGAAAAAAAAGCTGAAGATTTGGCAGAGGATCGAATTCTGGACCTCCTGCTTCCGCCCAGCTCTTCACCACCATCATCTGCTCAACAACCAAAAGACCGTGACAACGATCAAGCAGACCGATATGACACTGCAGACGATACGCGACAGAAACTTCGGAAACAATTACGAGAAGGAAAGCTTGAAAATAGGCATGTGGAACTTGAGGTAAAAGAGCGAGGACTCCCTGTCGGAATCATTTCTAATGTCGGAGGCATGGAAGACTTAGAAAATAATTTGCGGGATATGCTGGGTGGGATCATGCCAGGGAAAAGTAAAAATCGCCGGATGAAGGTCCCCGAAGCCATGAAGGTCCTTGCCCAAGAAGAAGCTCAAAAGCTTATTGATATGGATGAAGTCACAAAAGAGGCCATCGAAAAAACAGAACAATCCGGCATCGTCTTCTTAGATGAAATTGACAAAATTGCTGGACGTGAAAAAAGCACAGGACCTGACATTTCCCGTGAGGGCGTCCAACGCGACTTGCTCCCAATCGTAGAAGGATCAACCGTCAATACTAAGTATGGTCCCGTTCGCACAGACCATATCTTATTTATCGCGGCTGGGGCATTTCATGTGTCCAAGCCATCAGACCTCATACCAGAGCTACAAGGACGCTTCCCTATCCGCGTTGAACTTGAAGCCCTCACGAAAGAGGATTTGGTACGAATTTTAACCGAGCCCAAAAACGCGCTGGTCAAACAATACCAAGCCCTTCTTGAAACTGAGGGAGTTTTACTTGATTTTACAAAAGATGGTATTCAAGAGATCGCAGCTACTGCCGTGGAAGTCAATGATCGAACGGAAAATATTGGAGCACGCAGACTCTTCACTATTGTTGAACGAATGTTGGAAGAAGTATCGTTTGAAGCGCAAGAACTCACTGAGAAAAAAGTCGTTATTGATGCGCCCTATGTCAAAAAACATCTCCACAACATCGTCAAAGATGAAGACTTGAGTCGCTTTATTCTCTAAAATCAAAATTACTGGAGTATCCACGAGAGGGTTAGCTCGCACTCCATTCCCGCATAACAAGAAAAAATGGACAAACTTATCAAAAAAGCCGATATTCTCGTTGAAGCACTTCCGTACATTCGTACCTTTGCGGGCAAAACGATCGTAATAAAGTACGGAGGAGCAGCCATGACGCAGGATGACCTGAAAGAAGGATTTGCCGAAGACGTCGTACTGCTCAAATACGTGGGGCTCAATCCCGTGGTAATTCATGGAGGGGGCCCTCAAATTAATACCATGCTTGATAGGTTAGGGATCAAACCAAAATTCATCAATGGTGTTCGAATTACTGACCAAGCCACGATGGACGTCGTCGAGATGGTGCTCGGAGGAAAAATCAACAAAGAAATTGTCAGCCTACTCAATCAACATGGCGGCAAAGCTGTTGGACTTACAGGAAAAGATGGAGGTTTGTTTTTAACCAAACCATTTAATGCTAAGGCATTAGTGCAGAGCCTTTCTGGTGGAACAGACGTTTCAGAAGATCATGACTACGGATTGGTTGGGGAAGTCGACAAAGTCGATGACCACTTGCTCGTCAAACTACTCGAAGAAAACTTCATTCCCGTCATCGCACCCATTGGAGTGGACAAAAAAGGGAAAACTCATAACATCAATGCCGACCTGGTTGCGGGAAGTGTGGCAGGCGCATTGGGAGCTGAGAAATTATTAGTACTCAGCGACGTCAAAGGCATTCGCGATGCGGACAACCATCACGTCCCTACGTTGTCACGGAAAGACACGGAACGCATGGTCAAGAAAAAGATCATTAGCGAAGGGATGCTACCGAAAGTCCATGCGTGCCTAGCCGCCATACATGGAGGGGTGAATAAAGCACACATCATTGATGGACGAGTTCCCCATGCCATCTTGTTAGAGATATTTACCGATAAAGGTATCGGAACAGAAATCGTGGCATAACCTAATGAAACTCGTCAAAAAATCGACAGAGCCTACCGCTACAGCGCAAGACAGTCTGGTACCAGACAAACAATCTGCCCTTGTTCTTGTGCATCTGCAAAATGATTTTTTCCCTGGCGGATCACTAGCAATACCAGAAGGCGATCACATTATCCCTCAAATCAATCAATACATCGGATACTTCCAGCATCAACTCTCCGCCATCATGGCGACGCGTGACTGGCATCCACAAAACCACTGCTCCTTTCAAGAACAAGGAGGGCCATGGCCTCCGCATTGCGTGCAGGGATCACGAGGCGCACAGTTCCATGCAAACCTCCACCTCCCAAACGGCAGCCTGATTATTTCTGGAGCAACCAACCCTAAAAAGGATATACATTCAGGATTTGACGGAACATCCCTCGCAGACTACCTCGAAGACCGACATGCCTCAACGGTATATATCGTTGGACTTGCCACAGAGTATTGGATTAATCAAACGGTGTTAGATGGAATGAAACTAGGCTTACGTATGGTGGTGCTTGAAGATGCCATATGCGGAGTCAACCTTAAACCAGATGATTCAGAACAGGCACTTCAAGAAATGGTTGCCGCAGGAACTATTCGAGCAACAGCAATAGATATAGGCGCTCAGTTTACTCGCGAGTAAGTCATTCATTCCTCAATAACGACATTCCCTACCAACCATCACAATCATGTCACCTCAAGAGCTGTGACACCTAACCTCTCTGCTGCACCCTCCCCAATACACGACCAAATATTTTGCGAACAGTCCCTTTTATCATTATTATGAATATTGAGACTACTCGAGATCAAAGAACTCCGGCTCAACACATCTATAAACTTCTAAGTAGACCGCTTAAATTTCCAGATGCTAACATGGCTCATCGCTTAGGGATGGCGGCTGACATATATGGAGTATGCTGAATAGTTTGAAATCTGGAGGTTTAATTGATGATATGCCATAGGACTATTGCTCGTGCTTTGTTCTTGATGTTCATGGTCTCACTTTTTATGGGATCAACAGCGTGGGCCGATAATGTTCAGCGAGTTATTTGTCCCAAGCCATACGAGGTTCATATCACGAAATCCAATAGTGGGAACATCATTGAATGCTGGCGGTGGATCACCCCGAAGAAGCCCATTAGGAATTATAAATCCTACACTCCCTGTAAATCACCGGGACGCTACAAGGTGGGAGATGAAACATCGTCTGGGAGGTCAAGAGGGAAAGATCGGTGCACGGTTGGTGGGTTTTCCGGCCCTCCGTTGCCATGTGGCATAGGAGCTTCAAGGGAAATTGTACGGAATGGAAAAGACAAGTGTTATACCTTAAAAAACAAAGAAATAAAATACAGCCAGTTTCGCGTTTGCAGAAACGGCATGAGTAATTGCACGGAATAGGGATAAGAAGACTAAAGAAGAACGACCAACAATCTGCCAATATCCCACCAAGAGATTAATATCTCTATCTATCTGTTTCCCTCGTCTATCCTCTTAGCAACGTCAATACGTCGTGACTAAATTGTCATCATCAGAAACATGTTGACCTTTGCCCATTTTCTCGCAGGGCATTTTGGCATCATGCCAGCAACCATTTTGCTGGATTTTCTTCATACCAGGTCGACTCATCATTTCCGTGGCGTAGTGCATGGCTCGATCCTGGGCTTGCCTACGCTTTCCCGATTGGCATAAGGCTCCAATTTTCGCCTCCATCTTCGTTCCTTCCTTTTCCAACCCATCCATCATCGAGAGATCAAGGTTATCCATACAAGCTGCAGCCTTCTCCAGCTGTTTCAGGTCCATCTGCTGCATACTTCCCTGCATGTGCTGCATGAGTTCCTTGTCCATGGCCTTATTCGGTGGCATCCCTTGATGACTCTCGGCATACACGATGGCCGAGAACAGGGTCAGAAGGAAAATCAATTTATTCATAGAGACTTCTCCATTCTTGCTCGTCACAATATGAATAATTGGGCAACGTCAATCTGTGCTGCCATGGGCCGATCTCAACTGATCTCTCGTTACTATTATAGGAAATCTTCGGATATTGCACGTCGGCAAACGAAAACAGCCACCCTGTAAGGCGGCTGTCTCGATCCCACATGTGCTCTTGGGATTAGGAGGTTCGGTTCTGACGGCGCACAACAAGGCCGAGGCCAATGAGGCCGGTCAGGAATAACGGCAAGGCTGAGGAAATCGGGACAGAAGCCACAACCGGGGCCGCTTCATAGGTATAGATTACCGATACAGAGCTATTATTTGCCCTACCAATAGTGGTGAAAATAGGGCTAAACGGCGAGAAGGGGATTGCAGGATTCATAATATTTCCCTCAGCGGTGACGCCAAATAACGGACTCCCCGTACCAGTCCAGATAAAAGAACCCACGGAAAACCACGGAAAGTTGGGATCGAGAAAAGAAGGTAACCCTATTGGATTGATGATGTGTGGCGTTGAGTCAAGGCCACCACTGAATGAATAAGTATTTGTGTCTGGATCTCGGGTTCCAGGGGTACCGGTGGTGCAGATTGGTGGGCTACATGAAACCATGCTTACCACTTGGGGAGTCAGTGACCTCTGGATCACCGATCCAGTCACAAATTCTAGGCCTTGAGGTCATCTATAGCAGCACTATGTCTTCTAGAAGGAATCTAGCAAGGATGATCTAGTCACACGATAAACCAATTTTTCAAATATGTGACCTGACGGCCTGGGCAATTTCTCGGCTGAGTGATTCTACGTGGCGGCTCATTTCAGAAACCAGAGAACGATAGTCCCCAGGAATGCTAGAGGTGTGAAACCGTGATGTCTTAATAACCAGCGTTTCCTGGCTATCTTGCCAGGAAATGATCCAGCGGGCACCAAGAGACACCTCGCCAGTCTTTGAAAAATCTAATTGGGTAAATTCAATGCGAATACGATAATCAAGGGAAAACCCTTCGTCCCAGCGCAAGGCATTTATGCCGTCACTCGCTAATTCTTGTGAAAGATTATCGATCAAAACTCTTGTCAAATTGCGCTGCAAGGGTTCCACCCAACGATCTGACTCCAGCAACTCAAGTTCGGTTTCGCCGGCACGAATGACGAGATGGGCTCGATCCACATAGGAGGGAATATCTACCGGACCAATCCCCACCACGGTTCCGTCCTCTACTCGAGATGGCGTCTCTTCAGTCGCCGAATAAGGCATCGCACTCAATTGGTAATAATGTATAGGGGCAGTACTGCCGCAACCTACTAAAAAAACGAGCCCACAAAAACCCAACCCCCAATTTCGTAGACCACGTCGAAGCCTGTTCATGAATCACCCTTCCCCTGGATGAGCGCTTCGGGATGACGCTCTAAATATTCTGCAAGTGTCCTAATAGCTCTTGAAGCCGCAGAGAATTCTTTGAGCGTTTGGGAAAGCTGATACGGCAGTGCCACGCTCTTCCCCGCCACCCCTTTGATCGTTGAAAGCGTGTGATTCGTTTGTTGCAGACTCAGCCGTGCAGAATCTGCCATCTCTTTCAAACTGGAACTGAGCGGATTCACTTGACCATCAATATGCCGAACCAAGTCCTGCGTGTCCCGAATCGTATCATCGACATCTGACACAAGCGGACCCAATTCCCTCTTCACGTCTTGCGTCAATGCACGCAAGTCTTTCAAAAGGACTCGTGTCTCAGCACCAAGTCCTTTCACATCAGGCGAATGAATCAGTTGATCAAACCCCTGGATTGCTCGTAACGCGGCATTAACAAGGTCCTTGAAAGGAATATCTTCCAATTTATGAGCCAATTGGCTTAAGCTCGATGAAGTCGTTGGGAATTCTGGATAGGAATCTGCAAGCCCAGTGTGCAATTTGATCGGACTATTTGGGAAAAAATCAAGTTGGACGATCAGTTTCCCTGTCACAAGACTTTGCATTTGTAATTGCGCTCGAAACCCTCGATGATCAATTAACTTTTGGATGAATTCTCGGTCCTTCATTTGATCAAGACTTCCAGACTGGATGGTATCTGGGGTCGTATTGGTCACTTCGACTGTCCCTTCTTCTATTTCTATGGTCACTGGAATTCGAATCGATTCGCCCTGAGCATCAATGACCACTTTAATATCTGAGACCGTGCCCACTCTCGTCCCACGAAATGTGACGGCTGCCCCCACATCCAATCCTTTCAGATCATCATCAAAATAGAGCACGTACGCAAGCTTGTCCTGTAAGAGCTTCCCACTACCAAACACCACAACGCCCGTGATCACCAATACAATGGCACCAAGGACAAAAGCTCCGATAAGCGTTGGATTGGCTTGTTTACTCATAGAAGGCTGCTGAAAGTTTTATTGGCAACAAGATGAAGGAGAATATGAAAGAAAGAGTCGTCTCTTTCATTTCAAGTGTCAGCTTTCTCAGTTTTCCCATCTCCCCGTGTCAGGAATGTCTGAATTTTGTGATCGGCTGATTCTTCCAATAGCATGCGAGGCGACCCGACGGCTAACATCGTTTTCGTTTCTGCATCAAGAAATACTGAATTGGTCCCTATCGCAAAAATACTGGCCAACTCATGTGTCACAATCACCACGGTTGCTCCAAGACTGTCACGAAGTTCAAGAATTAATTCATCAAGCCGCCTTGAGCTGATAGGATCTAAACCCGCAGACGGTTCGTCAAAAAAAAGAATTTCTGGATCAAGGGCCATCGCCCGAGCTAATCCTGCCCGCTTCTGCATTCCTCCACTAATTTCGTTCGGATAAAATTCTTCAAATCCTGCAAGCCCCACCAACGCAAGTTTGAACGATACAATCTCCCGAATTTCATCAGGCGTCAAGTTCGTATATTCTGCCAATGGTAATTCAACATTTTCAGCTAAGGTCATGGAACTCCACAATGCCCCACTTTGGAAAAGAACCCCAAATTGCTTCATTCTTCCTGCTCGACTTTCGGGCTGGGCATTCCAAAAGCTTTCCCCCTCATACCGAACATCCCCTTTAGCTGGTCGTTTCAATCCAACTAAATGTCGTAAGAGCGTACTTTTCCCGCACCCGCTCCCACCCATAATAATAAATATATCTCCACGATTGATGGTAAAAGTGAGATCACGCTGAATGAGGAAATCACCATAGGCCATGGTCAGATTTTCAATAGAGATATGAGGCGTTGCATTCATAACCATCACCAGACCTTACACACCGATCGCATTGTAAATAACAGTTAAGATTGAATCTGACACTACGATAAATACAATACTCGTGACCACGGCTGAAGTTGCCGCAATCCCTACAGCGGCAGAACTATTCCCGCATTGCATACCTCGTAGACAACCAGCCATCGCCACTAGGACACCAAAGACCATGCTTTTCACCAAACCGAGAAAGAAATCCATGAGACTGAGCGAAGCCTGCGTCTGATTAAAATATTGAAGAAATCCCAAGTCCAACATAGTGACTCCCACGACCATTCCACCAAGTATTCCCATGAGATCAGCATAAAGACAGAGTAATGGCATCATCAATGATAATGCGAGCATGCGTGGCAGGACCAGAAATTCCATTGGAGAAAGCCCTAAGGTGATCATCGCATCAATCTCTTGATTCACTCGCATCGTCCCCAGTTGCGCGGCAAAAGCCGCTCCGGTTCGACCTCCCATAATAATTCCCGTCATCATTGCACCCATTTCTCTGGCCATACCTAATCCAACTAGGTCAGCAACATAAATGTGTGCGCCAAACTGCTGAAGCTGAACAGCCCCAACAAAGGCCAAGATTAATCCAACGAGGAAACTGATCAATGAAACAATGGGAAGCGCCTGTATCCCGCATTCTTGAATAGTCAACGACAGGTCTGACCGACGAAAACGAGCCTTACCCGCCAATAACGCCCAAAATGCCAGTGACGCGTCCCCGACAAACGCAATCATGGCGTTCGCCCCTTCTAGCGTCACCATCACCTCTTTTCCAAATCGAGCAAGCCAGGACTCTGAAGGAATCAATCGTCTCGTACCCTGCTGTTCAGGAACGGCTAAGGCCAGACTCACAAGACGTTGAACACCTTCAGGAAGGTCTGTTCGGTCAACTTCGATTCGATGCTGTGTGCAATAAGTCAGAACTCTGAGCACGAATGTGACCAGACCACTGTCCCAACTCGTGACGTGCTGGGAGTCAAAGGTCAGTTGCTGAATTCCAGTACTCGACTCGATAGTTTTTTCAATTTCAGTAAACGGTGGAATCCCAGATTGAAGTTTCCAGCTTCCCTTTAATGTGAGGAGAAGCGTATCGGAAGTTGCATGACTCACATGCACCTGAGCCTCTTCAGACTTTCTCATAAGATCATGACATCACTGAGACTTTCATTGGTGGATTGATTTTCCATTTTTGGTTGTAGGCACATCCCTGTGAAAAGTCAATGCCTTCGAGGACTTCTTGTCGGCATCTTCAGAAAAATTTTCCACTGCCTATTCTCAAAATTGTCACCTTCATTACAGACAAATCGATGTCAAATACGCATGATAGGATGGCTCTTATATGTAACATTTTTACGGGACAACAGACTTCATGAGTAATAATTAATCTTAGAATAGACAAGTCGTGTTTTCGCATGACCTGAGAAATGAATGGCACGGAAATAATGGCCTCATCCAACAAATCACATTTCATCCAAACCTATCATCAATACCCTTCCCTGAATAGCCTATTCAGGAATGCCCCAATAACCACTGGAGCTCTCCTTGGGTTTGTCCTACTGATAAGCGTCTCAGGACTTGGCTGGGCCAAAGAGCTAGAGGTCATCTCGATTGGCATTCGAGGAGGAATGAATTTCCATGACGCAGGATTGCCCCCAGGAGAAAAGGAAGACTTTGAACAATTTGAGGTGTTCAGTGTTGTCGGCTTACCAGGAGTCTGGGAGTCCCGGTCAGGCTGGGAAACACGATTGAGGCTCTATGGCTCAGCAGGTGTGTTGCGAGGGGCAGGAGATCTCGGCTTTATCACAACAGTCACACCTGGCCTCGCTTTTACCAAAAAAAGTTGGAATTTAACATTTGATGCTGGTGCCGGCGGAGCACTGATTAGTGATTGGAAATATGGGCGCCAAGACATTGGAGGTCCATTTCAATTTACTGCACATGGAGGAGTCAGCATTCATCTTCCCGGAAATTTAGTAACAGGATACCGCTTTCATCACATGTCAGATGCCACCATCTACGGGAAGAGCCGCGGAGTTGATTTCCACATGCTTGAAATCAGTTACTCCTTCGAAAGCGGATAAAAATCGTCCAACCCCTAGGCACGTTTATCCATGAACTAAAGCTCTGAGGGTTATCTGGACATTCTCCTTTGGACGCTTCATATCAAAAGCTACCTGCCCCTTGATCACCTCCATATTGAGGAATCTTTACCAGAAAAATGCTATCCCCCCTCAAGCTCATTTCTTGAGAATGCCGCTTCAATAGAATAAAACCCATCTTCACATTCTCGCGTTATCGCTTCCCCACGATTGGCCCTCCTTATGAGTGGGTGCATAGTTATTCCATTTTGTAGTAATCTATTCAGACGATTTACCATCAAAAATGTGGCCCCAGGCAAACTTCAAAAGGACTCCATCATGATTGGAACAGAGGGTGAACGACAGTTACAGGATGAATTCAAAAGCCAAGAAAGAGCAACACGTTTTTATGACCGACAAATGCATGATCATCTAACTGAGGGGATGAAAGCCTTTATTCTTCGCCAGGAAATGATGTTCATTGCCACAGCTGACGCGAATGGCCACTGTGACTGTTCTCCTCGATTTGGTCAACCGGGGTTTGTCGTCGTCATGAATGACAAAACTCTGGCATACCCTGAGTTTAGAGGCAACGGTATTTTTGCCAGCATGGGAAATATTATTGAAAACCCGCACATCGGATTAGTCTTTGTCGACTTTCTTGATACAACCATTGGCCTCCATGTCAATGGTCAAGCACAACTGTTTGAAGTTGATCAGATTCCTGCAGCTCTCGCGGTTGTCGCCCTACGTCACAGCACTGATCGTTCACACAGTCTTATTGAACGCTGGATCCTTGTGAAAATAGAGGAAGCCTACATTCATTGCTCAAAACATGTCCCGCGACTCCAGAAACTAAATAAGTCCATTAGTTGGGGAACAGACAATCCAAAGGCCAAAGTTGATGACTTCTTTTCCAAACCCAACTCATGACTACCAGATGTTCCATTAGTTATCATGTTCAATCGCATCTGACCGTCGGTGCTTGACCTCTCCCGCTATTTCTACTTACCCCTCGCTACCCTTCATCAGCCTGACATCCTTCCTTCAAAAAATAATTAGCGTGAGATCATTCTGACAGTTCACCTCTCTTGCCACTACAAGAAATTGCCTACTAATGCATAAAGTGATAGCATTGGCGACCCATCAAAAATTCCCATGGATAGAGATTTACTAACCACTCTGTAAAACACTGCCGATGGCACTGACTCACCTTACTTACAATACAAGGTTGAAATGTCTAGGTCAGAGCATGGAGCATGTAGAAAAGAGGAAGCGTATGAATTTCAGAAAAAAACTGATGTATGTTGCAGTTGGAGTCATTTTGATCGGCATGACTACTTCTGCAAACGCCTCTATCATGTTTGATCAGAACGTGACACCAGACGTCATCTTCGGCTCGGGCAATGCCAACGGCAATTTTACAGTTGATCAGAATAATGGAGTCGAGCTCGGCCTGAGGGCCAAGCAGCGATTTCCCAAGGCGAACACCTTTAACAGCAATAGAGATGGCACTTATAGTTTCTCAGCTGGTGCAGGTGGCTCTGGCTCGCCAACTCCTCTCTGGAGTTTTGAATGGTCGATCAACACTGATTTTAGCAATTCAGTATCACGGCAACTTAATGACCTCACCTATCTCCTTCAGATTGACTTCGACCCCGGTGCCGGCACCAATTTCCTGAGTTTCGATCTGATCACACCGGGCTCCGTAATTCCATGGACAACCCCCATACCTGTTCCATTTTTTGATCACGCCATTGGGAACAACAGCACAGACAATGGTGGTGGCACCAAGGGAACATTAGCAAACTATGTTGGACTACTAGACACCAATAACGTTGCCCAAAACTCCTGGAGAATGGATTTCTTCAACAGTGCACCATTCGACAATTTCGACCCAACAACGCAAGGCACCTACGACTTTATCCTCTCCGCGTCTGACAATAGTGGAGAACTTGCCAACACGAACATCCAAGTAATCGTGGGGCCACCCGTCCCGGTTCCATCGGCCATGCTCTTGATGGGAACTGGCTTATTAGGTCTGATAGGCTGGAATTATCGGAAATCTAAGAAGTCGTAGAATATACTTCGCTCTCGTATCAACCATAAAAAAAGCCTCTTATCAGTGATGATAGGAGGCTCTTTTTTTATTTCGTAGCGAGACGAGAAGGGTTTCTCAATTGGGGAAAGATAGAATCACCCTCTTTCAAGCTAGGGCATCTGGATGGACTTATCTTTCATTTTCTTCCACTTGTACCAAATTATTTCATTGCTGCCGTGGGGATAGAGGAGTCGTTTCACGCGTAAATACGGTCTCGAAAAATACCGAGAATATCGTTCGTTAAGTTTAGAACGCTTCGCTAATTGTAGTTCTTCTTCTGTCATCTGCTGCAGTTGGAAAGATTTTTTGTGTTTATAGAGGTGATAGAGGTCTTCTTGAATAAGTCGATTGAATATCGGATTCAATCGGCGTTCCCACCATCCAGCACCAATCGGAAATGCCAGGGAGATTTGGAAATCAATTAAATAAGGATCTCCTTCTGTTGAACAAATCACATTCCCTTGTTTATTCAAATCTACGTAGAACACCTTTCGGGCATGTACAGCTTGAATCACGTTCTTCAACCGATCAAAAAAGTTTTCAGGCAACTCTCCATGAGGCGTCACTTCATGAAGCGTTTTTCCTTCAATATAGCGATGGAAATATCCTCGCCACCCCCACCGAGGCCCAAGAGTTGGAATACCTTCTAGATTTGCGACTCGCTGATACACCCTATATTCATGATGTGAAATGAGACAGGCTAAGGGTCTGAAGATCCATCCTCCCACAAATCGAAAGTCACTGAGCTTTAACACATACCCTTCGCCCTCTACATTTTGATACAACAGATTAATCGAAAAAAAATCGTCTTTTAATACACGCGCATAATGATACAGCTTATCATCAATCAGGAGTTCTTGTGGGTAGGATCGCGGTTCAGCCATCGCACTTCTCGCAAAGAAAATATTACAGTTATCGCAGTATTGAGGGATTGATTTTCAGTCTACAGCAGAGGTGGTGAGAGGACAAGTCTATCACGTGCACAGCCACCGTTCCCTTCTCTAATTTGCACTAATTCGACTCTGTGATATAGTGATTTCTATGAGGACTACTACATTTTTTCCCGCCATTATTCTTCTCAGTTCCTTATCTGGATGTGTTGCAGCAAGCGAGACGTTGTCAGGACCTGGCACCATGAATGAATTGAGCTTCGACTCTTCTTCACCTTGGAACGACATACATATAGGTGTCACAACTCAAGATGAAGTACGAAGTCTTTTTGGTAAGCCTACTGACATTCAAGTCTCTTCAGCAGGCCATGTCACATCTGAATCATGGTCTTATGTGTCTACTCATGCTGCTCGTCAACCACTCCAGTATCTTCCTTTTTTGGGGTCCTTGGCCATCAATACTTCGACGAGCCAAGAACCTTTTGCTATAAGTTTTTCCCAAGGGGGCATCGTGGACGGGCTAACCGTTTCTCGATTTCAAGTTCAAGGAAGCGAGAACGACGGTCGTCCTTCCTTCGATTTGAACCACCCACAACCTACCTATGGCATGAAAAATCCCTATGTTCAGCAGGTTACCCTAACTCGTATTCGGCATTAGAGTAACCATATCGTCATCAACAATTGAATAGTGGAGGCTTCTAGAATGGAAGTGGAAACACCTGTTTCATCTGATGAGGCTGAGTCCGGGGTTTCAACACCTGTGGGAACTCGTCGTTCATTTTTTGCAAGAGTGACGGCGGCAATTTCTACCGTCATTGGTCTCTCACTCACTATTCCTATAGTGGGATATGTCGTATTCCCTGCATTTCAAAGAAAAAAGCAAGAGTGGGTGCCGATCGCGAAAATAGATGATTTGCCTGTGGAGCAACCGAAAGCCTTAGATTATACCGTGGCCGAGAAAGATGGCTGGCTCGAAACAAAGGCGACAAAAGGCATCTGGGCGATCAAGCATTCCAACGATGAGGTCACCGTATTCTCTCCTATTTGCCCACACCTCGGGTGTGGCTATAAATGGGACGGACAAGATCGCCTCTTTAAATGTCCATGCCATGGAAGCGTTTACAATCTCAAGGGAGTCGTTCAAGCAGGTCCAGCTCCTCGTCCATTAGATACCTTACCGGTTAAAGTCGAAAATGGTGAATTGCTCGTCATTTACAAAGAATTTAAATCAGGCCTCGCAGACCAAACGGAGATATAAACCATGCTTGCTCCACTATATGATTGGGTTGATGAACGCCTCAAACTTAAGCCGATAGAACAAACACTGCTCGACGAACCCATACCGGGTGGAGCCAGTTGGAATTACGTGTTTGGGTCGGCCACGTTATTCCTCTTTGTGCTCCAGGCCATTACAGGTATGTGCCTCTCGATTTACTATGTACCCTCTCCAGATCATGCGTATGATACGGTTCAGTACATCGAAAACGAAGTGTGGTTTGGGTGGTTTATTCGAGGACTTCACCATTGGGGGGCATCGGCGGTTATCATGGCAGTAGGACTGCATATGCTTCAAGTCTTCTTTGACGGGGCCTATAAACGACCACGTGAAATGATGTGGATGGTGGGTGTGGTGTTGTTGTTACTCATGCTGGGTTTTGGGTTTACTGGGTATCTCCTACCATGGGATCAAAATGCCTATTGGGCCACACAGGTTGGTATTAATATGGCAGGAACCACACCCATCATCGGCGATTTCATCGTCCGTCTCATGCGAGGGGGTGAGACCCTTGGCGCTCTTACACTTTCGCGTTTTTTTGCAATTCATGTGATGATTCTCCCTGCCATCATGATGGTGGGAGTCATGCTCCACATCTTTATCCTACGACGAGTTGGTCCTGCTGGCCCTCACGACAAAGCACAAGCCATGCAGGGCAGCGAAACTTTTTACCCACGTCAAGTCTATATGGATGCCGTGGTCATGCTTTTTGTGTTTTGTATCCTGGCTGTACTGGCCTATACCGTGCAATTTCCTCTTGCTGATAAAGCTGACCCATCAGATCATTCGTTCATCCCCGTGCCTGAATGGTATTTTCTGTTCCATTACCAATTACTCAAATGGGCACCAGGTCCTTTAGTTGGTTACGCATCATGGGCATTACCAGCTGCCTTTATCTTCTGTCTCTTCGCCCTTCCCTTTCTCGATCGAAACACAGAACGGGTACCCTCATCCCGTCCAATGGTCATGGCAGGTGGCATGGCATTCTTAGTCACCATGTTTGTCTTACTTGGCATTTCCTTACGGGACCTCTACGCTGTACCAAGAACTGACCCAGTGATCGCCAAGGGCGAGGCTCTCGTTCAAAAATTCGCCTGTAAAACCTGCCATCGTATTCATGGTGATGGCGCGAATGTCGCTCCAGATCTTTCCTATGTGGCCGACCGCCATCCTGAACGTGAATGGCATATTCGACATTTCAAAGACCCACAATCCGTTTCTCCCGGTTCATTTATGCCTAAATTTCCTCTGTCTGATACTCAATTGAACAATCTCACAAGTTATGTCTTGACCCTGAAGAGTGGGAAGCACTAACCATATCAAGTAATTCGCTCAAACCTCCAACTCCTTCTTTTTGAGGAACGGCTACGGGCCAAGACCCGTGGCGTTCCTCCTCCACTACACTTCTTGTCCCCGCACGAGTAACCGTCAAATTTCTTAATTTTTTCCTGTGAAAATCGTATCCCACTTTCGCGCGACAGGCTTGCTGATTCACGCAACCTGGAGCATATCCATCTGCTCGTCAAATACGTGATATCTACAGGCCAGACAAACAATTCCTCGTTCCTTAATTTTTCACTCTCCACAATGTGATTTTTCTCTAAAGAATCCACCTCACCGCTCCGACATAGTCTGTATGCGACCAAAAGGTAGTCCCAAAAAACTTGAAACCCGAAGACGCCTTGCAGCGAAAATGTTGCTTAAAGGAAAAGGCATTCGTGAAGTCGCGAGACAGATTAGTGCGGCTCCGTCTTCAGTGAAGCGTTGGAAGGATGCACTGGAAAGTGGAGGGTCAGAGGCACTCAATGCTAAACCACACACTGGACGTCCTCCGCGTCTTACTCGGCCGCAACGACTGAAGTTGGACAAGTTGTTACGAAAGGGACCTCGTGCCGCGAATCTGCGCACTGAGTATTGGACTTGCGGGCATGTCGGAAAACTTATTCGTCGAAACTTTGGCGTACGGTATCATCCAGATCATGTCAGCCGCATTCTCCGTGCACTGGGATGGAAGTACCGAAAGGCAAAAACGAAAACACCGTCAACCTCAAAGCAAACAGGTTCTCTTCGTCGTCAGTGGGTCAATTCCTAAGATTTCCTTCACTCCCTCCAAGCATTCACTTTTCAATTCAATATAGATTAGGGCCCAAGGTTTTCTCGTGAGGCTCAGAACCATAGAGGAAATTCCGGCAGGCAGGAATTCGCTAACATTCCTGAATGTTAGGGACTTTCACAACATCTAATAGCTGCCCTAAGCGAGCAATGACATTCATAAACACCTCAGGTTCCGTTGGCTTTGTAATATAATGACTACACCCCAAGGCATGACATTGTTCAATATCTCGTGGATCATCGGTGGTTGAGAGTACCGTTACAGGAATTTTCCGTAACTCTGTATTCTCTTTTATTTGTCGTAACACCTCTAGGCCACTTACTTTGGGAAGATTAATATCTAAAAGAAGGATATAAGAACAATTCTGAATTCTAGTTTCACCGTCTCCCCGTTGAAATAAAAAATCCAAAATTTCTTGACCGTCTTTTAACCGTAAATATGTTCCACTCGCGCCAGATCGTTGGAGATGTCGCTCAATGAGCGCTGCATGTCCATCATCGTCCTCAGCAATGAGAATCGTCGGTTGCTGACTCAATCGTCCTTCTCCTTTAATGCGGTGGCGGCACAGGGCAGACTGAGAAAAAATGTTGTTCCCACACCGAATTCTGACTCGACACACACTTCTCCTTTGTGACGTTCAACAATTCTTCGAACAATAGTGAGCCCAAGCCCTTCACCAGATCCTTCGTGGGGGTTCAAGCGATGGAACATTTCAAAAATTTTCCCTTGATACTCCTCTTGAATACCAATTCCATTATCTTGCACGGCATAAATTGACATTTCATCTTTGATTTTTCCAGAAATGTGAATCACTCCTAACCTGTGAGGGTCCAAATACTTATAAGCGTTCTCAATTAAGTTTGAAAATACCTGATTCAACAAGATTTCATCACCCATACAGTGGGGAAGATCATCAACTTTAAGTAACACCCCTTTTTCCTTTAGCTGAAATTCCATGACGGTCGCAATACCTGAAACCATAGAGTTGACGTTCAATCGTTCAGTGTTGAGAGAGATCCGATCTAATCGAGAAAATCGTAATATTCCAGAAAGCACACAATTAATCTTTTCCGCACCGGCACGAATATAGTGCAGGGCTTCAGGAATTTCCTCATCTAATAAGTGAGCGGCGTCTCCCAGAGAATCTCCTCCAGTGCCACTCTGCCTCAGTGTATGACGAAGACGATTGCACGAATCTGACAGCTCTTTGCTAAACCCCTGAATATTGACTAAAGGAGAGCGAAGATCATGAGACACCACATTAATTAATGTTTCCATCTCTTGATTTTTATTCAACAACGCACGATTGAGTTCACTGAGATCATCACCGCTTGAATTCATGCCTTTGCACACTACATGCTCATCAACGTTGTGCTTCTCCTTGATTGATTCTCCTTGCCTCAACAGCGTGAGCCAAAGCACGGACCCATTTGATTGAGGTTTGTCCCACAATAGAGAGAGAAACGCGATGACCCAAATGCCAAAAATCACTAACAGTCGATTCCCGAATTCTCCAGTTGCCAGACTCCCTACTTCTGAAACCCCAAGGCTAATCAAGGTTAACCCCGAACACATAGCGGCTGCCACATAAGCTGAATAGGAAAACGAAAGTCTTGAGGCGAACAAGACAACGACAGCATACAACACCACAATCATGACACCCTCTAAAAGGACAAGGTCAAGAGCAAAGACCCCTAAGCCGAGGCCCACACAAAGACCAATCCCTCGGATGTTGTCCGCGACCTTTGCGCTTGGATATTTTGCTGAAGTCAATGACTGTTCATATGAAACTACTGTAGGCTTAACCGCTTGAACCGTAGACTTCTTCATACTTCCCATGCCTACCTCCAACGCCACCTTGTGAAACAAGACAGCTGTTATGTAGCCAAAACTTATGCAACTATCCTTATCGGTAAGAGAATAGTGGCACAACGTCACAGAGACGGCACCGCAATGGCCCTATGCCACTCACACTGTTTGCAATGGAGAAAAGAAGTAGAAAAAAACGAGATGAAAATTACGGAAGCATAAAGAGGAGTTCAATGACTATAAAAAACAATATAAAACCATGGCACACTTTCACTTAAAAAATAACGATATAACTTCTGCGTATTCTACAACAGGAGAAGAAGAATAAGAAACATAGAAACAATTTTCATGCATATAAGCAAAACTCATACCTTCCCTACCAGAAAACTAGTAATTGGGCATGAATTTCTGGAATGCTTTTGACCAAAATCCTAAAAATTATTTAACCAACAATCCTCCGTATTGCACAAAAAACGGGACGAACACTAATGATAAAATAGCCGAAAGCTTAATCAAGATATTAAGTGAAGGCCCTGAAGTATCCTTAAGCGGGTCTCCAACAGTATCGCCCACAACAGCGGCTTTATGTGTGTCGGTACCCTTCCCACCAAGATTTCCCTTCTCTATATATTTTTTGGCGTTATCCCAAGCCCCACCACTATTCGACGATGAAATAGCAATGACACCACCAGCGACAAGAGAGCCAGCGAGCATTCCAGCGACAGCTTGAATGCCAAATAGGAACCCTACGACCAAAGGCGTCCCCATGATCAGGATACCTGGGGCAATCATTTCCCTCAGAGCTGCTTGAGTCGAAATAGCGACACATTGTTCATGATCTGCTTCAGCTTTGCCTTCCATCAGTCCGGGAATCGTACGGAACTGGCGACGGACCTCTTCAATCATCTCATAGGCTGCAGACCCCACAGATTTCATGGTCATGGCGGAAAAGTATGATGGCAAGACTGCACCAATAAAGAGACTGGTAAAGACCAATGGGTCAAGCAAATTAATACTGCCTAAAAGATCATATTCTGGCCCATTCTGTTCTTTGAGCAATAAATCGGCTCGCGTAAGAAAGGCGGCAAAGAGCGCTAACGATGTCAGAATAGCTGCCCCAATCGCAAACCCCTTTCCAATAGCTGCGGTGGTATTGCCTGCGGCATCTAATACATCTGTCCGTTCACGTACATGCTCTGGCATACCAGCCATTTCGGCAATTCCACCCGCATTATCAGAAACCGGACCATAAGCATCAATCGTCAAGGCAATGACTAAGGTACCCAGCATGCCCAGTGAGGCAATTGCGACTCCATACATCCCAGCCAATATCCAGGGGATATAGATAGCAAGACCGATCGCGAGATATGGACCAACCGCACTCTGATAGCCAAGGGCCAAACCAAAGATAATATTTGTCGCTGAACCGGTTTCACAAGATTTTGCGACTTCTCGCACCGGCGCATAATCATGAGAGGTGTAGTACTCCGTCATCAACCCCACGACCAGACCAGCAATCAACCCGGTCAGAAAACAAAAATACACCCCAAGATCCGTATAGGCCACACCACCGATTTCAAACGTATCTGGAAGCATAGCTGTGGTCACAAAAAACATCACCACAGCCATCATCGCACTAGAAATAATCAGCATCCTTTTCAATGCTGGGGCTACTTGGTCTTCTGAGGTGACCTTGACCATCATGAGAGTCAGCAAGCTCACGGGAATTCCAATGGCAGAGATAACAATTGGGTACAACAACGCATCAACCATTCCTGAGAACGCCACAGCACTAATAACCATGGCGGCGCATGTGCTTTCAGCACAAGAGCCAAATAAGTCCGCCCCCATTCCAGCCACGTCACCCACGTTATCACCCACGTTATCCGCAATGACTGCAGGGTTCCGCGGATCATCTTCCGGAATTCCAGCTTCAACTTTTCCCACAAGGTCAGCGCCCACATCCGCCGCTTTAGTGAAAATACCCCCACCCACGCGGGCAAATAAAGCAATGGAAGATCCACCCAACCCGAATCCAGCAATGACCTCCATTAACACATGTGTCGGCAATTGTTCTGGCATGATGGCCTTCAACACTAGATAGACCAAGAGCAGACCTAAGGCTGCTAAACTTACCAGACCAAAACCCATGACTGCCCCTGAATTCACCGCTACATTAAATGCGGAAGAAATCGATTGATTTGCCGAAACGGTTGTACGCACATTCCCCTGTGTCGCGATCTTCATTCCAATAAAACCCGAGGCAATGGAAATAACGGAGCCAAAGATAAAGGCGATGGCTGTATACAACCCTTCATTCACATAATCCGTATGATGATCATCAATTAATACGGCAATGATCGCCGCAAAGACCACCATGAAAATGGCCATAATTTTATATTCTTGCTTGAGGAAGGCCATGGCCCCATTAGCAATTGCCGAATGGATTTTCGCCAAACGCAGCTTGGTGTCCTTATCCTCGACACCCATATCAATAGGAATCTTATTGACCGCTGAAGAGTAATAAAACGCCATGACCAATCCCAGAAGCGAGAGGGACAAAATAATCGTTACCGCCATGTTAAATTCATCTCCATATAATGTAAGTGAAAAGTATCGATTGGCCTTTTAATGATGATCAAACCCTTTCGTGACACAAGACCCATACCTATATCCCTATTTCACAGCAGGCGACTGCTTATCAATGGCTTTCATAATGGTATGGGTGGCCAAACAGCTGGCATGTCGTTGTTCCGCTCGTCAACACGTCCTGACCAAAACACGTGAGCGAATAAACGAATGTGTCAAGAATAGAAACATGACATATTTAATATAAAGCAGCGTATTGTACCGGTAGATCAGAAAATGTTCAAGTAATACAATGGATAACGTTCGCCTCTCCCGTTTCCAGGCTTCCCAAAGGCAAAGCCGGCACATCAACTCCTTCAGTACCAAGAGGGTCAAACACAGGCGGACCGAAGTGCATTCACTTCTTGCCTTGTCAAATCACGCCACTCACCTGGCTGCAGATTCCCAAGCATGAGAGGACCAATGCCCACGCGGACCAAGCGCAATGTTGGATGCCCAACTGCGGCGGTCATCCTTCGAATTTGTCGGTTCAACCCTTCTTGAATTTGTATTCGAAGCCATATCGTGGGAATATTCTTCCGAAATCGAATGGGAACTGTCCTCGGCCACAGCTCCGGCTCTGGGGAAAGGAGATCAACTTTAGCCGGTTGAGTCATCTTCCCTTTGACATAAACCCCCTGACGCAAACGAGTCAAGGCCTGCTCAGAAGGATGCCGCTCCACCTGAGCCCAATATTCTTTCCACAACTTATATCGTGGATCAGTGATGCGATGAAGGAAATATGCATCAGAGGTTAAGAACAATAACCCCTCACTATCTCGGTCCAATCGTCCCGCTGAATACACCGATGGCTTCTGAATATACTTCGCAAGCGTTGGTCGTCCATCTGCATCGGTAAACGATGAAAGAACGTCATAGGGCTTATTCAAAATAAGATAGGGATGGGGGGATGTACCAGAGACGTTCATAACTCTATGACTCAAAACTTATTAGCTTGCAGGTACTGGGGGTGCAACATATGTGATGCCCATGAGAATGCCCATTCGTCGCAAACAGTCCTAGATCGTGCTTCTGCAGCATACGTGATACAAATCATTATTGCCCACTCGTTGCTTTTCTGATAACGTGGGGAAGGTTACAGTTCAATCGTCCTTCAACTCAATAGACATTCAATTCTTCTGATAAGGAGTCGTGCATGGCATGGGAACCCAAAGACCCCTGGGGTCGTGGTGGAGATGATCCGCTTGACGAAGCGCTAAAAAAAGCTCAAGAACAAATGAAGCGATTCGTGCCAAGCGGTGGTGGATTTACATCCGTCATTTTCATTGTGGTCGCTGTGTTTGTACTCTCACAAGCCTTCTTTATTGTGGCACCAGATGAACAAGGATTGGTGAAACGCTTTGGCGATGTGGTTCGCACAACTGAACCTGGCCCACATATGAAAATTCCTCTCCTAGAAACTGTGCTCATGCCAAAAGTAGAAAAGCTCCATCGTGTCGAGGTCGGGTTCCGTACAGATCCTCGTGGACGTGCTCGGTCCGTGCCTCGTGAGGCCTTGATGCTCACCGGTGATATGAATATTTTATCTGTGGAATTTATTGTGCAATACAAAATCAGTGACCCACTAAACTATCTTTATAAAATCACCAACGTCGAGACCACGATCCATAATGCAGCTGAAGCCTCCATGCGCGAGGTGATTGGCAAGAACAAAATAGACGAAGCATTGACCGTTGGAAAAGCCGTGATCCAACAAAGTACTCAAGACCTATTACAAGGCATTCTGGATCAATACCAAGCAGGCGTACAAATTGCCACGATCCAATTACAAGACGTGAACCCACCAGAAGCTGTAGCAGCAGCCTTTAAAGATGTGGCCAGTGCAAAAGAAGATCGTGAGAAATTGATCAATCAGGCTCATGGGTATAGAAATGACTTACTCCCGCGGGCCAAAGGTGAAGCGGCACAAGACGTTAATAAATCCAAAGCCTATGCCCAAGCCCGAATCACGAAGGCAGAAGGTGAAGCCAACCACTTCTTGAAAACTCTAAAAGAATACACTCAATCAAAAGACGTGATCAGTAAACGCGTCTACATAGAAACAATGGAAGAGGTTCTGGCCAATACGAATAAAATTATTATCGACTCCAAGGTCGGGAATAAGGTACTCCCCTATCTTCCGCTTGACCGTTTACAGAAATCACGCACGGAAAGTGGGAGGGCCGGATCATGAGTAAGCAAAACATTCTTTTTGTCATCGTTGGTGTTATCGGTCTCCTCATCGCACTCGGGGTTTCACCAATCTTTGTTGTCGACTTGACCCAAACAGCTATTGTGGTCCAGTTAGGAAAACCCGTCAAAACGGTGACAGAACCAGGACTACAATTCAAGGTCCCCTTCATTCAAGAAGTCACCTACTTTGACAAACGCCTCCTGGATTATGACGCACCTTCTCGCGACGTCATTACTGAAGATAAAAAAACCATTGTGATCGACAATTTTGCTAAATGGCGAATAATCGATCCATTACGTGTATACCAAGCGTTTCAAACTCAGCGCGGTGCTCTCCAGAGATTAGACGATATCATTTATTCTGAACTACGAGTGGAACTCGGGAAGCACCAACTCACGGAAATCGTCTCTGCGAACCGTGCACTCATCATGAAAGTCGTCTCCGAGCGAGCCAATAGCATCGCATCAACATATGGGCTTGAAGTTTCAGATGTTCGGATCAAACGTGCTGACCTTCCTGAACAAAATGAAAAAGCTATTTTTCAACGTATGCAAGCCGAACGGGAGCGACAGGCGAAACAATATCGAGCAGAAGGAGAAGAAGAGGCACAAAAAATTCGCTCAGAGGCAGAAAAAGACAAAGCAATCATTTTAGCTGACGCCTACAAAACAGCTCAGGAATTTCAAGGTGACGGCGATGCTCAAGCCTTTAAGATTTATGCTGATGCCTACGGACAGGACCCAAAGTTTTTTGAGTTTATTCGATCCATGGAGGCCTACAAAAAAACCTTCGCCAATGACAACACCACCATGGTGTTAAGTCCTGATTCAGAATTTCTCAAATATTTACAGAAACGATAACGCCTACCCACCACACTTCTATTCTGCATTAGTACGTAACCCCTTACGTCCACTGCATGAACCCTGCTATGGCCAATCCTGATCATTTTAAGTTACTCATTGACGGAGGGGTGGAAGAATGGAACAAATTCAGACGAACAAATCCGTCTGTTCAACCTGACTTTCGAGAAGCTGATTTATCTGGGTATGACTTTACACGCATAGACCTCAGCCATGCGAATCTTACTGGAGCAGACCTATCAGATGCCTACTTGATGAGAGCAGACTTCACCGAGGCCATATTACATGAGGTGAACTTTACCGAGGCCGATATTATCGAAGCTAACCTTATCAAGGCATCACTGACAAGAGCCATCATGGTCATGGTTGACCTCAGTGGATCTGGACTGATTCGAGCCGACATGACTGAAGTAGACCTTACGGATTCAAATTTAACTCGTACCTCGCTTCCTTGGGCTAACCTCACAAAAGCGAAACTCATTCGGACCAAATTGCATCTCACTGACTTACGAGAAGCTCTTTTATCTCAGGCCGACCTACAACATGCCTCGCTTCAAGACGCCTCTCTCACAGGAACAGATTTGGCCAAGGCCAACTTGCTTGGCATCAACAATGTGTCCATAGACCTTCTGATTAAAGCCAAATCACTCCATCTAGCTCAGCTTGATGAAGACCTCAAAAAAGAAGTTGAGCTGAAAGCCCCTTTACTCCTCAAGACACCTTAAGTCCCTCAACGTTATCTGACAAGAAGTACGAAATACCCATTTAAGAGGCTCCATCTGCGGTATATAGACGATCCACACTTTGCCAACCTGCGAGAGTTTGATACCACAGCCGCACCCAGATAGCACGTCCATCTGTTGGCAATCCTGTTGCCGTATAGGAAAGCTCGCCACCTAGCGACCCACTATCCGCTAAATCCAACTCACCTTTGCTTCCTCCCACATGTAGCCACCACTTGGTGACAGGGAGACCATTCGAACGCCAACGAAACACAACCGTTGAGCCTGCGAATTGAGAGTCTGTCGTTGGACTTATGATCTCAGGAATCGTCCCTCCACTTTGCGTCGCAGCCGTATATTGCCGATCCATACTTTTCCATCCTGTAGAAGTCTGATACCACAGCCGAACCCAGATAGTTCGCCCGTCTGTCGGCAGTCCGGTCACGGTATGAGAAAGTTGAGTGCCTAGTGACCCGCTATCTGCTAAATCCAACGAGCCTTGGCTTCCCCCCAGATACAACCACCACTTGGTAATCGTAAGACCATTCGGAATCCAACTAAATGCAACCGTTGCTCCAGGCAAGAGAGAGCCTGGCGTAGGACTCACAATCTGTGGAATCGTCCCACTACTTTGAGTCACGGCAGTATACTGAACATCGACTGACTGCCAATCATTACTTGAGGTGCGCCACCAAAGCCGGACCCACACCAAACTTCCATCCGTTGGAATCCCGGTCACCGTACGGGACAACGTACTCGCAGGGATACTCCCACTAGACAACACATTATCACTACCCTGCGAACTCCCCACATAGAGCCACCACTCCAACACTGGCGTATTATGAGCCGTCCACTGCAAAGCCATGGTGGCGCTGGTTAATTGGGAAAGAGAAATAGGACTCGTCACCTTCGGAGCAGTCACAGGCACATTCAGAATATTGATGATGCCCTGTCCGGTATTATTGCTAGTACCGGGATCATTCGATGCTGACGCGAAGGCTTGCATTGAAAACTGTCCAGATGTTTGTCCAAGTAAGGTCAAGGCAATCGTTCTCGTTTCTCCAGTTGAAATATTCCCCAGGTCACAATTGAATTGTCCGGCCCCACTGGAAGTACAGCTTCCAATATTCGCAGAAATACTTTGCACGCTTATTCCCGATGGTGCGGTAACAACAGTCCTCGCGTTTGTGGCAACGTCAGGACCATTATTCTGTATATGAATGCTATACCCAAAAGAGGCGCCGACAAGAGACTCTAGTGAGTTATTGGGAAAGGTGACCTGCAGATCACTTTCATTCAAGTTTAAGACGGTGATACATGACGCACGATTAATCTCCGTCTGCATTTGGGCAATCGAACATTGAGAAAATTGATCAGACCCATTAATGATAGGGTTCATAATAAAGCCATTCGGTGTACTCGCACAGGCTGAACCACCTTGATTATCGTGAGGAGCTCCAAAGTTATGACCGAGTTCATGAGCGACAAGGAGAGCACGAGCTGTTCCTCCACCTTTTACCTCATTGACACCAACACCAAACCTTTCACTACATAACGTGCTGATATAGGCAATGCCAATGACACTGCCATCAAGTTCTCGCCCCGTAAATAGGTGAGCCACGCCAGGATTGCTCCTTGTACCAGAGCTCATAAACCCTCCAAATTGTTGAAGAAGGGTGAGAGGAACCGTTGAGGTTAACGACCCGTTATTGGATAACTCCTGAATATCTACCAAATTTATTTGTACTCCGACTTGTTCTGAGAAAACCCCATCCACAACATTCATCCGTGCAATAACCGCCGCATTTGCTGAGATATTGTAGCTATTTTGCTGGGACGTAGAAAATTCGACATCTGCGACAACCGCCATATCTAGATTGAGCGATGCCCCAATTGCATTCGAAGTCACTCGTTCCTGCAATTCCTCGACAAGCGCTTCATAATTATGAATAGGATTCGAAGAGACATCGGAACGACCACTCCCGCATACCGCGCCCTCAACCTCTCGAGTATCTGACAAGCGATAAATACCATGGGAAGAAGAACTGCTCAACGAAAACCCAGGAAGAGCTGACTCCATAACTGACATTGGATCGATAATGTAGACTTCATGACCATCCCAGATCATCCCATACCAGTTCTTTCCATTACGGGTCAGTCGAACCCACGAGTGATCTATTCCGTCAATCTTCCCTCGATAAAGCTGATGAGATTCCCGTATTTTTTTAAGCTGCCTTGCTGGCAACTTCGCTATTAAACGGTCATTAGACTCAAGAAGAAGATCGAATGATTTCCCAAAACTCTCAAATGACCACGTCCATCCTGACGTTGTAGAACCATGCTGTGCACGGTCACCTGTCCAACTCTCCAGAGCCATGGGAGGCAATTTTTCATAATGAAGAATCTCAACTTGGTCGTGCGTCTGCGAATTTTTCGTCAACACTTCATTGGCTTGTGCCATAAGGCTAAAACTGAGGCCCCAAAAACTCAATACAAGAACAAATTGAATTTTCAACATTTTCATGATTACCTCTCCGTCAAAATTATGAACGGCAACAATCATTCGCATGGCCACAAGGATGATAAAACGATTGCCAACGTATATCAATAAGGAGGCTGGATCACCCTAATCTGGCGCAGTCACTCACTTAATCTTCCCTCAATACATCCCTAAGTCCGAGACATCTACAATGACATAATAGTAGATACCGCGTCTGGGTCAAAAAATACCATGCCACTATGACTGTTGCTTTAAGAAAGGAAACAATGACCTGCTGTGCTTATCCTCGACGGATCACCACGACTTGTCCGGTAAGGTGAGAGGGAAATGTAGGAGGGGGGACAATGAGATCAATTCGAGACCCAACACCTTGGACCACACGAAGCCCTGAAGCCGATTGGACAACACCCTTCACTCGTAATGCCTTCAACGACCTAAACTGCTCCACCAGGGCTGACTCTTCTAATCCTGACTGAATCGAAAGGACCTCACTGACAAATGCTTCATGTATATGGCTCTCGCCACATTCATGAGATGGTGAGCGACGCATTCTTACCTCATCAGGATTCGGAGGAAATACCAGTGCTGAATCCACGATCCCATTCGTACTCTCTACAACCGGGGTACCTGGAGCCAGTTCCTGAAGTATTATTTTGATAGGCTCTATATGATGTTCAGCAATTAACTCAATTTTATTCAAGACTAAAATATCGGCTGAAGATACTTGCTGGTCAAAGGTTCCTTCTAAATCTCGCCCTTCAACCATCTGCTCTGCATTCACGACCACGACAGCCAAACTTTCACCGGCCCAGGCATTGACCGGTTCCCTCCCAAAAGTCGTTAAGGTATCAAACGGAAGGGCGACACCTGATGTCTCAATAATCACACGGTCTGGCTTGACCCGTTCCCAAAGATCTTGAAGCGTCGTCAACAACTCATTTGACAACTGACAACAAACACATCCCCCCTCTAACTCAACGTACCCGCCAGGGCTTTCACTACTTAATAGTGTTTCATCAATACCAAGTGCTCCAAACTCATTCGATACCACAGCAAGGCGATGACCTGTTAATTGAGCTTCTTTGAGTAGTCCACGCACTAGGGTGGTTTTTCCAGCTCCAAGAAATCCAGAGACCACCAGTGCAGGTACTTTATCGTTTACTTGACGAATAGTATCCAACCCATTGAATCCTTTATCTGATGTTGCCAGTAAGAAATTTGATGAGAGTCCTTACAATAGAAGGCTTGCGCCGGGTCTGAAGGGTAATGAACTGGGCTGTATATGGAAATAAGACGGAATTAAGGGTTCCCGATCTCATACATCAACGTTACTGAAGCTCGTACGGTAAGTTCTCCAGATGCCACTGGCACTGATGCGACGTCGTCCATCGCCATGCTCATCATGGCCCTTCCCCTCATGCTGCGCTGTGGAACCAGAGTACTTCCCCCTTCTGTGACAACTAAGAGTTGGAGCAATTGAACATCAAGTGCCCGAGCCAAAGCTGAAGCTTTTTCACGAGCTTTTTGGGCAGCACCCTTAAGAGCACTGAGCCTTGCTGGACGGTTGTCTTGCAACGTCCAACTAATATGAGAAAATTGATTAGCCCCCGCTTGCAATGCACTATCCACAACACGACCAACGAGGGGAAGATCCAAGACCTCAATAGCCAAAGCATGACTCACCGTATATCCAATTATTTTTGGTATTTGAGGTACTACAGGCTGATTAGTCTGACGCCGAGGCCTCGGAGAATATTGAGGACTCACAGATAACGAAGAGGTTTGAACACGTTCACTCTTGATTCCAAGCTCTTCCAAGCGAGTCATCACTCGCTTCATTCGTTTACGATTTTCATCTTGCACTTCTTCCAATGATTCCCCTGCAGTTTCAACAGAGAGGTTCACGATCGCCTTATCTGGAGCTAACTGCACACGTCCTTCCCCAGTAACCGATAACGTTGGCGGATTATGCTGAGCCTCAACTCCCCAGGCTCGGTTAACGTCCTGAATAGACAGGACTGCCAGGAGTAGCCCAAATACAATAAGGAGTCTATTAATTTCTAGCATTGACAAATACCCTTACACTTCATGAGAATGCGGTCATGACCTCAAGCGCAAACAGTACAACTCAAGAACCCACCGCTATTCCTGACCGCCAATGTACCTGGTGCCAAACATCAATGACCAAACGACTTGTTGGCGACGGTCGCTTCATTCACTATACCTGTCCCAAATGCATTTTCCAACATACGTCTAAACGCGTCCTCGATTCAGAATAAAAGAGATCAGGTTATTAATAGAACCCTTTGAATATCTCGATCTTAATATTCTGATTTATCGGACTACATGTATTAGTTAAACGCGTCCTTGCAAAGGGAGCGATATAGGCCAAAGTAGCTGCCTAATAGGGACAGCAATGATTTGATTTCGAGAGGAGTTAGAACAAATTCGACACAATTTTTGCTCCTCCGACATAGGTGCCGATAATGCTGCCGATAGTCGTGAGAAGGAAGGCTAAAAACACCCGAAGTAGGCGGCTTTGCCACCATCGTTTTGGAATCGCGATATCTTCAGCCACACTTTGAAATTCTCGAACGAGTGGTGGTTGAACGTAGGCCTGAACAAAGGCGGTCACATACCCAACCCCAATGACCGGAGTTAAACTCGTAAAAGGTGCTGAAGCAAAGGCTGCGAGAATCGTCAATGGGTGGGCCAACGCAAGCACTCCTCCAATGGCACTTGGGATCCCATTGGCCAATACCCAAAAGAGCGCATTCTCACCTGCAGCCACTGCGCCTTTTTGAAATCCAATATAGATGATCGATCCAACAATGATAGCCGGAATACTCCATCCTACCCATTTCCACGCACCTGAAACAGGTGGAATCACATCGAGTTCTTCTAAATTGACAGACTCCTGAGCTTTCAACGTCCGTTGAATACCTGGCATATGACCAGCCCCAACAACCGCAACTATTTTTTGTCCCTTCGCTTCATGGATTTTTTGGGCAAGATAGCGATCTCGCTCATCAATCAAGACGGCTTTCAGGGTAGGTACTTCTTTTCCTAGCTCCTCCATCATATCTGAGAGAGCATCCTGTTTTTTAAGATCTCGAATTTCTTGTTCTGAGACTTGAGTGGTATCAAAAACACTCAAAAGGAGGGAGGACACCAACATACTTTTTCGCCAAAATGGGGTGGTCCTCCATGCACGCCGCATGGTGACGCGCACATCGCGATCACACAATGCGACAGGAATTCCATATTTTTCAGCGGTCCTTGTCGCTTCAATCATCTCAGTGCCTGGCAATACCCCCAATTGATCGCCAAGACGCTTTTGATAGGATGCTAATAAAAGGTTCACCAGCAATGTACTGAGTTGCTGTTTTCGAATAATTTCTTTGAGATCGAGTGACTCCCATCGCTTGGGTTGAGAGAGCACCTCCATCCGCTTGGCATCTAACTCTACACAAACACAATCTGGTTGTTCTTGCTCTATGACCTCCCGAACCAGGTCAGCTGATTCTTGGGACACATGAGCTGTCCCTATCAAGATAATAGATTTATCTAGTATGGAAACGACTTGAACATCCTCAGGATATTGCCCACGAAGTCCAGAACTAGCCGGGGGTTGTTCTAATGGTTCATTCATTGATTCATCCATATTCACACCTTTGCATATTGGAACAGGAGCTTGTCAAGCCTAGAATATCCTAGCAGCAAAATCGTATGATTTCATGTTAGAATATGTCGCATCCTGTGAGCTTATGTGCGACATGTAAGAGGCTTAACAAATGAAGAATAAAAAGAATTCATATGACTAAACGAACTGAAGCGCTTCGAGTTTGGGTGTGGTTTAGTGGCGATGGCACTCGTTGGCAAGTTGCGAAAACAAAGGATGGATATTGGCATTGTGCGCTCGGGTTAGGCGGGAAACGCTTAGCGGGATGGGAACCGGGGTTCCCACCAGGACTCGGACCGTTGCCCGAAGGTTTTGAGACTCTTTAATCAAGTCCCTAATCAACAGGGGTTTGCCTAAAAAAACTCTATAGCTAAGCCAGAACCACGTGCCCACCTCATCTCTCCTCTTTGCTCAACGTTCCTGATCCGATTGTCAGTCTTTCTATAAATCAAAAAAGTACTGGACATTATCGCCACCCCAGTCTTTCACACGTCCTTCGATCATCTTTTCTTTTTCTGTATACACCCAGACCGTCACATCAGATGATCCGGTTAGCTGTTTCATGGATTGCATGAGCGTCAGGACAATCTTTCTTCCTCGCTCACGATCAGTGGCTAATCGATTGTAGAGAGATTGAGTGATATGAAGTTGAAGTAAGTGGCCTTTCACGATCACCGCCTCAACTTCAGGATTATTTTTCAATTGACTTTTTATCTGCTCGGCTACGTCTATGTCACTCAGTTCAGTACTCACAAGCCCTCCACCTCAACAAATTTTCGGACAACAACATCATTTCATACGTTTTACAAGGGACGCGTCGCTTGATGCAACCACTCATCAGTCTCGGAATCAATCAAGGAGTGGACAGCATCGTATACTTGTGTATGATAGGCATTCACCCAAGCAATCTCTTTTTCGCATAGCAACGATCGCTGAATAAGATGTCGATCAAACGGGGCGAGAGTCAACGTTTCAAAAGAATAGAGTTCACGCTCGGATTCTTCCACATCTGAACACGCAACAACGAGAACTAAGTTTTCGATGCGAATGCCATATTCTCCGGTCTTATAATATCCAGGTTCGTTAGAGACAATCATACCGGGATGCAAAGCAACAGATCCTCCGGCCTTGGAAATACGCTGCGGCCCTTCATGCACACCAAGATAACTGCCAACACCATGCCCCGTGCCATGATCATAATCTAAGCCCACCTCCCAGAGTGGTATTCGCGCAAGAACGTCTAATTGAGAGCCAGTCGTTCCTTTAGGAAAACGAGCCGTAGCTAAGGCAATGTGCCCCTGTAGCACACGCGTGTAGCGATCGCGATGTTCCTCCGTGGGCGTTCCTATTCCGACGGTTCTAGTCACATCAGTAGTTCCATCAAGATATTGTGCACCTGAATCCACCAAATATAGCGCTCCCGGTTCAAGGCGAGCATTGGTCTCTTGGGTAGAACGATAATGAACTATCGCACCATTGGCGCCAGCGCCAGAAATGGTCGGGAAACTCATATCCTGCCAAAGGTTATTCTGTTGACGACAGGTATCTAAATACTCGGCAGCCTCTAGCTCTGAGATATTTCCACTTGGACTTTTCCAGGACAGCCATGCAAGAAATCGACAAAGAGCGGCACCATCTCTCACATGCGCATCTCGAGCCCCCTTTGCTTCAATCTTATTTTTGCAAGCTTTAGGAAGCGCACAGGGATCATCACCATAGACCATCGTCGCTTCACCTTGATTCAGGCAATCAACAACCCAAGACGAGGATTTTTTCGGATCACATAAAATCCGAATGGGTTGCTGGGCTAACTTCTTCAGTTCACCTTCAAAGTCATTGGGAGGATACGTAGAAACTGCTGGACCTAAATGGCTAACCGTCTGCTGTGTTAACTTTTTTTGATCGATGAAAAGCTTGACCGATCCATCTCCAAACACAATCCCCATACACAAAGACAAGGGCGTATAGTCCACATCCCGTCCTCGAACATTCAATAACCACGCAAGAGAATCTGGGGATGTCAGAATGACTGCCTCAAGCTGTTCATTTTGAAGATGCTTCGCAAGTTCTGCACGCTTGGCTGCTGAATCTTTTCCTGTAAACTCGAGAGGATGTGAAACCATGACTGAACAGGGAGCTTCGGGACGAGTCATCCACACGGTATCGACGGGATTGTTATTGCAGGCGAGGAGCTCAACATCAGACTGCTGACAAATCGATCGAAATCGCTCAATTTCTTGATGAGAATGCAGCCATGGATCATAGCCTAATTGAAGCCCGGGTGTAAGAGTAGACGTTAACCACTGAGTAACGGAAATCTCAGCACTATGATACACCGCAAAACATTCTGCAGACACTTCAGTTTTCACCTGCAAGACATACCGACCATCGACAAAAATCGCAGCTTGCTCTCCAAGAATAACAGCCGTTCCAGCCGAACCCGTAAACCCAGTTAGCCATCGTAAACGTTCTGATGAGGCAGGTGTATATTCATTCTGATACTCATCAGCATGTGGAATAATGAAACCAGACAAATTTTGCCTCATTAGTTCCGCACGCAAAGCAGACACTCGTTGGATTTGTTCAGACCGATTTTTCATCTAGCGTACCTTCGGGAAAAGTAACCTATAACCGAGGTCATAATGACAACGGATTGATTGTAGCAAAACATTACAGAGAAAAGGCATGATGATTTCAGCCATATACCCTGCCTAAAGATAAAAGGCTATGCCACGACACCTGAGGCATAGTTGCGTTTACCTCTCTTGCAAAAAAGATGGGTGCGTAACCTACTGTACAGTGAATGGAGGATAAAAAACGAGGAAACTTGAATTAGGCAGATTGCCCAAGAATAAAAGCTCGTTCGGATAAGACCTGCTTTTCGGTTGCATAGGTAGGAATTAATTTAGTGAAATTTACCTTCTCTAACATATCTTTAATATGCTTCGGAGGAGCAACCAGACTCATCCCAACATTTTTTCCATCAAGATTGAGCTGGGCTAAGGCGAGGAATCCTAACGCCGCACTATCAATACCCGTCACATTTCTCATATTCACAATAATATGATGGGCTCTTGTGGCGCTGGCATTGTTAATAACCGCCTGGAATACCTTTCTCGAATAAAAACTCAGACGACCAGAGATCATTAACACTAAAACATCGCCTTCTAAACGTTCCATAACTTGCATAATTTCACCTCTACATTGTTCTTTATCGGCATCTTTATCAAATACTTACGTAAATATTGCCTCATCAGGAGATTAAGGCAACTCAATATTGATAACTATAGCTCAAGACTCACGAAAATAATTGAACAGAATACAATTAGCTCTAACCTACGGTAAAAAGTACGAATAGAATCTCAACTTTTCAGAAGGGGCGATATTGAGCAGAGAGGTTAGTCGAACGAAAGATGGGTCGTTACAGGAAACAGACTCTGGGTTTGACGAAAGGGGATAAGAACATGAGTACCTGAGACGACAGGCAACGACGCAGTGCGTAGCGTAGCAGTGCTATCTAGGGGAAGTAAGACAACGATGATATTAAATAATCCAGGAACTCAATGTCCCAAACATGCGAAATATGTGTTTCTCATACACCCAATGCACTCTTTACTGCATTGCCGATCTCTGCAGGATTATTCACTACATGCACTCCAGCCGCTTCAAGTGTCGCCATTTTCTCAGCAGCAGTGCCCTTCCCCCCTGTAATAATTGCTCCGGCATGCCCCATACGTCGACCAGGAGGGGCCGTAATGCCTGCAATAAAACTCACCACGGGCTTGCTCACATTGCCTTTGATGAACTCAGCAGCCTTGTCTTCAGCATCACCGCCAATTTCGCCAATCATCACGACAGCTTCAGTTTCATCATCTTCTTCAAACATTTGTAAAAGATCGATATATCCAGTCCCAATAATTGGATCGCCTCCGATTCCAACGCAAGTGGTTTCACCCAACCCAAGATTTGTGAGTTGATTTACTGCTTCGTATGTCAGAGTGCCACTCCGAGAGATAACACCAACTTTTCCTTTTTTGTGAATGAAGCCTGGCATAATACCGATTTTACATTCATCAGCTGTAATAATTCCTGGGCAATTCGGGCCAATCAAACGTGTGGCATGTCCGCTCAATGCCCTCTTAACCTTGACCATATCATTGACAGGAATACCTTCGGAAATACAGATAATGAGCCAGACTCCCGCTTCAATGGCTTCTAAAATAGCATCAGCGGCAAATGGTGGAGGGACAAAAATCAATGAGGTGGTCGCATCAGTTTTTTTAACGGCATCACGAACAGTATTAAACACCGGAATGCCCTCAACTTCTTGACCAGCCTTTCCAGGAGTCACGCCTGCCACAACTTGTGTGCCATAAGCCTTGCATTGAGTCGCATGGAATGAACCTTCTTTTCCTGTAATGCCCTGCACCACCACTCGTGTGTTTTTATCGACCAAAATACTCATGTGTAGAACCTTTCAATAATTGAAAACGCAATAGCTAATCAGGACTTCTTGTTTTTACTACAAAGTGCGACGATTTTCTGTGCCGCTTCCCAAAGATCCGTCGCCACCTCAACTTTCAGTCCTGACTCCGCAAGCAGCTTTCTGCCCTCTTCTGCGTTCGTTCCTTGCAGTCGCACAACGACCGGCAGTTTAATGCCAACCTCTTTCGCGGCATCAATCACCCCATTGGCTATTCGCTCACATCGCACAATGCCACCAAAAATATTGACAAATATGCCTTTAACTTTTTTATCCTTCAAGAGAATTCTAAATCCAGCCGCCACAGTTTCCTTCGTGGCTCCACCACCGACATCAAGAAAATTGGCTGGTTCAGAACCGGCTAACTTAATCACATCCATCGTGGCCATTGCTAATCCAGCACCATTGACCATGCATCCAATATTGCCATCGAGTTTGACGTAGTTGAGATTGTGCTTACCCGCCTCAACCTCCATGGGCTCTTCTTCGTGAAGATCACGCAATTTTAGAATATCAGGATGTTTATATAATGCGTTATCATCAAAAGAAACTTTGCCATCTAAAGCTATGAGCTTCTTATCAGTGGTAATCACCAAGGGGTTGATTTCGACAAGAGCTGCATTTTTCTCCATAAATAAGCGATAGAGATTTTCCAGCATCTGAAAAAACGGTTTCACAACGGCAGGTTCCAACGTCGGCAACCCAAGCCCAAAGGCTAAGTTTCTTCCATTATGTGCTTGAAATCCCACCGCAGGATCAATGGCTTCCTTGAGCACTTTTTCAGGCGTCTTCTCAGCCACTTCTTCAATTTCCATCCCACCTTCTGTGCTCGCAATGAATGTCGGACATCCTGTATCACGATCCACTAACAGACTGAGATAGAGTTCTTTATCAATGCCCGCTCCTTCTTCGACAAGTAATCGTCTCACTTTACGTCCGCTTGGACCGGTCTGATGGGTCACGAGTGTTTTGCCAATTAGTTCTGTCACTAACCCTGGAACTTCATCTTGATTCTTTGTGATTTTGACGCCACCAGCTTTTCCACGGCCGCCTGCATGAATTTGGGCTTTCACGACATAGACAGGCGTATCCAAAGTAGCTACCCATTTTTCAGCAGCACGCGCATTCTTAACTTCCTTCCCTTTCGGCACGGGTACGCCAAATTGGGCGAAAAGTTGCTTTGCTTGAAATTCATGAATGTTCATATCTAATCCTTTTCCCTATTAGGCGATTATGATTCTCGCCTCTCACCCATTGTCACAAAGAACTATGGATTTCGTGTATAGGCTGGCAACACCATCGGTGACGTGATCTGATCGGTGACCCCGTGCTTTTTAGCTTCAGCACGAAAGTCCTTCAAATGGGCAAGTGATAATGATCCTTGTGGGTCAGACTTTGCCCGAGCGGCAGCCGTCAAACCTGCGCGTTTCCCAAAAACCATTAGATCTAAGAGCGAATTCCCCATTAACCGGTTTCGTCCGTGAAGCCCGCCAGAGGCTTCACCAGCCACAAATAAATTTTTCACTGGAGATTCACTGTTTTCATCTATTTTCACGCCACCATTTTGATAATGAAGGGTGGGGTAAATCAGGACTGGATCCTTGCGAATATCGACGTTGAATCGCTCGTATTGTTTGACCATCGCTGGAAAATGTTTATCGAGAGTACCCTCACCATGTTCTGCGTCAAGCAGCGGTGTATCCAGCCAGACTCCAACTCGCCCCGATGCGACTTGGACCCCTCGCCCTTCCTCACATTCACGAATGATGGATGAGGAAACAACGTCACGAGTATCGAGTTCATTGACGAACCGTTCACCCTTGCCATTGACAAGATGCCCACCTTCTGAGCGAATACCTTCCGTCACAAGGGCCCCCAGTAGTTGTTCTGGATAGATACCACCAGACGGATGGTATTGAAATGTATCGATCTGGACTAAAGGCGAACCCATTCGATAGGCCATCGCCAAACCATCCCCTGTGGCTCCATAATGATTGCTCGTCGGAAACCCTTGTATATGGAGACGACCAATGCCCCCTGTTGCGAGAATGACCGTTTTTGCAGCCACAATAACAAGACGCTTGTTGTCCAAATCCTGTAATACCGCACCAGTACAATTGCCATGTTCATCGCTTAACAGCTCCAAAGCCGCAGCGAATTCAAGAAGAGGAATTTTTTGATTTAAAACCTCATCCTTGAGCACACGCATTATTTCTAATCCTGTATAGTCTGAGCAGGTCAACAGGCGCTCCTTTGAACTGCCCCCCCCTTTTTTGACATGAAGATTGCCATCAGCATCGCGATCGAACAACACACCGAGCTCAATCAACCACTTGGCAATCGTTGGCCCTTCTTCAACCATAACCTTCAAAAGCGCATGGTCGTTTTTCATATGACCGCCCTTGAGGGTATCGAGAAAATGTTGGACTGGTGAGTCATCAGGAGCTACAGCAATCTGCATCCCACCTTGTGCCATGACAGAATTGGAATCGACGAGACGAAGTTTCGTCGCTAACAATACATTGGCTCCCTCCGCATGCGCATGCAATGCAGCCGCACAACCCGCGCCGCCACCGCCAACGACGAGCACATCAACAGAATAATCAGGAATTAATGGTAAGTCAGCTGGAATAGGGCTTTCGCCTTCTAAAATAGACGCCAACTCTCTGACTGTCTGATCACCAGCATTCGGACCAAATTTAATTGGTCGATAGGCTTGCTCTCGATGATCTGGATGATATTTTTTTATGAGTGTATCGCGTTCAGCAGGAGTATTTTTTTGAATGGACTGCAATCGTCGCGCATCGCGAGACTTGTGCACAATGTCATGAAGAGCAGTGAGATCCACTAGAACACCTATAAAGTTAACAGTCTTGAGTAGATAACCGACGAGCTATACAATCATCGCATACCAGGCACAAATACAATTGGAACAATCATGTTCCAGGGAATCGAATATCATCTTTCATTAACGGATACTGCAGCTTCGAAACAATCGTACCTACAAAATTTTGGCGGAAGCCTGCTGCAATTCTTCATCATTCATATTCAACACTCTTGCCCAGTCAGCTTGATAACGTCCCTGTTCGATCGCCTGAATTCTCTTATCTAAACCTTCTGGCTTGTCAGTGAAATGTACACCTTGGGCACGGCTCGCATAAAGAGCCACAAGGTTTGGCGCAATATCGGCAATACATACTGGAGCACACATTCCGCACATCACACAATCCATAAACATTTCAGAAACAGCCTTGAAGTCACCAAATACAGCCTTCCACACTCCCTCTCGAACGTCAATCGATTGCGGACAGGCCTCCGTACAAGCATTACAATTTCGACAGAGGGGCGCTTCAGGATACAGAGTAAAGAGGTCTTGTTTGGGGTCTGTGAGCTTCGCTAGATCATAGGTCGCTTTTCTGGCCGGAAATGCCGGCATGAACGAAAAGGACATTCCGTCTTCAACAGCAAATGAACATGCCAAACACGTTTTGACCTTTGGATCATCTTTTGTCCGGTAGTAGGTCGCACATGCCCCACAAAATCCACCAAGACATCCAACGCCACGAATCACTTCTTGACCGCTATACCATAGCGCCTTGATTAGGGTTATCCCAGCTGGAACTCGATGAGGCTTGCCCTCAATCTCCACCGTAACCATCTGCGGTTGAAGACCGTCCTCTTGTTCCACTGTCCCTTTTTTATCAAATGCCTCAGTAGTCATAATGCATAGAATGGAATAACTGTCATGAATAATTAGTTCAAGGCATTTAAGGCTGAACCCGATTTAAACCAAGCAATCTGCGGCTCAGTAAAACTATGGTTCCCCTTGATCTTGATCTCTTTTCCATCTTTCTTATGAATAGTAATATCGATAGGCTGATCTGGAGCTAAATCACTCAATCCATGGACTGAGAATTGGTCTTCCTGCTCAATCTGATCATAATCACTCGGATTCGCAAACGTCATCGGCAACGCGCCCTGCTTCTTTAAGTTGGTTTCATGGATGCGAGCAAAGCTCTTGGTAAGCACAGCTAAGACACCCAAGAATCGTGGAGACATGGCTGCATGTTCACGGCTACTTCCTTCACCGTAGTTTTCATCACCAACAACAAACGAACCAACGCCCTTGGACTTGTAGTCTCGCGCAATTTGCGCCATGGTAAGACCTGACTCTCCAGTCAAAACATTAGTGCCTTTCCCAGGCTCGCTAGAAAACGAATTGGTTGCCCCCAAGAACATATTGTCACTGATTTTATCGAGATGCCCACGAAACTTGAGCCATGGACCGGCAGGAGAAATATGATCGGTTGTGGTCTTTCCCTTGGTTTTCAAAAGAAGCGGTAATTTCTCAAAATCTTTTCCGTCCCACTTCGGAAACGGCTGTAAAAGTTGAAGACGCTCACTTGTCGGTGGAAGATCCACCTCAAGGCCTTCTCCATTTTCTGCCGGAGGGACAAAGCCTTCCTCACCTTTAGCAAAACCATTCGCCGGTAATTCTTCACCCTGCGGGGGATCAAACTTGAGATCTGTTCCATCTGCAGTCTTGATGGTTTGATTAACGGGGTCAAACCCTAAATCACCAGCAAACGCATAAGCCGTCACCACTTCAGGACTTGCTAAAAACGACAGCGTCTCAGCAATTCCATCATTTCGGCCAGGGAAATTCCGATTAAACGTACTTACAATCGAATCCGCTTTGCCTTTCACGCCATCCGGACGCTTCCATTGACCAATACATGGACCACAGGCATTGGCTAAAACCGTGGCACCCATATCTTCAAACGTTTTCATAAATCCATCACGCTTCATAGTGTGGAAGATCCGCTCAGATCCAGGACTCACAAGAAAAGCCGTTTTGGCTTTCAGACCTGCTTTCAATCCCTGTTCCGCAATATGTGCCGCACGTCCAATATCTTCATATGATGAATTGGTACAACTCCCCACCAATGTAGCCTTGAGTTCGACAGGATAGCCTTTTTCCTTCGCCTCTGCGGCTAATTTTGAGATTGGTCGCGCTAGATCTGGTGAATGCGGACCCACAACATGAGGTTCAAGCGTCGACAGATCAATTTCCACAATCTCGTCGTAATATTTTTCAGGTGAGGCATAGACTTCAGGATCAGCGACTAACAGTTCCCGATTGGCTTCTGCCAATTTGGCGATATCTGCACGCTCAGTAATATTCAGGTAGGCCACCATTTTCTGATCAAATGGAAACACTGATGTCGTCGCGCCAAGTTCAGCGCCCATATTCGTGATTGTTCCTTTTCCGGTGGCACTGATGGTTTCTGCACCAGGGCCAAAGTACTCAACAATCTTGTTGGTTCCGCCTTTGACCGTGAGCTTTCCACAGATATAAAGGATGACATCCTTAGGTGAGGCCCAACCGCTGAGCTTCCCGGTCAACTTCACACCAATAAGCTTTGGGTGCAAGACTTCCCACGGAAGACCGGCCATCACTTCTCCGGCATCGGCTCCACCGACACCAATGGCGAGCATGCCTAAACCACCCCCATTGGGGGTATGAGAATCAGTCCCAATAATGAGACCACCAGGAAACGCGTAATTTTCTAACACGACCTGATGAATGATCCCAGCTCCTGGCTTCCAAAACCCAATTCCGTATTTCTTCCCTGCCGATGCTAAAAAATTATAGACTTCCCGATTTTCATCATTCGCAATCATCAGATCTTTTTGTGAGCCCATCTCAGCACGAATAAGATGATCGCAATGAATCGTGCTCGGTACCGCCGCTTGCTTTTTCCCTGCTTGGATAAACTGCAACATCGCCATTTGCGCAGTGGCATCCTGCATGGCCACACGATCTGGCCGAAGCGCTAACATGGCTTTGCCACGATCCCAAACCTGGGCATCAAAATCATCAGCATGTGAAACAAGAATTTTCTCCGCTAATGTCAACGGCCGTCCAAACTTCTTTCTGGCTTTTTCGATGACACCAGGCATTGAGGCATATAGTTTTTGTACAAGCTCTAGGGACATAGCATTCTCTCCATATTTGCCCAATTGCAGGAAATAAAGCCCTCAATTGGAAATCAACAATAAAATCGCGTTATTTAAGAGGCGGAACTTCTCGGCGTTTTGGCGAAGCGTAATTCACAAGATAATCAAACAACCGAATCAGTCGGCTGCCCTGGCGTTTTTGATCCGTCCAATGACCAATCATCCCAATGGTTCTCGCAAGAATAAAGAATCCATTTAAACTATCAACTGGAAACTTGATGTCAACCAGCACCGCAGCCATCGTACCATCAACATTCAAAATAAGGTTATCTTTTTTAACTGAAGTTATCTTTTCAACTTCGAGGGCAAAATCCAAATGTGGGGTGTTCATTCCTAAACTTTTGACATAGCCCACAAGTTCCTTGACCCGCTTATCAGGATTCTTCAAACTTTTCACACGATGGCCAATCCCAGGAACAGGACCCACATTTTGCTTCATATACGCAAGGAAGTCTTCAACCGACATTTTGTTATCGATCGCGTATTTAAACCAGCGTCCTGCATCAGTCACGGCCCCACCAAACCGAGGCCCAATCATGATCATACCCGCGGCAACGGCCTGAGAGAGCCCAATGCCTGCACAAGCGGCAATAACAGTCGTCAGAGCACCACTCACACATGGTCCATGATCGGCAGACAACATAATAATCCGCTTAATGATCTCAGCTTCCTGCTTTGAGACTAATCTATTGTCCCATAGCAAACCAATAATATGCGGAATATCGTAGCCACTATTGATAAGCTCAGAGGCGGGATAGCCCTGATACAATGGCTCATCACCACGGTCATCACTAATCGTGGACCTGATTAATGGCGCAACAAGAACTTCTCCATCCTTCTTCGCTTCCGCAACTGTTTTGGGAAGTCGAGGAACATCAGCCGGAGCAAGATCAGGGATGGCTTTCACTTCACCACTCTTGAGAAGTTCTTCATGAGTGGCTTTAATGGCAGGGCCTAATGCCCCAAATGTATCTGGAACAATGGCACCAGACTTCTTCAGAGCTTCGGACTTCGCTCGAGCCGAACCTTCTCCCTTCAAGCCTTCCTTTGCACCAGCATGCCCAAACTTCATACCTTTCGGCAGACTCTCTTGGCAAAAACCAGAAACAACAGCTAACAGTTTAATTCGTCGTTTCTTGGCCCCATACCATTCTGCAGCACGCTCTTCTAAGTCACCACCCATTTCACCAACAATCACCACAGCTTTAGTGGATAGGTCGTTCTCAAACATTTCCAAGTAACTAACATAGTCGGTGCCAGGGTATGCGTCACCACCGATACCGATCGCAGTTGTAATACCGTCAGCAAACTGCGAACAAATCCAGATAATTTCGTTGCTCAAACCACCGGACTTGGTGATCACACCAAAAGACCCAGGACGATACAACTTACAGGCCGTTAAATTATCAAAGGCACCACCGATCACGCCTAATCGACATTCCCCAGCAGAGACCACACCAATAGAAGACGGACCGTTAAAAACTTTCCCAAGTTTCCGGGCATGTTTGCCTAACAGCTTGGAGTCTTTCTCCGGAAGACCCTCGGTAATCATCGACACCGTATGTATTTTTGGATCATTCAAGGCATCCAAGGACCCTTCATAGGCTCGGTTCGCCCCTACATAAACAAGACTTGTATTAATTTCTGGATGGTTGGCCGTCGCCTCAGCAACAGTTTTATAAATCGGGACCGCGACCAACTCCGTTCCACAGATAATGTCATTCGTCTTGCCAGCATCGGGCGGATAGACAAATGCCGACACGTTCAGTGGTTGCTTAATCATATACCGAAACTCGGCCATTCGCTTGGCTGCGTTAACACCCGCGACTCCGCCCTGAATTACGACATGTGTATCTTTTGTTGCGAGAATACTCATCGAAAGAGTCTCCTAAGCCTCAAGTTCAAAATTTATTAGTTCGCCGCCATCGCCATATCAACAATATCTGTCAACGGCGTCGTACGATCAAACACATGAATATCAAAGCCTTCATCTTTTAAGGCACTCATCGCAGCTAACCCCTGCTTTTCATTGGGACCGCCGCGTCGCACCCAGATTTTCACACCATCAAGTTTGCCCTCGCCCTTCGCTTTGCGAAAGGCATTGATGATTCCACCAAATGTCTTTTTCACATCCGTGAAGTTGGCAATGGCACCACCAACAATAATATGCTTGAGTTTGGGAAGGGAGCAGACCTTTTCGGTCAATACTTCCACTGCCCAATCTGGTGGATCACCAGAATATTCGGCGTAATTCGCCAACTTACCACCACGAGCGACCACGGCATCGGAATAATACACGCTGGCACCACCGCCGGCTGGCAACATGGCGATATTCCCACCAGGAATTTCAATTAACTTGACCGATCCCTTCACTTTCGCATCAACAGCCATGACTTCTTCTTCATTCTTTGTATAGGCCCGGCCAAATTCGGCTGCAAAGGGGAAGGTCCAATCCTTATGACGGAACTTGGCGTCTCCATCAAGCAGAGTCACCGCATCAAGTGCGATAAGATCGCCATTGCCATCTTTCACCACCGGATTAATTTCCAAATATTGTGCATCTTCATTATCAAAACAGATAAACAGCTTCTTTAAAAATTCAGCCATTTTTGAAGCAGTGTCACCTGTAAACCCTGCATCTTTCGCTAAACCAGCTAGCGCAGAATCGGTTGGCGTCTCTCCAATATCCACTAAAATACGTTTAACCTTATCCCAATTCGCCTCGACTTCAACCCCACCGTAGGTCGTCGTCATTATTTCGACCCCGTCACGAGTAGACTGAGCCGCGGCGTAATATTCTTCGGTGTGATCAATCGCCTGGGAAACAATCACTTGTTTAATCGTAACCGACTCTACTTGCTTGCCCAACATGTCGCGGACCGCAGATTTAGCCGCAGCTAAATCCAAGCCTACCTTTACGAGACCAAGCTTAAACCTCGAACCCAAGGCCTCATGAGCCTTCACCACTAACTTACTGCTAGACAGCCAATCATTGGCAGAAGCCAATTGATCGAACTCATCAGCCGAACTCACGACTACATAATTCGGAGTCTTCAGACCCCACTTTTGTAACAGGCCCATTCCAGGACCTTCGAGTACTTTAGCCATAGTTTTGCCCTACCTTAAAATAAAGACAAGTCTAGAGTGAACCACATCGCGTGGAATTGTGAATTGTACGGAGATAGAACTCTCTGTGCAACCAATCAAAAGACCCAAAAATGCAGACCTGAAGCCCTATGAGGATAGAGCAACCATGATGGCCAAACAAGAAGTAATCAAGCACAGAGTACGAAAAAATTCTATATAAAACAATTTGTTAGGAATAAGTTCCCTAGAGGAATGACCGAGAGGTGTATCGATATATATTAGACCAATGTCAAATTAGCAGCCATCAGGTGATATCCCCCTTGTTAACTGTAAGGTAGCCTCTTTTGACCAAAATCTACTTACTTCCCCAAGCACTGATTCGGTAACTTTTTATGGATAATTTATAGGGCACTGCTCTATTTTTCGGCAGAATTGGGTAATGACAAAGTTCCCCGACATTAATATAGAGGGCAATACTTTACACATGGAATGGCTAGAAGAAGGATGATCACAGATATTCACATGTATAGACGTAACCATTGTAGCCTCGACTTAGAGATTTCATGAATGCAGATATCCTTTGGATAGTAAGCCAATGTATAGGAAATACCGTTTTCCCTAGGTCTTTAGTCTCTCCCTTTGGCCTGGGCCATTCGGTTGATTGCCTCTGTGAAAAATTCCCATTAAAATCACAAGTTCGATAATTCTAGTGCTCACGATATTTCCAAATACGTGGGCTTCCTTCAGCAACCTTTTATGGAGTCATAACCATGTCAACAGAACCAGATATCATTTACACCAAAGTTGATGAAGCACCAGAACTTGCGAGCGGATCATTCCTTCCTATCATTCAAGCCTTCGCCAGCACAGCTGGAGTGAATGTCGGAACCAAAGACATCTCCTTGGCCGGCCGAATCATTTCGCTGTTTCCAGACAGACTCACACCGGAACAACAACAACCCGATGATTTGGCCTTACTCGGTGAGATGGTTATGACACCAGACGCCAACGTCATTAAGCTTCCCAATATCAGTGCGTCGCTCCCTCAGATACAAGGAGCCATCAAAGAATTACAATCGCAAGGGTATAACCTTCCTGAGTATCCGGAAGATCCACAAAATGATGAAGAAAAGGCGATTAAAGCCAAATATGACAAGGTCAAAGGGAGTGCGGTCAATCCGGTGTTGCGCCAAGGCAACTCTGATCGTCGCGCATCATCATCGGTGAAACAATATGCGCAGAAGAATCCTCACCGAATGGGCAAGTGGACGAAGGATTCCAAAACCCATGTGGCGCATATGTCTGGCGGAGATTTCTTTGCCAACGAAAAATCAGCCACGATCACCGAGCAAACCGCTGGCAAGGGCCGCATTGAATTTGTTGGTGCCGATGGGAGTACCAAAGTCTTGAAAGACAGCGTGACTTTCGACAAAGGCGATGTGGTGGATGCAACTAAGATGAGCGTGAGTGCATTACGTCAGTTCTTTAAGGATCAAATGACTGAAGCCAAGAAAGAACCAGATGTGTTGTTTTCCTTACACATGAAAGCCACGATGATGAAAGTCTCCGACCCCATCATTTTTGGCCATTGCGTCACGGTTTATTATGAAGATGTGTTCAAGAAGCATGGAACAGTCCTCAGTGACCTCGGCGTTAATCCAAATAACGGGATCGGCGATGTATACGCCAAAATTGGGAGCTTGCCGGCCGCCCAGCAAGAAGAAATCAAAGCTGACGTCGAAGCAGCTCAGACAAACGGACCCACCATGGCCATGGTGGATTCAGACAAAGGGATTACGAACCTTCATGTGCCAAGTGATGTCATTATTGATGCCTCGATGGCGGCGGCTCTTCGAACCTCTGGTAAAATGTGGGGTCCAGATGGCAAAGAGCATGACATGAAAGCCATGATACCTGACCGTAGTTATGCGGGCATTTATCAAGCCGTGGTTGATTTTTGTCGAGAGAATGGCGAATTCAATCCAGCCACGATGGGAAGCGTACCCAACGTTGGACTGATGGCACAAAAAGCCCAGGAATATGGTTCACACGATAAGACCTTCGAAGTCACTGGAAACGGATCTGTCCGCATGATTGATGGGGCAGGAAATGTTTTGCATCAGATTGATGTGGAAAAGGGCGATATCTTCCGTGGTTGTACCGTCAAAGATATTCCCATTCAAGATTGGGTCAAGCTTGCCGTCAAACGCGCCAGATCGTCTTCTACCCCTGTTGTGTTCTGGTTGAATAAAGACCGAGCTCATGATGCCCAATTGATTGAAAAATTAAACCGATATCTGAAAGATCATGACACCAACGGTCTCGACATTCAGACCCTCCCTCCGGTTGATGCCATGAAGCTCTCGTTGCAACGGGCAAAAGATGGCAAAAACACGATTTCCGCAACGGGGAACGTACTTCGAGATTATCTCACTGATCTCTTCCCAATTTTTGAACTGGGCACGAGTGCGAAGATGTTGTCCATTGTTCCATTGATTAATGGTGGTGGATTGTTTGAGACTGGTGCTGGCGGTTCAGCTCCGAAACATGTGCAACAGTTCGTGAAAGAAGGGCATTTACGCTGGGATTCGCTTGGAGAGTTTTTAGCCCTCGCCGAATCGTTCTCCCACTTAAGTACCTACAAGAGTAATAAGTCAGCCCAGATCCTGGCGGAAACACTTGATAAAGCGACCGGCCAACTCATGGACAACCGAAAAGCCCCAGGTCGCGTGCTTGGAGAGTTGGATAATGCCGGCACCCATGTGTGGGAAGCCCTCTATTGGGCAAAAGAACTGGCCGCCCAAAATGACGATTCAGGGCTCAAAGAAAAATTCACTCCGGTCGCCAAAGAGCTTGAAGCCAATGTCGATACCATTCTCGAGGAGATGAAATCGATCAAAGGCAAGCCAGTTGATATTGGCGGCTACTATCACCCCTGTCCAGACAAGGTAAAAGCTGGGATGAGACCAAGCGCCACGCTGAATAAGATTTTAGCAACACTGGGCTAATTGAACTGAATCGCCAGTATGGCGGTCTTCGGATAAAAAATTAAAAAAAACGAGCCCTGGTAATTCACATTGCCAGGGCTCGTTTGGTTTCAGAGAGCTAGTTTTAATTACTTAAGTTATTAAGAGACGCTCTTGACCTATTCATGAGTTATGCCGCCATTGGGCAGGCAACGTAGCAGCGGTCAGCCCTAAAGCTGTTGGGACTATGGCGAAACCAAATACCTTCTAGTCGAATAAATATCTCTAGCACAGCGCGACCACACACTTCAGATATGCCATAGAGGGTCGCCTATGAGGGAGCATGAAACCCTGTGGACGGCTCCGAAAGGGATCATTTCAGGAAAGCTCTAGTTATGACCTGTCCGCTTGACGGGGAAGCTTACAGCCCAACATTCAACCGATCAATGTGTTCCCAGACACCCCATCGTAGATGGCCTTCACCCAATTTATTGAGCGCCTCAATCGCCTCGGCATCCCGCACTTGCCTGTCAACTGGACTTTGGTAGTAGGCTGACCGGGCGAACCCGACAGCGGCACAACTCCGACTAACCTATACCCCGCGGGTGTCATGCATCGTCTTAATCGCCGCCTGCTTGCCGGACGGCCTTAAAGCTTTTTTTCGATCAAATCCTTCAGCACCCGATTCTCTAAGGCGAGATCTGCATACATCCGCTTGAGTTTCCCCAGTTCGCATTCTACTTCCTTGAGTCGCTTGAGACCCAACGCCTCCAGTCCGCCATACTTCGTTTTCCAGTTGTAATAGGTCGCATCACTGATCTCGTGTTCCCGACACAGGTCTTTGACCTTGATGCCCGCATCGCCTTGTTTCAAGATGGCGACGACTTGAGTTTCGCTGAATCAACTCGCTTTCAGGAGAACCTCCTGGGGACATTCTGCCAGAAAGCTCTACTTTTGGTCTGTCATTTTTTGGGGGAAGTTCGTAGAGGGATGAGAGAGGAAAAGCGGCCAGTCTTTGGAATAAAAATGATGAGGGCAGTATTTCTTTTTATAGATACGGGAACATGCGATTACAAAAGAAATTTTTATCTTTTCGAGTATCCATGCCAAGTTAAGTGCTTAGCTTATAGTAAATTCCTCATTCACAAAACTCTACATCATTAGGGCCCTCACCTTTTTTACAATAGAGATAATTTTCAGGATAAAAAAGCTCCTGACGCATATGAGAAGCGCGTGTACTTAAAATAACATCATCCAGATAGAATTTCCCTAAACTAGACGAATTTGAAGAATAAAATATAAAGACCATCTGCTCTTTTTCGGCTTCGTAAGGAAGATCACTTGCTATATTAGGTACAATCCCATGCGTGCGATATATTCCCTCTTTCGTGGTAATAAGAGGCTGAAGAAGTGAATCACTTATCACAATAGTTACAGTTTCCATTTTCCCAGGTCGAAACTCTCCAATATTCTGCCAATTTCCATTTTGATCTGGGATATTATATTTTCCCCCATTAATCGCGAGCAATTCACGTCCCCCCACTTGAAGTACCATGCCTATTTTCGAGGTATCACCTTCTGGAACCATAAAGCGAAATGTCAGCTGGTAACCAGTTTCTTGGTCGAAAATAAAAGCACCATCTTCCCCCCATATGGAGGGCACCGGTATAAGTCGAAGTCGTCCTCCTCCTAGGGCGCGCAAAACTCTATCGGGAACAAGAGAGCCTGTATTGAAAAATCTTAAGTCCGTTGCCAGTGGAGAATCAACCACTTTCAAACTGTTCGTGCCCAAAACTGTCCCTGTTGGTCCTGCAAAGGAAAGGCTTTTTGCTATGACACCAATTCCTTCTCCAGGTCCAGGTCCAGGTCCAGGTACATCATTAAAATTTACATGAATATTTGGTCGATGAAGGCTAGTCGAAGAACAACCTATAGTCAGTAAAAAAAAGAATATATATATCCACTTTATCATTATTGTTCTCTCCCCCTTTTACTGCAAGCGAAATAATTCACGTCTTGTCATTTTCACACTATCAATTATGATTTCACTCTCCGGCCCAGTAATAAAACTGAGGCCATCCTCATAATAATCTAAACCAACCGGACCAACAGCAGGGTCTCCATTAAATGTCAGTAGCCCCATTTCCGAATTCGCTATGTTCTCATCTTCAGTAGAGCCCCGAGCGTAATAAGAGGTTTTGTTATTGTCATAATCAATACGTATGATTACAAAATTCTTTTGATTTTTCTTGAAATTTCCTATATTCACCGGAAAAATGCCTAGCTCTGAATTAGCGGGTTGACCTGTGAACACATAATAACGATTACTATGCATACGAATAAGAGGCTTATCATAGAGATGAACATGCAAATATTCCGCTACTTCTTGCAGATCAGATTTACTTAGAAAAGAAAAAGTTAAATACCAGACCCCCTTTTTAGAATAGTCTTTGGGAGTAATAGTTAAGCGACTCCCTGGTTCTAGAATTGCTCCTCTCTCAACAATTGGACCAACACTTAGTATATCTTGGCCAAGGCTATTGTCAGTCGGTTCAGTTATTTTCGGGACAGTTTGAGAAGTAGGAGAGACGTAAATAATCTCATTATAGGTTGCTTTTTCTGATGGTTCTGGGAATTTAAAATTGAAGTTAAAGGTCTCATGAATCACTTTGTCTGTAGAGGCGCAACTAGCAAGCAAAATACCCAATATTCCCAAAATTGCAATTTTTCTCACAATCTATCTCCTATGAATGATCTACCTCCGCGGTACCGGACACAGAGTTAAGCTACCTGTTCAAATACTATCGGGATGTGATGTCCTATAACCGAATGCCTTCTCTGCCGGTTGTCATACATTTTAATGTAACTCCAAATACTGACTTTCGCCATCCGTCGCGTCGGATATCACATTCGATGAACAAGTTCAACTTTCAGCGTGTGAAAGAAAATTTCTGTGACGGCCTTATCGTCGCAGATCGCCCTTCATCCTATGCAACAAACGCAACTGATTGGTCGCCAGCAATAGCTCATAGTGTTTTGAGCAATACTGGCTGCCACGATCAGAGTGGTGGATCATGCCCTTTGGGAAGACCGGAGGGCACAAAGCCATGCTCAGGGCATCACACATCAGTTATTGCGTCATAGGGGTCTTTCTCGTTAAATGTATCGGTGTCGATAGAAAATACTTAAGGTTTCTACAGAGGTTCTCTTATCTGACTCAGTTGAAGTTTCTCCCATTTTTTTCTTCAATTTTAAGCATTCTATAGGTTCGAGGCTTCCCCTCCCGTATTCTAAAACGAAATGTACCACCGTACCCTTCTTTACAGCCCCTTAATCTTATGAGAACGGACTGGGCGTGAATGGGGTTTTAGCACTTTGGCCTAAACCAAAGTGTCTCGGGTGCCGGGACAAAATCCGGCCACACCGAACAGACCCTCCTTGCAGTGATTTTCCGCAGGACAGCGAGCAGGCATCCACAGTTTGCCTCTCCACCAGAGTCTTTGGTAGGTTCCTGTTTGACAAATAAGACTGTTGACAATTTCTATATCTGAGTCCTTCCACATTGAATAAGAGTGTCGTCACCAATCTCATTGCGGCTACGTTGGTTGCCATCGGCTACGTTCAATCGCATGCGCTGATTTTTTCAGTGGGATTATTTGCGCTTTCGGGTGCACTCACTAATTGGCTAGCAGTCCATATGTTGTTCGAGAAAATTCCAGGCCTTTACGGGTCCGGGGTTATTCCTGCGCGGTTTGAAGAATTCAAAGGTGGCATACGTACACTGATGATGGAGCAGTTTTTTACGGCAGATCATATCGAGCGTTTTTTATCGGGCGACGGTAACAGTGCCATTGATCTGTCCCCTGTGATTGAAAAAACAGATTTGTCCCCCGCGTTTGATGGTTTGGTGAACGTGATTCAGGAGTCACCGTTCGGCGGCATGCTAGCAATGGTGGGCGGCACCGAAGCCTTGCAACCACTGCGCGAGCCGTTTACCCAGCGAATGAAACTCTCGCTCCAGGAGATATCCAAGACGGACGAGTTTAACGCAATGCTTCGTGAAGGACTGAAGAATGCCAACAGCGATGACAGCATTCGCGAAAAAATCTCATCAGTGATTGACCAACGCCTCGACGAATTAACTCCTCAGTTAGTGAAAGATATTATTCAGACAATGATTAGAACGCACTTGGGTTGGCTAGTTGTGTGGGGTGGGGTGTTAGGTGGGGTGATTGGCTTGCTGGCGGGTTATGTGAATGTGTCTGTTTGAAGTTTTTTAATCGATAACGAATGTGATTTCGTTCGCCAAGCATCGTAGGATCAATCAGTTCTAGACATTGTTTGCCTCAAAAGGCCGCTTTTAATTCCATTCCCCGAATCACCTGCCCCTCCAAAGTTCTAGTCAAAACGAGGTATCGATCAAATGCGTGGCTAGCGCTCATCTACTTGAATTTTCTTATGATCGCATCCTTTACGAGTCTTAATTTTACCTCAAAATCTTGAGCATCTATTTAACGATCGCATGCAATAACATCTTGAAGAGCTTGTTGCACAAGCTCACGCCTAGTTACATACCCTGTTATTTCTAAAACGCCTCTTGGATTAATTGTTCGTCTAGAACGATAGTTCTATCGTATTATACTGCCCCCATTGAAAGTGAGACCACCTTTAAGACATAACTCAATTCTTAAAGGAGGAAGACAAATGGGACAACCGACCGAAGACCCGATTGAACGATGGACCGCCAAACGACGTGCGGTTCTGGTCTTGAGGATTCTCAAAGGGGAGACG
>JAJDBM010000009.1 GCA_029261355.1 Nitrospirales bacterium | reverse complement strand
TTGGTCGAAGCCTTGGGCCCTTCAATCCTGGGATTTGGTCAGGCAACATTATGTCAGACCCCAATCTTCGGAAGAGTTCCGTGGAAGATTTGAATGCGAATGGGTTTAGCACATTGACGACACAAGCGTCACAAGATGTGATCGGCAATGGGTTGTGGGAGCCGTACGGATCCTTAAAAGGTGGTTGCTGTTCTGGACCAACTTGGCGGGTAGTGATGAAGCGGAGCCTGACGACGAATGACCCAAATGATGTGCAGTTTAAGGCGGGATCCAGCTTACCAGTGGCCTTTGCCGTGTGGGACGGCTCGAATGTCGAACGAAACGGCATGAAGGGTATCTCCACCTGGTTTACTGCGAAAATGCCATAAAAGCAATCATAACCCCTAGTTCTTTTCAGTAGGAACTTGGGTGAGAGCATCTAGTAATTACCTCAGGTGACTTACGCATTGCGTGTGAGTTGCCTGAGGTTTTTTTATTTCTCGAACTTTGAACTGACTCCATCCTCGTGAGCTAGAAATATTTCTAAAAAATGGGAAGTATTGGTATTAAAGTAGGAACAAATTTTTAATCCATTGTTCGAATATTAAGTGTAGTCTTATATTTTTGCATGTTGTCGCGCAGTTAAGTTGGAAATCTGTTCTAGGAGAATAGTTGCATTAAAGACTACCTGACATGTATAAGAAAATTGGGTGTAAGTGGTTCTCTTAACTTTCGGTTACTTTAATTTATACGTAACTATATGGAGAAAGCATTGTGAAGATTTCTCTTTTATTTCCACCAAGCTGGCATCCATCTCAACCTTACCTTAGCCTTCCCTGTCTCACGGCCTTTTTGGATCATGCTGGAATTACGGATAAATCCCAACGTGATCTGAATATTGAGATTCTGAATACAATATTGTCCAAACCCTATGGGCTCGAGATTTATCAAAAACTTCTAGATTTGGCAAAGCATTTAGAGCAGACCATGAGTGGCGAAGAAGGCCCAGGGAGTAAGGAACATTATGCAAGAGTTTTAGAATCGCTCGATCGTTTTCCATATTTAATTGATCAAATTGAACCCGCTAAATCTTCATTGCGAAGTGAGGATTTCTTTGACGTCGATCGATATAGAGAATGTCTCTTTTTAATCGATCGTTGGCTCGATGTCGTATCATCCCTCTATTTTCCAACTCGTATTACAGTTGTTGATAATCAGTTTTCTTATTCGATCTATTCATCACGAGATATTATGAAGGCAATTCGTGATGAGGCACAAAATCCATATATCGACTTATATAAGAACTACTTTTTGTCTTCTATTTTAGAGGAAGCTCCTGGCCTAATAGGTGTTTCGATTACGGCTACCTCACAAATCATTCCAGGCCTTACGTTGTGTCGTTTGATTAAGGAGGCCAATCCAGACATTCATGTCACTGTTGGGGGAAGTATCTTCACACGCCTGGTCGATAATTTACGCCGTTGTGATCGTCTGTTTGAGGTGACGGATGATTTCATTGTCTTTGAGGGGGAAACTGCTTTCTTGGAATTAATCCATCAACTCGAAGGCAAAAAAGATTTTAAGAAAGTCCCTAATTTAATTTTTAAACAAGATGGCAAGGTCACGGTGAACCAACCGTTTTATTCTGAAAATTTGGCTCAACATGATGCTCCAAACTACGATGGATTCCCGTTGGATCAATATCTGGCCCCTCATACTGTGTTGCCAGTGCAATTTTCTCGTGGGTGTTACTATAAGGATTGTGCTTTTTGTGCGTTGACCTTGGATCATCAAAACTTTCGACAAAAAGACCCTATTAAGGTCGTCGACGAACTAGAGGCATTATCTTCAACCTACCAAACTCCATACTTTTTCTTTACAGACGAATGTTTGGCATTATCTCCCACTCGGCGTTTGTGCAAAGAGATGCTGAAACGAGACTTAGGATTGCAGTGGACGGCTGAACTTCGTTTCGAAAAAAATCTCTCTCGTGAGTTACTTTCTTTAATGAAAGATGCTGGATGCCAAAAGATTGTATTTGGACTTGAGACCTATAATGCTAGATTGATGGATTTTATGGTGAAAGGCATCACTCAGGAAAGCGTTGATCGTATTTGTGCGGACTGTGTGGATCTCGGTATTGCTGTGCATTGTTATGTTATCGTTGGATTTCCAACGGAAACTGAAGAAGAGGCTCTCGAAACCATGAACTTTGTGGTCAATAATGAGAAGCTGCATTCATCATATGGTTTCTCTTGCCAGCCATGTTTGTTTGACCTGGAAAAAGAGGCGCCAATCATGAACGATCCGGGAGGCTATGGAATACAGCGAATTATGAGGCCTGCGGCCGAAGACCTGAGCCTTGGATTTTTTTATGAAGTTAAAGAAGGTATGACTCCTGAACAATCTGAGAAAATATATCAGTATGTGTATGAAAAAATAAGCGAAGTTGTCTGTGAGTTGCCATTTAACTATTCAATGGGCGATGGTTTACTCTATATTGCGAGACGAAATAGCCAAAAAGTGTTGGAACATACACCAGTGTAGGTGTTTTGGATAAACCTTGGAAGCATCGTTATAAAATTAATAATTGCTGCCTGGAAAATATTTGATTCAGATACGGAAATATTATGAATGTAGACGTTGCTGATAGTCAGCTAACCCTTGCGGCAAAAGCCAAAGAGCAAAGCCTTCTTTTTGAGTATTCTTTGAAATGCTTACTTTTTGCAGCTTTTATGGAATTAGTGCTTTATCGTCTTGCTTCACGATTAGGCATGCATTTGAGTAAACTTGCAGAAAAATACGAAGCTGTTCGAATTGGGTTTCAAGGTATATCGTCACTTGGTTTCATGCTTCTTAATGTGACTTCAATTTTGGCGTTTTTAGTCATCTTCATTCTAGTCTACCAGAAAATGCAAAGTACCTTGTGGAGAGGCACCTACGATAAGGTGCTTATTCCATTAGTATGTCTTCTTATTATTGTAACAGTTGGATATCTTATTTTCCCTCCTGCCATGTTAGGGTCCGTCGTGTACAACGTCTTGACGCTCTTGCTCCTTGTTATATTAACAATTGAATGTATGAAGACGCATAAATTACTCTCACAGCGTTTAGCCATTGGGTGCTTTTCACTTGGTATATGCGGATGGATATATTATCAAACCTTGACGACGAGTTATGGTTTGATGGGGATGGTGACGGCTCCTCCGCTTGTTCATGAACTTAATCGTTTAGGTGAAGCCTTAATGGTGCTATCAAGTATTCTTGTTTTTTGGGCATACGGAAGCACTTCTCTGCGGACGAAAAATAAACAACAACGAAAGTGGGCGCTCACGCTTCTGATTAGTGGAGGGACTATTTTCTTTCTTCTCCTTTTCCTTGATTATTTCCTCTCATTATATAGTTTGAAAGTTGCTGAGGAGGTACGGAAGGCGGGAGAAGGAATTGGATGGGTTTTTCAAATGGGAATGGGTTACACATTCTATCTGCCATTTGCTTTTTATATGGCTGGTTTTATTTGCTGGTCCTATACGGTTATTAAGTTGGTCATCATTGGGCGCCTGGCGGGCTATGGTCTTGGCCTCATGTTTATGGCTGGCTATGCCTTACAGTTATCCCATTTGACATTAATGGTTGTCTTAGGGCTCATGCTTTTGGCCATTGATAAACGTGGAACCCTTGGAAGGCTTCGAGGTAAGATTGAAGGAAAAATGGTTTATCAACCTGTCGAACCCGTATATGGGCAAACACCATAAGAGAGAAGAAGGCACATGGAAGAACCAACCACATTGACCAAACCAGAAGAGCAAGTTCAGGAGGCTGTTTCCGAAGAGCGACCACTAAGTCCAGATGAGGAAATTTCTGAGATTGAAAAGTTACTCACTGAAGAGCCTGATGATTTTCAGGCACGTTGTCGTCTAGGGGAGCTCTATTTTAATAAAGGAAGACTTGATGAGGCTCTTACAGAGGTAAAGAAATCTATTGAAATGGCAGAAGGTTTAAAGGTCGAAATGGATCGATCGTTGGCGATGTATTATTCAAACCTTGGAACGATTTATGGAACTAAGGGCATGGGTGATGATGCATCAGACCAATTTAAGCGTGCATTGGAATTGAATCGCTACGACGTTCTTGCTCTTTTCAACCTTGGGCGTTTGTATAGCGAGAAAAAAGAGTTTATGCCAGCAAAAGACTATTTTGAACGACTGATAGAACTTACACCAGAAGATCCTATTGCCTGGTATAATCTTGCAGGTGTGTATGAGCAACTGGATAACCCACAGGTTTCAGATCTCAACACTCTTGATTTGGCTTTGCAGGCCTATCTAAAAGTACTTGAATTTGACCCGAATCATTTAGAATGTAGCTTTAAGCTTATGGAAATGGCCCTTAATCTAAATAAGTCTGATTTGGCTCTGAAAGTCATGGAAGATGCCGTTGAAAATAATCCTGACGAACCATTGGCCTATTATAATCTTATCAATACATATGAAAAGTGTAAGATGTTTGAACAAGCAGAGGACACTCGGAATCGCCTGAAGGATCGGTTCTCCAAACGATCACGCGATGCTGGAAAACAGGAGTCATAAATCCGTAGGAATAGTATTCCTAGATAAAGGAGATATCTTATGTTTGGAAGCCTAGGTTTTACAGAACTTATTTTGATTTTAGTTATCGTCTTAATTATTTTCGGTGCTGGCAAATTGCCCCAGATAGGTGAAGGTGTGGGGAAAGCCATAAAAGGGTTTAAGAAATCTGTCCATGAAGTGGAGGTGATGGATGCTGAATTCCAAGCTGGAGCTCAAGCGGAGGCAAGCCCAACAACGGCTTCCCCGCAGATTGCGCAGCAGGAGCAATCACTGTCGACTTCTCCATCTCCTACAGGCACTATAGTCGAGCCAGCAGGCGTGGAAACGACATCAAGTTCTAAGGCCTAAATTTTTCTCGAGTGCTTGCGAAAGTCTTGTGCCAATGAGGTCTCTCTATTTGGTCTTGAATTCGGCGATTCTACATATGAGGTATTCGAAATGAGTAATGAAGCCACTATTGAAATTGGGTTGATAGAAACATTTGCAGGAAATGGAAAGTCACGTAGCACCGGGGACGGCAAACGTGCCATTAAAGCTGGTATTCCTTTACCAAACCATCTTTCGATCGATAAAGAAGAACGGTATCTGTACGTAGCTGAATGTGGGTCTGATCGGGTACGACGAGTCGACTTAGAAACTGGGCGCCTTCATAATTTTGCTGGTAATGGGGAAACCTGTTACAGCGGAGATTATGGCCCGTGTGGCGAGGCTGGACTTTACTTACCCCTTGACGTGGCTTGTGATTCTCAGAACCATGTGTATATTTGTGATTCAGGTAGCAGTCGTGTTCGAAAAGTTGATCGGGATACTGGAGTTATTACAACGGTCGTAGGAACTGGGCAGTGGGGTTATAATGGGGATGGACCTGCGTTGGAGGTCAATTTAACGTACCCTGCGTCAATTGTATTCGATCAGAATGATAATTTATATATTGCGGATACCCAAGCACATAGGATTCGAAAGTATGATCCGCGTACAGGCCTTTTAACAACCGTAGCTGGATTCTGGACAGAGGAAGATGATGAGCGAGTCAGTCCTTTAACTGCACAAAACCTGATTGTCTTATCAGGAGACGCTATTGGAATTGATTTTAGCGATGATCAAGGATGGCTTCGTCCTCAATGTTCAGATGGTCTTGACATGACCCCCTATCTTGATGATGGAAAGCCTGCTTTAGAATGTCGGTTTTATGACCTGGTGAGTTTGGATATTTACAAGAATGGTGATCTGCTGATCACTGATAAAGGAACGAATCGTATTAGAAGGATGGATATGGAAACAAGTATTGTTTCTACCGTCGCTGGCGTCTGTCGTTTTGGGTACGATGGGGATGAAAAGTTAGCGGTGAAGGCTATGCTCAATGTTCCTGAAGGAGCTGTTGCTGATGATGAGGGGAATGTCTATATTGCCGACTCGATGAACCATCGAGTCAGAAAAGTTGATGCTGTGACTGGGATCATTTCCACTATAGCTGGGAATGGAGATAGTGGGTATGATGATAAGAATATGGGTGGCTGTGGTGCGGCTCGATTTGTGGCAAAAGAAGATGCCAGTATGCTCAAGCATGGAGATGGAAGACTAGCTGTGGAAGCTGTGGTGAACGCCCCGGCAGGATTGGTGTTTGATTCCCAAGGGAACTTGTACATTTGCGAGCGAAACGAGAATAAAATTCGCCGGTTGAAAATTGCCTGATACAATTCTGAGTATCATTAATTGCTTGTGGAGCCGTATTACATTTTTTTAAGGATAAGGAATGACTGCACAATCTGACGTACAAGATCAGGCACATTTGAGTCAGCAGGTGCAACGCCGTATTCCTCGCCGACTTGTTGTCGTTGCTTCGCTGGTTCTTGCAGCTGTCTCACTTGTTACCTGGTTTGAAGTTTCTATTGTCAGTTCTCATGGAATAGTGATTCGGTCACATTTCATCTCTGGAGATGCTCCTTCCGACCCTACTGATCCTGCATGGGAGTCGATTTCAGCTCTCCCAGTTCCGTTAAGCGGGCAAGTCATTACTCGTCCAGTATGGCCTGAACCTAGTGCCAAGGCACTATCTGTTCGATCTATCCATAATGGAAAAGAAATTGCTTTTCTTTTGGAATGGCAAGATGCAACCAGAAATGAGCGATTGACCCCCGGGGTTTTTCGAGATGGTGCTGCTGTGGCTTTGCCACTTGGGAATGCACCATCATTTTTTTGCATGGGGCAGCTTGATCATTATCTCAATATTTGGCATTGGAAAGCTGACTGGCAAAGTGATGTTGATCGTCGCGCCGCGCGAACAAAGAAGAAAGGGAAAAAACGTGGAGGAATCCGACGTTTTGAGGTTATTCCGAGACGTCCTTCATCAGTCGAAGATTTGATTGGTGGAGGGTTTAGTACCTTAACGAGTAAAAAACGGCAGGGAAGAATTAAGGGGCAAGCCGAATGGAAGCGTGGGTTTTGGCGAGTTGTCATGAAACGTCCCCTTTCTGCCGCTGGTGACGATTTGGAGAATGAAGCCTTGCTCCAGACTGGCCGGTTACAAGCGATCGCCTTTGCTGTTTGGAATGGAGAAAATAAAGAGCGAAATGGACAGAAAGCTGTGGCGGCATGGATGCAACTGCTCATTGACCCAGGTCAGCAGACTTCTCAATCAAGCTAAACAGGGTTCTTTGGAACGTGGGATTTGGACCAATCATGTCTAGGTACTTTAATCAACTATCCCCCCTTTACCCCAATCGCATTAGAAATCGTATAACGAAGCTCACAAGTTTTGTCCTCATCTGTTTCTTATTCGGCTATTTGTCAGGTCCAGGTTTCGTCTATTCCGACATGGCAGGTGGTGAAATGACTGAACAACGAGCTCTGGAACTTGCAGAGGAATTTGGAGTAGATGTTGGAGAAGTTGATGAGGAAATTAGAGAATTTTTGGGATTATCACGAGCTGAAGGAGTTGTTATTTTCGCGGTTATTGGAGGAACTCCAGCCGATTTAGCCGGAGTAAAGGTTAAGGCTATTATCAAGGAAGTTGACAAATTTGAAATCAAAAACCTCATAGACTTAGGCAAGGCACTTGAAGTGACTCTGCCTACGCAAAATTTTACCGTGGCTACATACGAACCATCTGACCCTTCGGATCAAGGTGTAACGGGAGGTCTCAATTTTCACTTTGTCAGAATTATGCAAGATTAACTTTTGAAATGAATTTTATGAGGCTCAGAAAAATACAAATTTTTGCTATTACGAGTATACTGGTCATCCTTGCCTGTATAGGACCTTTCTGGAGTAATGGAGAATATAATATTGCTGAGGCGCAACAAGAATCCAAGGTGACGTCAGATCATTCGTGGATAGATGAAATCGAGGAAATATTTGTTCCGTCTGAGCAGTGTAAGCAATGCCATGATCGTCATTACGAGGAATGGAAAGGAATGCGTGAACAGACTCCAGACCTCAAGACATTTGGGCGGGTTGATGGCGCTTTATTACATGGAACCGCTCTGTCTTCGCATGTGTTTAAAACGGTACTGGGAATCTGGCTTCAGACTAATCCGACGAAAAAGGAACGAAACGAATGTCTCTCATGTCATGCTCCAGCTGTGACTGTCTTTCCACAGCATACCGACCGTATTATTGAACAGGTGATGGCCGGAGGTAAGCACGTCACAATTGAAGGGATAAGTTGTTCGTCCTGTCATTTGATTAACGACATCCAGGAGAACGTCAAAAGTCACCCAACATTTAAAATCAAGGCATCAAAAACATTTCACGGTCCCTATCTTGACCCTGAAGATAATTTGGTGCATCCGTCGCAACAGGCCAATATTTTCAAGGAAGCAAAGTACTGCGCAGCTTGTCATTTTAGTAAGGTGAAAGATGTGACACGGGCTGATCTTCCTGGTGAAATTCTAAAAGGAACAATTTGTCAAGATTGTCATATGGAACGATCGACTGGGAGTTCTACATCCAAACGTGGATCACTGACAAGACCCATTGGTCGGCATTGGTTTCAAGGTATTGTGATTCCAGGTATTATGCTGAGCAATCGAAACCTTCAAGCCGAATGGTTTCCTCGAGTTGACATCGAGGTGAATCATGAGTCTCGGTCAGTTGATGGAACCGTGCTCATTAGGAATGGGAGCCTGCCACATATGTTTCCAGGTGGTGATCCTGTTCTGAAACAGTTTTTCGTGAAGGTAACGGTTAAAGATGAACACGGAAAAATTCTTGCTGAAAAAAATGAGCGATTTGGTCGAACATTTGAGGAATTATTACGAGGCCCAATACCCCAACCGCTCGTCAACGGGGGGATGACACGAAGGGTTCCATTCACATTGCCAATTGCTGGTGGTCAAGAACCTTCATTCATTGAAGCGAGTTTGAGCTATGCTCTTATTCCCGAGCCATCAGATGATTTACGGAAACGTTACCTCCAGACCCTTGCAACTGATAAAGAACGACAAGCTGCTGAAAAAGTTATTACCGATTATACCTCGACTCGTCTGGTGACGTTTAGGACTGTGACCTTCTAATTACTTGTGTTCTATTCTGACGATTAGCAAATTCAGGGGACAAATATGAAGAGGAATTCTTTGGTTCGAAGCCTGGTCTTTTGTGTCCTTGGCGGGCTAGTCGCATGGACCGCTCTGCCATCATCAATTGTGTTCGCTGAGAAAACACAGAAAATAACCAAACCCCTCGAAAAAGCTTTTCCTCATTCAGAAAAGTGTAAACGTTGTCATTTGCGAGTTTTTGAAGAATGGGAAGCCTCGGCTCAATCTCGTTCAATTGTCAGTGCTGCGTTTCGTGTGACATTAGATCAATATTTGTTATCTGTGCCAGAGTCAGAGCAGTCAATGTGCTTTCGATGTCATGCTCCACATATATTGGAATATGGTCATCAGACAAAAATGTTTATTGACGAAGTAAAGTCAAAAGATCCACAAATTGATGGAGTGGGATGTTCTCAATGTCACCTGATCAAGGATGTTGATCCAAAAACTCATCCACCACATCCGACCTATCAACTAGAGAAAACAGTATTTGGTGGGTATAAAAAGCCTGCAAAAAATCTCGCGCATCAATCTGAGGTATCAGCGCTTTACAAAAAGTCACAGTATTGTGTTACCTGCCATGATTCCTTGCCTCAAGAGGCAAAGTCTGAACAGTTGCCAAATTGGATGGGGAACTGGAAAGAGTCAAAAGCTGAAAAAAGTGGGAAAACCTGTCAATCCTGTCACATGCCAGGGGCTTTTGGTGAATCGGCCAACGGTGAACGAAATCGAAAGGTCGCCAATCATAGTTTTCCTGGACGGTTTGGAAAAGTTCGCGCCAAGGCCATTGACTTAGATTTTACAACTGAGGTCAATGGTGAGAAGTCTAAGACTGATGTCACGATTCAAAGTCTTGTTCCCCATAATCTTCCGATGCCGCATCCAGGTTGGTATCGCGTGGTGGTTGACCTCACTGTTCTTGGGAAAAATTTAAAGAAAGTCCATAGTGAGCAACGTTTTTACGAACGAGTATATGGAGATAAGGATGGGAACAAAACGGTATTAGACTTCAAGGCTGCGGAGGTTCTGACCGATACCTTACTCAAACCTGAAGAAAAACGGATCGAAAGTTTTACCTTTCCCACTCCCAAAAATGCTCCATCGATGGACGTGATTGTGACCTTAACCTATGCGCCCATACATGGACCAGAAGAATTTCTAAAAGCCGTCGCAAATGAATCCGGCCTCGGTCAAAAGGATAGAGCTTTTCAGCCCGTTGAGGTGGTTAAGAAAAAAAACAACATTATTTTAAAAAAATAATATTGAAAAATTTAAAGCAAATAACGCTTAGTTGGAAAATTCCAGCCCTGTGCTGCTCCGAATAATATTCTGACATATTCCCAAGAATAGAATACTGCTACATTAGCCTGCTGATTCACTTGTCTCTAGACCCATCACCCCGTATCCAAAAGAATCTGACCTTTGAAGTCTGAAAGGCGATCTCTCTATAAATATTGATCGTGCGTCATGCTGTGTTACTATTTTCCCTGAATCGCGACTAGGGCCCCACATGATGGTATGTCGTATATTTCAGATTTTTCAAACTTCCTTGTTTACCGTGGTATCGTGCTTCTCATTTTTAATTGGAGTCGTCTATGTTTGAGGCTGTGAAAAATTCATTTCTTGTGCCGGACAATGAAAAATTTTCGATCCAAGATATTTCTACTAAACCTAGAGGAAAACCTCTCACGAAAAAGACATGTGAAAAAAGACTCAAGAAGCTCGTTGATAAACTCAGTGATTATCAACGAACTTTGTATGCTCATGATCATCATGCAATTCTTCTCGTATTCCAAGCGATGGATGCAGCTGGCAAAGACTCTACGATTCGTGCCGTCACGAGTGGGATCAATCCTGCGGGGTGTCAGGTATATTCATTTAAACAACCATCAAGTCTTGAATTGGATCATGACTTTCTTTGGCGCACAACACGATGTTTGCCAGAGCGTGGAAGGATTGGGATTTTCAATCGAAGCTATTATGAAGAAGTGTTAGTGGTGAGAGTGCATCCGGAGTATTTGAAAAGTCAAAGACTTCCAGATGCTTATGACCCAAAGGCAATTTGGAAAGAACGGTTTGAATCTATTCGTGAGTATGAACGGCACTTGGCACGAAATGGTACGGTTATCCTTAAATTTTGGTTACATGTTTCCAAGGAAGAGCAGAAGCAGCGATTTCTCTCTCGAATCCAAGTGCCAGAAAAAAACTGGAAATTTTCATCGGCCGATATTAAAGAACGTGGATATTGGAAAGAATATATGCAGGCTTATGAAGAAGCGCTTCAAGAGACCTCACGACCATGGGCGCCTTGGTATGCGATACCCGCAGACGATAAACCTTTCATGCGTTTAGCCGTTGCCGAAATCGTGGCGAAGACATTTGAACGTTTGAATCTAACGTATCCAAAACTCAATACAGTTGAACGGGGGAAATTACAAAAGATGCGCAGCATCCTAGAAAATGAAGACTAATCTTATCCTGGAGATGGGTCTTCATTACATAGAAACTGTGAAGCGAAAAGGACAGCTAAGCACTTAGCATAAGTCCCTTTCGCTTCAGCCATCAATGAAGACTGTAGAGGGAACATTCTGGGGCTGTGACAACATTTCGAAAGCCTTGTCATACCTATATGATGGCTCGGCAGAAATACTCCTTGATAGGGGAGGTTCTTTTTCTTGCCGAGGAAGAAGACCGATGGGGTAGTATTAGTGTCCTTTAGCCTCGCCAACCATTTCTTTTGCGCCTTCAGAAACTTTTTCAGCACCTTCCTTCATAGCTTCACCAGTGCTATCTATCGCATTTTTGGTTCCTTCAACAGTTGAATTCATGGCATCGGTTGCGCCTTCCTTTGCCTTATTAAGCATGTCACTTGTGCCTTCGGCCATGTTATTGAGCGAGTCTCCAGTATCACTGACAGCCTTATCGACGGCTTTACCAGCTTTTTCTCCTGTTCCTTCAGTGCCCTGACTACAGCCAATGATTAATCCAAGGGCGAGAATCCCTACGATGCCACATAATGTGGTGAGCTGACGTTTCATTATAAACCTCCAGTTTATAGTGTAATGTAAGGACAATGGTCCTCTTTGGTGGCCTCATGCCAAAAGACAGAGGAAATTCGAGGTGGGAGAGGGAGCAAGCATACCCTTTCTTGAAAAATGTGATCTCAGCTTCAGAACTACTGAGAGTCATCTTCTATTGTAGAGCATTCACGAAATAGGTCAATGTCTAATTCAGGTGAGTGCTTGGATATTTTTACCTCAATCGATATTGCATATCCCACACGACTTTTCTTTTTTCAGTGATTTCTCTTTAGTTGCTTCATTTTCTTTCCGAAAAATAATGTGAAGGGTGGATGTCTTTGGAAGAGAAACATTCTCAATTGCCAATTGGGTTTGTGAGTCCGGCCTTCATTATCGATTTTTCGAAAAAGGAGCACATTATGATCAAGCCAAGGATCATTATCTTTCTAATTTGCAGTCTTCTTCCATTGAGTGGTGCGGTTGCCGAGTCAACGGGTAACCCGGATCGCATGCGCGTGTTGCTTGAAAAATGTGGAATTCTGGATCGTCTTCGAGAGTTTCCTCGTCAAGTATTTGAAGCAATGGGCCATACCAACAATACGGCACAATCTAAACGATATACTCCTGAACGTGACGCATTTTTCCAGGCATTCAATGTTGAGGAAATGGAACAAGATCTCGTTGTTCAGATGATGGAGCAGATGAATGAGCTTCATTTTGGTAAGGCGTTGGATTGGTATCAGTCTCCACTTGGAAAGCAAGTGACGGCTCTTGAACGTACGACCTACTCTGATCATGCATGGCAGGGAAGACAAACATTTTTTCAGGGACTTGAGCGTACTGCTTCAAGGCAAGACCGCATAGACAAAATTCAACAGTTGATGGAATCGAGTTATCTTTCAAAGATTGATGAAGAATTGGAAATGACCACAGCGTTGGCGCTCACCGGTGCGATGAATTCGACTTTACCGGCAGAAGAACAGATTGATCTGGATCACATTCGTCAGGCGCTTCAAGTGCAGAGAGAGGACAGGAAGCAGGCTATTCAAGAAGAACAGAGTATGAACTTCATGTACTTGTACCATCGGCTACCAGACCAAGAGGTTGAACGGTATATAGATTTTCTTCACTCAGCAAGTGGTAGAAATTTTAACTCGGCTATGCTCATTTCTCTGAATAGAGTATTTCAGTCTGCAAGTGAAAAGATTGGCACGGCCTTGGGCCGTGCCGTAAAGGGAGAGCGTCGAATTTAGGCGACGGATGCACACAGCGTTTCATCTATGATTGGTGTGGCACTCGCCTGTCTATTTTTTGCCCTTGTCGTAGGCTTTTTGTGTGTTTTAACCTTTACTGGTGTCGTTTCTTGTTCTTTTCTAAATGGAGCCTCTAATTGATACAATTCATGAATCTTGGAATGATGTTGTTCAAGTTCCCAGGCCAGCTCACTTGCTAATTTTTCCATTTTTCTCTGTAAATTTCCGATCGAATGAAGGTGTTGTTTAACTTCAGCTGCCCTGGCTCGAGTAATATATTCTTTATCTAAATATTTTGTATGGTGGGCTTCCCCACTTTGATTACTGGTGGACAATAAATTTGAGGGTACGTCTGTTAAGAGTTTTTTAGCGACCATGATGTTATTCATAAATGCCCCCAGTGAAAGAAAGTGAATCATATGAAATGTGATGTTGTGTGGTCATGCCTGGAGATAGAGCAAAAGAGTTGCCACTTCGGCATGGCAACAGTAATAAGACATGATATGCACAAAAATTGAGTAATGGGTCTAGGCTGGAGGTCGATGTGTGTTGGCCATGCCTGTTTTTTTGTTTATCAATTATGAGTTGGCAGAAATTCTGACACTTCTCAATCACGCAATACAAAACATTGAAATAAAATGAAGGTGAATCTTCCCTTACTGCTTGGGAATGAGAAAGGAAATTTCCTGACAGTGCTATGGTTCGTGTAGTTGAGAGCCTCATTTTTCCTGTTTATTTTCTTTTTATCTTGTCATGGTGACTGCGAATCCTCTTATCATATGCATATCTGATATGTATGCCTATGACTCCTCATCAGACATTCTGAAGTTTTAACTATTTATAGGATCATTGATGTTTGTCCAAGAAGGATCGCGTCATTCTATGTAGTAGAGAAGAAGAGACCATTTGAGGGAAAGCGGTTTTTTTGCATAGTCAATTTAGTTAGGAGCATGTCGATAAGAGTAATGAGAGTCATGCAGTGAAATGGAAGAATGACCCTCCCAGACTGGTTCTAGTGTTCCAACCCTGAATATGTGATGGAGGATGCTATGGCAAAGTCTCTAGGTAAACTCAAGCGATTTAATCTACAAGAGTATTGGGGTGAGGAGTTCGATAGGTTTTCATCATGGCTCATTCAAGAAGAAACATTGGAGATGATTGGAGGGGCTATTGATCTTGATTTAGTTCCGGCCAAGTTAAATAACCCTGAAGGAGTGCTCAAAGGTGGTGTTGTCGCGAAGAATAGGAAAAACGACGATATTGTACTCATCCAAGGGGAACTTGATGAAATAACTCATTGTGATTTGGGGGAACTACTTTCCTCCGCTGCTTGGGTTAATTCAGTCATTACTGTGTGGGTGGCTTCAAAGATACCAGTTGAACAGAAACGAGGCTTAGATTGGCTCAATGACGTCTCTCGAGATGGTATAAGCTTTTATGGCGCTGAGCTTGAGTTGTGGAGAATAGATGATTCTGCGCCAGCACCAAATTTCAGTTTGGTCTGTCAGCCAAAACACTGCTCGAGAAATGTTAAGCTGAATCAAGGTCATAAAGAAGACTTGGAGCCAGTAGATATCGGTTGTGAAGCAACTAAAGAGATAACGGAGTCTGCCCCTCAAAGAAAAGGGGACTGGACCCAAAAATTAAGTGAAGAAATAGCATCATCACAATCTGAAGCTTATCCAGAGGGGGTATCCGTTCGTGAAAACTTTGTCTATACGAAGTCATTGTAATTGATGTGTATATGAATTTTGTGCTCTTACCATTCCCTAAATCCAAGTCATATTCTTTAGTCTTCCCCATTGGCTAAGCGTATTAATGTTGCTGATCTACTTCGTGAACTTGATGAGATCTTGTCGGGCCAGAGTCAAAAAAAAACAGGAATTATTCGGATTGTTTGGTGATGATGCTTCGACGAGTGAATATGACAGTTATGTTGCCGATATTCACGGACGAGATGTGGAAATTCGCAGTGGTGATAGGTTAGAAAAGATAACGCAACTTTCGTCGGTTAGTCTAGATAGACTACTGAGACAATTTAAAAGGTTTCTTGATCCATCACTTTCAGTCGTTAAATTGAAGCAGCTGCAGAATCCATATTCTTCCATTCGTGTGAGGGCTTGGCTGTTGAATACCTTACAACCTGATCACTTATTTCGTGCTCTCCTCGCAGATCAAATTTTGCACATTCGTCAATCTGATGAATCCGCTACAAAGTATAACTACTTTACAAGTAGAGGTATGGGTTGACAAGCCAAGTTTTATTGCAATTCTCGATGTTGATTCAGCAGGAGCAATCCGAGTGTTATTCCCGAGCCAATTTCAAAAAAAACGTATTATCTCAATGGGTATATTCCTGTCAATCAAAAAGTCATTTGGCCAGACTCCTTTAAGGCTTCGAACCAAGCAGGATTTGTATGGGACATTGGAGAACCAAAAGGTAGGGATACCTTGCATGTTTTTGCTACTACAGATGAGATGACGGAAAAAGCTATTCGGCGGCTGAGTCAAGACATTCAAGTTGATAGTTATTGACCATCACGAGGCGATTTTTCCACGACATGCACTTCCTTTGGAAACCTACGAGACTTACTCTATTCAAATGTTCGTTTTGACGATGGTATGCAAGAATGTCATATTTCTGGGGGGCAAGGTTTTCATACGGGTAGGTCGAGAGGAAGAAAAGAAGAAGTGATAAAATCAGGAATCAATCGTTAAAAAGTTGAGACTGATTGGAATGCAACTTCTCTGAGCTTTTGGATAGAAGATGAAACCTGATGCCCTCTTTTCTTGGGATAATACAATCATTTTTCGGGTAATTTTCATAGGCCAGTTGTTCTCTACGTTAGGACAAAAGAAGGGGTAGGCCTGAACCCACCCTCTCTTTGTTGTCTCTTCCTTCCCGCATGCGGGAAGCCTTACACTTAGGCGTCGAGTTTGCCTTCTCGTCGATTCCGCCGGCGGGCCAACACCCAGCCTTCCACGCCCACTAATCCAATCCCCATCAGCACCGGATAAATATAGGCTTCTTGCGGTATCT
>JAJDBM010000008.1 GCA_029261355.1 Nitrospirales bacterium | reverse complement strand
CCAAATATTCACGGTACCACCGGACTGTCCCATACATTGGAACGGAGGGGCACCTGATGTTTGAACAGGGAATTGTACGGCCACTTGATCCCGAAAATCTTGGGGACCAATGGTCGTGTTGTTCAACGTTTGATCACCCCAATTCGCCCACACGCCGATCTCTTTCCCGTTGCTGGCCATCTTGACCATCACGGTTTTGACCGAAATGTTGGGGTGCATTGGAGTCGTAATGGTTTGCCCACTCAACGGCACTACAATCCCGGGGACCGATTCCCACACAGGGTTGGCAGCATCCATTGGAATGGGGCCTTTGATCGACCCGACCGGAATCGTCACGGGTTGCGATACCGCTAGGGGAATTTGGCCCAACGTCAACATCCCTCCCACCACGATGGCCGAGAGAAGAACGCCAAACACGAACCGATTGTTACGCGTCTGCACCACTCTCATAATGACGCATCCTCCTTTGATAAAAGATTAAAATCGAAAGGACTGCTCACTAACAAAATGACTTGAAACAATGAACTCATAGCTTTAACCCCTCTATTCATTCATTTCCTGACTGATCCACACCTTTTGTTTCTTTATCAAGATATGCTTGTGCACCAACTTCGTTCATTAAGAGATCTAATTCATTTCCCTGGTCTTGCGCTCCACATTCAAATGTCTGGCCTTCAGGACTTGTGTGGTTCGCTGGACGATAGTCTGTTTCTGAATATGGTTGCGGTGTCACCCCTAAGTATACGATTTCAAAAGCTACCCACTCAGCCGTAAAGTCAGCGAGTGCTTTATAAAAACCAAAGTCAGCTTTTCGCTTTAACATGCCAGAGAATAAAGGTACCCATCGACCAATATGTTCCTTTACAAATCTTTTCTCAGCATCCACAACAGTTTTAAGCTTCTCAGGTCCATCATGTATCAGAGCGTAAGACTCTTTATATGACAGGTAATGAATAAATTCAAGTTCAACGCTAAGGTGGTCGATGCGCTCATGAATATCATTCGACAATTGAAGCCCAAAAGCACTATAGAAACCAGCGATATCACCCATCGTGTACGATTGTCCAAACACATGGTCATTCCCAAAAAGCGTCTCATATGGTGGGCAATCTAATGATATTACATTACTAAACACACGACGATGGTCATCTCTTAAATCTTGCAAATTCCAATTAACTCCTTCTGAGTTAACCCATTCTTCAACGGCGTCAAGATGACCGTAAATAGCAGTGAGACTTTCCCTGCCAGAATCTCCACCTTTATCTTCCAATGCTTTCAGCAAGTTATCTAGTGCAGCTCTTCCATCTTCAACAAACTCACCACTCTGAAGGTAATCAAGAAATTCATCGTCTTCTGGATAGAGGTAACTCCAAGAAAGGAGGAGGTAGAGTTTGCTTCGTGAAAGAGCACGCTCTACAGATGGGGCGTCTTTAGGGGAAACTTTAACAGCAGGAGCAACAGAAGTGGGTCCTGAACCATTTTTGTATTCAGTTGTTAGCATATTTGTTCACCATTACCATTTCTCTTGTCATAAAAAGGCCAACATGAACTTTTAAAATTCATAGCTTAAACACTTAAAATTAGGAAAAAAAGTTTGGCCGAAACAAGACAAAACATTTGCTGCTAATCTCCCTTGTAGAGGGGCATAATGATAGGATAACTGGCAAACGAAGTCAAGCTGTTTTTCTCTTCTCTTATTGCCCGATTCATTCCATCAAAAGGCACATCCATTAACAGCTAAAAATACTATAAATTAATATAATACCTACGATAAAAAACCTAAGAATCGCTTAAGAGAAATCCAAATAATTTCCACCCTCCTTCCATATATTGCCATCTTTCACAGCGTCCGTGCAGGAACGACCTTTATTGCAACTCGGTCATTCACGGCCTTACAGATTTGTTGACACTGCCCACACCCTACGCATGAATCACCGTGAACTGAAAGTTTAAATGTGGAAAAGTCCATAGCAATAGCTTCATGGGGACATTTCGACACGCACGCATTACATCCCTGATCTGCAGTACAATCTCTATGCGATAACGTAGCAATCCCCATTGTCACGTCACGAGAATTCTCAACTGGTAACAGCACATCTGCTTCACAGGCCTCAATACAGGGAAAATCCTCACACAATTGACAGGGCTTCTCCTCTGGGAAAATCACAGGATACTGGCTCACAATACTTTTCTGAATGACTCCATAAGGACAGGCATCCAAACAATCTGCGCACTTTGTGCATTGGGCAAGAAATTCAGCCTCTTCGACAGCACCCGGAGGACGCAACCAATCCGCTCGTTCCGTAATTACCGTCGGCTCCTCCACCTTATCAGGGACGTCACAATGCCTCATATACTCCTGCACCGTAACTCCCAACGATACAACCGACTGCCGAAGAAAGTTTCTGCGCCCTAAAGAGACATCATCCCCAACATTTTTACCTGAATCAGATTTTTCCATACAGGATTGTTACTCGACAACCAAGTTAATTGTGCATTTGCACTAATAGGAAGCCACGCATCACACATACACCAGAAACTTAGACCACACCTGCCGCTCGAAGTTTATACACCTCAAAACAACGATCACAAGCGCCATAATCAATCTCCCAGCCTGGATGGTTTTCTTGAATAAAATCAAGCACAAATGATTCAAGCTTGTCTTCCAGGTCTTCAACCCATGAATAGGTGGGGAATCGACAAAGTGGGCATGGAAAACCAGGCATTAAGAGTGGCTTTGTCGGAAGATCTGGAATTTCACCGTCTTCAACCTCTATAGCCCTGTCTAGAACTCGCATGGTATCGGAGGCCATTTCGAGCAGCTCAGCATGAGTCAAGTACTCAGTCTGCCAGAGTCCTTCAAAGACCGACTCCACCTGACCTGGCATAATTTTTCGATACCAGGTTCGGAATTCCCTGAACCGATACTCCTTAGAAAACATCGGTTCTTTCCCAGTACGCATGATACGACTGTCTACATGAAGACTCCAAAGAACTCGATATCGGTTCAGAATGAGATGCTCTTCACCAGGATTGAAGCCAACTTTCGTATCCGCGTCATAGCCAAAGGCATCATCCAGCATATCACCAATATGGGTTAACTCATGCCGGAGATATCGATTAATGGCAGGATCATAAAATCGACGTGGAATCAACTTAATACCTACGCCCTTTAATCCTTTCTCTTCAAATTTGCGAGATAATTTTTCTTCGACCACCCCCCACTTCCGGAGAATATCAACACCCTCCTGATCTTCTTTGAGCACCCCTCGAACTAACACGATACCAATTTTGGCCTTTAAAGCGGGGAATTCATTAAATGCTTCATTGAGAACATCGGCAAATCCCCATTTAGAAAAAAGCTGGGAATAGACGTTCTTAAACTCAGGCTCACGATCGTCCAATGAATAATTTTCATAAATGGGGTCAGCCATCTCATGAAACTCATTGTAGTAAGTAGGATCTCCCTCACGTTCAGTTTTCTCAGAAAACGAGTCGATGACTTCCTGTAGGAGAGCTGGCTGAAAACGAATCTCCATAAATCCTCCGTAACGGGGCCGAAACCCTAAAATGACAACAAGACAACAAAACCCAAGTCATCTCGTGTAGGTAATGATAATCCGAATGAGTAGCGACCTTGACTCACCATGAAAGCACTGTTTAGTATCAAAAAATCTGTGAATCAATTATTAGGTATAGGATTATAGAAAGCGCCCCGTTGTAATGGCAAGGGACACGCACTCTCCTAAAAGCCTCATATTTACTTTATGTCACCGAAAGATCTCCAAAGGAGTCAACCATGAGCAATCCCTCGAGTCCAGCAGCTCCTCTCAGCGTTCCTGACGGGACTCAACATCCAGAAGCCGAACCGATAGAAGAACTGGACTCCCTGGAACATTGGGAAACTGGGGCAACGGAAATCAAGACATTTCGAGGACATACGCAAGGAGTATGGAGCGTCTCCTTTTCACCAGACGGGTTAACTCTTGCGAGTGGAGGAAGTGATCGATATGTCAGAATTTGGGACATTGAAACAGGTCGCCTTCTACGATCACTAAGAGGGCATACTCAAGACATTCGCCAAGTCGCATTTAGCCCAGATGGACAAACCCTCGCCACAGGGAGTGAGGACCGAACCATTCGACTCTGGAACCCCTCCAGTGGAGAAACAACACGATTACTGTTTACCCGCTACGATCATGCGGTCACTGACATGTCCTATTCTCCCGATGGTCTCATGTTAGCTAGGGCCGGTCAAAATAAAGACATAAAAATATGGGAAGTCACGACTGGCACGGAACTCATGACACTCCTCGGCAAGGATCAATTTGACCACCATTGGTCAGTGTGCACCGCGTTCAGTCCCGATGGTATTCACTTGGCATCTGGCAGTGACATCGGAAAACTACGTCTCTACGAAGTCCTCCCAAGTGGGGAAGAATTATTAGTCCACAAGGGACATTGGAGAGACGATGAAGACGACGAAGAAACAGAAGCCCGTGGGTTTTATGTTGACGACCATGGTGGATTCCAAAAACCCATGGAATATTGGATTGGTGCACTCATCTTCACACCTGACGGGAAAACCCTCATCTCTGGAAGTCGGGATAACACCATTAAATTCTATGAAATGCCCACGTTACGAGAATTTCGAACGCTTCGAGAACATACCGGCTGGGTACGAAACCTTCTGGTCACCAATGACGGAAAGGTTCTCATTAGTGCCAGCGATGACAATTCAGTTAAAATGTGGAACCTTCAAACTGGGAAATGCTTTCGAACGCTCAAACCCCATAAAAGTGCCATTCGAGGAATCGCACTTTCTGCCGACCAACGATTTCTTGCGACGGCATCAACCGACCACACGATCAAATTATGGGAGGGCGGGGCTTAAGTAAAAAAAGCTACGGCCTGCGAACACATAAAAATAGCCCCCTTACAATTATGAGTAAGGGGGCTATTTTTATGAATAGAATTACCTCAAACTACAATAACTTCCTCAAAAAAACTCAACCCTATAAGCTATCGCCTTAATTGCAAGAAACTTATTTCTCTTTAGGAGCTTAGTCTTTCAGCTAAAATATCAACAGATTAAGAGAATATATCATCACAGTGTTTGCCCCTCTTCGGGTTCATCGACACTTGAAATATCATAACGTTTACATTTTTCCCAAAGGGACTTTCTCGAAAGACCGAGGACCTTCGCAGCCATCGTTTTACTCCACCCTGTTTGATTCAGAATATCTATGATATGCACGCGTTCAAAGCGTTCTCGAGCAACAGCAAGAGTCTCTCCATTCCCTCGTTGAGATTTCTTTCCTGGCTGCAGCTCTTCACAAAACCCACATCCAGCCTGAGGTTCTCCCCCACTCCTGTATGAACAATGACTTTGCCCACACAAATCCCAAGCTTGAACTTCATCGGCATTCTGCGCAAGGGCAACGGCTCGCTCCACAGTATTTTCAAGCTCACGGACATTACCAGGAAAGGAGTATCGCATGAGGACTTCTTTGGCTTGCCGTGAGAATTGTTTGGGCTCCTGCTGATTACGCATCGCCAACCGCTGCAACAGATGCTCTGCAATGACAAAAACGTCTTCTTTTCGTTCCCGCATGGGCGGAATTTGCACAGGAACTACGTTTAAGCGATAGTACAAGTCCTCTCGAAACCGCCCTTGCTCCACTTCACGTTTTAAGTTTTTTTGAGTGGCACAGACGACACGGACATCAACTTCAATGGTCTCATTTCCGCCGACTCGCTCAAATTGTCGTTCCTGTAACACACGCAGTAACTTTATTTGGACAAGTGGGGAAATTTCTCCAATTTCATCAAGAAACAAAGTACCCTGATGAGCCAATTCGAAACGGCCACGTCGCTGCTTCAAGGCACCCGTAAAGGCTCCTTTCTCATGTCCAAACAATTCGGCCTCCAAAAGTGTTTCAGGTAATGCAGCACAACTCACCTTGATTAAGGCATGCTGAGAACGTGGGCTATTGCGGTGAATGGCATTCGCGATCAATTCCTTTCCAGTACCACTTTCACCATAGACCAGAACCGTCGCATCAGTGCTAGAGACAATTTTCACCTTCTCTAACACCTCTTGCATACGACGGTTTTTTCCAATAATCCCCCCAAAACTAAACTTCTGTTCTAACTCTTCACGTAATTCACGATTCTCTTTTTGCAACACCACCACTTTACTGACACGTTCAACAATAAGGAGAAGTTCCTCCATCGAAAATGGCTTAGTAATATAGTCATACGCCCCATGCTTCATGGCTTGTACTGCAGTATCCACAGAACCATGGGCCGTAATCAGAATCACCTCAGTGCTAGGATGGTGTTTCTTGCAAGTCTGGACAATCTCCAACCCATCTGCCCCTGGAAGACGAAGATCCGTAATGACCACATCAAATCGACCCTTTCGAACTTTATCCAGGCCTTCGTTGCCGGTAGATGCATCTCGCACCTCATAGCCTATCGCTTGTAACGCATCAACCATCGAGAGACGCATTAAGGGTTCGTCATCAATAACAAGAATAGACCCAAGACTCATTATGCCACCTTCACGGGAGTCGACACCGGCAACAATGGCAGGCGGACGGTAAATGTTGTACCTTTTCCAACTTCACTCTCAAGAAGCATCTCTCCTCCATGAAGCTCAACAATCCCAAGACTCACGGAAAGGCCTAACCCTGTACCTTCGCCCGTTCGCTTGGTAGTAAAAAATGGATCAAATATTTTGGAACGAACATCAGCAGGAATTCCACACCCAGTGTCCTCGACATCAATTTCACACACGCGATCAACTTGTCGCGTTCTGATGACGACCTCACCTCCTGCATGAGTCGCCTGGGAGGCATTCAAAATGAGATTCGTCAAAACCTGCTCAATCATATAGGGGTCAACCATCATCATGGGCAGGTCAGTATCATACTCAGTTCGCAGATGAATGGTTTTAGCCGTCAAGGCATGTTTCGTCAGCGCCAAGACACGCTCCACGAGTGAATTCATTGCTGTTGCCACGAGCTCTGGTTGATATTGCTGTGAAAAGTCTAATAATTGCCGAACGATCTTTTGAACTCGCTGAAGGCCGTCCTCCATAAAATGCATATATTCCTGTGCACGCTCCTCACTTAACGTGCCTTGCCGAATGTTATACAAACAATTCAAAATGCCACCTAGCGGATTATTAATCTCATGTGCCACCCCCGCAGCCAGCTTTCCGACAGACGCTAAACGTTCAGCATTTTGCACTTGCTGTTCTAATGTTTTTCGCTCCGTAATATCACGGGCAATGCCCAACATTCCCAACGACTCTCCCTGTTGATCAAACAAAGGAGAGGCACTCACCAACACGGACCGATACTCACCTGTCCGACTCACCACTTCCACCTCGTATACCTCTTTAATCCCGACATCAAGTGTGTCTTTTAAATGACGTCCTCGATACCGCTTTGACAGCAACGTGAGAAAGGGACGACCCAATAGATCCTCCTTCGCATAGCCCCAGGATTCAATCTTACTATTCACATAGGTAAACGACTGCTCCCGATCCAGGGTATAAATCACATCATTCGCATTCTCTAAAAGGCTCTCGATATATTGCTTCGCCTGCTCAATTTCCCGCGTCCGTTCCTTCACTTTTTCCTCAAGGGCTTCGCTATACCGATGCAGTTGATCTTGCAAACGTTTACGTTCAGCAATATCTCTCAGTTGGACCATGACAGATGATTGCCGTCCCATGTCAATTCGAATCACGTCGATTTCGACATGACGAGGATGCTGTTCTGAGTCATATACCGAAATTTCTTGTGTGGGAACCTGAAGGGCTCCTTCCCGTACCCGCTGCAACAATTCAGCCGTCGTGCTTCGTTGATCAGGCACAACAAAATCTAAGATAGGACGGCCGAGAATGTCTCCCTGTGGATGGCCTAACATATCGCACTCACGTTCATTGACCGCCTCGATTTCACCATCTTGATTCACGACAAAAATTGAATCCGCCGCAAGATTAAAGAGAGCTTTATACCGACCTTCAGATTCTGAAAGTTGCTGAGTTCGATCTGTGACCTCTTGCTCCAACCCTATCGTGTAGCGCTCAACTTCACGTTGCAGGGCTTTCCGTTCAGTAATATCACGAACAAATCCACGCGAGAAAATTAATGCGCCAGTTTGCGGATCCATGAGTGCCGTCGAATGAATTTCCACATCAAGCCGATTTCCATCCTGAGCGACAAATATCGTTTCAATCCGCTTATCATCTCGGTGCCCCAGACCATCAACATACTGCTTCACCGTGCCCTCATCGTCAGGAGGGACAATATCCCACAATGACATTTCCAACATGTGCTCTAGGCTATACCCAAGCTTCTGTAATTCCGTTTGATTGACATGCACAAATCCTCCAACCGCATTGAGTTGATGGATCATTTCTGGAGAATTTTCAATAAGATCCCGATACTTTTCTTCTAAAGTTCCAATTTCGGCAACTTTTTGATTCAACTCCGTAAACGACTGCTTCAGATTACTGGCCATTCCATTAAACGCATGAGCGAGTTGCTCAATTTCATCTCCTGTCTTGATATTCAGCTGATGCTCAAGACTTCCACCTCCAATGAGTTGAACCCCTTCATACAAGGTTTGAATCGGCTTGAGAATCCGTCCGGCCACAAAGACTCCTGTGCCCCAAAGAATCACAAGGACAGCGAGCCCATACAGTGCCACCTTGGTCAAAAGCTGATCTAATGGAGCATAGGTTTCAGCGGGATCTTGGCGAACGAGCATATGCCATTGATGCCCACCAAAACTCTCCGGGGCGAGAGCAACCCCTAGATGAAGAGGAGCAAATCCGACAATGGAATTATAGACACCGTGGGAATCAGGGTCAGCCATGACCCACCCAGGCTCCTTCGTCGTGATAGCCTTCAGCAACTCTGGCGACGCACGGTGTTCCTCAATCGACAAAACAGGGCACAACAACGGCATACCATCTGATGCCACAAGCATGGCATGTCCGGTACTACCCGCCGTGACCTCGGAAATGGACCGAAATAATGAGTCTCGTCTTAGGAGAATACTTACAACTCCGATCACATGCTGTCGTTGTTCATCTAATATTGGCACCGCGACATTTAATACATGGGTCCCAAATGAAGGGTCAAAAAATAAATCGCTCACAAAGACTTGCCCTTGCTCATGACGAAATACCGCATTCCACCAGTCACTCTCACCATGGAAGAATTTGACCTGAGGAAAAGAACTTAAGACCAAAGCTCCTCGATTATCCGTGACCAAAATGGCCAGATAGTCAGCCTTCCGTATCGCATGCCACTGACTTAAATAATTCGTGGCATATTGATTAATGAACAAGGGAAACTGATCTTGGTGAGCCCGTTGCCGCCACCGCTCCTGCCATTCTTGAATCAGTGAAGCGACCTCATCGATATTCTTGTTTTCATAGCTTCGATTGGAATCAGTCACGGCACTGTGGAGAAAAGGAATCGTTGCCAGTTGCTGGGCCTCATTTATTCCCCGAGTAATTTGGGTTTCAACTTTGCGAGAAACCTCAACCGCAATGCCTTTAAAATTAATACCTGCCGCTTCTCGTAAAGCTCGCTGCTCTTCAAAATAAGTCAGGAGAAGAGAAAGAATAAGAGGAAGCAGACCAACTAGCACCATGGCTAGAATCGTCTTTCCTTTAAGACTCAGTGGTGGGATCAAGCGTTTCATTTACGTAACACTCTAAGCAAAGAACAATATCTCATAACCCTATAAAATAATAGGATATTTTGTTACTATCGTTCCCCTGATGTCAAGAAATGGTAACATGACCTAGGCGTTATACTCGATAAGCTGTGAAAGACAAAGATTACGGGAGGACTTTCTAGAAATATTGAAGGAAAGAGGACTGCAAACATCAAAGAAAAGTGATCGGCAAAATAACTCACGACCCTCTACTTACAGTCATAATCTAGAGGTAGAGCTGAAGAAATATGTCAAAATCAGCTCCGCTGGAGAAAACGATTAGAGGGACCGCCTATGGAAGAAGAATAACAAACTCACCTAAAAACCCCATATACTGCTCATACAATACAACCAACTTTACTATAAAACACTTAATGTGCCTCCTTTCCCTATTCCGAAGAAAATTTCCAGTCCCCCTTAGTTGCTCGCAAGAATCAAATACTATCAGCTTCCGAATGAAGCCTTTGAACTGTATCTGGATACCTTCTCAAATACGACTCCGTGCCACACGCTAAATTCGGCATGGGCATTGAGCATGTCCTAGACTGTGCCTGTGGGATAGAACACGTCCACGAAACAATTCCCTTCGTGCCGATCAGGCCAAATGTAAAATCATTCCTATTTTAGTCACTGCTGATACAACTTCATGGAGGCGACTCCTTGGATAAGATTGGGTGTGTCAGCACCTGATTCTATCCCAGGCGAGGGGCTGAAAATTGCTCTTCTTATATAAATCCGCGATGCCTCAGAAATTTTCCCCACTATTTTTGAAGAATTGCTTAGCTCTCGATGAAAAAAAACTCTTCTTCATTTCTCCAAATGAACGCTCACATTCTTGGAGAGAATGAATCTACTTAGGACCGAAGACGGGCTCCTTAGAAACGATCAGATCAGAACGGTTGTTGAAGTGAAAGCTCCAACCATGGTGCGATGCATCACTGATGTTTGTCGAATAAAGACCCCCTGAAATTCGAATGCTCCTGGACATAGACTTTGGATAAAAGAGAAAGCCAAGGAATCCACCAACGTCGAGACTTATCATCAAGTATCAAAGACGCCCAAAATGTACCATGACATGCCCAGCCATGAACTCACTCCACTCTCTCGCTTTTTCTTAGATTGAGTGAAACGTAGGCAGGTACAAATATGCTCTTAGGTGGACTTTTGTAGAAGAAGGTGAATCCACTGAGGGTGGGGTTTCGTAAATTGTCGCTGAAAGACTTCAATCGTGATGGCTAGTTTGGTCGCAATCTTTTGCCACACCTGTCGTTCTTGAGGAACTCCAAGCTGCCCACCGCAATACACACATGATTCCTCTTGACAATATGTCCCATACGGATTTCCCGCCAAATTCATTAAACACGAAGATACGCCATTACTGACTTCGTTCGACCGCTCAACATATGAAACTTTTGCAACGGTGAGGCCTGAAAATAACGACTCAAGGATGGACTCATCAAAGCTGTTCACATGTCCCCATGGAGGATTTGTTTTCCCACAACTTCGGCAGGTTGTTTTGCCAACGCGTAAATCTTGCTTGTACGGGACACCAATCAGTGCATTGTGCTTCGTCACGCGAGCTAACTCTTCGCAAGCTCGAGGCAATAAATTTGAGGGAATATGTTCAAGCACTTCAGCACAAAAAACAAAATCAAAATGCTCATCTTCATATTCTAAATCTGTCACATCCCCTTTTACACACTGCACTTTAGGATGCTCAAACTGAGGTTGCTCCAGGTCAAGTGCAACTACGTGGTCAAAATGTTGGGTGAGTAATTTAGAAAAATGGCCGTCTCGCGTTCCAATATCTAACGCCGTTCCAGACAGACTGGGAATGAGATTGAGTAAATCTGCGGTTCGATTTTTTTCTATCTGACTCGACCGTGCGGCCGCCATATCCATCATATTGTCCCCACCATATTCCAATAGTGTAACTGAAAAACATCACTTTTGGTAAAAAATGCTCTCAAATGGCTGCGGCTTTCCTATGCTTCTTCTCTTGAATAGTTTCGGAAAATAAAGGAATTTCTTTAATGACAGACGGATGCATGTTGTCTTAATTCATGTCAAGTATGGCTACCATGAATGACCAGACTGGCAAGACGAAATAGCCTCATTTCGCGAAAAGAATGGCTCAACACTCACTTCACAGGAATATGAAAAATCGAGGAAAATTTAAGCGGAAGGACAGGTGGATCCGAAGTTCCACTTTTTTTCTGCAAGTAGATGTTTCTTGTCTCGAGATCCTTGAAATTCGATAAACTTATTGTCGCTCACTATGCAGTTCAGGGCTCTCTCTAGCTCATCAAAGTAAAAACAGAGCCTACCTCTAGGAAAACACAGTCCCTTACTTCCCTCGGCGGAGCAGTTTCCCTTCGGCACCCGGCCAGATAAGGAGAAGCGGGCTCGCGACGAAGACAGAAGAGTAGGTTCCAATCAGGACACCTAGCAGTAAGGCAAGAGAAAAATCGTGAAGCACTTCGCCACCAAACAAAGTGAGCGGCACTAAGACGAGTACAACAGTTAATGTCGTGACCAACGTCCGGCTCAACACTTGATTGATGCCACTGTTTATGATTTCTTCAATCGATTGACGTCGGCGTTGCCGAAGATTTTCACGAATACGATCAAACACAATCACTGTATCAGTCAACGAATACCCAGCAAGCGTGAGCAGGGCCGTTACCACTAAGAGCGTAATTTCAACATTCAACACATAATAGATGCCCAATACGGCAAGGACGTCATGAAATGTCGCGATGGCAGCAGCCACGCCAAATCGAATTTCGAATCGCGCCGCAATATAAATAATAATGCCGATGAGCGATAACACAATGGCGATCAGCGCATCTTTCTGAAGTTTTTGGCCAATAGTTGGACCAATAGACGTACTGGAATCTATTTCAAAGCTCTGTCCTTTGAATTCGTCTCGAAAGACTTGAACAATTTTTTCACTAATAGCTTCTTCAATGGTCGTTTCAGTTTTGACACGAATGAGTAACTTGTTATCCTGGGGGAATTCTTGTAATTCCGCATCACCCAGCCCATGCTGTCCTAACACGGTCCGAGCAGCTTCAATAGACAAAGCCTTATCAAACTTCAACTGAACGGCCGTGCCACCAGCAAAATCAATTCCTAGGTTGGCCGACCCAAATGTAATTTGAATCACAGCTATCAGTCCCAGCAATCCCAACACCCCTGAAATACCGAGGGCAATCTTGCGTCGTCCCATAAAGTCAATATTTGTTTTTCCGACAATTTCAAACATAGTAAGAATCCAATGGATAAAAGGGTGACTGAAGCCGTTCCATTAAATACTGAGGTATTCCAACTTCTTTCGATTAAAGAGGTCAAATACGACTTTCGTTCCAACCAATGCCGTAAACAAGTTAATTGCAATGCCTAAACATAATGTCACTGCAAACCCCTTAATGGGTCCAGTGCCAAATACAAATAATGCCAAGCCAGTAATCAAGGTGGTGACATGTGAATCAACAATGGTGAGAAAGGCCTTCTCGTATCCTCCATCTACGGCTAACCGTACAGGACGACCTAAACGAAGTTCTTCTCGGATTCGCTCGAAAATCAGAATATTTGAGTCTACCCCCATTCCAATCGTTAGAATGATCCCTGCAAACCCAGGCAACGTGAGCGTGGCATTGAGACCAGACAACGCACCTAGCAAACAGAGAAGATTCAAAGCCAGTGCAAAATTAGCCACTACTCCTGAGAGGCGATAGTACACAATCATAAAGATCAGGACTAAGCAGCCAGCGATCAACATGGTTCGTATGCCCTTTTCAATGGAATCTTTACCTAAAGAAGGACCAACTGTTAAATCTTGCAATGTTTTCATCGGCGCAGGCAGTGCACCAGCACGTAACACCACAGCCAAATCGTTAGCTTCATTCGTGGTAAAAGTCCCTTCAATAATGGCCCGACCTCCACTGATTTTTGTATTGATACGAGGCGCAGAATAAACCGTCCCGTCCAACACGACTGCCATACGTTTGCCGACATTTTCCCCAGTGAGACGCTCAAACTCTCGTCCTCCCCGACCATCAAAGGTCAGCGAGACAATAGGCTCATTAAACTCTCCAATCGTAACACGTGCATCTTGCAACACATCTCCAGTTAAAGCCGTGTCTTTTTTAATCAAGTACGGAAGACTGAAATTGTCCTCTGCATTGTCTGCAATAATGTTCTCAAACAGAATTTCAGAACCTTCAGGCAACCGTCCTTCGAAATCTTTTCGTACCTGTTCTTCTTGCCCCTTTTGCACCTGAGGAGGAAGCTCTAACGCCACCTTTGATTCATCCAGCATTTTAAACTCGAGCAAGGCAGTTTTCTTGATCAAGTCTTTGGCGCGTTTGGGATCCTTGACGCCTGGCAACTGCACGGCAATTTGATTCCGGCCCAACCGTTGAATCAACGGCTCCGCAACCCCAAACTCATCAATACGGTTTCGAATGGTTTCTAAGGCCTGATTGATAGCCGAATTCTTTATTCGTTCAATTTCGTCATCACGAAGGTCATACGTAACGGTGGTCCCTGAAGAATCACTCAGCTCAAAGCCGGGAAACCCGTCTTCCATTTCCTGAGTCACGTTGGTTTTGGCCTCATCCCCACTGGCCAAAGTCAAAACTAATCGGCTCAAACCTTCTCGTGTCACGTTCTCGAGAGGTAGTTCACTATCCGTCTTAAGCTCTTCTAATGCCTTTTTTGAGCGATCAACGGCAATTTCTAGCGCTCGATCTTCTTCGACTTCAAGGACGAGATGGACGCCACCTTGAAGGTCTAGTCCGAGTGCCAAGCCTCGATCGCTCAACATCAGCTTCATCCAATCAGGAAGCGGTTCGTAGAGGGAAGGGAAGGAAGGAAGCGAGATAATCGCGGAAATAAGAGCAACAGCGATCAGTAAAATTAACCTGCCACGAATTTTCTTCATCGAGCTTGCCTTTTCTGACTCATGAATCACCCTCTGTGTCCCGAAGCTTACCGACATAATCCCGCTGTATTCGAACTTTGGTATTGTCAGCAATTTGCACGGTCACAGTCTCTTTATCAAGGTTTGTAATGGTGCCCCATATACCTGCTGAGGTGATAATTTTATCGCCTTTTTTTAGTGCGCCTAACAATTCCTTCTGTTTTTTTGCTCGACGCTGCTGCGGCAAAATAAGCAGAAAGTAAAATACCACAAAAATCAGTAAAAATGGGACAAAGGACAGGAGTCCCGCCGTTGTATCACTCGCCCCACCAGCCTGTGCCCACGCAAGAGAACTCATTCCAATCCCTTTCGACTTGTCAGCATCATTATTCTATTTCATGCCTTCTTGAACATCCCATGTTGGTCATACACAGACTGAATCTTGTTTCGCATCCTGACCAGAGCCTTCCTGGGCTTCATAAAACTGCGTACGAAACTCTTGCAGTTGCCCCATTTCTATGGCTCTTCGAATTTTTGACACAAACGATCCATAATACCAGAGATTGTGTATAGTATTCAGTCGGACACCTAACATCTCATTGGCGACATACAAGTGTCGTAAATACGACCGTGAATATCGCTGACAAACGGGGCAGCTGCATTCAGAATCAATGGGTGATTCGTCACGGGCATATTTGGCATTTTTGATTAACACACGCCCCGAGGACGTAAAAAGCCACCCGGTACGACCATGTCGCGTGGGAATGACACAATCAAACATGTCAACGCCACGACAGACTCCCTCCAAAATATCCTCTGGCAACCCAACCCCCATTAAATAACGAGGCCGATCAACGGGAAGATGCTTGGTGACTGACTGAATCACCTGAAACATGGTCTGCTTCTCTTCGCCTAAGGAGAGACCACCAAGTGCATAGCCATCAAAGCCAAGTTCCATCAGTTGGCCGGCCGCCTCTTGTCGCAATGACGGGAAGACTCCCCCCTGAATGATTCCAAAGAGAAATTGATGCGCTTGCCTGGGAACGGACAGGCATCGTCTCGCCCAACGCGTGGTGCGATCAACCGCTTCGCGGACTTGGGCCTCCGTGCTGGGATAAGGCGGACAATGATCCAGCATCATCATAATATCAGAACCCAAGGCCACTTGAACTTCCATGCAAAACTCTGGAGTCAATTCATGCCAGGATCCATCAAGATGTGACTTGAACCCAACATGCTCTTCAGTCACCTTACATAAATTCGCTAAACTCACCATTTGGAACCCACCGCTATCGGTCAAGAGTGCACCAGGCCATTGCATGAATTGATGTAATCCACCTTGCTCCGCGATGAGGGTATGACCTGGGCGTAAATACAAATGATAGGCATTACCCAGAATCAAGCCAAATCCACATGACTGAATTTCATGAGAATCAATGCCCTTGACAGTCCCTAAGGATCCCACTGGCATAAAGACTGGAGTTTCAATCTTCCCATGAGCTGTTTGCAAAACACCTGTACGAGCAGAGGTGCCCGTATCATTGTGGCGCACACTAAATATTGGTGACGAATTCTCGCCAATCGTTTTTGACATCATCTCGATATTTATAGGTGAGCGAATATATGTCCTACATCTGATCGGGTGCTGATACTCCTAGAACTGCCAGGCCATTTCGAATGACGGTTTGCACTTGCTTCATCATTGCCAAACGTGCAGCGGTCAACTCAGGGGACAGGTGTTCACGATGGCTGTGAGCGACTTCATCATCGACTATGGATTCACTGGAGCCAGAGGCTTCACCACTGTCTATGGGCGGAAGGATACGATGCTTATTGTAATACGTATGGAGCTGCGCCGCTAACTCTTGGAGGTAAAACGTCACGCGATGTGGTTCAAGACTCACAGCGCTCCCTTCAAGCATGCCCGGATAACTGGATAATTGCTTAATCAAACGTATCTCGTCCTGACCCATAACTAGAGTATGATCAATGTCATGAATAGACGGCACCTGAATACCGCGAGATTCAGCCACTCTGAATAAACTGGCTATTCGTGCATGGGCATATTGCACATAATACACGGGATTATCTGAAGACTGACGCTTGGCTAATTCAAGGTCAAAGTCAAAATGAGAGTCAGAACGTCGCATTAAAAAAAAGAATTTCGCGGCATCTGCCCCGACTTCATCAATCACCTCTCGAAGCGTGACAAATTCGCCAGACCGTTTTGACATTTCGACCTTTCGGCCATCTCGAAGAAGGCTGACCATTTGGACCAGCACGACGCGAAACTGTTCCTTTTGGTATCCAAAAGCTTGGACCGCAGCTTCCATACGAGGAATATAGCCGTGATGATCAGCGCCCCAGATATTTATTAAGGAATCAAAGCCACGTGCAAACTTATCACGATGATACGCAATGTCAGATGCTAGGTACGTATAGTCACCATTTTGTTTCGCAACGACTCGATCTTTTTCATCTTGAAACTGAGAAGAACGAAACCACCAGGCCCCTTCGTCAAAAAAGACTAAATCTTTCGCTTTGAGATCATCTAACGAATGCTCAAGGTGCCCCGCGGCAATCAAGCTCGCTTCACTGTACCATTCACTAAATTCAATACCAAAAACACCAAGGTCCTGCTTAATTCGTTCGAGTAATCGTTGACAGGCAAACTCTGATGAGCGTTTCTCAGCCACCTCAGCACTCAGGTCAAGAAGAGTCCCTCCGCACTCCTGTACCAACGCTTCTGCTACGGTATGTATGTACGTCCCATGATAGCCATCCTCTGGAAAGGTGACGGTTCGCCCATGACATTCTTGATACCGGGCAAAGACGGATGCACCAAGCATTCGCATTTGACGACCCGCATCATTAATATAATACTCTCGCTGCACATCATAGCCGGCTGTTTGGAGAAGATTCGAGGCCGCATGGCCAAGAGCGGCTCCTCGTCCATGTCCAACATGAAGCGGGCCAGTTGGATTCGCGCTGACAAACTCCACAACGACACGTTTCCCCTTCCCGACCTGACCTGACCCAAAGGATTCACCGAGGTCCTCAATTAAAGAAAGAACCTCAATCCAACGACCTGGCTTGATGGTGAAATTTAAAAATCCTGGAGGGGCAACATCCACACGCTCAAATAAACTATCGCAGTCCGCTTTCAATGTACTTGCAAGCAATTCAGCCACTTTTAATGGTGCACGACCAAACTTTGGGGCGACAGCCATGGCCACATTGGAAGAAAGGTCTCCCCATTTTTCTTGCTTAGGAAGCTCTACTGTCGGCTCAGGCATTGAAGGGATGGTGAGGTTTTCACTATCTCTGACATGTTCCAAGGCTGTCGATAGGGCAGTGACCACCTGATTATGGATGAGACTTGAATGCAAAATACGACCTAAACTCTTAAAAAATAAGGAGAATCAAGAAGAGTGCGTCGAATGTACCACAGCTATTCTAGTGAGGCAAGTTATGAACATGAGGTCATCTCCCACTCACTATACTCGCATCTTCCACTGAAGCAGATTGTGACAACAGACGAATAGACTCTTCAATAATCAAGTGTGCAGAGATATCAAGACATGGCCGATACTGACATGTGCGAATCATCGACCAGTCAGCACATTCACATGACTTCCCTTGAATGACTGAAACGTACCTGCCTCGTGGAGCCCATCTGCTTGGATCTGTCGGACCAAATAGCACCACAGAAGGAATACCACATGAAGCGGCAAGATGTGTCAACCCAGAGTCATGCCCAATAAAAAGATCACACGTCAATAAGAGATGGACAATAGAGGTTAGTGGCTTTCCCTCGATCACCTCATAACTACCCTCGGGAAGTAAATCGCAGAAAATATTCACCGATACCTCATCAGCTGGCCCACTCAAGATGAGAAGCCGTGTATCGGTGTGCAGCATTAGTCGTTTAGCCACTGTCGCCAACAATGATGGATGAACGCATTTATGGAGACTCCCACTACCAGGGTGAATAGCAATAGTAGAAAAACCATTCCCTATAGGATTTATGGGGTTCTCAAGGGTCCTCTGACGTTCATCAGCATTATAAAGAATTTGCAACTTTTCTTTTACCAACACCGAACCAAGGTTCCAACAAAGAAGACTTTCCAAATATCTATCTTCCATTGATTGCTCGTAAAGACTCGAGTCATACGGAGACTGAATAATAATCTCAGCTACACCAAAGTCCTGAAGGTTTTTCAAGAGATTGCCATCACCATCATTCAACCAACAGACCAACCGTTCACATGAGAGAAGAACGTTACGAGTTACCACGGACCATTCCTCATGAGGACAATACAAATCGGTAAGGAACTGACTGTCAATCGAAATCGTCTCATCAATTTCACCGCATGTTCGAAGCAATTCACCAACATCACTCCGACATACCAGTAGAAGATGACGTGTTGGGTAGGAAGACTTAATACGTCGAATAGCGGTCAGACCCAACAACACATCGCCAAGTGCGCCAGGATGAACGACAACAATGTTATGCATCATCATGTGGCACGGTTCGAGGAAAAGAACAATCAATCAATGTTGACAAACTTGTTAGCCATTTCCAAATCAGATGGAGTATTCACATTCATGAAAGACATGAAGTTCTTATCTAAGTCTTCGATATGTGTTTGATCAATAAACTGACAGTGCAAACCCGACTGTAGAGGGATTTTCTGCATACTCAATTCATTGTTGCGAATCATACTTTCCAAAGCTGGTATACAGTTTTTCGAATAGATCCCCTGCATAGGTTGGATGCCAGTCAATAACCGTACCATAGCCACGTCTACCTGACTTACGTTATTGATGTCTGATACTGACTGACAAATACGCTCAATGACCGAGACTTGAAGAAAGGGCATATCACATGCTGCGAGGAACACAGATGATTGCGTAGAGTGCAATAATCCTGCGTGTAACCCTCCAATGGGTCCTTTTCCAGGAATTTCATCTGTAATTACCTTATGGGATAAATTTTCAGTTACAGATGATTCTTCAGCTATCACAACAATAATCTCATCAAATACTTCCTCAAATATCGATAAAACACAAAGAAATAAGGTACTTTCCCCGACAGTCACATTCCGTTTATCTTGTCCCATTCGCCGGCTTTTTCCACCAGCTAAAAGAACACCACTCATCCCCTGTATTTTCATAGAAAAAGTCCTAAAATACAAAGAGGGGGTAGGCCTGAACCCACCCCCTCTTTGTTGTCTCTCCATTCCCGCATGCGGGAAGCCTTACACTTAGGCGTCGAGTTTGCCTTCTCGTCGATTCCGCCGGCGGGCCAACACCCAGCCTTCCACGCCCACTAATCCAATCCCCATCAGCACCGGATAAATATAGGCTTCTTGCGGTATCT
>JAJDBM010000007.1 GCA_029261355.1 Nitrospirales bacterium | reverse complement strand
TGGTCTTCCCCCGATTTCGTGGACGGGTTAGTTAAGAGTTTTTGCGACCTGTTTTGCAAAGGCTTTGGGCGACAATCCTTTGGTATAAGAGTGTTGCCGCTGCCGATTATAAAACCGTTCAATATAGTCAAAAATATCCGTTCGGGCTTCGGCGCGAGTCTGATAGCGGCGGCGGTGGACTCGTTCTCGCTTTAATAACCCAAAGAAACTTTCGGCCACGGCATTGTCATAGCAGTTCCCAACTCCACTCATACTACTCACAATCCCATAGGTCTTCAAGAAGGCTTGAAACTCGTCTGCCGTATACTGAGTCCCACGGTCAGAGTGCAAGACGACGACTTCTGCGGTCGGCCGTTGCCCCATCGCCATCAGCACGGCTTGGATGGCCAGCTCGCGCCCCAGGTGGGGTTGCATGGCCCAGCCAATTACCTGTCGGGAGAATAAATCAAGCACGACTGCAAGATATAGCCAGCCTTCGGCTGTACGGATATAGGTGATGTCGGTGACCCATTTGGTATTCGGGGTTGCAGCTTCAAAATCACGAGCCAAATGATTCGTCACATCCTGAGGACGGTCTCCCGACTTTCGGCGTCGCCACCGTTTCCGGGACGGAATCCCTTGTAGCCCCTCCCGTTTCATGAGTCGAGCGACTCGATGTTGGCCGCACGACTGTCCCCGTGTCTGCAACTCCTGCCACACCTTCGGACTCCCATAGACGCCGTCATGTTCGGTATAGATGGCATGGATCTCTTGCACCAATTGGGCATTCGCTTTGGCTCGTGCGCTAAGTCCACGCCGTTGTTTCGCATAATAGCCACTGGGGGATATCCGTAGGAGCCGACACATCATCCGTATTGGAAAGCGTTTGCGACAGCGTTGAATCATGGCATATCTCGCATTGCGTCCTTGGCAAAGAACGCCGCCGCGTCTTTTAACAAATCCCGTTCTCGCTTCACACGGGCTAACTCTCGTTTCAATTTCGCAATTTCTTCATCACGGGGAACGCCTTGACCACGAAAGGCCCTGGCCCCAGCCTGCTCCTGTTCTCGACACCAACGACTGAGTACATTCGAGTGAAGACCCAAATCAGCGGCCACTTGGGTGACTGACATGTCAGCGCCTCTGGTCATCTGGACGGCCTCACGCTTGAATCCCTTCGAAAATCTTCTCCGTTTTTGCATACACACCTCCTGGCTCATTATGAACCTTTTCGAATGTGTTCACAAAATCAGGGGAAGACCAATGTAATACTGAGCTGTATTCGAACGGGACTTTTCAGCATTGTCTCAAGTCTATTGTAACGAGATCATGTCCCAGAAGGAACGTATCGTGATGATACGTGAGCTGCAAGCAATCAGTTTCATCTCAATAATGATACCAAAACTCATTTTTCATAATTTGCAAGTATCTCAATGATCATGCTTTGATGAAGTCGATGATTCGCCTCCCTCTCAATATGCTCTGTCTTACGTGGGTTCTTGTGGGTTTCGTGCCATGGGCTCAGAGTGAGGGGCTTCCCTTGCTTGAGTCATCGGTAGGACCCAATGCAGTTATTCATCACCCAACCCCACGGCTTCTGGATGGATTTGGTCTGTCGATGAGTCAGCATCAGGGCAAGATAGTTATCGGAGCTCCGAATGCAATCAATCAGGGTCGAGAAACTGGATTAACCTATTTGTTTGATGTACAGGGACAACTTGCCCATACATTTGAACTTCCAGTGACGATATCCGGAGCATTGTTTGGACAAGCGGTCGCCTTATCCTCGCAGAGCATTATTATTGGCGCTCCGCATGGACGTGATGCCTTGAACACTCAAACCGGAGTCGTCTATCTCTTTAACCGACAGTCCAAGCTCCATCGATTGACGTTGAACAATCCCAATCCCTCCAGTGGTGTGTTTGGCCATGCGCTTGCTGTCAGTGAAGGGAATGTACTTGTCGGTGATCCGCAGGCAAGTACGGCCACATCGTCTCACAGGGGGGCGGTCTATATATTTGATGAGGCCTCCGGGGCCTTACGGCAAACGTTAGGCCCGAAGTCTAAAGCGCATGCACGTCCGACCCAGTTTGGTCATGCCGTGAGTATGGTTGGCCAACAAGTTTTTATCGCAGCTCCCTTTGGTGGCGCTGACGGATCGGAGGCAGGGATGGTGTATCAGTTTAATGTGCGAACGGGGGATTTGATTCGAACGTTTGTCCCTCCCTCGGGTATGGGCTCATTACTCTTCGGTTGGTCGATGGCTGTCAACTCCGATGTTATTGTGATCGGGGCTTTTGGTTTTCAAGGAACCTATCGTGATGAGGGCATTGTCTATATGTATCATATTCAGTCCGGGAAATTATTACAGACATTCGCGAACCCTAATCCGACGGAACGTGCTCGATTTGGGAAATCTGTTGCCCTGTTGCCAGAAGCTATCGTCGTGAGTGCTCCGGGTGATCGAGTTCAAGAAAACGGAAAGATCAAAGGGGGGGTTGTGTATATGTTTCATCCAGATTCTGGAGTCTTGCTCAAGAGTCTCCAGGAGCCTATTCCGATGACTGGAGCCAGTGATATGTTTGGTGATGCTCTCTTTGTGGATGGCGAGACATTGCTTGTTGGTGCCCCATTTGGTGGAATTGGCTCTGAGTTGGATGCCGGTCTTGTCTATCAGTACCAATCTCAGATGCCTCAGTAGTTTTCAAGTCAGACCTCCTCGCCATGTCTCATATTATTTACTGTCTCCTCGGGCTTGGTGTCATAAGCAACAACAGCCCGTCAGAAATACCACGTCCGGTCACGCACATTTTTCAATGATTTTGTAGCACCTCAAGGGCGATCTTGTGTAACTTTCTGAAAGGTTGCTGGAAAATGCGTCACTTCACTTTTTGAGCCTCCGATGAGAGACTCGGCACATCCTTTGCTGAATCATATGAAGCGAAGAGAACACGATCTTAGCTAGGAATGTGAGGAGGGGAACATGAAACGGTTGCGGCAGATTGAACTTCCAGAAGATGGAGTGACAACGGAGGAATGGTGGGCATCAAAACATCAGAATCAGTTAGGTTGTGCTTTCGTTCGATCGGGGAAACCTTCAAAAACTCAAAACCCAGGTCTCCTTCGATGCGCAGAATGCGGAAATGAAGTAAAAGTGTTGGTGTCACCAAAGCGTAATCCCCATTCAAGTAAACTTGGTCGGTCGGTTAGCATGAAAGATCATGATTTATGTCGACGGTGCTGGGGGCGCCTTATCCAGCAGGTTCAACAAGGGATAGTCGTTGATCTGGATCAAGCTCGACGCGCATCGGCTCAGAAGGAAGAAGAGCGTTTAGCTCACATCGAACCTGAGGGATTTCCCCCAACGGCCTCCTGATGACATGTGGCATCTGGAGGCGGGCCCTATCATTGTAAATGTTCCTGGTGTGGTTCGCTAAGGCGTCACTGTGACGGTGCCTTGCATGGAGCCCAAATGTAGATCGCAGTGGTAGGGAAATGTTCCGGATTTCATGAAAACATGTTCATATTGCTGGCCTGGTTTGGTAAGGGTCGGTCCGCTATCAAATGCCTGTCCTCCTCCTGAACAGTCATTGCCTCGACAGGCACCGCTGGTCACACTATGCGGTTCTTGTGCCCCGTCGGCATAAATCCAAATGATTTTTTCTCCGGTTTTGATGGTCACGTCATGGGGAGTGAAAAATCCCGTTGCACGAAAGACCATGACAATCGCTCCAATGGGGGCGAATTCTGATGCTGGTGTCCGATTGATAATTGGGCGTGTCTTTCGTGCAATGGTAATAAATTCATTTTTCGCTCCGTTGATTTCACAGTCCTGTCCATTACGCGCGGCGAGGAGCAGCTCTGCAACGTGAGGAAGAACTGCATGCGATGGCCTGTTGTTGAATAGACCATCGTCAATGATTGTCGTGGGTGCGTGTTTCTTATCGGTAGAAGGTTCGTGAAATTGTAAGAGACAGTTTTCTTGATTAATGTTCCAAGTCAGATCGACAGAGAAGGTACCGCCGACCTCCATAGAATCTAGCAGAACGTCACTATTGCCGGCCTCCACTTCGTTGCCAAAGTCCAACACCATCTCACCAGCTTCCCATCCTACTGTTGCGGTGGTCGTGCGAGGAGTCAATAGTGTGAGAAACAGAAAAAGTATGATGAGTGTGAGTGGGGTCGTCTGCTGGTGTGCCAATACAGACATGTGACTTAATGTGGGGTGTTTCGTTCTTTGAGAGATTTGGCAGCCATAAATTTATTTTGATAGATGACCTTGAGGATAAGATTGCCAAATTTACGTCGAACAACTGTTAAGAGTACTTGGCCCTGCTCATATCCAGACGTTAATTCAGATATCTGATGTTTTGCAAATGCTGCAATATCAACCTCTAGTAGGTCATTCGTTAACTGATATTGATCCTGTAGGCGAATTTGTAATTCCTCATACCATTGGTCCGTGAAGGCTCCCATATCAATGGATATTTTAGAAAGTGTCGCGGCAGACTCTGTTTCCGGTGCTCCTGAGTAGTCTAGGATGAGGTATCGGTTTTTCCCAGCGAGATCATAGACGCATTCCGTTGAAGTTGAGCAGGCTTCCAGGGTGACAATCTCTTTTTCAGTCATCCCAAACTTCATCTCGCGGAAACCATCGATGATTTCAGCTTGAGCAATAGGCGTGAATAACACCATGGCTAGTAGAAATAACGTGGGGAGTGATGCGTGTAAATGGCAACGGACAGACATGTGGGAAATTTCTTGATGTAAGCTTCAATAGTTGAATTCATAACTATATCAAAAAGGAATATGGGGAAGCGAACGTCCCGAGGGGGTGCAATGACGAGTCGAACGTGGGGCTTGGGATACCCGTCGCCAAAAAAGAATCGAGGACTACGTGGTCAATGGCTTGGCAAGGCGATGAAGGTAGGGGCATCTATGGCATGGCGCGAGTATCCCAGTGCAGATCATTGAGAAGCCACCAGGGGCGACGATGGTACCCTTTTGCTAGCATGCAGTCTTCAATTTTTGGCTGCAATTCGTCGTGGTCGAGTACTTGATTTGCTTTATCTCCACCGATTTCTTCTGCACAGGCCAATTGTTCTTTTGGTGCGACTTCATGGCCGTCTGATTTCATCCAGGCAGAGCGAGAACAGCCTGAAAGGGTGAAGATCCCGATGGTGAGACCGATGCCGATCCAAAGGATATGTTTTTTGCTGGTGGTAGGCGATGGCACGTTAGAACGGGTGACGGCAGTCTTCACTCGCTCCTCCTTATGTAGAGATGAGGTGAGGAAATCTGGGGAATTTTGTAAGGGAACTTTAGTGGAAACGTGAAGGAATATTTTCTGAACATCGTGGAAATGGTCGAAAGATGAAGGTCTCAAATAAGATGTCACATGGATTTGTCCCTACGTAACATCAGTCACCACCTGTTCGTGTTGAGTTTGTTCCTTTCATTATAGCATAGATGGATACATTGTCTAAATGGTGTGTTTCAGTATGAGTCTTATTGTATACGCGTGAGGGTTGGGTGAGCGGCGCGAAGGTATTCCATTGACTCGCTTATGGCTGGCTCTCATCCGAATCGTCGACTTTGTCGTACCCCTTTTCTTGGAGGCACAGAGATTGGTATACCTCCTGCTGTCGACTTGTCAGCACGGCCCCATAGACATTTTCTCGGACAGCTTGTGAGCAATCCTGTTCATCCTTCCGGTCGAGTGGCAGTCCCTTGGCTGTTTCCCATATGCCCTTTATGAGTTCCGGAGGAATTCGGTCCTTTACTTCACTACATAACCACCAGGTATCGCCCCATGTATGGTTATCCAAATATTCGTTCCGGAGGTCGCGACAGGTCATCCATGCCTTTGACTGCCCCAGTAGGAAATCTAGTCGACTCCAAAATTGATGGTAGGTAGCAGGACCTTCAGGTACCTGTATTCTGGTTTTTCCGCTGATCCAAGTTTCGTCACTACGTACATCAAGTTGCACCCGTGTTCCCTCGGGTATTGGGGTGGTTTCGACCTCCCATGTGTCTTTGGCTTTCACGAACGTTAACCCAATGTCCAGGCGATGGTTTCGTGTGGCACGAAATTGATCAGAATTTTGACGTTGCTCATAAATGCGATCATCGGCGAGAAAGAAGAGGTCCGATAGGGCTTCTTGTATCGCGTTTGGAGAGAACTCTGCGTATGTTCGAGACGTCATTTTTTCGATTTCTTCAGGTGGCATTGTTTGCTTTGAACAGCCGAAGAATACGAGTAACGCGAAAAGGCCGAGGACCGAAACTTTGAAGGAGTCAATCACGGAGCTACCTCAATTGCGGTTATCAATTTACGGAAAGACACTCCCTATTTGAACCCATTCACTCTTAGCATTTCTCTTGTAGTAAAGGGTGATGATGGGATAAGTCATTCGAAACCTCCAACCACGACGACGGCGTGTGATGCTGATCACGTTCGTCCCTATCGAATGCGCTTGGGGAGGAAATGGTCGTTCAATAAACTTGATTCGGCGTTGACTACCAAAAAGCCCGGTTCGTTCTAGAACGAATTTTTTACTTTTGTCCTCAAGTTCAATTTCCTGTTTTTTTAACCAAATCATGAGGGTGATAACTTTGTAGTAAAGGAAATATTTTACTTCATGATTTTCTTACGCGGCCGACCTCGAGGATTCATGCTAGACTCGAGTCCAAGCCGTATCGCTGTCCGCCGCACCCAAGCCTCTTGTCCAAATGGCGTGCCTCGATTCACGCTTTGTCGTATGGCCTCCACTTCCTCGTCCGTTGCGGCTTTATTGACCGACTTCTTCCAACGAGCAGGCCGTGCGACAGGGCTTGCGTGGATCCAGGATTGGCGTGACGAAAGGCTCGACCACTGCCAGTCTTCTGCCTGCTTCACAAGGTTCGCCCGTATTGGATTTCTCTCGATATATTTCCACACGGAAAGCAGATGTTCATTTTGTTGAATTGGGAAGGCTTTAAACCGGCCCTCCCAAACATGGCCACTTGACTGATAGACTCGGTGATAGCGTCGTACATGGGTGGTAAGCACCCATTGCATCCACCGACTCAAATCACCATCTTTTCGAGGCCAGACCAGTAAGTGGAAATGGTTGGGCATAAGACAATAGGATAGGATGCGCATGTGCCGCTCTGCTCCGCTCTCCTTGAGCAACATGAGGAACGCCTCATAGTCTTCAGCATCATGGAAGACTTCGGCACGTGAGTTTCCTCGATTAATCACGTGATAGCAGATTCCACCGATGGAGGCTCGAGCAGTACGTGGCATTCCTCCACCATAACGTGATAAAGAGGTGCCTGTCAAAAGTAGAATGTCCCTTTTTTATTATTTTGTAGATTCATTGTTTGAATGAGGACAATTCTGCCTGTTAATCATTCTATGTTCCCGAAGGAATGAATCTGTACAAACAATTTGCTTGCGTGCTGTATGCTGGAATACTGACTCTCTGTATGGTCCCGATGGCAGAAGTGGTGGTGATAGATCGAGAAGGAGGCTTTATCTATGATGACGGTCAGGATTTCAGCTGGACTCAGAATGCCAATATATAAACAGTAATCTTTTATTCTGGTCGGCTGCTGTCGATTGGGCTGATTCCTGAACTATTTTAGATAGCATGCCAAATGTGATATGAGACGATTGGCGGTTGCCAAGCATAATCCAGGCAGGTTCTAGCGGTCGAGAGCACAGTCTTTTTGGTGGAACCTACCCGATAGGTTCTGGATTGAACTGCAAGGGCAGTGAGATGGTTCATTTACTGATAAGGGGCTTTGTTTTTTGAACACGTCGCAAGAGTGACTAAACTTGTCTGACGTGAGTGTTGGTGCCGAAGGCGGGATTTGAACCCGCACACCCCAGGGGGATTACTCAACTCATTGAAAAGATGGGTAATCCCCCTGTCTTTACTACGCAATAACCGTTTAGACCTTTGATCTCCCTTCACCTGGTTTGCCCTCCTTTGTCCCTGCTTTGTCTGTATTTCTAACACGTATTTAACACTAACTCTTGAAGGTCCATTTTCCACAAAATCCAACAGACCCACCCCCACCCCAAAAAACGAGACTCACAAACATACGTTAGGACTCATATAAAAACTGGGCCAATTTTTAGGGCTTTGAAACTTTACTATTCTAGTCGCTAGCGGGTGAGACCTTTCACTTCCTTCCTGGCGTATTGAACACTCTGCTTACTCATTTCTGTTGTCTCTCCCTATCACCCACCAATCCACCTTCGCTATGGGTGTTTGTGAAAAGATTAATGGTTTGCTAGTATCGTTCTCTGCTGGTGTTATCTGTACCTAATGGAGGTTTACCATGTGTAAATTGAAAGCGTTGATACTGGGTGTGGTGTTGGTTTTGGGGCTAGTGGTGCCTGCACAGGCGTCGTTGATTGGGGATGAGGTTACCGTAGAACATAATAACGGCCTCCGTATCATTAACTTAGGATCGCATCTTGTTACCACAAGTGACGAAAATATTTCCTTTTTCAGTTCCTATCAAATTGATATAGAGGCTGAAAGCATTATATTTGATTTTATTGCTTTTGGTACTTTTGGACAAACAGCACTCGTGACGTTGAGTGACTTAGATTGGGTCGGAATGTCAGGAGAAGTTACTGGGGTTACGACAACTTCTACTTTCTTCCCTGGTTGGAGTAATTCTCGGGCAACGTTCACCAGTGATTCCGTGTCTTTTGATTTTAGTGATACCGAGATTATTCCCAGTACCTCCCTTACTGCTACTCTTCAAACGGCTCACACCCCCGTCCCCATACCCTCAGCATTCCTCTTAATGGGTACAGGATTGTTAGGTTTAATTGGTTATCGTAAATGGTCCAACAAGGCAAACTAGTTTCACACTCATAGATTACAGTTCTACATCAGCCCCTTGTCACACGATGAGGGGCTTTTTGTTTGCCTTCTGTATCTATGCCCTGACCTATCTACCAACCAATCAACTACCAATCCCTCCATAATTAGTCATTAGCTGGTCTGTACTCCCTCGTTATACCTTCCTAGGCATATGCCAAGGATCACCATAGGACACGCTCATCAACCCCCTCGTTCCCCCGCTTCATACATGTTACCTATACATCTGGTGAGAGGTTGTCTTGCTTCATTCAGACCGCCATCAATTCATCTGTGCTTTGTCCATTTCCACGTCATCTGTCTGAACTGACCGAGAACCCCTGATACCGAAAAAATCGTAATCATAAAAATACCCCATACGAGGGGTTGAGAACACGTTGTAAGCTTCCCCATATCGAGGACAGACCAAAAGTAGAGCTTTCTGGCATCATTCACCCAGGAGGTTCTCATGAAAACGTCTCGATTCAGCGAAACCCAAATTGTCGTCATCTTGAAGCAAGCCGAAGCTGGGCTCAAAGTCAAAGACCTGTGTCGCGAGCATGGCATCAGCGATGCGACCTATTACAACTGGAAAGCGAAGTACGGTGGGCTGGAAGCGTCAGATCTCAAGCGCCTCAAGGAAACAGAAAACGAACTCGCGAAGCTGAAACGGATGTATGCCGATCTCGCGTTAGAGAATCGAGCCCTGAAGGATGTACTTGAAAAAAAGCTCTAACGCCGTCCGACAAACGGGCGGCGGTCAAGACCATGCAGGAGACTCACGGGGTCTCGGTCGTTCGGAGTTGTACAGCTGTGAAGCTGACGCGGTCTGCCTATTATCGAAGCCCCGTGGATTGGCAGGTCCGGGATGGGCAAGTGATAGAAGCGCTCAATGACTTGGTTGACGCCCATCCCCGTTGGGGGGTGTGGAAATATATTGCTCGGTTACGAGCCATAGGGCATCCCTGGAATCACAAACGCATTTATCGGATCTATCGTCAATTGGGGCTGAATCATCCCCGACGCAAGAAACGCCGCTTACCCACGCGGCCCTCGCTCCCGGTATTCGTTCCAGTGGCCCCGTGCGAAGTGTGGTCAGCCGACTTTATGAGTGATGCCTTGTATCACGGCACCCGGTTTCGCACGTTCAATATCATCGATGACTTCAATCGAGAGGTCTTGGCCATTGAAGTGGATACCTCCCTGAGAGCGGAGCGGGTGATTCGGGTATTAGATCGCCTGAAAACAGAGCGGGAATTACCGCACATGATCCGAGTGGATAACGGCCCAGAATTTCTTGCGCAGAGCCTGCTGGATTGGGGAAAGGCGAACCGAGTGTTGATCTATCATATCCAACCGGGGCGACCCACGCAGAATGCGTGTATTGAACGCTTCAATCGGACGTATCGGACTGAAGTGCTCAATCTCTATCTGTTTCGCAGTTTGGAGCAGGTGCGGGAACTCACGGCACATTGGATGACGATCTACAACGAGCAACGTCCTCATGCTTCACTCCAGGATACGCCACCCTGTACGTATGCACCATCACCGCCTCAAAACTCTATTTATGAACTGTCCGTTTGACGGGGAAGCTTACAAACCCTCGTCCTTATATAGAGCAGGTAGTTAGTGAATCAGTTGGATAGTTAAACAGCTACATGTGCATTCAAACGAATACTTATAGACAAAGGAATCAATATGGATAAAAGTTGGAAACAAGAAGAACGAAACGCGGGCAGTCTACTCAATGGTCAACGATACCCCGCCAATTCCGGTGGCAGAGTCGATGTCGAAGGGCCGTATTTTTTCCCTCAGGTCAAGCATGTGCAACGATTAAGCTTGGCCCAGCTGGAAGCCTTAGCCGTCGAAATGGCTGACCTAGGACAGCAACGAGCGAAGGATGGGGTGGTCGTGGTGAAACGTAAAGCAGGGCAGGGGAAGCCAACTCCACGACTGGTCATTATGACGGATGAGGTGTTTGAACGAGTGTTAAAAGTCCAACGAGTGTTGGGAGGGGTGGGTCATGAAACAGTCGGAACGTAAACAATATCAACTTATCGATGTTAACCAGGTGTCTAAGTATACGGGGCTTTCCGTTAGTGTTCTATACAAAATGGTTAGTCAGCGTCGTATTCCATATGTGAAAACGGGCAGATTGGTAAAGTTTGACTTAGAGGGAATAAATGAGTGGATTAAACAAAATACTGTGATGCCAATGCCCAATAAGTAAGGTTGACAGATTGTTAGCGTACTAACTAACGTTCATGCATGACCAATTTAAAATCATTGCGAGAGAGTAGGGGGCTATCATTACGATTGCTCGGAGAGAGGTCAGGCGTCCACTATGTGACTCTTGCGAAAATTGAAGCAGGGACCTTGGACCCTCGCCTCTCGACTCTCCGCAAATTAACGAAGACACTTAAAGTCACAATGTCAGAGTTAGTCGGCGATCAACCTATAACCAAAAGGAGGTCCTAATTATGGGACTGACAAAGCGAAAGGACGGGTGGTACGTGGAGTTTCCCATCCTTGATGATGGGAAGGTATTAACGTTAGCCAGGGGAATACCAGGAGCAAAGTGGAAGCGGTGGCGAGTGGGGTGTAGCAATAAGACCATGGCCAAGGATCAGGAAACCATTATCAAGAACAAGCTCCTCAACGAAACCATGCAAAGCGAACAGGTAAAGCTGGCACTCATTACTTTTGAGCAATGGGCCAAAGAGTATGTGCTGATAGAAGAAGTCAAAAATCTTAGGTCTTTTCGTGAGCGAGACCAACGAATTACGAACGTCTTGATTCCGTTCTTTGAAAAGATACTCTTAAAAGATATCTCAGCAAGTGATGTGGAAGTGTTTCGTCAAGAATGTGGGAAAGGCCGATCTATTGCCACGGTGAATGTCGACCATAGCTACCTTAAACATATGCTCAAACATGCAATGAAGCGGGACCTTGTGACAAGGAATGTGGCCTCCTTAGTGCCGAACCCCAAACCAAAAAACTCCCGTGATCGAGTGCTTGAATCTGATGAATGGAATCGACTTTATAATGCAGCACCAGAATGGTTTAAGCCAGTACTTATGATGGGGTATCACACTGGAATGCGATTGGAAGAGATCTTAACGCTTACTTGGGATCGAGTGGACTTGGATAGGAAAAGGATTTTTCTCCCTGGTTCGTTAACTAAGAATGGGCAAGATCGTTCTGTACCGCTAACGCCGATACTCTGGAAGGAGTTAGAGCTACTTCGTGCCCAAGATGGGGTGACTCGAATTCAAGGGTTAGTGTTTCAGAAGGATGGTCGGAAGCTAAGTCATACCTATCGAGTAGTGCAGGAGCTATGCAAGGAACAGAAGATTCCCAATTTCGTTTTCCACGATTTGCGGCATTGTGCAGTGACGAACCTAGCCGATGTCGGGGTAAAACCCGAAATAATTATGGAGATTGTTGGTCATTCCTCAGTTGAGATGTTTCTACGTTACCGCAAGATCACGGCGGATAATATTGACTCTGCTATGTCCAGCCTTAACACGCTAATAACACAGCGTGAAAACGTCGCCCTCCAAGTATCTGATATTACTGCATTTTAACTGTGTTGGTGCCGAAGGCGGGATTTGAACCCGCACACCCGTGAAGGCGCCAGACCCTGAATCTGGTGCGTCTGCCGTTCCGCCACTTCGGCACATCTGAAGTCTGACTGAAGATGGGTGATTATCGTCTTTTATGGAATCTGGGTCAAGGCGAAGGCTATGAAAAAAGCGATGTACTCATTTCAGCTTGCATATTTCACTAATTGGGTAACGACTGCTCGTGTTGAAGTTTGTGCCTATGCAGGTGATAGGCATTGCTTTCTGTTTATTTACGCGGAGTGTATTGGTTGGGGAGTAGTCTTGAGGTAATGGGCTAACCATTCTTGTGGCCACTTGCCGAGGGTCTGTGTGGTTTCAGACATCTGCCAGGCCTCGAGATCTTGACTGTTCCCACTCAGGATAATTCGTTCTCTGATAAGGCCGGAGGCGCCTAGGAGGCAGGGAGCAGGAATCCTAGGTGCATTGTCAATAATCGCCACGTCGAATCGAACGCGTTTGAAAATTGGGTCAGTCAAGACTCGGTTGGCGGTGGTGACGACGATGCGCTTATTTTGAATAAAGGCTTGGCGGTTTGTCCCTTCTCCAGCGGCGAGCATTTCTCGAATTTTTTTGGTTCCCCCCAGCTTCGTGATGTCTTCTTTGAGCTCATCATACTCAGGACGCATATCCTTAGGAATGGTGGCTTCCGGCACGAGTTCTCGAATACGTTGCTGGGCGATTTCTACTTCTTTCATGATGTCTTGAATTTTTTGTTCATAGATGATTCGGTATTCTGAAAGTGTTTCGACGTTTTTTCCTGCTGCTTGCATGGCGAGGCGTTTCCATATGGGAATGGCTTCGTAGTCTGCGACAGTCTTATCGAGGCTTTTCACCTTTTCTTGCCATTCACTTAGGGAGGTTAAGAGCCGCCATTCTAGGAGCTTGACTTCATTCAAGTCTTTGAGTTTGTCGCGTTTGTAGGCGAGGATCGGAGTGAGTTCTCGAAAGCGATCATATTTTTTCCGAAGCGCAACTTTATGCGAATTGGCTTTGGCATAAAATTGATTCATGTGGGCTTCAAATCCTATTTCATGAAGGTCAATCCCATGTGTGGCTTGTAGCATGGGCAGTTCATAACGAGTCAATAGACTTTTATAGGGCAATGCCGCATTTCGTAGGGCCTTGGCAATGCTACCGGCCAAATGATCGAGCGATTCATGATCTGGGCTGATGAGTAACACGCGTTTGTTGAGTCGCGCATGTTCCACGAGTATGGCTCCCAATCTGGTGAGTCGCTCGGCTTCATCATCACTCCAATGGGTTGTGAGCACTGAGGCGGCGATGCTGTTTCTATCATGAACCACTCCCGTTGCCTCACTCGGTGCGAGCCAGGGGACAAGGCGTTCCGCTGGGCCAAGGGAGAATGATTCTGGTTTAGATGCCATGTCTCTTAGTCGTGCGCTAGCTGTTTCGAGGAACCCTGAGGTGTCGGGCACGATGGTGAAATGGTGGACGGTCTCGCCAAACGTATCGAGTGTTTGGATGAGTATTTCACCGTTGTATTGGCCAAGGACGACGCCTTCTGTGGGCTCACAGTCATTCGATGGGAGGATGGTAATTGGAACGTCAGGAATGAGATGTCGACCTTCAGGCATTTGTACTGCGTAGAGATGCAAGCTGCCAATGGTGTGAAGACGTCTGGCTTGGGGGATCTCGATCGGGGCATCGAGTCCCTGAGTCATCGACCGCTCTCGGTCATCCTGCAAGTGATCGGCGTAATATGAAAGTAGTTCCAGAAGGTTCATGGTTTGCTTACGGAAGAATTTCAGCTTCAATAATATCTTTGACGCAGATGGCAACGCAGCCCATTCCACCGGTGATGCTCATTCGATCCTGTCCGCACCCTCGTTCGATTGCTCGTTGGCGTAATTCTTGGACATGTGGAGCCAAGTCAATATGGTCTAACATATAGGCTGTTAATTCACCATTGTCTTCAGCCGTCAGAACGACCATCCGATGGCGCTGATCATCTTCTAATATGGCCGATTTTGATGGCGGCCCGACCATCGGTCTTGCGATGTCGACATTCGGTATGGTGAGGATGGAGGTCACAAGTTCTTGAGGAGGGCGGATGATTTTACTGCTTAGGCGAATATTGAGTGAGTACAGGCCTTGGTCGTCATGGGGATGAGGTAATTCTGATCCATATGTGGTTTCTGATAGCTGTAGGATCAGGAATACGCCGACAAGGATTATATAGAGCATCAGACCATGGTGTTTCAATTCTTTCTCTTGAATGATTGGTGGTGTTCTCTTGATTGGTCGTGAGGCAGTAATCATGATTGTCATGTGACTTCTTCTTTTATCATGAATGGGACAACTTTCTTCTTGATCATTGTAGTGAAGACTTTTCAATAGTGTCTAGATGAGCCATGTGGGGATATTCTGTGTCTAAATTGACTTTTTGATGACCCGACTTTATGATCATTACCCTTAGACTACAGTGGAAGGAGCAAGCGAAATGAAAGTCATTCTAAAAGAAAATGTTGATGGATTGGGGTATTTAGGCGACCTCTTAACAGTCGCAGACGGCTATGCCAGGAATTTTTTAATTCCTCGGAAAAAAGCTGTGCTCGCTAATCCTCGAAATCTCAAAACGTTTGAGCATTTACAGCGGGTTGCATCTCAAAATACCAAAAAAGAGCTTCAAGGCCTTGATGAACTAGGGAAAACGATTGCGAAGGTGGCCTTGACCTTTGAAGTGCAAACCGGCAAAGACGACAAATTATTTGGTTCTGTGACCTCTAAAGATGTGGCAGAGCGTCTGGCAGCAGAAGGCATCGAGATTGATAGACGTAAGATTCAACTGCCTCAACCGATTAAGGATCTTGGGACATTCTCGGTTCCAGTGAAATTGCATCGTGATGTTGTCCCGGAATTTACCGTCACTGTTGTCAAAAAGGGTGGTGAGGAACCAGTTGTTGAAGCGAGTCCTTCAGATGACGAGAGTGAAGACGTACCAGCCGAATAAATAAAGGAAGCTATGAGAAGTCCAGTTGGAACCATGAAGGCGATTCAGGAAGTAGATCCTGACGTCCATAAGGCTATTCGAGCAGAAGAAAAGCGTCAGCGTGAGAGATTAGTCCTGATCGCATCGGAGAATTATGCCAGCCCTGCAGTGTTGGGCGCTCAGGGTTGTTTGATGACCAATAAATATGCGGAGGGCTATGCCGGTCGACGGTACTATGGTGGGTGTGAACACGTCGATACGGTTGAAGAACTGGCCATTGCTCGAGCCAAAGAACTTTTTGGGTGTGAGCATGTCAATGTTCAGCCACATTCTGGGTCTTCAGCGAACATGGCCGCTTACCTTTCTGTGTTGAAGCCTGGTGACTCTATTCTCGGTATGGACTTAGCCCATGGTGGTCATCTCACTCATGGGCACAAAGTCAATTTTTCTGGGAAGATTTTTCAATCGTATTCCTATGGCGTCGATCAAGAAACCGAATGCATTGATTACGACAATGTTCAACGTATTGCGAAGGAATGTAAGCCGCGAATGCTTGTGGTTGGAGCCAGTGCCTATTCACGGGTTTTAGACTTTCCTCGATTCCAAGCTATTGCGCAGTCTGTTGGTGCCTACCTGTTGGTTGATATTGCACATATTGCTGGGCTCATCGCAGCTGGTCTTCATCCCAATCCCATACCCTATGCTGATTTTGTGACGACGACGACTCATAAGACCTTACGTGGGCCTCGGGCGGGTATGATCATGTGTAAAGCTGAGCATGCCAAGGCTGTCGATAAGATAATTTTCCCTGGGTTACAAGGCGGACCTCTGATGCATGTTATCGCGGCTAAGGCTGTAGCCTTTCGTGAAGCCTTGTCTCCAGCCTTTACCGCATATCAACGACAAGTGGTGGCTAATGCGAAGACATTAGGCGAAGGCTTTTTGGAGCGAGGCTATCGTGTCGTCTCCGGTGGTACTGACAACCATTTGTTTCTCCTAAATCTTACTCCCAAGGGCGTGTCTGGTAAGGATGCAGAAGCGGGGTTAGATGCTGCAGGTATTGTGGTGAATAAGAATGCGATACCGTATGATGAAAAGCCTCCAGCTGTGGCGAGTGGTATACGAATTGGGACACCAGTTGTGTCCACACGCGGGATGGGGCAATCAGAGATGGAGACCATTGTTTCGCTGATGGATGAAGTGCTGCAGCGCCCCCATGATAAGAAGACACAACGACATGTCCAGAAGTCTATCAAAGCTCTCTGTGCGCAATTTCCTATTTTTCATTCCTATCAACCTGCCTAAGGTTACATTCAACGACAGGACTCTGTTCGGGTGAAATGCCCTTTCTGCGATCAACTTGATGATAAGGTCATAGATTCTCGTACTGCACGGGAAGGAGAGATCATTCGCCGTCGTCGGGAATGTCTGTCTTGCCGTCGCCGTTATACGACCTATGAACGGATTGAAGAAAGCATGCCGATGGTCGTCAAGAAAGACAACCGTCGTGAGCCATTTGATCGAACAAAAATTTTATCGGGACTAAAAAAAGCTTGTGAAAAAAGACCAGTCAGTATTGGTGCACTGGGGACTTCAGTTGATCGAATTGAGAAGCGTATCCAAGATAAAGGAGAAACTGAGATTCCCAGTCGAGATGTAGGCGAGGAAGTCATTCGTGAACTTCGCGACCTTGACCCTGTGGCCTATGTGCGATTTGCGTCAGTCTATCGGGAATTTAAAGATATTGATCAATTCATGGACACGATCAAGCTGCTGACTAAAGATAAGCTTGTGCCTTGATCTAAGTGAGATGATTGAGGCTGTTCTTAACCTTTTAATCCCAGACCCATTACCTCTCAATTTTGAGAATGTTGTGTTTCGTGAAGTATTTCTTCATTAGACCTTCACTTAATTGATGCCTCGCCAATCTATTACTCCTAAGTCCTCCAAGCGGAGCCAACCGTCAAAGAAATCGAAGGGAGCCGTTGCTGTCACTCGGGTGGCAATCATTGGTGGAGGAAAAGGCGCGAAAGCGTTAATCGAGATTTTTGCTGAAGATCCGTTAGTGAGTGTCGTGGGATTGGCTGAAACACGCCTTCGGACACGTGGAGTTCAACTTGCCAAGCAACTAAGTATTCCTGTGACTCATGATTATCAGGACTTCTTGAAAAATAAAGATGTTGATCTTGTGATTGATGTCACGGGAAATCCTGATATCGAAAAAGCCCTTCTCAAGATTCGTGCTCCTCATCTCGCGATCATTGGTGGGGGCAGCGCCAAATTTATGTGGCAATTGATTGAAGCCCGTATTCGCGCCACCTCAGAAATAGAAACAACCTTGACACGGTATCAGTCTCTCTTTCGTCTATATGTTAAAGAGGAGTCTGAGGGGGCAGTGAATGATGAGCGTACGAGGATTGCTTGCGAGATTCACGACGGGTTAGTCCAAACCTTGGTGGGATCAAACCTCAAGCTTGAACGATGTCGGGAACTGGTGCGCAATGAGCCAATGAAATGTTTGGCACTCTTGAATCAAATGAAAAGTCAGTTGAAAGATGCTATTCAAGAAACACGGGAGGTAGTTTATAATTTACGGCCTGGGCATTATGATAATCTTGACCTTGTGTCCGCTGTCTCTAATTATATGAAAGCCTTTGAGTCAGAGCAAAGAATTCGTACGACATTCAAATCGATGGGTGCTCCATCGCGATTGGAACCGAAAGCAAAGGTTTTTGTTTTTCGGATGATTCAAGAGGCCTTGCATAATGTCGCTAAACATGCGAAGGCTTCATATGTTAATGTCGATCTGATAGTGAAACAAGGAATACTGACAACGACGATTACAGATGATGGAACTGGGTTTGATATTGAAGTGGAATCAAAAAATCCCGAGAAATGGGATCATTTTGGGCTACAAGGAATGATGGAACGCGCTCGGATGTTGGCCGGGGAAGTGCACTGGGAGTCTCATCCGGGTAAAGGAACAAGTGTGACCATTCATATTCCGATTGGATCAAAGGAGAAACTTATTCATGGCTAAGACAACCAAAGTTTTAATTACCGATGATCATAGAGTTGTCCGAGAAGGGCTGTGTGCCATTCTGGAAACCAAAGACGATATCGAAGTCATTGGAGAAGCTCGTGATGGTGGAGAAGCCGTGGAAAAGTCCCGGTCATTATTGCCGGATGTCATTTTGATGGATGTCAGTATGCCCGGGATGACAGGCGTAGAAGCGACACGGATTATTAAGCGAGAGTTCCCGCATATCGGGGTGATTGCGCTGACAATGTACGAAGAACAACAATATATTTTTGATCTCGTTCGTGCGGGAGCTACTGGTTACCTACTTAAAGATAGTGACTCGGCACAAATCGTGGCGGCTATCCGGACAATTTCACGAGGAGAGTCACTTATTCATCCTTCTGTCGCCAGTAAAATTCTTGCGGAGTTCTCTCTTTTATCTGAAGGGAAAGGCCGGAAGAAAGGAATTCTTGAACATGATTTGACTGAACGAGAAATTACCGTGTTGCGTCTCGTTGCCGATGGGAAAACCAACAAAGAAATTGCCAATGTGTTAGACCTCAGTGAAAAGACCGTCAAAAACCACGTTCGCAATATATTCCACAAGCTCCATGTGTACGACCGTACTCAAGCCGCCATTCTTGCAATCCGTAAAGGCATCATTGAACTCGAACCACGGCAGATGTAGCTGTTTCATAAAACATTAAGAGCCTTCTATAGATGGTCGTGCAACTGTTTTTTATGGCTCGATAGACCTTACCAGTCGTCTGCTTGTCGTCTAGCGGGCCAGGAAAGCTTCATTCTACACTTGTCACTTCTTTTCACTTCATACAATAAATACAGACACGGGCTTCTACTCAGTTGCTCCACGGCGAGATTTTTTGTATGCATTCCTGCCATCTCCATTCGTGTATTGCGTGCTTGGGCGCGATCGCACAGCTTCTCCAAACTCACGACCTGAAATCAGTGAGATTTGACCCTGACCCTCATCTATAGATATGGGGTTTTAGTTCTCTGCTGGATCAGCGAGTCTCAAACGGTTCCAGGGGATTGTCCTCTTGGGACTGACACGTTTTGGTTTGGGTGTAGGTTTTTCGCCATGTCCATTCACAGTGAGTTTCCTTCTGTTCTTCCTTTGCTTTTCCAATCCGCTTCCTCACAAGTGTGTCATGTGAAAAACCGCATCATCGGCTTTAGCTCTTCATTGCATATGATTCTCTTTGAGTAAAATCAGTGAATGAAAAAAATCTAATCATCCAATTCCTTTTCCTTGAAAAGCTATTGGGGAAATTCATCGGGAGCTAATGATTATGCGAATTACGGCGACATTGGATTGAAGAGTCTATATGTCAGACTAGGCTCTTGGAAATCTGTCCGACGTCACGTGCCAGATTGACACACCTTCCCTATCAAGTTCTGGTACTAATTAACTGAGAAGAAAAAACAAAGCAGTGACGGAGAGGCCATTAGTTAGAAGAGACCTCTCCGTTCGTTACAAGGGGTGAAGTAGGAAAAGGAAATTCTTAGAATCGGCTGCGGCATTTTTCGTCGAATCCGCCTCCATCAAAATCTCCCCCACTGGTACGTGGAGCTTGGGGCTTCGTTTCATTCACGGTCAGTTATTCGGCCACCGAGTTCAGTAGAGTGCAGTGCTGCAATGGCAGCATCAGCTTCATCCTTTGTGGAGATTTTTACAAAACCGAAGACTCTGGATTGACCAGTAAACTTGTCTGTGATCACGTTAACCGACTCCACCGTCCCGTGTGCGGAGAATAGATCAGTAAGTTCTGATCCAGTAGAAGCATACGGCAACCCACTAACATAAATTTTTGAACTCATGGAGTTCCTCCATTTGAAAAGTGGTATTGTCTTGGGGCTGGCAACGGTGAAGCGACTGGAATGACCAAGACGTGAATCCTGAAACAACTGAGGTTAGGCTTTCGAGTAGATTTTCCGACCAAACAACATCGGGTAAAGGCCGTGCTTGTTGAATGCTGTATCCTTCACCACCAGGGCCTATGCGATGAAGAGGTTGAACGCTAGCACGGCATGGACACCAAGGATAGTAAGTCCCCTTCGAACATGAGTCAGTAAAGTTGATTAATACAAGAATTTAAATCGAGTTGGGGTTTTATTAAAATCTCTTTGTGGTTATGAGGAGGGGAAAAGATCTCAACTGTTGTTTCAGCAATTCCTTTGCATAGTCTCTGAAATTGACAATTGTTTGTTGCACAATGCCATAGCCATTCACCTGTTAAGGTTGAGGCGTATTGACACCGCCGTGGCTTAGGTATAGTCTGAAGACATGACGTATGAACCTACGTTGACACTCCTATCTCCCGCGCTTTCCTAATCCTTCCTTGCGCGTCTGATTCCTCTGTCCGCGCCACTCTACGCCGATCCTCTTCTTAACAATCGCGGTCGTGTTGCGATCTCGATTGTAACGCTGATCATCAGATCAGGTTTCTGAAGAGGCCATTTCTGACCGTCATGGTCACAGAATCGAGGTGCACCAATGTATCCATTCGAGATGCTGTTAGGACTGGTGTTTCTATTTTTGGCTGCTGCGATATGGGCGACCTTTAGAGATGAATCTCCAATCCTCAATCCAATAACAATAAAAGAGTTTTCCTTGAGTCGGCGATTCACGGATAGAAAAATATGGGTGAACCAGCCTGTTGTTGGATCGTAACGTTATAGAGGGAGGCAAGCAGGCTAATTAAAGTTTCTCAGAGACTTCCAACATACGATGACAAGATTAAGCTTCCCCCATCGGTTCAGTTGCCTTTTTCGTTTTAGCCTATGTAATTAGTCCATTTATTTACAAAAGGAGTGACTACCATGAAACGTAACATTTTTATTAATCGTACCATCTTCGCTGCTACTTTGATGTTTGGTCTGTTGGTACTGCCTGGGTTATCGCAATCCGAGGATCTGGTGAAGGGGACGATGGTGATATCTGAAGTACAAAGACAGGATCTTGAGCCGATTGCAGCGGGAAGTGTGCGAGATACTTTGAAGGCCTGTCTCGGTCGAATTCCGTCAGATGCCACTGTTGGTCAGCTTCTATTGGCCGAACAAAGTTGCGAGCAGATTGACTTCGAACGGAATAGAGCAAATTTAAGCTTTTAATGTCTGAATCCATGATATTCCCCTTTGGCACATGCGTGCCGAAGGGGGAGGATTTTTCGAGTCCATCTGGAGGTACGGGGAAAGCTTGAACGTCTTATTTTCAAAGAACTATAGCGAATCCAAATACGTTCCAGCTTAACCATACGGACTTTCAGCGCGGTATCAAATGCCTCAACGTACGGACGTTAATTGAATCGGCTATAGGAACAGAATTTGAGGTTTTATTAAATACTCAATGATCAGATAAGACTGAGTGGTCGCGAGTAGCGAGGCAGTAAAAGCGACGCAGGACTGAATGATGGGCAATCATCCATAAAAGGGTGAAAGGAGAAAGGTGGGTATTGTGTTGTGTCTTCGTTGCCATGGGTTGATGTCTAAGGTGACTTGTACGGATCTTCAAGATGAAACCGGCATTATGATCATTCCTGTGCTCCAATGCCTAAATTGTGGTGAAGTTGTGGATTCACTCATTCTCGAACATCGTAAAAATATGCCCGCACCAATGGTGGGACGAGCACGTGTCGCACTCAAAACGTCTCTTACTGGTTTGGAGGCGTAAACGTAACATTGTGTATGGATATGAGGGCGAGAGGTTGAAAATGTTCTCTTTCGCGGTATCTATCCCGCGATTGTGAAGATGAGGCTAGATTGAAGACCTCGTAGATTATGAAAACATGATTATGATGGTGGGGGTACGTAAGTAGAGAAACGTCAATTTTTAAGGTGTCAGCTTTTGAACGAGGATAATAATTCATGAAATATTCTGTCATCGTACATGTTCTAGTTGGTTTCCTGTGTATGGTTATTACTGGTTGTGGCATGTCTGAATCAGGCGTTTCCCAAGAATCGAAATTATCAGTGGAAAAAGTTGAAACTGGAGCGAACTCGGTTACTGAAGGAAGCCAGGCGTTCTTGGTGGATGACCGCAATGAGTATGTGGAAGTCGTCGAAGCTAAATTGATTCAACTAAATGATGACCATGCGAAGCTCGTGGATCGAGCTCAACAAGCCGGATCTGGCACTCAACTTCAGGCCGACTTGGACACCATGCTGAATGAACTGACGAAGCAAGGGATCGATGCCAAAGAGCAAATCAACGAGCTGAAGTCGGCGAAAGTAGAAGAATGGCTTGCACTTCAATCTGGCATGAATACAGCGTTAGAGGAATTGGCCCAATCGTATGATCAAGCGCTTGCCAAGTCTGCCGGGTAAGTATGGCCGGTTGCACGGACTCAGGGTTGAGACAAAGAGAGCCAGGCAATGTTCATATCGGAATGTTTGTTGGCCAGCCATCACCCCCGAATCCTGTGGGGGGGGGGTACCTTGCGTAATTGGACACGAGGAAATGCTTGTCAGAATGAGGGTTTTGTAAACGTTTTAAGAACGCTGCTGGATGGCGGTTGAGGAAAAACCCTGTGTCGAGAATGGCATTCAAGACAATCAGGAATATTCCCTGTGTAAGGATTGTGATGACAAAGCATTTGTTAATTATCGAAGGAGAGCAAGGCCACTTAGAAGGCCTCCAATCGTTCTTAGATTCCAAAGGGTATGGATTCTATTCAGCTGATAATGTACAGCATGGGTTCGAGTTTTTACATTCTCTGTCCATAGACGGTGTGATGCTTAGTCTCGATATGTTTGAAATGGATGATCTTGAGGTTTTGAACGATCTACGATCCGAATATCCCAAAATTCCCGTCATTACCATGTCATCTAGTCTGTCTAGAAAATTAGCCTTGGATGCTTTTTCTGGTGGTGCAAGAGGGCATTTCTCAAAGCCAATCGCTCCCCAACAACTGCAAGAAGCCATGTTCATCTTCGAAGGACATTTATGTTGATCCTGGAAGAAACTCATCAAAGAGCAAATGCTATAAATTCAAAAACTAATGATGGCATAGAGCAGTGATAGGTATAAGCTGAAAGAAAAACTAGGACGATGACGATTGAACATGCGCAACATCTACGAGTGATATGGCAGTCTCAAGGATTTGTTCTTTGCCGAAAACTGAGCATGAGTACTATCATGATGGAGAACCGACCGGATTGTTGGTGTGCTGTGGATGTAATGAGTATCTGCTAGAGGAGTCAAAGAGCAATATGTGATTGAGCGAGGTTCGTGAGATTCTAAAATGTTCTTTAAGAACGCTTGGAGGTAGGGGCGTTTCTGTGGACTAAATTTCTTTCTTCAAGATTTCCTGGCGAATCTGCGATCCTTAGGAGAGGATGGTAAGAAAGATACATAAGAGCTTAGAAATGTGATGTTCAGATGTGCAATACATTTAGTCTTGAGGGAAACATATGAGATATTCAGTGAGTGTGAATATTCTTATCGGATTGCTAGGTATGATGGTTGTTGGATGTGGGAATTTCGGATCAGGTCCTTCAGATAAAACTCGAAATGAGTATTCCAATTTCGTAGAGGGAAAAATGATCCAGCTTCGTGAAGCACATGCAAGACTTCTCGTTCAAGTCGAACAGGGAGGATTGGAATCTGAACGCCAGACTATTTTAGCCGCCACGCTTGATGACCTAACAACCCAAGTCAAGGTAGTTCAAGAGCGAATTAAGGCCTTGAACGTGGCGAAAGGCCATGATTGGTTTACGATTCAGTATGTGATGAATCTTACCTTAGAGAAATTGGATCAATCATATGAGAAAGTTCTTTGCTTTGAATGTGATTTTAAAAGGCCTGTCGTGCGGATGAGCCAATATGAGAAAAGGTTTGTTGAGCTCTAGTGACTAATGTTGTGTCTTTATTTGGTGTGGTGGTGAAAGGCCATGAGTGCCATTGTCGTACTCAAGAAAGAATGTCATGATCCTTCCGAAGAGCCTAGTCAGACATTATGAAACATTCAAAGCTTGGATCAAGTTGATGACGTTCTATGAGCTGGCGATGGGGATGAAGGTGACACTGCGCCATCTCCTGCACTATAGACCGATCACTCTGCAATATCCGCACGAAAAGCGGCTGCTTCCGGAAAACTATCGGGGCATGCTGGCCTTACTGCGCTATGACGATGGGACCGAGAAGTGTGTGGGCTGCGATCTCTGTGAAGCGGTCTGTCCAAGTCGAGTCATTCGTGTCATCAGCGCGGAAGTGCCTAACGAGCCTATCAAACGATATGCAAAAGAATATGATATGGATATGACTCGTTGCCTGTTTTGCGGATTGTGTGTGCAGGCCTGTCCGGTTGATGCGCTGGGAATGACACGAGAATATGAGTGGGCAGTCTACAACAAGCGAAACTTGCACCTCAATAAGGAACAGCTGCTCGCGATTGGCGACCGTTCGTTTCCGAACCGAGAGAAGCGCCTGGAGTTTCAACACCCCAACGTGGCGTTTTTCAACCTGCCCTTTCCCGGCCAACCATTGAAGGAAAGTCAGACTCTTACATGATGTCTGGTCAAAGATTATTGACATGGGTTGTGCGGGGCGTTCGCTGAATATGTAGTTATCTGATGGTTGCCAGATATTTACGATTTCTCTGTTATTTTCCCTGAATTATTTCCTTCTATTCTCAGAATTTATTTGGAAAACTATCACTATGACAGGAACCGACAAAAATGAATGTGCTCCATGTCGCGACGTTAAACCGGCCGATCAAGCAGGATGTGGGTTACGCGCCGATCGAAACGGTATTGTATAACCTTGATAAAGGTCTCCATGCATTAGGCCATCGTTCAATCGTTGCCTGTTCGGGGGATTCCCAAGTTGTTGGAGAACAGTTCACGACCATTGAGCGAAGTTTCAGTGAGTACTGCAGTACCCACACTCTCGTGAAACAGGAGCAGATGCACAGGCATCTTGTCCTGTCCCTGCAACGAGCCCAACAAGGTGATATCGATGTGATGCATGTGCATGATGCCGATATGGCTGAATATATGTTTAACGGTCTGCGTCAAAGTTTTGTTCCAATTGTGATGACGCTCCATGTCACTGCAGAAGACTATGTAGGATTCACGCGATGGAATAAAACGCTTGTCTCTTCTTCCAGGGCATATTTTGTTCCGATCAGTGAACACCAGATCATGCATCATGATGGATTAGTCAACGCACAGAACGTGATCCATCACGGCATCGATGTGGAAGACTATCCGTTCAACAGTCATCCCGGCACTCAAGACTATTTATTTTCGATTGGCAGAATGACCCAAGTGAAAGGGCAGGATATAGCGATTGAGATTGCGAAGAAAACGGGCTCACGCCTTATTCTCGCGGGCAATATCCAAAATAAAGCAAAAGACCGGGAATTTTTCAAGAAAATCCAGCCATTCATTGACCTGGAGACAAACGCAGGCCAATCCTTTGCCGGCGAGGATTATTATGACACCGTCATGAAACCCATCCTGGATTCGGATAAACAGATCATCTATATCGGAGAAGTGAATAGTGCCCAGAAAAAGCTGTGGTACCAGCATGCACGGGCAACTCTCTTTCCTATTCAGTGGGGCGAACCCTTTGGGCTGGTCTTACTTGAATCCATGGCCTGTGGTACTCCGGTCGTGGCTTTTCGCAAGGGCGCGGTGCCGGAAATCGTCTGTCATGGGAAAACGGGTTTCATCGTGGATTCAATTGATCGCATGGCTGAGGCCGTGAAAGCCATCCATCTTATTGATCCTGGGGAATGCCGAAGTCACGTGAAAGAGCATTTCTCAATCGCTAGTATGGCCAGGAAATATTCAGCCCTGTATCAGCGAATTGTGGATGAAGGGACGTTATGTCAAAAGACGGTTCTGTCGCAAATCGCTTGATGTGGTTGTCTGAGCCCTTTGCTAAGGGGTCCCTACATGCCAACGATATTCTTCAACTCGCGACATGTTCAACACGTTATGGTTTTGAAACGCATGCGTTGGAAATTGCCTTACGCCGTCAGTTATCAGAACAAGGAGTATCCTTTGAGCGTCTTTCTATCGATTCGGTTCTCCCTATCTGAACCGAGCTCTATTTCCTTCCTCAGTGGAGGGGTTGTTAATTAGCGGCGATTGTGCAAGCCTGAGCACGTCATTGGTTGGACCCAGTGTGTATACCCCCCCTGCATCCGAGTCCATTTTTACAGCCTCCCCTAAGGCTCTCATCTGAGACACTGTCAGAGATCAAATCCTATGAAGCCATTTAATCCGCAGACATTTCTCACTCAAGTTGGCAAAGGCAAAAGCTGTCTGTCCTTCCTTCAGAAGCAAATTATCTTTTCTCAAGGAGACACGGCAGATGCCGTATATTATATCCAGAAGGGACAGGTCAAGCTTTCTGTGGTCTCCAAACAAGGCAAAGAAGCCATTATCGCCGTTGTGGAACAGACCGGATTTTTCGGAGAAGAATGCCTCGGCGGGCAACGGGTATGGCTGGCATCGGCGATTGCCATGGAAGACTGTACGCTCTTCCGCATTGACAAACAGATGATGATCGAGGCGCTACGTGACGAACCCACCCTTTCATCGCTGTTTATGACATATCTTCTGTCCCGTAACATGCGTATTCAAGAGGACTTGGTTGATCAACTCTTTAATTCTGCAGAAAAGCGGCTTGCGCGAGTGTTGCTGTTAATGGCTCATTTTGGGAAAGAAGGAGCGCCGGAGCCCGTCCTTGAGAGGATTAGTCAGGAAACGCTCGCAGAGATGATCGGCACCACACGCTCCCGCGTCAGTTTCTTCATGAATAAGTTTCGTAAACTGGGCTTCATTGAATATGATGGCGATTCGCACAATGGGTTGTACGTGCACAGCTCTCTCCTCAATGTCGTTCTCCACGACTAGGTTCTCCATCCTTTTCCTCGTGTAGGTGAATGGTGTTCGGCCATATAGGTTCGCTTCTTATCGCGCCACCATTTCTTTTCTCAGTGTTGAGCAATATTGACCAGACGACATGCTGCCATCCTTCTATACTGAACTGATAGGCTAAAGCTCCTGCCCTCTATCCCCTGAGTAAGACCGAGGTTGATCGTATGACTTGCCGAGTCGCCCGTTCCTATAAAAATCCTACCCAGATAGATCTGGTCTGTTGCTGTCGGTGTGGCTCGACCCATCTAGCAACGTTCTTTACAGTAAATAATTTTGGACCATACCTGTGCCGGACTTGCGTTCAACCATCGGCAAATGTGAAGGGACTGGGAGACTATCCCTGGATCTGATTCCCTACTTACTTTCTCTAAACCTGCTTAATAAAATGGGACCCGACTATACCATTCAATCACTATAACGGCTCACCCGTTATTTAAGGAAGAAGGTGCTCCCTAGCAACAAGCGAATCTGAATCGTGCATCAATAATTTTGAAACCAAAAATTTCTTTCCAGGTTCGGCATGACTGGCACCGTGCGGTTGCGCTTTTCAATCCATGAAACCGGCAATAAATTTTTAATTGACAGTTTCTCGCGGTGGCAGTCAATTACCTGTCAAATTAACTCTTCCAATCTGAGCAATATTGATCAGACGACTAGCTGTCTTTCAGCCATAATGACCAATTATTTGTATATAGGACATGATAAATATCGATCGAGTCGAACTCGAAGCAATCACGAGATCTCTCACGGTAAAGAGAAATGGATACATGCTGATCAACCCAAATGGAAATGAATATATTAAACGTGAGATCTCTACTGAACACGTTCATAGGGTCTGAATCATGGAACCTCAATTGATTTGCATAAGTGACGCAGCTCCCTCAGGTAATCCTAATCAGTAAGGAGGCACAATGAGAAGTACTACTAACCAAAAGAACAAAGTTTGTACCTGGTCTAATTCCGTTTATTCACATGTTCTTGATTCGTCTTCCTCATGTCTCAGATGTCAGGGGTTGCTTGTTCGAGTATTTTGCATGGATATACTTGACAGCAATGATGAAAATGGGTTTTGGGCCCTTCGGTGTTTCCAGTGTGGAGAACTTATTGATCCCCTGATTCTTCAACATCGAACTTCGAATCCTGAGTTAGTTTTCACAGGGAGTCCCCGACAGCGATTCCCAGTTCCCCTGATATCTTCACCAACGGGGAGATAGGGAGGCACAGCCGAACCTCAATTGTGTTGGAGGTATTTTTCTCCAATAGAGGTGTATGCTCAAGGAGGAGCTATCATGACCACTCTGTTATATGTCGACCAGCTGGAACAAGAGCTTATTGATATCCGCAAAAAAAACAGACAGCTTGTTCGTGAGGTTAGAAATATGCAACAGGAAAACCTTCAACTCTGCAAACAAATTAGCGAGGACCGAAAAAGATTGATTGAAGAGGGTCGAGTTTATTCTTTAGGTCAAGGCGAGTGGAGGTCGTCTCTCTGACTGGCGAGGAGTTGGGCATTATGGTGAACGTCCAATCGTCCTGGACGGCCTTGTCGAATCCTCGGCATCAAGTCGATAAAGAATGGTCCCACGCTAAATGAGAACACTAAAGGTTTTGGAAACGACCTATAAGGAGATTGCATCAGGATGATGGCCAAAAAACACCTCCTCGTCGTCGATGATGACGCCAGTTTGCGCACTTTGCTCCACATTCTTTTGGAAACGTATGGATATTCGAGCGACATTGCGGAGAATGGTGAGGTAGCGATGACCAAGCTCACACAAACACACTATGACGCCGTTTTGCTCGATTATATGATGCCTGGAGTAAACGGTCTGACGGTTTTAGGGCACATCCAAGAGTATTATTCATTACCGGTCGTGATGATCACAGGCCAGACCGATGGTCTGGTGGCGGCCGAGGCGATCGAGGCCGGAGCGCGGGCCTGTCTGTACAAACCCTTTGACTGCGAGGATTTCCACGCAATTCTGACTGAACTCTTCAGTGGGAACAATGTTTTACGATCAGGTGATGTCCGATCCGACGTTGCCGTCTTGTAAAGCCACAATCCAATTCATCTTTACGACGAGTCATGTCCTCCAAGCGACCCCCATCATTCAATTCCAAAACTTTTCTGACACAAGTCGGAAAGGGCAAAACTATCTTGTCGTGTCGAAAGGATCATATTCTTTTTTTACAAGGGGATGCGGCGGATGCTGTGTATTATATTCAGGCTGGGACAGTCTCGCTCACCGTATTATCTCAACAGGGAAAAGAGGCCATCGTGGCGAATTTGGAGGCCACGGCGTTTTTTGGTGAAGCCTGCCTGACTGGTCAGGCTACGCGCCTAGAGGCCGCGACCACGCTTGGTGTGGCGAAGATCGTCCGTATTGATAAACAGGCGATGCTCCTGGTCCTCCGAGACGAACCCACCTTCTCGTCGTTGTTTCTTGAATATCTTCTTGTTCGCAACAAACGCATACAGGAAGACTTAGTTGATCAACTCTTTAATTCTGCCGAGAAGCGGCTCGCACGGGTGCTATTGTTACTGGCACAGTTTGGGAAAGAAGGCGAGCCGGAGCCAGTTATTGCGAAGATCAGTCAGGAACGGCTGGCCGAGATGATTGGCACCACGCGCTCCCGCGTCGGTTTCTTCATGAGAAAATTCCGCAAGCTGGGATTCATTGAGTACAACGACGGATTACACGTGCACCGTTCCCTCCTCAATGTCGTGCTTCACGACTAAGGGCCTGTCCAATGTTAGTCTGGTTTCCTCAGGTTCCGTTGAATTCGTTCAAATCTTCCAATCCTTTTCGTTAACTGGGACAACTGTCGTGACCATGTTTCCTACGGTTATGAACTATGATCTAAGAAATGACTTCATGTGCACGATCACCATAACTCTACCGTGTCCTAGCTAAAATTTCTCCTTACAGAATCGAAACATCTGACTCACTAGGACGCTGGCAATAGAGATACTTGGTAAAGATCTCTCATTGTTTCAACGAGGTTATCGGGTTGGAGCTACAAAGACTTGGTTCTTCCGTGTCCTAGGCACCTTCTCGTGACGATTACTGATCTTGAACAGTCTTCTAGGTTTTCCTATTGCTGCTGATCTTGGTGAGGGAAGCCAGGGCAGCCGATTGCCTGGTCCGTTTTTCCAGCTTGAGCAATATTGCTCAGACTTGGTTGGTTCGGAGGTTTAGAATTATAAAATTGGCCTCATGATGTCTACTCTCTTCTTGTCTACGAAGACGTGTGGTGTCAATTCTTAATCAATAAGGAGTTTGATGAAAGGACCCTATGCCTAGAGATATCCCCGTCAGTAACGGGGCTTTCCTAATAAATTTCGATTCGGATTATCAAATCCGAGACATCTACTTTCCGTTTATCGGGCAGGAGAATCATTCTAGTGGACATCCTTTCCTCTTTGGTGTGTGGGTGGATGGACTGTATTCATGGATGGGGCCGGAATGGGAGAAAGATTTACGGTATGAGAATAAGAGTCTTGTCACAGAGGTCTTTCTCAAGAATTCGGCATTAGGATTGGAACTCCGATGCTCGGATGTGGTGGATTTCGATTTGAATATCTACGTCAAGAAAATTGAGGTACGCAATCTTAAGTCTGAGGCCAGACAGGTTCGGCTCTTTTTTAGCCATGATTTTTTTCTGTATGGGAATGACATTGGAGGTACGGCCTATTTTGATCCACGGAGCTGTTCGATCATTCATTATAAAATGCACCGATATTTTCTGATTAGTTGTTGGGCGCATGATCAATGGGGTGTGACTCATTTTGCCTGCGGAAAAAGAGAGACTTCAGGCAGTTTGGCGATACTGAAAGAGCTAGAGAACGGAGAACTGAGCGGGGAGGCCTCTGCATGGGGTTCACCTCATTCAACCATAGGTATTTGGATGGAATTGCCTCCTCAAGGAACCACAATTGCCTATTATTGGATTGTAGCGGGTACGACTTACTCAGAAGTCACCAAGCTCAATTTGGAAGTCCATCGCATTATGCCGGAGGAACTACTCAAGCGCTCGTCTAAATACTGGAAAACTTGGGTGCCTAAAGACTCACTCCCACTCCGGGATCTTCCCAAATCCGTGACTGATATTTTTCACCGAAGCCTACTTGTCTTACGGACACAAATTGATAATCATGGCGCGATTATAGCCGCGAATGATTCGGATATTGTTCGTTTTGGAAAAGATACGTATTCGTATATGTGGGGACGGGATGGTGCTTTTGTTGCCGCTGCTTTAGCTAAGGCAGGGTATTCGCACGTGTGTATGAAATATTTTGACTATTGCGCCCGCGTGTTATCCGAGGAAGGGTATTTGTTCCAGCATTATAATCCGGATGGATCCCTGGCCAGTAATTGGCATTCATGGTTAGTCGATGGTAAAGAGGTCCTTCCCATCCAAGAAGATTCAACCGCGTTGACTCTATGGGCGCTTTGGCTACATTACCAGAGTTTGAAGGACGTCGAGTTTATTCGACCACTCTACAATTCCCTTATTAAAAAATCAGCGGACTTTTTAGTTAGCTATCGTGATCCTAAGACATTGCTACCGTTGCCTTCCTATGATTTATGGGAAGAACGGTATGCTCTCCATGCCTATACTGTGGCATCGGTGATCGCTGGACTCCGGGCCGCTGCGAATTTTGCAAAACTCTTTCATGATGTTTCTCTCGCAAGCAAGTATGACTTGGTGGCTGAGGAAATGACGAGAGGGATTCGTCTTCACCTTTACCATGACGGGCTGAAGCGATTTGCCCGTTCAGGCTCCCGAACAGAAGAAGGATATCAACTCGATGAAGTCATTGATGTCAGTCTTTTAAGTTTGGCCACTCTTGGGGTTTTTGATCCGAACGATTTGTGTATGCTTGAAACTGCCAATGCTGTACGCAATCAGCTCTGGTTGAATACTGCTGTTGAAGGGTGCGCCAGATACCAGGGTGACGTCTATCAGCGTGCAGAGGATAGCCCCAATGACATTCCTGGAAATCCATGGTTTATTTCGACCCTGTGGCTCGCAGAATATTTTATCGATCAAGCTGAGACTCCGCAGCAGCTTCAAGCCACTCTTCCATATTTTGAATGGTGTGGGAAAAATGCTCTTCCTTCCGGTGTACTTGCCGAACAGGTCCACCCTGTCAATGGTTCACCGCTTTGCGTATCGCCTTTGACGTGGAGCCATTCCGCTTTTGTGTGGACTGTTCTGCGGTACACCGAAAAGGTGCAGATACTGAATGCATAAGGAGCTATCGTTTTATTGTGAAGTGGTTGTGCGTGCATGCATGACCGGTTTTCTGGTCATCTCTACAGCCTAAGGTAGGGTGAGATCCGTTGTTTGTTCATGGTGGATAGATAAAAAACACACTATTAGGTTTTAAGGAGTGCTAGATGTCAATTGGATATGAATTGAGAGGGACTTCTCAAAAAGGAGAAGGTATTTATGCGACCAAAGCCTTTAAAGTTGGTGATATCGTTATGGTCGGTGTGATTAAGGAGTTCCTGCCTGCCAATCACTCTCATGCATCCCAGATAGCTGAACATACACATGTTCTGCACGATGGATTAATCAGTAAGGTCAATCATTGCTGCGAGCCAAATTGCGGCATAAAGGTCAATGCAACCGGAGCTCATGATTTTGTGGCTATGAAGGACATCAGTGTGAATGAAGAAGCTACATTTGATTATGCGATGAGGAATTATAGTATTGATCATTTTCCAGAAATGTGCATGTGTGGTGCTGAGGGGTGTAGAGGGAAAATTACTGGATGGAAAGACTTGCCAAGCGAACGAAAGAAAGAATATAAGGGGTTTGTCGCGCCTTACTTGCTGACATTAGATGTGAGGCAGAAGGTTGGTTCCCTTTCGAATATGTCCAATTCTCAAAGGCCATTACGTGCAGATGATCTTCATGATCATTCTAAGAGTAAGGCCTCAGGCTTTTGATGTAGAGCCGAGAGGAGGAGCATGGCAAAGTGTTCCTCCTCCTTGCGGCCACTTTTTCTCTAGTGCTAACATGAGCTATTCATTAGCATTCTGAGGAGGACGTATTTTTATGGCCAACGTTACATTACTCGTATCAAAATCATGTGGAGCATGCCCCTCGGCAAAAACACTGTGGAAAGGCATGAAAGTTAAATATAGCTTTACCTATCGAGAAATTGATGTAGGGACAGAAAATGGTCAAGAATTAGCGAATCGACATTCCATTCGTGCCACGCCAGCGACCATCATTAACGGGAAGCTGACGTTTATTGGCGTTCCTACTCGACAAGCGGCAGAGAAAGCGTTAGCAGCTAAAATGAAACCGAAAGAAACATCATAGCCTATGGATACACATACCGAAGGTACTCGACCATTTGGGATGGATGAAGATGATGATGACTTTGAAATCCCCATTCTTCCTGTTATTGAGACGGGACCTGCTCCTGAATGTTCCTTTTGCGGTGATCCCATGAAGTATAATGATGGCGCCTGGATTTGCAATGATTGTAATGGAGAACTGGTTGGGCCGGAGACTGGTTAATTGATTTTGTTGTTCATATTTAAGGTTTAAGTATTATTGGCACTCTCCTTCACCTACGCACCGTCTCGTAAACTGAACTGATATCTGAGGCTTTTTCTTTTTGTCCTTGCACCTCAGGGTATACCATTCAAAATTCTCCTTTCCAAATACCCTGCTTCCCAGTATTATCTCTTCTTCTAATCTTCTAACTTTTCCATTGATTACACATGTTCCACCTTGTCTCCGGGCCATTTCAGCCTGTTTTAGAGTCGTCTCTTGTGAAAGAGATTCAAGAGCTGAAATCTGCTGACCCTTTTACTCCTCTCGCGATTGTCGTTCCTTCAGAGATACTTCGTCAGCGCGCACAATGGCTCCTTTGTGTGGATCATGGGTTGGCACTTTTTGATGTGCATTTCCTCACGTTTCATCAACTGGCTCTTCGTTTGTATGACGAACAGGTTCACACTGTTGGGCAAGAATCGTCTCTTTCATGTGAACTCGTGTCTGATCTGGTCTGTCGGCAACTTCTTCGAGAAATTTTGGGTCGTGACATTCCCGCTTTTAAGAGCTTGAGCCGACTTCGAGAATCTCCAGGTCTCTGTGCGGCCCTGTGGGCCACGATTCGTGATCTCAATGAAGCCATGATTGATCCGACCGCTGTGTTGCTGGGCCTAGATGAGGGAGTCTTTGGCGAAGATCCTCAAGGTAGTTTACGTACCTTGTTGTCTCTCCAGGTCCGTATGCAAGAAGAGATGAAGATGCTTCAGATTGGGAATGCTGAAGATCTTGCCCAGATGGTCATTCCGTGGGTGATGGACTCACATTATTTAGCTCGACTCAGTCATGTGTGCTACTACGGATTTTACGATTTATCTCAAGTTCAGCTGTCATTGTTTGATGCTGTGACTCAGAAGATAGCTGTCACCGCCTATGTCCCGTTGATTGATGACCCCGCTTTTGCCTTTGCGCAACGGTTTCATGATCGATATCTGTCATCGGGTCTTGCCGTGAAGCAACCGGTCGTTTCGTCTGGTGAAACTGAATATTCTTCTTCCATGACTCATCAACCATCTATAAAGATGATGAATGCAGTGGGTGTTGAAGATGAACTGACTATCGTCTGTAAAGAGATTGGGAATTTGGTTGAACTGCATGGATATAATTTTGACGAGATTGGAGTTGTCGCACGTGTTCTTGAACCCTATCAGCCATGGGTTCGTCGAGCATTCGATCAACACCGAATACCTTTTACTTCGTCGGCCGTGATGCCCATGATTCATGAGCCTGTCATCAAAGTATTGCTTCAACTTGGCGGGCTTGTCTCGAATCGGTTTTCTCGCAAGGATATTTTTGATGTTCTGAAATCCCCATATTTTCGAATGGATCGATTGACCGATCGACCTGATTTAGTCCAGCCTGACTTGTGGGAGAAACGTGTTCATCAATTTGGCATCACACGTGGAGAGGAGCAATGGGGTCGATTATCAGTTCTATTGCATTCAGATCATGAGGCGTCGTCAGGCTGGGGAAGGGGACACAGAAAGTCAGCTCGACAACAGGTCTCAGCTGAGTCCATGCAGTTATTCGACCGATGTATTCATGCATTGATGGCCGATTGTCGCGCGCTCCCAACTTCGGGCTGCATTGAGCAATTGTCCGAAGCGTTTCTCTCGCTCATTCGATCCTATCTCCTCGTGCCAGGGCTTGAGACTGAAGAAGCCCATGACGAGCAGACTTCTTTGCAGATTGACCCGGGTTCTTCACATGAGATGGTGATTGCCGAAGGCATTCAAAGTTTGTGTTCCCTGCTAAAACAGCTGTATGTCCTGCACGATACGATGACCTGGGACGAATGGATGGATCTTCTTCGGAATTTGGTTGAGGAAGTATCGCTGCCGCTTGAGCCAGGTCCGCATCGAGGGATCCGTGTGCTCGATGCCATGACTGCTCGTGGGTTGCCCTTTCGAGCCTTATTTGTGTTGGGTCTCAATGAAAAAGTTTTTCCACGGTTTATTCGCGAGGATGCCTTTTTACGTGATATCCATCGACGGGTTTTGGCTGAAACCTTGGGGTATAAAATTGACGAAAAACTTTCAGGCTATGACGAAGAACAGCTCCTGTTCAGCCTCATACGACAGGCCGCAAAGGATCGACTGTATCTGTCCTATCAACGAGCTGAAGAGACTGGACGTCTGTTGGCGCCGTCGTCGTTTCTTCGAGAGTTCAATCGAGAGTCTATGCAAGCGGACGTGGCTCCTGTGTTCTCGTTGCCGAGACGGTTTTCTGATCGGCTTGATGATTCTCTCTTTCGAGACAGTTTACTCACAGGAGAAGAGTTTGGCTTAAAATTAATTCTCAGAGGAATGAATCCTTCAATTCTTCTGGAACATCTTGGTCGAGAGTCCTCAATATTTCAACAGGGCTGGAATGCGCTGGAATGTCTTGAGCGAGATACCCGAGAACTTGGGGAATGTGACGGTATCCTCGGATCACTGGATTCGTATTGGCAGAGTCTGATCTCGAAGGGTATTTCGCCTACCGCGTTAGAAGGCTATGCACGATGTCCCTTTCAATATTATGCCTCGCATGTCTTGGGTATTCCTACTGCACGGAACCAGATGACTGATGAACTGTCGCCTTCTGTTGTTGGCATGCTTTGTCATGCTGTTCTGCATCAAGTCTATATTCGGCTTATACATGTTGGTTGGCCGCAGGGTCAGATCACGTCTCAAGGCCTTGAGTCAATGATTGCTTCGACGCTGGATGACGCCTGTGCCGAATATATGTATGAACACGCGATCGGGTATCGAGTGCTATGGGACCTTCTTCGGGACAAGGTGAAGACGTTAGTCATTGCTGAGATTGAAGCGAGTCGTGAAGAATATCTTCGGTCTGGATTTCGACCCGTAGCGGTGGAGGTGGATGCAACAGGGCAGATGGAATTACCGGGAGTCTTTTCAGACGTCAAAATCTATGGTCGTCTTGATCGGGTGGATGGTAATCGTGAGACCGGTGATTTTCGCATCATAGATTATAAACTCAAGATGAGTGCCAAGATGAAGAGCGAAGAACGCGATTTACTTGTTTCAGGTATCAGGGGGACCTTTCTTCAACCTCCGGTGTATTCTTTGATGTCTGAGTTTCGTGTTCAGACTGAAGAGGGAGATGTACACAATCCTTTATATCCTGAACGTGTTGAGTTCGTGTACTTGGCCCCTCATCGTAGTGACATGGTTCGCCGCTCAGTGTTTACACGTGCGACATGGGAAGCATCAGCTGGACAGCAATTGCGCAAGACGATGGGTGATTTGTTGCTGGGAATGAAGAACGGACAACATTATATTCTTCCTGGTCAATACTGTGAGTCATGTTCTTTGGAGTCAGCATGTCGTCGTTTTCATGAACCAACGATGAGTCGATCATATCGGTCCCTGCCGGCCAAGCAACTCAGAGCTATGCGAAGGCAGGTACCGAATGATTGAATCCTCGACTATCCCAGATGCGCATGTCCGTCATTTAGCTGAAACCAATTTTGAGCAGAATGTGGTTGTCATTGCTGGAGCAGGAACTGGCAAGACGACCTTGTTAGTGAATCGTTTGCTCGCCATGTTGATGCGGGAGCCAGATCCGATCGCCATTACACACATTGTCGCCTTAACGTTTACCAACAAAGCGGCAGCAGAAATGAAAATGCGCTTACAAGAACAGTTAGTGTCATTACTTGAATGTGACCCCCATTCGATGCTTGGTGAGTTCGTTCATCATTCACGAATGGCTGACATTCAAGAGCGCTATCGACTGTCCATTAGTCAAGTACAGCGAAGAGCCCAAGCCGCTCTTGATGATCTGGGAAAATCACAAATTGGGACGTTACATAGTTTTGCTGCACATCTTCTTCGGCTCCATCCACTGGAAAGCGGTTTGTCTCCCAACTTCCAAGAAGATGATGGATCGCGTTTGGAAGAATACTTCCATCAACAATGGGAATTATGGATTGATGATGAATTGAACGAACATGGAAAGCAGCACGATCAGTGGAAAAATGTTCTTTCCCATGTGCGGTTGGGACAGGTTCGCCGATTGGCCTTTGATCTGTGTCTGGATGCTCAGCCGTTAGAGCCATTGATTCAAGAGACCGAAGCGACAACGCTTTCTGGTGGATTACAGGAGTGGTTTTCTGGGAAGTGGAATCACGTGATGACCTTGCTTGATCTATATGATCGCCCCAAAAGAAGGAAAATTGAAGAGGCGCTGTTCATGGCTGGAACAGTGTTTTCTCATATGCTAGATGATGGTCTTGAAGAAGTCTTTACGTTGCCTGTCGATGAAAGAGAGGTATTATTCGCCAATATAGGAAAGATGCCAAAAGGATGGAATGAGAGTCATTTTCAAGAAGCACGTGGGTTGATTCGAGTCGCACAAACGATTTTCACGGTTGATCACCAACGAATTCGAGGCCTGCTGCACATTCTTTCCCCCTTTTTGACTAAAGTTCAGGATAGGTTCACGCGAGATGGGTGGGTGACGTTTCAAGGATTACTCACGAAAGCTCGGTCTCTCCTTCGTGAACATCCTGAAGTGCGAGAACGTCTTAAGCTAGAGCATCGAGCCGTGTTGGTCGATGAATTTCAGGATACCGACCCCATTCAGTACGAAATTGTTTTATTGTTGTGTGAGGATTCCGGATGTCGCGCCTATGATTGGAAGGATGTGACGTTAGCTCCGGGCAAGCTCTTTATTGTTGGCGACCCCAAGCAATCGATTTACACGTTTCGTGGGGCCGATCTCGAAGCATTTGATCGTGTGGTTGAAAAAATTAGAGATTCTGGTGGCGTTGTCTATGAGTTGGTGACGAATTTTCGTAGCCATGGTGAAGTCCTTAATGTGGTGAATGAGGTTTTTAATCAATTATTTCAGGCTGAGCAACATATTCAGCCAGGCAATATCCCATTACAAGTTCGTCCAAATCGCCAGGGTGGCCTTCAACAATCTGGAGTCGAAGTTCGTCTGCTTGGAGTCGAAGGTGAGGGGACTAAGGGTTTGGATAGCGCTTCCTTGACACGGATTGAAGCCGAACAGCTTGCACGATGGATCAAAGAGGAATTGCTTGTACATGAAGCATTGACGATTGCTGGAGGTGAAAGCCGTCCGCTTCGGCCTGGTCATATCGGACTGCTTTTTAGAAAGCTGACGCATGCTCAGGTCTATATTGAGGCCTTACAGCGACATGGTGTTCCCTATGTATCAGATGGGGAGAAGCATTTTTATCGTCGGCAAGAAGTGATTGATGTGGTCAATGTGTTACGCGTCATTGAAAATCCCCAAGATCCTGTAGCATTGCTTGGGGTGCTTCGTTCGTCTTTAGGAGGTCTGACCGATCGAGAAGTGTATGAGGTTCGGCAATGTGAGGCTTTGGATTGTCGTGAAGGGGAACGGCTAGACGGATGGAAAAATATTAAAAAGGATGGTCTTCAACGATTATATGAACGTCTTACCGATTTGCACGTAGAGGCCTTTCGGTTTTCCTTGTTTGAGTTGATTGATCGAATCTATGCCTGTTGCCCTGTGATCGAACTTGCCGCGGCATCAGTGCACGGAGAGCAGGCTGCAGCTAATCTCATGAAAATTCGGATGATTGCGTTAGAGTATTCTGATCGTTCCTCTTTTTCTCTCTCAGGATTTGTAGAGCTTCTTGGGCAACGCTTAGAACAGCAACCCAGCGAGACTGAACGTGCCCTTGCGGAAGAATCACTTGATGCTGTGCGTATTTTAACCATTCATAAGGCTAAGGGGCTCGAATTTCCCGTGGTCGTGTTGCCTGGCTTTCACCATGGTGCACAAACGAAGTCTGAAGACGTGTCGGTTTCAGCTGATTGGGCGACAGGAGTGGTGGGAGTGTCGATCGGTAATTGTTCGACCTTGAGCGCGGTGTTAGTAAAGGAAAAAACACGTGCTAAAGAAGAGGCCGAACGTCGCCGTCTCCTCTATGTGGCCATGACTCGCGCACAAGAGCGGTTGATCATTTCAGGAGGCTCACCTGCGCGCTTAGCATCTGGGGCCTTTCTGGATCTATTTCGACATGTGGGGGGAGACGATATTGGAAACCCAGATAGAGCGACGATCACCATAGGAGCCGCGTCATGTTCGCAAACGCTTGTCTCTCCACTACCGAAACGGTCTACGGCTGTCCTGCGGACGGAACATACGTTGAGCGATTCATCTGATCTCAGACCCTGGTTGGATGGATGGAAATCCCGGGCTCAGACATGGCAAATAATGAATGCCACATCAACGCATCGTACGCCAACTTCTCGGGAAAACCCGACTCATCTTGTTGGGCGTAGTTCCAATGGTGTTTCACGAATTCCTGGGCTTGGAGCCCTTATTGGTGTTTTGTCGCACCGCGTTCTACAGAGATGGAATTTTGCTGATTCACGAGACCATCTCGAGTCCTGCATTGCTAATATCTGTGATTGGGGTGTTCCACCTGAGCATTTCGATAAAAAAGATGTGATACACAGCGAGCTGGCTGCAATATTGGAAACCTTTCTTGCTTCATCTACGTATGAAATGCTTCAGCGTTCGACGATCTTAGGCCGTGAGGTTCCGTTTAGCATTCCCTGGGATTGCATGCAGAACAATCGTCAAGCTATAAATGGTTTTTCAAGTGTGATGGAAGGTGTAATTGACTTAGTTTATCGCCTTGACGGAGAGGTATGGTTGGCAGATTACAAGACAGATCGTGTTCTTGAAGATGACCTTCCAGCCCGTAAGACCATCTATCAAGAGCAGGTTGAGATCTATAAACAGGCAGCCCAGCATTGTCTTCATTTAGATGAAATTCGATGCGAACTCATCTTTTTACGTCTGGGGAAATCGATTGCTGTCTGACGATTATCATGAAGAAGGGAAAGAATATGAACGAGAAATTACTCGGATCTGTGATACTGAAGGTCTGTCTGCTGTCTTTTTTAGTGGGGTGTTCAAGTCAGCCTGATGTTATTCCTCAGAAAACATTGTCTCCGCCAAGCGGAACGCATCCCTCAGCGCTTTCCCTCATACAAACCGGCAATGATCGATTTGCAGAGGGTCGATGGGGAGCTGCGAAAGTTCTGTATGAAGAGGCGGTAAAAGTTCAGCCTGAATTGGCCGAAGCCCATTATAATTTGGCACTCGCTTTAGAGGAACTTGGAGATTCCTCGGAAGCTAATCAGCATTATATTAAGGCAGCGAATCTTGCCCCTGGTCACAAGACTATTTGGAATTCTCCTCCGTTACGTCGATATGGGAATGTGCCGGATAAACCAAGAGAGAACACGAGTTCGCCAGTCTTGCCAGGTATCGGCGGCGGCGGCGGTCTTGGAGGATCAGGTCTTGGGGGGGCCGGAAGTTAAGGCTTCGTGTGAGAGGGGTGACTTGTCCTGAATCCTCTGATTAACATCACGCTTCCGATGATAATCATGGGTAGGCATAGGAGCTGTCCCATCGTCAATGAGCCGAGGAGAAACCCTATGTGACTATCTGGCTGACGAAATTGCTCGATAAAAAATCGAGCAAGGCCGTAACCGATTAAGAAGCTCCATAAGATAGTTCCGGGTGGTGGTTGTCGTCGATTAATGAATGTCAGCACAAGAAACAGAGCTAGTCCTTCGAGCAGGGCTTCATACAGTTGAGACGGATGCCGGCATATTTGCCCACCTTGAGGGAAAACCATACACCACGAGACATCTGTGGCTCTTCCGTATAATTCTCCATTAATAAAGTTTCCTATCCTTCCAAATCCCAATCCAAGAGGCACGGCCCCGGCAGCAAGGTCTGCAATGGTATAAACTGCAAATCCACGACGGCGGCAAAAGAGCCAGAGGGCGACACAGGTGCCGATCAAGCCTCCGTGAAAAGACATGCCTCCTTCCCACACTGCAAAAATCTTCAATGGGTGTTCTAAGTAAAATGGAAGATTGTAAAAGAGGATATATCCCAGGCGTCCTCCAAGAAATACACCAAATGCGGCGAAGACGATGAGATCGGAGACTTGTTCAGATGAAAGTGGAGACTGTTGGTGGGATGACCGTGATTTAATAAGGAGGTACGCAGCTCCAAGGCCGAGAAGGTACATAAGCCCATACCAACGGAAGGCTAGCGGCCCAAGTTCAAAAAAAATTGGATCAATTTCTGGATAGGGAATTGAGGCGAATTGCTGAAAGAACATTATTGTCCTATGGCTAAAGAAGTCATGAGGTGACTAAGGTTGTCCGAGAGTATTGGGATTATGTCTGGTGCTTCGAGGCGCGTGAGATGGTCGTGTTCCTGACGAATAGCCTCATTGGTCTTCATAGTAGGGTGGTCGTGATGGGATTGCAAGAGTCTGGGGAATGAGACCAGTGGAGACATGTAGAGATCCACTCGAGTAGTCTTGCTGAGGACTCGTGGCTAACGTATGATATCCGACTCTGGAGACGAGAGAATTCATCCGTTAATTTATCAATGTTAAGGTATGTGATGTCCTCAATGGATCTTCCTCTTATTTCATTATCTCACTTTCGTGATGCGGAAATTATCCTTGATTGTATCAGCGATGGGGTGATGACGATTGATTTGGAGAAGCGCGTCACATTTCTCAATCGAGCGATGCGCACCCTTCTTGGGTTTACGGGAGAATTGCCGAGCCAGTTCTTTGTCTGTGATGTTTTGGTTCAGAGTACGATCTGCGACACCAACGACTGCGTCCTTGAGCGTGCCATACGAGGTGAGCGGGTTTCTCATTTGGAAACATCTATACGTCGGCAAGATGGCCAGATTATTCCTGTCAGTATTAATACAGATTTCTTGAAAGATCAGGACGGACAACTTATTGGGTTGGTTGAGGTCATTCGAGATATTTCATCTTCCCGGCAATTGTCTGCAAAGCTGGTCGAGGTGAGTGAGCTGAAGCATCGACTGGCTGATCAAGTAAATTTTGACAATATGGTGGGTGAATGTCGAGGGATGCGAGAAATTTTTACCAAGCTCCCCGCAATAGCTGCCTCCGATACATCGACGTTAATTACCGGTGAAAGTGGGACTGGTAAGGAATTGATCGCCTATGCCTTACATGCCAATAGCCTGAGGAAATCGGCCCCTTTTGTGGTGATTGATTGCTCAACCTCAGAAGAGCAGGTGTTGGAAGATGCCTTGTTTGGTCATGTCAAAGGGGCTTTCCTGGGAGCCCATGCTGACAAAATCGGACAGGTAGAGCGTGCGAATCACGGAACGATTTTCTTGGATGAGGTGGCAAATATCAGTCTCACTACTCAGGTAAAGGTATTACGAATTCTTGAAAAAGGCGAGTTTGAACGAGTGGGTTCCGGTGAGCTACAAAAAGTGGATGTTCGAATAATAGGGGCCACGAAGCAGGATCTGTCCGTGGCCGTGAAGATGGGGACATTTCGTGAGGACCTATTTTATCGGATTCGAGTGTTACCAATTGATTTACCCCCATTGCGAAAGAGAATGGAGGACCTGCCCTTATTAGTCCATCATTGTATTGGGAAGTTTAACGATAAGATGAATAAGGCCGTTCAACAGCTTTCAGCAGAATGTCTTGAAGCCTTACTCTTATATGAGTATCCAGGAAACATACGTGAACTTCAGAATATCATTGAACATGCCTTCGTCTGTTGCGATGGGGCTGTTATTCGCTTTGATCATCTTCCAATTGAAATCCAGCGGTATAGTCTTTTGCATGGTGATGGGCGGTCAGCTGATAATCTGAAGAGTCTCGAACGGGAGGCTATTTTCCAAGCTCTCTCTCAGACTGGATGGCGGTGTACGGAGGCGGCCAAAAAGTTGGGAATTGGTCGCTCCACTCTTTGGCGGAAAATGAAGCAATATGAAATTGACAATAAGAGCAAGGATGTTTCATTATAGCACTCACTGCGTTTACTTTTGGTAACTATTTTGTTTTTGGCATTGTCGTGAGAAGTTTTGAGAGAACCATGTTTCGTGTCGCTACTTATTGGTGCAGTCGGATTGCCGGGTAGTTGAGTTGTCATCATTTATCATAATGCCAGAATCAGAATCGTTCTTATTATTTATTACTCTCACAATGTCGTGAGAGGCTTATATATTTGATTCAACCTTTGTTAGGAGTAAGATATGGAATGCCCACGCTGTAAGGGAGTGATGGTGAGTGATAGATTTGAGGATGTGGCCGATGAAGCTGGTGCGATGAAGTTTTCAGGGTGGCGTTGTATCACATGTGGGGAAATTCTTGATCCCGTTATTTCCGCGAATCGCGAATCGCATCATGAGCCTCTTTTGGGGCGATCTCGAAAGAAGTTTGCGACTCAACTCGGATAAGACGTTCCGCATATTCCTGTCATACAGATGAAGGACAGGCCGTAGAACTTTGATTTTGATCAATTATAAAGGGAGTGTGATTTTATGGCAGAGGACAATCCTCAGCAAGCTAATCAAACGACTGAGTCAAGTGCCTCTAAGGATAATTTGATTCCTGGGGTCAAGCATGTCATTGCAGTCAGTAGTGGAAAGGGAGGCGTTGGCAAGTCAACGGTCACGGTCAATTTATCTGTTGCCTTGGCATTGACTGGCGCAAAAGTTGGGTTAATGGATGCAGATATATATGGTCCAAATATTCCCACCATGATGGGTGTGAAAGAAGCTCCGGTCAAGGATGAGAATAAAATTATTCCAGCTGTCGGCCATGGAGTCCAAGTGATGTCAATGGGATTTTTTGTCCCAGAGGAGACCCCTGTCGTGTGGCGTGGACCGATGGTTCATTCGGCTATCCAGCAATTTTTTCGAGATGTCGTGTGGGGAGAACTGGACTACTTACTGATCGACCTTCCCCCTGGGACAGGAGATGTCCAGTTGACACTGGCTCAACTTGTCCCTTTAACCGGGGCGATTACCGTGACCACTCCTCAGGAAGTCGCGCTGCAAGATGTACGTAAGGGCATTGTGATGTTTCAAAAAGTGAATGTTCCTATTTTAGGCGTACTTGAGAACATGAGCTTTTATGTCTGCGGGCATTGTGGTGAACGGAGTGAAATTTTTTCACATGGTGGTGGGGAAAGGGCTGCAGCAAAGTTTAAAGTTCCATTCCTGGGACGTATCCCTCTTGATCCAGCGATTCGTGAAGGGGGAGATGCCGGAACCCCAATCGTCGTGGCTGATCCGTCGTCTCCGCAAGCTGAAACATTTAAACAGATTGCGAAATCCTTAGTTGAGCAGATGACACAATCATCTGATGGTCAAGGTGACGGGCCGTCTCTATCCAGTTTATTGCAGAAAATTAAAAAGCCGTTAGCTGGGAGTTAACGTCTGTACATTATATCTAGCATTGGTTGTTTACGAGGAAAGGTGAAAAATGGGAGAGCTTATTGTTGTCGCAAAGACAGAAGATGTTTCCCCTGGAAGCGGGATCGTAGCAGAAGTTGACGATAAAAACTTAGCGGTTTTCAATGTGGATGGGAACTACTTTGTGATTGATAATACCTGTATTCATCGTGGTGGTCCGTTAGGTGAAGGGGATTTGGAGGGAGATGTCGTGACATGTCCATGGCATGGATGGGAATATAATGTGAGAACCGGGGCCTGTGCCAATAATCCTGATGTTTGTGTAAAGGCTTATGCCGTGACGCTGGATGGTTCAGATATCAAGGTTGAATTATAATATCCTCTGTTCAACTCAGACCTGCTGATTGAGACCACTACATCACCAGGCATGTCACCCATCCCTCTTTTTGTGACGACTTGGGGACATTCATATGGTCACTCGATGGAGCACTTCACTGAGTTCGCCTAATTGGAATGGTTTGGCCACCATTCCAAGAAATCCAAATGCGGTATATTGAGATAAGAGTGGATCATTGGAATATCCACTGGCGACGATCGCTCTGACATCAGGGTCAATTTGACGAAGTTGTTGTAGCGTATCTTTTCCTCCTAATCCTCCAGGTATTGTCAAGTCTAAAATCACAGCAGAATATCCTTGTTGCATGGCTTGGGCTTGTTTGTAGAGGGTAATGGCATTGTCACCATCAGGTACACTCTCGACTTCATAGCCGAGGTATTCCAGCATCTCTTCTAGCAGCATTCGTACTGAATCTTCATCGTCCATGACCAGCACTTTTCCCTCACCCATGATAGAGGTGGGATATGATTCGTCACGGATCATCGGTGGTGTTGTCGATGCTGGCAGGTAGAGATGCATTTGCGTCCCTTTGCCTAGCTCAGACGTGACGGTCATTGTTCCGCCATGGTTTTTTGTCACTGAATAGGCGGTGGATAAGCCGAGGCCACTGCCAGATTGTTTTGTGGTGAAATATGGATCAAATATTTGAGTGAGGTATTCGGTTGGAATGCCAATTCCATGGTCTTCAATAATAATTTTGACATAACTTCCTTTTGGTAAGGCAACTTTGCATTCAGTCTCAGTCGTGCGAATGACAATGTTTTCTCCCCTGAGCGTAACGGTCCCACCTCTGGCCATGGCTTGATGGGCATTGATGACTAAATTATGAATCACATGACTCAATTGTCCTTTGTCTGCTTCAACGCTCCACAAGTCTGAGGGGAAATGGAATTGACATCGGCTTTTGGTTCCTCGTAAAGCAAAAGTGGCCGACTCTGTCAGCATAGGTTCAAGGGCCATTGGATTTTTGATCGGTGCTCCACCCTGTGCAAACGTAAGCAGCTGTTGGGTGAGGCTTTTGGCGCGCAGAGAGGCCTTTTCAGCTTCCTCGAGAAAATTAAAGGCCTCAGTCTGAGGGTTGAGTGAAATTTTTGAGAGAGAAATGTTTCCCAGAATACCCGTTAATAAATTATTGAAGTCATGGGCAATGCCTCCAGCTAAAATACCAAGAGATTCAAGCTTATTGGCTTTCACGAGTTCTTGGTCGGCTCGAATGCGATCCGTCATATCACGAAGGACAAGAACTGCCCCAAGAGTCGTTTTATCTTGTCGTTGAATAGGTGCCGCACTTGTGACAACAGCTCGTTCGATCCCTTCACGAGAAATCAAGAGTAGATGTTTGATCGGATTCAGCGTTTCGCCTGAATCAAGGACACCTTTGACTGGATCTTCTCGAGAGGTCAGTTCATTTTCATTTACGAGGTACACGACTTTTTCTACAAGGTGACCGATTGCGTCCGTTTGCTGCCAGCCTGTCTGTGTTTCAGCGACGGCATTCATGGAGGTGACACATCCATGAATGTCTGTGGTCACGACTCCTTCGGCAATTGATGCAAGGGTAATTGAGAGTCGCTCTCGCTCATCGTTCAATTCTTCTTCAGCTTGTAACAGTCGTTGTTCTCTTTTGAGTTGTTCGTAAGTATGGATGACAATCGAGGGGAGGAGTTCAAGCAACATATCATCTTTTATGACATAGTCACGTGCTCCATATTTCATCATCTTGACAGCGAGGCGTTCATCACCATGTCCGGTGACGACGATAAAGGGTGGTAGACGATGTTGCTGTTCAAGTGCCTGAACAAGGTCATCGCCATTGATGTCTGAGAGTTGTAGGTCGAGAAGCATGAGGTCTGCATGATGGCTTGAAAGCCAGGTCAAGGCTTCAGTACCACTCTGGACAACTACAGTAGTAAATCCTTCTCGATGGAGATATTTTTGAATAAGGGTGATGAGGCCAGGATTGTCATCCACCACTAAAATGGTAAATGGATCTCGATGGTTATTCATGCCAAGTCTACCCTCCAAATTAAAGGTGTCGAGTGCAGGGCGCGATGGCCCTCATAAGAAGGATGTCTATTGGGGACAAGTCGAATAACGTATAAGTGCGGAGAAATTATGAAGATAGGTCACTTGGGAAAGTGTCGTTGAAGGAATGTTCTACATGTAGATTCTTGGGTCCACCTCTTGCTGGAAAATAGATGTTTGGATAGTCCGTTCTTTTATTTAAGCAAATACTTTTAGGAAATGAGGCGACATCTTAGCCTATCCGCAATAAGCGGTTCAATAGGTTATTGATAATATGCGTATTTTTCTGAAACATATATAGTTCTGAGTCTGACGAGTGACTGTGGTCAGATGTGAAAATTGGTCGCCTCCTTGTATTCCATAGATTGTAGCAGTGGTGAATTGTTGCACTATTAGGTGGGTGCAATTGGGCTTTGCCTAGATGGATTGAATGAGAGGGATGTGTGTTTCATCTTGTTTCCACAAATCGCTGTTCCTAGAATCCTTGAGTCACCTGGTCAATTGTGTCGTTAGACTCCTTGGCATGTGAGCAGCGGTCGATGCTTGTCAGGGATGACTTCATGAAAGATGAATTGGAAGATAAAATGGCAAGTCGCCTCGGATGGCTGTACTTCCTAAGTTGAGTTTATATTGATCAAATCATGATGATGGTCATTGACCAATAGGCTTGTGAGTGTGAGCCTTTTGGGCTTGTAAGTGGCGCACTTTCAGCACTTCCTGTTACATTAACTATTAGGGTCTAGGTGAATTTTTGTTTAATTCCTTGTCCTCTTGTCTATGACGATTAAACGGTTGCTCCTCATCATCCCTATCGTCCTTACCATAGTCCTTCTCCAATCTTACTTTTGGGTTCCCACATACGAGAATCAAGCTTCGGGAAACCCCAATAGACTTGTCACCTATATTGAAGGATCCATTGGAGATGCCAAAATCTTAAATCCAATTTTAAATGCCGATGGAGCCAGTTCGGCTATTGTGAGTCATGTATTTGAAGGGTTGTTGGATTTAGATGAAGATTTGAGCTTACGTGGCCGGCTTGCCACGGATTGGGAGATTACCGAGAAGGCGTATCTGCTTGTCAACCTCAAGAGTCGATTTCCGGATGGGGTGGTCGTCTCTGGAGCTGAGCTATTACGAAGAATTCAACAAGGTCTCACGCAAACGTCTTTCTCTGAGCTCGGTTCACACCTGACTTCCCTACGACTGTTGCCTGCTCATCGACATGAGACAGTTGTTTCCGTATCAATACAAGATAACAACGAAAAACCTACTATTGAAACCGTAGAGGTGGCGATTAATGTTCCTGAGCGAGTCGAGTTTACCCTAGATCATGTGGACCAAGATTTGTTCACACGTTTGACCCCTATCATTGGTAAACACTATGTGGATCATTTTTCTCATGAGCCGTATATCTCTATTCCGTCTGAGGTCTCACTAGAAATTCAATCACAACTGAAGGCTCAATACCCTGAACTGCTTCCTGTGACCGAGCATAATCCACAAATTGTCTTTGATCTTAGGAAAGGTGTGACTTTTCATGATGGACATGAGTTTGATGCAGGAGATGTGAAGTTTACCTATGAAGCGATTATGGACCCTAAGAATTTATCCCCGCGGACATCTGATTTTGAACCGATTAAGGTGGTTGAAATCGTGGATTCGCATACGGTGAAAGTCACATATAAAAGGCTCTACTCGCCAGCAATCAATGCGTGGATGATGCACATTTTGCCCGAACATCTCCTCAATCAACAAGCCATGAACCTAGAGATGATGGAACGTGAACTCTCGACTGAGGCGAAGAAAAATTTTGGGATGCGAGACAGTGAATTTAATCGACATCCGATAGGCGCTGGTCGCTTTCAATTTGTTGAATGGCAAGGGGATGAATTTATCCATCTTCAACGATTTGATGAGTATTGGGAAGGCCCTGCTCAATATCGAGAATATTATATGCGTATTATCCCAGATCTCTTAACTCAAGAAATGGAGTTCCTGGCTGGTGCTGTTGACTATTATGGGGCTCAACCTCACCAAGTGGCCCGATATAAAGATAATCCAGCCTATCAATCCTTTTCGAGCTTAGGATTTGGTTTTACCTATATAGGATATAATAACCGCAAGCCTTTATTTGCGGATGCCAAGATTCGGCAAGCCTTGGGTATGGCAATTAATATCGATGATTTTTTGAAATATTTGTTATATGGAGAGGGTGAGCGTATCACTGGCCCGTACCCTCAAAATACTGAGTGGTATGACCATTCTATTACTCCGCTTCCCTACGACCCTGATGCAGCTTTAGCTCTTTTTGAAGAGATGGGATGGCAGAGAAATGCTGATGGGTGGCTAGAAAAAGAAGGGAAAATTTTTGAATTTAATCTCATCACGAATAGTGGCAATCCGATTCGGAAAAATGTGATGACGATCGCTCAGAATGCATGGAAGAACATCGGCGTTAAGTGCAATACGCAGTATTTTGAATGGGCGATTTTCCTGAAAGATTTTGTGAATACCGGAGAGTTTGATGCTGTAGTGTTGGGGTGGAGCATGAACATTGATCCAGACTTATATCAGATCTGGCATTCCAGTCAGGCCGGACCGCAGCAACTCAACTTTGTGGGATATCACAATCCACGGGCAGATGATCTTATTGTACGGATTCGACAAGAATATAATCGTGCGCGGCAACGTGAATTGGCCCATCAATTACATGCGCTCATTGCAGAAGATCAGCCGTACACATTTTTGTATTCACCGCTGAGTACTCGCGTGCTCGATAAGAAAATTGTACTGGTTGACAGTGATGAAGAAGGGAACGAGACCTATGGGAAAATTTATCCAACTAAAACGGGTGATGAGTTATTCTACTTTCATCGTTGGAGGAAATTGGAATTTACTCCAAATTTTTAGTTGAAACGTGAAAGGTTCCATGATTGTGACCTTCATGACTCTGTTTCACCATGGTACTGATTGGTTTTAGTGAATAGTATGCTCGCTTTTATTACACGAAATGTGCTTCAACGGATTTTGTTGCTCGTGATTGTCTCGATTATGGCTCATTCCGTGATTCACCTTGCCCCAGGAGAGCCTAGTCAGGTTGACCCTGCAAATCCAAGAATGAAACCTGAAGACATCGCTCGAATTCGAGCCGCCTTTCACTTAGATGATCCGCTCTATCTTCAGTATGTATATTGGGTCAAAGACCTCTACTCTGGGGAGCTTAAGTCGTTTAAGGATAACCAGCCGGTGTTACCAAAAATATGGGGACGATTTTTAAACTCACTTCCTCTTTTTATCTGTGCCACCCTACTTGTGTGGACTTTTGCTTTTCCGACGGGTATCCATTCAGCTATACGACGAGGTTCGGTCTATGATCGGTCAAGTACATTTGTCGCCTATGCTCTGATCTCTCTTCCAGGGTTCTTCTTGTCCTATATTATGGTGTTGTGGGTTGTCGAGGTATTTGGAGTTCCGGTCATCGGGATGAAAACCTTTGGGATCGAAGGTGCTCAACCAGTTTTTCGTCTGATGGATCGTATCTGGCATTTAGTGATTCCCTCCTTGATGTCGGCTATCTTGGGTGTCGCGGTTCTCTCTCGATACGTCCGTTCACAAATGTTAGAAGTCATAGGCCAGGATTATGTCCGAACGGCTCGTGCGAAAGGGTTGGAGGAAGATACGGTGATTTACAGACATGCGTTGCGAAATGGATTACTCCCCTTCGTCACCATGTTCGGGCTGCTTCTTCCTGGGCTTATTGGGGGATCAGTTATTTTTGAGCAAATTTTTGCATGGCCTGGCTTGGGCCGACTGGGCTATGAAGCGATTCTCGCCAGAGACTTTCCGGTTATTTTGACGATCAATTTTATTGCTGCCGTCCTGACGCTAGCAGGGACGCTCCTATCAGACATTCTCTATGCCGTTGTTGATCCTAGAATTCGACTTCAGTGAACATGGGATACCTCAACAATCCGAAGTTATGATTTAGGATGAATAATCAGACAATCGATACAGCCCAGGAAATGCATGAAGAGCCACTTCTTCCGCATGAAACACCCTGGGAAGAATTTGTCCGCATTTTCCAAAAAGACCGAATAGCTGTCGCAGGCTGTGTGATTTTGGCTTGTCTGTTTGTTGCGGCTATGGCAGGAAAGGTTTTGACGGAGTGGGTGATTGTGTTTGATACCGAAATTGTTCGATTACCCGATAAATTTTCCCCTCCACTGTCGTTTCCATCCGATGAAGTCGTAGCTTTAGACATTCAACCCACATTCGGGGTGTACGTATTTGGAACGGATGAATTGGGCCGCGATGTGTTTGCTCGTATGTTGCAAGGCGCATTTGTTTCCCTATCAATTGGGTTCATCGCCGTCGGGATTTCGGTATTCATCGGGATTCTTCTAGGAGGGCTATCTGGATTTTACGGAAAAATGAAACTGGGATTCATGACTGTTGATACACTGATCATGCGCTTTACCGATGTCATGCTTTGCTTCCCGACGTTTTTTCTTATTTTAACCGTTGTGGCATTATTACCTCCAAGTATTTACAACATCATGATTGTGATTGGGTTGACCAGTTGGATGGGGACTGCACGATTTGTCAGAGCTGAGTTTCTTTCATTGCGCGAACAAGATTTTGTCATAGCAGCGCAGGCGTTAGGCATCCCTGAGAGAAGAATCATTTTTAGACATATGGTGCCGAATGCGATTGCTCCAGTTTTGGTGTCGGCTACTATCGGTGTGGCCGGTGCTATTTTGACGGAGTCGGCGCTCAGTTTTTTAGGGTTTGGCGTACAGCCGCCTTATGCAACATGGGGTAATATTTTGTCTGATGGCAAAGGTTTTATTTTTGATGCGCCTTGGCTGTTCTTTATTCCCGGCTTTGCAATTTTTGTGGTTGTGCTCGCGTTTAATCTAGTTGGGGAAGGTCTTCGTGAGGCCTTAAATCCGAAACTTCGAAGTCGTTAGAGCGCTGCATGTCTCAACCTCTTTTAGAAATACAGAATCTTTCCACTTCATTTTTCACCGATAAAGGTGAGATTCGGGCCGTGGAGGATGTGAGCCTTTCTATTCAACCTGGCGAGACGCTTGCGCTCGTCGGAGAATCTGGATGTGGAAAGTCAGTGACGGCCTTTTCCGTGATGCGGTTGGTCGATAAGCCCGGACGGATTGTTGGAGGCAAAATTCTCTTTCGGGGACAGAATTTACTCGATCTACCAGAAGGAGAAATGCGAAAGATACGAGGGAAGTCGATTGGGATGATTTTCCAAGAGCCGATGACTTCTCTGAACCCTGTCTTTACCATTGGTGATCAGATTGGAGAGTCTCTTCAAATTCATACGGATCTTTCTAAACGCGAGATTCGAGAGGAAGTCCTCAGGCTTCTTGACAAGGTCCGTATTCCTTCTCCAGAACGTCGTATTGATCAATATCCACATGAAATGTCTGGCGGCATGAAGCAACGTGTCATGATTGCGATGGCCTTGGCCTGTAAGCCAGACCTCCTTATTGCAGATGAACCGACGACTGCCCTGGATGTGACGATCCAGGCACAAATTCTTGATCTTTTGAAAAGTCTTCAAGATGAAATGGGTATGGCCATTTTGCTCATCACGCATAATTTAGGCGTCGTTGCACAATTCTCGCGCGATGTGATTGTCATGTATGCCAGCAAGATTGCTGAGCGGGCGAATGTTGAACAATTATTTAAAAACCCTTCTCATCCCTATACTAAGGCCCTACTCAATTCTCTTCCTCGACCTGGTGAACGAGGGAAGCGACTTGAGTCGATTAAGGGGACTGTGCCATCGCCGTTGCAATATCCAACCGGATGTCATTTTTCCTCACGCTGTCTGGATGTGTTGGCGCATTGTGCAGAGCAGCCCCCTCCTCTTATTCAAATTGGTGATGGTCATGAGACGTCATGTTGGCTGCATAGTTGAGAGGCATCGTGAATAAGCAAACGTTAACCATGAACAGTTCTGCTTGGACCCTTGGGGTAAGACTAAGATGACGGCAATCTCTGAGCATACGCAGAATGGACAACCGCTCCTTCGAGTGAACGGGCTTAAAAAATACTTCCCAGTACGAAGTGGAGTCTTTTCAAGAACGTCTGCCTGGGTGAAGGCTGTCGATGATGTGAGCCTGACCATTCAACATAGCGAAACCCTGGGGTTGGTGGGAGAGTCAGGGTGTGGGAAGACGACGGTCGGACGAACCATTCTTCGTCTGATGGAGCCAACCGCTGGTGAGGCCATATTTGAAGGAAATAATATCTTTCATCTAGGCGCGAAAGAGTTACGAGCAGCGCGTCGTCATATGCAGATCATTTTTCAAGATCCCTATAGTTCATTAAACCCGAGGATGACGGTTGGCTCGATTGTCGGGGAGCCCCTGAAGATTCATCGATTAGCCAAAGGCAGTGATCTCCAAGATCAGGTGGAGCAATTACTGATTCGTGTTGGGTTACGTCCTGAGCATCATTCACGATATCCTCATGAATTTTCTGGAGGGCAGCGGCAACGTGTGGGGATTGCCAGAGCTTTGGCGTTGAGGCCTAAGTTTATTGTGTGTGATGAGGCGGTCTCGGCATTGGATGTCTCGATCCAAGCCCAGATCATTAACTTGTTGAAAGATCTTCAAGAGGAGTTTCAATTAGCCTACTTATTCATCACGCATGATCTGAATGTCGTGGAATATCTTGCTCAACGGATTGCGGTGATGTATCTCGGGAAATTGGCTGAGGTTGCTCCAACTGAGACCTTGTTTGAAGATGCACAACATCCCTATACCCAGGCGCTCTTATCTGCTAATCCCATACCTGACCCTTCAAAGCAAGGTGATCGGATTGTCTTAGAAGGTGATGTTCCGTCTCCGCTCAATCCCCCAGTCGGTTGTCGGTTTCATACACGCTGTCCACAAGTGATGGATATTTGCAAAACCAATGAACCTCCATTGATTCACATTGGTCCCATACAAAATGAGCACCAGGTCTGGTGTCATTTACATAGCTAAGTTACGAAGGGAAACGTAGGTGGACTCCTATTTGAGTTTCTCGTTTTTCTTAGCCATTCCTCCTTCCGTCCTCATTATCTGCTGTTTGTAGTTGCGGCCCTCATACAAAATGAGCACCAGGTCTGGTGTTATTTACATAGCTAAGTTAAGACGTGAAACGTAAGTGGACTCCTACTTGATTCTCTCATTCTCCTTAGCCATTTTTTCTTACTTTCTTATTTCCCCCTGTTTGTAGTTGCTGCCCCGTTGGTTGGCCTCGTATAATCCTCAGGTCGGTTGTGTCTTTTATCCTGTTGGTATCATATGGACGGTGCAATAGAGAAGGAGCATGAATACCCCATGACGAGTTCAATTAAAGATCCGAAAAATTTCCCCTCGTTACGAAACTTGCAATATTCCCCACTCAAAGAGGGCGAAGAGCAATATATTCTTTTGTGGGATCCATCGAGGTTGTCGTCTGAGAAGCTTGTTATTCCGTTAAATTTCTTCTTTCTTTTCCAGTTTTTTGATGGTGATCATTCTATTGAGCAACTTGGTGCCGAGTATCTAAAGAAGTATGGCGAATTTCTCATGCCTGATAAACTCAGCCAATTGGTATCAGACCTTGATGATAAGCTCTTTCTTGAAGGTGAACGGTGTGATCAAGCTCAAGAGGCTGCGACGGCGGCATACCGGAATACACCCGTGAGGAAAGCGATGTTTGCAGGGAAAAGCTACGAAGATGAGGCCGATACCTTGCGAGAGCAGCTAGGCGGATTCTTTGATTCCAAAGAAGGGCCAGAAAAGAAACCTTCGGATAATCAAGGGAAAAAGATTAAAGCGATTTTGGCGCCAAACTATGAACCAAAAGAAGCAGGGGCCATCTACGCATGGGCGTATAAAGAACTGAAGGAAGCTCAAACACCGGATGTCTTCATCATTGTTGGCACGTGTCATTCTGAATTGGAACATGGAATAGCTGTGACCGATAAGGACTTTGAAACGCCATTAGGTGTGTTGCCGGTGAATAAGCCGATCCTTGAGCATTTTCGTGCCAATGGGGGAGCGCAGTTCTTTGAGCAAGATATTCGTCATGAGCAAGAGCATAGTGTTGAATTTCAACTTCCCTTTCTTCAGCACACGATTGGAAGCCAGCGGCCGATTACCATTATTCCGGTCCTCTGTTCTTTCCCTGTTGAAACCCTCGCAGATGCTGAATTGAAGCCGCTCTTTGAACAAATTGATGCCTTCTTAGTGGCCCTCAAAGCTTCCATAGCCGCGATTGGTCAGGAAGTCTGTGTTATTGGAAGTGCGAGTCTGGCGCATATCGGCTTGAGGTACGGAGATAATAAGCCTCCAACGGATTTTTCATTTCACCGTTGTATGCAAACCGACCTGGAAATGCTCAAGAAAGTAGAGGAAATGAAGCCGGAGGAGTTTGCGCAGTTTATCCTAGAAGAAGGAGATAAGCGTCATATCCTGGGATTTTCGACCTTGTTTTTGCTGATGAAGTTAATTGAAGCGGAAAAAGCTGAGGTTTTACGGTATGATCGTGGCATAACTGATCAGTTTAATTCAACTGTCACCTACGCGAGCATCGCTTTCTTTTAAAAAAACCGAATCTCGTCGCTCGTGACTCATATCTCATAAACCGAAAGCCTCTTTTGAATAAATACGAGCGAGGACCTCGACTCTTCTCTCGGTTCTCGTGGGCCATTTTCCTGTTTCAGTATATTGGCTCAACGCGAAAGTCTTTGGATTTGCCGTAACTCGTAATTTGTGCAGTTTAATTTAACGAAATACGATTCACGAGGGACGAGCGACGTACTTTTATTCTTCTACCGTCACTGTCATGAGGATAGGATCAAGCGGGTTATCCCGATCATCTCGGGGAGCAGCGACAATTTGGTCAACGACATCCATTCCACGAAATACCTTCCCAAAAACCGTGTACATCCGGTCGAGGCTACCTGAGTCTTCCACGCAAATAAAAAACTGCGACCCATTATCTGAAATGTCACGAGTCCGGTCTTCATTTCTTGGGACCTTGGCCATGGCAAGGCTTCCCCTTCGATGGGGATAATCGCTCGTTTCTGGGGGAATGCTGTACCCAGGGCTCCCCGTGCCATGAAGTGCACGATCAGGTTCTTTGCTTAATGGATCACCGCCTTGAATGATAAACCCGGGAACGACGCGATGAAAGCTTGTTCCATCGTAAAACTTTATCTTAGTCAGATTGATGAAGTTTTCGACATGCCGTGGCGCAATGTCTGGAAGAAAGCGAAGCTCAATATTCCCTAGACTAGTAGAGATTATTGCTTTTGGGTTTTTTTTCTGGAATTTTGGTGATGATGAGTCTGACACAATGAAGGTGAATGTACCAAGCGACGGTTCCGATCATCAAGTCCATTCAGCGAATGTTGAAAAAATCACTCAGTGGTGTTCCCGCCCTTGTTGCCGTGGTAATAAAACATTCAACAGCCTCATTCACTCAGGTTGGCATGATTTCGCTAATTTGCACAATGGGATCGACATTCGTGTAGTTGGGCATGTCAGCCAGCAAATCAGTCCCTGCTACTTCGAAGGCTGCCGTAAAGGCTTCAAGGCTTTCAAACAGTAAATGGCCAATGGCGAAAAACGGAGATTCGCTATGGCTGAGGTCGGTCAACCCTCGATCGACTTCGACACTTTTCAACCCAAGTCCATCCATTTTCTCATGGACTAATGCCATATGCTTTTTTGAATAATAGTCAATATCGAAGGTCTTGCCTTCATTTCGTAGGTATAACACTGATACTCGAATCATGGTGTTTCTCCTTGAATGTTTAGGGAGGTAACGTCTTTTTTGAAGATACAAGAGAACCAGGGGCGAGTCTAGGGCGAGATGTTCTTGAGTTTCATGATTAGGTCATAAGGCTAAAGTTTCTCGAGTTCCTTTCATCTGCAAGCAACTCTATAATCGTTTCTATTCTTTGTCATGTTCTCCTTGTCGTAGTCCATCTCCTGGTCGAATCATCAGCCAAAAAAATCCCCCTAGAAATGCCACAAGAGCCGCAGTTCCCAGAGCCACAGACCATCCAAATTGATCAGCAAGCCAAGGCGTGAGAGTAGGGGAGAGAGTGCCACCAAGATTGGCCCCCGTATTCATGAGTCCGGAAAGAGTGCCCGCATGGGGTTTGGAGAGGTCTGTCGTAGAGGACCAAAAGGCACCTACTGTGAAGTAGAGCCATCCGGCGCCTAGGGAGAGCATGCCAATTGCGAGGAACGGAGCCTCCACATTTGCTCCAATAATAATTGATAGTGCAGCTAAGATCATTCCTGATCCCCCGACACTTGCTCTTCCAAAGTTTAATCCTCGAGTTTGGGTGAGTTTGTCCGTGACCCATCCTCCAACTGGACAAAAGACCGCCATTGCTAGAAATGGTGCCGAAGCAAAGAAGGCTCCCCTGAGCACTCCAAATCCACGCACGTTAACGAGATAGAGATAGAACCAGGACATGTAGACATAGGCAACATAGCCAAGGCAGGTGTAACTGAGGACAAGCCACCAGACTGTTGGTGTGTGAAAGATAGACTTCCAAGGAACCTTGAGGGGGTCTTTTTTGAATCCCCTTTCATCTCTATCTTTCCCCTTTAAATGGTGTGAGGGAAGTGAGGGGTGGTCTTCTTGGAGTTGGCCTGTTGTTTCTTCAATAAGGGCGGCTTCTGCTGAATTGACGTGTCGGTGTTGTTGAGGGAGGTCTGTTGCATACCAATACCAAAGAAGGGCTATGGCAATTCCAAGGGCTCCAGCAGAATAGAACGCCATTTGCCATCCATAATTGACCATAATCCATGCTGTCACCGGCGGAGTGAGGGCCGATCCTATTCCTATTCCTCCGATGGTGATTCCGATGCCGAGGCCTCGTTCGTTGGGGGGATGCCAATTGGCGACAGCTCGGTTGAAGTTGGGGAGGGCGGCTGATTCTCCAACTCCAATTAAGAAGCGGACGACCATCAAGGAGCCCATGATCCCCACAAGATTGACGAGTGGAAGGGTTGGGGCCAGTGCGGTGAGAGCCGTAAAGATTGACCACCAAATAACCGCGAACGTGAGTACCCGTCTGGCTCCCCAGCGATCGCCTAGCCAGCCACCAGGAATTTGAAAGAGGGCATATCCAAATACAAAGGCAGAAAAAATTTGCCCCATCTGCAGGTCTGTGAGCCCAAGAGCCGGCATCATATGTCGTGCGGTCACAGAGATATTGACGCGATCGATATAGGTGACGATGCTGATCAGTAGCAGGAGTCCAAGTATTCTCCATCTGGTGCGAGTTGGAGCTTGGGTGATTTGAGTGGGATTCATGGTAGGTGAAGAGGCAATGATTTCATGATATTCTGCCAGTCATATGTTGGCAATTTCTGCTACATACTTAAAGTAATGCTTTAAGTGTGAGTTTTTTTATTTGTCAATAGTAAGGAATCTAGAAGCATGGTCATTTTGGTTTTATAGGGAATGGAGTTTCGGTGGTTATAGCGAGTAAATGTATCTTGAAGTATAGAGAGACCTAAGCGAGATGGACGTTGTGATTTTATGATTGTCTTGTGAGTTGGGAACACGGTGAGTGGCCACTGTTTGTGTCAGACTTGCCATTGTAACAATCGAGTCATATTCTTGGTAGCGGGAGACAGCCTTTTTTTAGTTTTGACATTCTTTTCTTGAAACAGGTATGCAGTCCATGTTAGATGGACCAACATACCAGAGGGTAACCGTCTGACGGCGGGTGACGATACGCTCACATACACTAGGAGGGTTCGAGAATGGCAACGAAGGCCAAGCCTAAATCGAAAGCCAAGCCTCAGTCTACAGCCAAGGCCAAGTTAAAAGTATCGGTGAAATCAGTAAAAAAATCCAAGCCGGCAGCCAATACGAAGAAAAAGGTTAAGACTAAAGTAGTGGCTAAGCCAACACCAAAGCCTAAGGCGAAAAGCAAGGCAGTGGTGAAGTCAAGTCCAAAGCTTGTTAAGAAAGTTGTGAAGAGAGGGAAACCTTCCACCCCAGCTAAGGCTGTGAAGCCTTTGGCAAGTGTCAAAAAGAGTACCTCCAAAGGTACGGCCAAGAATTCCCCTAGAACGACTGCCCCCAAGAAAGCTATCGCCAAAAAAATTGCCCTGAAAAAAGTTGTTGTGAAAAAGGCTGCTGTGCAAAAAGTTGCCAAGAAAATTGTGAAGGTGAAAAAAGTTGTGATTTCCAAGGCAAAACCTACCAAGCGGACCATTGCGAAAAAAGTTGTGCCAAAGGCTAAGAAAGCAGTAGCAAAGGTGACAAGCCAAGTGAAGGTTGTGACTCCCAAAACACCGGTGAAGAAGAAAGCTGAAAAAAAAGTCGTTCCTAAAAAAAGTATAACGAAAACTGTGGAGCAGAGTAATGAGCGATATGTCGCGGCCTCAGGCACTCAGGAGGCGAAGGTTTTTACTCCTGAAGAAATTATTGCCAGAGCTTTGGCCGCTACTGCTCATGATTCTGAGTCTGATGGTGATTCTGACTTCGATGGTGAGGATCTCACGGTAGAGGTTGGCGAAGAACAGGATGAGGACATCGAAGAATTAACTGATGACCTCGCTGACGAGTTTGTGGATGATGCGTTTCCCCGAGGTATTGGGGAAGATAGCGATGATGTTGATCTTACTGAGGACCTTTCCGAGGAGCTTGGTACGGAAAAGTTTTTCCGAGATTCAGATTCTGGGCTTGAGGATGATGACGAAGATATTTCTCGGTGGTAAGAGCGTAGGGGTGAGATTATCTCCGATCGGTTTTTTCATTAAAAAGTGACAACGTAACGATATAGGAGGGTTCATGTCAGACGTGACGGGTTTGCCTCGAATTGGTGATCATGCTCCAGATTTTAAAGCGATGACCACGCATATCCCAGACTTTAATTTTAGCGTTTGGCAAGAACAAGATTGGGTCATTCTCTTTTCTCATCCTGCAGATTTTACACCTGTTTGTACGACGGAAATCATGGAATTTGCTCGTCAGCATGAGCGATTTGTCGCCCGTCGGATAAAGCTGATTGGCCTGAGTGTTGATAGTATTCATTCTCATCTCGCCTGGCTTCAAAATATGAAAGACAAGATGGGAGTTGTTATACCGTTCCCTCTGATTTCTGATGTGAGTATGCAGGTGTCTCATCGCTACGGCATGATCCATCCTGGGGCAGATTCTACCGCGACTGTTCGTGCTGTCTTTATCATTGATCCAAAGCGAATCATTCGGGCGCTTGTCTATTATCCTTTGAATGTCGGACGAAATGTCGAGGAAATACTGCGTCTTGTGACCGCATTGCAAACAACCGAGCATTTTTCGTGTGCCACACCTGTGAATTGGCAGGACGGGGAGAAGGTTGTTGTCCCTCCTCCAAAGACAGTGAAAGATATTGAAGTGAGGCAAAGCCAATCAGATTTAGAACATAAAGATTTCTATCTGATGCTGAAGGATGTCAACGCTCCAAAGGCTTCAGAATCAATGCCTGCGCCTTCGTCTATTCCAAAGCCAGCGCCTGCTCCCAAAGTAGAACCTCAGCCGCCTGTGACTCAGTCATCTCCTGAACCTCCCCAAACGTGATGTAGGGACACTGTGCTGGACTGAAAATTCTAGCACGACACATTTTGAGCCAGAGGAAAGTCGTGTGTAGATCGGATCCGCAACACCTTCGTCCTATTGGTGTCTCAGTTTCTTAGGGGCCCTCTTTGAGTAAGGCCTGCTTTTGGATGCATTTCCTTATCCTTAAGGATGCTCTACCTGGTGTGTAACTCGTATTTGGTCTATTAGCATGTGAGGCAGTTCTTCCAAAAGGTTCGTGAATTTCTATTTTTTCAACATTTTTCATGAACGATCAATGACGATGAATAGTATCGCGGCGTGGCTCAGTAGGTGGATGATGTGTCTTAGTTTTCGCGTTGGGTGGACCTTGTGTCTAGGGAGTCTGTTGGTAGGGGGCATTGGCGTTGAGGATTCGGCCTATGGCTGTGAGATGCAGTCATCCTCTTTGAGCGATCAGGAGATATTTCGTCGACATCTTATTGGCTCTTGCACATCTGATGAGCGTACGAATCATGCCATTGACGCTGTTGAGGTTTTTCGAGCACTCCAGGAAGGTCGGGATGTAGACCTTGAAGGCGTGACAGTTATTGGTGATTTGATGTTTGATCAATTGCCAGTCCTCTCCTTGAATGAAATTTCTGAGTCATCGCCGGTTGCGGGTCGTATTTTAGACGCGCGAAAAACTCAAAACGGGCGCATGATTCTTGGATCACTCTCTCTTTATCATGTGGACGTGCAAGGTAACTGGGCAACCAACTTGCGGAATGATGTGATCTTCTTCAACGAGGATGTGTTGATGACCGAGACGACGTTTCAACAATCGATGGATTTTACGCAATCGGTGTTTTTGAAATCGGTTGATTTTTCACGTTCCGTTATTGCGTATGAAGGGTTTTTTATTCGTACCCAATTCGATGGTCGGGCGATATTTGATGGAGTAGAGTTTGGCACACATTCTCGCTTTCATAAGGCACAATTCAAGCAAGATGTCAGTTTCACGGGAAGTCATTTTCGAGGGATTGCTGAATTTCTTGAAGTGGCATTCACGCGGAAAGCCAATTTTGAAAAAGCTAGGTTTGTAATGGGGACTGGGTTCTCTGGTGCTCAATTTGATGGTCCGTTACTGTTTGTTGATGCGCATTTTGTTCGCGAAGTTTTTTTTCGATTTTCAATATTTCGGCAAAGTGCAAACTTCCAAGATGCTACCTTTCAGGGAGTGGCTGATTTTGCCCATGCACAATTTCCCAAGGATCAAGCCTTCTCGCGTACGAATTTTTCCATTCCTCCTGACTTTTCCGACACTGTTCTTGAGGGACAATACACGGACGTAGATACGGATATTCCTGTAAGTAAAGTATTAACCATAGGACTTGCCTTTGCTGGGTTCCTCTGTTTTGTCACCTGGGGGGTGAGAAAATGGCGAGAATCTTCATCGTAAATGCGTATTTTCCACTATATATAGATGAGGGATTGATGGAGCCCACAAAAGATGGTATATCTAGATTATTGGAAGAAAATTGTCAGGGGTGAGTCGAATATTTGCCTATGGATAGCCTTCAAATTGATGATTCGTTGGAAGAGGGATATAACGTTCAGCTCGATTCGTTTAATGGCCCTCTGGACCTGCTGCTTCATCTGATTCGTAAGCAAGAAATCAATATCTACGATATTCCTATCGCTCTCATCACACAGCAATACCTCGAATATCTCAACTTCATGAAAAACTTGAATCTCTCGTTTGCTGGAGAGTTTCTGGTGATGGCTGCGACTTTGCTTCAGATAAAATCTCGGCTATTACTACCCAAAGAGGAAGCTGCGGCGGAAGAGGAAGCTGAAGGCGAGGATCCTCGAGCTGAACTAGTTCGTCAATTGGTTGAGTATGAGCAATTCAAGGATGCGGCACTCCGTCTTTCGAGTCAGGAAAAAGTCTGGCAGGAAGCCTTTGTTCGAGAGGCCAGGCCAATGGTGGAGTCTGCAAAAGAGGACTCACTTGACGAGGAAATTCAGACGGATGACCTGAGTTTATTCGATTTGGTCGGCGCGTTACAGCAAGTGCTAGATCGTGCCACACCCAATCAAACCGTAATGGATGTGACCAAGGAAGCACTTTCTATTCAAGATAATATTCATAGAATATTGGAACGTTTGGAGATTGAATCCTCTGTGACATTTGATGCCTTATTTGACCGAGTTGATTCCCGCCCTCAGATTATTGTGACATTTCTGGCTTTGCTCGAACTTGTGCGGATGAATTTAGTGCGACTTTACCAAGGTGATATTTTTGGCCCAATACGGGTGACGAGGAAGTTTTTGCCAGGGGATTCGTAATCCCCGTGGTCTGAAATGGAGAGATTCTGTGGGTAAGGGGTTCGTGAATATGACGAAGCTAAGGACCAACCACCATTTGGAGGCCACGAATGACGGTTAATGAGCTACGTAATGGAAATGCTGTAGAGTCAGATCTTGAACAGGACCTGAAGCAAGAGCTTGAAGAGGAAATAGTTTCTGAGCAGCAACTTTCCATTTCGGATGGTCCTTCACTTGGCGCATTGAAGGAAGAAGAGCAACGTCGTGAGGTTGATGAGAGCCCAGAGATCAATGAATTAGAAATTAAAAGTATTATTGAAGCTGTGTTGTTCGTTTCTCAGGAACCGATTTCTAGTGATAAGTTAGTGCAGGTGCTTGGAGGCACTCCAAAGTCTAAAATCACTGAGATTTTGCAGGTTCTGCAAGCTGAATATGCACAGGACGGTCGAGGGTTACTGTTGTCAGAGGTTGCCGGTGGTTTTCTCCTGTCCACTCGTCCAGATTGCGGGACTTATATTCGTCGTCTGACTAAAGCGAAAGCATCATCTAAACTCTCTCGCTCCGCGCTTGAGACCTTGGCTATTGTGAGTTACAAGCAGCCCATTACTCGTCTTGATATTGAAAAAATGCGGGGAGTGGAAACGTCTGGGGTACTCAGGACATTACTTGATCAAAAGCTCGTACGAATCGTTGGACGTCAGGATGTGCCAGGACGCCCCATTCTCTATGGAACAAGTAAACAATTTCTGCAACGATTTGGACTTCGTGATCTTCGTGACCTTCCGCCTCTCAAAGAAATTCAAGAGCTGGGCTTACAAAATACCTTGGCCCTTCCATTTGAGGGAGAGTTACCCACTGGTGATTCTTCTGAAGAAGGATGTGTGGATCTTCCTACCTGATACTCCTCCCTTTAGGTGACAATATGGTTATTATTTTTTCTGTTGTCGTCCTCTTGATTCCCGTCGTGAATCATCAAGCCTCATTTCTTAACCTGCTGGGAAGAAGAAAGTTACTAGCATGCCCGTGATACAGTAGAAGACGGTCCTACCCTTTGCGGTTCAGTGAAAGCCAACATGTTTCCTCCCTTAGGCTCTGCACATGTCGCTTATTTTACCCACTAAAAAAAGTTCCCTCATACAAGACCTTCAGAACGCACTTGGTGAGCACAAAGTCAAGAGTGATGTTTCTACTCTTAAAGCCTATGCCGTCGATGCCAGCATTTACAGACTCTCCCCGAAAGTAGTTGTCCTGCCTGAATCTGAGGAAGAGATTGACTTCATCGTTGATTATGCAGTCAGGCACGGTATTCCCCTGACTGCTAGAGCGGCTGGAACAAATCTTACTGGGTCCGCTATCGGAACAGGCATTATTCTTGACGTCTCACGGATGAACCAAATTCTCGAGGTAAATCCTACTGAAAAGTGGGCACGAGTCCAACCGGGTATTGTACTCGCTGAATTGAATAAACAACTGTTGCGCCACGAGTTAATGTTCGGCCCGGATCCCTCGAGCGGAGAGATGTGTAAGCTCGGAGGCATGTTGGCCAACAATTCTTCTGGGCCGCATACCTTACGGTATGGGTCGGTCAAAGATAATGTACAGGCTCTTCGAGTTCGTTTACCTAAGGGCGGGTGGCTGAGTGCGAAATCGTATCAGATTGGCGATCAGGCTTTGTCGAAGATATTTGCTGATCATCCAGATCTTCACTCACTGTGTGATTTAGTTATTACACATGAAGCCTTAATTGAATCCAAGCGCCCTCATGTTAGCAAGAATAGCTCAGGATACAATCTGTTTGATTTGATCGACGGCGTGCGACGAGGAGAGTGGGATTTACCAAAGCTGTTTATTGGAAGTGAAGGTACGTTGGGGATTTTCAGTGAAGCCACGATTCGATTAGTCGATCGGCCAAAGTCAACGGCGTCGGCACTCATTCATTTTCGGTACTTAGAGGAAATGGGAGAGGCGGTACCAGACCTCTTAACACTCATGCCAAGTGCGCTAGAAGTCATGGATGCCAATACGTTGAACCTGATTGGTCGAGACACCTACGGCATTCCAGATGATTCAGCTGCGACCTTACTTATCGAATTTGATCAGGGAGAAGACCCTGGGAGAAGTGATCGGTTATTAGGTCTCTGTCGTGGCTATCGTCTTTCGGCCGACCCGGTGGTGGCTTTTGATGGTGAACAGCAAAAGGAGCTATGGAAATCTCGAAAAGCATTGTATCCCATTCTCTACCGCTATGATCAACGAAAAAAACCCATCAACTTTGTTGACGATGTGGTGGTTCCTGCTGAACGAACTGCAGAATTAATTCGATACTTGGAAGGATTTTTTGGAGAACAAAATATTGTCGTGGCGGTTTTTGGACATATCGGTGATGGCAACGCTCATATCCTACCATTGTTGGATCTGAATGATTCACATGATTTTCAAGGGATGGTCAAGGCGCATCGTGACGTTCATCAGGTAGTTTTGGAAACATTCGGAGGATCGATTTGTGGAGAGCATGGCGATGGTCGTATTCGAGCTGAAATGGTTCGTCCCATGTTTGGAGATGAACTCTATCAGGTGTTTGTTGAAGTCAAGCGCATGCTTGATCCTCATGGTGTCATGAACCCAGGTGTCAAAATTAGTCAGGAATCATTTACTGAACATATTGATTTTGAGCGTTTGGCCAAGCCCTGTGCCACATGCGCCAAGTGCAACGCCGTCTGTCCCGTTTACGACGTCTTTCAATCTGAAGACATGAGTTCACGAGGTTGGTTTGAAATTGTCACGGCCAAGGATTATAGCTATTTGGATTCAAAGCGTGTGGTCGAGGCCTGTTTGAATTGTAAGTCTTGTCGGACAGTGTGCCCAGCAGATGTCGATGTATCTGAACTGATCTTGCAACGTCGCGCGGAACATCCGAATCAATTTATGGGTTGGATTTTTGCCCTTCATGCACGTCCCTGGATTTTTGAACCATTGCTCAAGATCGCAGCCATGACCCAAAAGCTCTGGGATCGCCCATTGCCTCGAGGCCTACTTGAACGCGTGACTCGTCCCATGCTTCGTTTGGTTGCTCCTAATGCTAAAATCACCAGGGATCTTGTTCTTCCTCAGTTAGCGCGACAGACGTTGCGAGAACGTTATCCTGAGTTATGTCAAAAATCGGAAACGAAAGACAATAAGGTTGCGTATTTTCATGGCTGCGCCGCGAATTACTTTGACGATGGCGTTGGAGATTCGGTGATTGGTGCACTACGCAAACAAGGCATTGAGCCAGCCTTACCTGTTCAGCGTTGCTCTGGCACCCCAATTGAGACCTATGGACATCGAGAATTAGTCAAAAAAGGAGCTCGTGAAACGTTAGCCAATTTTTCCTCCTATGAGACGGTGGTGACTGGTTGTGCCTCTTGCACGCTTAGCTTGAAAGACTACCCTCGCCTATTTAAAGGAGAGCCTGAAGAATCTCTTGCGAGACAGTTGGCCTCACGGGTGAGACATATTTCTGAGATGGCCAAGGGCGAGAGACCTGTCAGGGCGGAGGGTTCATATTCTCCTGTATCATCAGGTGAGCGTACTCGAAAAGTTACCTATCATTCTTCTTGCCATTTGCGTGCGGCAGGTGTCTCAAAGGCACCACGGGAGATAATATCCAATCTACCCGGTGTCGAATTCGTGGAAATGCAAGATGCTGATCGATGTGCTGGCGGAGCGGGAACCTATGTTGTTAAGGACTATGAGACGTCACAACTCATCTTTGAGCGAAAGCGAAGAGCAATTCTCGATACCGGAGCAGAGATGGTTGTCACCAGTTGTCCAGCCTGTATGATTCAATTGAAAAATGGTTTGAAGGGGGCAGTCGAGGTCAAGCATGTGGCTGAACTCATGAATGAAGGTAGCGACTAATATTTGTTTCCGTTGGGAGATTCGTGTTTAAATATCGCAAGCGGCATGTTGATATTTTTGAGAGGATTGTATGATTAAAGTTTTGGTGTATGGTCAAACTCTTCAAGATGCAGTCGAAGAGCCAGAATTTGAATGTGAAGTGCTAGAACCGATAGCCATTCGAGATTTATTCCAAGCTCATGCTGATAAATTTGATCCCTTCCAATCATTTATCGACTCCAATCAGGTGATGATTACCATTAATATGAGGATTTCAACATTGGAATCGAAGATTAAAGATGGTGATACGCTCAAACTCACCCACCAGTTTAATCCAGAGCTAGAGGGCGCTCGCTGGCATAATCCGTAACCTCGTTCTCTTTTTTTATTCCTCAACATCACCCCAAGTGAGGGATCGCATACGTATAATAGTATGCTGCCAATTATTTTGGTTGATGAGATGCGAGTTATTCTAAATTTTGGAGCGAATCAAGTTTGTAGATGGAAGAGGGCCGTTACGTGGAGGCCTTTTCGTGACTGGAATTGTGAGCTTGGCGAATAGCTCCCATTCGTCGAAATTTTTCGTCACGCTCTCTGAGCAATGTCTCAACGGGTAATGCTGAGATTTGACGAAGTTGGGTCTGGATGGTTTGTTGTAGATGTAGGGCTGTGGCTTCGACGTCACGATGTGCTCCGCCTAATGGCTCAGAGATGACTTCATCGACGACCCCAATTTTGATAAGCTCAGGGGCGGTCAGTTTGAGTGCAGAGGCGGCTTGAGCGGCTTTGGTGGCATCATCCCATAAGATGGCCGCACAGCCTTCTGGAGAAATCACAGAATAAATCGAATGTTCTAGTATTAAGACTCTATCAGCGACGCCTAACGCGAGAGCTCCTCCACTTCCTCCTTCTCCGGTAATAATGGCAATGATTGGTACGCGGAGACGAGCCATGGTTAATAGGTTGCGAGCTATGGCTTCAGCTTGTCCTCGTTGCTCTGCCTCAAGGCCTGGATAAGCTCCTGGGGTGTCAATGAATGTGATTATTGGGCGCTTAAATTTTTCAGCCATTTTCATGAGCCGAAGGGCTTTACGATAGCCTTCTGGATTTGGCATGCCAAAATTCCGTTGCATTCGCTCTTTCAGTGTTTTTCCTTTTTCTTGTCCGATGACCATGACGGGTTGCTCGTTGATCTGAGTGAAGCCGCCAATGATGGCTCGGTCATCACCAAATAACCGGTCACCGTGTAGTTCCAAGAAATTCTGAGTGATGAGTTCAAGATAGTTACTGATCGAAGGTCGCTGCGGGTGCCTGGCTATTTGGCTTCGTTGCCAAGGCGTGAGGTTTCCGTAGATCTCAATCTCAAGATCATTTAGCCGTATAGTCTGTTTTTCAATCTGGTCTTGTACCGACTGCTTTTTTGACCCGGCTTTTTGCAGGCGAGTTATTCGTTCTTCAAGCTCACGTATAGGTTTTTCGAAGTCAAGGTATTCCTTCACAAAGTTCTCCGTCTCATATGGGAATGTTGATCAATGGTGTCTGGCGGTACTCTTGGATTCATCGCGTCATAATCCAATATCCGTTCTCCTAATTACTTGAAACTTGTAGATTGAGCACGGTGTTGTGCCTGTTTCAAGTGGGCAGTAAGAACCTGTTTGTGCCTCACGATAGCATGTATCGCAGGAAAGGCGAAGAGTCCTCATGTTGAAGCCACCGAATCATGAAAGATCTGAAATATACGTGTTGAATTTCTCTCTTCTGTTCTTGGTGTCTGATTCGAACAGTTATCAAGAAACAGTATTCTGAAAATTGAAAGATTATTCAATAGCGGTATGTATTTATTCATGGAGAGTGACCGTGGATTTTCCAAGGATGAGTTCAACTTCTTCTAAAAATTCTGCATTAGGTAATACACCTAGTTCTGGGAATTGTGAAGTTTCCACCTGAAGCTGATTTAAGAGTGAGAAGCGAAAGACCACCGAAACGGGACCTGGGTGTTGGTGGAACACGTCTTGGAGTTGAGCGAGGCTTTCTTTTTTTGTCACCGCTTCCTCAACATTTACTGTAAGGAACTTAATTTTACGTGACAGTAAATCCTCTAAAGTTTGGACGGCTGTTGCCTTAATTCGTGTGCCACTATCCATTTGATCGATGGTGCCGGTGATTTGAATGATGGACTCTGGTATTAGGTGTTCCCCGCTGGATTTGTAGAGTTCTGGGAACACAATAATTTCAACGGTTCCGTGAAGGTCTTCAAGTTGGACATAGGCCATGGGGTCTCCTCGTTTGGTCGTATGATTCTTCACCGAAGAGACAACCCCACATAATCGCACATCTTTTCCTTCGCGAACGTCCGTGAGCGTGGCAGTGGTGCTGGTTGAGAATTGTTTCATCGCGGTCGCATGGCGATTGAGAGGATGGGCGGTTATATAGAATCCCGTTAACTCTCGTTCATATGTGAGGAGCTGCGGTTGAGACCATTCACTAATATTTGGGAGAGGGAATTCCAGCGCTGTGGTCGAGGTTGCTGCTGATTCTTCCTCCATGGCTTCAAACAGGCTTGTCTGACCATGGCGTTTTCGACGCTGTACGGCATTGGCTTCCTCAAGGGCTTTTTCTAAAATAGACATGAGCTGGGATCGTGCGATGTTCATGGAATCGAATGAGCCAACTTTAATCAGTCCCTCAAATACCCGTTTATTGACTTTTTGCAAATCAATTTGAGAGCAGAAATCATAGAATGATCGAAATGGTCCGTTCTCTTCCCTCGTTTCGAGTATACTTTCTACCGCTCCTTCCCCGACGTTCTTAATGGCAGCCAATCCAAATCGTATCCCCTCAGAGACGACTGAAAAATCTTTGTCGCTTTGATTGACATCAGGAGGCAGTATGTTTAGTCCACGCTCTCGGCATTCAGTAAAATAGCCGACCATTTTATCCGTGTTGCCCATTTCAGTTGAGAGAAGGGCTGCCATGAATTCCGTAGAATGATGGGTTTTGAGGTAAGCCGTTTGATAGGTGACTAACGCATAGGCGGCTGAGTGAGATTTATTAAATCCATAACCGGCAAAGAATGCCATTTGATCAAATAGTTTTTCCGCTTTTTTCTCAGGAATTTTTTTGTGTTTGGCCCCTTCGATAAACAAGGTTTTCTGTTTGGCCATTTCTTCATGCTTTTTCTTTCCCATGGCTCTTCGAAGAAGATCGGCTTGGCCAAGACTAAAGCCCGCAAGTTGGTTGGCGACTGCCATGACCTGCTCTTGGTAGACAATAACTCCATAGGTCTCTTTCAAGATTGATTCAAGTTGTGGAGGGTCATATACCGTTTTTGATGGATCTCGTTTTCGTTGAATGAAGTCGTCGACCATGCCACTCTCAAGTGGACCTGGTCGGTATAACGCTAAAATTGCGATGAGATCTTCAAAAGTTTCAGGTTTAATTTTGACGAGGAGATTACGCATGCCAGAACTTTCAAGTTGAAAAATACCCGTAGTTCTGCCTGTGGCGAGCAGCGAATAGGTTTGCGTATCAGTGAGCGAAATATGATTGATGTCCAGTTCAGTACCTTCTGGCTTTCCAGCGTTGACGAGTATGACGGCACGGTTAATCATGGTGAGTGTTTTGAGGCCAAGAAAATCAAACTTCACCAGACCAACTTTTTCCACATCGGTCATCGTATATTGCGTCACGATTTCATCTTTACTGGTTTTATACAGCGGCACATGTTCCATTAATGGCTTTTGTGAAATGACGACACCGGCTGCATGTGTGGAGGCATGGCGGGCGAGACCTTCCAACGCCTGGGCCGTCTCCATGAGGTCTTGCATTCTAGGGTCGTTCTCAACCAGTTCTTCTAGGCGAGGTTCTTGTGTGAGCGCATCTTGTAATGTGATGTTGAGTTGGGTCGGGACAAGTTTGGCGACCCGATCGACTTCGGCATAGGGGATATCCATGACCCGTCCAACATCTCGAATAGCGGCCTTGGCACCTAAGGTTCCAAATGTGATGATTTGGCAAACGTGCTCTTCTCCATATTTTTCAATGACATAATTGATGACTTCGCCACGACGATCCATGCAAAAGTCCATGTCGATGTCAGGCATGGATACGCGTTCCGGGTTTAAAAATCGTTCAAATAGAAGATTGTAGGACAGCGGATCCAGATCGGTGATGCGAAGGGCATAGGCGACGAGACTTCCCGCGGCTGATCCGCGTCCAGGTCCAACAGGAATCCCTCGAGAGCGAGCAAAGTTAATGATGTCCCAGACCACCAAAAAATATCCGGCATAACCCATGGAGATGAGGATTTCGAGCTCAGCTTTGACCCGTAATTCATACCGCTCACTAGGTATGCCTGTTGGTCGTTCACGCAGGCGTGCTGCAAGGCCATCTTCCGTGAGCTTCTTGAGGTAGCTTTCACGAGTCTCACCATTTGGGACTGGGTAATGGGGAAGGTAGGTGTTTCCAAATGAAAGTTTGAGGTCGCATTGCTCTGCAACTTGACAGGTATTGAGTATTGATGAGGGCAGTTCAGAAAAATCAGCCAACATCTCATCAGCAGATTTGACATAGAGTTGATCGGTATCAAATTTCATTCGCGATGGGTCTTTGAGCGTTTTTCCAGTCTGGAGGCACAGCATAATTTCATGTGGTCTGGCATCGCGTTTATTCAGGTAATGGCAATCATTTGTGCCGACTAAGGGGATACCTAATTTTTTATGAATCTCAACGAGTCCTTTATTGGCAATGCGTTGTTGGTCTAGGCCGTTGGCTTGAATCTCTAAATAGTAGTGATCTTTTCCAAAAATTGATCGGTATTCATCAGCCACCCGAAGGGCTTCATCCATATTTTGTTGGCCGATTAAGTAAGGGATTTCCCCACTCAAGCACCCTGAGAGTGCGATGAGACCCTCATGGTGTTCTGCAAGTAATTCTTTATCCATCCTGGGTTTGTAGTAGAAGCCTTCAAGGTAGGCTTTGCTCGACAGCTTCATAAGGTTTTGATACCCAGTCAAGTTCGTTGCGAGCAGGATTAAGTGGTAGTAATCATTATGGGCAAGATGTCCGTCTCGCTTTTGCCGACGGCTTCCTGGGGCCATGTAGGCTTCACAGCCAATAATTGGCTTCACCCCATAATTTTGGCCTTTTTGATAAAAATCGATGGCCCCAAACATATTGCCATGATCAGTCATGGCGACAGCGGGCATCCCAAATTCACTGACTTGTTTGAACAATGGGTCAAGTTGGTTTGCGCCGTCTAGGAGGCTGTATTGCGTATGTAAATGGAGATGAACAAATTGAGAGGCCACTCAAAAATTCCTCAGGTTAAAGTTAATTTCACTAGGGTTTCTTGGAGAGATAGGAGTAGGTCAAATTGTATCATTTCTTGTGATTGAAAAGGAGAGAAAGATTACAAATTTTTCTGTGGGGATAACCCTGTGGATAAGGCAGCTGCCACGTTCTCATGTATGCTAGGGGAGGTGAAAATGGATGAGTCAATGGCCATGTTTTAGGAATGGGCGATGATCAAGTGGAGTGTGAGGGGCATGGAATAGATGTATAAGGCACAGTTGGGATAGGTCCCTGCGGTTAAGTCTTGAGGAGGGAATACCGAGAATAGACGATGGGGAAAATATAATTGAATTATGCCTTTGTATGTACGAATTCAAGATTCAATTGTTGAACATCGTGTACGTTGGTGTCCTGCCACGTATGAATCTCGCGTCACTCTATAATTGAGGGCAAGTGGCTATCACAAAAAAAACAATCTCCCATGGGAATCACCCTGACGCAGGGAATGGACCACCTCTGATGTCATATATTGACACCATTGCCGATTGTCGTTCGGTCCCTGGAGTGCTGTCATTTTCTGCTTCTGGGGAGGTGTTATATATGAACCCTGAAGCAGAGGTCTTGCGTCGTCAAATTCTTGGAGGCCGGTTTGGGAGCGAGCCCACGGAGATCTTCCCCTCGGAAGTCATGGATATGTGCGTGGATCTTCAACGCGCTCTGCATGATCATGATACGCTGCAAGATTCTGAATATCTTGAATTTCGTAGAGTGACCGGAAGTATGCAGGTTCCTATTCTTCTTCGTGGTTTCCTCATGCCAGATCCTCAGGGTAGTCAGGATACGCGTTTTCTCATTCTTATGGAGAAAATTGGTCGAGAAAGTCGGGGTATTCCTGTTCAAGCCAAAGAGCGATTTCATCTTACCGATCGAGAAGTGGAAATCGTCACGCATATTGCGGATGGACAGACGAATAAGGAGATTGCGAACAACCTGTCTATTAGTGAACATACAGTCAAAGAGCATGTGCGACATCTTTTGAAAAAGACGAAGACGACGACCCGTACGGCCATTCTTGCGCAAATCTATCAAGATTCGTAATATTCCTCCGGTCTCAGGGTTCACGCTATTTTTGTAGATTATTTCAAGCTGCGAAGTAACTGTCGTTCGTATGGTCTTTGAATCCCAGCTTTCCAATTATCACTTTCCACTTGATTCCATGTCATCGGCACTCCATAATTCGGTGTTTCCTTGTTGTCACCAATTCTGATGTTGAATTGAAGTATGCTTTTTTTTGAATGGCTTACTATAGCCCTTGCATTGCCGGTGATTCCGCCTGGCCGTGATGAGTCCGAACTACTGGACGGTTTGCGTAAGGGGGATGAACAAGCCTTTGCAGAGGCGGTGGATCGTTACTCGGGCTCGCTATTACGGGTGGCGATGGCCTATGTCCCGAGCCAAGCTGTGGCAGAAGAAGTTGTGCAAGAGACATGGATGGGCGTGTTTGAAGGGTTGTCACGATTTGAGGGGCGTTCGTCCTTTAAGACTTGGCTCTTTACCATTTTGACGAATCGCGCCAAGACACGAGGAACACGAGAAAGTCGATATGTGGCTTTTGCGGAAAAGACCGGTTCTGAAGATGATGATGAATGGGGAGGTGTTGATCTTGATTCATTTATTCAATCTGGTTCGAAGGCCGGACATTGGATTGAACCTCCTCATGCGTGGGACCATGGCACTCCAGAACGTTTAGCATTATCAAAAGAAAGTCGAGAACAGATTGAGCAGGCTATTGAAGCGCTCCCTGCTACACAGCGGCAAGTGATTACATTTCGAGATCTTGAGGGACTCAGTTCTGATGAGGTCTGTAACATTTTACAGGTAACAGAGACCAACCAACGCGTGTTATTGCATCGAGCTCGTTCAAGAGTTCGTCGGACTTTGGCTCAATATGTCAAAGGGGATTTAGGGTAATTCTTATGGATAAAAATCTAAAAGAACACTTGATGTCCTACTTGCTTGGGCGGTTATCTTGCCAGGACGTGGCTGAAATCATTACCGAGTATCTTGAGGGGGCCATGTCCTTGTCGAATCGAATCCGGTTCCACATGCATTTGGGCATGTGTCGGGACTGTAGGAATTATTTGGAACAAATGAAGGCTACTGTTCAAACTCTTGGGAAACTTCCACCTGAACCTATTTCTCCGCATGTTCGAGAAGAGTTGCTTCGACGATTTCAACATTGGAAAAAGGGATAGCTTCGTCGCGCATGTATCGATTGATCTCGAGCTGGGCTTTGAGATGCGCACTTTTTCCATCTGATCACCCACCATTCTTTTTTTCTAGTCTATTTTTATCGTAAGGAGGCCATAATTTGTCTTTAACCAATTCAACGATGTTAGAGCTTGGAACGACCATCCCGACGTTTGAGTTACCTGAAGTCGTGTCTGGGAAGATGATTTCTCCTGAGATCTATGCTGAGAAGAAGGGTGTGTTGATCATGTTTATTTGTCAGCATTGCCCATTTGTCGTGCATGTGAGGGACGAGTTAGCGCAACTTGGTCACGATTACGATTTGGCAGAACTTGAGATCATCGCAATTAGTAGCAATGATGCCAAGAGCTACCCAGATGATGCGCCTGAATCATTAAAGCATATGGTGGAAGAGTCTGGTTTTGTCTTTCCTCTTTGTTACGACGAGAGCCAAGATGTTGCAAAGCGTTTTACTGCAGCTTGTACGCCAGACTTTTTTCTATTTGATCACTCACAAAGATTGGTCTATCGTGGACAGTTAGATGACAGTCGCCCAGGAAATGGTAAGCCTGTTACAGGTAAGGATTTACGAGCTGCCATTGAGCGTATGTTAAGCGGACAGCCTGTCAATGCAACACAGCTCCCGAGTGCGGGATGTAACATTAAATGGAAGTCAGGGAATGCTCCTGATTATGGCTAAGAAAAAAGCGAAGAATGGTATGAGTAAGAAGGACCGAGTGAGGAAATCTTGTCACACTTGAATGTTCTGAATGGGTTATTTCTTAGTGTTCGCTTTTCGCTTTTTGAAAACAATATCCCCGAAATACGCGATTGCTGATTCTTTGGTATTATCCGAATCTGTCATAATGGCGACTCCAGAAATGTTGGGTGGTTCGGTCCCAAATGCCTGCACGTAGTCTTCATAGATATTTTGTTCTTCAGTGACCCATTGTCCTAGTTTTTTTGACCCACTTTGTGTGACAAACATTTGAACTCGATCTGTATAAGGATTAGGCACAACAGTTCCGACTGGACTTGTGTTTCCCCAAATATACGTGATCGCATTTAACGGAGGATATTGGCCGTAGAGTAACTTCGCGACCTCATATTTTGTTTGTTCAAAAAACCCGACTCGATCGCTGTCATAGGCAAAGGTGATGTAAATTCTTGCTGGATAATCATCGCCTTCTTTTAAATTCACATTGCCCTTCTTGAAGATGTTCTCTGCTTTCCATCGCCAGTGCACGATTGGAAATTCTTTGGGGTCAATGGAGATTTCTTTGGTCACCCCGGAAGCACTCGATACACTCAACGCCTTCAGAACAACCTTTTTCTTGTCTTTGACGAGCTCGTAATGGGTGTGGTCCTTGATGTTTTCAAAGGTGAGTGGTTTCCAGCCGATAGGAAGCTTGCTCCCAGCCTGTTCAGCCGAAAACTTACCAACTTCTAGTATGGTCTCAGGTTTGGTTTTTGCGAGGCTAAGGAGGGGGAGGCCGACTATCACAGCCCAGAGAAGACCTGAAATTATATTCTGAATGGAAGGGAAGAAACGCATCTTCAAGTCCTTTGTGCTGTATGCCTGTTGTTGGCCAATGATCATCTGAGTGCAAGCATTAACGGGTCCATGCGAAGAGTTTTTTCAGGAATTGTTTTTTCCCATCAGTGAATGTTGTCTTTCTCCAGGCATTCGCAACTTTTTTAATAACTTCAGCTTGAGTGGGGTAAGGGTGTATGGTTCCAGTGATGGTACTCAGCCCCACCCCAGCTTTCATGGCTAGAGTAAATTCGCTGATCATATCTCCTGCATGAGCTGCCACTATGGTTGCTCCAAGGATTGTATCAGTTCCCTTCTTCACATGCACTCGTGCAAACCCTTCGTCTTCCCCATCCAAAATGGCGCGATCAACTTCATGAAGAGGAAATGTAAACGTATCAATCTCGATATTTTTAGATTGTGGGTCGTGTTCGTAGAGGCCCACATGAGCAATCTCAGGTTCGGTAAACGTACACCATGGAATGATCAGTGAATCAGTACTGGCATATCCAAATCCAAGCGGGTGGGGAAAGAGGGCATTTTGAATAACAATTTGTGCCATGGCATCGGCGGTATGAGTAAATTTAAACGGGAAACAAATGTCTCCAGCGGCGTAAATTTTGGGGTTTGAAGTTTGAAGTTTGTCGTTAACCTTCACTCCAGCTCGTTGGTCGAATTCGACCCCAACCAGATCCAACCCTAAGCCTTCGACATTTGGCGCTCGGCCGATTCCCACTAATATTTCATCAACGACGAGTTCATGACTCTGTCCATCTTCTTCGTAATGAAGAACTTTTTCTGTGCCTCTGGATTCAACTCGCTGAACATTGGAATTAAAGATAAATGATACGCCCTCTTTCGCCATTTGTGCTTGTACAACTTTTGCGGCATCAGCATCTTCGCGCGGAAGAATGTGGTCACTTCGCTCGAAAAGAGAAACTTGACTACCAAATCGGACGAAAGATTGCGCCATTTCACAGCCAATCGGCCCAGCACCAATTACGGCCAGACGAGGAGGCAATGTAGTCAAAGAAAAAATAGTTTCATTCGTTAAATATCCCGCATCTTCCAAACCTTGAATGGGTGGTGCTGCGGCTCTGGCACCTGTACAAATTACTGCCTTCGTGAATGTGAGTGTTTGCCCAGCGACTTCAACTGTAGATGCATTGGTAAATTTCCCTTCACCAATATAGATGTCAACTCCAAGTTTTTTATAACGATGTGCTGAATCAACGTGACTAATTCGTGCTCGGAGTTTTCTCATGCGAGCCATCGCCACATCGAAGTTTCGTGTCACGTGTTCGGGAGATATATGGAGTCCATACTCACTGGCATTGTTTACCTCAGCCCAGGCGCGAGCAGCACGAATGATCCCCTTGGAAGGCACACATCCAACATTGAGGCAATCACCACCCATCAGATGCCGTTCGATTAAGGCCACTTTGGCTCCGAGGGCTGCCGCAACTGCGGCTGTAATGAGTCCGGCAGTGCCGGCCCCAATGACGACGAGATTATATTTCCCATCGGGCGTTGGGTTTGTCCATTGAGGTGGATGAACATTGTTCACCAATTCTTGATTGAATTCATCCATTGGTAGGATTTCAACGTCATGATGGAGGGGCGTCGGTTGAATCATCTGTATCCTCAAATTAAAATATAGGTAATATGGGGTTTGTTTTCATATTGTAGACGCTATCTTTAGGCCCCAGGACTACTTTTGCCAGTCATTTTTCGATAGATGATAGGCATAATGGCAAGCAGACCTAAGAATGTAAATGCGAGTAAGACTGAAGGAGAGGCAATTTCAGATAATGAATTGATGGTCCCGAGTTGTCGACCGGCAAATGCAAAGACGAAACTGCCAGGAATGATTCCAAGCGCCGTTGCACCAATATAGGTTCCTATGTTGACACGAGTCAGGCCTGAAACAAGGTTGACTAAGAAGAATGGAAAGGCAGGGATGAGTCTTAGGGTCATGAGGTAACTAAAGGCATTTTGTGCGAATCCAGATTGTATTGGGCCCAGTCGATCGCCAAACTTACTTTCCACCCAATCCCTTAAGAGATAACGGGCTGCCAAAAATGCCAAGGTTGCACCGGTTGTGGCGCCTACATTCACGATCAGTGTGCCCAGGAATGCTCCAAAAAGAAAACCTCCAGCCAAAGTTAGAATTGCGCCGCCTGGAAGTGAGAAGGCCGTCTGGACAATATAGATGAGGATGAAAAGAGAGACTGCCAGAGTGAAGTTATTTTCGGTATATGCGAGAAGTTTGTCACGATTAGACTTGAGCGAATCGAGAGAGAGATACTGTCCAAGGTCAAAATAGAAAAAGGCTCCAATGCCGATAGCGAGAAGGAGCGCGAGGACAATTTTGCCAATTGGACTTGAACTCTGTTCAACTGAAGTGCTGGATGAATTGCTCATTGTCTGCTCCATGGGTTGAGTCGTCATATCAAAGACTCCTTGTTGGTTATTCTATGCAAAAGTTTGTGTCTGTGAGTATTTCAGCGCATGATACAGAGTCTCATCATGTGGGAAGTTGTTACAGCAATCCTGATAGTCAGATATTCATAGGTTATCTCTTGCAGGACAGCAGATTTCGACATACAGTCAATTGTCCTATGTTCCTGGAATATGACCGTGCTCAATGTTGGTTAAATGAGTGCATGATTAGTCAGTGAATATGAAGCAGCCAGCAGCAATGCCACGTGAAAAAAGGAAAGATGCCAATCTTGGGGCTTGGGGCAAGATAGCCTTGTGGGCGATGATCTTAGCCATAGCCTATGGAGTCATCAGTCACTATGACATAACAGGATATCTTCAGCCAGCCAAATTCGTGGATTTTATTCAGACGTTTGGAGTCATGGCTCCGGTGGTGTTTGTGGGCATCATGGCCTTAGCCGTGGTGGTCAGTCCGATCCCTAGTCTTCCGTTAGATCTTGCAGCTGGAGTGGCATTTGGACCCTTCATGGGAACAGTCTATGCGGTAATCGGTGCGGAGATCGGAGCGATCGTGAGCTTCTTGATTGGTCGGACATTAGGCCGGGAGGTCATCGCTCGCTTACTGAAAAGTGATGTGGTTTTCTGTGAGAAATGTTCGGATCATCATCTTTTTGGGTTCGTATTGGTGTCTCGTCTCCTTCCACTATTTTCCTTCGATCTTGTGAGTTATGGGGCTGGGTTGACCAAAATGAGCCTCAAAGCTTTTGCCTTGGCGACATTCGTTGGCATGATTCCTCCAACATATGCCCTCGTCTACTTTGGCAGCAGTACGATGGCTGCAGATTGGATGGTGTTTCTCTTAGGAATTGTGTTGGTTGGACTATTTCTTGTGTTGCCAAAGTTAATCATGCGGAATCAATCCGCAAAGTGGGTGCAATTAATTCTTGGCAAGAAACCAGAATTTGATGAGGAACCTTTATCTAGCCCTGCCCCGGTTCTCTCATTTGAGGCACCAACCAAGTGTTCTTGGTGTGGTTCGAAGGAACAAGATCCGTCCAATACATCAGTTTAACGAAGATTCCTGTTAGTTTTTCAATTGGAAAGTTAAAATTTCTGCCAATGCCGGTTGTCAAGATTGTATGTTTGAACCGAGTGAATAACCAATCGTCCAAGTCTTGATTGTCATGAATATTCGAGAGCTTTCATCTCGTTAAAAATTCACCTCAAGTATTGTCTAGAATGAGACGAAATTCTCTTAAACCCGAGTACTAATGGTCTATGTCGGGTGACTAGAGCTTTCTCAATGGTCAGGATTGACTGCAATGCAGTAAGGCCTGAAAGTTGGAGGAACATATAACGAATTACCAAAGTAATGAAGAACGAAATTCGGCCTTTGCACGCAACTGCTTCAGGATGTATGAGGGAAATTCCTTTGACTTGTTTTATACGAACAGTCAGCAATTTACTCAATCTGCGTAAGACCTTCTTCTTTTCAACTTTCTTTTACTTTTCCATACCGACTCAAGAAAAAGTTCCCCCAAGGATTTTCAGCCATTTAAGTAATTGCTGTCTGCAGAAAATTGTCTTCTTCGCATCGTTGACACTGAATGGATTTTTCCGTCCCACATTGATAGGTAGGGCTCCACTTGTTTGACGACGGGCCAAAAAAGAGCAGTGCGATCTTTTCTGAATCCATCTCATGGCTTAGTGAAAAGATTATACCGTTTCTCTTGCTGGCGTTCGTATTGAGTCTGGTGGTGATCGTAGGACATCTCTGGGATCTTTCTCACCAATTGACGAAAATGAATGCCATTGAAGGGGCGGCGCGATCGGTTCATGCGTTACGAGCATTTCGTACGTTGTATACATCCGAGGTCGTAAATGCCGCCCAAACTCATGGAATTCGTGTGACTCATGACTATCAGAATGTGCCTGGGGCCATTCCTCTTCCTGCTACCCTTAGTCTTCTGTTGGCGGAGAAACTAGGCGAATCGCAATCTGATCTCGAAACCAGACTCTATAGTAAGTTTCCCTTTCCTTGGCGTCAGACGACAGGAGGATTGCAAGATGAGTTTGGCAAAGAAGCCTGGGTCACATTGAATAAGAATCCGGAAATACCTTTTTACCGTTTTACAGACGTGTTAGGGCATTGGTCGTTACGCTATGCCGTGGCTGATGTGATGAGACCAAGTTGTGTGAATTGTCACAATCTACATGAGGATTCTCCCAAACAGGATTGGGCTGTAGGAGATGTGAGGGGAGTCTTAGAAGTCATTCTTCCTATGGATCATGCGATTGCTCGAACATGGGGTGCCTTAAAGGACACCGTTGCTCTCATAAGTGTTCTCGCTATATTGGGGCTGGGTGTCGTAATCCTAGTGATTAAGGTGTTTCGTTACAAAGAAGTCGCGTTGTTTCAGGCGAAGGAGGTTCTTCTCGAAGACATTGATCGACGTGAACAAGTCGAGCATAGGCTCGTTCAACAAACTGAGCAGTTGGTGCAATCTAATCAAGAATTAACGATGTTTGCAAATGTGGCAGCCCATGATTTGCAAGAGCCTTTACGAAAAATTCAGCTGCTGAGTGATCGGGTCCAAGGAAAATATGGTGAAGCTCTTGGTGAACAAGGCCAAGACTACCTCAGTCGTATTCAGCGATCCTCCAACAGGATGCAAGAATTAGTGAAAGACGCCTTAATTTACTCGAAGATTAAGGTGATTGACCAGAAATGTGTGGTTGTCGACCTTGGTAATTTGGTTGAAGAGATTCTTGTCGAGTTAGAGCGAGAGATTGAATCAACCCAAACAACAATATCTGTTGGAATGTTGCCAACAGTTCAGGCAAATCCTATTCAAATGCGGCAGTTATTTCATCACTTACTCAGCAATGCCTTGAAATATCAAAAAAGTGATGTTCTCTCAATCGTGAAGATTCTAGGCCACCCAATCCAAAAAATATCAGAAGCCCAAGAAGTTTCCGGATCAGAAATGCAGTATTGGGAAATTGTGGTTGAGGACAACGGAATTGGGTTCGATGAACAATATACGGATCGCATGTTTGGTCTGTTTCAACAATTGAATAGTCGAAAAGAATATCAAGGGACTGGAGCAGGACTTGCTATTTGTAAAAAGATTGTTGAGTTACATCAAGGTTCGATAATGGCACAGGGAAGTTCTGGAGGGGGAGCAAGGTTTACGGTGAGGTTACCTGTCATGAATTCTATGTGAGAGCAAAATATTTCCGAAGTAAAGAAGTCACGAGGATGGTGTGATGTATAAAGCGGATGGTTCCTTATCTTATTGCATTCTTTTGAGCATGAAAACTTAGAAATGTGTACGCGGGGAAAGGTCTGAGGCCAGGTAGTTTATAAGATGTCTACAGAAGATAAAATGTGTCTTTACAGGGAAGAAGACGGTGACTCAAGTTTAGACGCTAGTTCTTCGGCAGGGTAGGTCAAGATCTCAGCAAGGGTTGGATGGTAGTGTGGTATGAGGAGCATGTCCTGAACGGTGCCATGGAAATGCATGATGGTAATCAGTTCATGGATGAGTTCGGAAGCTTCAGGGCCGACGATATGGCCTCCAATGATCTCTCCGGTTTTGGGATCGCATACAATCTTCACATGTCCGTGTGTTTCCCCTAAACATAGAGATTTCCCATGGTCACTAAAGGGGTAAGAGGCGACGAGATAGCTAATCCCTTGCTGTTGGCATTCCCGTTCCGACAATCCAACGTTTGCCACTTGTGGATCGGTAAAGACGACTTGGGCTTTGAGCCGTGTGTCTTGAAGGCGAGGGGAAGCTTCTGGATGTACCGCATTCCATCCGGCTATTTCCCCTTGTTGGATTGCGATATGGACAATTTCATGCAGACCGTTGACATCACCCACTGCGAAGATATGCGGAGTTGATGTTCGCATGTCGTCCGAAACCGTGATAGCTCCTCGATGGGTTGAGACCTTTACTTTATTCAAATCCAGTGCATCGATATTTGGTTGTCGACCAAGTGCCTGAAGAATTACTTCAGCCGATATGCTCTGTTCTTTGCCTTCATGAAGATAGTGGACAGTTTTGAGGCTTTTTGTTTGGCTGACACGCTGAATATTTGTAGACGTCAAGACGGTCATGCCTTCTTCTCGAAGGCGTGCTTCAACAGGACGAGCGAGATCTTCATCACCTTGGGACATGATATGGGCACTGCGTTGAAGCAAGGTCACCTGACTCCCCAGCCGTGAATAGAATTGCGCGAATTCAAGAGCCACAGCCCCTCCACCTAAGACGATCATTGATTGAGGAAGAGTTCGGAGCTCAAGTGCTTCATCACTGGTGATATAGCCAGTTTCTTCAAGGCCGGGGATTGCCACACGTGATACAATTGATCCTGTTGAGATGATGAAGGCTTTTGCTGTCAATCGGTGTGGTCCGGCTTGAAGTTCTGTTGGTGAAAGGAACTGAGCCCTCTCCTCATATAATGTGAAGCGAGGATCGCGGAGCGATTCAATACGATAATCTGTGAATTCTTGAATGAGCTTCGCTTTTCGATCCATAATGGACGAAAGATTGGCTTTGGTAGCGACTGGGTCAAGGCCAAATTCTTCGGCACGGTTCATGAGAGACATGATGTCAGATGAGCGTAGAATCGTTTTCGTGGGCATGCAGCCTCGAAGAATGCACAGACCTCCCAATGGCCCATGATCAACGATGGCGACATTGGCGCCTTCGTCTCGTGCTACTCGGGCAGCCGCGTAGCCAGCGGAACCGCCACCGATAATGATAATGTCGTGATTCATGAGCGTATTCGTGTCCTAAGTCATGCGAGAGCCTATCCGCTAGGCATCCTACCCGGATTTATGAACATCTGCAATAGTACAGTACAAGAGAAGAAGGGGAAGAAATAGAATGAAGAGTATTGGGAAATTCTGGTTCGGCATGTTTCTCATTTTTCTGGGGCAGGGATGTGTTGCCTTAACTGGTCCACTTGCGGTTTTACCCATCGTGAGTCCTCAAGCATCCGAACTGAATTTGTCTGGTATCGAGGCCTACAATAATGGGGAATGGGTATTGGCGAAGCAACGTTTTCTCGCAGCCATACACGTTGATAATCAACTTCCTGAGGCGCATTATAATTTAGCCCTGACTCTTCACAAACTTGAAGAATATGATGAGGCAGCTGAGTATTTTCAAAAGGCTGGTGAGCTGGCGCCGAACAATGACAGCATTATGAAGTCGACATTATACCGAAATTATCTTGGTCTTTCGACAACATTTGAACGGCATATGAGCGGAGGGTATCGGTATGCCCAATAAGAAAAAATGTGAAGCGTGAAGGGAAATTAGAAGAGTCTTGTCGCACGGTCCGTTTTACTCTTCCTTGCTGGTCCTACTTCACCGAAGTGGCAATAAAATTTGAACGCGCGACGATGTGCAGGTCCAAGCGTAGAGAACAGAATTTAGTTCTCAGTTTCTAAGACCTGCCGAATTTTTTCAATGAACGTGTCAATGAGGTATGGTTTTTGAATGAATCCAGCAACGCCTTCGCTTGCAAATCGTTTTGACGCATCTTCTTCTGTATACCCACTCGACAGCATTATGGGTACGTCCATGTTTTGTTGACGTATGGCATTAAATAATTCTTCTCCATTCATATGTGGCATGGTTAAGTCCAGTAAGACCAGTGTGATCGTGGCCGCATGTTGTGTATAGAGTGCTAGCCCCTCACGGCCATCACAGGCGACAATGACGGTAAAGCCAATTTCCTCAAGTATAAGTTGAGAGGCGACTCTAACGTCTTCTTCGTCATCAACGACTAACACGGTGCCAGTGGGATTCCATGAAGTGGCAAGAGGTTGAAAGGGAGCAATGTTTAATTTCTCGTCGACGGAGGTGGGGAATAAGAGTCGAACGTGTGTGCCTTCACCTTTCTGGCTCATGACGACAACGGCTCCGTCATGGGCTCGAACGATACCTAGTAAAGCGGCCAACCCTAACCCACGTCCAGTAAATTTTGTGGTGAAGAAGGGGTCAAATATTTTGGGAATGATGTCCGCGTCCATTCCTGGTCCGGTGTCTCGAACATCTATATAGACACCGAGACCTACTGGGACATCACCTGCCACATACCAGTCTTTCAGATGCTCTAAATTTGTTGTAATTGAACCGGTTGAGAGTGTAATGGCGCCACTTTGCTCCCCGATGGCTTCGGACGAGTTGGTCAACATGATCATGACAAGTTGTCTCAGTTGAGATGGGTCAGCCTGGATGGGGGGAGGGGTTTGTGCGAGATCGTAGCTTAATACCGCGCGCTTGGATATTGATACACGGAGAAGGTGTGCCATTTCTTTAATCAATTGGGAAACATTGACCGAGTGGATCGTCGGCTTTCCCCTGCCAGCATAGGTCAACATTTGGTTGGCGAGTTCGCCACCACGGAGTCCAGATTTTTCAATATGCTTGAGGTGCGGATGAGCTGGGGATTCTGGACCGACCGACCGAAGTCCTAATCCAGCTCGAGCGACGATAGCCATCAATAAATTATTGAAATCATGGGCAATGCCGCCCGCCAATACTCCAAGACTTTCCAGCTTCTGTGCATATTGCATTTGATTTTCGAGACGTTTCCGTTCTTCCTCAGACTTACGACGTTCAGTCAGGTCCCGCAGGCAGGCAAGGTAATTGGTTTGCCCCTCCCACTCAACCGTCACCATACGCATTTCAACTGGTGTCACCAAGCCATTTTGACCATGGAGATCAATCTCCGTCGTCTGTCCAGCAATAACTGGAAATCCAAATGAAGCGCCGAGTAGCTGATCAGCCTGACGTCCCAAAAAACGGCAAGCGGCAGGGTTCACGAATTGAATGGTACGGTCGTGACGAATGATCACCATGCCATCAATGTTATGTTCGATGAGTGTGCGGAATTGCTCTTCCTTGAGGGTGAATTGTGAGAGAGGTTTTGTCATGGCGATGCTCGAACGCTTCCTTGTGAACTTTTCTCAGCACTGTCTCTAAAATTGGTTGTCATGGTTGTCATGGTTGTCATGTGGACGAAAAAAGCTCTAGGCCCAGGAGAACTTTTTCTTTTTCTGAGGGGTCGCCTATCACTCGTCGTATGGGAAGGGGTAATTCTTTGATGACCGTTGGTATGGCGAAGAATTTTTTAGCTTTAGCAAGCTGGGAATTTACAAGGACATCAATAATCGCTATCTCATACTCCTGTTGGAGTTGTTCATGGCGAATTTGATGAAGAGTCTTTATCGCGACGTGGCTTTTAGGGGGCTGGCCAGGGAGGTAGAGCTTGAGGTCGGATTTCATGGTGGGTTGTTTCCTTACTCCTCGAAGAATCTCGCAGATGAGTTTTGTGTGATTGAACCTCGGTTGATGACATACGTATTAGCGACTGGTTCGAGACGGCAATTTCACGATGGTAAACCAAAAGGCTTCAATGGTTTGGATGACTCGCTGAAATTCTTTTAAGCCCACAGGCTTCGTGACATAACTATTACATCCCATGTCATAGGCACGCTGAATGTCTGGATCTTGATTGGATGTCGTAAGGATCGTGACCGGGAATGACCTGAGTAAGGGGTCTGTCTTGATCTCTTTTAGGACTGCCCAGGCATTTTTTTTAGGGATATTCAGATCAAGGAGAATGAGGTCTGGTAACTTTGCCTGTGCAAAGGGTTCTTCTTGCCGAATGTAGAGTAGAGCGTCTTCTCCATTATGGATAATTTCTAGGTTGACCGTCAATTTCGACTTTTCCATTGCATCTTTTATGAGGAATATATCTTCCTCATCGTCTTCAACCAGCAGCACAGTGATTGGCATAGCCTTCATCAGTATTCCAGTGGTGAGAGTCGTGGATGCAGGTCCAATGCGTGCATTCTCTCTCATTCCATTCAGGCTTTCAATTTACGACTCCTCGAGGCATGGTCTTGGGGAGTAGTCCAACATTCTGCTCACTCGTGCCATTGTGGGTTGAATGACTCTGCTGGTAATCGCTTGGGAGCCGGAGGGTTTTGAACCAAAAATCATTGATAGAATTTGCAAGATTTGTTGCGTCTTGTATAGTTGTGGGTTTTTTAATGCAACAATTGATGCCAGCCTTGTAACAGGACGCGATATGTTTTCCATCATCTAGACCGGTATAGGCAATAATAGGAATTCTGATGAGAGCCGGATCATTGCGGATTGTACGAAGTAAATCAATTCCATTGAGGTCGGGAAGTTGGAGATCAAGGATAATGAGGTCTGGGTTGGGTTCGAGTGAGTTGTGTGAGAGTTGTTCGAAGTACCTGACTGCTTCACAGCCCTTATGGATGATTGTCAAATGAAAATCAAGTCCTGTGTTGGCCAAACTCTCCTGTAAAACCAATATATCCTCGTCGTCGTCATCGATGATGACAAGTTCTCGTGTACGTAAAACCATATGGCTACTCGTAGTGAGGCAGTTTCACAATGGAAAACCAAAAATGGTCGATGGAGGAGACAACTTTTGAAAACTGTTCGAGGCCGACTGGTTTGGTGATATAACAATTGGCGCCAAGCTCATAGGTCTTCAAGACATCTTCTTGCTGGTCAGATGTTGTCAAGATGATGACAGGGATGCCTCGTAAGTTCGTATCTTCCCTCATCTCATTTAATACTTCACGGCCATTTTTTTTAGGAAGATTGAGGTCGAGGAGAATCATGTCCGGTCGAGGCGCGTTGTCATATGGTGGCTCTTGTCGAAGGTAGGCCATAGCCTGGGCTCCATCTTCTACCACTTGGAGGTCAAGGGAAACCTTCGATGAGGAAAGGGCTTCTTTCGTGAGCATCACATCTTCCGCATCGTCCTCAACCATGAGGACGTGAATTGACTTACTAGACATTACTTCTCTCCTTACGCACTCAGAGAATGTGACTTTGACAAGTCGATTATAAAAATTTAGCGTGAACGGGGAATAGATGAAACCTTAACATAACCTGGAGAAAGGTCAACTAGTTCAAGCCATAAGGGTGCCGACACCCACGTGAAAATAACAGGGGGTAGAGGCATCCTAACGTTGTGGTAGCCTGAAGAAAAAGATGGAGCCTTTGCCAAGGGTTGATTCAACCCATCTCTTTCCTCCATGCAATTCAACAATTACTTTTCAAATGGTCAGTCCAATTCCCATTCCAGAATATTCTTTTTTGCTCTGGAATCGTTGAAAGATCACAAAAGTCCGGGCGGCATATTGTGCGTCTAGCCCAATGCCGTTATCTCCCATGGCATATTTCCACTCTTTTCCTTTGTCCGTTGCCGGGATGTCGATTTCAGGTGAGCAGATCTTCCGATATTTTAAGGTGTGGCTAATGAGATTTTGGCGCACTTGTTCGATTTGTGGTGGGTTGTCCTGAGTCGTGGGGAGCGACCTATTGTCTCGGTTGCTAGGGTTTCAGTGACGAGCAGGTCTAAGATTCCGGTAACCTGTTGAACGAGTCTTTGGAGATCAGTCGTCTTGGTCTTGAATTCGCCTCTGTCCACTTGTGAATAGGCCAGGAGGTCTTGGACGAAGGTTTGCATGGGTAGGGCGCTGTCTACTATAGGCGTGAGAAACTTGATGGCAAGGGGGTTTATGCGCAGATTCAGAAGTTCAGAGTAATTCAGAGTTATCGTAAGGGTTCTTAAAAATCATCTGCGGCTACATAGGCAATTTTTCGAATTCAGCATTGGATTGGCGCAATTCCTCGGTGCTGTGTGTGAGGGCGTCTTCGGAAATTTTTTCTGCCGTGATATTCCAATTGACGCCGGTTATTCTGATCCCTTGGCCTTGGTCATTATGACCGATGAGGGTAAAGGCTCGAATGTGGTGGATCGACTGACCCGGCTATCGAACACGAAAGCACTTTGTCCAATAGTTTATGCCACATAGGCCAGGAACATCTGCTTGACGCCCTCATTTGTCAGGTTTTTGAGCTGTTCAGCTACACATCATGGCTAACGGAAAGGTCTTATTGTATCAGCGTTTTCTTCTGCCGAGTTTGTGGCTGGATTTGGAATCGCTGCTCTCGATGAGGTGTGTGTGGGATCGTGAAGAAAAAAGTTGAACCTTCACCAGGGGTTGATTTGACCCAGATTTCCCCCCCATGATGTTCCACTATCTTTTGGCAAATGGCCAGTCCTATGCCTGTGCCCGCAAACTCTTGTTTTGTATGGAGTCGTTGGAAAATCACAAAAATCTGCTTAGCATATATTGGGTCAAGGCCTATTCCGTTATCGCGAATGGCAAACTCCCAATACTCCTGGTTCCTGGTTGCTGAGATATCAATGACAGGATGTTGTGTGCCACGATATTTTAGACTATTTCCAATGAGGTTTAGAAGGAGTTGTTCTATTTGGGTTGGATTAACTTTTATGGAGGGGAGTGTTCCAATTGTGATCGTGGCCTGGCATTCAGTGATTACGGTATCCAGGGTACTTGTCACAAGTTCAGCAATCTCTTGAACGTTCACCGTCTTGACAATCAATTCTCCACGACTGATCTTTGAGAAGGAGAGTAGGTCCTGGACGAGTGTTTGCATTCGTATGGCTCCATTGACGATTGGGATAAGGTATTGTTCTATGTCTGGCGGGAGAAGCCCTTTCGCACGGGATTGCAAAAGCTCCGAGAAGTTACAAATTTTTCTTAATGGTTCTTGGAGGTCGTGAGATGCAACATATGCAAACTGCTCAAGCTCCGTATTTGACCGACGAAGGTTTTCAATATATTGAGTCAATGCGTCTTCGGCTTTCTTACGAGCAGAGATATCGATGACGGAGGCGAGGACAAAGGAGCCGTCGTCGGTGGTCAGCGGATTGAGGCCAATTTCAACAGGGAATTCAGAGCCATCGTGGCGCAATCCATAGAGGTCACGCCCTCTACCCATGCTGCGGGGTTCGGGCGCAGCAAAGAAGGTGGTGCGATGGCCGGGGTGCTGAGGGCGGAAGCGGTCAGGGATCAGCGTTTCAATCGACTGGCCGAGGAGCGCGTCAGGCATATA
>JAJDBM010000006.1 GCA_029261355.1 Nitrospirales bacterium | reverse complement strand
TACGAATAAATTGCCCAACAGTTCTGATTTTGAATGGCCCATCTAACTGACACGCCCTCACATCTCCATGCCTTTTGCCAAGTCCAACGCTTCGCGCTGTTCGACTCCGAGGTAATGGGCCGTACTCGCGATACTCTTGTGTCCTAACAATAACTGACAGGCTTTCAAGTTATGAGTCTGTTCATAAATGGCCGCACTCTTCGACCGTCGCACACTATGGGTACTATAGCGCCGTGGGTCCACGCGAATCAGATCACACCAGCTTTTCACCAACACCCCATACGTCTCCCGTGTCATGGGCCGACCCGTCTTTCGATTCCCGAGACTCGTCCACAGATAATCGGATGAGGATTTCTGACTGACCGTGATCCATGCTTGAAGGGACGCACGTGTCTTCGCACTCAATGCCACGACATGACCAACCCCAGTCTTTTGTTGTCGAATCGTCAGTTCTTCAATGACGGTTCCCATCTGATCGGTCACATCTTCCACTTTCAAAGGCAGTAAGTCCGAGGCTCGGAGCATCGTATCAATACCGGTATTGAGCAGGGCCAGGTCTCGGACCTTCTGCTCTTTGTCGAGGAACGCTCGAAGGTGCGTCAACTCTTCCTTAGTTAAGGGAGTCTTTTGTCCCAATGCTCGGCCCTTATTCCAGGGCACATATGACTCGGAGGGGGCTAACTCCCTGTCACGTTTTTGATCATTGCTTTTCTTGTTTTCATGCATAAAAGCAATCTATCATAGCTATCTGGATTTGTAAAGCATTGATTTGATGTCACTTTCAATCATTGCTTTTTCTGAAAGCAATGATTAAGGGTGAAGCGGGAAGTCGGGGAGAGATGCGTTCTTTTCATGAAGAAGAAACACAGGTGAGGGAATTTTTGCTTTTGATGAGTTCGCTCGAAAAGCGAAACCCGCAGATTGAGGAAGTTTGAAATTCTTGTCTTTTGCTCATCTCTCGATTTTCGCTTTTCCGAAAAGCAATGGTTAAGCCCAAGACGGGGAGGCTGTCTGTTGGAATTGAGGTAGTCTGATCGGGAAAACTCCAGTGAATCGGTGGATTCCCTGATAAAGACTTGTCAGTCGCCCTAAAAATGAGACCGGCCTTTTTTTCTGGCGCTATCTCATAAAACAAGCAACTTGATAATCATCTAGCAGGCTCCTTACCTGGGCGGTACAGTTGAGAGACTGGTCAAGAGTTTCTCAACCTTCTAACCCTAAGGAGGAGCCATGGACAAAATGTATGGCGGGATTGATCTTCATGCCAACAACAGTGTGATCGTCATCGTGGATAATGCGGATCAGGTGGTGTATCAGAAACGGTTGCCGAATGACTTAGGAACGATTCTTGGGCAACTCGCGCCCTATCAGGCAGCCCTACAGGGGCTGGTGGTGGAATCCACTTACAATTGGTATTGGTTAGTCGATGGTCTGATGGAGGACAAGTACGTCGTCCACTTAGCCAACCCCGCGGCGATCCAACACTATGCAGGACTCAAGTACACGGATGATCACTCCGATAGTCGCTGGCTCGCCCATCTCTTGCGATTAGGGATCCTGCCCACCGGGTATATCTATCCGAAGGCCGAGCGAGCCGTCCGGGATTTACTCCGGAAACGCAGCCAGTTGGTGCAGCAGAAGACAAGCAACTTGCTCAGCGCCCAGGCGGTGGTGACGCGCCACACGGGCACCACGCTTAAGGGGCAGACGCTGAAAACCCTCACGGTCGCGGAGGTCCAGGAGCTCTTACCGACGACGGAGGTGGCGCTGGCTGTCACCAGTACGTTGACCGTGCTGCGCTGTGTGGATGAGCAGATTGCGACGCTGGAACAGGCGATCAAGGCCCGGGTCGCCCTGCGGCCCACCTTTAAGCACGTCCTGACCATCGCCGGGGTCGGACAAACGTTGGCGTTGACGATCATGCTGGAAGCCGGGGAGATCCACCGCTTTCCCACCGTCGGCCAGTGGGCCTCCTATTGCCGCTGTGTCGGGAGTACGAAACTCAGCAACGGGAAACGCAAAGGCCGAGGCAATACAAAGAATGGCAACAAGTATTTAGCCTGGGCCTTTGTCGAAGCGGCGAATCACGCCGTGCGGTACTATCCTCCCATCCGGCGCTTCTATGACCGGAAAGTCAGCCAGACAAAGCGGGTTGTGGCCATCAAGGCCGTCGCCCATAAATTAGCACGGGCGTGTTACTACGTACTGCGGGATCAAGTCCCGTTTGAGATTGATAAGGCCTTTACATAAGAATCTTGGGTGGGGGGGATGAGCTCGTATAGGGGTTGGCAGAACCACGAACTTGATTGGCCATCTCCCCCGCCCGCTTCTGCTCCCTCAGTACACGGGGAGGTCTGAGCTGCCTCGGGAGTGAGCCTGCAAGAGGGTGGAGCCGCAGGGCAACCAGTGGATCTGTGATCCCCTCCTTTGGACACACTCGGGCACTAATGGTTTTCTGGGGCCACTGAGTGGCCAGGGGCTGGAGAGCCCTCGTCTCCTCGCCTTGATCCTGATGGGTGACTGGTGCGGCTCAGGCAGCTGAGTCGAGACCGCAACCACGGAAAACTCGGACGCAGTCGGGACCTCATCGCTCGAGGCATAGCGGAAGCTCAGACGAGGAAAGAGCGACGACAAAAGAGCAGGAGACGTGTGCCCACTTGACCGGAGTCTGCTAGATGGGTGACCTCACTTCTATTCTTTTTCTTTGAGAGGTAATAATTGATTTGCGTATTGATAATCTTGAAGAAATGTCCTCATTAACTTATCTAAGTCTTTTTCTAAATCAAAAATCGTTACTTGATCCGTTCGAACTTCAGGCCATGATGACCCGACTGACCATGTGACAGCCCAGGCACGGATTTTTGGGGTTCTTTCTGGAACAACGTTTTCCACAATTTCTAACCTCCTCGAATATAAAAAAGTATTAGGGTATAACCCACCCACTGGCTCTACTTCGAAGGTTAGCCTAAGTAACGGTTCCCATTGTTTATATGTATTTGCAGATTCTGATTTCGTAAATAATCCTGCCTGAGCTAAAAGACTTCGAGCCCGTTCATAGAGTTCCTCATCATGGCCAGGTGGAGCATCCACCACCAAATGTAATTGAGATAGATCTAAGCCATGCGAAGTCGAACGTAACAATTCGGCATAAGACTGTTCCGGTACACCCCATTGCCCTACTCCCATTAATAATCCAAAAATTAATGTTAATTGCATAGTTTGAAAAATGTTTCCTCGAATTACTCTTTTCCCATTATGACTCTTCATTTACATCCTCCCAATCGATGGACACCTTTATTCTCAATAGGGTTGCGTGTAATTCTGGCCTTGATCAGCACAACGCCTACAAGGACCAAAAGCAGGCCTTCCTCCTGCACCTGACCCAGCAAAACCAGGGGGAATTTGTCCATATAAATTGTCCGGAACAATTCGTAAATAGGCCGGCCCTTGTACAGCTCCCACAGGTATAGAAAGTGAAACGACTCCATTTACTTGAACACTATTCTGAGAACTTCCTGGAAATAGCGCGTATGTTCTAAAATTCACACTGTTGTTTCCACCATTGTCCATGGCCAGCATTCCCGTCTGGACTTCTCCACCCAGAAAGCTTCCCTCCGCAAGGCCTGTTGTTTTGACACTAAACTCTAAATTACCCTCGTTAGTCACGTTAATGCTACTTTTTAATACTCTAGATATTATCGCAGGATTTTGTTTATCAGCCACTAACGTGCTTCAAAATTCTTTTGTTGCTGAGCAGCTTGTTGCGCCTGCCCTGGCGACACTTGGGAGCTTATTTGGATATAGGTAGCTATTGCAGCCACAGACCCTTGAATTAGAGATGCCTGGACTGTTTGTAGTGGACTACCACCATTTAAGGCTGCACCAGTTGCCGCCCCTGCTGCTCCGCCAACAAATGCTGAGGCTAAGACGTACTGCCCTTGCGTTGCCTGATTTGCCCAATAGCCTGCGCCAAATGAGACCGCACCGACAGCCGCGCCAATTGCAGCCCCTTTGCCTATATTCCCACCACTCAGATACGCACCGACAGCTCCCGATGCGGCCCCACCGCAGATAGGACCACATAGATAATTGCCGCCTACCCCAGCACTAAGGGAAAAGGCTGTGCTACTGGTGTAGGGATCTAAATGGCATTGTCACATTAACTCATATTTGGCAGACATGCTCGGCATGAAGACTCAACCTATCAATTACCAACGCCACCGATTCCCCGCCGAAATTATCAGTCACGCTGTGTGGCTGTATCATCGATTCTGTTTGAGCTTTCGTGAAGTCGAAGAGCTCTTGGCTGAACGGCGTATCATCGTGACCTACGAATCGATACGACGCTGGTGCTTGAAGTTTGGACCAGCCTATGCGAGACGATTGAAGAAACGACAAGGTCGTTTGGGCGATGTCTGGCATTTGGATGAAGCGTCATCACCATTCACGGGGAGCATCAGTATCTGTGGCGCGCGGTCGATCAAGATGGGGACACCATTGATATCTTGGTGCAGCGACGACGCAATAAACAAGCGGCGGTGCGCTTCTTCCGCCGCTTACTCAAAGGCCAAGGAGGCGAACCCCGCTGGCTTTACACCGATAAACTCCGCAGTTATGACGCGGCTCACCGAGAGGTCATGCCGTCCGTCGAACACATCAATACGGTCTACGCCAACAATCGAGCTGAAGTCTCGCATCAGCCGACGCGGCAACAAGAATATCACATGCGCGGCTTTGCTTCACGACAACAGGCTCAACGATTTCTCACGCTCCACGGACTCACGCAAAATATTTTCCGCCTTGGCCGCCACCTCATGCAGGCGGTGAATTATCGTCGGTGGCGCACGCAATCGTTTCAGGTGTGGAAGGCATCGGTGTGTGCATAAGAGGAGAAAGGAAACATGTTCCTTTGTGACTACAGGAAGTTAAATTGACAAAGCCTTATTGCGGCATCGAACGGCCAAAGAGTGCGTTTAGCCACGGGCTCTTCCATGTTTTGAGGCGGACCTTTTGTTGATTCCTGACTCAAAAATTTAAATATCCTTCCCTTCAGGCGTAGAGTGATAAGATAACGTATGGAAAATTACTTTTACTCTACCTTTGAGGGTGCTTCTGCCTGAACGGCAGATAACGTCAGCCATTTTCCAATAGTAAGAAATCCGGCTCCCATAACAAGCAAGATTGCCCTTACATTTTGGAAGTCATTGGCCTGGCCGTTCGCCATGGTTTCTCTTCTTCTATCTCGCATGGATATGGCTTTTTGATATGCCTGTGAAGTTAGTTTATAGACTCTGAGAGCTTTTTCTTTTTCTTCTTTCTTATCATCTTCGGCTATGAGAGAGCCTAATTGTTGGAGTGATAATAAAATGGCAAGATTAACCTCCTCTTGAATACGGGATTGCCATTCTATTAGTTGCTGGTCCCACCAGTCTGTAACTCCTACTTGCCAGCCAGTAGCAAAAAGGATAATACATAGACCAACTAGTTCTAATCTAAGACCCCATACCTCTCTTTTTTTCATATGATACTTTTAGAAATCCATTTAAATGAAGAGTGATAATATAGATTATAGACAATCACCTATCTTTTTTGCCGACCCTTCAAGGGTTGAGTCCAACAACACTTTCGGATTTTTCTCCACTATCCGCAACAACGCCAACGTCGGGCCTCACGATCATGACGGTTGTGTGGGCATTCGTGCGCCAATGGCGACATCGAGCACAATATCGGTATAGGGAACATGAGGAACGATTTTCCCCCCTGCATCCTCGGTTAATTCGACTAATCCATATCGCTCCATCGTATGCAGGGTTCGCGACAAGTTTGATTTTGCACGGCCTGAGAGTTCTGCAAGTTCCGCCATCGAGCCCGGCTTTTTCTCATTGATGAGATCGAGCAAGACGCGGTTTTTATCGGATAACACTTTGGCAAAGCTTTCCATCGAGGTAAACCAGACTTTTGGATCATTCCGCTTGGGTCTAAATTGCCCGTTGGCAATGGCCAGTGTTCGGGCTTTCATGTCGTCATAATTGGCAATGCCAACTTTTAATGTTCCCATTAGAGAACTCCTTTTTCTTGTAAAACCGCATCTACTTCAGCCCAGAATGTTGTTAGCAATGTCGCGGCATCGGAATAGTCATAGGGCTTCACGGTTCGTATTCGGTGTTGATGATCGTGCGGCTTCATCGTTTTTTTGCCCGGACCGGAACCCGTACGGACCGGATGTGCGTTATCAAAGCCAACCAGCCGCGCCCCGGTTTCATCATGAAGCGTGAGAGAATAACTCAGCCCATGGGGTCTTTCCGGTGAAGGGGCCACTTTTTTCACCACAAATTTGACCCAATGCTTTCCGGCAGCATCAACCACCATGATCAGTCCGTCCAACTCCAAAAGCGTATCCAGACCATGATCAGATTTTTGCTGGCTCATTCCCTATAGATTATCAGACAATGATAACCTAGGCAAGCTTTTTCTGTGCATTCGGCCCCCGCGCGCCCTTGCCTTTGATTCCATATCTGATAATAGTCTCTATCAGATATGGATACGGACACTCGTTGGCTGGATAGGGACAGGGGAGTTAGATGCTAATCCGCTCGACTTCATCTAATGTTAATCGCTCGGATCGACGATCATAAATGCGGGTCGTCTTGGGGTCCGCATGTCCGGCCATCGTTTGGGCATGTTCGAGTTTCGCGTCAGGATTCGACAAGTACGCCGTAATACCGGTCCCTCGAAATGAGTGGTTGCACAAGCCAGGGTTTTCAATGCCGGCTTGCTTGGCGCGGCGCTTAATCATCAACAACGCTTCAGTCCGATGGAGCCGACTTCGCGTGAGGGCTTGCGTCTCCGATTTCCTCCCACGATTCAATCGTCGAAAGAGTGGCCCTTTCGGATCATCCTCAATCCCTGCCACGTCTAGATATTCTTTGAGATAGCGCTCCAAATTATGATGACAGGGCATGGCTAAATACTTGCCGCCTTTTTCATGGAGCCGTATCCAGAGTCGGTGATGCTGGGAGAACACGTCGTTGACGTTCATCGCTAACGCCGCACTGATTCGTGCAAACGTAAAGGTCATGAGCGCAATCAAGGCCCGGTCTCGTCGTTCACTGATCGACTCACCGGAGAGATGGTCCAAAAACCGTCGGGCATCGGCGGCTAACAGAATGGGAGTCTTCCCGGTGGTATAGGAATACTTCGGACCTTTCACCACCGTCGCGGGGTTGGACGGTACAATCTGCCCAATGACCAACCAGTCAAAAAAGCTTTTTGATGGCGGCGAGATGTTGCTTCACGGTTTGCGGATTCTGTGTCTGGGTTTTTTCTTCCACCCAGGCGGCAATGTGCACGGGTTGGATCGCTGCGAGAGTCACAATCCCACGGGCCTGCAACCAGCCACATAGCTGGCTGACGGCTTGCGCATAGGCGGCTCGCGTATGACGGTTTCTGATGTGCGCGGTAAAGAATTCGAGGAAACGCCGAAAGGCCTCCGGTCCGGCGTCTTCGATGATCGCGGGCACGGCAAACGAGGCCATCCCTCGTGGAAGGTTTGTGCCTTCGATGTGGGTCACGTCGGTGTTCAGCGTTTTGTCCTCCCCTACCTGCCTGGGAGTATAGCATAACGGCCTTTATGGTATAGAGTTAGGGTAGGGATGACCACCTTCATGAATGGTCAGACGCCTATGGTGTCGGGTACGGTCCGCCTCGATGTGTCGCACTTTCACAGTCGACCGCGATCAAGCTGTTCGACGATCTAGTTTGTTTGCCTATTGGTCCTGTAGAGCGGAAAGTGTTGCCTAAGTTTAAGCGATTCTTTGGCTTATTGAAGACGACGTTCTAAAATGATTCAGAGAGAGAAGTGCTATAGCATAAATAGGGCATCAGACTAACTAAGGAAATATTTGCCTATCCATATTCTCACGAATTACGGCAACTCAATGGGCGACCACAGATATTCCATTCGTTCTAATGTATTCTGTTTAAAAAATAATTCCATGTGCGAGAACTCATCTGACTCTGAAAATGCCCAGGAGTCATAACTCAATATTTCAGAGCGCTGTTCCTTGCTCAATTGATCCAGATCAAAATGAGGCTGCCCCGGTACAAAGTTGTGCGCCCGGCACTTTTGACAATTCAAGAGCAAGACCGTGATGATCGAGAGCGCTTTCTTTTTCGATTGACCAAGAGCCAAGTCAAACGCTACACCTTTATTGATGGGTGCAAGATACAAGGCGCTAACCACATCTTTGTCGAACTCTAGCTGCGCGTTATAAAAAGGCCCTGTAATATCAATAGCCTCCGCTGTAAGAAAGTGATTGATCTCTGCTATGGACTCCTTATCAATGACGAGAGTCTTATAGGGTCTGAGACTCACTCGTGAAACATTGGGTTTGGCTTTTAGTATTTCAAGAACTTCTTCCTTCGATTGGCCTATGGTCAACCCTAAGTACTCCCCATCGGTCGTGACGGTTTCACACCCAAACGTCAATGTGCTTCCCAGGAAAACCAGGATCAACCAAAACTTTAGCATTGTACTATTCATCGAGATTTAGTCTTCATAGTTTTGGCCATAGGCACCTGGAATATTCGGAACAATGCCACCAGCTCCTTCCACAATACTAACTGCTGCAGTATTGGAATTCGGGCCTGGATAGAGCCAATACTCTGCAGAGTAGTTTTCGCCTTTTTGTATAACGCCAGAGTCAAAGTCTTGTTGCGTCGTACCGCTTGGGGGCGGGATGTCATAATGCTCATTTGTACCACCGGGATTCTCAAATGCTTCGCGGTCCGTTATTTCTGTGAAATCGTTGGTTCTTTCCCCTGGAGTGTTATGTCCGAAAGAAATAGAATATTGATGATCAATGACTTTTTCTTTAGTGCCACCACATTCTTTTTCCTCCCAGTGCCATACAATTACAGCGCAATGCTTGGCTAGACCTCCAGAACTTCCTACAGGTCGACAAACAATTGTGACTTCCGTTCCCCGTGGATCAATATAGGTCAACGGATTTTGAAAAGCATACCCAAATGTATTGTGTCCACCTCGTAGCCCAATCGGATCACTCTCTACATATCGTCCAACAGTCGGATCATAATCTCTGAAGTAATTGTAACTGAAGCCACTCTCCGCATCTGCATACTGTCCAGGGAACCGTTGATTATTACTGGCTGTGCCCGTGATGGAATGCGACTCGCCAAAGGGCTTATACACCGCATCCCACACAACGATCCTCGTTCCATCCGTCATCTTCTGCGGGGTCCCTACATGATCCGTATGCACGTACATCAATCCACTCGCACTGCCACCACCCGCGCTCACAAACCGAATGGCATCAGCGACAACCACCCCACTAGGACTATCGGCAACTTCGACGAAATGATTGCTTGATGGAGCCAGAGAAAATTGCCCGAGCCACTGCCAGGTTCCGCCATTGTGTCGCTGATTGACGACAATTGGTGAACTGCCGCCCGCATGATGCACGGTGTAGGTGACCGTATCCGCCCGATCGGCATCACTCGTCCACTTGGCATAGATATCCACGGATTCGGTCGCGCTCAGGGTCGGTGTCCAGGTGACAGTATTGGGTGAGGTGCCCGCCGGCACGACATAGACCGCATCGGCGGCCACCGTTCCGGTACTGGTGCCTTCGAGCTCAATCCGATGATTGGCACTGGGGGCCATCGCAAAGGTCCCCAGTTGATGCCATTGGCCACCTTGTTGCGTTTGATTCACGACCACGGGCGTACTGCCACCCGTATGATGCACTGTATAGGTTGCGGCGGTCGTGTGAGCTGGGCCAGCTGGCCATCGCGCATAGACCTCGTAGTTGCCAGTTGAGGCAATCGTGGGGGACCACGTAGCCGTTTGAGGAGGGATCGCCACCGGCACCAATCGAATGGCATCGGCAATAACAAAGTTGTTCGCATCGCCACTGAGTTCAATGCGATGATTTTGATTGGCGTCAAGGGTAAAGGTCCCTAAGACATTCCACTGGCCACCTAATTGCGTGTGATTCACCACCACCGCTGTACTGCCACTGGCATGATGAATGGTATAGGTCGCATCGGTGGCATGGTGCGCAGCGGTCTTCCATCGGGCCGAAATTTCAAAGGTCGCCCCCTCCGTGAGTGCCGGCGTCCAGATGATCGTATTCGAGGATTCGGTGGCAGATTGCGGTACCACCGCCACGGCATCGGCGATGACATAATTATTGGCCACCCCACTCAACTCAATGCGATGATCTTCATTGGGTTCTAAAGTGAAGGCCCCAAGCAGCACCCATTGTCCCCCTTGTTGTGTTTGATTGGCGACCACTGTCGTACTGCCTGTGGCGTGATGGACGGTATAGGTCGCATCCGTGGCATGGTGCGCGGCCGCAATCCATTTGGCATAGACATCATAGGTATCCGCTTCTTCAATGGTGGGTTGCCAAGTTGCGGTCGGAAGACTGGGCGTCGCACCGGCTGGCGCAATGGCGATCGCATCGGCAATCACATAATTATTGGCCGCATCAGATAAGACCACGCGATGATTACTGGTGGGATCAAGTGTGACGGTACCCAACAAATTCCATTGGCCGCCTTGCTGCGTTTGATTGACGACCACCGGGGTACTGCCACCGGCATGATGAATGGTGTAGGTCGCATTGGTCGCATGATGACCTTGCGCCTTCCACATGGCATAGACATCATATTGGCCACTTGAGGGCACAGCGGGAGTCCAGGTAAAGGGATGCGTGCCCGTGCCGGCCGCATGCCAGGCATAATTGGCCCCATGGTAATTCACCAACCACGGCGTGGCCGCTAACGTCCAGCTGCCATCATGACTGGCCTCGGGAGCATCATTGTCCACGACGACAGCCCCCTGCGGCAGAGGCGGGGCGCTATTGGGCGCGATCCAGAGATAGTCAGGACCTTCGGCCAGACCGGTCGGCGGGTTGGGAGCCAGAGTCCACACCCCGGTCGCACTAAACGAGGTCTCATGATTGTCGAGGATGTGAGCTTCGGGAGGCAACGCTCCCGGGGGATGCCAAAAATAATTGCTCCCAATAAATCCACCACCGGAAGCATCCGTGGCCGCTGTCCATTGGCCAAGCGTCTGCACGGTGCTATCCGTATTATCCAGCGTAAGGGTTGAGGGGAGTGAACCGATGGCGAGCCGTCTGAGGTAGTCGGTGCCGAGATACCCGGTTGGACTGGTCGTCGTCGTCCAGTCGCCACTACTCAGAAATCCCGTCGCTCCATTATCGAGGGTTTGCCCACCGGGTGGGAGCCCATTGGCGGCATGGGCCACATAGTCGGTGCCTTCAAACCCCGCAATCGCGGAAGCTGAGGTCCAGTTCCCCGAGGTGGTCACGCCCGTATCGGTATTATCGAGAATAAGATCCAGGTTCGGCGTACTCCCCCCACTTCCCACATCGACCACGGCTAACGGCAGCCCGTCAAGATGAATGTATTCCCGCGTAATGGCACCAGTGCTCGTACTTTCCGTGAGCAGGTGCCCGTCTTGATCGTAGAGAAAATGAAGATCCACCGCGGTCGGCGCGACCGTATCTTTGAGCACGCGTTGGCCCAGGGCATTATAAGTGTACTGCGTATCGGCCAGACTATTCTTCTTCACCTCGTGAAGACGATTCTGATGATTGTAGAGGAGGTCATAGACTTCCCCCACGCCCCGATGATCAGTGGTGGTTTGGCCGTTGGGTGTATGAGAGAAGGTCCGGGTCGTCGTTCCATCGGCGACCGACAGCAGTTGGTTACTGCCCGCGGCATACGCCAATGTTTCTGTCGAGCCCCCTTGGGTGCGAGTCACACGATTGCCTACGGCATCATAGGTATAGCCCATCGTGCCGTAGAGACCGGTGGCTGAGGTGAGGCGATGCACGAGATCGTAGCCAAACGTTTGCGTGCGCGCCGACGTGAGCGTATCCGTAATCGCCGTGATGTTATTGGCGGCGTCATAGGTGTAGTCCAGGTCTTGAATGACCGTGCCGCCATTCGCCGTGTGGATGGCCGTCAACCGAGAATCCTGATCATAACTCAAATCCAGCCCGAGGCCATTGCCGTAGGTCAACGAGGTGATTGGCCCGAAAGGTTCATAGGTGATGTTCGTGGCCAGTGGGGTGGGGGCATGGGAGGCGGTCGTTTGTGTGGTCACGGCAGCCACCCGTCCCTGAGCATCCCGTTGATAGGTGACCAGGCGACCAGTGGGATAGGTGACCTGCATCAAATGGTCAGCCAGATCATACTGATACTGCGTGACATAGGTCTGTCCTCCGATCACGCGCGTATCGGAGCGCACGTTGCCACGATCACCATAGACGTAGCTGGTCGTGCCGCTTTGATCCGTCAAACTCGTTAACCGCCCTTTGCCGTTATTGCCTGAAGTCTGATCATCGTAGCCATAGGTGACATTCTCTGAGGTGCTCGCTGGATATGATCGGCTTGTCACTCGATTTAACGCATCGTAGGTGTAGTTCGTCACAATGCTGCGAGCATCGGTTTGTTGCGTCCGATTGCCAGCCGCATCGATCACGTAGGTCGTGGTCCCCGTATCGGGACTCGTCAGTTGGATGACCTCACCAAACCCATTATAGGTGTAGGTGGTCGTGAGACTCCGTTGATCAGCCACCGAGGCCAGTTGATCTTGGGCTGTATAGGTGTAGTCGGCCTCACCGCTGAGCGGATCGGTGACCTTTACCAGACGATTCAGGGCGTCAAAGGCCTGTTGGGTCTGATTGATGAGTGGGTCAGTAATAGAAATCGTATTGCCATTGGCATCATACGCATACGTCGTCGTTTGCGTACTAGCTCCGACTTGCGTCAGTAAGCGACTGAGGGAATCAAAGGTTCGCGTGTGCGTCCGTACAATGGTCCCCGAACTGGATTTCACCGTTTCTGTCGTGCGATTGCCTTCAGCATCCAGGGTGTAGTCAATCCGTTCATTGGCGTGGTTGGTGATGGCCGTCACGCGATGCGCCGCATCGTACTCGTAGTTGAGCACCGACCCATCAGGCCGGGTGATACGCATCACCTGTCCTAACAGATCATACGCAAATTTCGTTGTCGCATCACCTTGCGAACTGTTCATGGTTGCCTGCGTCAGCCGCCCCCGTGGATCATAACTTAACTGTGTTTCGACAGTATTGGCATCCTTGATAGTCAGAGGAAGACCACGGGCGTTATGCGAGGTGATCTCGGTCACATGGCCTAAGGCATTGGTCACTTGCTTGAGGTACCCGTCGGTCGTGTAGGTATTTGTCGTCGTATCAGTTACATCAGTACGGGGCCCATTCACCGTTTCCAACAACCCGCTCGTCGTGTAGGTATAGGTCCAGGTGCGGGTGTGGCCATTGGTTGAACCACCCGTCGTATCCGTCTCCGTGCGAGTGAGCAGGTTGCCCGAGGTGTCATAGGTCAAGTCCGTTGTCTTACGGGGTTCGACGATCTGCGTGGGGACACGGAACGTCGCATGCCAGGTGGTCGTGATCGTGCGGGCTTGAGGAGTGCCACTAGCTTCGGTGCGGCTCGTTTGCAATCCTTGGGCAGTATGCACAAACGTGGTGAGGGTGCCCTTCCAATCGGTATGACTGGCGAGATAGCCATTGCTGTCATAAGTCCAGAGTTTCGTGGCTGCCGGGACCGTGGCCGTCGCCACACGATCTTCTTGGAGAATTTTTCGCACGCCTTGGATCCAGGCAAAGTGATAGACCGTGGTGCGCCCCAACGAATCCGTCACGGTGCGTTGGACATCGCTGTCATAGACAATCGTGACCTGTTCTGCGCCATTGGCATGTTCACTGAGCGTCGCACGGCCTTCGTCATCATAGGCATAGGTCGCATAGCGATCGCCATTTTCATCCATCATCCCGGTCAGCCCATAGGGATAGCTCTCATCTTCATAGAGATAGGTGACGGTCGGATTGTCAGTGAGATCGCCTGGCGTCTCATCGGGGTAGGCCACTTGGTGGAGGAGATTGGCTTGCTCAAAATAAGGATTGGTGGTGTCATAGCGGTAAGTGAACACCTGTCCGTCGGGATCGGTCATGGTGGCCAAACGAGGACCATCATAGGTAAAGGTGAGGGTGCGTCCATGGGTATCACTGACGGTCGTCAGGAGGGGGGTCGTATCATATTGCAGTGTTTGTTGATATCCAGACCGCGCCTGGATCGTCAGGAGTGTGCCCGTATTGTCATAGGTTTCCACCGTATCGTTGACATCCGTCAGCGTCCAACTACTGCTATCCGCGGTCAGCGTCAGGGCAATGTCGGAATTGGGTGTCCAAATTCCATTCGTGAGGACAAAGTCGATTTCCTGTCCATCAGCCCGGACCACCTGCGTGATCGTACTGGATGGAAACGTGAGCAGACGGTCGAAATTGGACCGCCACCCTAGTCCGAGGGATTGTTCATGTGTTTCATAGCTGTTGTAGGAGCGCACAAAGCGTAAGGCATCGGGACCGGTCGTTTCAAAGTCTGTGACTTGATCAAATTTATTGCCGTTACTGACGGCAATCGGATTGCCGACGGATGGATTCCCTTTCTTGCAGGTGGGACATTCGCTCCCCTCATGTTTCTGACACCCGCTTGGCAACTTCACATTAACTTTCTCACCAGGACCGCAAGCAGGATAGGTGGGCACGAGTGCATTCCCACTCCCAAACCAATGTTTGACTTCACAGGTATAGCCGGTACTGAAAGGTATAATCCGAATGAGTTCAGGGGGAGCCTTATAGAACGCGGCCCAGCTGTCACAGGCGGCCTGATAGGTTGGACAGGTGCCACCTAGTCCGCCACTCGATGGACAGGTCGTGCTCGCGCCACTCCACTCAGCGTGACCCCCTGACGACATCCCAGCGACGAGACTCAGACAGATGATGAACACACACATACGTTTTGGCATAACCACTCTCCTTCTCCCTGGCTCGAATACTGGACTCATTGGGTGATTCCCCTTCTGCTCGTGAGGACGGCGGCACAGGCCTGTGTCCTCGGACATTTCGTGGGTATTATGGTTTTTGAATCGTCGAGACGTTCGTGGTGGATCCGGCTTCGAGACCCTTCACCGACAGGTCATCAAAGTGAGCCCCCTTGTTGTACCAACTATAGAAGGCAATCGATCCGACTGAGAGGCTGGCATCGTGAATGGGTCCGCCCATAATGGGTTCGCTATCAATGCGAACCTCCAAGAGATCGCGAGCCGCCAGAATCTCTACCTGATACGCTTTCCCCAATTCGTATGGCACATGATCTTCAGCCAACACCGAAAAGACGCCATTGACGTTTTTGACCACGCGTCGTACGGCGCGTTCGCGATCCCATGAAAATCGGTAATAATGATGTTCGTCTTGGACTCGGAACATCATCCCGAAGGCATCGTCGTCGGTCGAGCTCATGATGAAGGTCGCGCGATAGTCCTGCCATTTCATGCCTCCGTGATACAACAGATAGGTGCCTGGTTGGGGAAGGGAATCTGCCGTGGCCGGGGGCGACCAAATATTGGACGTTTGAGTGAGCGTGCCTGTGTCCGCCATCCACTGCGATGGCCCTTGCCAAGATCCGTCATCCGTGACCTGCCACCCTGGCAATGATGGGTCATGAAAGGACTCAAAGAGCAGTGGGATGCCATCTTCGGGATAGACCGTGATGGTGGGGCCCTCGATCAGCGTGTCGTGGTGATCCGGTTGGGTGACCCTGAGTTGGATCTGATACGTGCCTGGGTTCGAGAACGTATGGGTGGGCGTGGCATCTGTGCTTGTGTGGCCATCGCCAAAATCCCATCGATAGTCGGACACGCGAAGGGGCGATTGGTCGTGAAACGAGACTGTCAGAGGAGCGAGGCCTGACGCAGGAGACGCGGAGATTGGAGTACTCGTGGCATCAGTGGTCCCAGCACTTCCTGGATCGAGCCCCAGAGCCGTTTGACTCTGTTCAAGAGACGCCATGATTGCCTGGTTTTCTTCCCGGACCTTGAGCCCAAAGCCGCCTTCGAGACTCACCGAGGACTTCGGACCCACGATGACCCATTTGCCCAAGAGCGCTCCATGGACCTCACTGTTGGCCTGGATCTCGAGAGACCCATTCGGTCCGTAAATATTGGCGTGAATCGTCGAACCGGTCCCGATACTCGTGGCCTTAGGGACATCGGTCATCGAGCCTGAACTGCCATTGTGACCAGTGACCACGATGACCAGGTCGGCTCCTGTGAGTGCGGTTCCCGTAGCTGGTTCAATGCGTACTCGTTCTCCCACCGCGAAACGATTGGCGACGTGAATTTCTGTGGCGGCCTCAATGACGAGACGCGCATGGGTCTTTACGTCGATGGAAGAGAATGTATAGACCCCTCCCGTGAGGGTGAGCGTGGCTCCCGCCCGCACCATCAGCTCGTCAAAACTGCCGGCATCTAGCCAGCGCATCGACGAGGGTGGGACGTGCACATCCTCTGTCGCTGTGGGAATCTTTGGAATAGGAGGGAGAGTGGTCACCACCGGAACATGAATCGGTGTGATGAGATGGCCATGGGCCGTGCCGTTTCCCGACAGTGAGTTGGCTTGCACATCAAAGATCTGGGTGTGGTCACCGAGCGCCACTCGATTGCCGAATACACGGCTGACGGCTGACTCCATGCGGACGTTCGGCCCGAGCGAGACTTCGACGTCTGCATGCAGAAGGGGACCTGAAGGAGACAGATTCCCCCCGACGTCGCCACTCACCACCACACTGTCCGGCTTGATCTGCACGCCTTCCATGCCAAAGACCACAAAGTCATCAGCCGCATGAACGCGGTGAGCGACACCGAGATGGGCACCCACGCCTATCAGCAATGTCAGCACAATAGGCGTAGCAAACCATGAACGAAATCCATGCTCTTGGATCATCTTGACGTCTCCTTGTTGACGAGCCGTAATGTAAACTTCTTTCCGGTCTTTTTCCCCGAGCTCCACGCGGTATGGGCAACACCATTGGATTGGACGATGCCCCCCCACACCAGTGATGTGGGCGCGTTCAATCATCTCTTGTTTGTGGATGTGGCCTGGGTTGGCCAGACCATACGCAACTCTTGTGCGAGAAGAGGCGGAGATACGGATTCGTGCATCAGTGCAGACATATCCTGAAGAAAACGTGAGAAGCGTGGAGACTGGTTAGAGTGCAGTGCTGTACACTAAAGATGCAACTGTCAACAGAGTAGTCAGTTCTTGATAGATCACACAAGTGAAATGTCAGACGCAACCAGGCTCAGAATGCGTTTTTCCTGGAACCGTTACGCTCATTCTTCTTGTTCTCGTTGGTTTTCTTGAACAAGGGTGTGTACGACTCACGCATCCCAGAACCCCTCGCTCAAAGCTGGTGCGTTCTTATCTGACGTTTTTTCCTTCAGTAAGACACTGAACACTGTTGTCGCGCTGGTGTGTGGTCGTGCGTCCGTCGTCGGCGACGGTCCACACCTCCACAGCGTCTTGATGCCGTGGGCAACCGTCGCGGTTGTCCATGCTGGGCTGGGGATGTGGACCCAACGCATCCCGTTCGTGCGGACAACTGTGGTAGTCTCATCATATCCCTTGACCAGACGAGATTCTTTTATGGCTCTGATTCGAAACATCTCTCACGCGTGCAGTGCTCGCATCAACAGCCTGCACACTCCGCTTCAAGAAGCGTTCGACTCTGTGTGGATTCCGTTCACGCTCGTGTTCCTGGTCTGTCTGATCGGAAATACCTCGCCTGTCCCAGTCTTCGCATTTACTGGCCAAGTGGTAGGAGTCTCCGATGGTGATACGATTGCGGTGATGCATGAGGGGAAAGCGGAGAAGGTGCGACTCACGGGGATTGATTGTCCGGAAAAGGGACAAGCCTTTGGGAAGGCTGCGAAACGATTTGTCTCGGAGCAGGTTTTCGGGAAAGTGGTGACCGTCGAGGTGAAGGGAACGGACAAGTATCAACGGACGTGAGGTGAGGTGAGGCTTCCAGATGGAACAAGTCTGAATCGTGCCCTCCTGCAAGCAGGGTTGGCGTGGTGGTTTTTTAAATATTCCAATGATGTCACATTGGGATATCTGGAAGTTGAGGCGAAGGCCGCATGACGCGGCTTATGGCAAGAAGGCCGTCCCACGCCACCGTGGGTCTTTCGGCACAAGGCCCGCACGGCCACCGTCGCTCCTTCTCGACAGAAGAGTCATTCGGCAGCCTCATCACGTCCCCTCTCGGTCATAGATGGTCCAATCTTGGGCAACCGGCGCAGTAAGATCTATCATCATCCTGATTGCCGCAACTACGATGATATCGCAGAGAAAAACCGAGTGCCGTTTCAGACCGCGCAGGCTGCGCGCGAGGCGGGCTATCGGATCGCCAAAAACTGTCCATCGTGATCTCAGCCTCCTATGTCCTGACCAAATTCACACTTCAGCGCCCATGTTCTTGTCGCGGTCTCCTCAGATATTCCTCCCGACTCTTGGCTGTTGTGATGGCCTTCTCCCTTCTGTGATCCATCCCGTTGTCATTCGATCTCACGTCTGAAGAGAAGTGGAATTTCCTGTTCATGGTGCTGTCTTGCCGTCAGCAGGCAGCGGCCATTCTCCCTGCGTCCCTTCATCGTCCCCGCCTTCATGCTTCAGGCATGGCCCATGACGTCGGTGCCTTGGGTGTCCACTGCCTCCTGCCTTTCCCTCCTGGACAATGAAGTCTCTCCTCTGCGGCTTTTACGACAGAGGACACACTTCATCATTCACCAGGAGGCTCACATGGACAGCACCACCAAAACGAAACCCGTTCACACCATTCGCGAACATGATGTCAAAGCAGCCATTTGGCTCAACCAAGCCACAGACCATCAGTACTTTAACGTCACCCTCTCACGGATGTTTCTTGATGATGAGGGCAAGCCAAAGGATACCGCCTCATTTGGGCTCCATGATCTGACCAAGATCGAACTCGTGATTCGCGAAGCCCGTCGATGGATCATGGATGGCGACGAATAACCGCCTTCTTTCGCGAGCCTCTGGCCTTCTGGCACGGGGCTCGTGGTGTGGTCTTTTTTCGTCTGTCCCTGTCTTCCACCCCTTCCTTCCCCTTCGATAATCTGGCCGCCCTCCCCGTCTCTTCGGCATGAAGAGGAAACGGTGAATGGTGGGTGAGGGTGGCGGCTCTTTCACTCTCATGCCTTGATACTGCGCTCAGGCACTCCGACTGAAGACGCCGCACTGTTTTCTTCCCACCATTGTCTTCCAGTCATCCGCTGAACCTCGGTCTTTTTTGAGAGGTTCAGCACACATTCTTTTTTTAACCATTGGAGGACACCATGAACACCTTACAGGCGACGTATTCCCCAGAAGACAACAAGTTACGGCTCTACAGTGTGACCCGCCTTGATGCTGGCACCTATCAACTCATCAAAGAGGCGGGGTTTCGATGGGCTCCCAAACAAGACGTTTTTGTCGCGCCGATGTGGACCCCGCACCGTGAAGATGTGTTGATGAAGTTGTGTGGAGATATTGGAGACGAAGACAGCACTTTAGCTCAACGCGCCGAGGAACGAGCGGAACGCTTCGAAGACTACCGAGAGAAACGATCGGACGAAGCCCAGCAGCATGAAGAATCATGTAGTGCTATCGGGGAACGATTTGCAGGAGGCCAACCGATTCTTGTCGGACATCATAGCGAATGGAAGGCCAGAAAAGACCAGGAAAAAATGGATCGGCACATGCAAAAAACGATCAGGCTCTGGGAAACCGCGAGCTATTGGAAGTCACGAGCAGCAGGCGCACTCCGACACGCCAAATATAAAGAGTTGCCGCGAGTCAGAGCGAGAAGGATTAAGAAGCTTGAAGCCGAACAACGTAAGCATGAACGATCAAGAAGCCAAGCAAACAATACCCATACGTCTTACTTAGATCCTGAGTTTGAGAAGATCACACTTAAAAACGGGGACAATCTGTTACGCCGACTACTGGAATGTGGTTGGGATGCAGGGTTGTCCTTCGATGACTCTCACCTGGTACGCAGTGGGGAACTATCCGTAGAAGATGCCAGAGCCAAAGCCATCAACAACCTCGCTGGCTGCATAGCGCATGATACCCGATGGATTGACCACCTCAATAACCGTATTACGTATGAAAAGGCTCTATTGGAAGATCAGGGACGCTCTGAACTGCTTGACAAGCCCAAGAGACCGAAGCCACTGCCCTTATGCAACTACCGGCAAGAGGTCATCATCATTGAAAATAGGTACCACAAAGGGGAAATGGTGGCCTACCCGCAAGTCGAGATGACCAAAGCGGAATACGCAAGCATCCACCATGACTACAAGGCGACTCGCCCTGTCGACCATTCGCATAGGGTCAGAACAGCGATGCAGAAACGTTCCCTGGTTTCGGTCTTTCTCACTGATAGCAAGGTGCACCCAAAACCTGAGCCGATACAGGTTGACCCAGTCCCGCCCACTCCAAGAATCCCAAGAGTGGCGTTCGAGGACATTCCAGAAGCAATACAACGAGCGCAAGCACTCAAGGACCAACTACACGCACCGAAGACCATCATTGTTGGAGACCAACTTTTTCCCACTCCTCGAGATATTGCTCAAAAAATGGTTGCTCTCGCCGATATCCAGGCTGGCCACTCCGTGCTAGAGCCAAGTGCTGGAACAGGCGCACTGTTAAAAGTGTTGCCCTGTCTTCGCCCTCAAGGTGGCGTGACAGCCGTTGAAATTCTCCACGCAGCACACGCACATCTTTCCCGTTGGGCCGACAATCTGATTCATGGAGATTTTTTGGCATGTAACGGGAATTTAGGACTGTTTGATCGCATTGTGATGAATCCTCCATTCAAAAATGGGGCAGACATTCAACACATCCAACATGCCATGACCTTCCTCAATCCAGGTGGCAAGCTCGTCGCCCTCTGTGCCAATGGCCCACGACAACACGCCCAACTCAAGCCTCTGAGTGAGGCGTGGGAAGAGCTACCAGAGGGGACATTTTAGCATCTGGGTTCAATGGTCCGGGTAGCCTTGCTCACCTACGTCAAGACGTCATAGTTATTTCGCGGGTTCACAGTCAGAAGGAAAATCCGCTTCATGTGCGGGTTTTCTTTCTGGCCTTCTTCGTCGTCTCTTGCCCCATCGTTTGTGTGGGTGTTCGCCCTCCCCTCCAAAAAATCGCGCGGAGAAAAAGGTGAATGGTGGGTGAAGGTGGCGACTCATTCACCTGTGTTGCCTTGGATACGACCCTCAGGCACCAAAGCTGAAGCCGTCGCACTATCGTATTTCCACCATTGTCTTCCAGTCATCCGCTGAACCTCGGTCTTTTTTGAGAGGTTCAGCACACATTCTTTTTTTAACCATTGGAGGACACCATGACAGGTCTGTACCACATCCCACGTTACACGATTTCGTTGGTCCGTGAATCGTCAGTTGAGGTGGATGTACGGGTTGTTCGTGATGGCGAAACCGCGAGAGATATTTTCATGCCGTTGTTTTTGGGGTTGGATCGTGAGCAATTCGTCGTGATGGCCTTAGATGCGAAGCATCAGGTGATTGGTCTGAATATTACTTCGATAGGATCGTTGAATATTAATATCGTGCATCCACGAGAAGTCTTTAAGTCTGTCATTTTACTCAATGCGGCGGCGTTGATTGTGGCGCACAATCACCCCAGTGGTCATTGTGAACCCAGTCCAGAAGACCGTGCATTAACGACGCGTTTGCGAGAGGGTGGAGAGCTCTTAGGTATTCCTATCCTCGATCACCTGATTCTCTCTGATCATGGAGATTTTTTGAGCTTTGCTGATCAGGGGTACTTGTCGTGAGCCGTGCCTCTTATGACCGCCATACATCTAAAGAAGGAGAACGGTATGTTTAATTTTTTCCCGCAGCGGTGGGTACGGTGGACGGTCGTGCGTGGGATCAGGCCGAACCGGCGTGTTCCCGTCGTGCCCTGTTTCAACTGTCAGGAAGATACACCACTCTTGCGCAGCACGTTTGTGTCGGTAATGGGCAATATTTACTGTCCCGCGTGTCAAGTCTCGTGTGAGGCGCACGTGAAGATTCACATGACTGGTTCTGGTACGATGGTGCCTCGAAAGGAGACCTGTCGATGATCGTGTCTATTTTGTTTTCGACGTTCTGTCGAAAGAGTGCGGGTTCCGTTGCCGTCCTCTGTCGTTGTCGGGTAGGACTGGCGCTCGTGGGTAGCCTGTTCCTCATCACTCTTGTGGGCTGTGCCACGACTGATGAGAGGATTACGCGCATGCGGATGGGTGAGTTTCAACAAACAAGCCACTGTATCGTTGCGGAGAATCATTTTTCAGGCGTGACTCTGGAGGAGCTGAAGTGGAAAGCGCATTACGGAGATGTGGCCGCCCAACATGCCGTTGGAAAGATCTATAGCGTAGGAGCCTATGGCGAGAAGCCCAACATGGAATGGGCAAGGGAATGGTGGCTGAAAGCGGCGGTCCAGGGGTGTGCGCCCTCTCAGAATAATCTCAGCCAGTTATATGCTGTCGGGAATGGTGTTCCACAAGACATAGGAAAAGCCGTGGAATGGTGGGAAAAGGCTGCGGCTCAAGGATATATTCTGGCCCAGGCGAATCTTCAGGCATGACAAGACGCCTTACGGCCAGCGTCTGAGCACGTGCAATAAGCGAGGAGGCCGATGACGTTTGCTGAACTCGTGCGAGCCTTAGAAAAACAGGGATTTTCTCTGATGAAAGAAAAAGGCTCGATACGCTATTATCGAAAGTCAGGACATGACAAATTGATTCGTGTCGATTATCATGGAAAGAAAGAGGTGCCGACAGGCACGTGTCGGGCTATTCTCAAGGCTGCCGGGATTACACGATAAGGAGAACCCCTATGCTCGATTTACCATATTCACTCATCATTGAGGCCACGGAGGACCCCACGTTTTTTGGGTTTTATTCACCCGATCTCGAGGGGTTCACAGGGACGGGGCACTCCATCGAAGATTGCCTGTATCATGCGAAGTGGGGCATGGATGAGCATCTCACCCTGATGCACACAGCCGATCTTCCCATTCCTCCCTCGAATCCAGAGCCGACGGTCCTGATTAAAAACGCCCTGCCTGTTGGCAGTCCTTCGTAAGCCAGCTCTGTCTTACAGGCTGGTTGTCGATCCTCTCAAGTCCACGGCACCGATTCTCTCCGCTTTCCATCCCCACGTGGTCTCCCCTCCCCACTTTTCATTCGCGAGGCACCCGAAAACTCTACTTTTGACTTGTCCGCTTGACGGGGAAGCTTACAGTGTGAGCAAGTGAGATCCCACGTTCATCCATCATTTCCACCAGATCCCGATAGCTGAGTTTGTAGGTGACGTACCACCGAACGCATAACAAGATGATGTCGTGGTCGAAATGTCGGCCTTTGAAGTTGTTGGGTGTTTTTTGTAGAGTATCCATACTCTTCAGTATGGCAGGGGAATCGAGTTTGCACCAATTCCACGAAAACTAGGGGTCGAGTAGCCAGTGAAGCCACCAAACGACCCGCCCGCCCCAATGGCCATTTGTCCACTCGGATCGATGTACCGCAAAGGATTATTCAACACATAGCTATACCGATTCAATGCCTGTGGATCCAACGGATCCGGCACAATCGTATCAGGGGAAATAAACCGACCCAGCACGGGATCGTAGTAACGACCTTCGTAGAAATAGAGGCCTGTGCTGTCGTCTTGCTCTTTTCCGGTGTACTTGTACGGGACATCGGCGGTGCCGGTATTACTGCGGGTGTCGCCATAGGGATAGTAGGCCACATCCTGTTCACTCACGCCATTGCTGTCGGTCAGCACACTCGTCGAGCCTAAGTGATCGGAATGGAAGTAGCTGGTCGAGCCACTGCCGACTTGTTTGATGGCAATTCGTTGACTGCCAGAGAAGATCATCTTGGCACAGGAGAGCGGTGGTGCTGTCCCCTCGCAGACATACAGCTTGCCGATATAGGTCGTCCAAGTGATGAGACTCCCATCATCCACTGTCTTTTTGACCCGTCCTCCATCACCATCGTAGTGGAGGGTGGTGGTCTTCATCGTGGTGGTCCCGCCACCACCACCGCCTGATCCGCCGGCATTCGGATCTGACCAGGCAAAGGTCACGGTCGACCCGGAGAACACGCTACTCGGGGTGGGACTATTGAGTACGCCACTGCCACCGCTACTGGCCGCTCCCGCACAGGATGAAGCAGAACGCCTTCGTTCAATAGATTATCTATTCAGTCAAAAGAGCCATAAACTCCCAGGTTCATTGGGGGATTCACTCTTCTCCTTTAAAAGCCTATAATACATGAATGCCTAAGGTGTTTAGTTGGAATGGCCATCGTTTTCACTTTTTTTCGAATGAAGGACATCCCTTGGAACCCATTCATATTCATGTGAGAAAAGATCACAATAGGGCGAAGTTTTGGATTCTCCCAAGCATCAGCCTTGCTCACAACTACGGCTTTTCAAGCCATGAGTTATCTCTCTTCAGAACAGTCATCGAAGAACACGAACAACTTATCCAGGAGAAATGGCATGAATACTTTAACATTTGAAGCTCAAGCCTCCACCATTTGGTTTGATGAAGCAAATATGTGGATCGCTCTCACCGATGGACGACAACTCTCCGTTCCATTAGCTTACTTCCCACGGCTATTGCGAGCCACTCCGGCTCAACGAGAACAACTAGAGTTAAGTGGTGGTGGGACAGGAATTCATTGGGAAGAAATTGATGAAGATATTAGTGTGCAGGGGTTACTCTTAGGCCACAAAGATATGAGCAGACAGGCAAATACATAAAACCAACCAACTCAGAATACCTTCTAGTCTATGACAAAGGAATCAAAACATTCTGACGTTGGGATCGAACGTCAGCAAGGAAGAAAGGGGCCACGGCTTAAACAAGGAGGCGCTCCCCCTTTTCGCGCGAGTGCAGACAGGTACCCGCTGCGAGAATTTCTCTCAATCAGAAAAAGTATCATGAAGCAAGCGACTTGCCACGTATTCTATGCACCAGAATGCGAAGGAATAGCCCAGATAAAGTAGAATGACCCCTTTTACATATTTTGCTTCGCGACAGTCGCGAGGCATGACATAGAGCGCTCTCTTATAAAACAAGCAATTTGACTCCTCTTTAGCCCGTAGTGCACTTCAGCCTTGAAAGCGGGATTACCCACACTTCCCACTCTCCTGGAAACCTCCTCCGCCATTTAACAACTGAACCTCAGTAAGGATTTCTAACATATCCACTTTAACTTTTCTTAATCGATCTTGCTGAATGTCTGTTTTTCGGAGGAGTTTAATCGCTTCATTTAAACGACCAAATGCTCTTTCTCCCCGAGCATGTGATATACCTTCTATATATGCCTGTTTCGATTCGGTAATCCTTCCTTGCTTAAGGAAGAATAATCCTCGCTGAAACAAACTCGCAATTTTTACATCTTGAACATCACGGTCCATACTCGTTTTCGTTGCATCCAAGGCACGATTTAAATACCCAAGATGATGATACACGTTCGCTAGAACGATATCTTTATATGGATGATCCAATTTTTCTCTACTTACATACTCAACATCCTTCAATGCTGCTTGGTAATCGTCAATTTCAACAAAAGTTGCAGCGCGTTGTACGCGTGCTTCGACATTCAACGGGTCTCCTTCCAAGATGGAACTATAATCAATGATAGCGTCTTGAGGTTTCCCTAAACACCGCAAAACTCCTCCTCGCCTAATCAGCCCTTTCTGATTACCAGGATTTATCTCCAATGACATTGAATAATCCTGTACTGCTTTTGTATATAGTTCCAACTTCTCATACAGATAGCCACGATCGTAATATACCTCTGTGCCACCAAAACCTAACTTGAGAGCTGTCGTTAGGTCTTCAATCCCATTTTTGAATTCTCCAAGTTCTCCATAAGCGTTTCCTCGAATATAAAAATCAATCCCCTTACGAAGACCAAGGCTAATTGATTTTGTAAGACTAGTAATAACACGTTTCATTTGCTTGGCTTCCCAGTGTATATAGCCTTGCGATTCATGAGCTAATGGATTACTAGAGTCAAGCCATATCGCCTGCTCCATATCGTGTAATGCTTCATCATATTGTTTTAATTGTAAATAAGATGCCCCGCGATTGAGTAACAACATATAAGTCAAAGAAGTTTCTTGAAAATCAAGGGCTTTGGTAAATGCTCGAACTGCTTTCTTAAATTCTTTTTTTTCCGAAAAGTCTAAGCCAGCTTTCATGTGAGTAGCAATTTGCAAAATTAATGCTGGGTCGTCCTTTTGTTTTGAACTACTGGCTTGAACGGAAGCAATATTTCCACAAAATATTAAGATAAACAAGACACTCAAGTAATGATAGGTTTTCATAATAGTATTTTTTCCTGACTCTATCTTAGTCACTACCTACTTTTTGTTCCTGTGATTGGGCGATGAATAACTCGACCTGGACCACCTGGTTCCCTGAGAATACTAACCCTTCCTAAAGCTGAACCTCGGACATAGAATTCGCCCTTGTTGAAAAATATTGATCCAGTCGCTGATTGCCCATATTGCACTCGTGCTGATAACTCAGCAAAAGCAGCATCCACCCTTGCATCTAGGAGAAACGTTCCAAGCGTTCTTAAATTGTTATTTAATACATTTGGAATGCCCTGAGCAGCTGAACCGGGATTGCCAGGCGCAGGAGCAATCCTTGTGTCAAGCCTGGAGACAAAACGCACATAACCACTATTATCAGGTGTCACATTCCCACTATGATCCATGGTCACTTGTGATGTCCCAAGAACATCTTTACTGGCATAATACTCATAGGTGGCTTGGCCAATGGATACTGCCGTGTAAAAAGCTGCCGCAGAGGCAGCCCCATAGAGTGCCCCTTGGCCAGGATCGCCTCCGCTAAGAGTCGAGGAAATCGCCCCACTGGCTGCCCCACTGTAAGCTTCCCCGTCAAGCGGACAGGTCATAACTAGAGCTTTCCTGTGTTGGGTTATGATATGTGCATGGCGCCGCTCCCTGTAGTGCGTCATGAGGACGGTGTTCATTGTAGATGGTGATCCACTCTGCTGTAAGTCCC
>JAJDBM010000005.1 GCA_029261355.1 Nitrospirales bacterium | reverse complement strand
CTCGGCAGTATCGCACACGGCAGGAAGCCCGAGCCGACATTTTTGAATATATCGAAGTCTTTTATAATCGGCAGCGCCGTCATTCGGTGCTCGGCTATTTGAGTCCAGCTGAGTTTGAGGCAAGGACGATCGCCGCTTAACTTGGTGGCCACAAAACCCGGGGAAGATCATAATAGAAGCCCTCTGCTCCATCATGTATTTCTGATTAAGGATTTTACTCGCGCGGGGGGAAGATGAGGTTCATTTTACATCATCTCCTTTGCGTGGAGAGCTTCGTTCGCTTAAGATCGAGAAATACGAGAATGAATCTGAAAATGCAAGTGGGTGTTTTGAGGTCTGTTTCCTGTGGAATGCTACATGCATTCACACAGGAAATGGGATTTTGATCAAGTACTTTAGACTTCTCGCCACTTTCGACCATCAGTTTCGATGAGGCGATCGGCTTCAATGGGCCCCCAGCTGCCGGCCGGGTATTCAGGGAGCCACTTGGTCCCATGTGTTTCCCACCCTTGAAGAATATCGGTGACCCAGGTCCAGGATGCTTCAACTGCATCACGGCGCATGAATAATGAGGCATCTCCTGTCATGACGTCTAATAAGAGTCGTTCGTAGGCTTCAGGTGATGGGGCATCGAAGGTGTCACCATATTTGAAGTCCATCTCCACCGGACGCGTTTGAGCTTTACTTCCTGGTTTTTTTGAAATGATCCGTAATGCCATGCCTTCTTCTGGCTGAATGCGAAGAGTGAGTAGATTTGGGGCTTGACTCACATTGGGGTCAGCATTGAATAGAATTTGAGGAATATCTTTGAATTGCACGGCAATTTCTGAGGATCGTTTCGGCATGGCTTTTCCCGTACGGATGTAAAAGGGCACGCCAGCCCATCGCCAATTCTCCACAAAGACTTTTAATGCGACGTAGGTTTCGGTTGTGGAGTCGGGGCGGACTCCTTCTTCTCGACGATAACCTGGGAATTCTTTCCCATTGATTGCGCCATGGGCATATTGTGCGCGGACTGTCATCGTTTCAACGTCTTTGCCGCGAATGGGACGAAGGCCACGCATGACATCCATTCTGGTATTTCGAACGACATCAGGGTCAAGCGAGTAGGGTGGTTCCATCGCGATGAGACAGAGGAGCTGTAAGATGTGATTTTGAATCATATCCCGCAAGGCTCCAGCTTCTTCGTAATATGAGGCGCGAGTGCCTAAGGTTTCAGCTTCGCTGACGGTGAGTTGTACATGGTCAATGTAGCGGTGATTCCAAATGGGTTCAAAAATAGAGTTGGCAAAGCGCATCACCATGATATTTTGTACGGTTTCTTTGCCTAAGTAATGGTCGATTCGGTAAATCTGCGATTCGTCGAAGACGCGGCCAGTGATTTCATTGATGACTTTTGCTGACTCAAGGTCTCGTCCAATAGGTTTCTCCACAATAACGCGAGAAAATGGTGACTGGTCATCAACTGGATAAATCAATCCTGCTTTGTGGAGACCTTCACAGGTCGGACTGAATGTCGTTGGTGGGATTGCTAAATAAAAGATGCGGTGACCAGGAAGTTTGAGCTGGTTTTCAATCCCCTCAATCCGTGACTTCATGTTGGTGAAGGTGGCAAGGTCGTCGACCGGTCCGTTCATATAGAACAGCCGATCGTGAAATTCATTCCATTTTTCGTCGTTGATCGTTTGTCGTGAAAACTGCTCAATCCCCTTTTTGGCGATCTGTCGAAACTCATCATCGCTCAGACTCTTTCGTCCAAGTCCGAGGACGGCATAGTTTGGTGGGAGGAGTCCATCGAGCAAGAGATTGTAAACGGCCGGTAAGAGTTTGCGGCGCGTCAGGTCTCCTGATGCACCAAAGATGACTAAGGTACAAGGTTGCGCAAGCGCTGATTTGGTTGCTTCAGAAAGAATCTCGGGTGTCTCTGTCGGTTTTGTGGATGGCATGATGCACCTATTGGGTTAAAGGTCTATCGTTTGACGCTATGTCCACCAAACGCATTTCGCAGAGCTGCGAGCATTTTTTCAGCAAATGATTCTTTTTGACGTGATCGGAAGCGTGTGAAGAGCGCCGTCGTGAGCGTTGGGACGGGGACGTCTTTGTCGAGGGCATCCATGAGCATCCATCGTCCTTCACCAGAGTCTTCAACATAGCCTTTGAGTTTTTCGAGTTTGGGGTCTTCTTTCAGAGCACTTGCTCCTAACTCTAAGAGCCACGATCGAATAACGCTGCCTTGCATCCATAGGTCTGCAATTTTCGGAAGATTGAGGTTGTAGGAACTCTTTGACATGAGTTCAAACCCTTCGGCATAGCCTTGCATCATGCTGTATTCAATGCCGTTATGTACCATTTTGACGTAATGGCCAGCACCGTGACCTCCCACATGTGCCCAACCCTGAGGTGGAGCCAATGTGGTGAAAATGGGGTCGAGTCGTTTGACTGCCGCCTCTTCACCTCCGACCATCAGACAATATCCGATTTGTAATCCCCAGATACCACCGCTTGTTCCAGCATCGACATAGTGGACTCCTAAGGATTTGAGGTCGGCGGCTCGACGAAGATCATCATGGAACTTGGTGTTCCCTCCATCGATCACCGTATCGTCACGATCGACCAGCCCTGCAATTTTTGCTATGGTTTCTTCGGTTGGCGCTCCGGACGGCACCATGACCCACACTGCACGAGGGGCGGATAGTTTCGAGACGAGATCTTCTAGGGAAGAGGCTCCAACGCAGCCTTTAGATTCTGCTTCTTTGACGAGTTCGTTGCTTCGGTCGTAGACAACAACGCGGTGGTCCTGTTGACGAAGCCGCGTCACCATGTTCATTCCCATTTTGCCTAAGCCGATAAATCCGATTTCCATAATGTCCCCTCCTTGGAGTAATAGCCAACCTTGGCTCAGTTTTGGTCCATCTCATGAGCATGCTATCGTTTACCATTTGCTTGAGAAGCCGATTGGCTTCTTCGAGCAAGGGTATGTGTGCCTTTGCGAGAATTTAATGCCAGATCAAGATTAGATGCGGCAGTGATAAGGCCAAAATGAGTGAACGCTTGAGGAAAGTTCCCAAGTTGTTCTCCAGTATGAGAGACTTCTTCGGCATATAGACGGAGATGATTGGTATAGCTTAGCATCTTTTCGAAGATAAGTCGGGCTTCCGTTAACCTGCCAGCTTTGGTCAGGGCTTCAACCAGCCAAAATGTACATAAACTAAAGGTGCCTTCCTCGCCCTCGAGTCCATCGGATGCCGCTTTGCCAATTTCATATCGATACACGAGGCTTCCCAGCGCAAGTTGTTCTAAGGTTCGGTCAATGGTTGACAGCATGCGAGGATCTGTTGGGGAGACAAAAAAGACCATGGGCATGATAAGGTTCGATGCATCTAGGGCTTCACTCCCATAGGATTGAACAAATGCCCCAACCTTAGGATTCCACCCTTTCTCCATAACATCGGTGTAGATACGGTCACGTTCAGCCATCCACCTCGCACGATTACCAGGGTACCCCCGACTATCCGCTAGACGAATTCCCCGATCAAGGGCTACCCAACACATCACCTTCGAGTAGACGAAATGGCGACGACCGCCCCGAACCTCCCAGATGCCTTCATCTGGCTGCTCCCAGTTTGCACAGACGTAATCTAAGAGACGACAGAGATTCACCCATAAGTCATATGAGATTGGCGATCCATGTTTATTGTAGAGATAGACGGCGTCCATGATCGCGCCGTAGATGTCTAGCTGGAGTTGGTTCGCCGCCCCATTGCCAATGCGGACAGGACGTGAACCGCGATGACCGTCTAAATGCGGGAGTTCTTGTTCTTCTAAGTCTCTTTTACCGTCAATGCCATACATGAGTTGGAGTGAGCCATCTGGGTTGAGTTCATGGCAGCGAGCATTCAGCCAATCCATGAAACGGGCGGCCTCAACGGTAAATCCAAGACGGAGCAACCCATAGATTGAAAAGGCTGCATCACGAATCCATGTGTATCGATAATCCCAATTGCGCGGCCCGCCAATATGTTCAGGCAGACTAGTCGTCGGGGCAGCTACGATGGCTCCCGTTGGAGCGTAGGTGAGCAACTTGAGTGTGAGCGCTGAGCGATGGACCATTTCTCTCCAACGACCATCGTATTGGCATTGTCCAAGCCATCGTTGCCAAAATGCAGACGTATTTTGTAATGCGAGCTCTCCAGATTCTGGAGTTACACGAAAATCAATATTGTCGGTCGTGCTTGCATATTCTAGGAAGAAGGTCAGAGTTTCACCTTGGTTGACCACAAATTCCACGTAGGCCGTCCCTTCACGTACGTTGAGGGGAATGGGACTGACTAGTGCTGCTGTCCCAGCTTCGGTCCGAAATATGACGCCTTTGTCCACCTTTTCTGCAGTATGGGTATCACGTCCATAATTAAAGGCTGGTGCACATTCTAGGCGAAATCGTACTTGCCCTCGAACAACTGAGACCATACGTATGATTTGGTGTTGTCTTGGCCGGTATCCTGGTTCATCGGACTCGATCGGCATAAAGTCGGTGAGTTCCCCAACCCCATCGTTCTGAAGAAAGCGCGTGAGGAGCACGTTGGTTTCAGGGAGGTACATCTGGCGGGTGTTGCCCTCTTGAACTGGGGCAATCTTAAAGTGCCCACCGGCCTTATGATCTAAAATGGAACCAAAGAGGCTAGGGGAGTCAAATCGTGGGAGGCAGCACCAATCAATGGACCCATCGAGACCGACGAGTGCGATCGTATGCAAGTCACCAATTATGCCGTAGTCGCCAATGCTTTTATAAGACATGATAGGTTATTGGCTACTATACCAGTGAGTGTTTTGAAATACTATATATTGTGAAGCAAGTAATATGCCCCACAATATTCAGTTATAGACATTAGAGTGAGAGGGGTGTTCCCAGCGGAGCTAAGAAATCTCTTCTCATATTTTCAGGGCACCATGCCCGTTCTTGGAGATATCACTCTACCAAATAAACCTCTTGATATTCGGCCTAGACTCGGATGTCGATGGTATGCTGTGATCGTTCATCAGTCGAGCGTTTTGATGACTCATTTTCTTCCATGGGGTGCTTTTTATTTTGTCGTTGGCGACGATAAAAGCTTCCTTTTTGTCCGACATCTCGATCTCCAACTGCCGTGGTTGTTCGATGCTGAGGGGCACTAACTTGTGTTGTGGTTCCAATATCCATAACCACCTCCTCCGTGAAGTAGTGAAAGGTTGAAACGTGTGACATGTTGTTTTCCATATGTCTTATCGGCAGAAACGAGTAGAAACCTTAGGGAAGAGTCGAAGACGGGACAAGACGACAATTAGTTGGGGGAAATATTCAGGGAGGCTCATTAATATTGTCTAATCACCTACATGACAGAGAATATGATTGTGATGCCGTCGCGTACAGTCTTATTGGAATGTGTCAGGTTTTCTAGCCATGGGCTCCTCAATGCCGTGACAGAACCCTTTAGTCGCCGTATAATCCATTTGTATGAATAGGGATGTAGCCCCCGTGTTGTCTCCACCAGATTTCCCTCATCTTGCAGACACCGTTCACACCCGGCTTTCTTTTTCGGCCAAACTCGTGAGTTGTCATGCTCTGGCTGGGGATGCCTCCAATCGGCGGTATTTCCGGTTGTCCCTTGAGGACTCTGAGGTTGAGTCGCTCATTGTGATGCAACTTGCCGACGTAGAGGGTTTTAAAGCATCAGAAGAAGCCGTGAGTGGAGGAGATGGGGATCTCACTGAGCTTCCGTTTCTGAATGTGCTGAGGCATCTTCAGCCGTTAGACCTTGCAGTCCCAACGTTACATTATCATGATAAACAGGCAGGTCTCTTATATTTAGAAGACTTTGGCGATCTGACCTTAGCCGAAGCTTGTGCTTGTACAGATCAGAAGACGATTGAACGGCTCTATGCTCAGGCTGTTGATACATTAGTGCAGATTCATCTGCATGCGACTTCACCTTCGACTCCATCCTGTATCGCACATGGCCGTAGCTTTGATGTGCCGTTGCTGATGTGGGAGTTCGAACATTTTCTCGAATATGGTGTGGTTGCTCGGCAAGGTCGGACTATTAATGCTGAGGATTACGTCGCCGTTCGTGGTGCGTTTCATTCCATTGCGGAATTCATGGTGGCGCAACCTCAGGTGTTTACTCATCGTGATTACCATTCTAGAAATTTGATGGTTGATGGTGAGAGATTGGGCGTGATTGATTTTCAGGATGCGTTACTTGGTCCAGTTACGTATGATTTGGCGTCTCTACTTCGTGACTCCTATATTGCCCTTGATGACTCTGTGCTTGATCAGATGATTGACCGGTATATTGGAGGGATGTCTGAGGGATTAGAGTCTAGGAGACAACAGTCCATGTTATTGTCTGACCCGGTTGCTTTTCGCCGGCTCTTTGACTTGACGAGCATGCAGCGAAATCTCAAGGCTGCTGGTCGATTTGTCTATATTGATCGTGTTAAGCAGAACCCCAAATTTCTCGTTGATATTCCGCGAACATTAGGATACGTCCGGAAAAATTTGGAGGCATATCCAGAACTGAAGCCGCTGTTCACCCATCTCTCTCCTTACGTACCCGAATGGCAATAACAGGCATTGTATGAAAGCGATGATTCTTGCTGCAGGATTAGGGACACGTCTGCGGCCGTTGACGAATACGATCCCTAAACCCCTATTGCCCGTTGGGGGGGTACCGCTTATTGTGTGGAACCTTCTTTTGCTTCGTCAGCATGGGATTTTCACTGTCATGATCAATCTTCATTATCTTGGGTCTATGATTCAGCAGGAAATAGGGGATGGCGCACGATGGGGAATGAATGTCTCTTATTCGCTTGAGCCCGCCATTCTTGGGACTGGAGGAGGCCTGAAGGCTGCAGAGGGTTTTTTTGAGGGAGAGGATTTTCTTGTTTTAAATAGCGATACGTTGAGTGAGGTAGATGTCGGTCAGGTGCTTCAATTGCATGTGACTCGTCATGCCTTGGTTACAATGGTGTTGAGAGAAGATCCGCATGTTGAGCAATGGGGAGTGATTGAGACGACTCAGGATAATCGAATCGTGACGATCAATGGGCGAGGTGCGCAGCATGCATCCAATTCAGCATTCGTGCAGAAACGCATGTTTGCGGGGGTTCACGTCTTGAATCCTCGAGTGCTTGTTCATTGCCCGGTAGCTCAGCCTTCATCCATCATTGATGCGTATGTGAGGGAGTTAGAATGCGGAGCCACAGTGATCGGTTATCTTGATTCTGGTTATTGGTCAGATGTGGGGACTCATGAGCGTTATGCTCAAGCACAAAAAGACTTCGAGGATGGTCGGTTGACGTTGAAGTCTCGGATGGCTGAATGATTTGGTTGAATGCCGGCCTTGACCCAGCGAGGGAATTTATTTAACCATAGTGGTAGGTGAGTCGTAGTCAATTGATGCTGTTTCAGAATGAACATGCAGAAGCCATCTTCAGGAATAGTGACTAAAGAGAGGATTTCTCGTCTTCTTCAGGAGTTGGAAGCTCGGACTTTTTCGTTTCCTCCAACAGTTGAAGCGCAGCTTTCTCTTTCCCTTGATCATTTTGAAGCACTTCTGGCCCAATTGCCAGGGCCTGAGATGAGTCAAGATGTGACTTCTCCTGTTGCGCCTCGAACCGTTCTCAAGTCCTCCCCATCATCAACTCCTCAGCCGGTGCAGGAGATTTTAAATTGTATTCCTGATAGCCATGTCGTGACTTCGTCGGATGGCCTGATTCAAATGGTGAATCAACAAGCGGCTCAACTGTTTCGAATGTCCCAACAGCATCTGATTGGATGTCCTCTCTCGAGTATGATTGCCGAAGGTAAAGGCATTGAATTGCTGCAACATCTCCAAACGCTGAATGGAGATGAGGAGAGTTGGCAAGGGGAGATTCAAATTACTCCCAATTCTCAAGCTCACCATTCAGTCCTCTGTACCCTCTCGGCTCTTCGTGATACGGCCGGGCAACTTGTTGGGGCACATTGGCTGTTTTGGGATGTGACAAAACATCGGCAAGGGATCATGGCTCAAGAGTTTAGCCATGAAATGAGTCAGTTAGTGCTTTCTGGGATACATGTGGAGCAAGCGCTGGCCATTCTGTGTCGTCGATTGGTTGAGACATTTGGGTACCCATTGGTCTGGGTTGGATTAAAGCAAGTTGGAGGAACCATGAGGGTTCTTGCGCAATCCGGCGATCATGCGGTACCTCCAGGGTTACCGGATGAGGAATGGGATTATTCGAAGAGAGAGCTGGGAGCTGTCAGTCGAGCGGTTCAAGAGAGAAAAACGCAAGTTGTTCATCATGATCAGTATGATGATTCTTCCGAAATGCAATGGATTCGATCTGAAGGGCTACATTCAAAAATTATTGTACCGTTATGCACAGATGAAGACGTTCTTGGGGTTTTAATCATTTTATCCAGACAAATGAATGCCTTTGATCCTAGTATTGCCAAGTGGTTGGAGCAACTCGGATCACATATTAGTAATGCATTATATTTGGCTCAAAATTACGATCATTTACGTCTCCAGGGAATCGCGCTGAACTATGCGGAGCATGCTGTTTGTATTACCAATCCAGAGGGGAAGATTGAGTGGGTGAACGATGCCTATTGTCGTCTGAGTGGATTCGAGGTTGGTGAGGTGGTTGGGACTGTTCTTCCATCTTCCCAGTCGAAGCAATTTCGTCAGTTACTCGGACAGGCTGCCCAGCAGGATTTCCAGGGGCAATCATGGAAAGTCGAGTCAACTGCTACGCGTAAAGATGGCCGTGCGTATACTGTAGAAGAAGTTTTGACCCCGTTGTTGAGCGAAGATGGTCACGTGTCGAATATTGTGGCCATTCTGCAAGACATTACTAGTCGAAAAGAAGCTGAAGCAAAAATCATCCATCGAGTGTTTCATGATTCTCTTACGGATCTTCCCAACAGAGTCATGTTTCAAGACCGACTCGAACAAGCTTTAGCTCAGGCTCGACGTCATCAACGTATTTTGGCTGTGTTGTTTATTGACCTCGATTGTTTTAAACAAATCAATGATGAATTTGGACATCGAGTCGGTGATCAGTTATTGAAAACTGTTGCCACACACCTTTCTCGTTGTGTGCGAGCGACTGATACGGTGGCGCGCCTTAGTGGAGATGAATTTACGGTGATTCTCCAAGATCTTGAGCAGATCACTGATGCACAGCATGTAGCTCAGAAGATTTTAGATTGCATTATCGAGCCAATACCAATTGATGGGCAAGTCTTGCATGTACGGACGAGTATTGGAATTGCTCTCTTTCCTGGAGATGCGATTGAGCCGGAAGAGCTTCTTCGTCTGGCTGACCGAGCCATGTATAAAGCGAAAGAGAATGGTGGACAGAGATGGACGTTTGCCTCTGACTATCAGAGCTCCTGTGCATCTGATCCTTTAGCAGCTTCCTAAGTTATCAATTGCCTACTCATTCATAAGTTTTCGATATCCCTTGTGGTTGCTCTCCTTGCACCTCTTCTATTGGATAGAGGCTCTATGCGGTCATTCTCAATGGAGTTGGGGAAATACCACGGATGTTGATTAAATGCTTCGGATTGGTGCAGGCACGAGGGTTTGGTTCTGTAGGTGACTCCCTCCATTGTGCTGCCTTTGAATGAGCAGGGGATGAGTCGACTCTGAGTTTCAAAGCGTAGTGTGTTTTTCCCTTTTGATATTCGCTCAGGCATGCTTTCTCTGAATAACCCTCCTGTTTTTTCTAAAGAATTTCTTCTTGGATACGTTGATATGCGAAGAGGAGTTTGATGGAATTGCATGACATGGTTGTGGCTCATATTCTTGATGACTGGCAAGGTGACTCTTAGCTTGGTTCGTGTGGCCTTATTTTTGCATCATCGGAACTTGTAGGATATTTTTGGCATTATATAGGCTTGGCTTGTTTGAGAAAGTACATGGAGGATGAAAGACATGTGGAATATGAATACTCGATATCGAACCTTTTTAACTTTTCTCATACTTCTTGTTCTTCTATTTCTTGTGAGTGGCTGTAGTCATCGGGGAGTACATGGCAAGTCTCAGGCTCTGAAGTCTAAAAATTTGAATGTGAGTAACGGGAGTACAGGCCAATTAACATCCCTTGATGAGCTTTCAGAAGACCATGTTGGTCGAGTATTTGGGGCTTCTGATGATCAAGCCAGACAGGGCATGGATCGATCACCCAATGATGGTCTCCTCTTACAGGAATCGTTAGGAGATGATGAGGGTGGCATTAAAGATCTCTCACCTGCGGATCTCGCACAGCAATATTGGAATGATCGGCAACAGGCAGAGTTCCTATCGAATCAATCTGGGCTTCAGGATGTATTTTTTGAATTAGATAGTTGGGAGTTGACTGACCAGGCTAAGCAAGCGCTTGCCGTCAATGCTGAACTTTTGAGGGCCAATACCTCCAATGCAGTCACGATTGAAGGCCATTGTGATGAGCGAGGAACACGAGCATATAACTATGTATTGGGAGAAAAGCGGGCATTGCGCGTCAGAAATTATTTATCTGGACTAGGCGTCTCGCCTACTCAACTTACGATTATGTCCTATGGAAAAGATAACCCTGTTTGTCGAGGGGCCTCCTCCACATGTTCGCAACAAAACCGCCGTGCTCATTTCCTGCTTGGAGTCAAAGTTGCCGATGCAACATTGTGGGGCGACGACGATGAGATCTTTAATTAAAAAGGTGGCTTTGGCCACGATAGATGAGCATGAGTAGCGAATATTCCACGGGCATCCTTACGATGTACACGAGATTCAGACGATTTGATTAAGGTGGCCAAATGAAAAAACTTGCTGCAATTGCTCTGATGATTGCGATAAGTCTGCTGCTGACGAGTTGTGTCGCACAACAAGCAGATGTAGTGCGTATAAAGAAAGCACTCGATGCCCGAATTAGCAAATTAGATGAGAGTAAGGTGGCATTAGAGCAAGCGGTGGCTGCTGCCAATCAATCACTTGGCGAGGCGAAGGCGATTATTGCCACTCAACGTGCAGAAATTCACGAACTGCTTTCGGCCCGTGCAGAAGTGATGGATCAGGTTGCGACAATCAAGGATGGAGATCTCTCTGAAGTTCGTGGAGCTATTGACCAAAGTGAGCACCATTTACTATCGGTGACTCAGCAAATGGCGCAACTTGGTGAAGTGGTGAAACGAACGAGGGAGGAAGCGGCGATACGTGAAAAGAAAATTCAGCCTGTTATAGAACAAGTCCAGCAACAGCTGATGCAGCAAAATGAAGTGGTTACCTCCCAAGCCAAGAAACTTTCTGAATTTCAAGCATCTTTTGTAAGTTTTCGAGAAGCGCTGGATACTGTTCGTGATGCTCTCGGTGCTCAAGAAGCCAAGTGGGTGGCTGTGAACACCCAGCTGATGAATGTGTCAAACGTACAGGTAGGAAACAATGAGGTCGCTCAAGGGAATTGGGAAGAGATGAAGCGGAGTGTGGCCAGTGTTGTGTCCGCCTTTGAACAGGTGAGCCAAACGCTGGCGGATCGACTGGACAAACATGAGCGGCAATTATCGCAAGTTGTTCAGAAGGGAGGAGTTTCTCGTTCTGCTTCAGATATCAGTCGTTCTGTCGGACAGACCACCATACAAAAGGCTCCGCTTCATGAACTTCAAGAGTCAATGAGACAACTTGCTCCATCGCAAGGCACGGTGCCTGTGACGAACACTTCTGTTTCTATTCCAAGGCAGGGGGCATTACTTAAGCATCAAATGGCTCGGGGTTCTCTTGAAAAATTAGATCGTTCGAAGATTATTGAACAGACGAATGTCTCACCATCGAAGCCGCGATCACCTACGCAAACAAAGCCAAGCGATCAAGAGTTGGCTTTTTATCGGCAAAATTATGAAATGTTACAAACGGGTGATTTCCGTGGTGCATTTCAAGGGTTTCGCCAATTTCTTCAACAGCATCCGCGGTCAGCGTTAGCCTCAAATGCGCAGTACTGGTTAGGGGAATGTTATTATGGGCAGCGCCAGTATTCTCAGGCGATCCGAGAATTTGAGCAAGTGTTGACCTATCACCCAAATAGTCGAAAGGTTCCGGCAGCATTACTGAAAATTGGCTATTCCCATTTAGGCTTACAAGATCCGAAAGCTGCACGATTGATGTTTCGACAACTTCTCCGATCCTACCCAAAAAGTCGAGCGGCTGCAAAGGCCTATACACGATTGACTGAAGTCGATCAATCCAGAAAAGAGGCTTCCTGACCTCAGGCCTTTTTCCTTCTGTGTCCCCGCCATTCCTTTATATATATATATTCAGTAAATATTTTCCTTCTTCTAGATCGATATGTCCTTTGTTGATTGGAATGTTATAAACAGTAGCTCTCGCCTCTCATGTGTTTCCTTCTGACTTCACGATAACAATCAGATCTTTTCAGAGAACGTATTCCGGTTGTGCCGCATCATCAAGATCTGTGAAGCAAACCTAATCGAGTTCATTATCCGATAATGTAGAAGAATTTAAGGGTGCTGTTCTTGCAGCCTGATGGGTTATGATTGCGTGGAATTAACCCTTTGGTACTCCTTACTCAATAATTTTTTGGTAAGTTCAAGGACCGACATTATTTGCCGAAAGGAGATTGAAGACAAAGGTCAATGGTCCTAAAGGGAAGTCAGGACCATGTTATGGTTCGATGTATTTCCGGGTAAGAGAGTTCTCTTGGTTATTGGAGTTTGTGAGAAGTTAAGAATGGTTATTGCGAACTGCCTATATCAAGAAGAAGGGACGAATGCGATGAAGAAGAAATGTAAACGATCCCTCAACTTATTGAGCTTGATTCTGTCATGGCAATTCATCATGTCTGGCCCTGCCTTGGCATATATTGATCCGGGTACTGGGAGTTATCTTTTTCAAATGTTGATGGCTGGTCTATTAAGCTCTATGTTTGCTGTGAAAATATTTTGGCGAAATATTCGAGTGTATTTCTCACGATTTTTTTCTCAGAGTGATTCTCAAGGCCATGAAAACGAGTGACCAAGTTCTTGCAAGTTCCTTTCGAGACCCAAGCGGATTCTTGTTTGTCAGTGAGGAGATACTCTATCGTCAGGTAAACAAGGTTTATCAAGAACACTATTGCCATCTGATCAAATCTGGCCTGTATGATTCTCTCATCCAAGATCGCTTGCTCATTCCTCATCAGGAAGTGCTCGATGAATTTCCTTCGAATGCAGATGTGTATAAAATCCTGAAACCGGAAGCGATTCCCTTTATTTCCTACCCGTACGAGTGGTGTTTTTCCCAACTGAAACAGGCAGCTCTTACGACGCTCGAGATTCAAGGACGTGCACTTGCTCATGGAATGATTCTGAAAGATGCCAGTGCGTTCAATGTTCAGTATCATCTGGGAAGACCGATTTTCATTGATAGCCTTTCGTTTGAGCGGTATAGCAATGGGCATCCCTGGGTTGCCTATCGACAGTTCTGTCAACACTTTCTCGCCCCTCTTGTCCTAATGAGTTATTGCGATATTCGTTTGAACCAATTGATGGAAATCTATCTAGATGGTATTCCCTTGGATTTAACAAGTTCGTTGCTCCCTTGGAGTTCATTCCTTCGGTTTGGAGTGCTCTCACATATTTATCTTCATGGGAAATGCCAAAAACGTTTTTCTTCAGCAACAATTTCTTCGACTTCCGGGTCAGTCAACAACAATGCCATGCTTGGTCTTATTGATAGTTTGAAAACGACGATCGATCAATTGCAATACAAACATCGGGAGTCTCTCTGGTCTTCCTATTATACTGATAATACCTATTCAGATGAGGACATGACTGAAAAAGTGGTGTTAGTTGGTCGTGTGTTAGATGAAATTCAACCTGAAACTATGTGGGACTTAGGGGCTAATACGGGACGCTTTAGTCAATTAGCAGCAGAAAGGGGAATTAAGACGGTTTCGTTTGAGGGCGACCCTGTGAGTTCAGAGAAGCATTATCTAACCTGTGACGAGAGTAAAGAAAAAAATGTACTACCGTTGATAATGGATTTAGCCAATCCTAGTGCCGGTATTGGGTGGGCTCATCAAGAAAGACAATCCTTGGTTGCGCGTGGCCCTGTCGATGTGGTTTTAGCTTTGGCTCTCATTCATCATTTAGCGATAGCTAATAATGTGCCGTTTGAGAAAATTGCTGAATTTTTAAGTAGTCTCTGTGAGACGCTCATCATTGAATTTGTTCCTAAAGATGATTCACAAGTGAAACGATTACTTTCTAGTCGTGAAGATAATTTTCATGACTATACGCAGAGTTTATTTGAGCGCGCGTTTGAGACGTTTTTTCGTATCGATCAATCCATCGCCATTGGGGATTCTCAGCGTATACTATATATCATGTATAGTGAATAACTGCCGGTGACACACCAACTTATATTCTATCCCATAACCTTTGCGTTGTGGATCGTCCTTGCTTCTTACCTGCCTCATATCAAAATGGGTGAAGTGGAATTTGGTGATATTCTACGAGCCCTTCTTCTTACTCAACTCCTGACGATCGTTCTGTGGTTCATGTTTGGCTTGGTTTTCAAGAATAGGAAGCTGGGTGCATTATTAGGGTGGGTGACGGTTGGATTATTTTTTACATATCAAGCACAGAATGATCATCTCTGGAATATGCTTCCCTCTGGAGGGCTGCCTCTTAACATACTATTGCCAATATTTGTGTGGGTAGGGGCTTGCCTGATGGCCTATTATTTTAAAAATTCCCTAGAACAAACAACCAAAATTTTAAATATTGCTTGTTGGTGCCTCTTAGGCGTTCAATTGGCAAGTTTTCTGGGTATTCAGATGATGGGCCTTCAGGTCTCGACTACAGAGAGTCATGCGTCGGTTCATGAGGCACATGATCCTACGTTTACTCAGACCATCCCCTCTGATGAGTCAAACGTCATTGATGTGCACGAAGTTTATCCCAATATTTATTACATCCTTCTTGATGGTTATGGACGGGACGATGTATTAAAAGAAATGTATGACTATGATAATGCTCCATTCCTACAAAATTTAGAAAAGAACGGATTTTATATTGCAAGAAAGAGTCGATCTAATTACGCACAAACAGTGTTGTCCTTATCCTCTTCACTGAATTTTCAATATCTAGATGAGTTGACTGAAAAGATTGGAAAAGACTCAGGGAATAGAAGCCTCTTGAGAACGCTCATTCATGAGAATGAGCTTATGTCCTTTTTGAAAAGCCGAGGGTATCAAACCTTAGCATTTTCTTCGGGTATATCATTTACGGAGATGCGTGGGGCGGATAGGTACATCGTTCCGGATGGGACATTAACGGAGTGGGAGAGTTTTTTCCTGATGCGAACGCCTTTTCCAACTGTGGTTGAGGAGATCTTCGGCTACTCTATCTACGATGTCCACAAGAATCGTTTAACGCAAATTGTGCATCAATTGCCCATGCTTGAGATTCCAGAATCGCCGCAGTTTGTGTTTGCTCATTTTGTGGCTCCCCATCCCCCATTTGTGCTCGGGAAACAAGATCGTCTTTGGCAAAAAAGACATGCCTTTGCATTTCGGGATGGGAGTCGCTATCGCTATCATTATAAGATTAGCAGTCATGAGTATATTGTCCGGTATCGTGAGCAATTGGATGTACTGAACGGAATGATTGAAGAAGCGATTCATGGAATTCTCTCCGACTCTGAAAGGCCTTCGGTCATTATTGTTCAATCCGACCATGGCCCTGGAGCGTATCTTGATTGGCAAGATCCTAAGCGAACAGTCATGAAAGAACGGATGTCCATTCTCAATGCTTATTATATCCCGAATGAGGAAAATATTGGACTGTACGAAGACATCAGTCCTGTGAATTCATTTCGACTTATTCTGAATCGGTATTTTGATATGTCGTTGCCGTTGCTCGAGGATGAAAGCTATTTTTCGACGATGAGTCGGCCCTATGATTTTATTCGCGTAACGGAAATGATTGAGGAAGAGGATTGGGGTGAAAAGGCACAATTCTTTCAAAACCTTACTTACCAGTAAGGGGCGTGCTGGAGCAAATAGAGGAGGCTTGCTAGCCTTGACTAGGAAATGGATGTGATTCAAGAATAGGCTTAGGACAGTCGAATGCCTTGGTGAGCTTCAATATGGTCTAATAATTCAAAGTTTTGTTGGACAGAAATGATTGATTCTCCTACCTGTTTGATTGTTGTTTCATTGACTGCTCCTAACCAATTTGAGGCACGGCTCAAATAGGGGATTTTGTAAGGATTAATTCCCATAAGCCGAGCTCCTGTGGCATCGACAGCTGGGAGGTCACGTCCCATCACGATCACGCCGGTAGGTTTGGGAGTCCCCATGATTGGGCCATCGCCTTCCATGCCAATGATACCATCAATAATTGAAAATTGAGGACGGAGTGTGGCCGTGATATCCAGAATTGATTCATGAATACCAGCGTGATGGAGGACATTTTTAGGCCATCCATAGTAGAGGCCTGGAAGTGTACCGAAGAGATTTTTCATTGAAAGAGTCACCCCAGCCCAATGGTGAGTTTTTAGTTTTGCCATTGAGACTATCCAGTCAATCTCTTGAAAAATGTCTGGAAATATGAGGGATGTAAGATCTGTTTGTCGGCCGATATTAGGTTGTGAATATCCTGTCATATCATTGAGACTCACAAATTGAATACGATCTTCATAGAGCACATCGGCCAATCCTGCTTCTTCTAAAATCTGCAATGCATCCCGACGATGCCCTGGGCCCTCACCCACCACAACGGATTTCGCTCCTAAGTGAAGAAAGGCTTCAACTGCTGCCTGGATGACACGTGGGTGGGTGTTGATGTGGAGGGCGTCAGGACGGGTTTCGACAAGGTTGGGCTTTAAGAGAATCCGTTTGCCTTTGATTTCTTGAGGTGTCACGCTAAGTTCTTGAAACCCGCCGAGCAGGGTCGGGACCAAGTCGCTCTCGTAAGAATTCGCTTTTCCAATAAATGTGCGTGCCTGTAAGGCTGGGGGCTTGACCCAATTGGCGAAGACTATTCCTGATGTGGCTAGGGCTGAGCCTGCCAACGTGATTTTCAGTAATTGGCGACGAGTCAGTTCTGATTCACGAGAATGTGGTAGTTGCGAAGCCATAAATACACATTTGTGTTGTGAGTAACTCTCTATGCGATTGAGTATATGCTTTCTGGGGAAACCATAAGACTTTTAATTCCTCCGTGAGGCATCATGGTTCCGAGTAAGAGACAGAGGGAAGCCGGATCATACTCACCATATCGGGATTCATTTTTTAGACAATCCCGCAGCCAATTTTCTGTTGATAGCGGAGCCATGTTCCAGGCTTGAAGTCCGAGCACTCCCCAGCACAATGAGATGGGAGTACGGAGTCGAGGGAGTTCCTCTAACAGGTAGTTTAGGCTTTGTTGCACAGTAGTTTGGGGAACTCGTCCCGATAGTGCACTGAGGGCGATTCCGGTACTTTCAGGAAATGGTTGTAATTCTTGACCCAAAATAGTGGTATTTCCATAATTCCATCCACCTTGAGGTAGTTGTCGATCCAACAACATCTGCTCACCTTGTAAGACGCGCTCATGTGTATCGTGGCCATTCATCGAAAGTGCAATCATACTCATTGCAGTGGGTTGCACCCAGGAATGCGTGTGCATAATCCATGGCCAACCTGGAATTGATGTATCATGTCCGACAACGGCATTTCCATCCTTCTTTTCCATATGGAGCCCCGTATGTTCAAGAAGAAATTGAATGGCCTGCTCTTCATATTGACGATGCGAGGAAGAGCCATGCCAGGCGAAGATACTTAAGGGGGTAGGCCAGATGGCTTGAGGTTGATCAGGGGATATGGATATGGAACCGTCAGGTTGTTGGTCCTGCGCCAATCTGGTGCGAGCTTGTTGGATGACCGTAGTGTGGGATGTGGACGAAAGGGAGTTGAGCAGCAGAATCGCCCATGCCGTTACATCTGGTCGATACTTTCTGATGCAGTGATTTACAAAGCCCCCATCTTCTAGCTTCAACGCAAGAATCCGTGTGATGTATGGGTCCCAATAATATTTGTTCATTAAGAATCCTGAAATGTTGCAGTTTTGAGTTTGGTCTGGATCTTGGGTGGACCCATTTGACAAGATCTACTTTGAGAGATTCCCTCTCTTGAAGTGAGGTCTTTCAGATATGGTTAAGGTTGGCTATCTGTTACGCGCTAACCCATTTATTGGCTCTATCGGTTTTATCATCCGTTCTCTTGACGATTGGACTTTATCGGTGTCTGCAAGCGGAACCCTCATGATATGTCTCTTTTGTTTAAGTTCTTGCGCGGGTTATCCGATCAATTTCATATTTCTCCTCGTGCGTTCTGCACTCCTGTGACACGAAAAGGACCCTTAGAATTCAATGGCCTCCCTCAATCCTCAGAATATCTCTGACGACCTTGAGACAGAACAGCAGCCTGCTGTCTATTTCCTCATATTCTTGCTCCTTCTTATTCAACTCTTGTGGGTGATGAAAGGCCCGATCCCCTTAGCCGAAGGTGGTATTGTTGATTCAGATGGCTATATGCATCTCAATCGGGTGGTACACCTTGTTGAATCTGGGGAATGGTTTAGTTCTGTCTATCCTCGAAGCAATGCTCCTTATGGGGATGTTCAGCACTGGACGCGATTGATTGATCTCCTGTTGCTCGGTGGGGCTGGATTGGCTTCGGTGTTTGTTCCGTTTGAGATAGCCTTACATTGGTGGGGTGTTCTGTTTAGTCCTGTGTTGCAGGTCATTGCTGTAATTTCCTTGGTTTGGATGGTTAGACCGATTTTCGATCGTGACCATCAGCTACTCGCAGGTGGAGTGTTTCTACTTCAGCCGGCTTTAACCCATAATTTTTTGGCTGGTCGTCCAGATCATCACAGTTTCCTTATGGTGTGCTGTATCTTGCTTCTTGGACTGACATTTCGAATCATGATGAACCCGCTTCATTTACGATTGGGTATGACTGCAGGTGCGTTGGCCACGATTGCCATATGGACAAGTGTAGAATCGCTGATAGTTATCTCAGTGTGTTTATCTGTATTGGCATTAGGATGGGTCGTGCATGGAAGAGCCTGGGGTCGGTGTAATCTTGTGGTGACGAGCGCCTTATGTGGACTGACATTTCTTGCTCTATTCCTGGAACATGGGGTGGCGCAAGTGTTCCAAGTGGAATATGACAGATTTTCTTTTGTTCATTGGAGTGTGCTCTCTCTCGTTGCTTGTTTTTGGATTGTGATCGGGATACATGAGAGAACCAGAAACGGGGGCTGGTCTCCATGGCAACGTCTTGGTTATGGAGTCGGAGGTATCGCTTTAGTCATTTGCGTGCAATGGGCTCTCTTTCCAAAATTTTTTCATGGCCCACTTGTGGATGTTGATCCGCAATTAATGACATTACTCTGGAATCGCGTTGCCGAGACTCAACCATTAGTCTCGACGAATCCCTGGCAGTTTGGACGATTCATTTTTAACCTTGGCATAGCCTTACCTACGATTCCTTATTTGTTGTGGTTAATCTGGAAAGAAGCCGATGTCGATTATCAGTTTTTTTGGATCATGATTGGTCTTGGAGTGCTGGTATTTCTTCCTTTGGCATTCTACGAAATTCGTTGGCTTCCTTACGCAGAGTTGTTAATCCTGGTGCCTTATACGCATTTAATGGGGAGAATATTTCAGCGGTTTGCCGATCCTTTGCCTTCACCCTGGAACGGGGCTGTGAAGATGTGCCTTGTTTTGGTCTGTGCCATGTGGTTTTTGCTTATTGGAGCGAAGGTGTTAGAGGCCGAGCAGAGTGGAATTACCGGAACGACACCGAAAGATTGTCCTCTCATTCCCCTTTCGAAGTATTTGAATGACCCCAATGGCTGGGGTAAACAAGAGCAGACGATTCTGGCATTTGTCGATTTTGGTCCAGAGTTACTCTACCGAACATCGCATCGTGTTATCATGACGCCGTATCATCGAAATACTGATGGTATTCTTGATGCCCATAGGATTTTGTCTGATCCAACAGGCAAGACAGCGAAAAATTTACTGAAGGCCCGAAACGTTGATTTGATTGTGACTTGCCCTTCTTCTCCAACTGAACCTTCATTTTTTGAAGCCTTGAATGGGGCTGACTCATTTTATAAGCAACTTGACCATGGAAAGATTCCTCAGTGGATTCGTGAAGTGACGCTTCCTGCTTTATTAGCAGATAACTTTAAGCTATTTCAGGTTCAGCTCCGTCAAGAAAAAATTGACAATTTTTAAGCATCGGTATGAAGTTGAGCTAGGCGCGAGGCTTACGCCAGACGCTGGTAAGGTAGTGATTGACAAACCCATAACGGAGCGTTGCCCAACAGCGTTGGAGCAAGGCTTGCGGGTGAGTGAGGTAATAGTGCCCAAGATTGGAGCGTAGATCTGAAAGACGCTTTTCTTTTCGAGCCAAGACCGTCAGAGGATTGAACGGCTGAATTTGTTTGAGATGAGTGATTTCAGTCAAATGTTGCTCACTAAGCATTTTTCGATAACTTCGAGGGGTGAAGTCATGTAGATGATGTGGGTTGGCATCAACCGTGGGCGTGGTCGGTACAGATCCGATAAAGATCCCACCGGGTCTTAAGAACTGTAAGAGATGAGCGATGAGTCCGTGAGGGTCAGGGACATGTTCAATGGTTTCAAGGGAGACGATCGTGTCAAATCCTAAATCATCATGAAAATTCAACGCATCAGTACAAAGAAAGCGTACTCCTGGTTGAGCATATCGTTCCTTCGCATATCTCACGCTTTCATCTGAGCAATCAACTCCAATGGCTTCGGTGTTCTGGCCGTTACCATTGTAGAGTATTTCGGTTCCATACCCAACCCCACAGGCAATATCTAGGAGGCGTCCGGGACGGGCTTGGGTTGCCGCAAACTCGTATCGCTCAAGATGTAATTGAAGTGTGAGTGCCCCTGTCATTTCGTTGGCTTCAAGCTGTTCGGGGACAAGACGTTCTAAGCTATCGATGGGCATGATACTGTCTTTCTTTCCAGGCTAAGATGAGATGCCCTTGCTCAGACCGCATCTCAGGTAATCTTCAAGTGTTTGGTGTCTCTATTTACGAGACATCAACAATAAACTCATTAAAAAACTTGAAAAAATAATTTCAATGCCGAGCGTTAACGCAGTGGTGCCGGGAATAATGAGACGAAGACTACTAGGGTAAGAAAGTGGTCCATATTCCTGGAGATGCCAATGCCACATCCCAAGGGCTAAAAGCCCAGTTCCCAGAAGCGATACGACTGCTCCAATTACGATTCCCATTTCAAGCGAACTTCCTGCAATTGTTTTTTCGAACAAGTGATCTCTTGGAAGAAGTCCTACGGATGTGGCGAAGACTTTCGAAAAAACGCCAAAGGTTATGAGATTAAATCCAATCAAAACGGACATACTTGCGAGTAGTAGGGTATTGGTGTCAAAGGTGACGTCATTGATGGCGATTGGGCCAGGTAGGAGGAATGTGCCGATCACCATTCCTACTGAAAAGAGACTGAGCCCTGGGACAATAAACAGCCAACGTGGACAGTAGAGGAGCATGAAGCGAAGGTGACGCCACCCATCTCTCCATGTTCTCAAATGAGGGTCTCTATCACGTCCGTCTTTATGAAGCGTGATAGGGATTTCAGTAATCCTAGCGTTCATCAGAGTGGCCTTAATGACCATTTCCGAGGCGAATTCCATTCCTGTCGACCGAAGATTCATTGAGAGATAGGTGTCTCGACGAAAGGCGCGCATGCCGCAATGGAAGTCTGTGACAGGGCAGTGAAAAAAGGCCCTTCCAATACCACTCAACATTGGATTGCCGAGCCATCGGTGAAGCCACGGCATGGCACCGGGGGCGATAGTCCCTCCAGCTTTTGGCAAACGACACCCCATGACCAGATCATGGCCGTCTCGAAGTTTTACAATAAAAGGGGAAATTACTGAAAAATCATAACTGTCATCGGCATCACCTATGATGATGAATTGTCCATTGGCTTGACCAATACCTGCAATGAGTGCGGCACCATACCCTCGCTCCTCCACGGGTACCACACGGGCACCGCATCTAAGAGCAATAGATTGTGATCCATCTTGGCTCCCGTTGTCCGCTACGATAATTTCTCCATGTAGATGGTCAGTGGCGAGCGCTAGATTCGCTTTGCGTAGGCATGATTCAAGGGTTCTGGCCTCATTCAGGCAGGGCAAGATAATTGAAACTTCAGGTTGGCTGGCATTTGGAGGAACAAGAGTGATCGGAAGATCAGAAGATTGAGTATCAATGGATTTGAGCAACATAACTGGTATTACTTGGGTGAGGTGAAGTGATCGATTTGAGTCGATTGAAAATAGTTCTTGATTACATGGTCGGTCGAAATTGATGCATCTTGAGTGATGCCATGAGGGCGAAGCAACCTGAAGGTTGTGGGATTGAGTGGCTGTGAAGTTCTTTTACCTGTATTAGTTAACTCCAATGGTTTGTAATGGAAATCAATATTCACATATGAAATTTTTTTATCTAATTATTGGTCAAGTTTTCAATCGGACGTCCGATAACCAGAGCACAACTGAATAGAACTCTCTCCCGAAACGGCATACCTGCTGTGAAGCAGGGGCGCAAAACCACGGATCAGGATACAACCTGATAGCCGGGTTACCGAAGGAGTTAGCGAAGAATCTTTCCGGGATGAGTTCCATAAGTATTTGGAGGAACAAATCATGCCCACAAGATTCTGGTTGAGGTTTCACGTCACGTCTCTTCAGGCATACCGATGGAACGGTATGTCCCGCAAGCGCCATCTTCAATATTCTCACGTTTCTTGTCAGCAGAGGGCTTATACCCGGGACGAGTCGGTTCTTCTTACGTGCTCATCTTTCTGTATTTCCGGAAATAAACAAAGAGCAAGTCTCCATTGGGCTGAGGAGCATGAGCGGCTGACGAGAAAATTCTTGCGAGATTTTCAATGTTTTGCAGAGAAGACTGATGAGAGTATGTCAGCTCAGCCTGAGAAGATGCCTGAGCTTGAACGAAAGTGTGAGTCTGTGACGATACGTCAATGGGCTCATCAAAGAGTCCAGGCTTAGAAGAACATTTAAGTTTGACATGATGATGTATGTACTACACGTTCACATAGACGTTGACAGGGGCTTGGAAGGTGAATCCTACCCTCACCAAGTGTAGTTTTATTTATTATTAATGATTGGAGAGTTCATATGATCACACAAATTTCTACATTCGTCCGTGATGAGGAAGGCGCAACGGCCTTGGAATATGGATTGTTGGCCGCTCTCATCGCAGCGGTGATCATCGGAGCAGTGCAAACGCTTGGAAACGTGGTGAGTACAACTTTTAACACCATTGCCGCCAATATGACGGCCGCGAGCTAAAGAAAAATAAGAAGGGAGGAAATCGAAGTTTGCTTCCTCGATTTCCTTTTTGAATTATATCAAATAACAGGAGTGACATGATGAACTACATTCAAGCATTTCTCACTGAAGAAGACGGTGCAACGGCCTTGGAATATGGACTGTTGGCCGCTCTCATCGCAGCAGTGATCATCGGGGCAGTGCAAACGCTTGGAAACGTGGTGAGTACGACCTTTAATACCATTGCCGCCAATATGACGGCCGCGAGCTAAGACCCAAGATTGTACGTGGGGATTAATGTGTGGCAGTCAATTTATTGGAATTACCAACTGAGAACAGGAGTGACATGATGAATAATATCCAAGCATTTATGTCGAATGAAGATGGAGCTACGGCGTTGGAGTATGGATTGTTAGCCGCTCTTATCGCAGCGGTGATCATTGGGGCGGTGCAAACGCTTGGAACCGTGGTGAGTACGACCTTTAATACCATTGCCGCTAATATGACGGCCGCGAGTTAACGGAATAAATATGAAAAGAAGTGAAGGGGGTGATGCGTGGTTCATCGATCCTCTTTGATGATTCATCATACATAACAGGAGTGGCATGATGGGTAATCACATGCGAATATTTCTTTGTGATGAAGAAGGGGCTACGGCCTTGGAGTATGGTTTGTTGGCCGCTCTTATTGCAGCTGTCATTATTGGAGCAGTACAAGCTCTGGGAAATGTCGTCAGCACAACCTTCAATACGATTGCAGCCAATATGACCTCCGCGAGTTAGCATCAGTATTGACGAAACGACGTAATGTGTTGCTGAATGCAGGTCTTCGTACGCACTTGCATACGAATGTATTGAACGATGATGCAGTTTGATTTCTTACATGATTGGTGAGGCTGCGGCGATGGAGCTGCTCCGATAGTCAACTCATTTGGATGAAGTGTCATAGTAGTATTTTGATGATCGAAACCTTAGGTGAAAACAATCTTGTTTTCACCTAATAGAGGAGGTAGTTCATTCGTGAGCAACAACATGACTGTGCAGATCCTGACACTTCTGGTAAACGAAGATGGGGCTACGGCCTTGGAGTATGGACTATTAACCGCCCTTATTGCAGCCGTGATTATCAGTGCCGTGCAAGTAATGGGGAATAGTATTGGGACAACCTTCAATACCATTTCCGGAAATATGAGCGCAGCTAGTTAGGTCAGTGTGTGGAACTGGGATCGTGGTGAACTACGTAATTGATGAGTGAGGAACTGAAAGAGTTCTTCGTTGCGCTTCACAGAGTGGCTGTTACCTTGTAAAAGGAACTTCCCCTTCATCCGCAAACAGTGAATTGTTGGCGGAAGGCGGAGGATGGGCAGACACGTCTTTTTTATCACAACATATACATGTGAATTTCAATGATTAGAATGACTGGTAAATCCAGGATGCTCGGTGTAGGCGAACATAGACTACCGGGGGGAGAGATATGGAAAATACAGATCCAAAGACGAGCTCATGGGGTAAAGATTTAAAGAATTCTCGAGGGAGTACCATGATCGAAATGGGTGCGTTACTGCTCCCGTTTTTACTCCTCTTGTTCTCAGTGTTTGAATTTGGTTGGTACTTCTTTCATGAACATACTCTGCAATATGCCACTCGTGAGGGAATGAGGATGGCCTTAGTCGGTGGTGTTGTGAATGATGAAAATGGTGACCCCCTGAGCCGGGAAGCCTCTATCGTGAAAACGATTCAAGAAAATGCTGCATGGGCGATGGACATTGATACCGATGATATTTCGATCTTTGTTGTAGGAGATAATTACCAAAACCCAGAGGGGTGGGAAACAGCTGCTCCAAATGTAGGCAATCCTGCAGATTATCTGCGAGTCGTTGTGGAGTACGAACATACATTTTTGACCCCTTTGATTGGACCAATTCTCTCGGATGGCGGGACGATCAATATGCGGGCTCAGGGTACGTACCGCAACGAACTCTTTGACACATCGACGGAGGCTTAGATGAACATAAGAACAACAACCATACGATCACAACACGGCATGGCAAGTATGGAGTTTATGAGTATCGCAGGGGTCATCATGGTATTGGCCTTTGGTATCGTGGAATTTGGTTCAATCATTCAGGCCCAGGCTGTGGTCTCGAATGTGACGCGAGAAGGTGGGAGTTTAGCATCTCGGGATCTTAAGAATGGCAGTGACTTGTTAAATTTGTTAGAGGCTTCAACTTGGCCATTGAATTTTACTTGTCCGAGTGATGATGCCAATTGTATTCAATCGGTGCAGGATTTACGATTTAAAATTTATATCACTAAAGTTGATGCTGGAGACAGTGGAGATATAGAGCCGACTTGTTCGTATCAGGAAAGTGGTAATTTGAGTGGCATTGGCATCACCACGCCTCTTGAAGATGACAATTGTGGTTTGACTCAGACGTTATGGAATATGTTGAAGTATGATGCGAGCATTGAAACTACACTCCTCACGCAGTTAACAATTGTCAAAATCTACTATCGACATGACCCACTAACGCCATTGTCTAGTCTGTTAAAAACAGCTCCGTATTTTGGGAATGGGGATGTGACGATTCTGAATTTTGATAGCTCTGGTTTGAACCCGATTCCTCCAGAACTTCCTACATATGATTCATTTTTAGTTAGTAGCAAGGCCATATTTTAAGAGGTGTATTGTCAGAAGCAACGACGTAGCTAATTGTACTGGCTCGGATGGGTTGTCGAGGCAATGGAATCCGTGGGACAAGAACCTGAATGGCTGAGAATAGAAACAAGAGGATCATTATGAAATTTGATTTTTCAACAATAACACGATGGTTCCGGTGCAAGACGGGAAAGTCTGTTCGCAATGAGCATGGGATGTTTGCCGTGACAACGGCACTCTCCCTCGCGGCGTTGTTTGGGTTTATTGCTTTGGGCGTTGAAGCGGGGCGATGGTATATCGTACGTGCTGAACTCTCTAAGGCGGTTGATGCGGCTTCATTATTAGGGGCACGAAATATTTCGAACCCTTATCTTGATGACTTTTTTGGGGTTGGCGCTGGTGAGGGGTTAAATGAGTTAGTGAAGGCTGTTGGTGAAGCCAATTTTGTCCCTGGGTTCTTTGGCGCTGATGCTCCGGTGATTGCCATGACAGGTCAAGTCGTTGATGGGAAAGTTATTGTCTCTGGCGATACGGATGTGGCGAACTATGCCGCGAGAACACTTGAATCCAGCTCGAACCCTGGACAATATGCGAGTACCCATGTGGGCTCTCTGGGTGGAGCCCAAAAGCGGGATGTAGAAATCATGCTTGTGTTAGATCGATCGGGATCCATGTCCCAAGAAATAGGGGATCTTCGAGAGGCGGCCAAAAGTTTTGTGGATTATTTTGAGGATTCTCAAAGTGAGGATAAGCTTGGGTTAATTAGTTATTCGACTGCGGTAAAAGTTGATGAGCCTTTAGCGCATAATTTCGTTGATGATATGAAAATAAAAATTAATTTAATGTCGGCATCAGGGTGGACGAATATGGAAGATGCCATCGATCAAGCTGACGGTCCATCAGGGTTCACCGATCAATCTAATGTTCCAGGTGATCAACGAGTTCAACAATTTCTGGTATTTTTTACTGATGGGAAGCCAACCGCATTTCGTGCCACCTATGATCCAAACTCTACACCTTATCGTCTCTTTACACGGGGCGGAATCAATAAAGTGAACGAAACGACGCACGAGCCGGATGTTGTTGTTGCAGGGAGTTCCAGTTCGGATGCTCGCCTGTACGACCCTTATGATGGCTCACAGCTTCCGAATATTTCAGGTAGTTATGCGAAGCAATATGGAACAGGTGATGGACTTCCCGATTCTTCTTCAGCATGTGGGTACTATACTATGAAATGGTGGATTATTCAGGATCCAGATTATGGGAAGAATTACTCTGGTTCACCGATTTCAGGGTATGGGGACGAGCATTGTTCGACTCCGATTAATAGTATGGTCAAATATGTGAATGATCAGGCTAAGCAAATGGCTTTGGATCATGCTCAAGAGCTCAAGGGCAGTGGAATAAAGGTCTACACGATTGGGTTAGGGAGTAGTTTGGACGAAGAGCTTCTGGCCGACATGTCGAGTGGCGAGGCTTTTACCTACCTTGCTCCGACGTCTGGCGAACTACAAGAGTTGTTTCAAAAAATCGCCAAAAATATTAAGTTACGATTAATTCAAGTGTAACCTGAAGATTAGTCTCCAGACTGGTCCTTTGGGTCCGGGTAAGGCCACGTGTGAGCGTCACACGTGGCCTTTTCGTTGGAAAAGGGAAACTATAGATTCCTATGTATCATTCCGATGAAGTCGACAGAGGTAGGCGATCTTAGATTACTGGGTCTGTATGGATTTTCGGTCAGGATGTATGAGAACCTGAATGGTTTGGGCTTATTTCAAATCTTTGGCGAACATTGCCGCATTATCCATTGTGTTTCTGATTGATATATGACGTATATCTTTTTAATTTCCATTTTGTCATTTGCCTTAATTGGAGCAGCCGTTACGGATGTTCGTTCAAGTAAAATCCCAAACATTATTACGTTTCCATTGGCCAGTATCGGTTTGATCATTCACGGCATATCTGACGGTGTTGAGGGAGTGCTCTTTAGTCTCGAAGGTTTAGCGCTTGGGTTCGGGTTGCTCCTTATCTTTTACATGTTAGGCGGTATGGGGGCGGGGGATGTCAAATTATTGAGTGCCGTTGGTGCCATCATTGGCCCCTACGATGTCTTTATCGCCTTTCTTATGACGTCCTGTTTGGGAGGTCTTTATGCCGTTGGACTCATGGTGTTGACCTGGGGATTACCTAGTACTGCTGAGCGAGTGAAGGTAATCTTGACAACTTGGTTGGTGACGAGGGTTGTGGCGACGCCATCCAGTGCAGAAAGCAATCAACCTAAGTTGCGGTATGGACTCGTGATTGGGTTAGGGGCATTGGGTTCCCAAGCTTGGCGGTGGTTAGACGCGACGAATCTATAATCAATTTCTGGTTGGTCGGGGTATTGAGGAACGTAGGTTTAGAGGGCTGAGGGTAAAGAAATCCTTAGGTTTTCCGATAACGAAAGCAACGATAGCGATAGCTGAAACCATGTAGATATAGATTGTTCACCATATTGTGATTGTGAAGAGGTAGCAGGAATGTTCCAAAATCGGCCAGGTGTATTTTTAGGCTTAGCCGTGGGGATTGCCCTTGTGACGGCTATCCTTGCGTATAATTGGTTTCAAAAACAACGGCAACAAGCCCCTCAAGTTGTTGAACAGCAGGTCATGACCTTTGAGGGTGTGACTATTGCTGTGGCAAGCACGGATATGGCCTGGGGCACTCCGATCACGAAGGAAATGATTCGTGAAGTTCCCTTTCCCGAAGAAAGTCTTCCTGTCGGTTACTTTAAAAAATTGGAGGATTTGAAGGGACGGGTCTTATTGTCACATGTCAAACGAAACGAACCGATCCTCGAATCGAAATTAGCACCAATTGATATTAAAACTGGTGGAGTTACGGCAGTTCTGGATCCTTCAAAACGAGCCATGGCTGTGAAGGTTAATGAGGTTGTGGCACTTCCGGGCTTTATAAAACCTGGCGATCGAGTCGATATTATGGTGACATTTGCCAATGGGAAAAAAGGACAAATTACGAAAACGGCGTTGGAAAACATGAAGGTCTTGGCTATCGGTACACAGATGGAACGTGTCGTTGAAAGCGAAAAACCGGTCCCAGTTAAAATTATTACGTTTGAAGTCACACTCATTGAAGCTGAAAAACTTGCGATGGCTTCAAATGGTGGGCAAATTCGCTTGGCTCTTAGAAGCCCTCTAAATATTGCAGTCAAGAAAACACGGGGTGCGACGTTTAATGATCTTCAAGCTTCTTATCAGGCCGCACCACCCAAAAAGGCAAAGAAGAAACTGCGTGAACGAGTGGAAGTGATTAAAGGCAGCGCCACGAGTGTCTTGAAATTTTAATGGCAAATCGCTCCACGAGGTATGATTCCTAACATGATTGATACACGAAGTACTCAGCATCAGATGGTCGAGAGAGGAGTCGGAATGAGGCGTCCACTTATTTACCGATTCACATGGAATCAGGTGGTGATGTTGGTCGCTGTTCTGGTCTTCCTCTGCACATCTTTTGTCCATGCAGAAGGGTTGACACATCAAGCCGTTAAAACCAATGTTCCTGAGACCATTCAAATTGGTGTTGGGACGTCAATTATTATTGATAGTCCCAATCCATTTGCACGAGCTTCAATAGCCAATCCAGAAGTAGCTGATCCGTTAATTCTTTCTCCCAAACAAGTCTACTTGACTGGCAAGAAATTGGGAGTAACGACATTGACCTTATGGGGAAGAAATAAGCAAGTATCGAATGTGTTTAATATATTGGTGTCTCCAGATTTGACCAAACTCAAAGCACAACTCCATCAACTATTCCCCAAAGAGAAGAATATTCGTGTGACTGGGGGACATGATGGTATCGCGGTGTCAGGTCAGGTAGGCAGTGCCAAGAATATGACTCGAATTATGGAGATGGCCGAACCCTATGCCCCTGGAAAAGTTTCGAATCTTCTTCATGTCGGAGGCGTGCAGCAAGTGATGCTTGAGGTCAAGATTGCTGAAATGAGTCGTGGTTTGACACGAAACTTAGGGGTCGGTTGGCATGAAACGGATGGTACTCATTTTTCATTTGGCCTTCTTAACGACACATTGACGTTTACAGAAGATCAAAGTGGCAACTTGACGTTATTTCCATCAGCACTAGCCTCAACGTTATTGGGTTTCCCAATCGGTGATACTTTTTGGAATATTGTTTTAGATTTTCTCAAGCAAAATAATCTTACCAAAATCTTAGCTGAACCAACGCTTGTTGCAATCAGTGGGCAGGAAGCATCTTTCTTAGCTGGTGGAGAGTTTCCTATTCCGGTGCCGGGGACGTTTGGTCGGACTACGATTGAGTTTAAAGAATATGGAGTTCGCTTAGGATTCAATCCGACTGTGTTAAGTGACGACAAAATTTCGCTGAAAATTTCTCCTGAAGTCTCAGAATTAGATTTTTCGAGTGGAGTGAATTTTGGTGGGTTTACGATTCCTGCCTTAGTTGTACGGAGGACGTCGACTATCTTGGAATTGGGAGATGGGCAAAGTTTTGCGATTGCAGGGCTAATACAGGAAAACGTGAGAGAAACCGTCGCTAAGTATCCTATTCTTGGTGATATTCCTATTCTTGGTGCCCTGTTCAGGAGTTCTCAATTTCAGAAGAATGAAACAGAGTTGGTGATTATTGTTACGCCTCGCTTGGTCAAACCTCTTGATTTGGCGAAGCAACCATTGCCGACTGATTTTTATTTAGAACCGAATGATTTTGAACAAATGCTTCTCGGTTACGTGGAAGGTGTTCCACATCAATCAAGGGTCCCATCATCGATGAGTATGAAGCAAGGAACGCGGTCTGGCACATTGGCTTGGGAGCAACGAGGGTTAGATGGAACGTTTGGGCATGTGGCTCCATAGATTGAAAGGAGAGCCTATGATGATGAGGAATTCATTAAACATGAGTCTTCGAATCGGGCTAGGTGTATTCCTATCATTTGTCCTAGCTGGGTGTCATGTTTGGCCGGTGATGACTGATTCCGATGGTCGAAGACCTGTTGCCATGGGTAAGAGTGATCAGGTGTGGTATCCCTATGCGCCTGCTCCTCGATATTTGAGCGAAGATTTTGGAAAGGCGTTTCGAACAGCTCGAGATAATCAAATTTTGCATCCTGAGGCGTCGAGGAACCTGAATCCGGTTCCTTCGCTGGACGGACCGGCTGTCGGAAAAGCCATGGAACGGTATCGGAAACATTTTGATAAACCTCCTTATGAAGTGAAAGTAACCGAGAAGTCCGGAGGTAAGAAATGAGTGACACCAGTTGGAGACCATCTCGTCTTGGTGCAGGAAAACCAGATGGGGCGAGTCAATCCACAATTGTCGAACTGGCGATTACCTCTACTGATGTAAAACAGAAATTAGAGGAGATTATAAGAGCAGATGGAGGGTTCTCATTAAAACAGTCGGCAGATTCAGTTATCCCTCAACTGTTGATACTGGAGATAGACGAAGAACCTGAAAAAACGTTTTCTTTAGTGAAAACAGTCTTAGGCTCTGCGAAAGGAACTGAAGTATTCTTGACTTCAGCAAAAACTGATTCGGCGATTTTATTAGAAGCGCTCCGTTCAGGGATGAAGGAATTTCTTCCGCAGCCTCTTCAACCTGAAGAGGTGAAAGCATCACTGGAACGATTCCAGACACGAAATAGTTCCACCACTCTAGAAGGGAACGCCTCTTCCGGGAAGGTGATAGCGTTATTTGGAGGTAAAGGTGGGACTGGGACCACTAGTGTTGCTGTTAATTTGGCCGCGAGCCTTCATATGGGGACAAGTAAGCCGTCAGTCGTTTTAGTTGATGTGAATCAACATGGCGGTGATATTCCACTCTACTTGGATTTACCCACCACGCATAGTTTTCGGGATATTGCTGCTGATCTCACGAGAGTGGATTTGGCTTTTCTCACGAGTGTGCTCACTAAGCATGAGTCTGGGGTGTATGTATTGCCGTCAGGTTATGATGATTTGAGTGCGGGACGTCTCAATCCTGAGTGTATCGAACCCACGATTAAGCTTCTTCAAGCCATGTTTCAGTTTGTCGTAATTGACTGTGGACATGTCTTAGATTTAACGACGAAAAAAGCCTTGGAACTATCTTCGAGTATCATGGTGGTCTCGAGTCTTATGGTCCCTGTGGTGCATCGGACTAAACGTATTCTTGAATTGTTACGAGGCTCTGGAGTGCCTCAAGATAAAATTGAATTAGTCGTGACCCGGTATCTCCCACATGAGAAAGATGTCTTGAGCGAAACCAAAGAAATATTAAAACAAGAAGCCAATTGGCTTCTGCCGAATGATTATGTTTCTTCGAGTAATGCGATTAATAGTGGCAAGCCAGTTGTGATGATTTCTCCTCGGTCGCCTTTGACGAAGACCTATCAACGGTTGGCCCAATCCTTTCGCGAAGATTCACCAATTTCTCAGGGAAGTTCGTTTTGGGGGAATTTGATGAATTCAGTCAAAGGTAAGCGGAGTCAGCCAAGTGTGGCTCCAGCCTAACGGTATTTACCCTTTAAGGAGAGTCGAAGATAACCATGATTGCAACTGATTGGGAGCAAGTCGGATCCGGTGCGACTAACTTCGAAGACCTGAAAGGACGACTGCATCGTCAAGTTATTGAAGCACTTGACCTGTCGGTCGTTGCGAAGCTCGACCAGGAGCTCTTAAAGACCGAGTTGAGCAACCTGGTTGAAAAATTTCTCGAGCAAGAACCTGTCCCCCTCAATGCCAAAGAACGAGAACAACTGATCACTGAAATACAGTGGGAAGTGATGGGCCTTGGACCGTTGGAGCCATTACTTCAAGATCCAACGGTGAACGATATTCTCGTCAACCGCTCTGACCGGATCTACGTTGAACGTGCAGGAAAGCTCCAGCCCACAGATATTAAGTTTCGTGACGAGACGCATTTACGAAAGATTATTGAAAAAATCGTTTCTGCGATTGGTCGACGAGTTGATGAGTCGTCACCAATGGTCGATGCGCGATTGTCTGATGGCTCACGGGTCAATGCGATCATTCCTCCCCTTGCTTTAGATGGTTCTTCAATTTCCATCCGGAAGTTTTCCAAAGATAAGTTACAGATTGAAGACTTAGTGGCCAAACGATCTCTCACTCCAGAGATTGCCACGTTGTTGAAAGGCATTGTCGAAGCCAGACTTAATATCTTGATTTCAGGAGGGACGGGTTGTGGCAAAACGACTATTCTGAACATTTTGTCAAGCTTTATTCCATCAGATGAACGCATCATTACGATTGAGGATTCTGCTGAGCTTCAATTGCGGCAAGACCATGTTGTTCGACTGGAAACTCGTCCTCCGAATGTTGAAGGCCGTGGAGAAGTGAGTCAACGTGAGTTGGTCAAGAATACACTCCGAATGCGCCCAGATCGTATCGTGCTTGGAGAGGTTCGGTCAGGAGAATGTTTAGACATGCTTCAGGCCATGAACACAGGTCATGATGGTTCATTAACAACAATTCATGCCAACACGCCGCGTGATGCGTTAACTCGCGTCGAAACACTGGTGGCAATGGCAGGGTTGAATCTTGCCACGAAAGCCTTGCGTCACTACATCAGTTCAGCGCTTGATGTTGTTGTGCAAATGACTCGTTTGTCAGACGGAACAAGGAAAATGACGAGCCTACAGGAAATCACCGGGATGGAAGGGGAAATTGTAACTCTTCAGGAGATCTTTTCATTTCACCAGACAGCATTGGATGAAAATCGAATGGTGAAGGGAAGATTTAGTATGACTGGTGTTCGCCCAAAATTTGTTGAGCGATTTAAAGCGTTGGGAATTGATATTGATCCAGAAGTATTTGACCCATCGAAAATCTATGATGTTTAATCGACGTGGGTAGATTATTTATTTTAAACAACGATCGGCATAATGGAAATTCTCATTAGCATTGGCGTGTTCGTGAGTATCATTCTGTTGATTGAAGGAATATTTTATGGGTATCACACCTATCTAAGTCCTCAAAACAAACAAGTGAAGCGGCGGCTTCGAGGGCAAGCAGCTGGAGCATTGACTCCGAAGGCTCAAGAACAACAGCTGAATATCGTCCGTCAGCGTGCGACGGGTGATATGGAGTGGCTCAATGTTCTGCTGTCAAAAATCACCAAACTATCTTCGGTTGAGCTCACATTGGTGCAGGCGAATAGTCAAATGCCCATGAGCATTTTTGTGTTGATATCCGTCGTCTGTGCGAGTTTCGCGGCTCTCGCAGCCGCTTTGTACAACCTTGGTATTTTGGCGATGTTGGGCGGCGCAGTTGCTGGGAGTTTTTTGCCATATGGGTATATGCGGTGGAAGCGAAAAAAACGATTTTTGTTATTTCAAAAGCAATTACCTGATGCCTTGGATTTAATGGCCAGAGCCTTACGGGCTGGACATGCGTTTTCTGTTGGAATGAAGATGGTGGGTGATGAGTTTCCAGACCCGGTTGGACCGGAAATAGGACGAGCAGTTGAGGAAATTTCCTATGGAATTGATATTCCTGAGGCGTTAAAAAGTTTATCCAAGCGAATTGAATGTGTCGATTTAAAGTTTTTTGTGACTGCCCTTATTGTGCAACGAGAAACCGGGGGAAATTTAGCTGAGATCATCGAGGCCATTAGTCGGCTTATTCGTCTTCGTTTCGAACTGTTAGGCCGGGTTCAAGCATTATCCGCGGAAGGGAAATGGTCAGCCATAGTCCTTATGGCGATGCCGATACTCCTACTCGTGGGTTTGTCGTGGATTAATCCTGAATATATGGATCCCCTCTATAATGATCCAACGGGGCAACTCATGTTAGGGACGGCTTTGGTATGGATGGCGATCGGTGGTGTGGTTGTGAAGAAAATGATTAACATCAAAATTTAATGGCTTTATCAATGGAATTTACTCCCATATTGATTAGTGGTTTAGTGTTTGTGCTGATCTTAGTTGGTTTGGTCAGCATCTTTTCTTTACTCCAGTCGAAAAGTCGAGCGAAAGAATGGGGAGCGCGGATTAAAGGTAAGAAAGAGGGGGCACTGGGAGAAGCTCAAAAAGCGAAAGGGGTGGGATATTTAAAAACGAATTTCCTCCAAGTCTTAGAACGATTAGGCCAGGCCAACAAACCAAAAGATCAAGAGGAAACATCTCGATTGCGGAAAATGTTGGTCACGGCCGGGTATCGGAGTTCGCGGGCACCTGTGACATTTATGGGGACTAAAATTTTTCTTGGATTAGTTTTGCTCGGGGTATTCTTTGTGTTTGGAGGCGAACTCACAAAAGGGAAGCCTGTTTCGTATTTTATTGGTGGGACGGTCTTGTGTGCGATGATTGGTTTCTATACCCCTCAATTGTGGCTCAGTTCTGCAGTGAGTGGTCGCAAGGAACGAATCATTGACGGATTCCCCGACGCGCTTGATCTGATGGTGGTGTGTGTGGAGGCTGGTCTTGGGCTCGATCAGGCCATTGCGAGAGTTGGAGATGAAATTAGCATTGGACATAAAGATCTTGGAGAAGAATTCAAGATTCTGAGTTTAGAGCTTCGGGCTGGACTGACGCGAGAACAGGCCTTACGTAACTTGAATGAACGCACTGATGTGGATGACATTCGAAGTCTAGTCGCCTTGCTGATTCAGACTGATCGTTTTGGAACAAGTATTGGACAGGCTTTGCGAGTCCATTCTGATTCGATGCGGATGAATCGTCGATTGAAAGCTGAGGAAATGGCGGCAAAACTTCCAGTGAAACTTATGGGCCCCCTTATCTTGTGTATTTTTCCTGCACTCCTCATTGTCATTATGGGGCCAGGAGTCATTTTGCTGATGAGTAAGGTCTTTCCAGCTATGGCTGGAAGCTGAGTTGAATAAGAGATGGCAGAATCCCAATGCATACATGGGGGAGAAAGGTGGGAGGTAAGGCAATGATAGACACAATTCGTGCACAAGAATATAAGGGTAGCGAGTTGATGCCATCCAAAGGGAATGTCCAGGCAAGGGGCAGTCAACGCGCAATCTATTCGATTAGCTTACGATTCAAGTTTTCTCACGATTTCCACTATTTTCTAATGATAATGGTGTGCCTTGGGTTGTTGGCAGGCTGTGCCTCAGATGGACCCCTCTTTCAGACAGAAGATGAGCATTATCAGAAAATTCTCGAACGTCAAAAAGCTGGAATGTTGCTTGAAAATATGCCGATTGCAACAAAAACTCCAGAATTTTCAGATGAAGAGTATGAGCGACTTGGTGACTCCCATGCTTCTCAGGGCCATATTGTTCAGGCTGCCATGCAATATGAAAAGACTTTGGAAATGGTTCCTGAAAAAATTCCTGCTCGTTACAAAGTTGCGTGGCTCTATCTTGAACATGGAAAATCTGAAAAGGCCTATGAGCGATTTCACGAAATTTTGGATTATGATTTTGAATATGCCCCAGCCTATGAAGGAATGGGACGAGCTTTGTTGCGTATGGGAAAAGATAAGGAGGCCGAGCTTGAGTTTTCTCAAGCCTTAGCATTTGATCCGAATCTTTGGAGTGCACATAATTTCCTTGGAATCATCTCTGATCGTCGGTATCACCACACCACAGCGATGGTTCATTATCAAAAAGCTTTAGAGTTTCAACCAGATAATCCGAACATGCTTAATAATTTAGGGATGGCCTATTTATTAAACAAAGATTTTAAAAAGGCTGTACAGGTATTTCAGCAGGCCGCAATGGCAGGGGCAAGCAATCCAAAAGTCTGGAATAATCTTGGTTTGGCGCATACAAAGTTGGGGCAATATGATGAGGCGTTTGATGCGTTTCAAGGAGGGATGGATGCCGCAAGAGCGTATAACAACTTGGGCATTGTTTTTCTAGAGGAAGGGAAATCAGCTCGAGCAATAAAATGTTTTGAAGAGGCGATCGAAGCCCAACCGACATATTATGAAAAAGCGAATAATAATCTTGAGTTGGCCAAGCGTGATCTTTTAAAACTTCCCCGTTTCCAACGCAGGGCTTTAGAACTACGACAGGGTACCTGTATTTAACCTTACTTTTTCCTTTTTCATTCATCGGCACTACGTACTCCTGGGGAAGAAGTTACTCAAGGTTTACTTTTGAGTTGTGATATTCGGTGTTGGGCCAGAAGTCATTTTTACCAGCCTTTGCAATATTACCCTCCATTAATAAGTGGAATACTCAGTTGGATTCTATTTTCCTGACCATGAACTAAACGTGCGTCTGCTCTTGCTTCCCCATGCCAGAAATCCCCGTATTTTGAACGGGGGTGATTGGCATTTGATTTAGGGGGAGGGACCGATTCCACCAAACTCTCTTACATTCTTTTTAGAAGCCTCGTTCTTTGGGCGGAGAGATTCACTCATCTCCAGCGCATGAAGTGTTACTGAGATGAATTATAGATCTCGAAAAGAGTGAACTGGAGAGTGATGAAATACCCGTGAAGGGTAATACATTCGAAGCAAGGAATGGGTGGTGAAGATTGAGTTTGAAAAGGTTTGGGTTTTTCAAGTAAGAGACAACTATAGTGCTCCAAGTGATTGGCAAATGGCAGCAGAAAATGCGGGAAATCCTGCAGATTATATGAGAGTTCATGTTCAATATAGGTATGGTTTATATATTTATTTTATTGGTGGATTATTTCCTCCTAACCAAAGGGTAGCAATGGAAGCTGAGGACACATATCGAAATGAATTATTCTGAAATATTTATAAATGGTGATGAAGTTTAGAATATTAGGGATATTTCCCTCAATCCTCAATTCATAATATGAAATTGAATCATACAATGTAGAATCTATCGAGATCCCACCTGAGTATAACCCTTAGGTAGAAGCTTCCATATTTTGTAATCGCCGTCTCTATCTTTGTGATGGAGGCGGCGATTGCTTTTGTGGAGGTCCGCCTTGCTGTGGTGTAAATCCGTACTCTTGAATGTGCGTATTTCATTTGAATTGACATCTTTGGGGATTTATTGACGATATTGAGAAATGTCTTATTACCCCTGTCAGTAAAGTTATCAATGATGGTCACCGTCAGATTTGCGGTGCATGTGAAGGTTGTTTGAAGTTCAAAGCAATTGTTCTGAGCCTGATCGGCATACCGTTGCTTGACTCCATCAGTGATCGGTTTGAGCATTGGATTTGGATAATGTCTGTTATTAAAGTCTCTCCTTAGTTTCCTAGAGAAACGACACTTACGTGGCGTGGCCCTGTCACTTTCCTTAACAGATTATTATTTATACGTGGTGTGACGTGAGATGTAGAAACGAAATTAGACGAAAAACAATTACATAGAACTGTTGGGAAATAGTTCGAGAACCTGGTTGAGGCCGATATGGCACCTCCCTTGCTCTATTATTAGTTCATGGATGAGGAGACAAAGATTAGACAACTGAGACATCAAAGGGGGGGACGTATCATGACTAAGGTAACAACATTCATCAATGACGAAACTGGGGCCACAGCCATGGAATATGGATTATTTACCGCTCTCATTGCGGCAGTGATCATGGGTGCGGTTCAAACGATGGGTACTACGATCAGCACAACATTCAACTCCATCTCGAGCAATATGACTGCCGCTAGTTAGGAATAGAGCTCAACGGAAAACGATTGGGATACCTGATATTCAATATGCGGGATTGACTATGAACATGCTCAGGATATTCATCAATGACGAAACGGGTGCGACGGCTTTGGAATACGGATTGTTAGCTGCGCTCATTGCGGCGGTGATCATGGGTGCGGTTCAAACGATGGGTACTACGATTATCACGACTTTTAACACCATCTCTACAAATATGACGGCCGTGAGCTAATCGGCCAAGTTCGGGCAGTTATTGTTGAAATGGTGATCGTTTTTCGTACATTCACGAGTGAGAGTATGTACGTTTTTATAGATGTGTTGATAGTCGAAGCCGGGAACCGAATTCTAGGTTCTTGAGAACTCCCAGCAGTAGGAGCCCCCCCTCCTATTGCCAGCCGTCTCAATCTTTTGGAATGAGGCGGCTGTTTATTTTTGCCAATTAGTCGAAAGAGCGAATGTGCAAAAAAATAGGAAATGAGAATGTTGGGAATTTGCCAGAGAAATTCCCAATGATGATTGCTGCGAAATCGGTAGACCTCACTTGGGTTATGATTGATTCAGTGTAGTTGGGAGCATCATCTGTGAAAGATGGTGCCTTGCTACGAACCCTCCCACGACAAGCAGGTGATGGAGAATTATGAAAGTTACTCCTCATTGGGGAGACTTGAACTGCTATATGATGAGACTGAAAGTGCTCTGTGTCATCTTTTCTGATAGTAAATGTTGCGGCATGGGGAAGAAGAAAATCAACAAGAGAGGGTGGTCGTTACAAGGTGATAAGAATCGAGTCGAATCCGGATTATCTCACCTAAGGCCGGATGAATGTTTGTGTAATATACCGATGATGCCTTCACTCCTGTGTGTAAACTGTTCCTTTAGATGAACGGATCTTCAGGTTTTCCTGTCTAGACAATTTGCTAAAGGCAATGTAGTCTACGCCATTGAAGAAAGAGAATGGAGGATAATGTTTCAACGAGCGATAGATTATTGCCAGCACGACCTGTGGGAGACCGATCTTGAATCCTTAGAGACAGGGAAACGTTTTTTTATTAGTTTTCTACGTCTCGTGTTTGTTGCCGTGTGGGAGTTCAAGGAAAGTGTCCTCAGCATTCGTGCGACAAGTCTGGTCTATACGACGCTATTGTCGTTGGTGCCATTTTTAGCTGTCACGTTCTCCGTTCTAAAAGCTTTTGGCATTCATCAAGAGATTGAACCACTGCTCGGTCATGCTCTCGAACCCTTGGGCGCCAAAGGTGTCGAGATTACCAAAAGTATTATTGGATTTGTCGATAATCTCAAGGTTGGGGTTTTGGGAGCGGTGGGAGTAGCTGGTCTTTTCTATACGACCTATTCTCTGATCGCAAAAATTGAAGAGGCTTTGAATTCAGTCTGGCGAGTTCAACAGGGTCGCCCTTTGGCTCGACAGTTTACCGATTATTTAAGCGTACTATTGGTTGGGCCACTCATGGTCTTTACCGCTTTTGCGTTGACGGCCTCAGCCCAAAACCATTGGCTTGTTCAGCAAGTTATTTCGATTCAGCCATTTGGCTATATCATGGTATGGGCAACTAAGCTCTTGCCATTTGTGTTTATTTGTTTTGTCTTCACGTTTCTCTACAAATTTGTGCCCTATACAGTGGTGAGTTTTAAATCGGCATTAGTCGGAGGAATCACAGCGGGGACCCTATGGCAATTGGCAGGGTTGGTGTTCGCAAAAACAGTAGCGAATTCTGCAAACTACAGTGCTATCTATTCGAGTTTTGCGGTTCTCGTTCTTTTTCTCATATGGCTTTATGTTGGATGGCTCATCGTTTTAGCTGGAGCGCAAGTAGCCTATTATCATCAGCATCCTTCAGCCTATCTCATGCAATTGCGGTGGAGGCAAGATACTCATGCGTTTCGTGAACATGTCACGTTAGCTATTTTACTGCAAATGACGAGACGGTATTATGGCGGCTCCCCACCGTTAGCAGAATCGCAACTTGCTCAATCTTTAAATGTACCTCTTTCGGTGGTTGAGAGTGCGATTAAGCATCTTATTGAATGTGGTATTGTCGTCAGGACTGCGGAGCCTTTGGGGGTCTCACTTGGTCGACCGCCTGAACAAGTCCCTCTCTTTGAAGTCATTGATTTGCTTCGAACCGAAGAGCAGTCAGGTTTACTCTTTACGAATGATGAGATGAGGGAGGTCGGAAAGGTGTTGCGGCGGCGAGATGAAGCCGTAGAACAAGCTCTCGAGGATGTTACACTTCGATCTTTAGCCCTCGGGGAACAAAGTGATTCAGCCCTGACAATTCCACGTTTAGTACATTCCAATCAGCCTGCTTCAGCGATTACTCCTGCCATTCAAGAATGAAATATTTTAATCTCTCTCTTCTTTGAATATCTATTTTCTCCCTTACCCAGAAGGACTTGCATCTTGAAGCATTCTGGCGATGGCATACGTTAGATGAGGGAGAAGGTATTTGAGAGTTTTTTTTGTCATCGAACAAGTTGTCTTTAATATATTCCTTTTCGTACTCTTAATCCTTTTTACCTATATATTCCTATAAAGAATTAGGATATATTTTCGTCGTATCTAGTTGATTTGTTGAATATTTATATGGAATTTTGATGGACCTGGTTATGGGAGAAATAAATTGAATGTCAATGGACGTGAATGTTATCCGTACAAGCCATCCTTTTGACGCCAGTTTACGAAAAATTAGGAGGACTTTGTCTATAATAAATTACTCATCCAGTTGTTCTCGCAAGGATAATTGGGTAGTCTTGAGGGCATGATGACTTCTCAGAGAATAAAAGTTGGCTTAATTCAAATACCCTGCTCTCCGAATTCTTTGGAGAATATGGATCGAGCGGTGTCTAAAGTCGAGGAGGCGGCGCATGGTGGTGCGCAGCTTATTTGTTTGCCGGAGCTATTTCGGTCTCAATATTTTTGCCAACGTGAAGATGCGGCGTTGTTCGATTTGGCTGAAGCGATTCCTGGACCGACGACTGAAACTTTGAGCAAGGTAGCGAAAAGTACGAATGTGATTATCGTTGTGCCGCTATTCGAACGACGTGCGGCAGGGGTCTATCACAATTCGCTTGTTGTGATTGATGAGGGAGGTCATATCGCTGGCCTGTATCGGAAGATGCATATTCCTGATGATCCAGCCTATTACGAAAAGTTCTATTTTACACCGGGGGACAAAGGGTTCCAATCTATTAAGACATCGCATGCCACCATTGGTCCTTTAATTTGTTGGGATCAATGGTATCCGGAAGCGGCCCGACTAACAGCCCTGCAAGGCGCTGAGGTCCTGGTCTATCCCACGGCCATTGGATGGCATCCTGCAGAAAAGGCTCAAGAAGGTACAGCCCAACGTGATGCATGGATCACTATTCAACGAAGCCATGCGATTGCGAATGGCGTTTTTGTGGTTTCGGTTAATCGCGTTGGGCACGAAGTTTCATCAGAAGGCGGGGATGGTATTGAGTTTTGGGGCAGTTCGTTCGTCTGTGATCCGTTTGGTGTCATTCTCTCTCAGGCATCTGTAGAAAAAGAGGAAGTATTGCTGGTCGATATTGACTTATCACGTATTGAAGAGACTCGCCGTCATTGGCCCTTTCTCCGCGATCGTCGAATTGACGCGTACGGGGGAATAACCAAAAGGTTGATTGACTAGTAGACCTGTAATCCTAACGTTCAATATCGAATTTCAAACATCGAAAAATGGCAAGATATCAAGTACGATTGGCCCATAGAAATATTGTGTACTAGGTACCCCTCCATTGTAAGGAGGGGATAGGGGAGGTAGAGATGCAGAAGGATGATCGTTAGTGATTAATGTTCAGGTCTTTCCTCATTAGATTCTATCCCACCTTACTCCTCCCTTTATAAAGGGGAAGAAACTTCCAGGCCGGCCGTTCGGAAGAAGATGCGATATGCTTGAAGAATTTGGTAGAAACATTCTTCATTGTCATTTCTTTGGATGCAAGAATTCAGATTGACGCTCAGTTTCTTAATAGACATCTACACGAGTAGTCAGGCTAAACACCTCCAATCTTTTCGCATTACTCAATGATTTTTAATTTTATGTCTATTTCTTCATTACAACATTTTCATATGCCAGCGGAATGGGAACTCCATGAGGCCACGTGGATTAGTTGGCCACACAACATCACTGATTGGCCTGGCAAGATGTCTGCCATTCATTTGGTGTATGGGGAAATTGTGAGAAAGCTGAGTGTTGGTGAGATTGTTCGGATTTTAGTGAAAGAGAAATCTCATGAAGTAAAAGCCAAACGAGTCTTAGAGCGAGTAGGTATTGAGCTTTCACAAGTGGAGTTTTTTCGGATTCCTACGAATCGAGGTTGGACGCGTGACTTCGGTCCAATTTTCGTCACATATTCTAAGACAAGAACAGACATCAGAATTGCACGATTTCAATTTAATGCCTGGGCGAGATATCCAGACTGGCAAAAGGATAATCGAGTTCCCGAACGCCTTGCCTCTATATTGAAGCTTCCGATATCAACGGTGGAATCTTCTAGCCGAGGTGTTGTTCTAGAAGGCGGAAGTATTGATGTCAATGGAGCAGGTACGCTCCTCACCACAGAAGAATGCCTCTTGGATGAAGAGATTCAGGTGCGAAACCCTGGATTTTCCAAACGGAACTATGAAGATGTGTTTCGTGATGAATTGGGGATTTCGAACGTATTGTGGCTAGGTAAAGGAATTGCCGGGGATGATACGCATGGGCATGTAGATGATCTGTGCCGGTTTGTGAATCGAAATACAGTCGTTTTGTGCGAGGAAACGAATGTGCAGGATGAAAACTATCATGTGTTGAATGAAAACCGAGAGCGTCTTGAATCTATGAAAACGGAGGGGGGGACGTCGATTCAAGTCGTCGATTTACCAATGCCTGCACCTTTGTTTTTTGAAGGTCGTCGACTTCCAGCCAGTTATGCCAATTTTTACATTTCCAATGCGGCCGTACTCGTTCCAACTTTTAACGATCCCAATGATCGGATCGCCCTTGGGATTCTCAGTGAATTGTTCCCTGACCGGTCTGTGGTTGGTATTCATGCCGTTGATTTGGTATGGGGATTTGGGACTATTCATTGCCTGACACAACAACAACCGGCTTTGCCTACTCGCTCATAAATCGTATCTCGTAGAAGAAAACTAAAAAGTATCTGAGTGTTAGGATATTCTGTAGGTATGCACACATTTTTTTTGTGCGAATAGTATAGACCATTGGTTCCTCTATTTTATAAGGGGAGGATTATCTCGAAACCTGAATTATTGTAGCCAAGCCTCTCTCACTATCACAGCGCAATCCGAGATATCATATTAGGAAAATTATTGGCACGGCGATAAGGTAGGGTCAAGTCTTGTCAGTATCGACAATTTTTCGAGTAGACTTAGTAAACTTCAACTTGCCCATTCCTCTACGTACAAATGAGGAGAATTTTGAAAGAGTGAATAATGAATGTGGAACCTTTAAGATCTTTTAAACTCCCTTCACCACTAAGAATTGGGTGGATTGGGACTGGTGTGATGGGGGTGTCTATGTGCGGACACTTTATTCGCCAGGGTTACAACGTGACTGTATTCACTCGATCACGTGAAAAGGCTGAAGGCTTACTTGAGCAAGGCGCTGAGTGGGCTGAATCTCCAAACGACGTGGCCTTGAGCAGTGATGTGGTGTTTACGATTGTTGGATTTCCGAATGACGTTCGAGATGTCTATTTGGGTGACCAAGGGTTGTTGGCAGGGGTGAGAGCTAAACACGTCTTTGTGGATATGACTACATCACAACCTTCTTTAGCCAAAGAAATTTCACAAGCTGCCATGGCCAAAGGAGCCTATGTTCTTGATGCTCCGGTTTCGGGAGGGGATGTCGGTGCGAAAAATGCGGCATTGTCTATTATGGTTGGCGGCGATGTACATATTGTTGATGCACTCCGGCCATTATTGAATGTGTTGGGTAAATCTGTGGTTCATCAGGGTGAATCAGGAAGTGGGCAACATACGAAACTCTGTAATCAAATGGTCATTGCGGGAACTATGATTGGTGTGTGTGAGTCATTGATCTATGGATACAAAGCTGGTCTCAATCTGAATATGATGCTCAGCTCGATTCAAGGTGGTGCGGCGGCCTGCTGGACGTTGGATAACTTGGCGCCTCGTATACTTAATCGAGATTTTGATCCTGGGTTTTTTGTGGATCATTTTATCAAAGACATGGGGATTGCTCTTGATGAGGCCAAACGAATGGGACTTCATTTACCTGGCCTTGCTCTTGTTCAGCAACTCTATCTGGCTGTGCAAGCCCATGGGCATGGACAATTGGGTACACAGGCTCTCCTTCTTGGACTTGAGCATCTCTCCGACGTACAACTTAAAACATGATAATTTGTATCGTGGTACTCGTATCTCGTCACTCGCCTAAAGCGTCTCATCGTATTGTACTATTCGAATATGTTCAGCTTCAGAGTTTTTTTTTCACGTGTAACGACCGACTTTCAGAAAAAGACGAGTGACGTTTTTTCATGACGGAATAGCTATGAACTCTCTTCATGATCTTAGACAAAAACTCTTGCATATTGATGGGCGTGGATATAAATCTTACAAGGACATCACTGGGGAGTATGACTGTGAGAATTTCATACTTTCCATAGATCATGTTCAGGGCGATCCATTTGCCGGGCCTTCTAAGATTCGAGCACGTGTAAAGCAGGATATTGCGAGGCTTCCCACAAACCTTTGGGAAACGCGCGTTCGTCGCATCGCTCTTTGTGATTTCTTGGCTCGCGTCATTCATCGCCATATCCAGCAATATGCACATGGACATCGAGGTATTGGCAAAAGCGGTCTTATTTCGATTGATGTTGGTGGACAGGAAATTCTTGAGCGAACGGCTGTGGTATTGAACGAACATTGGGTTGAAGCGCGACTTGAAGTTGGATTGCCTGCATCTGGTCGCACTATTCTTGCCGGACAGGCCGAGGCCATGCTGTGTCAGGAGATACCGAAAATTATTCTGCACAGTTTGCACTGGGCCCAATTAACACAAGAGGCATGTCAAGAACACGTGAACTATGCTGAAAATTATGATTGCATTCGACAGCAACTCGCTGCTCGTGGATTCGTAGCTTTTGTGGCTGATGGATCAATCTTGCCAAGAACCAGTGGTGCATCTGCTCGTCCGTTGTCTCAGGTGCAAGCAAAATCTTTTCAAAGTTCAGGTGCACTCCAAGTCATAGTCGATGTTCCTCATCCTGTGTTGCAGGTAGGTGAGTGGGCCTCTTCGATAACGGGTCTCGGAATTCCCCAAGGCATGACGTTAATTGTTGGAGGCGGGTATCATGGGAAATCGACGTTGCTCCAAGCGTTGCAATATGGGGTCTATCCGCATATTCCTGGAGATGGTAGAGAATATGTGGTGACATCTCCTGATGCCGTCAAGGTCCGAGCGGAGGATGGACGTCGAATTATGAATGTCGACATTAGTGGGTTTATCAACAATCTTCCTCAACAGCAATCGACCACATGTTTTTCAACTGATAATGCGAGCGGAAGCACTAGTCAGGCAGCTTCGATTGTTGAGGCGTTGGAGATTGAGACAAGCGTCTTGCTGATGGATGAAGATACGAGTGCTACGAATTTTCTCCTGCAAGATGCTCGTATGCAGGCTCTTGTGAATAAGGATGATGAGCCCATTACTCCTTTTCTGGATCGCGTTCGTGACCTGCATGAACAATTTGGAATGTCCACAGTGATGGTTATGGGGGGATGTGGTGATTACTTTGATGTTGCGGATAGAGTGATTTTGATGAAGGACTTTCAACCTGTTGATGTGACGAGCCGAGCAAAGGAAATTACCCGTACTCACCCAACGGTACGTCGCAGGGAAGTATCTTCAGATGTTCTATCATTGGCTACGCGAGTTCCCGTTGCCGAAAGTCTAAACCCTTCACGTGGTAGAGCAGATGTGAAAATTACTGCGCGTGTGGTTGATGCAATTGGCTATGGGACAGAATCTATTAACCTGGATGCGATTGAGCAACTGGTAGAGACGAGTCAAACCCGCGCGGTGGGATATGCACTGCTTCTGATCGAACGGGAATTTATGAATGAAGGGATCTCACTTCTGGAGCTCTGTCGTAGGTGGGAAGACTATCTCAATCAGGAAGGATTGGATGCTTTGAGCCCTTATGTACGATCTGGTCAGCATCCAGGGAATTTTGCACGTCCTCGTGTGTATGAAGTCGTAGCGGCGCTTAATCGGCTACGAACCGTACGTTGTCATCACCTTAGACCGTGATCCAATCAGCAAGGAAATTTTCCACCTGGATGCCTTCCTGTTCAGGGTTCAAAACTTTCACAATTTCCGGAATCGATGGACTGTCGTGCATGGTCGCGAAATTAATGGGAAAGGGATCCTGGAATGGATGTTTGGCTGCATCTTGAATGAGCAGAATGGTGGGTTGTAAGATGTTTTCTTTTGAATGTCCAGTGACGATACCTCGCTCTCCCGTATTGAGTTCAACGAGGCTATAGATGGGGTAGATACCAATTTGTGAAATGAATTGGGAAACAAGTTGTAGATTGAGTTTGTTCTTTTTACTCCGTTGCAGTAATTCCCCAAGTGCTTCTTTTCCTGACATGGGAGGAAGTCCCTCCTGACCTGTCAGCAATTCATCATATTCATCGACAATTCGTAGCAGTTGGCTCATTCTGCTGATTGAGTTTGGGTCAATGTGTTTGGGGTATCCCGTTCCATCGAGCAACACATGATGCTCTTTGACAATCGTTCGAACTTCGTCGGAAATCCCGGTACTCTCTAACAACATGTCGACACTGAGTTGTGCATGAGACTGATACAAGGTGTTCTCTGTTGCTGATTGTCGATTTTTAGGAGACCACAATGCTGGTGGAATCTGGGAAAGTCCAACATCATGTAGAAGAGCTGCAGTCCCAAGACTGTGCAATTGGGAGTCATCGTAGCCAACCAAACGTCCCAAAAGAACCGCAAGTGTGCTCACTGATAGTGAATGTTCATGTAAGTCTGGGGAGCATTCGCGCAAGCATATTATCGCGATAGACGCATCTTCATGTTCGAGCGTTTGAGCAATAATAGATTGGGTGACTTCTTCGACCTGTCTTGCCTGGACGACCCCTGATGTTGAAATACTGCTGAGGATATCTTGAACTGATTCCAGCATTTCATGACGAACGTCTCGTGTCAATGAGAGTTCATTCGATAAAGATTTGCCGAGAACTTCTTTTGGTAGCTGAGCAATGAGTGTTTCGGCTGTTGGCTCACTTTCCGAGTCCACTGGTACTTCTTTGGATTGAATATCAACCGTGAGACTTTCTGAGGGTTTCTCATTGTCGATGACCGTTGCAACATCGACTCCTCGACTTGGATCAATCGTGATATTTTTGACTCCCGCTTTTTTAAGCTTTTCAATTTGAAGAGGTGTTTTGATCAAGAATCGATTCCGTAAAAACGGAGTCGCCATCCAAGGGCGATCAATGCCACAGAGATACATCCCTGTTGTTACGGCTTCGAGTGGAATATTTTTTAGTGGCATGTCAGATAACTTTGAAAGAATACGTGTCAGTCGTCAGTATTGAATTATTATTCGGACGAATCATGAAGCATCTTGACAGGGGCATGGGTTTTTTGAAGGCCTCAGGACATATAAGGGGATGTCATTGATCAGGTTGGGTCATGGAAGTGATTCTCTAAGTATTCTTGTCTGTGTTTAGTTTTCACCTCCTTTCCTTTTTTATCTAAGCTAGATTCTTGTGGTCGGCTAGGTATTTTCGTTCCATAATTCATATCGATTTCATTGTGTGAATATTTTTCTGATCATTTGGGGCTAGATGTTTCAATTCTCTAGAAAAAATGGATTTTAATTATGACAAATATTTGACGGTCGGCAACTCTGACATAGCGTTAGGACTATCTGGCCCAGCCTGGAGACAAGATTTTGAGAATATGAAATGGCATGTTCTGTCTCATGAGTGCGTTGGGGGTGAGGATTCATGGGGATCTACAGTCTCTCTTTGAGGAGTGCAGGGATGTGGTATGTCCCTTGCTCAAGTTTGCTTATCTGGCATCCGAGTAGCCCTATAGAGAAGTGAAAGTAAAGCCAGAAAAGGAGAACGAATATGCTCTATCCTCAAAAATCTTCCAGATCATTTTTTTTCGATTATCTAGGTCTTGAGAACGTCAAGAATGAAGGACAAGGTAGAGTACTCTGGCGTGATATATTGGTCATGGCGTTGGTAGTTTTTTCTATCGTGGGCTCCGCTCATTTGGCGAATGCCCAGGGTTCCTTCAACCCCTCGCAAGGCCAACGATCAGTCATTCCTATTCTTGGTACGACCTATGATGATCAATGGGAGCAAGTAGGGATTGTCGCTGATGTTGAGTTAGAGTTTGTGCAACGTCAGGACCATGATGGACTTCACATTGATTTCTCAAGTACCCCTGGGAGATTTTCTTCTTTAGCACAGAGTTCAGTGCAAGAGGCTATTATGCTAGTTTCTCGAGTAGCCAACCTGAATACTGATTCATGGACTATTCGATTTACGCTTCCCTATGCAGGGGTCACATTGTATGGAGAAAGTTTGTCTGCTATGGCTGCAATGAGTGTTGTGGCGATGGCCAAAGGCGAGATGATTCACGAAGATATGGTCATGACGGGTACCGTGACTTCTGAAGGGACCATTGGTACAGTTGGAGGGATTCCGCTGAAAATCGTCGCAGCCTATGAAGAGCATTTTCGTCGCGTACTCATTCCTGAGGAATTAGATGTGGCGGATAGCGACTGGGAGACACCTTTTTTGATGCATGTCTCTCCAGTAAAATCTGTCGATAGAGCATATTTGGCTCTCACCGATCATCCCTTGAAGTCTCTGCATGGTGATCAACCGTTGAATGTGAGTCTTGTTCGCTAGTGGGAGTATTTAATCTGACCTCAGTCGTCACTTCTGATATGATGATTGAGATGTTTGATATCTTCTAATATGGATGATCACAAAATTGTTCAGTCTAACAGTGTAATTCATCAATGGTCGTTAAGAATAGATCCTCTTTACGTTCCACGAACCCTCGGTTTTTTTATGGTCATTGGATTTTGCAATAGAAATGAATTGCGTCTGGTGGAAGGAGTCGGACGTCGGTATTTCTGAATAAGGTGAATAAATGGACCAGGAACAGAATCAACAAATATCAAATCTACCGTGCTTTGCCGTCGACATTGATAATGTCTTAGCAGGTGCTGAACGAGAAGTTCAGCGACTCTATGTCGAACTGACTGGAACCCCTTGGCCACGAGGGATATATGGAAGTGCGGGAGGGTTAGATAATGATGGATTGACAAGAGAGGTTGTGGAGAAAATTTTCGTCCGTTTTCATGAATATTCCATTCCTCGTCTTCCTTTATTGCCAAGCGCGAGAATGGGGTTAGAGCAGCTACAATGCCGATATCGTATTGTGATCATTACCGCTCGGCGACCGACTTCTCGAGCCCAAACATTGGAATGGCTTCGGAGCCACCACCTTCCATTTGATGAGTTATATCACACTGAAGAGAAAACAGATGTTCCAGAAAATATCACCTTGGCTGTGGACGATCACCCAGATCACGCCTTGGCCTACTGTGAACGCGGAGTGCGTGTCTTTTTAATGGACCAACCGTGGAACAAAGAAGTGGTACACCCATTACTCACTCGGGTATTTGGGTGGGACGATCTTCTCTCTCAGCTTGATTACGGAAACCGTGAAACCTGGTCCTTTCATTTCATCGAATCGCCCCCGGTCAAATCTCTTCTGCAACTCGCGACTTCCCAATTCGTCCGTCCTGCCATCGAAGCCACTTAACTTTTTGGCACTTCTACAAACCGTCTTTTTCCATGATTGCAACGTCACCCTTGTTCTCAAACCCTCATGGATGGGCCTATCCATGAGGGTTTCCGTGGGTGGCTTTCTTGGCCTCACGAAAAAGTCCTGGTTTTAGACATGCCTTATGCATTCTTCTGATAGTTATTGAATGTTGCCTTCAAATGGAGCGAGGGAATAGTGCTATCCGTTGATTTTTTTTTACACTGGTTTTCACATGTTGGTCTTCTCTGATTGAGAATTCTTTGACTCGCCTCGAAAGTTTTTTTCAGGACTTCCGATAAAGGCATTGAAATTACTCAAGGTGTGTCATCTCACACCCATCAATAACTCTTGACGCTTCATGAGGGAGTCTCCATGGCTTTAGATACCGTTCTCAGTTCCCATTTACAAGCTTTACCCTGGACCGTACTTGTTGCTGAGGATAACCCAGATGATCGGCGACTAACGGAAGAAGCTTGGAAAGAGGCACAATTGGGTCATGAACTTCGATTTGTGTATGACGGAAAAGAGCTCCTTGATTATTTATATAATCGAGGTCACTTTACTGCTGCCGAAACGGCACCGCGTCCTGGTGTCATTCTCTTAGATCTCAATATGCCGCAATTAAGAGGAGATGAGGCATTAGTTGAAATTAAGACTGATCCAGCTCTGTCTCGTATCCCTATCATCATACTCACCACATCGAAGGCCGGGCCGGATATATTGAAAATGGCGACCTTAGGCGTCAATGGCTATATCACAAAACCAGACACATTCTCAGGATACATCGAGATGATGAAAAACCTTGTCAGTAATTGGTCTGAAATGGTTGAGCTTCCGTTTGGCCCTCAAGGACCTGGCCCAAGTGACTGGCTTGGGAAAACGGCCCTCTGCTAATCGGAGACGAACCAGTTGTGCTCTAAGCACGTTGATTTTGCTTCACGATTCCTTCCTATTGCCTTTCATTGATATTCTCCTCATGCTTTGTATTTCTCGATACGCCAATGCGTCATGGTTTCTCGCTGCGAAATCTCGAGGCGTAGCTTTCATCTGTCGACTTGGGTATAGTTGAGTCAATTATTGACGGATTCCTCTTCTATGTATCATCGCGACGATGGAGAATCTCATGCCTACCCCTGCTTTCTTTCCACATACAACGAAATATAGATATACGAATGCTCACTTTCTTGCCAAGTGTGCTCAGCTCGCCTATCAATCTCCAGAGGCGATACATACGCAAGTCATGAAATGGGGAATTCCACATGTTGCTTTTTTTGATCGACAAGGCACTCAAGCCTTTGTTTTGGGTAACGATGATTTTATAGTTGTCGCCTTTCGTGGCACTGAGCCACGCTCATTGAAAGACTGGATGACCGATAAACAGATCATCCGAAGGCGTGGACCATACGGTAAAGTGCATCGAGGGTTTTTGAAGTCAGTAAACATGGTGTGGGATGATATTCAGAATGCCATCATGTCGTTTCAAGATAAGGGACAATCTCTTTGGTTTACCGGACATAGTTTGGGTGCGGCGTTAGCAACATTGGCAGTCGCCAAGATGGGGGAGGATGCTAAGGCTGTCCACGGATTGTATACATTCGGACAGCCTCGAGTGGGAGGGAAAACTTTTGCCAGAAACTTTAACTTAGATTTCAAAGCCCAAACTTTTCGCTTTGTGAATAATAATGACATCGTGACGCGTGTTCCCGGACGTGCCCTTGGCTATCGGCATGTAGGTCAGGTGATGTATTTTGATTCAGTTGGATTGTTACATGATGACATCCATTGGTGGAATCAATTTCTGGATCGTTTCAAGGGCCATGTTGATGATTTAGGGAAAATTGGGACTGATGGTCTGAAGGATCATGGTATAGCTAAATATGTGAAAAACCTGAAACATAAAGACAATCGTACCTTTCAGGTGTCGCCTTAATCCTTCAAGGTTCTTGCTCGTGTGTCCCTCCTGACCGAATTATTCAGAGTCAATTTTCTCGCTCTTCCTTTTTAGGTATTTCTCTTTTCTTCAGTCTTTCCCAATACTACCTTCTTGCAATTTCATGAATCCCATGAAAGGTTGCTAAATTATTTATACGTATAATTACTGGTATTCTGTAAAGATTACTCTGAGTATAGCCGAAGAGGTACTGAGAATATGTTTGTAAAATTCAGGGGTTATGCCATTTTGGCAAAGCCCTCTTTATCTTCGTCCCCCTTTCATAATATGACACAAAAGAGCACAAACATGATGAACCCATCGATCTTGAATCAGTATCTTGTGTTGGTATTCGTATTGACGATGTGCCCATACAGTTTTGCGGGTCAATACGACGACCTGATCTATTTTGTGAATCATCGTGATGCCAATGGAAACCTGGTTGTGCCACAAGGGCAGAAATCTTCCCAGATGGACTTCGTGCCAGACGTAGAGTCCACGACATCGAGCCAGGCAACGTCCCAAACTCCAATGACCCCACAACCTGTTTCCCATGTGACGCCTGTAACTGAATTCCAGGAACGAGAAGTCCCTCAAGATTCGCAGCATGACATGGAAATGCCGCAGGCTTCGGAACTTGGAGAGAATTCAAACGATGAACGACCTGATGTTATTCATAAAATGGCGATGCCGAATCCGGCTAAGAGGTATGCCTTTGGTCATGCAAATTGGGGCATGAGTGTTCCAGAAGTGAAGACTAAAGAAACTGCTGATTTTTCCTGGGAGTTAAATGCTCCAGTCTTATTGGCTGGCGAGCATCGGTTAGGCTATCAAACGCAGGTGGAGGGAATTGATACCTTTCTCGCTTATACGTTTGAGCACGATCATCTTAAGAGTACAAAGTATTTATTTGAGACGGGGTATGCCGAGAATGAGGCGCAATCGTTGTCACATTATAAAACAGTGAAAGCATGGATCATGCAAACCTATGGTTCGCCTCACGCTGAAGGAACGCTGTGGGTGAATGAACTCTATCGCTATGCCCCTGAGCTTTGGGGGCGAGCATTAATGCGGGGCCATCTCACGTTTGTGGACGAATGGGATGTGGATGGTACGACTATCACGCTTGTGCTCAATGGGGGTGATGAGGCCGTCGGATTAATGGCTGAATTTATGACGAAGAATCTAAGTCGACCCAGAGAGCTTGTCTCCCTTCCTTCTTCTGATGTTCTCTTCTAATCTTTTGAGTGTCTCAATGGAGACATAACGTCTCGCGTTGATTCTCTCAATTCTTTTTGTCCGAGACAAGACCTTCCTCAGTACAATTCTCGATGTCAGAATCTAGTCTTGGCAGTATCTCGACTATTTCCACGTCTCATGCAGAGATATTATGTGCTGGCAAAGGTAGAGGTCTGTCAGAGATTCGATGTAAGCGCCGTTGCCTTGGATAATTGGAGCGGTCTTACCGACACAAATACGGGAAGGGTCGGTAAAATCCGGCGTATCCTCCCCAGAGCGGGCCCCAATACGGGTAGCGGTTCGTTCTAAATCGTCGACGATATCTATAGTCATTTTGCTCTGTTTCTTCCCAAACCTTAAGATGTTGAATGGTGAAGGTGGGATAGGTGTAGTCCATTTCGTCGAGAAGTTCAGTCTGAGATCCAGTCATTTTTCCAACTAATGTGACTCGCGTACCTTTTGGCACCGTGGCTGGGTCTAAAAACTCTGACTGCAGGGCAATGAGACGTCCCTTTGATTGAGTGCGGTCAGTGGTGGGTTCTTGGTCTTCGTCTAGAGGGAGCTGTAAAATAGTTATGCGCGTATGTTCTTTTAATCGTTTAGCTGAAAGGATTTCACCGCCAACAAGGATAGATGTTCCTTTATGTGAATCTGGAGACTCCTTAATTTGAGAAAATGAAAGGGTTTGATTGATTTCGCCTTGTAGGTTTGCTGGCACGATACTCTGTGGTGTGGAGGTACAGGCTGCGGTAACAGTCAAGAGGCAGAGAATCAGGAGTTGGTAAGTTTTCATAGTAGTACCTGTGCACTTGAAGTCCAATGTAAATCATGCGCTCTCTTATACGATACTCTTCCTCATGCAGCATTTCAAATTATTAAAAAGGGATCAAGCTGAAATTATGATGCCACTTGAGTGACAAGTCTTTGAATCCTTTGATCTTTCCCGCCTAATTTCAGGTACTCTTGATAGTAGGTCAGCGCGCGAGTCGTATCTTTTCGTTGAAACTCATAGAACGTGCCAAGGTTGTAGTGAGCCTCAACGAGTTGAGGCTTGATCTCTAGTGCTTTCAGATAGGCTTGCTCGGCTTCATCGAGTTGACCATTTCCTGCTAACAATACACCAAGACTGAGCTGGGCTTCGGCCTGTCGTGGGTCAAGTCGAGTAATCGCGCCATAATGACTCATCGCTTTTAATGGTTGATTGTCAAATTGGTACAACGCCCCGAGATCATAATGTGCTGGGATATGATCGGGTTGGGACGTAATGGCCTTTTGATAGGCATCGATCGCTTCGGGTATGTGATGCTGACGTTCTGCAATACGACCCAAAAGGTGCCATCCATCGGCATGGTCAGCATGCTCCTGTGTGAGTTGTAACAGCAGAGAACGTGCTTGGTCTGCCTGGCCATCTTGGTTTGTTAAATAGGCGAGGTTATAGAGAGCATCTGGTTGATTCTTGTTTATCGCAAGGACGGCTTGGTAGCCATCCTTTGCGTGATCATAGGCTTGGGTGTGTTCATAGAGTTTAGCCAAGCTTAGTTGAGCTTCCCAATACCTTGGGTACAGGCTGCAGGCTTTTCGAAGGGCTTCAGATGCTCGATCAAATTGTTCAAGCGCAATAAGGAGCAGTCCTACGTCGTAATGAGCTTGAGCAAAGTTAGGGTTGAGTGTGATGGCTTTTTGAATCGACGATACGGCTTGTTGGGATTGAGAGGCTTCACGAAATTGGAGGATTCCCAATAGATGATGGGCTTCAGCGAATCGAGGGAAATCGGCAATGGCCTGTTCTAACGTGTGTTGTGCTTCAACAATATTTCCTTCCTTGGCCAGGTCTACGGCCTTATTGTAAAGATGTCTTGCGGTATGAGCATCACTCACTTGTGGGAAGAGAAAGAATGAGACGATCAATATGATGGGGAGAATGATGATCGCTAAGCTGACTGCGCCTGCATGATTGGGATACAACGGTTTCATAGTGACTCCATTACTGTATGCATGCTGGATAGTAGGGAATAATAATACGATAATCATGTGCTGAGTATTACACGTGAGTGCTAAACATGCCTGTATGATATCGGACAGGTCGGGAATGATAAAGGGGCTTTAAGTATGAAAAATGAAAGAGCCCTGGTCTCTGTAGAGAGACCAGGGCTTCATACTGAACACCGTACGCGTTGTCCTGAGCTGATGGGCTCTAACGAATGATCATCAATTGCCCAGCTCGATCATCTTTGGAAGATGGGTTGTTGTAGGTCAACATGCTGTTGGCCGTCACATAGGTGAGATCGCTTGTCGGAATCCCAATATACTTTGTCTCACCAGGCTTAAGAGTTGTATTGGCTTCCATCGACCATGGACCTGCATGGGATGAGTCTGCAGATAGATGAAATGTATACTCTTTATCTAATTTGTTGGTGACCTTGAGCAAGACCGGTCGGCCAGCTCGTCCGCCCGTACCTTGGGCCACAAGATTCAGGACAGAAACTGGTGGGTACCACCCATCGCTTCCGGCAACATGCGAAGCCGTAAATGCTAAATCGACATCTAATTCCTTAAACGGTTGGCCAACGACGGACCCTGTTGCCAGGTCCCCAATTTCAACGCCACCGGATTGGAGTGCGAGGGCTGACGAGACGCCCCCAAGGATAAGGAAGAGCCCTAATCCTAAGCCAACGAAATAAGTCCGCATCACGATCCTCCTTTGTTGAAAACAAAAAATAAATTGAAAAACTATTGACGAATATTACGTGCCAGTCAACGTGAACTGTCGCTGACAGAGAACATGCCCTCAGGCTGTCACTACAGATTCTTATGAAGGACCGGAATGAAGGGAGGTAGGCGAACCGTCCTTCATTCCTATGGTCCCTCACAGAAATGGGAAAGAGCGTGGCAAAGAAATCTTGGAAGGCCCTTCGCTGCTCTCATCCCAAAAACCAGCAGTGGAATAGAATGTGATTGATCAACTTTGGTAAAAATCAGGGGGTTTGGAACCTTGAATAGCTTCGGCTCTACATACGTCCTAATCTTTAAGCAAAACGAGGGTCAGTATAGGGTGTGAGGGGGAAATGGTCTACTGGTCAATGCCGACATATACTACATTTTCGTCTAATTTTTTCTTCTGGTCACGTGGTGTGGGTGAGGTGAGAATAGCCTTTGAGTCATTGGGGGATGAGGCAACCATCAGGCTCCCCTTCCTCAATCTCGAATGGTGAGGAATGAGGAGCTGATGGGTGAGAGTTTATTTGGTTTTTGAGGTGGTAAATCGAATGAGTTTTCCGACGATGTGGTCTCCATGTTTCGATACGTCAGCAGCCAGGCGATCGCCAACTTGGGGGCGGGCATCCTTGGTTGAAATGCCGTTATGTTGAAAATCTGTTTCTGATTCAATGCTAATGGACACCGAGTTTCCTTTTGGTGTTTTCACCACAATGTTCGTATCGGTCGTTTCGGTCACGGTTCCAAGTATGTGGTCATTGTTCCCATGTGCCCACAGTGAGCCCGAGGTCAGTGGCAACGAACAGACAATTAGAATAATAAGCCAACGTGTCATGTGTTTCTCCCTTTTGTAGCCCTAAACGTATCAAGTTAGGTGAGTAATTAATGATGGTGTCCGGCTGCTGGTTCAAAGTCTTCTCCGGCTAGAAATCTATCTAAAGCTTCTTGTTCATCGCGTTCAGCTTGAGTCGAGGGGTTCATTGTTTTCATCATCCTGACTTCTTCGGGCGTAATGTGAGGAAGACGTCGAATGAAATGCACCAACTTCCAGCTCTCTGTATCTTTTTCAGGTTCACCATTTCCCCAAGCAGGCATCCCGGTAAATCGCACACCGTAGTGGATAACATAGAAGAGCTCGCCATCGGACATGGCTTGAATCATCGGATCCCGGAGGTCTGGAACGGGTGGATAAAAATTGGGACCCATTGGTGTTTTTCCACTGCCGTCATTGCCATGACAATTAGCACAATGATCGGCAAAATGATGTAATGCATCTGCTAAGATCTTGGGTTCGACTGGAATAGGATTATTGGCATCTCGAAAGGCACTTGGTGTGGCCCAATGTCGTGCGAATCGCGCGAGCGTTACTTCAAGGTCAGATGGTGTGCCTTTTGCGCTAAACGATCCAGGTAAGAGCCAGATTGTGAGAAGTACCAGGCCGATGCTCAGAATCCCCAGAGTTCCCAAAAGTTTCATATATGATTTCCAATGGTCAAACGTGAATGATGACTGTCATGAGCCCTCAATGACAATGGTCACTAAGCCTACTTTTTTACACTGCTAGCAAATGAGGTGCTTGAATGCAATGAATCTAGGTATTCTGTGTTTAATCAACTGTTCCATTGAGTACACATGGTCTGTCGAAGGATTCCGAGTTTCACTGTTCTATGATTAATACATGGTCCTGATCCATTTCAGTATCGATATAGACGTTTGTTATTATAGTACAGTGGCAAGATTTTTGACACCGTATAAACATTTTGTATGGTTTGCCCTCCACTCTTATTGACTCTAGTGAGCTGAAACCTATTCCTGGAAATTTCCTATCTTCTCGATTACATTGAGGAAATTACAGAAGAAGATGAAATGGAATATACCTTGCAAATCTGAGCTCTTAATAGGTATGAAAATATAGAATCTTCTACATTCATTGTCATACTTCCTCAAAAAAATCAATCTCTCGCAATTATCAATCCTCAATCACGATAATTTCACTGCCAAGAAAAATGATAACGGTGTCTGTTTCCAGATTGAAGGTGGCGTTGAGGAATCACAAGACAAGGAGGGTGCGTGTATGACAAATCCTTTGGAAATTTCCGATGCGTTCCGGACCATGTGTAAGGTGGCCGTTGAGTCAGGCCTCTCTCGCAAAGAAATGCAAAATGCTGTAGACGCAGCCTGGTTGGTCAAGGCTGATTGGGATCGGCAGTTTCTAGACCCCAAAACCTTACAGTCGGTTTAACCGCTTTTTATTTTCCCAGTCTGTATCGAAATCAAAACGCGGAGGAGCATGCTCCTCCGCGTTTTTGGTTTTCCCGCTATTCGCTTTTCACTTTATATCTTAGTAGATATATTTGTATCGTTCCAAAGTGCTTTTGGCATGGGTGGTGAGCTCAGCATGGCCGTATTTTCTATATGCGATGGCTTTTATCAATTCGTGAATGCCTGCATCTCAATAAGAGAGGCTGATCACTTTCTACACAGCATTTGCCTGAGTCAATGATTATGGGAGGTGGTAACGTTGCCTCATATATCTTCATGAACAACCCTCTGAAGGAAAGAATCAATCCATCATGAAGTATAATCTGAACCCGCTGGATTCACCCTCACGGAAATCTGTATTGGTTACGGTTTATTGACATACTTTTCTATATGAAGCATATGGGAAGTAGAGCCTCAAAAACTTCCCAAATGAATCTGAATCCTTTGTCTCATCATATTGAAATGAGGGGGGCAGGACTGTTGAAATATGTGATCACTCTCTTCTTTGATGCATATTCATGTGATGAGTGAAATAGTGAGAAAGTTCTGAAGGCTGCCACCCAATAATAAGCTATTACCTAGATGCTCTCGTAGGTTGAATGATGTATCTACGATATCTCCAAGCAAGGGTTTGTGAGTGGGAATCCTATACTATCTCGGAGTTCCGTGTGATCAACGTCAGGTTCGCCACAAGACATCTAGGCTCATAGTGATTCGCATGGCTTCGCATGTTGTCGATTCGACGGTGACGGGGTAGACTGAGAATAAGACTCTCTACGACAGAATCAAATTTCTAGAATCTAAAGCAATCTTAAAAAATAAGTCTGAGTCGTGTTCCCACTTACCCATAGAGGTCATGCACATGTTGACGAAGGGGCAAGGAATGATGAATTGGTGTCGCGTCTTCTTAAACGAGCGGCGCATTCAACCCTGGTGTGTGACCATTGTACTGTCTTTGATGGCCTTGACCGTCCTTAGTGCATGTGCAGGAAAATTTGAAACGAAGCACGTCCTCACAGAGACTTGTCAAACAGAGTGGCAACAGAGAGCTGGTCTGAAGGCCAATAGGCTTCCGAGTTCCATTACCGACAACGGTACACATGTGCTCATTTGGAATATCCATGACCGTCTTCTCGGCGACGCTCATACCTCGAACGGGGGACATACAGAAGAAGAGGTCGCATGTATCGGGGACCTGGCTAAGCAGTTTGACTTGGTCTTGTTTCAAGAAGCGTTTGTTCGTCCAGCACAGATTGCTCGCTATACACGTCATGCTTGGGCTGATCACCCAATGTTCAAAGAAGGGGGAGGGGGTGATTGGTGGCCCTTACGAGTCTTCTGTGAAATTTGTCTCACTCCTGGCCTGCTCATGCTTGCCAAGGAAGAACCTGAGTTTGTTCATGCAGAACCGTATGAAGCATTTGCGGGGTGGAATACGAAACTGAATAAAGCTGACGATTTTTTCTCGAAGGGATTTCAGCTCGTGAAATTTAAAGAGTATTGGGTACTCAATAGCCACATGGATTCGGGACGTGGGCAGGAGAGCATTGAGGCTCGTGCGCTTCAGTTCCAACAAATCACGGCTGCCGTTGCACGTTTGGTTCCATCAAATGATCCACTCTTTATTGGCATGGATTCGAATTTACGGCCAGAGCATGAAGCCCAAGATGGTGAAATTTTACAAGAGTTTCTTCAGTCGAATGGATTAACGCTCGTGCGTCAGAGCGGTCCTGATCTCATCGCGGTTAGGAACATCACAACTGAAAAGCCACAGTCTCTCCCGTTGAAAGACGTGTTGAGCGACCACAATGCTTTGTCAGTGGTCGTTCAGCCTCCCACGTAAACGGAATCGACATTAAAAGATGATACGAAGCGTGAATCCTCCAGAATGCGTGATCGTTTTGTACCGGCCATTGACCGGGGGCAAGGCATGTCCGCTGACGCGACGCTCATTAAATTGTAAGCCAAAATACATCAGGTCAATTCCCATTCCTTTCCGGCTCAGAAAGCCTGGCTCCGCAGATTGACAGTTAATAATCCATAAGAACTGTCCCTGTCCATCGCAAAAAAAGCCAACTCCCGTTGCAAACCCGTACACCACTGCATCCGCAAAAGCTGGATTAAAGTTTTTATCGGGAATCGGGCTTTCAGAACGATTCCCGCCAATCCGGAACGCGTAGTCCCAATCGGGATGCTCCGTCGTCCCAAGCAAGCGATATTCCGTCCCGGCGTAGATGGTCATCGCATCACTCCACTGTTGGGGATTCTGGAGAGTTATACCATTGGATAGCGAGACGTCAAAGTTACGAATGGAAGACCATCGCACCAGATCAACATCCACTTCTACTTTCCATTCTCGTTCGTCATTGCGAAGTGGCCAGACTGCGAGTGCCAACTCATAACTTTCTGGAAAACGCAAGGATGTTGTCGTGTTCGCGACGACGGCACCGTTAGCAAGGAGTTTTCCCTTTAAGGGCAGCACGGCTTGGCTTCGCCAGATAAATCCAATATTGACCATTGGTTGGCCGTTGTCATGGCGAAGAGGGGTCACAAGCAGACTCGCATTCATGCCAGTCGTGGTTCCCTTACCATTCAATTCCAATTCATCACCGGCCGTCGTCCCTGGAATGTTGCCGAGTGCGATGGATTGTTGCTCTGATTGTCCTTCGCCAAGAAAGCTGGCGAACGTAAAAATATCTGCTCCCGCACCAATCGATATAAACTCATTAATCTTCATGGCGATTGTGGGCTTAAGTGCAATAAGGGGAAGCTGCCCCCGTGTGATCGCGCCAGCAAATGGGCCATCTTTGGGATATTCATTGGCAAAGCCAAAGAGATTGAGCAAGCCAAATCCCAGGGTAAATGGTTCTAAGAAACCAACCCCCGTATCAGCCAAGTTGGCAGTCAGAAAGAACTGTCCAGGAGGGGGGAAGCCAACAGCACCGCCGATATCATTTTTGACTTTTTGTCCTGTGGTGCTCCGAAAGGTCGTGCTCGGATTAATGAATTGAACACCAAAGGAATGTTGAATGCCTGAGAGTTGCGTCATCCCTGCGGGGTTGTAGTAGACCGCAGAAGGATTATCGGCTTGGGCGCGAAAGGCATTGCCTTGTCCCATGGCGGCGGAATCGTGAAAGGGATTGCGAAAACCGTCAGCGAAAACGATCGAGGATGGTACGAAACACAACAATACAATGAGAGCGATGCCAACACGTGTATAACCCATAATTGATTCCACCTCAAAAAATAATAGTACAAATGTGGATGTATAGGATTGTAGATAAATCTTAAGTAAAAAAGATTTGGTTTTTGGGGGAGCGGGGTATGTAAACAGCGAAAAGTATAGAGAGGTTGTGACTATTCCGCAATGATAAAAAATCCCATTGCTATTCAGTACTGGCTTCATCGGCTTCAAATTGGTGGGTGGAGGGGAAGCTGTAGGGCAGTCTACGGAGAGATAGCTTGGGAAAACTATAGAGGTGAGTGAATGTGTGTCGTCATGAAAATTTCGGGTGAAGGCTTAGGAAATCACAAGTCCCCATGCCTTCACCTTGCGTAGGTCTTTGGTTTTTAGATTTATAGAAACATTCAACCTGAGAATCCAGAAAACGTACTTGTCTTTGGATAGGTGGATGTTCCATTAATTCTTCAGATTAATAGGCGTTTCCATGTTTTTCAAAATATTCATCGTATCGATGGACGTAGTCTTTGGCATCACCTAACGGTAAATGGCAACCTCGGCATTTCAAATAATCCACATCTAATCGTTCACCATTGGGTTTGAATGCTGAGTAAAGCCAATCGCCATTTTTCATGCCTTCAGGCGCCTGACTTTCCCAGCCTTCACCTTTTTGCATCACCAGTACTTTGGCCAGTTCACCTTTCAGCAGATTGCCTTGCGTATCCTTGGCGAATTCGTCATTCATATCTTTCTGAGCTTTGAAAACTTCCATGACTAGGATGGATCCATTGGCAAAAGGCTTCCCTTGTTCAGCTTTGGCACCGGTTTTGTTGATATGAAGATCCCGAACAGCGTTGGGTTTTTGAATGCCCTTTAAAAATGTTGAAAACATTTTGTAGTTTTTTGGGAACATCAGTTCGCCATCTTTTGGCATGGCGTCAGTTTGTGTGGATGGGGACATCGACATCGATCCGCAACCAAGGACTGGTAACATCAGACTCAACAGACTCAACAGACTCATCGCAATAAGTTTTCGCATAACTTTCATCCTCCTGTTTGTTTGACTGGTTATTCTTCCCATAAAATTTGCAAAGCGAGTTTCGTAAAAGCGGTCATGTTGCTTTGGTGTTCGATCTCATGCCAATAGAAGGAACGATAATGACCTCTCATGACCTTGGTTGATTCTTTATCTAGCTTTACGAGGGGAGGGAGTAATTTGGATTTCTTTTTCTTCAAAATAATCAAGACACGGTCGATTTTTTCTTGTTTAGTTCCGTGACATCTCTGAAATCTGCCCTTTCCCGCGATTGAAAATTCAACCTCGTGCTTAAATTCTCATGTGCGCGCCTATACTTTGCAGCTTTGTAGGCGGGGATTCCTTGCACTCACGAAAACCCTGTTTTATAGAGGTGTCCTGCAATCTACGCCTTGGGTGATGTTCAGAGTCTTTAGGTAAGAGGAAAAGTATTTATGGAGAATCGTTTTGTGAGATTTCGAGTGTGGCGACAAGTTTATGGGGAAGAGTCCTTCATCAACTGTTCTCTTTGATCTGGGTATTCATCGGTTAGATCGATAACCATAGATCAGAAAACGAATTGGGATTGTTTTGAAAGAATATCTTGAAGGTAAAGAAGGGAGGAGCCAGGGTGAAGGCTAACGAGGTTACAGGTCCAAATGCCTTCACCCTGTGGGCACAGAGCTGTAGGGACGGAAACTGATGGGGTAAATGAATAGGCTTTTATGCTATCTCTACCATATAGTTAGGCCCGTCACGTATAACAGTAAAGGAAAACCTTCTCAACGTGATCCAGATATTAGAGCCTGTGCGTGAGGAGATACGGATTCGATCTACTCAAATCCCTATATCCTCACCCCGTAACTCCCTGCTGGTCAGAGATTTCTCATCTTTACAGTTTAAAAGAGGCCGATGGTAATACCTCCAAATACGGACAAGGGTGGGGCCAGGAGAAAGGCTTGTTTGCTCGCGTCAGCAGTACTATCAGCGACAATGGCACCGCTTCCCATGTAGGTTTGATCGAACAGATTATCAACCTGGACAAAGGTTTTGATGAATCGAACCCAGCCCCACTTTACGTCTTTGGCATAATGAGCATTAATGTTCACCACCGTGGCGGACTGCGCTTTGAGCGTGTTCGCGTTATTCACGAAATAATCATCGAGCCACGAGACTTCAACCCACCCACCTAATCCAGAAGAATGATCGTAGGCGGTACGAAGGTTCAGCACATTGGGTTCAACCGCTGGCACAGTTGATCCATCTCGATTCGCATTGACTTCTACGCCATTGGCAACAAATGTGTCAGTAAAATTAATGAATTTTGCATCAACCAGAGTATAGGCTCCACTCAAGGTGAGGCCGTCGATGGGAATCCATTCAACCCCGACCTCAAGACCTCGATATTCTGATGAGTCGGCATTGCCTGTAAAGTTGCCTGTTCCACCAAACACCGACTGTGAAATAAGCTCGTCTTTAAAGAATGTCCAAAATCCGACTAACGAAAACGCCAACTGTTGATTGAGTTGCACTTTACTCCCGAGCTCAATGTTGATGTTACGTTCGTCATCCAAGTCATTGTTGGCGCCAGGCAATCCTTGCGAGTTTGTTGTGAGATTGCCAAGGCTGGGAGTGCCATACCCACTCGAGACGCGTCCCCAATATTGGGTATTCTCTGTTGGGTGAAACGTGAGGGAAACATCAGGTGCGACATTATGATACGTACGATTGGCACTGGCACGTGTATCCACAGTACCAGTCATAAATCCAAAATTGACTTGATCGATAGAAATTTGCGAATACTCATACCCTAGCCCAGCGGCGAAGGTCCATTGCGAGTGAAAGTCCCATTCTTCTCGAATTCGAAAGCCGATATTCCGTATGGATCCTCGAGAATTGTTAATGGCATTTTCTCTGCCAGCATTAAAGTCTCGCAGGTTGCGGAAGTTAGTCGACTCCGATTCCATATAATCAAAAAAGATCCCGACGTGGCTGCGAAGCGGTTGTCCTAAGAACCTATTGTCATGATGGACATCGGCACGAGTTTTCCAGTTTGGTTGCTCCTGGTCTAAAATAATGCCAAATTTTTGGTTGATATCTTTATTGTCATATTCTCCTTGAAGTGAGATTTCGGTATTGGGGTTAATACGATTGGTATATCGCAATCCAATAATGGTGCGATGATCTCGGCGTGATCGATCATTAGCTTTGGCCCCATTTCCTGCTTGCTTCGGTTGATCTTGAAACTGCTGGAGAGTGAGCCGCTGTGGAGTGTTGACATCAAGATCATTGTTGGAGGCTTTGACCGTCACCGTTTGATCGTCATCAATCTTAAAGCGAAAGTTGGCATTCACGGTTGTGGTGTCAAATTCACTGTGGTCGCGAAACCCGTCGCCTCGCTCATGACTGACAAAGACGGCGGCATCCATGTGTTTGTATTCTTTACCGATGGCCGTGGCGTACTTCTGGTATCCATAGCTGCCTGCGACGACGAAGGTTTCGACCCCATCAATATCGCGTCCTCGTCGTGTCCGAAAATCAACGGTGCCACCTAACGCGAAATTGCCGTTGAGTGCAGATGAGGGACCATTTTCTACGGTGATAGACTCCATAAACCACGGGTCCTGAAGATCGAGTCGTGAGAGCCCATCGGATTGTGTCAGAGAAAACCCATCTTCAAACATTTTGATCTTTCGAACTCCAAAGGCTTGTTTGGCCCCAAATCCGCGGATGGATATGCTGAAATCCCGTGGGCCGTTGCGCTGTCGAAGGACAACACCTGGTATCGACTCTAGCGATTCCCGAAAGTCTTTGGCTGGTTGATTGTCAATGTGATCGCGAGAAACCACTGATCGCGTGATGCCTTGTGGGGCTTGTACGATCCTCGTACTGACAATATTGATTTCATCTAAGACTTGGATTTTTTCTTCATTCAGTTTGGCTTCAGTCTGTTGACTGGATGGGGTCGTGGGTGTCGGTGATGATTGACTCAATGATTTGAGCTTGGCCTTGATGGCCTCTAGCCGCGTGGTGAGTGAGTCGAGTTCATTCTCGAGTGCTTCTCGATCTTGACTTGAAACGGTAGTGGGTGATGCCGCCTGAACTGACGTTGGGGGCTGGCCGAATAGGCCACCGAGGCCTAACGCAAATACGATGATTGGAATAGGCCAATGCGACAGAGTTTGGGTAGGGTGAATCACGACGTTCTCTCCTGTAGATGAAAAAGATGAGAGTGAAATAATGAACGGTTGAGTAGGTGCTGAAGCATAATGGAGTCAGGTCATATCATCAGTTTATTGCGATGGCACCAGGATCTGCCGAATCAGCGAGATGGCTTCTGGGCTATTCCAGGCGCGTGGTCCCATGGCGTGACCCCGAATCATGCCCTTCGGTCCAACGAGAATGGTCGTAGGTAGATTGCGTACCATGAAGTATTGCGAAAGCTCCTCGTCTTCATCGAGTAACACGGGAATGGAAAGCTTAAGATGTTCCCAGAACTGTCTGATGGCATGAGGTTGTATGTCAGCGGTCACGGCAAACATGAGAAATTGTTCGGGGTCAAATTGTTGTCGCAGCTGGTCGAGTGCAGGCATTTCTTCTTTACAGGGTCCACACCAGGTGGCCCAAAAGTTGAGAAGAATGACTTTGCCCTGTAAATCTTTGGAGTGGATGACGGTCCCATCGAGCGTTGACAGTTGAAATGTCGGAATCTGAGACTCTCGAGGAGGCTTGCTCATCTGGAGCGCACCAAATGGATCGACTGGGCCAGTTCCTAAGAGAAAAAGACTGATGAGGCTCATGGCAAGAATCTGGAGAGCCGGGAGGCGCGGATTACGGTATGGCATGGGCATCAGTGAGCAGGGCGGGAAGATGAAGCGGCTGAATCACGGTGCTCCAATGAGGGAACTTGACTTGTTCGGACCAGGCTAGCATGGCTTCGCCCTGATTATTTATGGCGACGGCAGGGTGTTTGGCCTTTCGGCCATTCAAAATATGAGGCGGACTAAAGTGGTTGCCTCGGTCAACAGAGAGGCTGACGACGATTTCTTTTCGTACGGGTGATTGTTCTTCCCAAATCACGATGACGCGTCCTAAGGAGTCCACAGTCATCTGAGGGTGATCGGGAAAGGTGCCTTTTGACCGATTGAGCTGCCGTCGTGGGCTAAATGTTTGGCCGTGGTCATCGGAGATCGCAAGGTAGACACCGGGGGTATTGTCAGGACCTTCTGTATACCAGACGACATATAGACGCCCTTTCTGATCGACTCCTAGAGAGGCTGGCCGATGGGGACATCCAGCGAAGACCCATTGATCATTGCCAACAACCACTGAGGAAGAGAAGGTCTTCCCATCGTCCGTGGATCGAGAAACCACGGTTTCTCGGATTTGACCTGTGAGGATCTTGCGCCATGCGATATAAATCGTCCCGTCTGATCCTGTGGTGACGGTGGAACGGCAGCAGACACAAGTTTCGTCATCAATTTTAAGGTTTTTCGTGATGGTGCGTCCGTGGTCGGAGGATTGAGCCGTATAGGTGGCTGGATTTTTTTTACCCTCTCGTGCGTCGAGCCACGAAATATGAATGCGTCCATTAGGAGCGACGGCAAGATGATCAAACGAATGCCCCGTCACCACATCATCGTCATTCACACGAACCGGAGGAAGAAACGTTTGACCATGATTGAGAGAATGACTGAGATAGAGCAGACTGGCAAACGGCTTGTCTTTGGCGTTGGGGTAGGGCGATGTCCATGTGAGATAGATCTCGCCTTTCGAACCGATTTCTAAGCCAGGCGCAGTATGAAGAGATGCAGTCGTAAGAGAAGGCGGATTGACTTGTACGGGCTGAGGGAATTCTTTTTGATTTGAGGCAGATTGGAGATAGTAGGTATTGAGCGATTTGTCGTGTGCTTCGATCCATGCCAAATGCAGCGTATTTTTCTCGTCAAATTGTATGGCTGGCTCTGAGGTGTGTCGCCCGCCGTGTTGGAGAATACGTTTCTCCCCAAGACTCAGAGCTGATGGAGGCAACAGACTCGTCTCGGCAATCGTCTGTGCGGTCGTGCCAAGAATGGAAGAGAAGATGAAAAGGATAACAACGTAGTACGGCATTCAACGATCCAGACCTCAATAGATGTGTAATTGTAGGTGCAGATGATTGATACCAAGGACCAGGCATGCCGTCTACTGGCCAATGCACCAGAAGCATACAGATGCAACAGTATAAAAGGGGACATTCTGTTTTTATAAGACTTGAGAGTCGAGCTATACTGGTCTATAACGAATACATGCCGCGAGGGGGCTATCTAATGCAGCAAGGACCAGGCTGGTCATTCAGGATTTTCTTCCCCTTTACATGGTGTGAAGTCTGTCTTGACAGTGCGTCATACTTTTAGTGCCTGCCCAAAATGCATGTTCTTCTGTCTACGATAAATGGCAGACTGTTGGGGCGAGCGAGGGTGGCGAGATTTAATGAGCAAGTTGACTGGCAAATAGAGAGGTTGGCTTGCCGCAATTTTAAGGTTTCTAATAATATCAGGAATGGGCGGGGGTATTTACTCTACATTTCCTTAGATTGGATGCACATGCTACTCAAAAAAAGTCTTCCAGTATGTCTCGTTTTCGTCTCAATCATGACGGCAGGTTGTTCCCATCATGAACATCAACCAGAGGGCCGTGTGACTTCAAATCATGACATGTCACCATCTGCAACCGATTCCCGTCTTTCTCTTGGACTCGATGCCGATGCACAACAATCCCTGAATGCCGTGATGCGGGAACATTTAGAAGCAGTACATCAGATTGTCGAAGCCTTAGGGAAAAACAATTTTCAAAAGGCGAAAGATGTGACGGAAAATGAATTGGGGATGGCTAAGCATCGTGTCGCGATGAGAGGGCAAATGCCAAGAGATTTTCCGCCACAATACCACGATCTCGCGATGGCTCATCATCATGCAGCTGAAGCATTAGCCACAACCATTCCTTCCAAGAACCTTTCACGTATTCTTCCAGCTCTCGCGAAAACCGTAGAAGTCTGTGTTGCTTGTCATCGAGCGTATAAACGATAGCTTGTTGGCCTAGATGTATTTTGTTCAAAAATAGGATATATTCTATTTTTATGTAATTTATTTAAACTCGTGTTGGCTTGATGATTCTATGAAACAAGCAAAATTTATGTGATTGTTGATGATGTAGGGAAATGGTGGGAAGCTTTGTCGGAAGAAGGGGTGTTTAAGGAAAATCTAATTTTTTTTCAGAATGGAGTTAGGGAAAGCAGGATGCCCCATTAGTAGTTGTATTGGTTGGGGGGTGATTTACTTGAAGTCTGATGGGGCTAGTGATGTTTGATGAAGATTGGTTCGGCGCATGTGGCGAAAAATTCGATACGCTCGGTTTCCCCTTCGACTTTGGCGAGAAAATAATTATAGGGAATGAGGACGGCGACGGCGACAAAAATACCCGCCGCGGTACAGATGAGCGCTTCGGCGACTCCTCCGGTGACGGCATGGGGCTGTCCCATCCCTTCTGCTGCCATAATGCCAAAGGAGTCAATCATGCCAATGATGGTTCCAAGTAACCCTAGAAGAGGGCCAAGGGTGATGATGGTATCGAGGGTCGGAAGTCCACGCTTCATTTTACCGATTTCACTCAATCCTTGACTTTCCATGGCTTTGATAGGGTTTTTCTGCCGGTTGATTATTCCTGACGCCATGACCTCTAAGGCAGGGTTTTGATGCTGTTCGGTGATCGCCAAGGCATCGGTATACTTGCCTTGTTCCATCAACTGAAGCATAGTTTCAGGAGCCGTGCCAGGCCGGCGATTCAGAAAAAACCAACCACGTTCAAAGATAATGCCTACACCGATACACAAGGAGAGCACGATGGGGATAATCATCCACCCGCCATTGATCAAGATCTGAATCATACACATATCTCCATAATTCTGCGATGGTCTATCGACGCAGGGCAAGGATGAAGGTCACGGGAAGGGGATATCCATTGGCCTTCATCCTATTAGAGCGGTGCCCTAAGATGGGTATGCTCTGCGTCGTGTTGGCCGAAGGAGTGCATTCGAATTCCAGCGGACTATCTAGTTATACGGAAAGTTCACGAGATTCGTCTAGTCACCAGCACTAACCGTTGCAACAAATTGAGGGGCACTCGGATTGTTTCATATTTGAAACGGCCATTTTGCTTAAAGTGAATGGCTTTCCTTCGTCGCACGTGATGCCTCTTGCCTGCTTTGAGGCATATTTTGTGACCGACACGTGTGTCTCCAACGAATGAAGCCGGTAAGGAACAACGCACTGGGCATGAGGCCGAGAATCAGGATCATCATTCGTCCAGGAAGTCCAAAGGCTTCCCCGCTGTGTAGAGGGAAGAGCCACAGCTTAACCACATCACCCGCTGTGTATAGTGTCGGATCGAGGCGGTGGAGAATACCCCCGCTATATTGGTCAATCCAAAGAGCTTGAGCTGGAAGGATATCGGTACGCTCATCAGGAGCCTTTTTCACGACTGTATAGACTCCATTCTCACTCTGTGGAAAAAACACCCATTGAAACGGTCCATCGGGAAAGGTCGCATTGGTAATTGCAGCCGATCAATCAAATCCCATTGCTTCTGCCTTGCCAGACGGAGTCGAGGCCAAGTCGAGCCGTTTGCCGTCTTGCGACGTCGGATAATACTGCGGATTCAGAGCCTGTTCCAGTTTGGGATAAAATGCTAGCAAGTTACCGGTGAGGCCAGCGCAGATGAGAAAGCCAGCCATCACCAGTCCCGCCCAATGATGGAGATAGACGTAAAAGGTTCTCGTCAAGATCGCCTCGATTCCCTGACTTCTCGGGCTAATTGAATGCTATGCGCAAGGATCCGAGAAAGGTGCGGGGCGCACCCACTGCGATAAACGAACGGCTCGTACTACTTGGAAAGTATTCTATATCAAATAAATTTCTGACATTGAATTGCGCCGTGACCTGGCTTTTACTCACTTGCAGGGTATAGCGAGTCATCAAATTAAACAAGGTATAACCAGGTAGCTGAAAGTCATTGTCATTGTTTCCTTCTCGTTCACCTCTCAAGGTCACACCACCCCCGAGTGTTAAACCTTTTAGGGCTGTATTTTGGATTGCGTAGGTCGTCCAAATATTACCGGCATGCTTAGGCACTCCTGGGAGTCGATTGCCTAACGTACCGTCATTCGCTTTCGTGATATCTGTATCTGTATACGCGTAGTTTGCAATCACCTTCCAGCCAGGCAACAATTCACCTGTCACATCCAACTCAATTCCTTCATTTTGCGCCTCGCCGGTTTGCCTAAAAGCACCGAGAGCCGCTAGCACAGGATCCGGATCGGGAGTCACGACATTTTGTTTGGTTATCTGAAACCAAGCCACAGTGGCACTGAGTCGTCCATTTAATAATTCGGTTTTGATTCCAGCTTCCCATTGCTGCGCGGTTTCAGCTTGTAGCGGGATCCCGTTTCTTGCCGGACTATTAAAGGCGTTTGGTAGGCCGAGATTTTCTACATAGTTACCATAAAACGAAACTTCTTGAATCGGCCGCCAGAGTAACCCAAACCGCGGTGAAATTTGATCATCTTTGCTTTTCGTGATCGTTGTGACCTTCGCGAAGGTATCCTTGCTTTCGATCTTGGCATCATCGTAACGAAAACCGGCTAGTATATGAACATCGTAAGGCAGTTCTATTTGGTCTTGAACATACAGACCAAACCATTCTTGTGACGAATCAAATCCAAAATCAAGTGCTGGGTCTTGAATGGGTATGGTATTAAAATGAGTTGGATTAAAAATATTGATTGAAGGAATGGCTGAACTGCTGCCAATAGATAGGCCTTCTGAATTTGTGGAATAATAATCTCCGCCAACTAAGACGGTATGCTGGATACCAAATGTTTCGATTTTTCCCGTTAAATTCAGGTCGGTGCTGTAGGTCGTGGTTTCGTTATCCCTGAGCCCAAAATACGAACGGTCCAGTGTTTGATTGTCTGCTTGTAGACTCCCGTTATTTATTGCATTATCGTTTTCAAGTGCATAGTAGTAATAGAAGCGATTCTTGATTTCCCAGTTGTCATTAAATGCATGCGACCAATTAAATCCTGATAAAATTTCTTCAAACTCTATTCTCGAAAATTCCTCACCTAGGTTGCGTCTTATAGGTAAGTCGGCCGGGCGGTTACCGATGGCTGGCACGCCATAATCTAGCGGTGCTTCTCCATTTTTATATTCCATCTCAACGGTCACTTGTGTGCGTTCCGAAATCTTCCATTGCAATACCGGCGCAACAAAGATCCGGTCGCTATCGCCAAAATCGCGGAACGAATCGCTATTTTCATAAGCGAAGTTGAAACGATACAGCAGGGAACTATATTGATTCAGCCCCCCTGTCGCATCCAATGTAGTGCGATAGAGATCAAATGAACCAATTTGTTGTTGTAGCGAATAATAGGGCTTTGCCTCTGGGTTTTTCGTGACTGCGTTGACTAGCCCACCGGGTTCTATCCGACCGAATAAAATGGAAGCGGGGCCTTTCACCACTTCAATTTTCGAAAGGTTTGCGATTTCTCTCTCGCCGGTAGTCGAGAGTCCAGTTGGCAGTCGAAACCCGTCACGGAAGAGATCGAATGTTCGGAATCCCCGGACAATAAATGTATCAAACCCGTTAAACCCGAAAGATGGGAACACCCCACTCACATTATCTAGCGATTCTAACACCGTCGTTGCCTGTTGATCCTCAAGAACCGATTTTGATACGACCTGGATCGACAGTGGGGTTTGCATGATTGGGGTATTGAGTTTCGTCGCGGTGGTGGCATTGGGGGCGCTATAGGAGTTTCGCGTCAGTTTGAACCCTGGTACCAGCACTTCTGGCAGAGTTTGGACATCGTCGTCTGAGATGGCTGGGCCATGTGTATTCGTGTCATTGAGTGACCTGGTGGCCCCCATTGGTAGGATTCCTGGTCGGGAGAGACCTTGTTGAATCGTGACGGTGTTGTCCTGTGCGATTTGGAATCCTAGATCGGTATCATGTAAGAGTAGCTTCAGGGCTTGTGCCGGAGTATAGGCCCCGTTAATGGCGGTGGTGTGGTGATTATGGGTCAGTTCACTTTTGTACACCAAAAACAATCGTGATTGTGTCGCAAACTGTGTGAGGGCAAAGGGGAGTTCTTGAGCAGGAATGTCAAAGTCGATGGGGACGGGATGTTTGAGTGTTTCCCTGTTTTTGGCGTTGGCGGCGGTCAGCCAGACAATACTGGCAAGGAGAATAAGCAAGAGGACAATCGTGTGACGTCCCCATGTGACCGAGGTCTGTGGTTCAGTGGAAAATAACATGACGCTCCTAATAATGGCTGCAAGTGAATGAGAGAATGATGAATCGTCTTTGTTGAGATCATCTAATAGATGTAGACGGGTTGAAGGAGGTTTTCCCTCAATGCTACAGACAACTTTTATCACTCATATGAAAACAGTGAAGAAAGAAAGGTTTGAGCACAGGGAAAACGAGAGCGAGGTTGGAGGGGGACAATGGATGTTCAGGTGTATTTAAGTAGGGTTTGAAATATTTGTGTGAATGTGGCCTTCTGTTATAGAGGTTCTTCAATTCTCCTTAACGTAAGGGCTGAAGGGTCTTGATTCGCGTTACGGCTCTTCAGTCTAGTTCTACTCACCTTCCGGCTTTTTCGTTTTTTGTCCCAAATGATGATGCCTGTTACCGAGAGCATGACTGTTAAGAGTCCCAGCGCACTAACGAAAATTCGATAGGGCAACCCGAAGACGTTGGCTTCATGAAGCGAGACCAGCCAGTTGGTGAGGGTGTTGCCGGTGTGCTGTCCAGACGGGAGTAACCACAGACGACGTGCCCCGGTGTTCGCATCGAGAAAGATTTTCGTGAAACTGCGACGCGGGCCTTCAAAGTCCAGGGAGCTGCGGACCGCATAGACATACACCCCTTTTGCCCGATTCAGAAATAACATATGAGCCGACTCAATCGTAAAGTCATGCTCGGTGGCGAGTGCAGCCATGAATTGTTCCCCTTGTGCTTGTGCTTCGCGCCAGGACAAGGGGGGCTCAGTGACCGGGTGGTCTAGATCCGGCAACTCAGTCCAAGGTGTTTTGTACTCGAATATTGCCTGTGTGGTCCAGGTGTAGACTGTATCCCACAGATTCATATAGACCCCGGACCAGGCAAAGACGAGAAATGCCATCCACAGCCACAAGCCGCCCGCTTGATGCAAGTCAAAGCTGAGTCGGTATCGGCTTGTGTTCCTCCGAATCTTCCAGGCCGGTTTCCAACGAGTCCACCAGGAGCGACGGGCCCTTGTCATTCTAGATTCTTTCGTCATAAGCGGATCCTGAGAAAAGAGAGCAGAGGAGCTGAGGGGGGGGGATAGTTGTTTGAGCTTCCGCCTCACAGGAAACGTCAGGTACAGGCCGACAAAGCAATCAATGGTCCAAATCAACGCGCAGATACCTAAGGCCCACATTCCGTACGAGTTCATGCCGAGTAAGAAGTGAAATTCGTAGATGAACGCCATCAGGTTATGCAGTCCGTCGGACAAGACACCATATTGGCGGCGGCCCAACTCTTGGCCGGTTCTAGGATCGAGCATGAGATGATTGAAGGTGAGCGGGTGATCCGGGTTCTTTGGGCTGACCCAGACCAAGGTGTTGCCCATAAAACTCTGGAGGGCGATGCCTTCGACCTGCGCGTCGGGGGCGAGTGATTCGCCCCGTTCGATGAGTGTGGCCAGATCGAGCGGTGGGCCGTCTTGCGAGGTGGGATAGTATTGTGGGTTGAGGGCCTGTTCGAGTTCTGGATAAAACGCCATCAGGCTGCCGGTGAGGCCAGCTAGGATTAAAAAGCCCGCCATCACCAGCCCAGCCCAACGATGGAGCCAGACCAAGAAGGTTCGAGTCCTGCGTCTCTTTATCGACTGACTATGAATACTAGTCAACTGTTACGAGCCAAATTCTGCGCGCAACAGGCCCATGAATAGACGCGGGGCTCCGACATCAATTCGGTTTCGACCGTCGAGGCTGCTTGGAAAATACTTTTTATTGAGCACATTGTTTACGTTCAATTGGGCCGTCATGCGTGAGGGACCAAAGTTCCACGAATAACTACTGAGCAAGTGGAGGAGCGCGTACCCCGGCATTTGAACCGTATTGGCGTTGTCTGCCTCACGCTCGCTACGTGCGATGACTCCCGCGCCTAAGGTCAACCCTCGCCATGTGTTCTCCTGAAGTGTGTAGGTCGTCCAGAACGATCCGCCATGGCGAGGAACATTGGAAAAGCGATTTCCCTTATTTCCGCTGTTATCTTTAGTGATGTTGGAGTCGATGTAGGAATAGACGCCGATCGTTCGCCAGCCAGGGAAAATTTCGGCCGTCACGTCCAACTCAATGCCGCGATTTCTGGCCTCCCCTGTTGATCCTGAAAATGCCGGACGATTGGGATCTGGCGTATCGATATTCTGTTTGGTTAAGTGATAAAAAGATAGGGTTCCTTGCACCCGACCATTAAAGAGTTCGGCTTTGATTCCCGCTTCCCATTGCTGGGACGTATCGGGATCGAGTGTGCTCCCATCGGGGTTGACGATAAAAAAGTCGTCACTGCCAAAGCCTTCAACGTAACTACCGAAGAAAGACAATTGCGGTAAGGCCTGCCAAAGCAGCCCGACTCTGGGTTTCAGGGCGTTTTCGTTTTGTTTATTTTGGTTTTCTCTGTCTTCCACTCTTGCAAAATCAAAGCGTCCGCCGGCCATCAGGAATACATTAAACGGGAGCTCGATCTGATCTTGTATGTACGCGCCGTAGCGTTCCTTGTGAATATCGACGGGAAACTCCGCGCCGACGGTGGCTGGCCCATTGGAAAACATGGGGTTAAAGATATTCACCGAGTTCAGGGGACCATCAAAAAACACATTGGTGGTGGTGAAATTATAGTAATCTCCGCCAATCAGCAGTGTGTGTTTGAACCCTAATGTTTCAAAAGACCCGTTCAGATTGATCGTCGTGTAGTAGGCGTCGACTTTGTTGTCTTTGAACCCGGAGACAGTTCTTGTGAGGGTTTGGCCATCTGCCCCCACTCCAAGGGGGAATGATGCGGTTCCATTTTCTTTGGAATGTAACGCGTTAAACCGATGTTGCAGTGACCAGTTATCGTCAAATGCGTGCGACCAATGAAATCCTCCCAAGACGTATTTGGATTCATCTTTGTTGAATGGTTCACCACCTAGATGCCGACTGCGGGGAAGATCGGCAGGACGATCACCGACAGCTGGAATACCATAATCAAGGAATGTTGTGTTTTCTTGGTATTCTAACTCGAAGGTGATTTGTGTCCGGTCACTAATGTTCCACTGCACGACTGGAGCGATGAAGAGTCTGTTTCCATCAACGAAATCACGGAAGGAATCAAATGATTCATGCGTGAAGTTAAACCGGTACAACACCGTTTTATCTTTGGTGAGAGGGCCGGTGGCATCGGCTGTGGTTCGGTAATGTTGATATGACTCGAACTGCTGTTGAAGTGAATAGTAGGCATGGTCAAGCGGTTGCTTGGTCACCAGATTGACTAACCCTCCGGGATTGATACGCCCATAAAGGAATGACGCCGGTCCTTTCAAGACTTCCACGCGTTCAATATTGCCTATTTCTCGCGTACCGGCTTGCGTTAAAGCGCCTTCAATGGGCATACCGTCTCGATAATACGTAAAGGTTCTGAATCCTCTGACATTGAACACATTCGTCAGGTTGAATCCCTGTTCCTGGTAGACCCCACTAACATTTTCTAGCACGCGTTCCAGTTTGGTCGCTTGCTGATCTTTCAAGGCCTGCGGCGCGACCACTTGAATTGAAGACGGTGTTTGCATGATGGGTGTATTGATTTTCGTAGCGGTCGTGGCGTTGGGAACGCTGTATGCTTGCCTCGTGAGCTTTAACCCTGGCACCAACACTTCAGGGAGGGTTTCAACGTCTTTGTCAGAGACTCGTGCCTGGGAGGTGTTCGTTTTTGCCGAAAGGCCGTGTTGGGCTGCGGTTAGACTAGATGATTCTTCAATCGTGAGGGATCCGGTTGTCGTTTCTCGATAGGCCAGATTTGTGTCAAGTAATAAAATGTCGAGTGCCCGTTTCAGGGAATACGGCCCGATGATTGGTGAGGTCTGATAGGCCCGAGTCAGATCACTTTTATACAGCACGGAGGTTTCACTCTGTTTGGCGAAGGTACGTAGGGCACGATCCAATGATTGTGCTGGAATATGAAAGTCGACGGTATTCCTCAAATCAAGAAAAGGGGCAGCCAGACTTGGTAGGGCCATACCAAAAAGAACCCATGTTAGCCATGCGACAGTGACGATAGAAAGAAGGGCTCCCCTTCTTCCTTTTGTTCTGAATCGTGAAACCTGACCCGTAACATGCAGCTTCATAACGGTATTTCTCCACATAAAAAATGAATATAGCGAATCAATATACGTTCCAGCTTAAGCCCTAGGAACTTTCAAGTCGGTATCTAATGTTCCAAGCTTTGGAGGTTGATTGAATTGGCTATAAAGGTTTGTCATGCAATTCTCCCTCTCAGGGATAAAGACGGAATGAAATGCAAAACCCACATCGGGGAATGAAACATATTAAAAAAAATAAGAGAGATTGACGGAATGTGTCGTGGGGGGATGCCGAGTTCCTATCAATAGAACAAGACAAGATAGGGCGTGACGCTGGCGATTCGAGCTGGGGTGGTTTCTACGATGGTCGTGACGACATCGGCAAGTGCATCAAGACGAAAGAGTCCAGTGATGTGATAGTCGGTCAATGAATCATTTAGTAACATCATATGACCGGGTTTATGGAGGTTCATTTGCGCAATCACGTTCGGAAGGGGGGTATTTTGAAAGAGTAGGTAGCCCTCGCGCCAGGCGGAAATGATTTCCCAATCTGCGAGGGGAAGTGGTTGAAGACCTTTTGCTGAATTGTAGTGAAGGGCTTCACCAGCTTTGAGGATTGCTTGTTGTTTGTGTCGAAGGTCGTGGACCTCAACGGTTCCTTCATGAACGGCGACGAGGGTGTGTGCGTCTCGTTGCCTGACGATAAATTCTGTTCCGAGCGCCTGCGCAGTCCCTTGTTTGCTGGAAACGGTGAAGGGGCGGGCGGTATCGGGAGCGACGGAAAATACGGCTTCTCCTGTCAGGAGGTCAATCGTGCGTTGTGTGGTGGTGAATTGAAGTTGGAAGGCGGTCTGACTATTCATGTCCACGGTTGATCCATCAGGTAGCGAGACGGTGCGACGTTCTCCGATAGTAGTTGAGTAGTCAGCGAACCATTGCTCGGGAGGCGGGATGAGTAAGAGGAGCGTGAAAAGCAGCACTGTCATTGCAAGGGCGGTGGCCCAACGCCAGTGAGCAGAACCCTGACGGGGTTGCTTCCGGCTGTTGAGCTGTTTTGTTTTTGAACGTGGGGAAACCCTCAACGGTGTGCGGCCTGGTAGCTGTTCCTCGGGTAGCTGTCCGAATCCCTGCCAAACTCTGGAGGCTTCCTGCCAGGCTTGCTCATGCCCAGGGCTTTGGGCTTTCCAATCGTCAAAATTTTTCAGGTCTTCCGACGATGTATTTCCAGAGGACAGACGGACTAGCCAATCGAACGCCTCCTTTTGAAGGTGGTTTGGTTCTGGATCTGGCTGTAAATTTGGCGAAGATGTCTCCATAGGTCATTTAGGCACTACATATCTATGTTTTTCGCAGGTCCAACATATACAAGACGAAGCGTGAGGGCAAATCCACATGACGGTGGTGTTAGACGGTCGTCATGGACGGGAGGGGGATGGAAGGTCCTGATGCTACAACTGGCTTAGCCGACGGTGAGAATGAATGAGAGCTCGCTTGATATTCTCTTCAACGGTGCGTGTGGAAATGTGCAGTTGTTCGGCAATTTCACGGTGCTTCAACCCAGCAAATCGGTTGAGGTAAAAAATTCTTTGACATTGGGGAGATAATTCAGTCAAGGCTTGTAGGAGACGAGCCAATTCTTCTTTGGCGAGAAGAATGGTTTCGGCTGTTCGGGTTTCCACTCGGTGCCCCTCTTGGTGTTTGAAATGTTGTAAGGCTTTGGTCGAGGCCGTGTGGTGGCGTTGATGATCAATCGTCAAATTCAGAGCTATTCGAAATAGATAGGCTTTTCGATTGGTGATGGTGTGAAGAGCAGGGTGCCGAATCAATCGGATGAAGGATTCTTGAACAATGTCGTTGGCGTTGAGGGGCGGTTGAATAGATCTGGATACGAACTGGACGAGTTCGTCATGATATTCCTGATAGAGATCCAAGAGGGCTTTTTTCTCGTCATGCGAGTCAATTTCGTGGAGTTGCGAAAGAGGGGGTTGAAGGCTTTGAGGATTCATGAATGACTGTTGATCGGGTGAATTTATCGCATGCCATTATAGTGTCTTTGTCCTTTCGCTAACTACGTATTGATGAACCGTTTGCTCATAGATGCTACAGTATTTTGTTTTTAACTTGCTTGGTAAGGGGAGAGAATATTTCATGCTAGGGTTGTTCTAACGATTGAAGCTGGTATTTTTATCTCATTTTTTATTGGACCATGACTCTGTATGCGCTTTTCTATCTCTGTTGGCATGAGGCTCTTAATTACTGAGGAATGGACGTGACCTGAACCTGCATGCCTTCTACTGGAATATCGATACCAGAGATAACCACTTGATCTCCATTCTGCAATCCACCACGGACGACGACTCGGTCAGATTCTACTTTCATCACATCGAGTGATCGGATCATGATTCGATCTGAGTCATCCACAACTAATCCTTGGTTATTTCTCGTGTTGACGGCTGTGGATGGCAACACAAATACCTGCTGAAGTTCTTTGCCTTCGATATTTGCCTGAACAAATGTTCCCGGCAATAAAGGATGGAGGTTATCTTGTTCAGATAATAGTTTCGGGATTCGTGCGACAAGAGACAGCTGTCCGGTGGTCGGTTCTAAGGTGCCTTCTGTGCGGATGATGTGACCAACCCAGCGAGCCATAGAGCCACCGATGGACGCGGTCAACGTCACGGAAGGTGCCGTGTGCGTTGTTCCGTTCTTTTTAGCAATCAACGGCATATCGACATATGCCAATTGTTCCATAGAGACGGGGAGTCGGACTTCGATACTGTCTGTAGAATACAGGCGGGCAACTTTTTCTCCTGGAACGATGTATTGTCCTCTGTCCACATGTTTGACCCGAATTCGCCCATCGAATGGCGCTCGAAGTATGCAGCGGATACGCTGTAGTTTTGCCTTCGCTCGGTCCGCTTTGGCGGCAGCTACTTTGGCACGCATTTCCGCCAATTGTGGTTTGCGCAGAGCGAGGTCAGTTGGTTCACCTTGACCGAGAACTTGCCATTCACTGAGTGCTTGCTCGCCTTGGGCTTCCTCTTGCGCTAAGAGCCGTTTGGCCTCTGCGAGTCGACTGTGTGCTTCGATCATCGCGAATTGATAATCTCTTGGATCGACCGCGACGAGCACATCTCCGCGTTGAAACGAACCACCAGCGGCGAAGGCAGAATGGACGTGAATGATCTTCCCTGCGACCTCGGTGACGAGGTCAATCTCGGCACGCGGCATGGCTACACCCTGCGAAGTCACGGACAAGCGTAGGGTTTGAGGTTTGGCTTCAATGACTTCGACGAGTGGCAATTTTTGCTTGGGTGATTGCGGTTCTGGCTGCGATCGGTTGGTCATGACCACGAAGGCGATGACGACACCGATGAGTAACACCGCGATGGGGAGCAGTCTTTGCATTATATCGCGCCTCCCAACGCGAGATAGACGTCAATACGGTTGTTGAGCAATCGTCGTTTGACGGTCAAATGTGCACTTTGCGCATTCAAGGTTCCTCGAAAGCTGTCGAGTAAGGTGAGAATGGTTGTAAATCCATGGCGGTAGGCGTAGACCGCCATTTGTTGATTCGCTTCAGCATGGGTCACTGAATTAGCCAATGCCTGCTCTTGAGCCGTCAAATATTCTTCGGCAGCCAGTGCTTGTTCCACTTCTCGGAAGGCATCAAGTGCCGTTTGTTTGAACTGTTCCACGGCTTCTGTCACTGCGGCACGATTGCGTTCGATTTCACCTTCGAGTCGGTCTCCGGCAAAGATGGGTTGGAGGAGACCTGTTCCCACATTCCACACAAGTGCTTCTGGCTGAATCAGGTCTTTGAGTGAATCACTGCGGGCACCACCAGCGGCAGTGAGCGTGATGCTTGGTAACAAGGCGAGATTGGCGCTGATGAAACGCTGGTCCTGTGCTCGCACACGTTTCATGGCCGCTGCAATGTCGGGTCGTCGTTCTAGGAGTTCTGCGGGAACACCTGCGGTGAGTGTCGACGGCAAGGGCGGTAATGGTATGTGAGCCTTTAATTCGCCAGCAGGATAACGGCCAAGCAATACTTCTAATCGGCGGGCGGCTAATTGCACCTGGTTGTGTGCTTCGGCCAGTTGGGCTTTCGCATTGGCAAGATCTGTCAGAGCCAATCCAAGGTCTAACCCTTGAGTTAACCCACGATTAAACCGTCCACGCACCAGCTCAACGAGCATGCTTCGATCGGACACGGACTGTGAGGCGACCGTTTCCTGAAGGCCAGCTTCAAGTAAGGCAAACCAGGATTGTGCTGTTCGTGCCGCGAGTGATAAGGCCGCTCCACTTAACTCAGTTTCCACAGCAAGGGCCTCTAATGAAGTGGCCTCCTTTGCTGCACCGATACGTCCCCAGATGTCCAGTTCCCAAGATAGGTTGAAGACCATGTCGATGAAACTGCGTTCTTCGCTGTCTATATTGTTATCGAAGTTCCCGAAGCGTCCACGGCTAAAACTTGGTGAAACATCGACTTGAGGCAGGCGAGGGGCTCCAGCAATGCGGACATTGGCGCGCGCGATATTCACCCGGGCCGCTGCGGCCTTGAGGTTGTGATTAAATTCCAGGGCTTCGCGCACCATCTCTGTCAATGTTGGCTGTTGAAACGTGTCCACCCAACTGTCAGATATCTGTGTCAATGTCATGTCCGTGACTGTCGTCCATTGGTCGGGCATAGGGTTCATCATGTCTTCGCTATCACGGTCTGGAGCTGACATACATCCGGAAAGCAAGATTAGACAGAGACCAACCTTTATGATGAGCGAGGCAACGGTTGAATCCATCATGTTAGTTCGTCCAAATACTTAGGATGTTCCATTGTTTGTGCCACTGTATTCTCCATATTCCACGCTCATGAGGTGCGGTATTGTTCATGTCATTTTTACCATAGCAGACTGAAGAATGAGACGACGAAACGACAGATTATTTTGCAATATTTGTAGCCTAATCATGTTGTGGGAGCGTAGGGGAATCGCTCAGTCCCTGTGATCGTTCTAAGAGCAGGGCGGTGACCGGTACGATGATTAACGTCGCCATCATTCCGCCCATCAGACCGCTCGCAAAGGCCACAGCCATCGGAACGAGAAACTGTGCTTGGGCGCTGGTTTCGAATAGCATGGGGACCAGCCCAACGAATGTCGTGAGAAACGTGAGGAGAATCGGGCGAAACCGAACGGTACAGGCCTGGCGAATGGACTTCTGGATTGTGAGGTTCACCTGCTCGCGCTGACGCCGTTTGACATCATGCAGCAAGACGAGGCTATCGTTCACGACGACCCCGCTGGCACCGATCATTCCCACGAGCGATTCCATTGAGAGTGATAAGTCTAAGACATAATGCGCGAGCACCCCACTGACCCACGCAAGAGGGATGGCAACGAGAAAGAGCAACGGGTAGCGATACGAACGGAATGAGACGGCGAGGAGTGCATAGATCAACACCATGGCAACGAGCGTATTCTGTCCCAACATTTGAAAGGCTGTTTCTTGTTGTTGTCGTGCATGTCCGACCGTAATACGCAGTCCGGGGTCACCTCGTTTGAGCTCGTCGATCAAACCCGATTGCATGGATGAATAAATGGCATTCGCATCCCCCAGTTCAGGATTCAAGCGAGCACGGACCCAGATTAACTCTTGGCGATCCTCACGAGTGATGGCCTCAACGTGAGGGAGCCACTGCCATGTGGCCAGCGTTTCCAATGGAGCCTGGTCCCCCGTTGGGAGGAGAATCGGTAACTGCTTGAAATCATTGAGTTGGCGTCGTTCGTCCAGAGGCAGGCGAACGACAACTTTGACCTGTTCCCGCCGTCGATGGAATCGCTGAACCTCTTCTCCCAGATAGGCTTGACGCACTTGCTCGGCCACATCTTCAAGTCGCAGGCCCAGTCGTTCGGCTTCCGGTCGAAGCTTCAGGCTGAGTTGCGGTTTGCCTTGAATGAGTGAGTGTTTTGCATCAAACACTCCAGGCAAGTTGGAGAGATGGCTGATCATGGTATCCACGGCATCCGTGACGGTTTCGGCATTGGTGCCGCTGACACGCCATTCCAGGTCGTGGTAGGTGTCGCCTTGTCGATATTGAAAGTCGAGTGTGGATTTGCCAATAGGGCCGATATTTTCTCTCCATTCCCGAGCGAGGGAATCGACGGAAAATCGCTGTCGGGCACCGGGGGACAGTTCAACCCAGAATCCCGCCCAATCTTCAAAAATCATGCTCTCGATTCCAGAGATCGGGCTTGCTGTCCCTTGTGCTTGTTGAGTTTCAAGTGATTGGCGCAATTGGCTATACGCCTGTTCAACCTTGCCAGAGAGAGCTTTTGTGGTTGTAAATGGAGTGCCGGGAGGAACGTTTAGAAACACGGCGATTGTATCCTTGGGCACATCGGCTTGAATAGCGAGGCGAACATGTCCTCCCAAGACCAATGCCACGGTGATCACGATCGTCGTCGTGCAGCCAGCCAATAAAAGGAAAGGTTGGCGAAAGGATCCATCCAAAAGAGGGAGATATCCTTGATGGATGAGCCTGTCTAGCCCACGGGTCGCCCGTTGGCGAATTTTCTCAACCCAACGGTGAGATTCTTGTACGGAAAGCGTGAGGTGGGCAGGCAGAATACAGAGGGCCTCAACGAGTGAAAACCCCAAAGCTAAGACCACGACGCTACAAATGGGACCGAGCAGTGAGTCTGCCCAACCGGTGAGGAACAGGCCAGGTAGAAAGGCCATTGTCGTCGTAATGATCGCCAGGATGACTGGTTTGGTGACCTCGCTCAGTCCTCGGATTGTTGCGGCATGTATGCGTGCTTGGATCTGTCCTGAGGATGAGGTTTCTGTGAATGTGGCAGCCGTGGCTTGCTGATGTCGGTTGATGCTCTCGCTGACAATGATGGTGTCATCCACTAAGATTCCCAAGGCCAGCACAAATCCAAAGAGGCTGAGCATGTTGAGGGAGATGCCGAGGAGCCACATGCTTCCCAGCGCTCCCATTAAGGCGGTGATGACGCCTATGGCCACCCAGAAAGCCAGATGGCGGTTCAGGAAAACTGTCAGGAGCAAGAAAATCAGGATAAACCCGATGAGACCGTTTTCCAATAGAGTCCTGACGCGCTCGTCGAACCCTTGAGAATCATCGTACCAAGTAATGAGTTGCAAGCCCTCAGGGAGTTGGGGGGCTCTATTCTCCACATAGGCTTTGATGCGACGGGCCACCGCGACTTCGTTGTCTGTGGCGTGCATCTCCCACCCTTGGCAGGGCAAGCCATTGTGATGCCAGGCAAAGTCCCGCTCAGCCAGACCATCGCGAATGCTCGCGATATCTCGGAGATGCACGCGGGAACCGTCCGGTCCCATGAAGAGGGTCTGTTCGCCAAATGTGTTGACATCTAAGGCTTGGCCGCGTGTCCGCAGCACGATATCGCCAGTCTCGGCTTTTATTCGACCTCCTGGAAGATCAAGTGAATTTTGGCGAATCGTATGGGCGACCTCTTTGAGTGTGAGTTTGGAACGACGAAGATGTTCCATGGGAATTTCGATCGCGAGTTCATAGGGGACGCGTCCGTAGTTGTTCACGTCTTTTACGCCAGTAATACGGGAGAGGTCGGCCTCAATTTCTTCTCCTAACTTTCTGAGGTCAAGGCGATCGGCCTGGCCGTAGAGCGCGACCCAGATGACTCCGTCATTGGCCCGCGTCCTTCCTTCCTTCACGTCAATGCGGTCGATGCCTCTGGGAAGACGGGGGATGTTCTGTATGCGAGCGTGAATGGCCCCAATGAGCGGCTGCAAGTCTAGATTGTTGGCCACCTGCACTTGAATCGAACAGGCATCTTCTTGCCGCCACGTCTGCCCGGCTTGTGTATTGAGACGCTGGATGCCTTTTAAGTCGTGGATGGCTTCCTCAATCGGGAGGCACACTCGCTGGGCAATTTCTTCCGGTGTGGCTCCAGGGTAGTAGGCTTTGATGTCGATTCGTTGCGGGTTGAAACGCGGAAAAACTTCTTTTTCAACTGAAGAGAGGCCGACGAATCCTGATAGCAGAATGAGTCCCATGAGGATATTGGCGGCAACAGGATTCTTTGTGAACCAGGCTATGACGTTCATTTTTGAAAATTTTGATATCCGTCTTTTTTGACTTTGACTATGAGTGATTTTCTATCCATGAGAAATACTTGTGATGAATTTGAGTGCGATCGCTTGGTTGAGTCCTGAATGATAAAAGGGAAATGAGTCATCAATCAGAACATTGAAGCTGAAGACTCAGTGCGAACAATGTGTGGTCCCTCCATTGTGTCTTCGCCTGAGGATGTTTGCCAGAAATACTGGGCTGACAGGGGAAGTTTCTGGAGGAAGGTTTGAGTATGCTCCAGGTGCCTTCATGAATAGAGGGGTAAGCCTCAAGTCTATATTCAGGTCTCTTGGTTCCATGCAAGTGAGCTATGACGGTTCATGGTGATCAGGAGATTCCTAGCAGTCCCTCTAATACATAGACGTATAAACGAGGCGTTTCCCTCAGCCGATTGTGAACATTGTATGAATACCGCAATACACTATGCTTGGGAGATCAATACCAAATAAGTGGATACTCGTCGAATGGTAAGAGGAAACGCGAGTTGCAGAGAGGCTAACGCACGTTCAGGATGATCAATATCAAAGACGCCGCTTACCTTTTGATGTAACAGGGTGTTGTCGGTGATCAGCAGAAGGCCAGGATAGTAATCATCGAGGCGCTGGATAACATGTTGTAATGGTGCATTTTCGAAGATCAGTCGCCCATTTCGCCAGGCCCCGATGATGGCAGGGTCAACGACTGTTTTTTCCCAGGGTAGGGTGGATGCGGCATCAAGGGAGATGCCATATCCTTCCTGAAGCTGAGTACTCAATGAGGGAGACGCTCGCGACGTCAGTTCGACGGCATGTTCCGTCACCGCGACGTATTGATACGAAGAATGCTGTTCGACGAGAAACTCTGTTCCAAGGGAGGTTACCGATATCTGGTCGGTGAGTACGCGTACGACATGTCCTTCAGGTTGGGCGAATACCTTGAACCATGCTGCACCTGCCCGTAATGTCACAAGGGTTTTCCCAGGAAAGCTGTTGATATCTAAAGCGGTTTGCGCATCAAGAGTAATTTGGAGGCCATCGGAGAGACTGACCGTTTGTCGATGTTCGCTTGTGGTGTAATCGCTGATCATCCACCAATGCCACCCGGACCACCATACGAGAACAAGGCACGCCGCCATGGTGGCGATTCCAACTAGGACAGGTTTTGACCAGGTCCCTCGTGGTTTCCGAGAGCGTGTTTTCTGGATAATCTTTGGCTGGTCTGGGACGTTGACGTGACTGGTCTTGGGGTTATAGTTCAGTCGTGTGGTGTCATCCCACAGCCTCTGGATGTTCTCAAAGGCCTGTCGATGAGCCGGATTTGTGTGAAGCCAGGCGTCAAAATCCTGCTTTTCTTGAGTGGTCGTCTCTCCAGAGGTCAAACGAATGAGCCACTTTAATGCAGCTTGTTCAGGGTCAGGTGAGTGTTTGGGATTATCTTGATTCACGTGAAATATTGATCCGTTGCGTTGATGAGTCGATGGGCGCGAGTCAGTCTTGTGTCCGAGATGAATGTGCCAATTTTGTTGTCAGTAATGATTGTTGTCACCAAGGATAGTGTATCTGTCCATGAAAGGGGAATCCCCATTTGTGTACAGGTGTTTCCTTCTTAGACGGGTTGAGCATTGGATAACCACATTTTTTCAAGTTTGACGCTGAGATGAAACTTGGCGAAGAGTGTGAGAGAGGAGTGCTGGACAAGTAGAGTCAGGATGATGTGGCCTTTTGGTCGTGGACTCGATCTCGACAATGGGCAAGCGCTCGCATGAGATGTTTTTCGATCATACTTTTTGACACTTGCAAATGTAGGGCAATTTCCGCATGGGGCATGTGGTGAATTTTATTTAGGATAAAGGCTTGGCGGCATGGTGCAGGGAGTTCGTTTATGGCATTCGCGATCAATTGCAAGCGTTCTCGAGATTCCGTGATGCTTTCAGGTGAGGGCCCTGGACTGCGGGTCTCAATGGGAATGTCATGATGTGTTCGATATTTCCATTCTGTCGACTGCTTTGTCAGTTGATCCATGGCGAGATTATGGGCTGTACGAAAGAGGTAGGCTCGAGGATGTTTGACTGTTGTGGTCGGAGGAATGTGGTTGTGAAGTCGCAGATAGGTGTCTTGAGCAATTTCTTCTGCGAAGTGTGGAGACTTCACAAGACCACGGAGGTAGGTCAGTAGTGAACGGTGGTAGGAATGGAACAGTTCTTCGATGTTTAAGGAAAAAACCATGCATGGATATATAGCAATCTTTTTAGATGAGACACCACCAATGCTTGCACCTATTGCCAATGCTTACAACATTATTGAATAGATATGACGGGATAACTTCAATTGAGTTAAGAAACTTCTCGATGCGTGCTTTACCCAAGGGATTAATGTGCCTTGAAGGGACTGTCCTGGATCGGCGGAGACCTATTTTCACCAGCCAGATTGATGATATTGGGCCGATTCCTTCATGGTTTGCCGTTTGCGAACTCACTGTCACTGGGCCAGGTTTTCTGACGGAATCCACGCCGTGTGAATGCCAAAACCTGGAGTGGTTCCCGTCCACGCCAAGAGTACTCCTGATGGTTCTGCGCTGATTTGTGGGAATCCAGAATCTCGTCCTCCACTGATTTCTGTGAGATATTGTATTGGTCCGATTGAGCCGTTGAGAGACAATGTGCGGAGTGCGAGTCTAGGTGTGTTGGTTGCTTGATCGGGTGCCGTGATCCAGGTCACAACGGCTGTATTTTGACTGCTCCAGGCCACACCAATGCGGCCGAATGGGTCGGTGTCGTCGATGTCGATAGGTTGACTGAAGGTTTGTCCCCCATTATGTGAGAAGGCTGCGCGTACTCGCGGATGGTCTCCTTCTTCTGTAAACCAGGCGCCAACGACATACATGTCCTGTGCGGCTAACATGGGCCCGTTAACCGGGCATCCTGCGATCTCCCATCCTTCAGCCCCAAGTGGTTGAGGTGTTGACCATTGGTCTCCCTCTAAATGGGCGATGTGATTGTCCCGTATTTCTGTATCGGTTCGACTGCGCCATGCGGCTACGGGGCCAGTCGTTGTGTTGGCAACTGTGGTTCCGCAGCAGGTGCAGGTGTTGTGATCAATGATTTGTTCAACGCCAAAGTTTCCCTTGCGATTCATTCGGGTATAGCGCAAGGAAAAATTGCCAGATGGTTTCTGCCCTTTCTGGTGATTTGGGATATTTTTGTATTCGCGTCCATCTAACCAGATGATGCCTGCCTCATCATTTATTGGAAAAATAGTGGCAAATCCATGTTCGGCTGCTGACCCATCACGATGTGGATGTTTGGGTGGAGACCAGGTCGCTCCCTCATCGGTCGAAATCGAAAGGGCAATGTCATAGTCAAAGGGTTGTCCACCTGGGTACTTGACCAGCCAGTGCGCAACCCAGAATGAAGGATCTATGGCTCTGACTGACGGGAAATCGGCCCAATTGATAAACCAGTTAGCCCCGAGAGCGATCGTCCCTTGTTTCACCCATCGTCCTTTTTTTCGGACAGCAAACTTGAGGATATGTTCTTTTTGAAAGGGTTCGACCCAACTCATCAACATTCCTCCATTGGGTAGAGAAGAGAGGCGAGGAAGACGCGAGCCTACGGCAGCCGGGTTGTCAATGGTTTGTATTGGAAGAGTTGGTCGTGATGTCGACTGACACGATGCGACTATCAAGAGGCATAGAAGGCCCATGGTTGCAATCAGCCAATATCGAAGGCCATACAATGATTTTTTTACGCAGGGGCTGAATACCATTGTGTTCATGAGGGTGCTGTCGAAACGTCTGATTTCCTTGAAGTACGGTAATCGGCAAGGGTGAGGCTTAAAGATGTTGAAGGCCCGAGTGAAGGCCAAGGAGGTTGCAAGTCCAAATACCTTCACTCGGGGAATCTCCAAGGAGTAGGAGGCCGGTCCTTCCTTGGAACAATGCACCTGTCGTAGCAGAGACTACAAGTTTACACTATAGATAAATGAAGTTTTTTGGTCTACGGATAGATGCCAATCCATACTACCAAATGTGATTAATTAAATTTCCATTCAACCCTTCCATACCTACTGATCCCTTGTCCTGAATTGAAATATCGCCCAAGGGAGTCGGTGACGACCACTGACCCAGCATAAGTTTGATTCGTTAAGTTTTTCCTTTGGCAAAGAATCACAGGCTGTCGTGGTCGGTGTAGCCGACCTTGAGGTTGATAATGAGATAAGCTGAGTTCTCAGTCGTATTGAGTGAATCGACATAAACTCTAGCCATTGATCATTCAACGTTGGGCACAATCTACCATCCGACAGAATAGTTCTATCGAACTTCTCTTCTGAGTAAATGTTCTGGAGTACTAGGAACATGATTGCTGTCTATGGCTCCAACGACTCTGCTTCTAATGACGTCTCGTCTGTGAGTTTGAATAATGACTATTTGTTAGCTGATCATGGTTTTCCCATTCACCTATTTCGTTGTTGGTTTCGTTCCACAGTTGTTCAATTTCGATTTCATTCAAACTTGAAATTCTGCGCCATCGTCCCTGGAGGTCACGGATTTTAATTTGATGGATCAGCAGTTGTTGAAAGTTGGCATGTTGGTTATTCATCTTATGCCTCCCTTGCCTAAGTAAATAACTTGCGGCTCCTGAGAAGAGGCCAGGGTGAAGGCTAAGGAGGTTGCAAGTCCAAACACCTTCACCCTGGTATGTCCAAGGTCAGGAGGAAGAGCCTACCTTGGAATGTCTAATCTCCCTTGCGCGAATCACGAGCGAGGTATTGCGAAAACTTTCAATTTAATGTGAATGTTCGCGTGTGTCGAAGTATTCATCATATCGTTGGACGTAGTCCTGAGCATCTCCCAAAGGTAAATGACAGGTTCGACATTTGGCATACTCAACATCGAGACGATCCCCATTGGGTTTGAATGCTGAGTAGATCCAATCTCCGTTTTGTAACCCTTTTGGAGCATTCGCGCCCCATCCCTTGCCTTTTTGCATGACGTAGACTTTTGCCAATCCATCTTTGGTGAGATGGCCGTGGCTATCTTTTGTGAATTCGCCAGCAGGATTTTTTTTCGCCTTGTAGATTTCCATCACTAAGACCGATCCATTTGCAAATGGCTTTCCCTTATGGGCTTCGGCACCTGTTTTATTGATGAAGAGATCCCGAACCGCATTGGGTTTTTGGATGCCCTTTAAAAATGTGGGAAATGCTGTGTAGTCTGATGGGAAGGCGAGTTCACCATCTTTAGGCATTCCGCCAGATTGAGCCGATGGAGTCATCGACATTGACGCGCAGCCAATGAGGGCAAACATGGCACCTAACACAAAAAACTTGTTCATAACCTACGACCTCCTTACATAGTAAAATAATGTGAGAATGCCGAGGGGCGGCGTAACAAAATTCTACTGTCCCTCAGCGTACTGTCTTTCTATTTCAAGATACGAGGAGTTTTCATTTTCTGTCTACTTACGTATACATGCGTATGCAACGGTATTGCCATCTTTTCCTTGAAACATCTGATCATGGGGCGAAGGTCGGTACATAAAAATTGAGTGGATTCATTGCGTGATAACTCATATTTGAGTGCTTTCCAGCATCGGGGTCCACGAATCCTTTTAAGTTTCCCGCCTCATGTCGAATACTGAATGCCTCAGGTCTAGGCTGTTGATTATGCCGTTGTACGAGATGGAGGTATGTGTGTTTTCCTGTCTCGATTCGTAGGACTTCATCATCCGTTTCATAGGCGACTTTGGTGGGATAGGGCCGGCATGTATCAATGGCTGCGTTCAGAATCTGATGGATATGTAAGAACGTATTAAGGGCTTGGTTCACCAGGGGGCGAATGCTCGAGGCCTGTCGAGAGACAAATGTTGGGCGTGATACGCCACCTGGATGAGATTCATCAAAAATAACATTGTGTCGTGAGTCAAACGCTATGGCGCCTTGTGTGACTTTGTTGTTGGTGAGGTCTGCCATGGTGATGTAATGCACATAGGTTTTTTGCCTGGCTTCATCTGCATTACGTGGGATTTGTTGCCCCGAGATTCTTTTCAGTACGAGGTCACGATGGTTGGCAATGAGGATGCGGATGGATGCGCGAGGTCCATATCCTTTGCACATGGTTGGGCTAAATGGCTTGGCCGCAAGATGTAACGTGAGGATGTGGTCGGCATGGACGGGTACTGCCACCAGAGGAAGTAATCCAAGACTCATCGTCAGCAAGGCTATGATGCACGGCATGCGTACACTATCGTGAGAAGTGATCAACATGATTCGTCTACTCCTTTGTCAGCAAACCAAGGCCAGAGGGCATAGTTTGAATCGCAACCACCTGACCAGGAAGTCAAATGGACAGTAGTTGCTAGGAACGGAGAATTTTTTTGGTCAAGAAGTTATGACACGAGAGACCCGGGTGGCCCTCGTGAGTAGGTCGATAGGTAAACGATAGAGGGTGAGCGTTGGTCGAGCGTAAGGTGCAGAGGCGTGACGTGATGGCTGGTCTGTTCGATGAAGATTTCTGGCGTTTGAATGGCTTGACCGGCTTTACACATCCAGTCGCACCATGATTGCGCATGGGTTTGTTGGGAATGATGGTCAGCTAAGGCATGATGGGTGATGGTGCTGGTGAGTGCGGTCCCGACAAAAAGAAAACACAAACCGATGGCAATTGCTAGCGCCTTCGTTCTGATGTGATTTCGTCTGTGATGTATTAGGGGCAGCATGTGTTTGAGCCTGTAAGAACTTAGTATTTTCCTAATAATTAACCTTACCGAAATTGACTCTGTTGGTCTACTGATTCATGCGTAGACATGCAACAGTTACGTGCCATTCGTATGAGCGTCATGAAAGTCTCTTGAATTCCTTCGAAGGTGAAAATGAGAGGTGATGGCTTCTGAGTGCCGGAACTCGTGTTGCGGGGTAGGCTGAGGATTCATGCCATCAAAAAATTCTTAAATGAGAAAGGTTTAGGGTGAAGGCCAAGGAGGTTGCAATTCCAAATGCCTTCACCCTAAAAAATCCAAGGCCAGGAGGAATAGCCTACCTTGGATGTTCAAAGAAGTCTTGTCAGTTTTTCAGAGGCCATGTGGTGTGTGCGATATCTCTCGATGGTTGTGCACACCCACTGTCGCGATTAGGCACTCTGTACCGTCGTCAATTCCCAATGATCTTTTCGGTTGTCTTCAACGAGTGCATTGACCGAATCACGGAAAATTCGAAGGCTGCCTTTGCCAATTTTTGTGGCTTGCAGTCTGCCTTCTTCGACCCAACGGTAAATCGTCCAACGGCTAACGTTTAATGCCTGTGCGGCCTCTCCAACCCGTAACAATTGCTTATCCATGATGCCAATCTCCTGTATAGGGCAGTAAGGGTATTCACTCTTAAACAAGTGGATGCCATCTGCCATGAAGTACAAATGATGAATGCTTACAGGGTTAGCTTAGGGAGGCGACCCTAAACCTCTCCCATATCAATTATTTTTACCTGTACAGACTTCTCATTTTGAGAAATAGACTGTGCAGGAAACTGTGTGACACGACGATGTGTGAGATTATGAGATGGTGTGGAGGACCTGAGGTGGAGCGCGTGATCGGGTAGTGCTGAGGACATATTCACGCGTGATTGTCCAGGAAGTAAGGACAGAAGACGAGACGATGAGTATTGGCTTGATCGTAGGCTGGATTGTGACCTGGCTTGCTGAAGTGTCAGCTGCGATTTGGCAAGCCCATATGCAGAGAGTTGAGTGGTTGGCCTGATGTTGTGCATGTTGTTCTTCGCCATGCTTAGGGCTGGCATGGGCAAACATGCAAAAGGAGGCAGCCCCCAATAGAAAGACGTACAAGGAAGAAAGAAGGATTCCGCCTGAACGTAAGGTGCGGATGTGAGACGTAGATTGCATCAGACTATCTTGATTTTCCGTTAGCGGGCAATTTCAGGTTTCGTGGCGATGGCCATGTTATGTATACCGCTCATTCTGACCATATCCATCACTTTGACAACGACTCCATGCTCGACTTGTTCATCGGCATTAATCACAATCGATGGGTCTGTGTGACTTTGCTGTATGGCTAAGAGACGTGTCTTCAGTTCCGACAGAATAATCATTTCTTTATTATAAAACAAGTCTCCATTCTCTGTAATTGTGAGGGAAATGGGTTCTGAAATGTTGTCAGTGGTCGATTTCGCTTCTGGCAGATTGACGGGCATGCCATGTTGTATCGTCATCGACAATGTCGCAATCATAAAAAAGACCAAGAGAAAGAACATCGTATCTATCATCGGAATGATTTCGATGCGTGCTTTCTTCGTGGCAGTTGTGCGAAATTTCATCGGTTGATGCCTGGTGTGTGAGGAGTCAGTACGGCTTCTATGCTCGTTGCATACTGTTCAATTCGTTCAGTTTCCTGTTCGACTTTAGCTGAAAGGTAGTTGTATGGGATTAATGTGGTAACAGCAACAAATATACCAGCAGCCGTACAAATGAGTGCTTCTGCGACACCTCCAGTCACGGCATGGGGTTGTCCTAAACCTGATTCGGCCATAATTCCAAATGAATCGATCATCCCAATAATAGTGCCGAGCAATCCCAAGAGAGGCCCGAGGGTGATAATCGTATCCAATGTGGAAAGCCCGCGTTTCATGAGTGCGAGTTCTGCAATGCCCGTGGCCTCCATCGCTTTCTCAGGCATTTCACCCCGTTTCATGATTCCAGCTGCTAATATTCGAAGGAGCGGAGACGGTTGTTCTTCCGCAATCACTAGGGCATTCGTAAATTTTTCTTGTTCAGATAAGTTAACCATTTCATTTGCGAAGGGCGTTGGCCCAATTTTCCGAAAGTACCAGAGTCGTTCAATGACAATGGCGACCCCAAGAATCGAGCAGAGGACAATGGGAATCATCATCCACCCGCCAGCTAGCAACATCTGAAGCATAAAAGATGACCTACATCCCAGTTAATGATGGAGTCCAAACTTGAGTGGGACCTGGACATATTTCTCTACAGGGAAATTCCCATCCATTGCAGGGAGAAATCGCCATTGACGCATCGCATCGACGGCCGCGTTATCTAGAATTTTGTGTCCACTACTTTTCCGGATCGTGATTTTGCCTGGTATTCCACTGGTTCGTACGAGTACCTGTAAAAGAACCACGCCTTCCCACCCTTCTTCTTTGGCCATTCTTGGATAGACGGGTTGAATTGAGTGACGGACGCCAATTTTGACTATACCCGCTCCAGTCGTTGTTGGTCGTTGAGTCATCACGCGTCTAGGGCGACTGGGTTGGGACGTTGCGGGTGCTGCATTGATCGATGTCGTCGCGGGTCTCAATGATGATCTTTTAGGCATGCTCCTTACGCGCATAGCGGGGGCTGGAACGTTAGATGCTGGAACTGCTTCGGTGGCTTTCGAGCGCTTGGTCATTTTCGTGGCCTGTTGCACAAATAACGCATCAGCCGCCAATGTATCTTTGAGCATTCGTTTCTTCATGGTTGGGGCAGGGTTGTCCATAGGTGCGGCTAGGGTGAGCTGGGGGGGCGAGGTGGTGACGAAGGGGCGTGGCTGAGCCGCAATCGGTGGTGTGGGTGGTGCTTGACGAGTCGGTGGTGCTTGACGAGGGGTGGTTCGCATCGGAGGTGCGACTGGAGTCGGCTCGTCGGTTGGTGGTGGGGTTTCTTTGGAGAGGGTCTCCGCAGGGATTTCTGCAGGGACTAATGTCACATGGACCAACTTAACGGTTTCAATGACGGGTTCCGATCTTTGAATCATGTTGAGCCCCGCTAACATTCCAGCATGGAGTCCAAGGGATACGACTGCACAGATCATGAGCGTTCGAGAAGAGAGTCCCTGGTTAAGGGTAAGAGCAGGGGTCATTTAGCAACTTTCTTGATTAATTTCGTAATGCGGTCGTCAGTCCCGCCACGTTTCAGATATTCCCGGTATTGTTTCAACGCTTTGTCCGTATCTTTTCGATGAAACTCATAAAACACACCAAGATTGTAGTAGGCGTCTAATAATGTTGGATCAAGTGAAATCGCTTTTTGGTAGGACTGTTCAGCTTTATCAAGCTGTTTCAGGGATGCGAGGACCACACCCAAGTTCAAGTGTGCCTCTGGGTTGTTAGGGGTAAGCGTAATGACCTTTGTGAAATGCATGGCGGCTTTTTCGCTGTGCCCCTGTTCTTGATACAAAAACCCTAAGGCGTAATGGGGGTCGAGTAATTCATCATTGCTGGCCAGTGCCTTTTCATAGGCTTCAATCGCGACTGTTGGTTTACTCGCTTGTTCTGCCATGTCACCACGAAGGAGCCAGCCTGCGAGATGAGTTGGCTGAGTGCTGTGCAAGCGATCAAGGGTGGTGTGGGCTTGTTGGATGTCTCCTGCTTTACGGTACCAATATGCGAGCTTGTAGAGGACATCGGGTTGATCTGGGTTGAATGTCAGGACCTTGGTGAACGCTTGAATCGCCTTTTGAGCTTGCTGTGTCTGATCATACAAGTTAGCTATGGCCAGTTGAGCTTCCTGAAAGCGAGGATAGAGAGTAAGCGCCTGCAGGTAGGCAGCCTCTGCGTCTGTGTGACTCTTTTGATGGTGGAGGACCGTTCCCAGGTCCATGTGTGCGCGCGCAAAATTTGGGTAATAATTTACCGCATGCTGCAAGGCTGCGATGGCTTTTGGGGAATCCTGAAGTCCGGTGAAGTAGACGAGCCCAAGTAAATGATGTGCTTCGGCAAAGTGTGGGTACGCCTTGATGGCTGATTCAAGAGTCGTGACGGCTTGCTCATGCTGCCCTTGTTGGACAAGTTGATGTGCAAGATTGAAGTGATCGAGGGCTTCATCTGCTAGTCCTGTTGTGGGGGAAAAGAGCAGGGCCCAACATGCGAGTATACACCAGGGCCGGATACGTGAAAGAAGTTGAAGACGGTTCATATTCGTCAATACCATGGTTGAGAGCCTGTCGTCTGGGTCGTTTGACCGTAAGTTTCAAAATTTGTCAGGGCGTTGCCTTATGTCAGATTGGCCATTCCGTTTGCACGAGGGATGATGCGTGTTCATGACGCGATGTGTTGTTTTTCGTCATAAAAAATGTTTGTGTCAAAGCCTAATATTGGTTCATACATTGTTGCAAGTGATCTTAATCAGGCTGATCTAAATCAAATCGTATTGGCAGGTCAACAATCGAGGCTACTTCAAATTCTCCATTTTTAGCAGGTAGAAATTTCCATTGTTTGACGGCTTGGTTCGCACTTTCGTCCAAGATGGGATAGCCTGAACTTTTTTGTGTGGACACTGAGGTGACTTGTCCTGTTGGCCCTACCCTGATGCGTAAAACAGTTGTCCCATGCCAGCCCTGTTCTCTGGCGAAACGCGGGTAGGTCGGACGCTCCGCTTTGAGTGCTTTGACTGATGTTTGGATCCCTTGAGCTTTACCTTGAGGAGCGAGGAGAACCATCGGAGGAGCGTATGGGCGTTCAATGGTGAATTCAGTCGGAATCCCAAACAGGTCTTGCGCTGTGAGAGGAAGAAAGCTTTTGACATTTGGAGATTGAAAAGAGACGGTTCGAGGTTCTCGAATGACAGCCGTTCCGGGGACCTCAATAATCTCGAGCATTTCAATGTCATCATCTCCGTCGACCTGTGCCCAGCAGAGCAGAGGCTCCACAAGAAAGGAAGACATCAAGAGAACGGTTAGGCTTGCAAGGGTATATGTTGATTTGAATAACATGGAATAGAAGAATTCTATTGATGACTTGAGACAATGGGACGAAGGTTTTTGAGGGGGTACTTGTCCATGGTCCACTTGTTCATTTATGTGGAAATCATTATCTTATTGAAGGGATTTTCATGGTGTCAAGAAATGGGGGAATGCTTCTCGTTTGTCTTCCAACGACTTGGTGAACGCATACAGCTAAGGATCGAACAGAGTAACCCCCGTTCGATCCTTAAGAAGAATGTAATACTTTCCGAACGTCTACTTGTCTTTATTTCGATACCGTAGAAGCCCGAGTCCAGCTAATCCAAGACCAAGGAGCCCAAGGGTGCCAGGCTCAGGGACAGGGGCGGGGTCAGCTTGGTGCAAATCTAAGTTCGTGAAGACGAGGCGTGCGCCATCTCCTGGGAGTGGGGTCTCGAAGGAGGCAACGAAGTGTGAAATCCCACTCCATGCAGTTGGGTCAAAATTGAAAAGTCCCGTGCTGGTGACTTGAGCTGACGCCCCGGCAGAGGTTCCCATAAAGGGAGTCAAAAATGTATTGATGGTACCAAGTTCCAAGACTTCAAGACTTTCGACGTTAAATGATGTGGTTGGGGTTGGTCCGCCGAATGTGAAATTTACGCCTTCTGAGTCTCCACCGATGACAATCCCGTTACCGAATAAATGGTAGTGACTTTCTGGACTTAGGTCTCTCACGGCTGTGGCGTAGACATCATCTTCAGTATATTGAAAAATGCGAGCGGCACTTATAGCACTTTGATCCAAAATGGTCCCTGGCCCATCGCCAGGATTAGCAAAATTTGTATTAAAGGTGATGTTATGCGCCAAGACTGGCGAGGAGCAGATACAACAAGCCATAAAGGCGATGCCAAGGTATGAAGACAATTTGCTGAAAGATGCAGTCATTTTTTTCCCCTTTCGATGCATAGAAAAGTGACTAAATGAGCCTGACCTCACGGTCGTTTAGCGTTTCTAAATTACTTCACAGATCGAGGCATTTTCTACGTCTCCTTGCCTTCACTTGCCTACGCATGCAACATTTTGTGCGATAGAAATCTCAATTGTTTTGAACCTGACCTACATTCTCAAAAAGTTTTAGGTGATTAAGCGTTTTTATGAAGAAGTATGTGTTTGATGAATGGTAAGGATGTTATAAGGTAATTATACTTAATATTCAGTCTTCTTCTTGAGTGGGTCTTTTATAATATGAACTTCAGATAGGCACTTGGTTTTTCCTTATTGTATTTTGATTGGTCCTGTTACCAGGGGGCTGGGTTTTTAGCGGAGGGCTTTGACTCTGTGCGTTTTTACTCCTCTTCGTTGGGTTTTGGTTGTTCAACCCTGAGAGAGTGATGAAGCGAGAGGAAAGTTTGCCAAGCGCTGTAGAGGGTTCGCCTCGTCATAGCAGGCCTCTGCCTTCCGACATTCAGAATTATACCGGTTGGAGAGAAAGGCGGGTGATCTGAACCCATGGAGGATTCCGTCGATTCCTTTTCTGGTAAATGAAGACTGAATATGCACAAAATGTCTTGTGACAAACTGAATAGTTGATTGAGCGATATGCTAAAGAGACAGGATTTTTTGAGTGAGAATCCGTTCCTGCAAGTGAAGGGCCAATCCGCACACTTTCTTTTGATTCCTACCACCATTCAGGTATACTAAGCGGCAACGTCCGTTTTTTCTTATCCTCTAGGTAAAACCCTTAACATGTTTATTCAATTACTGAACATCCTCTTTGGAAGTAAGAACGATCGAGAACTTAAAGCCTTTAAGCCGGTTGTTGACAAAATTAATGAATTAGAAGCTTCCCTGACCCCTCTCTCAGATGAGGCTCTGGCAGATCATACGCAAAAATTTAAGAAGCGACTTGAGGCGGGTGAGACCTTGGACAATATTCTGCCTGATGCCTTTGCTGTCTGCCGGGAAATGTCCAAACGACGACTGGGGATGCGCCATTTTGATGTGCAGCTCTTAGGGGCCATGGTCCTCCATCAAGGGCGAATCTCAGAGATGCGGACAGGTGAAGGCAAAACGCTGGTCGCAACTCTTGCCTTATATTTGAATGCGTTAGCTGGAAAAGGGACACATCTGGTTACGGTGAATGATTACTTAGCCAAACGCGATGCTCAATGGATGGGTCCCCTCTATCATAGTTTAGATTTGTCGCTTGGGATTATTCAGCATGATGCCTCGTTTCTTTTTGACCCTGACTATGATGCGCCGGATAAACGCTTGCAATACTTGCGTCCTTGTTCAAGGCCAGAGGCGTACCAAGCTGATATTACCTATGGGACGAATAATGAGTATGGGTTTGACTACTTGCGGGATAATCTGACGGTGACGGATTTGAATCAGTTTGTTCAACGTAAACCATTTTTTGCGATTGTTGATGAGGTCGATAGTATTTTAATTGATGAGGCGCGAACGCCGCTCATTATATCAGGACCGGCTGAGGCTAGCACTGATATGTATTACCGCATTAACAGCATCATTCCTAACTTGCAGGTTGAACGTGATTACACCATCGAGGAAAAGACCAAGACCGTGATGCTTACAGACGAGGGTAATGCCAACGTCGAGAAACAACTGGGCATTGATAATCTGTATGACATGAAGCATTTAAGTTTGGTGCATCATGTGATTAAAGCCCTGCAGGCCCATGCGTTATGGAAACGTGATGTTGATTATGTCGTTAAAGATGGCGAGGTGATTATCGTCGATGAATTTACCGGACGCTTGATGTCGGGGCGTCGTTGGAGTGATGGGTTGCATCAAGCCGTGGAAGCCAAGGAGGGAGTGAAGATTGCCAATGAAAATCAAACCCTGGCTTCAGTTACCTTTCAAAACTTCTTTCGCATGTACGAAAAATTAGCTGGGATGACAGGGACGGCAGACACCGAAGCGGCTGAGTTTGCCAAGATTTATAATCTGGATGTGAATGTGATTCCCACCAATCGTCCCATGGTTCGAGCTGATTATCCTGATGTGGTGTTTCGCACTGAAAAAGAAAAATTTAATGCCATCGCCGATGAAATTAAAGAATTTAATGACCGTGGGCAGCCAGTGTTGGTCGGGACGGTTTCAATTGAAAAATCAGAACGCTTGTCGACACTCTTGAAGCATCGTGGGATCCAGCATCATGTCCTCAATGCGAAGTTTCATGAAAAAGAAGCTGAAATTATTGCTCTGGCCGGTCAAAAAGGGGCAGTGACGTTGGCGACAAACATGGCAGGACGTGGAACGGACATTCTGTTGGGTGGGAGTCCAGAAGCGCTCTTCAAGCAACAAGTCATCTATAAAGATGAAGGTCTGACGGAAGAGCAACAAACAGCAGAGTATGAGAAAATCAAGGCAGCCTGTGATGGAAATAAGGTTGGAGTGTTAGAGGCAGGTGGGGTCCATATTGTCGGCACCGAACGACATGAAAGCCGACGTATTGATAATCAGCTACGAGGACGTGCCGGTCGTCAAGGTGATCCTGGTTCCTCACGGTTTTTCCTCTCATTGGAAGATGACTTAATGCGGATTTTTGCGTCAGAGCGCGTATCAAACCTGATGTTGAAATTAGGTATGGAAGAAGGGGTTCCGATCGAGCATCGGATGGTCAGTAAATCAATTGAGAATGCCCAGAAAAAAGTAGAAGGTCATAATTTTGAAATTCGAAAACATCTGCTTGAATATGACGATGTGATGAATAAACAACGGGAAGTGATTTATCAACATCGGTCAATGGTGTTAGGGGCGGAGGATTTGTCCTCGGAAATACAGGAGATGATCGCGGATACCGTGGATACGTCGGTTGATACCTATTGTCCAGAAGAAGAATATGCTGAAGGTTGGGATATCGATGGGTTTGTTGAGCAGATACATGGTCAATTTGTTTTGGATATGCTGCGACCTGATGAACTGAAAGATATGGGGCGAGAGGGGTTGAAGGAAGAAGTTCAAGAAAAGGTTCAACAGGCGTATAAAGATAAAGAGGCTCTGGCTGCAGAGACGCAGGGCGTGACTCCCGAGATGTTCCGATATTTGGAGAAAATGGTGTTACTTCAAGTCATTGATCAGCAATGGAAAGATCATTTGCTGGGGATGGATCAGTTACGGGATGGGATTGGACTTCGTGGGTATGGGCAAAAAGATCCGTTAGCGGAATACAAGCGCGAAGGATACGATATGTTCGCCGGGATGATGGCTCGAATTAAAGGTGAAGCCTTAGAACGATTGTTTAAGGTGCAATTGGTCCGAGGCGAGCAGCCTGAGCCAATTGCCGAAGCTCCCAAGCCACCTGAAATGAGCTTTAATCGTGGAGAAGATTCGGCCCCAGCCCAAAAGACCGTTACTCGAGCTGAAGACAAAGTCGGACGGAATGATCCGTGTCCCTGCGGAAGCGGAAAGAAATATAAAAAATGTCATGGTCTGTAACATAGTCAGTCGAGCTTTTATGTTTCTGCCATGCTCAGTGGATACCTGTTTGATATGTTGATCAATGGGATAATGCACGTAGCAATTCTTCGTTGATTGCCACTTCGTTTCTCTCGAGACTTTTCTCAGAACTCTATACAGAGGGGTCGGTGTTTCATCGTGAGATCATAGTGATGATGACTGGTAATGGAAGGCGATGAGCGTGAAGAAAACCACACAATTTAAGCAGATGTTGCAATCAGATCGACTGGAGTTTCTGCTAGAAGCACATAATGGTCTGAGTGCCAAAATTGTAGAAGAGTCTGGGCATGCAGGCATCTGGGGGAGTGGGCTTGGAATTTCAGCCGCCTTAGGGGTGCGAGACAATAATGAGGCAAGTTGGACGCAAGTCTTAGAGGTTGTGGAGTTTATGAGTGATGCGACCACGATTCCGTTGCTGCTAGATGCGGACACGGGCTATGGAAACTTCAATAATGTCTGTCGGCTTGTGAAGAAGTTGGAGCAGCGTAATGTCGCAGCCGTCTGTCTCGAAGATAAACTCTTCCCTAAAACCAATTCCTTTCTTGGTGAGCAACAACCACTGGCAGATATGGATGAATTTTGTGGGAAAATTAAAGCAGCCAAAGATACTCAACAGGATCCTGATTTTTGTGTCGTTGCTCGTGTCGAAGCGTTTATTGCGGGATGGGGCCTCAATGAAACCTTGAAGCGAGCTGAAGCCTATGCACGGTCTGGAGCTGACGCCGTTCTGATTCACAGCAAAATTTCAAAACCCGATCAAATCTTGGCCTTTATGCAAGCATGGAACGAGCCCTGCCCGGTTGTGATTGTTCCCACCATGTATTATGTAACTCCGACCAGTGTTTTTGAAGAAGCCAAGATTAGTATGGTGATTTGGGCCAATCATTTAGTCCGCGCCAGTATTTCAGCGATGCAGGACATTGCCAAAAAGATTTATGTGGAGCGGTCACTTTTGACGGTGGAAGATGCCATTGTCCCTGTTCGAGAAGTCTTTCGTTTACAAGATGCTGAAACACTAAAGAATGCCGAAGATGCCTATCTGCCCAGCCGTCAGACTGAACATGGACGGGCCATTGTTTTGGCTGCATCAAAAGGGGCAGACCTCGGATCGTTAACGGATGATAAGCCGAAGGCCATGTTGCCTATTCAAGGAAAGCCCTTATTGCAACGCCTCACGGACCACTTTCATGCCGTTGAGATTCATGACATTCTTGTGGTGGGCGGGTATAAAGCTGAAACCATCACCATTTCAGATGTGAAGGTGGAGGTCAACGCTGATTGGGAGCAGACCAAGGAACTCTCATCACTGTATACCGCGGTAGACTATTTGAACCGTCCTGTCGTTGTTTCATACGGAGATATTGTATTTAAGAACTATATCCTTCGCCGATTACTGAATGAGCCTGGAGACATCGTGGTGAGTGTGGATGCAAACGTGATTCGAACCCATGCGCAGACACGATTTACGGACTTTGTTCGTTGTTCGCGACGGTCTGACACGGATTACTTTGAAGAATCTGTACAGTTGTTGGAAATGAATCCTCTATTGCCTTCCAATCAAGCCGATGGGGAATGGATTGGGCTTGTGAAGTTCAGTGCCGAAGGAGCGAGACGGGTTCAGACGGCTTTACAAGAGCTTCACGGCCGAGATCATTTTAATACCCTTCGAATGAATGATTTATTTGAACATCTTATTCGCCAAGGACATGAGATTCGCGTCGTGTATACCAACGGCCATTGGTTGGACATTGATGACCTCGAAATCTTATCCGAAGCCATGGAGTTTTAACTCATCCCCTGTTAGAAATCCTAACTGCTTTTACCTGTTCGCATTCGTTTTTGGGCAATACCTACTTCTCGATGTTCCTGTCTTCTCGTTGTAACCCTTCAGGTCATGCTCATTTCAATAATCCATCAGTAAGCTCTACGTATATGTTTTGTTGTGAGCGTCTTTACCGACTTGGTTTCTGGTGGGCTATTTGATGTGCTGGCCTTCATGATTTTCTTTAATGGGTATGGGCGTAAAAAGAAGCAGTTTTTTATTCTTTTTAGAGAGTTTTCTTTTGCTTGACTTGCTCCGCCTTTGCCCCTTATCGTACGGGGTTTATTTCTTATATAGAGCCTCAAGGTATGGTGGGTGCAACTGTTTCCGTCTCGACGCCAAGTGAAAGCAGTCAGTCTATGCTTCTCCAACGTATTATTGGTGAGATCAGGGAGTCAGGTCCAATATCGTTTGCACGTTTTATGGAGTTGGCGCTCTATGATGAGCATGAGGGGTATTATATGACGGTGGGCTCGCCCACATCTGCGGAAGCTCAAGACGATTCTCGTATTGGATGGGCAGGTGATTTTTATACCTCCTCTGATGTGCATCCATTGTTTGCCAGATGTCTTATTAAGCAGATTTGTGAAATTGATGAATTGTTAGGTCGACCTTCGCCGTTTACCGTTGTAGAAATGGGGCCGGGCAAAGGGTTACTTGCACGTGACCTGTTACGCGCTTGCGGGGATGAGGATTCAAATCTGTTTTCCAGACTGAGGTATCTGTTGATTGAGCGAAGTCCGGTTATGAAACAGATTCAAGAGCGCAATCTTTCTACATATGTGGAGAAGGGATGGTCGATTGCCTGGCATCCCTCATTACAGGACCTTAATGAGGAATCTGTTCATGGGGTGGTGCTTTCGAACGAATTAGTGGATGCCTTTCCTGTTCATCGCGTCAAAAAAGTTAAAGAGGACCAACTCAACGAGGTGTTTGTCCACTATCAGGATGGTCAATTTTGCGAATATTTGGATAAGCCTTCAACTCCAGAGATTTCCGACTATCTCAATGCTTATGGCGCTGGCGGTCTTCAGCAGTGGCCTGACGGCTACTGCACCGAAGTTCATTTGGAATCTGTACGTTGGATGAAAGACGTGGCTCATGTCCTTCAACGTGGCTTTGTGTTGACGGTTGACTATGGGCATACGGCATCAGATTATTACGATTCCTCTCGAAGCGATGGAACATTGTTGTGTTATCACAAACATACCGCATCCTCTAACCCTTATGTTCGTGTGGGCGAACAGGACATCACGGCACATGTGAACTTTTCTGCACTCGCGATCCAGGGTGCGCAAGTTGGATTGACGGTTACGGGATTCACCAATCTGATGAATTTTCTGTTAGGACTCGGAGTTGATGCGATGTTGGCTGATGTTGATCCTGAATCGGAAGAAATGCAGTTGGCGATTCAATTTTTAAGACCACAGAGTATGGGACAAACCTTTAAGTTTTTGGTACAACACAAAGCTGTCGAAGCGCCAGCCTTGCAAGGGCTGCAGTTTCGGCCATTTTTAAGTGGAGTATTATTCGGTGAAGGCTCTGAACATTGAGGCTTCGAGTTGTCTTAAGCGCGACGAGAGTTGAATGGCGCTTGGGAAATGCTATATGTCAGGATGGCGCGGTGGATTCTAGTAATGTCTCAATGAATCGGGCAAGTATGAGATATGTACGCGAGGTGAATGATGGGTAGTGAAGCTGTCCCACTTAATTACGTTCCCATTGTTATTTTTGCTGTCTTAGGTGCAGCGTTTGGGCTTGGCTCTCTGCTCCTCGGCCTTGCGTTACGTCCTCATCGTCCCTATCGAGCAAAATTGCTTCCCTATGAAAGTGGAAGCCCGCTTTTTAGTGATGCTCGTATTCAATTTCCTATGCGCTACTACATCATCGCGATGTTGTTTGTCATTTTTGATATAGAAATTGTCTTTATGTTTCCGTGGGCTGTGGCCTTTAAAGACCTTGGTTTGCTTGGTCTGATTGAAATGGGAATGTTTATCGCCATTTTAGTGGTTGGGTTCTGGTATGTTTGGAAAAAAGGCGCGTTGGATTGGGATTGAGAATATAGGCCATTAGGCCTAGCCAAACTGGGGTAGTCCCAGATAAGATGGGCCTCCAATCAAGCTGGCCATATCGATGATGAAGGTTTCTCATTTATGAGTGGTAGGTCAGATAGATAGGCCGTACTTTTTCTAAGGTGAAGTAACTATGAGTTTTCTTGAACGACAGCTTGAGCCGAATATTATTACGACGCAGCTCGATTCTGTTATTAATTGGGCTCGGAAATCGGCTTTGTGGCCAATGACCTTTGGTTTGGCCTGTTGTGCTATCGAGATGATTGCCTCAGTCTCGTCTCGTTATGATATTGACCGCTTTGGAGCTGGTGTGTTTCGTGCCTCTCCACGACAATCGGATTTAATGATTGTGGCGGGCACGGTTTGTCGGAAAATGGCTCCGGTTATCCGTCGTATTTATGATCAAATGCCCGAGCCTCGGTATGTGATTTCTATGGGTTCATGCGCCACATCTGGCAATCACTACAATAGTTACAGTGTGGTTCAAGGTGTTGACCAGATTATCCCAGTTGATGTCTACATAGCAGGATGTCCTCCACGTCCCGAAGCTCTCATTGATGGACTGATTAAGCTGCAAGAGAAAATTCAGCGGGAGAAAGTTTTTGTCAAATAATTTTATGTCATTTCATGTCGTGTCGAAAACCAATTTCTTTTGAGGCTGAAATTGTGTTTGCGAACAGATATATTGCACACGAATTAATCATCTATGCATCCAGTTCTTGAAACCTTACAGCAACAATTTCCGATCATTATTCAATCGGTGAATGAAGATCCTCAACGTCATGAGTTATCGGCGCAAGTCGAGCGTGGTGGGTGGGGCGATGTTGCCCAGTTTCTTCACGATGATCCTGCGATGGCGTTCGATCATATGACAGATATTTGTTCAGTCGACTACCCTGACGATTTTGAACGTTTTGAAATCATCTACCATTTCCTCTCTTTGCCGCATGGGACACGAATTCGTCTAAAAGTACGAGTGACTGAGGACGACCCCAGCCTTGCCAGCATTTGTCATATTTGGGCAGGTGCGAACTTTCTTGAACGAGAAGTATTCGACTTAATGGGCATTCGGTTTACAGGCCATCCTGATTTAAGACGGATTCTGATGCCCGAGGACTATGACGAGGGATATCCTCTTCGTAAAGATTTTCCTGCTGAAGGCAAGGGATGGAGGAGTCAGATGGACTTCATTCCCAGATTAGATGAGCCTGTGAGTGAATGGTCAGCTGATGAAATTCCATCAGACCAGCGACATCAATTTATGGCTGGTGATTCGCCAGATGAATCAAAACGCACGACCGAAATGTTATTGAATATGGGTCCTCAGCATCCGAGTACCCATGGCGTGCTGCGCGTGGTGTTAGAGCTGGATGGTGAACGTGTTACGAAAGCTGTTCCAGACCTTGGCTACTTGCATCGCGGAGTAGAAAAGCTAGCCGAAGGTCTTAATTATATGCAAATCCTTCCGCACACCGATCGGTTGGATTATGTCTGTGCCATGACGAACAATTACGCATATGTTCGTGCTGTTGAAAAATTAGTGGGGATCACCATTCCAGAGCGAGCTGAGTATGTCCGCACGATTGTTGCTGAGATGCAGCGAATTGTTGGGCATTTATTTTGGTTAGGGACCCAAGCTCTTGATATCGGCGCTATGACCGTTTTCTTTTTTACCTTTCGAGAGCGTGAAGTCCTCTTAGACATGTTCGAGAAGCTGTGTGGTGCGCGTTTGACGTTGAATTACTTCCGTTTTGGTGGAGTGGATAGTGATCTGACCCCAGAAATAATTGCTAGCTTAAAAGAGTTTTTGAACACGTTTTCTGCTCATATTGAAGAGTACGATACTCTGCTCAAGGAAAATCGTATTTGGTTAGCTCGGACAAAAGGCGTGGCCGTCATTTCAGGGGAAGATGCCATTAATTTTGGATTGACTGGCCCGAGCCTTCGTGGATCTGGTGTGGCATATGACATTCGTAAATTAGAGCCGTATGGCATGTATGACAAGGTTGAATGGGAAGTTCCTCTTGGGAAGGCTGGCGATACCTACGATCGGTATTGGATTCGGGTTGAAGAAATGCGACAGAGTGCTCGTATCATTGAACAATGTTTGGAGCAGATACCTGAAGGCCCTATTATTGCTGAAGACGCTAAAGTGATCCCCCCGCCTAAGCCAGATGTGATGCGGGATATGCAAAGTCTGATTCATCATTTCATTATTTTCACACAAGGGTTTAAACCGCCGAAAGGCGAAACCTATTGTGCCACTGAGGTGCCGAAAGGGGAACTTGGATTTTTTCTCATTAGTGATGGGAGTCCGAGGCCGTATCGGATGAAAATCCGATCACCTTCGTTTGTCCATATGGGTGCATTTGATCATATGGCGCGAGGCTATTTGATCTCAGACATCATTACAATTTTTGGAACCTATGACATTGTGATGGGTGAATGCGATAGATGATTTTTGACAAACTTAAAGACGAAGTGAATGAATTGCTCTCTCGCTATCCTGTCAAGCGTTCTGCGCTTTTGCCATTGCTGTATATCGCACAACGTGAAGAAGGGTATGTGAGTGAACCAGCCATGAAAGAGATCGCAAAGCTTTTAAGCTTGACCCCGTCCCAGGTGTATGAGACCGTCACGTTTTATTCGATGTACAATCTGAAGCCTATTGGTAAATTTCATGTGCAGGTCTGTCGATCATTAATGTGTGCATTGGTCGGATCAGATAACATCGTTGAATGGATTCAAAAGAATTTGAATATTTCGTCAGGCCAAACTACCGCAGATAGGACCTTTACCTTGAGTGTCGTGGAATGTTTAGGGTCCTGTGGAACTGGACCAATGATGCAGGTGAATGATGATTATTACGAACGGTTAACAGAAGAAAAAGTTGGTCAAATCTTCGATGATCTGAAACAGAAAGGGTCCTCTTCGCTGAAGAGTGGTCCCTTTATGTTTCCTCAACCAACGAAATCATAAATGACAAGGTTTCATGATATTTTTTTCATGAATAGCGACGAACGGTTCCATCGGTAGTCTAATGGCAAAATACGAAAAGATTCTTCTGAAAAATATGGAGCAGCCAGGGTATACTGGTTCGCTCAAAGAGTATGAGCAGACGGGTGGCTATCAGGCATTTCGAAAAGTGTGTGAAGGAATGGCCCCTAGCGATATTATTGAAACCGTGAAACTATCAGGTCTTCGAGGAAGAGGAGGGGCTGGGTTCCCCACAGGAGTGAAGTGGAGTTTTATTCCTAAAGATCACCCAGGTCCAAAGTACTTGTGTTGCAATGCCGATGAGAGTGAGCCTGGAACGTTCAAGGATCGCCAGTTAATGGAGCGGGACCCTCATCAAGTGCTTGAGGGGATGGCCATTACCTGCTACACGATTGGGGCTGAAACAGCTTACATTTATATCAGAGGTGAATTTTGGCTTGGAGCAAAAGTTTTAGACCAAGCCATTGCAGAAGCGAAGAAGGCCGGGTACTTAGGGTCTAATGTCTTAGGTACTGGAAAGACGATCAATATTTTCGTGCACCGTGGTGCTGGGGCCTATATTTGTGGAGAAGAAACGGCCTTACTTGAGTCTTTAGAAGGGAAACGTGGGAAGCCACGTTTTAAGCCGCCTTTCCCTGCTACTCATGGACTTTATCAAAAGCCTACTGTCGTCAATAATGTCGAAACGTTAGCCAATATTCCGCATATTCTGAATAAGGGGGCTGCGTGGTTTGCCGCAATTGGGGCTCCGCCTAAGGGGACTGGAACTCGGATCTTCTGTTTAAGCGGACATATCAAGCGACCTGGAAACTATGAAGTTCCCATGGGAGTGACATTTCGGGAAATGATTTACGAAATTGGTGGTGGGATGCGTTCAGACAAACCTCTCAAGGCCTTCATTCCTGGTGGTGCATCTGCGCCGTTTTTGACCCCTGAACATCTTGACGTCAAGATGGATTTCGAGTCGCTCGCGATGGCAGGATCAATGCTTGGGTCAGGCGGTATTACCGTAATGGAAGAAGGTACGAGCATGGTATGGGCCGCTCTTCGATTGATGGAGTTTTTCTATCACGAATCCTGTGGGAAATGTACGCCATGTCGTGAAGGCAGTTCTTGGCTCGTACAAACCCTTCAACGGATTTCTCGGAGAGAAGGGCGTATGTCAGATTTGGACCTTTTGCTCGATTTGTGTAAGAGCATTGAAGGTCGAACGGTCTGTGCGTTTGGCGAAGCTGAAGTATCACCGATTGTGAGTACGATGCGGCATTGGCGGTCAGAATATGAAGAGCTGATTCGCGAGGCTGAGGCTGCTCATCCTGTGAAACAAGAAATTCCGGTATTAAGTCAAATCTAGGGACATTGATGAGCGAACACACAACTACTGGCATGGTGACCGTCACGATTGACGATGTGACAGCTTCCGTACCGAAGGGTACCCTGGTCATTGAAGCGGCTCGTCAGTTAGGTGTGATGATTCCTCATTTTTGTTATCACCCTAAGCTTGCGCCTGATGCCAATTGTCGTATGTGTTTGGTTGAAATTGAGAAAATGCCAAGACTCCAAACCTCCTGCAGCACCCAAGTCACTGAAGGGATGGTGGTACGTTCCTCTGTGCCTACGGTGAAACAAGCTCGAAAGTCCGTGCTGGACTTTATTTTGGCGAATCATCCGCTTGATTGTCCTGTGTGTGACCAAGGTGGACGATGTGATCTTCAAGACTTTTCTCATGAATACACGGCATCCGGCACCAAATTCGTTGAACTCAAGCGAGTATTTCAAAAAGAGTATTTTAGTCCCGTCATTGAAACGCAAATGAATCGATGCGTTCAATGTCTTCGTTGTGTGCGGTATTGTGATGAGGTCATGGATGTGCGGGCACTTGCCCCTGCTGGACGTGGGACCTTGACCAAAATAAAATCGTTTGGGGTGCATGAGCTAGATTGTGAATTTTGTGGCGGGTGTGTGCAGATTTGTCCGGTTGGCGCCATCACAAGCCGGTTGTCGATGTACGAGTTTCGACCGTGGATGCTAAAGCGTACTGAATCGACATGCGGATATTGTGGTGATGGTTGCCAAATGACTTTTCAGGCCAAAGACAATGATCTCATTGAGGTGAATTCCACGCTTGGTGTAGGACGCAATAATGGTGATCTCTGCTCGCGCGGGTATTTTGGGTATCATGCTAACGTCCATGAAGATCGTTTGCAGTCGCCCATGATTCGATGTGATGGGGAGTTGGTTGAGGTTCCATGGGAAGAAGCCTTAGCAGTGGTGGCTGAGAAGCTCACAGCTATTAAATCGGCGAATGGTGCTGATGCGATTGGTGGTCTCATTGCCTCTCGATGTACAAATGAGGATTTGTATTTGTTTCAAAAATTTATGCGGGTCGTGATTGGGACGAATCAACTAGATAGTAGTGCTCGCTATGGGCATATGAACGGGATTCATGCGCTTCAACGGGTTCAAGGAACCCACCGTTGGTCTATGAGTTTTGACGACCTTCTTTCAGCGAACGCGATCCTCACCGTTGGAACAAATTTGACAGAGACAAATCCTATTACGGCTCTCAAAGTGAAAGAGGCTGTCAAGCGTCGAGGTGCAGAGTTGATTACGGTAGAGGCGTTAGAGCCTGCTATTGGAACTATTAGTAATATTGCCCTTTTGTCAACACACCATCTGCCATTAGCACCTGATCAGTTTGCATCTGGGACGATAGGTCTTCTTAAAGCTGTGATTCAGGAAAATTTAGTCGATGCAGAGCTGGTGGCCCATGCCAAAGATTATATTGATGCAATCAAAAAACAGGTCGATGCCATTTCATGGACCGATATTGAAGCTCGAACCGGCTTGACTGCAGAAATCTTCCAAGATTCGGCAAAAGTCTTTACTCGTGCTGAGCGGGCAGTCATTCTTGTCGGTCAGGGGGTTCTTCGGAGCCAGGGTGGGTATGGAATGACATTGAATTTAATGGACCTGCTTGTCTTGACTGGAAAGCTTAATCGAATTGGTTGTGGTCTTGCCCCACTTGCTGAAGAAAATAACGACCAAGGTTCTGTTGAAATGGGGGCCGTCTCTGAGTTATTGCCAGGAGGGAAAGATTGCCGATCACGTGAAGCGCAACAGAGTCTTGAAGCGGCCTGGGGATGTTCTCTCCCGTCTGGTGAGGAAGGGACGCTTATGGATATGCTTGGAAAAGCTAAGCGTGGAATTTTAAAAGCGATGATAATTGTTGGTGAGAACCCAATTGGGTCTCTCCCTCCTGATTCAGGTATCGAGGATGCGATAGGAAAACTTGAGTTCTTGGTGTGCCAAGAATTATTTTTAACAGATACGGCCAAACGTGCAGATGTCATTTTTCCAGCCTGTTCCTATGCTGAAAAAGACGGCACGTTTACCAGTACGGAAGGTCATACCCAAGCGGTTAGGAAGGCGATTGAGCCATTAGGTGAGAGTCGGCCAGATTGGGAAATCCTTTCAGCCCTTTCTGTCATGATGGATCATCCGTTGGAATATGAAAGCGTCAAGGCCATTGGCAAAGAAATGCGAGACCTCATGCCTGGCACTCGAACGCTTGGCCCTTCACCGCTTCCTCCAAGGCCTTGCCTAGATACGTTGACGCAATATCTCCAAGAAGGGTATCAGGATACCCTGGCTACTCGATATTGCCTTCCAGGAATGAAAGCTACCCATACCTTTGTTCTCAATGTCGGTCAATCGATTTTTCATTCTGGTAAATTCTCAACACGTGCCAAAGGGTTAATCCAGATTCAAAGTCAGGGTGTGCTGAGCATGCATCCAGAAGATGCCGAGCGATTAGGCCTTGCTTGTGGCGATGGTGTCTGTCTTGAGAATCAATTGGGACAGGTTAAGACAACCGTGAAGTTATCAGATCGCATTCCATGTGGAGTACTATTTTTCCCTGAACATTTCGATCAAGACATTCAACGACTGTTCGCGGTATCGGTGGACAACGATACCCACGTTCCCTACTTTAAGTGTGCGCATGTAGAAGTGTCTAAAGCTTCCTAGTACAGAGTTACTATTACCTAATCTTGGAGAAATCTCGTGTTGGACTTCGGCGTTAGATTCGCACTCACGGTGAGCCAAATTGGTGTGGTGATGGTTGCCGTTTTATTGACGGTGGCTGCCTTGACGCTATTGGAGCGGAAAGTATTGAGTTGGATGCAAGATCGCATGGGACCGATGGAAGTTGGTCCGTATGGAATCTTGCAACCGGTTGCAGACGGACTCAAACTATTCTTTAAAGAAGATATTATTCCTGCCGGAGCGAATCGAGTCATGTTTATGATGGCTCCTGTGCTATCACTGGTCCCCGCGTTGATCGGGTTTGCCGTGATTCCCTTTGGACCCAATTGGACCGTTGAAATTTTTGATGTTGAATTTAAACCTTTTATTATCAGTGATATTAATATTGGCATTCTTTATATTTTGGCATTCACGTCTATCGGCGCCTACGGTATCATTCTGGGGGGGTGGTCATCCAACAGTAAATACTCATTATTAGGTGGGTTACGTGCTGCAGCTCAACTTATTAGTTATGAGCTTAATGTTGGGTTATCGATAGTTGGCGTGTTGTTGTTGACCGGCTCACTCAGCATGGTCGCGATCACAGAAGCCCAGGCCGGTGGATTTTGGAATTGGTATTTCTTTGCCTTCCCATTTCCGCAAGCTATTGCGTTCGGGGTATTCATTATTTCCGCTGTGGCAGAAACGAATCGAGTTCCATTTGACTTGCCAGAAGCGGAAAGTGAATTGGTCGCAGGCTTTTTTACTGAGTATAGCGGAATGCGTTTTGCCTTTTTCTTCTTAGCGGAATATGCCAACATGATCTTGGTCTCATGCGTGGCAACCGTCTTGTTCTTTGGAGGATGGCAAGCACCGTTTACGTTCCTTCAAGGAACTGGTTCGTTTATGTGGGTTTCGGGGATCTTCTGGTTTGCATTCAAGGTCTCAGCCTTTTTGTTTTTCTTCTTTTGGATTCGCGCCACGTTGCCACGGTTGCGCTATGACCAATTGATGCGATTTGGCTGGAAAGTGTTGCTACCTATTGCCATTGGCAATATTGTCCTCACTGCAATCTTTGCATATATTTTCCCTGGTTCATAAGGGCTGAAAAGGTACTGTATGAAAATTAAAGAATGGCTGAAGACTCTCACCTTCTATGAGATTCTCTTAGGCATGAAAATTACCATGTCACATCTTCTTCGGTACAAGCCTATTACGATTCAGTACCCTCATGAAAAAAAGCCTCTTCCCCAAAATTACCGTGGGATGTTGGCACTTCTGAAGTATGATGATGAAACAGAGAAATGTGTGGGATGTGATTTGTGTGAGGCTATTTGCCCGTCACGAGTCATTCGTGTTGTGAGTTCAGAAGTTCCAGGTGAACCCACGAAACGCTATTCAAAAGAATATTATATGGACATGACTCGATGTCTGTTTTGCGGGCTGTGCGTGCAGGCCTGTCCGGTTGATGCACTGGGGATGACGAGAGAATTTGAATGGGCCGTATACGATAAGCGGAATCTCCAATTGGACAAGCAACAGTTGTTGGCGATCGGGGATCGGGCTTTCCCCGTGCGTGAGAAACGAATCGAGTTTCAGCACCCCAATGTTGCCCATTTCAATGTGGCATTCCAAAGTATTCCTCAAAAGGAGAGTTGACCCAGCCTTTCCGACCTCGTGATCCACACGAAGTCGATGAGGTGATGTCCTGTCGGAATGGGCAGGGGACTATCTGATATGGCAAGCTTTGTATTCTTTTATTTTGCTGGAGTGATCGTTTTGACCGCCACCTTGGTGGTGGCACTACGAAACCCAATTTATAGTGCGTTGTCGCTCTTAGTGATGTTCTTTCATGTGGCAGGGCTGTACGTCACGCTCCATGCAGAATTTTTAGCTGCGGTACAAATCATTGTCTATGCTGGCGCTATTTTAGTCCTGTATCTTTTTGTCGTGATGTTGCTGAACGTGAAACGAGAAGAGCGTTTTCACGGGCAAGCGTCGGTGGCCATGTTTTTAGGAGTAACATTACTTACCGAGGCGATCTTGTTGGTGTTTCTAAGCGAGGGGCCAATGTTTCCTGCTGCCGTGGCGAATACAAGTGAGCTCGTGACTGGAAATACTAAGTCCATTGGCCAAGTGTTATTTTCCACCTATCTGTTTCCCTTTGAAGTGGCCTCTTTGATTTTGCTTGTGGCTATGGTTGGTGCGGTGATTCTTTCGAAAAAAGGAATATTGGATCCGAAGTCCTAATGGCTGTTCCAATTAGCTATTATGTGGTATTGAGCGGGCTGGTCTTTCTGATCGGTTTGGTGGGAGTATTAACCCGCCGTAATATCATTGTTATTTTGTTGTCCATTGAGTTGATGTTAAATGCAACGAACATTAACTTTGTTGCCTTCTCATCGTATCTCGGAAACTTATCAGGGCAAGTTTTTGTTTTTTTTGCGCTGACCGTCGCAGCGGCCGAGGTTGCAGTTGGATTGGCCATTATTATTGCTCTCTATCGGCATACCACGAGTATCAATGTGGATGATTTCCGGCTGTTGAAGTGGTAAGCCCATGCCCTACGTCTTAATTCCTCTTCTTCCATTGTTCGCGTTTATCAGTATTGGGCTTTTTGGCCAGTATTTCAAAGGTCGAAGCCATCTTATCGCTGTGCCGGCTGTGTTATTTTCCCTTGTATTTTCCCTTGTGGCGTTATCAGAAGTGGCTAGTGGAAACATTATTCACCTGCCTCTCTATACCTGGGCGTCCTCAGGCGACCTCCACATTGAATTAGGTCTGTATATTGATCAATTAACCGTCGTGATGTTGCTCTTAGTCTCGACTGTCAGTTCTTTGGTTCATATCTACACGATTGGATATATGCAGGGTGATCCTGCCTACGACCGTTTCTTTAGCAACATCGCGCTGTTTACCTTCTCGATGTTGATGCTCGTGATGTCGGATAATTTTCTCCAATTGTTTGTCTTCTGGGAAGCGGTGGGCCTCTGCTCCTATCTATTGATTGGTCATTGGTATGAGCGACAGTCGGCCCGTGCTGCCGCGACAAAAGCCTTTCTTGTTAATCGCGTGGGTGATTTCGGGTTTATGTTGGGAATCTTACTCGTGTTTGTCATATTTGGAAGTTTAGCTTACGTTCCAGTTTTTGATGCGGCACCCCAAATGGCGAATGCCACGATTAACCTCTTAGGTTCAGTCGGAGGAAATTGGGAAGTTTCAGCTATCACGTTAATTTGTTTACTGCTTTTTGTCGGGGCTATCGGAAAGTCTGCCCAGGTTCCCCTTCACGTATGGCTGCCGGACGCGATGGAGGGGCCGACGCCAATATCTGCATTAATTCATGCTGCCACAATGGTGACTGCTGGGGTTTTCATGGTTGCGCGACTCGCGCCACTTTTTAATTTATCACCGACAGCAATGGATGTGGTTGCTGTGGTGGGTGGGTTAACGATGGTTGTTGGTGCAACCATCGCTTTTACTCAGACAGATATCAAACGTGTGGTTGCCTATTCGACTATGAGTCAACTGGGTTACATGATTATGGCATGTGGCTTAGGTGGATATGTAGAGGGCATTTATCATTTGTTGACCCACGGTGCGTTTAAAGCTCTCCTCTTTTTAGGGTGTGGCTCAGTGATTATTGCGCTTCATCACGAGCAAGATATGCAACGGATGGGCGGCCTAAAAGATAAATTGCCAGTGACCTATTGGACATTTGTCATCGGTTCACTTGCGTTGGCTGGATTCCCCTTTACGTCGGGGTGGTTTAGTAAAGACCAGTTATTAGCAGTGGCCTGGATGTCTGGAGACTTAGGGAAGGTCTTAACTGTTTTAGGATTGCTCACAGCGATGATGACGGCATTTTATAGCTTTAGGCTTGTGTTTGTGACTTTTTGGGGGGAATCTCGTGTCGACCCTCATCATGCCTCGGACATCCATGAACCGTCTAAAACCATGACCTATCCCCTTGTAGTTCTTGCGGCGTTAAGCTTACTGCTTGGATTTATTGGAATCCCAGAATTCCTTCAGCCTGCGATTCCAGGGGCTGGGGGAAATCTCCATCATGGTGCGGCTGCAACAGGTATCATGATTGTCGCAACAGTCCTTGGCCTCATTGGTATTGCATCCGCATATTTTGTATATGTGAAATCTCCTGGGTTGCCGGATCGACTCGCGCATCAGTGGCAATCGCTCTACCAATTTTCTTTACATAAATGGTATGTCGATGAAGCGTACGATAAGACGATTGTGAATCCGACATTTCAAGTCGCTGATCAAATGTGGAAACGCGTTGATGTGGCGGTAATTGATGGGGCTGTGAATGGGATTGCGCGTAGCGTGGCTTGGGGTGGATGGATGACCCGACTCATTCAAAGTGGCGAGACGCAGAACTATGCCCTGGCCATGACCGTGGGGGCCGTCACAATTTTAGGCATGTACTTATTCTTTTGATCGTCAATACAGCGTGAACTAGTAAGGCATCGCAATAAACTTTTTCCTAGCGGTTTTCTTTTACTTCTTTCGATACTAATGACTGATATGGCCATACCATCTGGTGGATTTCCCTGGCTGACCTTGCTGATTGTCTTGCCGATTGTCGGAGTAGGCGCCATATTACTCGCGAAGGAAGGTGCGGCTCGGCAGGTGGCTTTGGGATTCTCAAGCCTCGTGTTTGTGGCATCGTTGCCTCTTTGGGTTTTCTTCGACAATGCGACTGCTGGGATGCAGTTTGTCGAACGTCATCACTGGATCAATTCTCCACCCATCAACTATGCCTTGGGCATTGATGGCATTAGCATGCCGCTTGTCCTGCTGACCACATTCTTAACTCCTCTCTGTATTCTTGTTTCCTGGACGGCTATTGAGACGCGAGTTAAAGAATTCATGATTAGTTTGCTAGTTATGGAAACGGCGACGATCGGCGTTTTTTGTTCGTTGGATTTTGTGTTGTTTTACGTCTTTTGGGAAACCATGCTCATTCCCATGTATTTACTGATCGGGATTTGGGGTGGACCAAATCGTGTTTATGCGGCCATTAAGTTTTTCCTCTATACCTTGGCCGGAAGTGTGCTGTTGTTGGTGGCTATTCTCGTCCTGTTTTTCCAAGGAGGGAACACTTTTGACATCTTGGCCTTAAGTCAGGCCGAGTATGCTCCTAGTCTTCAGGCTCTTCTCTTTTGGGCACTGTTTGCGGCATTTGCCGTGAAAGTCCCCATGTTTCCTTTTCACACATGGCTGCCAGATGCGCATGTCGAGGCGCCTACTGCAGGGAGCATTATTCTGGCCAGTGTGCTTTTGAAGATGGGAACCTATGGGTTTTTACGCTTTTCTCTTCCTATGTTGCCTGATGCCACAGAACTCTTTACGCCTGCGATGATGACATTGTCAGTTATCGCTATTATTTATGGTGCGTATATGGCACTTGCGCAGAGTGATCTGAAAAAATTGATTGCCTATTCCAGTGTCAGTCATATGGGATTCGTGACACTTGGAATATTTGCCTTCAATGCGCAGGGTATTGAAGGAGCCATTATGCAGATGGTGAATCATGGGATTACCACTGGAGCGCTCTTTATGTGCGTGGGGATTATTTATGAACGAACCCATAGCCGACAGATCGATGATAATGCTGGACTCGCAATGCCAATGCCGAAGTACGCAACATTTTTTGTGATTTTCGCCCTGTCCTCTGTAGGTCTTCCCGGAATGAATAGCTTCGTGGGAGAATTCCTTGTGCTCATTGGAACATTTGTGTGGAGTAAGCTCGCGGCAACATTGGCGTCTCTCGGAATTATTTTAGCTGCGGCTTATATCCTCTATATGCTGCAACGAGTCATATACGGTACCCCATCGGAGAAGATGGTCACGAAGCTTGTGGATCTCAATGTCCGTGAGTTTGGAATGATGGTCCCACTGGTCATCTTAATCTTCTGGATCGGGCTGTATCCCAAACCATTATTGGATGTGATGCATGCGAGTGTGGATCGTCTCGTTCAACGACAAGCTCAAGTTATGACGGTTGATCAAGTGGGACCCATTCCACAGGATTTGACTCTGATTTCTCCTCAACGATCTGTTTTATCTACCCCTGTTGTGAGTATGAATCGATGACCCCTTCACTTGTTGACCTAGGGGCTATTCTTCCTGAGCTCTTGATTGTGGGAGCAGCCTGTCTCTTGCTCGTTCTTGATCCCATTACGCCCTCTTCGAAGAAAGACTTGTTGGCGTGGATGAGCTTGGGTGCGCTTGCTCTCTGCTTTATGGTGACGATTGGTGACTTGAATCATCGGGTCTTGGCATTTAGTGATCTTGTGATTATTGACCCATATGCTGCATTTTGGAAGCTTCTTCTCTATGTCATTAGTGGAATGACGATTCTTTTTTCTATGACGTACTTAAAAGAGGAGAGAATTGAACTTGCCGAATATTATGGCTTCATTCTGCTGTCGCTAGCTGGGATGATGATTATGGTCTCGGGAGCTGATCTCTTGACCATTTATCTGGGGATCGAACTCATGTCGATCTCTTTGTATATCATGGCTGGCTTTAAGCGGTTTGAGGCGAAGTCGATTGAATCGTCAGCAAAGTATTTTATTCTCGGTTCATTTTCTTCAGGGATACTCCTGTATGGAATTTCTCTTCTTTACGGAATTTCAGGGTCTACAAAATTGACGGATATTGCACAAGCCGTGACGAGTCGTGGATTTGATGATCCAATGGTTCTCTTTGCCACGATGTTTCTGATTGTCGGATTTGGTTTTAAGGTATCAGCTGTTCCATTTCATATGTGGACACCTGATGTCTATCAGGGAGCTCCTACATCGGTCACGGCATTCATGGCTGTGGCATCCAAAGCTGCGAGCTTTGCAGCATTTCTCAGAGTATTACTTGAAGGATTTGGTGGGGTCAAACCAAGTTGGCAGGGGCTTATTTTAGTCTTGTGCATCGCTACGATTGCACTTGGGAATATTGTGGCCATTGTGCAAACGAATGTGAAGCGAATGTTGGCCTACTCTAGTATTGCCCATGCTGGGTATGCGTTGATTGGAATTGTTGTGGCTGGATCAGTGGCCAATGGAGATCCTATTGCATCCGGAGGGGTTTCAAGCCTCATGCTGTATCTCGCCATTTACTCCTTTATGACTTTAGGGGCATTTGCCATTGTGGGAATATTGAGGCGTGGAGGGCTGGAAGGAGAAGAGCTTGATGACTTTACGGGGTTGTCTAAACGTCATAAAGGTGCGGCTTTTCTCATGATGATCTTCATGGTCGCTCTGGCAGGAATTCCACCGACTGCTGGATTTATGGGCAAGTTTTATTTATTTATGGCTGCCGTGAATGCAGGGATGGCCTGGCTGGCGATCATTGCACTTATTTTTGCGGCCATTTCAGCATTTTACTATCTTCGGGTGGTGATGGTCATGTATATGCGCGAGCCTTCAGCAGCGCAAGAGAATGAGACTCGTCTGGCTTTCACCCCAACAACGTCAGTCGTTCTGGCCTGTGCGATTGCTGGAGTTATCATTCTTGGTGTCTTCCCTGGACCGCTTGTATCGGTAACGACCTCGGCGGTTATGTCATTCCCATAAGCGATGGCTCTAGGCCTGGCTTAAAAGCTGCCGGAGCATTTAATTATTGGACTGCCAGCCTATTCTTCATCTATTTCGATTTCTTCATCAATATTTCTTACCTGTACGGCTCGACCGCTGTCGTCAATGTACGCTTCAAGCCAGTCCCCAACATGTGCAGGTCGATCAATGCTTGTCTCTTGATCAACCGATATTCGAAATTCATTTCCTTTCAAACTTGTGACGACATAGGCTGCTCCCTCAATTTTCCTGACTTGCCCTCTCACGGTGAGAGCAGATGGCCAAGATGTAAACGTCGCTTGCTGTTTTTGTCGTTCAGCTATTGAGCCAACAACAATTCCTGTTCCGAGAGCTTCTTGGTCTGAATGAATAATCTGTGGATTGTTCGAACATCCAAGAGTAAGCATACTCAATATTATGCTAATTGCTCCAAATTTGTGTCTCCAAGCCATAGATTCTTCCTCCGCGATGTGATTGTCATTACTATAGTGAATCCAAATAGGTTCTAGGTGAACTCTTGTATACAAAAGTTGCTATAAGCGTAAGCCGTTTAGTCTGGATCATGCGTTGGAATTTCACGCCTTTTGGCGGTTCGGTTACAGGCGTCCAAGTCACTGACCCTATGGTATCACTTCAAGGTACGAAAGTTCATTGAAGCGGCTATTGGAAAGATATCTGCTAGTCAGTGTCTTCGAAGGCAGGGCCATGCCATGACTAGGCTGACCTCTACTTGAGCTGGGCTAGCCTATTCATGGCTGGCTGTTCACCAATTGCGTCCTATTCTATTGTGGCAGATACTTGATCTTACGGGTAGAGTATTGGCAGTTTTGAGAAGAATGTGTGGATGGTGTAGGTATGAGGAGAGTTATGGAAGTCAGGGTTTTCGTGGCGGACTGGCATGTACTATGTCATCTAGATGAATGTGGTAAAGGGAGAAGGTCTTTCTGTCCAATGCTTTTCTTTGTCAGAGCCAATCTGTTGCATCACATCTTGTAAGAGACGGCTCGCTTCTTTTTGTTGAAGCTTGGTCGCAAGTTCTTCTGGGGTGTATCCGTCATAATCTTGAATAAACACATCCGCACCGTGGTCGAGTAAGATTTGTATGACCTTCACATGTCCAAGCTGGGCAGCAGAATGTAAGGGAGTTAACCCTAAGGTATTTTGTGGGGTGAGGTGGGCACCATTTTGGATGAGGAGTTGTACCATTTCACTATGGCCTTCTTGCGCAGAAAGATGGAGGGGAGTCCAGCCATTAGTGTATTTCGCTTCGATGTTCGCATGATACTTTAAGAGTGTTTTGGCAATGCTGAGATGATTGTGTTGAGCGGCAAAATGTAAGGGCGTGAATTCGTGCTGTTGGCTGTTAGGGTTGGCCCCTTCTTGAAGTAGGAGTGAGACAATATTCTGATGACCTTCTTGTGTGGCAAGATGCAAGGCGGTCCATTGTTTTTGATAGCGAGCTTTGATATCAGCCCCGTTGGCAAGAAGAATTTGCATAATAGGCATATTTCCATGTTGAGCGGCAACATGTAAGGGGGTGGCGCCTTGCTGTGTTGTTTCATTGATATCTGCTCCTTCCTTGAGAAGAAGCTGGATGGTGTCCATATCCTGTATCTTGACTGCAGCATGTAGGGTTGGAGGCGTGTCGAATGAGAAGAAACGTATCAGTGTGAGTGCAACAACCGCTGCAAGGAAAATTATGCGGAAATTGACTCGTGACTTTGGATGTGGCGTTTCTATTTGTTCTGGATTCATAAAGGTTCCTGTTACGTGTTGCCGAATAGTTTCCCCATATTAGTCCGTTCGAAGAGAGGTAGGGGACTATAGCCGATTCAATTAACTTCCAATATTTGAAGCGGGTAATAACATCATGATAGTTAGATTAGCTCAACTGGAACTTGTTGGGATTCGCCATAGTGTATTAAATCAAAAAAACATGGATAGTGAGCAATTCCTCAAAGGAGGGGGCTTCGACCTAAATAGAGTGAGTCTCATTTAAGAAGGTAAGACTATGCAGATAGCAGACTTCCTTATAATCGGGGGTGGAGTGATTGGATTGAATATTGCTCGAAACCTAAAGTCTCGTTATCCAGATGCTTCAGTGACCGTGATAGAAAAAGAGCAGTCATCTGGTCACCATGCGAGCGGGAGAAATAGTGGTGTGTTGCATGCAGGGTTCTATTATTCACCTGAAAGTTTGAAAGCGCAGTTCACGAAGGTAGGCAATCAATTACTGACGAATTATTGTGAGTCGAAGCACTTATCTATCAATCGCTGTGGGAAATTAGTCGTAGCAAAAGATATGAGTGATCACCCTGCTATGGATGTACTTTTGACTCGTGGCCGAGCGAATGGCATTGCACTTGAAGAGGTCACGGAACTGCAGGCCAAGGAAATTGAGCCTCGCGTGAAAACGTTCGAGCGAGCGATTTTTTCTCCTACGACCTCCACCGTGGACCCCAATCAGGTTCTTGATGCCATGGTTACTGATGCCCAACATGAGGGGGTAAACATGATCTATGGGGCAATGTATCAACGCAAGTCGGGCAATACTGTTGTGACGTCAGGGGGTGAGTATGAGGCAGGGTATGTGGTCAATGCTGCGGGGCTGTATGCTGATGTCATCGCTCGAGACTTTGGCTTTTCTCAGCGGTATCGTATTCTTCCCTTTAAAGGCCTTTATCTCTATGGTCGGGACCAAGCAGAGGCCTTTCGGACAAATATCTATCCTGTGCCAAACCTAGACAACCCATTTCTTGGCGTGCATGTGACCGTGAATGTTCATGGTCAATCGAAGCTAGGGCCGACAGCCATTCCAGCATTTTGGAGAGAACAGTATTGTGGTATGGACAATTTCCATTTCTCTGAGTTAGTCGACTTATTGACCAGACAAGCTGGATTGCTGAGGTCCTCAGGATTTAACTTTCACCGTCTCGCGATTCAAGAACTAAGAAAGTATTCTCGTTCCCGTTTAGTCAAGTTAGCGTCTGCGTTAGCTCAGCGGATAGATGTCGGAGATTATTCCACTTGGGGGCGGCCTGGGATTCGAGCGCAATTACTAGATGTTCAGGAGCAGAAATTGGAGATGGATTTTGTGATGGAAGGTGATCACCAATCTATGCATGTTCTTAATGCTGTGTCACCAGGGTTTACTTGTGCGCTTCCATTTTCGAGTCATGTCGGCGAAAAAATTTCCCGTTTGCTGAAATGAACTATTTACGAATAGGAACGTTGCCGAGGTGTTTCCTGATCTAATGATGAGCAAGGAGCTTTTCTTTTTGCGCATCGAAGTCGGATTGAGTGATTACCTTGCTGGTAAGCAATTCATTGAGTTTGATCAGTTCATCAGCCACTGAATGTGGTGGAGATTGGTTGGGTTTTTGAATATTCGAAGTTTCAGATGTTTGATTCCAGGTATTCGCTTGATTAATGAGGTCAGAGACAAGGTGATGCCAGTGTTTTGCACTCACCAAGGCTTTCCCGTAAATGATTCCATCTTCTTTGGTATCCATATCTAAAAAGTTCACAGTGTAAATCGGATTACTCTGATGTTGGATCACGATAGTGAGGTTAATTTTTTGAGCCTGAGAGTCTGCCTGAGAGTCTGATGTAGGACTGCCCCAACCGTTCTCATCATCATTGCCTATTTTTTTTCGTGCTTCTTTGGCGAGATCGGCTACCTCTTGTGGAGCGGTTCTCAGGGTTTTTTGAAGGATATCATCATTTTTCATGACAAAGGAGGCAACAATGTCAGAAAAATGCACAAACTGCGGAGGGAGTGTCGACGATTGAATTAGGCAGAGTGATTTGCTTGATTCGTTGATGGCAATTCCTGTGTCACTGGTTGTATCAAGAAACATTTGAGTCGGAATGAAATCGGTATTGGCAAACTTCTTGGTCTGAGAATCATTTGACGAGGCTGTCTTATTTAGATGAAGAAGGCTAAAGCCTAGGATAAGCACCACCGTCACGATGATGAAAATAATGCCAAGTTCTATCATTGAATGTGTGTGCTTGAATGAGGTGTTTTCAAAAAATAGTCTGTGCTCTTGGCTGTGATGTCAGAGGACATAGAAATTTCACCTCAGCCTATGAACTGGGTTTAATCCAGACTAGTCAATCCCGTGAGCGGCATGCATCCAGGACCGCGGCCTGTGTTATGTGAAAACCATGTGAATGAATGAGCCTGAGAAAGAATAGAGATGTTAAAAATCTTTCACTGCTTCAAAAGTATTTTCGGTTCTTTTTTGAGATGACTTGATTGAAAATTTCATCATGAATTATGAGGAAAATTAAGGAGTTAGAGTGCTATGGTTATCTGCCACTAGGGTATTCTTCTGCTTTTGAGTCGGCATAGGAAAAACTTACGGTCAGACATATATTGGTTTCTTGTCAGATAGGCAATCTCTCTTAGATTCGTTGAAGTTCTAGCGATCTATTTGATAAGCTGATCTTCCTTTCTTGCGTATCTTGCGTACAATCTGGAAAACAACGCTCCAACACGAACAAAAAGGTAGGAATTATGGCTCATGTCAATAAGGTGCTGATTAGTGTGTCGGATAAGACTGGTGTGGTGAACGTCGCCAAGGGGTTAGTGGCGCTTGGGGCTGAAATTCTCTCAACTGGAGGCACGGCTCAGGCCTTGAGAGATGGGGGCGTGGCGGTCACGGATGTCTCTTCCTATACTGGATCTCCTGAGATTCTCGGTGGCAGAGTGAAGACGCTTCACCCTAAAATTCATGGCGGTTTGTTGGGACGAAGGCGGTTAGATATTCACGTTCAGCAAATGAAAGAGCAGGGAATTGAACCAATTGATATTGTTATTGTGAACCTGTATCCATTTGAAGCCACGATTTCAAAGCCTGGCTGTAGTTTTGAAGAAGCGATTGAAAATATCGATATTGGCGGCCCGTCAATGTTACGGTCAGCGGCCAAAAACCATGAAGATGTGCTCGTCATGGCAGATCCTGGTGACTATGATCGAGTACTGGAGGCCTTACAAGCGGGGACGGTGTCGTTAGATCTTCGGCGAGAACTTGCCCGAAAAGTATTTAGCCATACGGCTCACTATGACAGCCTCATCTCCTCATATCTTGAGCAGCAAGCGAGTGACTCGCCTGATCGAAAATTTCCTTCCTCACTCTCTCTCCATTATACAAAGGTGCAAAGTTTACGGTATGGAGAGAACCCCCATCAACAAGGGGCATTTTATCGTGAAGAGAATTCTCGAGAGGCATCTATTTCCGGTGCTACACAGCTTCATGGCAAGGCCATGTCGTATAACAATTACTTGGATGCGAATTCGGCATTGGAACTCGCCAAGGAATTTGATGAGACGGCCGTGGTGATCGTCAAACATAATAACCCATGCGGAGTAGCGTTAGGGGAAACGGGAGTTGAGGCCTATGTTCGTGCCAGGGCAACTGATCCAACTTCAGCATTTGGTGGAGTCATTGCGTGTAATCGAGGCGTTGATCTCGATATGGCTAAAGAAGTGACCTCAACATTTGTTGAAGTGTTAGTTGCTCCCGGGTTCACAGCCGAAGCCTTGACTGAATTGCAGCGGAAAAAGGATCTTCGTTTATTAGAAGTCGGATCTCTGGAATCACTCCATCGTGATGGGGTGGATATGAAGAAACTTGTTGGGGGGCTTCTGGTTCAGGATCGTGACCTTGGCTCTCTGAAAGATCTTGGCGAGTTGCGAATTCCCACAAAACGGCAGCCTTCAACAGAAGAATTTGAAGCCTGTGATTTTGCCTGGAAAGTTTGCAAACATGTGAAATCCAATGCCATTGTGCTTGTTTCAGATAACCAAACAGTTGGGATAGGTGCTGGGCAGATGAGCCGAGTTGATTCGGTGAAATTATCGGAAATGAAGGCTGTGTTGCCTGTCAAAGGGACGGTGATGGCGTCTGATGCCTTCTTCCCGTTTAGAGATGGGCTTGATGCCGCTGCGAAAGCTGGGATCACGGCTGTCATTCAACCAGGTGGCTCCATTCGTGATGAGGAAATCATTCAAGCCGCCGATGAACATGAGTTGGCAATGATTTTTACCGGCATGCGGCATTTTCGACATTAATGGAACCCCGATGTCGTTCGTCGTGAACATTTGAGCCCTTTTGGTTCTTCCTGACTTTCTATTTTTGACTTTTTTCTAAGGTTCTGACTTTTACTATGAAAATTTTGGTGATTGGTAATGGAGGGCGTGAGCATACATTGGTATGGAAACTCTCACAGTCTCCGCGCGTTTCAAAGGTGTATTGTGCTCCTGGTAATGCCGGGATAAGCCAATTGGCCGAATGTGTTCCTATCAAGGTTGATGATATTGCAGGTCTGAAAGCATTTGCCCAAGAGATGCTCATTGATTTGACGGTGGTTGGCCCTGAGCTTCCGTTGTCGCTTGGCATTGCCGATGAGTTTCGTAAGGCCAAATTACGAATATTTGGTCCTACTCGGAATGCAGCCTGTATTGAATCGAGTAAATCCTTTGCGAAAGACTTGCTGATCCGATGTCATATTCCGACTCCTCAGGCTAAAACCTTTGAGCGGCTTGATCAAGCCATTGCCTATATCGATAGTCATCCAGTTCCTCTCGTCGTGAAGGCCGATGGATTGGCACAGGGCAAGGGCGTGGTGGTGGCCAACTCACGGGATGAAGCGAAAGAGTCCGTCCAGCGGATGCTTGAACAGAGGCAATTTGGGGATGCTGGGACTCGAGTGATGATTGAGGAATTTCTTGAGGGGGAAGAATTGACCGTGATGGCCTTTGCTGATGGACGAACGGTTATTCCCATGCTAGCGGCTCAGGACCATAAACGAGTAGGTGAGGGCGACACTGGACTCAATACTGGAGGGATGGGTGCTTATGCTCCAGCTCCCCTCGCAACAGATGCACTTCGTCAGCGGATTGTACGGGATATTCTTTATCCCGTCGTAGAAGGCCTCTCTCGTGTGGGGAGCCCGTATTATGGAGTGCTGTATGCAGGGCTCATGATTCATCAAGGTGAACCGTATGTTTTAGAGTTTAACGCACGATTCGGAGACCCGGAAACACAGGTGGTTCTCCCTTTACTCAAAACCGATTTAGTTGACGTGCTTGAAGCCGTCGTGGAGCATCGTTTAGATCAAGTTACCATTGAATGGCGCGATGAGGCAGCGGTTTGTGCCGTTCTTGCCGCTGAAGGGTATCCTGGTCCGTACAAAACGGGTTTTCCCATTACGGGATTGTCCCAGCTTGCTGAATCCGACAGGCTTGTCGCGTTTCATGCTGGTACAGCCATTCATGGAAATGAGATTGTGACGAGTGGCGGACGTGTATTGGGTCTGACGGCACTAGCTCAAGATTTACCTTCTGCAAGAAATCGCGTCTACGAGGCCATTCCTACCATTTCGTTTGAAGGACAGTATTTTCGTCGAGACATTGCCAGTCGAGTTGTGCCTTCGACGTCATAGACTGAATACCGCATGTGGCTACTGTTCTTTCTCTTCCTTCCCAACTCAACCGAAGCATACTGAATTCTGTGTTTTCCTGTATTCAGGGTAGTGGTGTCATGGCTGTGGCAACGGAAAGCTCCTATGCCTTGGCGGCGGGCGTGCAGCATCCTCTAGCTGTTGAACGTATTACCAAGATGAAGGGGGATCGACAAGCCAAGCCGATTCTGTTGTTAGTGAGTTCTCAGACTCAAGTTCTAGAAGTAGCATCGAATATCTCGCCTGTAGCGACCATGTTAATGGATCGATTTTGGCCTGGTCCGTTAACACTTATCCTTCCTGCAATTTCAGGACTTCCCATTTCACTGACTCACAAGACACAGACAATTGGTGTGAGGCAACCACAGTGTTCTCAGCTTCTTCAGATCCTTGAATCAACTGGTCCATTGACTGGGACCAGTGCGAATCGTACAGGTGGTGTACCTCTCTTGACATCGGAGAATATCCTCCAGGAATTTGGGAATGAAGTGGACTTGATTCTCGATAGCGGTTCAGCTCCGGGTGGCCGTCCTTCTACGCTTCTGAGTTTGGTCGGGCACATTCGCCTCTTGCGGCACGGTCCTATCACTGCAGAAGATATTCAAGAGGTGCTCACTCCGTTTGGGGAACAGATTCAAGACGAAGTTTCCTGAAGTTGCTGTGTGACGTCTGAAATAGATAATAATGGGGTATGGAGGAGGTTTTGAGCCTTATCAATTGTAAAGGTGAGATTTTTCGGACGAATCAATTCTGACTCTTCAATGGTTGATGGCCGAATGTTTAAACTTGGCTCGCATCCCAAGAGCCGAAGTATGGCCAGGCCAAAATCCCATCGATTTATTCCTTCGGGTCCTGCCAAATGGAGGATGCCTTGAACATCAACCGTGGTGAGTTCAAGGAGCATATCCGCCAGATTCCTTACCCAAATTGGTGACCGTATTTCATCGGTGAACAGACGGATGGGATTGTCTGTGTCGACGCCTTCTTTCAGCCAACGAGTTTGATGATCAAGTGGGTTGATCCCATACATGAGGGAAGTACGAATAATCACAGCTGTTGGGCAGATTGTTGTGATAAGTTGTTCGGCCGCGACTTTTGCCTGTCCATACGGATGCAGGGGGCTTGGGAGGTCTTCTTCTCGATAGGGTGCTGCTGTACCATCAAAGACGAGGTCTGTTGATAGATGAATGAGTTTGACGCCCTGGTCATGTGCGTGGCTTGCCAGATAACGCGCCGCGGGTACGATAGCTTCAATTTCTTCCGGGCTTTTGTTGGAACAGGCAGTGTGAATGATCACGTCTGGTTGGACCGATGTGATGAGTTGTTGGACCTGTCTTTTCTCTTTCAAGTCACATGGGTGAAAGGTTGCCAGTGTGGATGGCGGGGGTGGGGTGCGAAAGCAGGTGGCGTGAATATTCGAGAAATGAGCGTGTTGAATGAGATGATGTCCAAGGTACCCAGTTCCACCTGTGATGAGCAGTGTTTGTGGCATTGATCACTCCAATAGTTGAATGATGACGAAGTCAGCGTACGCCTGCGTCCTTCTAACGAACCTTGAGAAAGTATCGAGGTCTGGGTGGATATTCGTCTGCTTGTTTGACCATGTGGTTCTCTCGTACAATTTCTTTTGTGTCTATTCTGTTCCATTAGTGTGTCGAGGCCACCTGAGGACATCTCATGATTGATTTACGAAGCGATACTGTGACAAAACCGACATTTGCCATGCGAGAGGCCATGGCGAAGGCCGAAGTTGGGGATGATGTGTACGGAGAAGATCCGACCGTGAATCGCCTTGAGCACATGGCTGCGGAACTTCTCGGGAAAGAAGCTGGGTTGTTCGTACCATCTGGGGTCATGGGGAATCAACTCTGCATTCGACTACATACACGTCCTGGTGATGAAGTTATCGTGGAAAGTACGTCGCACCTCATTCGGTATGAAGGTGGATCGGCCTCCTCATTGTCAGGAGTACAATTGACGTGTGTGCCAGGGGTAAGGGGGATCTTAGAGCAAGAACTGGTGAGAGCCGCTATTCGTTCCAGGGATGTGCATAACCCTCCCACCACATTATTATGTCTGGAGCAAACACATAATAGTGGAGGAGGGGCTGTCTATCCGTTGTCGGTGATTGAGAGGTTGTCTGAGGTGGCGCGATCCGCTCAACTTGCTTTGCATTTGGATGGGGCGAGACTCTTTAATGCCGTGGCTGCTACCGGGGTGGCGGCGGCTGATTATGCACGACCGTTTGATACCATATCGTTTTGTCTTTCGAAGGCGTTGGGTGCGCCTGTTGGTTCACTCATTGTGTCCGATCGGGATCGAGTGAGCAAGCTTCGCCGGTTGCGGAAAATTTTTGGGGGTGGAATGCGTCAAGTTGGCATACTGGCTGCTGCGGGTATCTACGCCCTTGACCATCATATCACGAGGTTGAAAGAGGATCATCAGAATGCCAAACGATTGGCCCAACTCTTGGAGTCTATTCCAACCGTGTCATGCCATGCTGCTGAAGTCGAAACCAATATGGTTCTCTTTCATGTCACTGACCACTCGAGTACGACTCATGAATTGCTCTCTCAATGTGAGCAGGCAGGTGTGTTAATGAATGCAGTGGGAGATCGTCGATTTCGGGTCGTGACGCATTTAGACGTATCAGCGGCAGATATTGAAGTAGCTGGTCAAGTATTTTCTAACATGTTGACGCCAATGAAGAAGTGAGATTGACAGCTCCGTAGGGCCCTTCCTACAATTTTATGGACCCCCAAAAACTATGAAGTAAGGAGTATATCTTCGTGAATAATATGCAAGCGGTTTCCTTCCAGCAAATTACCAAGATTTTAGAATTAACCGATCAACTAGAGATGTCACGGGAGTGGGTGGAAATTCCGCTCTCGCCTGAAAGTCCCGGAATCGTGAGAAAATTGGCTAACGGAAAATTAGAAATTGTTGTGGATGCAGACATCCCATTTGATGAGTGGTTTTCCACTCTTGAAGCGAAAATAAAGGATGTGATGAAGTAAGTGGGAGGAATCGAGAGGATCGACGGATCATTAGATACATGATCGTCGTTCTGAGTCTTATAGCTGATTCAAGTAATTTCCGTACCCTTGAAGCCTGGGATGCTGCGTTGAACGTCTGTATGGTCAGTAGGGGGTTAGGTAGATTCGCTCTATGGGGTAATGCGTCGTTCTATTGATAGGTCTCAAATCGACATTATTTTGGTTCGCTCAAATAAAGGACAATAACAGCAATGGGGGTTCGTGATCGTGATTGGCCGGGATATACACGATGGTATTGTTGTCAGGAATGTGGGCGCCTCTGGACCTTTCAGGGAGAGGATGTGGTATCGCTTGATCCAAGTGGTGTGTTAGGGCCAGCAAAAGTCGGAGATGGTGTATCGAGTCGGACTTGTACGATTTGTGATGGAACTAGTCATACTCCGGCTGCAGAAATTTAGAACTATTCGTGAGATGCTGTCTGAGCAATCAAGAAACATGTGCTCATCGTATGGTACAGCCTAGGAAGCTAACGCGACGGCTTTTCCTTTCATGTCCGATTCTCCTTCTTTCCCCTGCATTTTCTCGACGGTCCATTCTTGAGGTGTAATCGTCAGTAAGTGGCCTTTGAGTGTATAAAACTCACCTGCAGATATTTCTATTCGACCTTCCTCTTTTAACTGCAAATCAAGAACGGGTTTATGCGATTCAGTTTTTCTGATTAGAACGCGACCTTCGCTTTTCACGAGTTCATACGCCGCCTGTTCATTAATAACAAAAGAACTGCCTTCCAATTTCGCATGCAGTTTCCCTATTGAATCAAAAATGGCGAAATTTATTCGAAGCGGCCCGCCAGGTTTTCGCGTGATTAATTCAATTTGAGGCAAACCCTCAATTTCGATCGTTCCGTCTGAATTCCGATACCAATGTGGCCCTACCTTCACATCCATGCTCTCTTCTCCCTTTTTCTATGATGACGGCTTGACGATATAAGATTAAAAATTTAAGTGGAATCTGATTGTAACGTAGAAAGATTGCGATTAGCCAAATCTGTAGGGGCTAGCCTTTTTTAATACGATTCAAAATTAATGCGATGCAGCCCCCTAATAGCCCTCCCCCAAGTATCGGGGGGACTAATTCGACTAATTTAGCATTCCATATGGGCTCCTGGGCAACCATCAGGTCACGCATGCCGCCTTGAATCATGATAACGGCTAACGCCATCATGGCCCCAACAATAAACCACCAGCGAAAGATTTTAAAAGACTGCATAGGAAATATTGTCCAATATGAGACTCAGCTATGGCCTGTGCAATGGATTTGGCAAGGTTTTTCCCTATTTCTCCGTGAATGAGGTGTCCTCAGGTGGTCAGATCCTCAGTCAAGCTATACGGTTATCGGACGATCAAATGTCCGGTATTGTATAGCTTCTGCAACGTGTAAGGGAAGAATGGCTTCAGATTCGGCCAAGTCGGCGATGGTTCGTGCGACTCGGAGAATTCGCCCAAAGGCCCGTGCCGAGAGCCCAAGCTGTGAAACAGCACGTTCTAACAGGTTACGCCCTGTCGGATCAATCTCGCAGTACTTTTGCAAATGTCGAGGTTTGAGTTGAGCATTGCTAAACAAGTGGTCTTTTTTGTACCGCCTCGTTTGGCGCTCTCGGGCCGCTGTGACACGTTGTCGTATCTGTGCCGATGACTCTCCAGTTTCATTTTTTGACAAATCAGTGACCGGAACGGCGGGAACATCAAGGTGAATATCAAGACGGTCGCGTAATGGACCAGAAAGGCGTGACCGATATCGGCGAATTTGAAAGTGTGTGCAGAGGCATTCATGGGTCCGGTCACCCAGGTATCCGCAGGGACACGGATTCATCGCGGCAACAAGCATCATATGTGCTGGGTAGGTGAGTGTGGCATTGACTCGTGTCAACGTGACCGTTCCATTTTCTAGGGGTTGTCGAAGTCCGTCGAGGACCGAGCGCTTAAACTCGAGCACTTCATCTAAGAATAAGACGCCATGGTGCGCCAACGAGACTTCACCTGGTCGAGGTATGGAGCCTCCGCCGATGAGTCCGGCATCGGAAATATTATGATGAGGCGCTCGAAAGGGACGAGTCGTCATGAGTGGATGGTCCGCGGATAACGTGCCTGCCACACTATGCACTTGACTCGACTCGAGACGTTCCTGCAATTCCATTGGCGCGAGAATGCCAGGCAACCGCTGAGCGAGCATGGTCTTCCCCGACCCTGGAGGGCCAACCATTAAAATATTGTGCCCACCTGCGGCTGCAACCTCAAGAGCTCGTTTCGCGTGGAGTTGGCCCTTTACATCTGCAAAATCGTCTTCCAGCAATGTGTCAGAAACGTAGGGGCTGTTGGTCTCGGCAATGGTCGGCGTTAGTGCTACCGTGCCATTCAAAAACTCCACGACCTCGGGAAGGGTGTGAACTCCATATACAGACACATGTTCGATGACGGCAGCTTCTTGGGCGTTGGCCATAGGAAGAATCAATGAATGATTGTTGCGACATGCCAGGCCAATCGAGAGGGCACCTGATACAGGTTTGATCCGACCATCGAGTGAGAGTTCGCCGACAAAGACATACGGTTCAACAGTCTCTGGCGCCAGAATGCCTTCTGCCACAAGCAGGGCAATGGCGATACCCAACTCGAGTCCAGAGCCTTCTTTTTTTATGCCAGCCGGAGCGAGGTTGACGGTAATTTTCTTAGGAGGAAATTTATATCCAGTATTTTTGAGCGCGGCGCGGACGCGGTCGCGACTCTCACGCACCGTCGCATCTGGTAATCCCACGATGGAAAATTGAGGCAGCCCTCCGCCGATATCAACTTCGACGTCAATCACGTGTGCCTCTAATCCCCACAATCCAGCACTCAACACTTTAGCTAACACAGTTTTCCTTTATTAGTTATGGAGAAAAGGCAATGTCTTAACAGGGAGTATACGGATGGGATTCAAGGGGATTCAATGCAGTCTATGCATGCTACGTAGTTCTATGAGTACCCTTTTGGCGGGGTTGACTACAATGGAATTTTCTAAACAATATATGCCTTGAATAAAGTTTCGAGAGAAAACAGAATGTATTTTATCTTTTTGTCTCATCCCTTTATAGCCAATTTATTCAAGGAGCTAGAGGGAAATATGTGCCAGAGTTAGGAATCATTAACCTAGAACCAGATTGGATTGATAAGATTGATGGTGCCCAACTCTTGGTGCATGAATTTGGTCATGTGAGTCAAGGGCAGGATTGGGGGTACATGGGGTTTCAACGGAACCTTTTTCTAAACTAGAACTTTACGGAACAAAATGCAGCTGCTAGAGCAGGTACAACCTGCTACATTCATCCCTTAGGCCAATGTTAAATTGTTTAAAACTTTGTTTAGTTAGTGCCTTTTATTTCTCTCTCTCAGGATGTCAAACAACAGGCATTTTCGATGATAAAGGAATTGATATTATTCAAAAAGAGAATCAGATTGATTTAGTTATTATATAATAAGAATGATTTGAATGAAGATGTAAAAGTTATAGATTTGGTGATAACCAACGTTACTACAGGTACGAATGTTTGGTGCATTAGTACTGAAAAATGGACTATCTGGTATAAAGAAAAGGAAGGGCGACTTGTACTACGTGACCCCCATGTCTTGCCTGACATTCATCCCATAGCTCTTTCGCGACTCGTAATTGGTGAAATCCCCAATGGGTTTATCCAAATTAATCCTTTAGATGATCAAGCGCCAATATTCGAAGCCGTTGTCCACTATGTTGTTAGTGTGGTTCGAGGTGGTCATCGGGGCATGAAAGAGTTTATCGTGGAGCGTGCATTCAACTAGATATGGGGGCATACATTAAATTCAAGTCGTCAGTGTAAATTCCCACTGCACTAGATGGGCGGAAAAGGAGTCATTCTACAGAGTAGGAACCACATGTTATTCACCATTTACAGGCAGATGCCATTAAAAATTCTTCAATTATGTGCTGTGAGCGCAGTCTGTTTCATTTTTGGAGCAGGGTGTCTGATTATAGACGAAAACTTCGAAGGTATCCGAGGTCTCATTGTTTCTCCGCTACAAAAAGACGGAATAATTGAGTTTACGTTGCTTAATACGAAAAGTGAGGAACTTGCTATCCAGATAGACACGATCATAGTTCATGATAGATTGACGAAAGAAGTTGTTTGGGATGTCAGCACAGTTGATCGATCAGAGTGGTATAAAAAAATAGGAGATTGGTTTGTACTAAAAGACCCTGATGCGTTACCAAAAGTTCAGTCGGACCTCCTTTCTCAAATAGTTTTTGGTCAAATTCCACCAGGATTTGTTCAACTTACCCCAATGAATAACCAACAACCCATTCTTAAAGAAGGACACTCCTATTATCTTGGCGTCATTGGGACTGATGGGCATATGGGCAGAACTGAGTTTTCTGTAAATTAACTTGCATTCAATAAGTGAAATAGGGGTTAAGTCAAGGTTAGGAGTGTTAGGGGGCAAGTTGCTTGCTTTATCAGAGAGCGCTCCACGTCATACCTCGCGATTGTCGCGAAGCTCAATATGCACTACAGTTATCTCAGTTTGGATTCATGGTTGTATGAACCTGTGGCAGAGACACCGGTCACTGACAGGAAAGGGGCCTCTTACTTTACCTTTGGCTTGTCGAATGTCGGGTCAGTCAGTTTTATCACCACCCAGATTCGGCAGCGCATCACCGAAGAGCCCGACTTCGCTATCACAATACAGCGCATCACCCGCTATCTCATAAAGCAAGCGACTTGACCCCCTATCTGACCCCCTATCCCCTATCCATTGGGGCGGGCGGGTCGTTTGGTGGCTTCACTGGCTACTCGACCCCTAGTTTTCGTGGGGGTGGAAGTTGTTGTTCACAGAGTGCGCGATTGGGATTCTCGACGCCGTCATTTACCCCCAACTTCTCAGGAACGAATACTCCGAATTTCACGAATGTTTCCATTCCGAGCTTCAACTTTTCTCAATTTGGCTCGTCGCGTTCGACTCCTCAAATTCAGACATTACCGACGTATCATGTGAGGGCGACTCCACTTGTTGGAACTCAATCGAATCAGAGGAATCGAGCGGGAGGATTATTTGGCATCCTTGGAGTTGGGCAGTCAAGGCTGGATGCTATCCAATTGACTGTTGGTATTGGAGGTGCGACACCTGGTATTGGGATCTTTGCGGACATTGCTAATGTTGGTATTGATTTACTTGCCCTTGATTTTGGTGCTGCAGTAATCGATGGTTTTGCTGCGGTACCTGGGGTTGGTCTTGCAGGGGCGCCTCTTGCTATTACAAAGAGACTTCAAGGCCAAGTGCCAATTAGTGTTGACGAGGCACTTAAAATTGCTGATGATTTTCTTGATTTAGGAACTCCTATTAAGACAATCGATTCAAAAGCTGGCGTACAATTTATTCAAGAAAGCATTGATGCACAAGGTCGGACAATTACCAAACGAGCTGGATTTGACCTAAATAAAGCAAGTGGACATGTTCAAAAAAGGGGCGAACACTTAAATTTACAAACTCAAATTTATGGTAAGGTGCAAACGAACGGACCATCTGTAGATCCACATACTCCGATTGATCCTAGAACTATACGATCCGGTGACTTTTAATCAAGATACATAATACCAGAGAGCAATATGAATATTGTAAGCGACGGAGATGAAGAAGGAGCAGAGATAGAGGTTTCAGGAACAATTCAGGAATTCCGTGAAATAGGCCAAGCACTACTTTCTTTAGAAGGAAAAACCTTAATTGAAGGAAATCAAGAACGAGATCCATTTTATAGTGATGTGCTTCATGGGATAGCATTTGAAATCAACACTAAGGAAAATACTAATAAGCTCCTTTCCATCGACATAGTTGGGGGTGTTGTCTGTTTCGTTGGACCAATGGGTTGTTTCGAAAAGCTTGGTCAGTCATTATTGAATTTCTTTAGTGAGGGTATTTTCCCTGGACAACATTTTCATTTAAGTTACTATGAGGGAAACAAACTAATAGAGCCAACAAAACATGAATTGATTTTTACCTATGATCTAAAAATAGATTGAATTTTTATAAAGAATAGGGTTGTGAGTTCAACTAGTCGATGCAGCACACGCATAATTTTGCTGCAGGAGTTTCGTATCGTATTTTTCTAGTTATACTAGTTCTAGTTATAGGGTCAGGTTGCTTGCTTTATGATATAGAGTGAGTATCATTCCCCATGCCCCGCTAGGTCCGCATCGAATATGACAATGCGAATTATCATGTAATGAATCGTGGCCGAGGCGATCAACGTCTCGTTCATGGTAAAGGGGACATTCTACTTTACCTGACTCTTCCCTCACATTCTGGTGCATATGTGTATATCGTACTTGATCCAGAATCTACGCTGGTCCCACTTGCCGATGAGCACATGCTATTCTTAAATCCCCACGGCCCTCCCACTAGATCTGTTTTCATGGATTTAACTTTTTTCCGCAGGCCACTCTCAACGGACCCGTAATCCATTCTCTCTACCCCCCAAACATAGCATGACTCTCTTGATGCATGGACGGACTCGAATGCGGGGAGAGACCACCACCACAAAGACCACCACCCTTCTCTACGATGGCGATGGTGGCCGGGTCAA
>JAJDBM010000004.1 GCA_029261355.1 Nitrospirales bacterium | reverse complement strand
AAGAGGGAGAGGTTTTGTATGTAATAGAAGAGTACCATTCAAGCGTACAAGAATTCAGGGGGATATTAACAATATGCTCATATTGTAAAAAGATAAAGATGGAAGATGGCAAATGGAAAGCGGTGGAAGATTACATAAATTTACATACAATAGCACAACTGAGTCACGGTTGTTGCAATGATTGTTTAAAACAAGCAGGGAAATAAAATACAAAGGTTATAAAGCAATATATTAGTCCGATATTTTTTGCCAGAGCCCCTATTACTTGAATTCCGGTTTTTTATTATATATCTCAAAACGTCCTTATCAGAGCAACTTTATTCTCTTCAGGATATGGCTCTTTGATACCCGTGAAGCATATAAAAGTAAAAGATATACTTTTCACTGGAAGCAACCATGCAAATCAAATGCGTTTGCAACATGCAAAGTTTTTTTGAATTTGGGTGAAGGTTATTTATTCCAGATAAAAAAATTAATATTGATACTTATTATATATCATGCCGTGTCCTATTTAATTGAGAACATATTTATCCCCACGAGACGGCCGTTCGGTAATGAAACCCAGTTTCTGCTCCACGACTTCTGCAAATGCCTTTGATACTTCCTCTTCTCCATGTGTAATAAATACTTTACGGGGTGGATTGCTCTTAAACGCGGATATCCATTGTAATAATTCGTCTTTATCCGCGTGAGCGGAAAACCCATCAACTTTTATCACTTTGGCCTTTACCGGATAATGTTTACCTTGTATCCGCACCGTTTTTGCACCATCTACAATATGCCGGCCAAGTGTCCCTATAGCCTGATAACCAACAAAAAGAATAGTACATTCCGGCCTGACGATATTGTTAACGAGATGATGTTTTACACGTCCGCCATTACACATACCGGATCCGGCAATGATAACGACCGAGCCTCTAATATAGTTTATTGCTTTTGACTCATCTACCGTCCTGCACAATTGTAATCCCGGAAGATCACATGGATGATTGCCGCTACGAAGTAACTCCGCTGCCTCTTCATCAAACAAATCCGTATGATGACGAAAAACATCGGTAACTCTAATTGCCATTGGGCTATCAAGAAAGACCATAAAGTGTGGAATCCGGTCCTGACGTAGAAGTTCGTTTAAGCGGTAAAGTACTTCCTGTGATCTTTCTATTGCGAAGCTTGGGATAATAATATTTCCACCTTTATCATTAGTATTGTTGATAATATCGCTTAGGATTTCTTGAATATTTGCCGCAGAAGAAGGAGTCCCTTTGTTGCCATAAGTCGATTCCATCACAACATAATCGGCTTTGTTAAATACCGTAGGATCTTGAAGAATTGGGGTATCTTTCTTACCTATATCACCGGAAAAGATAAGAGTTCTTTCCTCCCCATTGCTTTTTACAAATAGCTTAATGGTTGCAGAGCCGAATATGTGGCCTGCGTCATAAAACACTACACTGATACCGCTTCCCAGATCAAATTTCTGTTGATATTCAATCGACGAGAAGAGAGGGAATGCAGCCTCTGCATCTTCCTTCGTATACAAAGGGGTTTCCGGATAATTTCCTTTTCTACGCTCACGTTGATGCCGTTTTTGTTTATATGCAGCGTCCTCTTCTTGTATTTTAGCCGAATCAAGGAGCACAATCTTCGCGATTTCTGTCGTTGCCGGTGTGCAATAAATTCTGCCTCTGAAACCTTCCTTAACTAATTTTGGTATCAGGCCACAATGGTCCAGATGGGCATGAGTTAATAATACGAAGTCTATCTTGTCAGGTGATATATGAAACGGTTCCCAGTTCAAATTTTTTAAACTGCGCTCCTGGTACAATCCGCAATCAACAAGCAAGCGGATACCATTAGCTTCCACGAGGTACTTTGAGCCAGTCACGTTACGAGCGGCTCCTAAAAAAGTTATACAAATTTCCATAATTATCTATTTATATTTAAATCTAATTTGTTATGTGGGGTTCGATGGTTCGTTTGGCCTGTCAGGCTCGTCATTCAGGCGGGGGAACAAACCATTTTTATTAGGGTGGGTTTATTATCTTATATACCCATGCGTCCATACTTCCTTCCATGAACTTTTTGTATTCAAACCCAGTATTTTTCAGAATACGGTGGAGCGTATGATAGTATCATTATTTCTCTAAAATTTGGAGGCGACAGTAATGATACTATCACCTCCAAGATCACACCTATTCAACAATAACTTTTTAAGGTCTTCTCTGAACAAGTGATTACAGCAGCCGATAGTTATTCTTAATGATTTTCTCGTATTGCTCATACGGAGACCTTTTCAAAGCCAATTTCTTTATCCTTGATTATTGCTTTGACTTTGTCACCTGATTGAAATTTTCGATTTACTATACATAAGGATAATTTGTTTTCTATTTCACGTTCAATGGCTCTCTTAAGCGGACGGGCACCGTACTGTGGCTCATATCCCTCTATTATTAGTTTTTCCTTAATTTCAGAATCTATTTCGAGATATATTCCTTCTTCCTTCAGCCTCTTTAATAGCCTATTCAGAAGAATGTCCAATATGCGTGAAATATGCTCTTTTGTTAAAGAGTGAAAGACAATCATGTCATCTAATCTATTTAGAAATTCCGGTTTAAAATATTTTTTGACTTCGGAGAGAATCATATCCTTTGCTTCATCATGGCTGATAATGCCGGAGCCAGACTTAAATCCTATCTCGTGTTTATCTGCAAGTTTTTCGCTTCCTATATTAGAAGTTCCAATGATAATAGTATTTCGGAAGCTTACGACGTGGCCTTGTGCATCGGTTAGCCTTCCTTCATCAAGTACCTGGAGGAGCATGTTAAAGACATCGGGGTGGGCCTTTTCCACTTCATCAAGCAGTACTACAGCATAAGGCATTCGCTTGATTTTTTCTGTAAGCTGTCCTCCCTCCCCATAACCGACATAACCGGGAGGTGCTCCGATAAGTTTTGCTACTTCATGACGTTCCATATACTCTGACATGTCCAGCCTTACGATACGGGTTTCGTCATCAAAAAGAAATTCTGCAAGGGTCTTTGCCAGTTCCGTTTTCCCGACCCCCGTTGGGCCAAGAAACAGGAAGGTGCCTATTGGCTTCGAAGCCTCTCTCAGCCCCGCCCTGTTCCTCCTGATCGCATCGGCAATTGCCCCTACGGCAGCTTCCTGCGCTACAATACGTTCATGTATTTTTTCTTCCATGTGTGCCAGCTTGTCTGCCTCTTGTTCCAGCATTCTTGAAGCCGGAATACCCGTCCATTTTGAGACGACACTCGCTATATCCTCAGAAGTTACTGAGGTGTCTTTCTCATTCAGCTCGTTCTGCCACTTCTCTTTTTCGGTGATGAGCTGTTTTTCTATGACCTGTAATTCCGCATGATGTTTCGTCGCCTCCTCAAAGTCCTGTCTTTCGAACGCCTCCATCTTAAGCGCCTCATGGGTCCTCTTTTCATTTTCCAGCTTTTTTATATCAGGTGGCGTGTAGTGCATTTCAAGATGTTTCTTTGAACCCGCTTCATCCAGAAGGTCTATTGCTTTATCAGGCTGTGCCCTGTCTGTGATGTAACGGTCGGAAAGATGCGCGGCAGCATCCAATGATTCAGGGGTGTAATTTATATCATGGTGTTTTTCATAATAGGGTCTGAGCCCATCAAGGATTTTCCTGGTATCTTCAATTCCGGGTGCATTTATTTGTATCGTCTGAAATCGTCGTGCAAGTGCTCTGTCCGATTCTATATATTTCCGATAGTCATCATACGTAGTGGCGCCAATCAACTGTAGCTGACCTCTTGCCAGGGCCGGTTTCAAGATGTCCGGCGCCCCCATGCCTCCGCTGGCACCTCCACCTACACCAACTACAGTATGTAATTCATCTATAAAAAGGATAATACGACCTCCGGCATCTATTATCGAATCCCTTATCGATTTAAGTCTACCTTCGAATTCTCCTCTTACACCGGCCCCTGCAATAAGGGCCGCCATGTCAAGTGAGAGTATTTTTTTTGACAGTAACGATTGTGGCACCTCTGCGGCAACAATTTGTTGAGCAAGTCCCTCTACAATAACAGTTTTACCCACTCCTGCTTCTCCTATTAAAACAGGATTGTTTTTTTTGCGTCTCGACAGGATCTGGATTACTCTCTCTATCTCTTCTTCTCTACCTATGACAGGATCCAGTTCTCCCTGCCTTGCAAGCTCTAAGAGATCCAGTGTGTATTCTTTTAATACATCGAGTTTGCTTTCGTCATCCTGATTTACAACTTTTCTTCCCCCTCGGATTTCTTTAATAGCCGTTCTGGCGTTTTCCGGTGTAAGACCGGCTCCCTTGAGAATCTCAGCAGTTTTTCCGGACTGTGGATTAAAGAGTGCGAGAAACAGAGCTTCAGTGCTGATAAGCTTGTCCTCCATCACTTTTGATTCCTGCAAAGCGAGTTCAAATACTTTTTCAACCTCACCGGAGATTACTAATTGGACATTACCTGTCTTTGTAATATTATTATTAGTTGTTTGATTATCTAAGGATGCAAAAATATCGTCCATAAGGCGCTTTTTTGTTCCTTCTGTATCCAGTTTAAGTTGTTCCATAATTGCTATAACAGACGAATCGTTCTGGACCAGTAACCCTAAAAGTACAAATTCTGTAGTAAATACGGTATGTCCCATATTTACCAGTTCCATAGTTCCTATGTTTATGGCATCTAATACCTTTTTTGTGCAATATCTTATATATTTTTGTAGCATGCAATACCTCTTTATCGGATTGTATTAATATGATGACCTTTTTATACAAAATGATTGAAAGGAATGTAAATGAAAAAATAATAATTTAAAGGACGTGTTTAACGATAAATAGGTATTTTGG
>JAJDBM010000003.1 GCA_029261355.1 Nitrospirales bacterium | reverse complement strand
GACTTACAGCAGAGTGGATCACCATCTACAATGAACACCGTCCTCATGACGCACTACAGGGAGCGGCGCCATGCACATATCATAACCCAACACAGGAAAGCTCTAGTTATGACCTGTCCGCTTGACGGGGAAGCTTACAATAGGTGGTTGAATTGTAATGACCGCAGATGAGAATGGCTTGTGAGCTGCCTACATTGAACGTGTTGATTTGGTGTTGCCGCAAACCTGAATCGGCTGTCAGTCAGTCACCATGTCTCGTAATAACTTATGAAAGAAGGGGCCTCTCACACATGGATGAGGCTAATCAACTCTGTGCTTCCAATACTCAGGGGCAGGGTATAGGTGCATAACAGCGAGGATGTATATTTCTTTTTTTTCTTTAACGTAAAGAATGCCATAGGGGAATCTTTTTGTCTGACATCTTCGAATTTCGTCTGTTAGGAGGGGCCAGGGAGGATGAGCAATTATTCGCTGAACTGCTGAATGCACTTCAAATAGCAAAATCGACACCCAATTCTTCTTGGTAGCTCTCGTACTCTTTTATGGCCTGACAAAATTCAGCCTCAGCGTCAGGATGAAACGAGTAATCGATGCGGCTCACGACTTCAATATGTTCGCAAACACCTCGTCTCCCGGGATGGTCTCAGTCTTTCCTAAGCGAATGCTCTTGAGGCGTTCTTGGGCCACCGCAATCCATTTCTGGTCAACTTCATCCTCAGGGGAGGGCAAGCTTTTTAGGAGAGTGTCGACCATGTGAGCCCGAATCTCTATTGGTAGAGAAATGGCTTCAGCAATCAAGTCTTCTGTTTTCATGAGTTTCTTTTTTCACCCAGATTTCCCAGATCCATTATATATATGGGTGTACACCCATCATCTCTAATCAGAGCAACAGGCCATGTGACTGAATTATACCTCAGGCTGATAGAGATTTATACTCGGAGTATTCGGGGAAATCAAAGTTTGGATTTTGACATTCTCCTCAAAAGTAGACCAGGCTAAAGTGGGTTTATAAGCTTCCCCCTTATGCAGAGAGGCGGAACTGCATCGGGCATAACTGTCGGATCTTATTGCTTCTCTTCCTGACATTCGCAATGCTATTTATGAAGGGATTCCCTTTTGTTTCTAGGCAAGATGTTGGGCCTGGTCGAACAACGGGGATGAGCCGCTTCAATTTCCAACTAGCATTAGGACTATTTCGTTCCTTGACCAGTTGTATTACGAATTGCCCTAAAAAATAGTTCTCTATTTGCTTTTAATAGGGATGGATCATTTAGTTTTCTCTTTGCAAAATCAAGGACCTTCTTGCGCCAGATAAGCCTTTCCTGTCCTACTGTTCGTGCTGCAGCCTCTATGGCATCTCTAAATGTATTTACACCATCGTTCAAGGATAAGTCCCATCCTACGCCTTCGTTCTTTAGGTTACGCCAAGGAGTCTGGTCAGATAGCAATACTGGTGTTCCACAAGCTATGGACTCTGCGATCACATGGCCATAATTTTCTCCATGTGTGGGAAGGAACAGCAAATCATACTTTGAAAGTATATTGAATACCTCTGAGTGCTGGGCCTCCCCTCGGTAATTGACTGTGATGTGATTAGGCATAGTACGAATTAGAGTCTGACATTTTCGCCAAAAAGCTAGGTCAGCTGGTACTCCCCAAATATCGAATATGAGTTTAACGCGAGTTTTGGCAAGTACACTAAGTCCAAAGTCTAGATTTTTTTTTCGCGTTATTCGTGAAAGATAAATGATACGAAAAGTTTCTAGGGAAGAAATTTCATTAATTTCAAATAATGGTAAGTTGGACATGGAAGGTAAATTTATGGCAGTTGAAACTCTAGATGCTTTACCAAACTGTTGTTGTATAAGATGGCTTTCTTCATTTGTTGATGCATGCCAGAGGATATTTCGATAAAGACCTAAACGTCTGGCTGTAATCAGGTATGGCTCCTTTTTCCAAGATTTTATTGCGATTGCCCCAGGTGAAAACTCTCCACGAGGAGCTATCATTACTGGCTTGCTTGCTGTCCCTCTGAACATGGTAGCAAGCATTGGAAGTAATGAAAATTTTTGGTCGAAAAAACTGTTCAAATAGACAACGTCGTGTGGGGTAACTCTCAGCAAATGTAACCAGTAGCGGATACTGTGGTTACACGGTGGTGTATAGTGGACCATAGCCTTGCCTACTTTACACCATGAGTTTACTGAGATGTCAGGATATGGACTGGTGTCTAAAGAGTCTCGATCAGCACAAACTATACGGAATGTGAATTCATCGCCAAGTGCTTCTGTGATATTTGAAATAGTCTGTATTGGACCGCCTGATTTGTAGCCTGGTAAGTAATGGTGGACAAATGTCAGTATAGTTCCCTTGGACATAAGAAAATTGAAAAAATAAGGTCCGTATTGCTCTAAAGTTTGGTGATTTACTTTTTTAACCATTAAATAGTAACGGCCACTAATAAAGAACTATAAAGTTCAATTTTAGCCGGCTATTAAATTTAATGAAGATGTTTAAAATGACTTGCTATCAACTCTAGTGGTTTTCCTTGGATAATTCAACTCGCTTGTGCAAGATATAGGTTGATGCCAAAATATTATTGATTCGGTGTTTTCATTTAATCCCTGCTCTCAGGATGCCCCCTCTGTCAGGATAGTTGTCACTCTTGTTATAGAAGATTCTTATAGTCATAGCATTGAAGGGGCAGAACGAGGTGATGATGAGCTATCCGAAAGAACGCAAGGAAGCAGTGTTGAAAAAGATGTTGCCACCGCAGACTAAAGCCATCCGTGTGTTGGCGACGGAAGAAGGGATTTCTGAGGCGACGTTGTATGGTTGGAGAAAGGCCGCCCGTGCCACCGGTCGCTTGCTACCTGCTGGGGATCGCACCCCGACCGGGTGGACCTCAGCCGACCTGTTTGCGGCAGTGGTTGAAAGCCTCGCCATGAATGAGGCTGAGCTCTCCACGTACTGTCGTCAACGCGGGCTGTACCCGGAACAGATCAAGCTCTGGCGGCAAGCCTGTGAACAGGCGAACGACTGGGAGCGCAGCCAGAGCAGACGGCTCCAGGACGCCCGCAAAACGGATCAGCAGCGCATCAAGCAACTGGAACAGGAATTGAGCCGGAAAGAGAATGTAAGCTTCCCCGTCAAGCGGACAGGTCATGACGTGGTTTACTGGATTGGGACAGCTCAGTTAAGAGAATATGCACTTAACTGAGGAGGGGCCATGAGGACACGAAAGCGGTATTCCAAAGAATTCAAGTTGGATGCAGTCAGTCTGATCATTGAACAAAATTATACCCG
>JAJDBM010000002.1 GCA_029261355.1 Nitrospirales bacterium | reverse complement strand
AAAGGGGTTTACAATCCGAAAACCTTCATCCCCCACGCGGCGTCGCTGCGTCAGGCTTTCGCCCATTGCGCAATATTCCTCACTGCTGCCTCCCGTAGGAGTCTGGCCCGTATCTCAGTGCCAGTGTGGCTGATCATCCTCTCAGACCAGCTACCCGTCGTTGCCTTGGTAGGCCGTTACCCCACCAACAAGCTGATAGGCCATGAGCCCCTCATTGAGCGCCGTATCCTTGATACGACTTTCCTTCTCAGTCCATAAACCAAGAAGCGTATACGGTATTAGCCCACCTTTCGGTGGGTTATTCCATGCTCAAAGGCAGGTTACCCATGTATTCCTCACCCGTTCGCCACTTTACTACCGAGTTGCCCCGGATTCTCGTTCGACTTGCATGTGTTAAGCGCGCCGCCAGCGTTCGTTCTGAGCCAGGATCAAACTCTCAAAAGATTTTTCCTTCTCACAAGGGCCGCCATTTCAATACACTTACCTGCTGTTTTTTTATTCCAGCTATTTAACTTTCAAAGAGCGCGCCTCAATCCGTCAGGCGAGGGGCTAATCTATCTGACTATCGGTGCATTGTCAACTTAAATAGTTTGAAGCTTTAAATTTATTTCCAAATACTGGAAATACATTCAATTATTCCTTTGTCTATATTGCCTGGGACTCTTATTGAAAAACTCTATATGGGGATGCTTGAAGATACCTACCATAGTCATACCAGCAATAAATCCTCCAATATGCGCGAAAAATGCCACTCCACCGCCTTCTTGCCCTAGGCTCACTCCGCCACTGAATAGCTGCATGACAAACCAAAGCCCAAGAACAACAGCTGCAGGCACATACGTCCAATGAAAAAACCAGAAAGGGATAACTATCAGGACCCGAGCATAGGGGAATAACAACAAATACGCACCTAATATCCCTGAAATAGCCCCACTGGCTCCAATCATAGGAACAGTTGACTCTGGATTGATCAAAGCATGGCTCAAGGCTGCGAAAACTCCACAAAGAAGATAAAAGACAATAAATTTACCATGCCCCATCACATCTTCAATATTATTGCCGAATATCCACAGATAGAGGATATTCCCAAATAAATGCATCCAGCCCCCATGTAGAAACATACTTGATAGCAACGTCCCATAGGCCGGGAGAGAAATAAGCTCAGAAGGTAATTGGGTATAACCAAAAACGACCGCAGGAATGGCCCCAAATTGATAGACAAAAAGTTCGCCAGTCCTCACAGGTAATGAAACTTGATAGAGAAATACGAAAACGCAGGCAATGACGAAGAAGACGGTGAGGTACGGAGTAATCTCAGTAGGGTTGTCATCCTTGAGTGGAATCATTCGTCAGGCAAACCTGTACAATATTATATTGGAGAATTACCTAAGCACTCCTTCACAGTCAGACTAAGAATCGGATCAAGGGCACGACAGGCATCAGCACCAAGTGCAAAGGAAAAACCAGCAGCATGAGTATGTCCGCCTCCACCATAACGTGCGGCAATATCTGCAACTGACACACCACCAGCACGAGACCGCATGCTGACATATCGTCGGCCATCTCGCTGATGCCAAATAATGCCAAAAGGATTGTCCTTCGAAAGCCTTTCCCCAACTTGGCTTGTCAACACAGGGCTATATACGGCTGGGACCGTTGCTCCTTCAAACTCCACCATCACAGCCTCAGCAACCATCTTATCGATGAGGACATTTTCATGACGAAGGATGCCTCTCCCCTCAACCTCCAACACGTCTTGACTCAACTTGTCCCATACCGAAAATTCAAATGGATAAGAAGAAAGGGCCGCATTAATTTCCCGGCTGTCTGGAAGGCGCCACTGCCAGAGGTCTTTATCTTGAATATACTGCATCATCCAAGGAACAGGCTGCCCATGTACCCACTCCCATGCCAACACCGCGCCGCTTTTCTCCATATCAAAATGGACATACGGCAAATCAGCGAGCGCGGCCTGGGCCGTCACATGATGATCTAAAATAAATAAGCTCGCGGCCTTCCCCTGCATCGCTTCAATCACATCACGGCTATAACTAAAATCGACCATCAACAGATGTCGATCTATGAGGTCATTGGGGGGAGGGTCTCCATGTTTAACCGGTAGGAATTTCGCGTCAGGAAAACGTTTCCACACTGCCCATGCAGCACCAAATCCATCAGTGCATTCGGCATGATACAGTACGACCTCAGGGTCATGGGCATTGTCCTGCTGATCAAAAGTTATCATTCAATATATCTCCTTACCTAGAACAACAATACCACGGTTTTGCATACAAAAAAATTACATCCCACTTCACAGAAGTTCAGAAATGCAAAAATAGGGCATTAAAGTATAGATTTTGGCTGGAACAGCACATTCACTCACCACTGACTAGCAAGTAATCAGCCGATCAAATACATGACAAGAATACTCCCAACAATTGCACTTCTATTACCAGGAAAGTCCTAGAATCTCAAAGCCGGCAAACTTCTCTATCGTGCATGAATTTATGTAGCAATCCAATCGACCAACACACCTTGAAACGCATGAAACAAAAGAGCAATTCCTCCAGGTTTTAGACGACCATTCCTTATAGCCAATCCAATGAACTTCCGTACCCTTGAAGCACTTGATACCGCACTGAAAGTCCATATGGTTAAGCTGGAACGTATTTGGATTCGCTATAACTGCAGTCAGAAGGCCTTCGATTCCTATAAGACTGTCCCTGTCATGAATAGGTGCCGAGGCTTTATGGAGAAAATTCTCCCTGTTAGCTTATAGGGAATATGATAATCTGTCAGAAAGCTTTGCGTTACAAAAGAGCATGGCTGTATTCTATGCTTTCAAAGCAATTGGTTGCTCCTGTCATACTAATTGACGTTACGCAGAAAGCTATCACTCTTCGGCTAATGTCACCAGGGACTCAAGCCCCTAAGACAATGGACCACCTAACAGTAAGGATCTTCAATCTTTGACAAGTTTCTGGCGTCAACTCCCACTCCCTATCATTGGTCTCTCCCCCATGGATGGCGTTACAGATGCCTCCTTTCGCCACATCGTAGCGACCCATGCGCACCCAGACATTGTCTTTACCGAGTTTACAAATGTTGGGGAAATTTGTCATAGCCGCAAGGGGGGATGGGGAGCATTCCAGTACTCACATGAAGAGCGACCTATTCTCGCGCAGTTATATGGGAAAGACCCTGAGCTATTTTACCAATCAGCACACATCGTCTGCGAAATGGGGTTTGATGGGCTAGACATCAACATGGGCTGTCCATCCAAAAACGTCGCGTCGTCGGGAAGTGGAGCAGCCCTCATTCGCACCCCCGAACGCGCACTCAAGATCATGGATGCCGCTCACCAAGGAATCAAAGACTGGGCCAACGGACAGTCGCTAAAAGAAGCAGGTATACGGCCAGCCATCATTGAAAAAATCTATGAGATGAATAAAGAAAATCAGTGGGAAACACCATTACTATCTAAACGAAAGCCTATCCCGCTTTCTGTTAAAACTCGCTTAGGCTATGATGAAATTGTCATCGAAGAATGGAGCGAGTGCTTAACCCAAGGAAAACCTGAGGCAATATCCATCCATGGAAGAACATTGCAGCAAATGTACCGAGGAGAAGCCGACTGGGAATCCATAGGATTGGCGGCTGAACGAATTCGAGCAAAAGGCATTCTGGTCTTGGGTAATGGCGATATTCAATCACTAGACAACGCACGAACAGCTATACGAACCTATGGAGTTGATGGGGCCTTAATTGGACGAGCTGCGCTCGGCAATCCTTGGATCTTTCGCCAAATACGTGACCTTCGCCATGCCATGCAATCAGGAATTCCGACGGAATTAACCCCAGACACGATTGATCTCCAAACACGATTTCACATGATTATGGAGCATGCCACATACTTCGAAACAAGAAACCCCAAAGAAGGATTCCCGCGAATGCGGAAGCATCTCGGCTGGTATTGCTCTGGGTTTCCCCATGCCGCTGCCATGCGGGCCAATATGGTGAGAACAAGTAGCTCACAAGATGTCGCGCACGTCTTACATGAGTACAAAGCAACGCACCAAACAAATACCGCACCATTCACTCCCGTTGGCTCACCGGCCTAACGCGCATACATTCCATGCCATCCCCACAGATCATTTTGGCCTCGACGTCACCACGTCGTCATGAGTTACTTTCACTGCTTGGCATTACATTTGAGGTCGTCGCGCCCACATGCGAGGAAATTCCATCTGCCACACATTCCCCAAGTAAACAAGCCTCACAATTTGCTTTAGACAAAGCAAAATCTGTTTCATCTCAATACCCAGAACATTTGATACTTGGGAGTGATACGATCATCGAGATTGACGGACAATTACTCGGAAAACCAGAAAATCTACAAAACGCAGAACACATGCTTCGCCAACTTCGAGGACGTCTCCATCACGTCCACACCGGAGTGGCAATGATACAAAAATCAGCCAATGTCTCCCTAAAATTCATTGAAACCGCAACAGTTTGGATCAAGAAATTTGATGAGCAAACGCTGGCAGAATACCTAGATACCCAAGAAAGTCTCGGGAAAGCTGGAGCCTATTCGATTCAGGGAAAAGGAAAGAGATTCATAGATAAAATTGAAGGGGACTATCCGACGATAGTTGGACTCCCGTTATGGAAAACGGCAAAATTACTGGAGCAACAGGGAATAGTGTTGGCCAATTCTGTCGAGGAGATTTACCAATCAAAACCGTATGCGAATTGGAATAACTTTTAGTAGCAAATATTATGGTCTCGGATCCGCTTAATACAACACAGCTTAAACAGCACAAAAAAGGGCGACTCTTTCTCAAGAGCCGCCCTTTGTAGATGCATTTAGTTTCTATAGCCGCTTCGATAAACTCCCTCACGTTAAGCGATGCAACAGCAGCGAGACCATCCAAGCCAAACAACTAAAGCGTATTTAGATTCACTATAGTTACATAAACTTCATGAATTTTTCTTTGGCAGCTTCCATAAGGTCAGCCGAAATTGATGTTGCACCTTGCTCCTTGGCTAATCGTTCGATTTCTTTTTTAGCCATGGGCTGAATGAAATCAGGAATTTTGCTGAGGCGTTCCTTCGCTTCAGGTGACCATTCCATGCCATCAGTAGAATTCTTGGAATCGTCCATAACTTGAAGTGTAATTTTCTCAAATCCATTACTTCTTGCGTAGGTCTCTACGCTGCCGCGAACCATAGGGGCGACGAAAGAAGGAAGCTTATCTAATCGTTCTTGTGCATCTGGCGTCCAAGTCAATGCCGGACCAGCGGGTGCTGCAGTTCCTGCCGTACCAGTTGACCCAAGGCCCATTTGAGCCACCACAGCCGAGAAAGGACATCCACCTTCCTTCGCTTCTCCAGCTTGCCCAGGTGCACCAGACATTGCGGCTGGTGCTGCGGCAGCTGAAGGAGTAGGGGATTCGCCTGCTTGGATCTTTTCATTCAAATAGGCAGCCATTTGGCCAGCACCGGCACCCACTTCTTCCTTCAATCCACCGCGTGTCATTTCCAACGGTGCAGGAGCTGCTGTTCGACCTCCAAGTTGCACGCCAAGCGAGCTCACCATTTGGGTCTCACCTGGATTCGTGACCATCGAGAACTTCGCGTCACACGACGGGCATGTGAAGAAAACACCCAATGACCCTTCGGCGGGCTGTTCAACCTTTTCAAACCCCATATACGTTTCACATTTTAAACAAACAAATTTCATGAGTTTCCCCTTAGAGCTCCCTGCCTCTACGTGCGCAGGGAATCGAATTATGATTTTTCAGCCAACACCTTTTTATAGTCTAAAAGAGTCTGAACCTTGCGTGCAATCTCCTGATACTTTTGAATAGTCGGATGAGTCTCATCCAAGAGAGGATCACCTTTATCAAAAGTTTTGGCAAATGTGCGATCAAATGGGATTCGCCCTAATAGAGGAAGACCCAATGCATCACACATCGTATCGGTGTCTCCTTCAAAGAGCGGGTTTTCTTCCCCACAGGACGGACAACGATATTCGCTCATATTCTCAATCACGCCAAGGACTTCAATCCCCACTTCTTGGGCATAGGCGATGGACTTTTGCACGACATTTGAGGCCACTTCTGATGGCGTGGTCACCACCACGGCTCCCGCAAGATCCGAAATGAGACCAGATAGAAGGGGAGGCTTATCAGCCGCTGCTCCAGGGGGAAGATCGGCTAACAAAAAGTCTAATTCTCCCCACACGATATCGGAGAGAAACTCGCGAATGACATTCATTTCTGTCATCCCCAACCAAACCGGACTCAAATCCATCGGCCCCTTCCAGCGAACAGGCGCATTCGTATTCACCAAAAAGTCCATCGACGCGACTTTTATACCAAGAGGGCCAATAGGTGGAAACGCGCCCTCAGGCCCATAAGTCACCATCGACCCGCGAATTCCCAACATCTGGGGAACGCACGGCCCATTCAAATCCACATCGACCAGGCCCACTCGCTGTCCGCTGCGTGCTAACGCGAGAGCCAAATTGACGGTCGTCATGCTCTTACCAACTCCGCCCTTCCCACTCATCACCACAACCTTATTCCGAATACCCGCTAATCGAGTTTTCACCTCTTGCATCTGTGCCGACATCTGCTCCACGACACGTGCATCATCCGTATAATCCAACTTATTTAAAATAGATTTGAGATCTTGTTCTGCAGCCATAAGAGAAGCCCCTACAAACAGTTAAATAATCAAAACCGCCTAGACCATTAAACGACGTTACCACAGCATTTTTTGGAGCGTCAAACCACGCCAACCTATTAGTTCTAGGCAATTCCCTAACAATTGAAGGACTTTTAATGTTCAAAAATCTAAATCCTTCATCTTGATGCCTCATCAACAGAACTCTTTCACAATGAAAGGATAATCCACATCCTTACGCTTTTTGCGTTGTGAAAATTACAGAACGAGGCTTCAACTCAAGATGGGAGTAAACAATATCCAGGCAAAGGTCTCTTGCGCCTCAAGCCAATAGATAGGGAATTCAACTCGCGATCAAGATCAGTTATCCGATTAGATACGATCCGTATCTAAATGGATACTTTTGTTGGACTAGTTTAACTCTGACGAGCGCTCAAACTGTCGTGGGGTACAGAAAGCATCACTAATTATAAAGATATAGATATAAAGGCATTACAATTGCTGGCTTAATGGGAATCGGCCCAAAAGACCAAGCGGACCTAGAGAGGAGAATATGAAAACTCCCTGCATCATGCTCTTGGTCATGTTCCTAATTGGTCTGAGTACGAAAATGTGGCTTAAAGCCCAAGTAACATTTTGAATGTTAACAATTCAATATAGATGTATATTCTATCAAAAGAAGCAGATGTTCCCAGTTCAGAGAAAGTCATACAGGGAGTACCCAATGAAACCTAATCGTTTAGCTGTATTCCTAGTATTAGCTTTATGCTTTGTCATGATCGGACTGAGTGGCTGTACCAGAATCACGATTAAGCCGCCGACCGCAAAGACATGTAATGTCGCCCCTTTTGCAGACCAATCGGAGGTTGTACATACACTCAATGTCGCTAGATTGCGACCAATGATCGAGGTAGATGGAGAAAACATCGCCTCCGATAATGCACCTAAAATCAGCATGGTGGCGAACCTTCTTGACCAAGCCACTGAAATAGCTCAAGAAGGAGAAGGTAACGATGTTGCCTGTAAGGTCAGATTAACCATGTCTCCCCAAACCATGCTGAACCCAGATCAAGCCGTTCGTGAATTCAACTCGAATCAAAGTGAGTGCTTGAGGAAGGGTAAGATTTGCGAAGAGACTGACTTTAATGAGGTCATCAATCAGGCCAGCAATATGAATATGAAACCGAACGCAATCATACTCGTCGAAGAAATAGGTTGGTGTGGACAAACGGAAGTGGACACATACTGGGGATGTACCCTCCGCGGATACACTATCATTGAGTCTGCCTGCCAAGAAGGCCTTTGCCCAAAGAGTGAAAGTGTATTATGGCTTCATGAATTTGGACATTTAAAAGATCGACCAGACCTCGCCAGCAACAGTCCTAAGCCATATGTCATGAGTGGTGTTATTGACGCGCAGAATACCCACCTCACCAAATGTGACTGCTTCGATCTTCGAGATAAACGTTCACAGTAAATGAATAATCAACGAAATCAGAGTTTGAAATAGAAATTCATCATCCCGGCACTATGTTTTGTGAGTGAGACAGACCTATTAAAATTTGCCCTAACTGAAGGTGGCATGATGACCGTACACAAACGACTCTTGGCTCTCTTACTCTACACAGGCTTTCTTACCGGGTGCACTCAGCCTTTCATTGATATTGGAATTAACGCTGACCAAGAAGATCCACAAGATATTGATCGCATTGAAGAACCCTTGGCAGGCCGGTCGCCACTTCCAATTGAGAAGTTCGTGAAAAAAAGAGTTGCTCACGGTCGGTCACTCGCCGCAATGAGAGCTTATGCTGAAGAAAAAAAGACAAGTAATGTGAAAGAACTGTCTAAGTTGCTGGTAAAACCAAATTGTGGAAAAACTCTTGAAGACGGGAGGGTGTGCTCAAACGTTGTCACCACACTGGGCGCGATTGGTAGCCAGAAAGCGCTAAAAGCAATACAGACTTTTTTGCGTTCAGGCACGACCGATGATTACAGGGATAAAACGGCGGCAGTGAAAGCAATAGGGATCTGGCTTAATGGGAATACTAAATTAAAGGATCTACGCTTTAACACATTGACACGATTCGTTCGAGAATCGGTGTTAGCAAAGAATGGACGAAGAAAAGTCTGGAAAGACAAGGTGAATCAAGATCTGCTCCAAGACCTTCGGAAAGTCCGTCAAGAGTTAATGGAACTAAAGTCCGATCGTGAAAATGATCTCATCCGAGCTGCCATTTCGGCACTGGTTTTTTCAGGAGGACCACGCAGTCACAGCAAACTATTCTTGACTACGCCAATTGAATCCAAAGTGGTGCCCCTTAGAAACAAATATATTAAGAACCGAGATGACGAAATTCGGCACACATTGGAAGATATTCAACTAGCCGTGGACGTAAAGAATTCCGACAAAGCAGCATTGAAAGGCATTGTCTCTCAGGCACGCAACGATCATAAACAGATTGCTGCAGTTGGACTAGACTGTTACGACCAACAAGGGAGGCATAAGTTGAGCGAACGATGTAAGAAAATCCATTCGGGAGCAAAATTAATTAGGCTTCCAAAAATTAAAGACAAACTAAAAGAGAAAGTCCGAAAGTCGCAAGAGTAGGAAAAAACGGCTAAGCATTCTTAACATCCACATTATTAATAAATATATGAGGAGGTGATGACATGATTGCGTTCAAATTTCTGATGATGCTCTTTCTGTACTCGACTGTGCTGGTTGGTTGTCAAACACCATTTATTGATATCGATATTGATACAGGGGCCGGAACCGCAGTAGTCGATCCAGCGCAAGCTGCATGCTGGCCAGGCTTTAGTGCTTGCCCAGCCAAAAAGCCCAATGTAACAGTAACGGATATAGTGAAAATAAGCGATACTGCAAAACTTTATATGGTGAAGAAAGGAGAACTTGCATATCAAATTTTTTCTCCACCAGCAACTGTTGTTCCGGCAAACCTTGCGAAAGACAGCAAAGTCACTATTGAACTTTCAGACGGAATCTACACCATTACGAAGCAGAATGAGTAGAAGTCGTAAACGATTCCCGATTTTAGTCTATCTAGTGGATCAGGAAAGTCAGTATCTTACAAATAACTTCGTATCGAGCAACAATGACTTGAAAGAATACCTCTTTTTTACCGCCATAAATGTCCTGGAACCAAGAAGCGGCTTCAATCATCCGTCTCGATTAATGGGATAAGGTCTGCACATGATCGAGCTACGGCCAATAGGTATAAAGCTTTCCCAATTACTTCCGGTATCTCTAGTCTTGATTGGGTGCATGCTCGCCAGCGCCATAGCACAAGTAAACACAATCATTACTGGTGATGGAACGCTAGGCACATCAGTGACTTCTAATGCAGGGTCCCATGACATTATTGGTGGGACTAGACCAGGCAACGGCTCCAATCTGTTTCATAGCTTGAGTCAGTTTAGTGTGGGTGAGGGAGATATCGCCAATTTCCTCAATGACAGTGGACTAGCAACTGAGAATATCTTGAACCGAGTGACAGGAGGGGATGCTTCGGATATTTTCGGAACAATTCAAACCACAGGATTTGGTGCTGCTAACCTGTTCTTATTCAACCCCGCCGGTGTAGTGTTTGGCCCAACTGCATCTCTGAACGTAGCTGGTTCGTTTTATGTAAGCACAGCCGATTTCATTAGCTTAGGAACTGATGGAATTTTTTACGCCGACTTAGACACTCAAAGCATCCTGACTTCTGCCCCACCTGCGGCATTCGGATTTCTAGGAGGGAATCCTGCAAGTATTTCGTTTAATGGAAGCAACCTGGAAGTCAGCATAGGGGAAACCATTTCAGTTATCGGTGGAGATATCAACGTCACAGGCGGCACAATCACAGCTCCAACGGGACAAATAACATTTGCAAGCTTGAGGTCTTCAGGCGAAGTAACATTCAACTCAGAAAGTACAGTCGTAGTCAATGCGGCTCAGCTTGGGACGTCTAGTCTTTCTGATGATGCATGGATCAATACCGACGGGGAAGTTGGGGGAACAGTGTTTATCCGAAGTGGAACCCTTGTGATGGATTCAGCGAAAATCTCTTCGGATACCACTGGAACACCCGGTAATACTCCTGCAGGGATGAGTTCCACTCCTGGAGAAATTCACATCGAAACAAACGGCGATATGCTAATGGATAATTTGTCACTTATTCAAGCAGACGTGCTCAGTGGCTCACAGAAAGGAGCGAAAATTAACATTGAGGTTGGCGGAGACCTTGTTATGCGTGGTGGCGTATTCAATCCAAATCTTGTCTTCGATGGAATATCAGGAATTCGTGCCTTTGCGTCTGGTGGATCAGGCAATACAGGAGATATTGAGGTCCAGGCGAGCGACGTGTTAATTGAAGGTGACGTGATTGGAATTTTGGGCTTGGGTAAGTCAGCCTCAACGGGAGACCTAGGGAATATCCGCGTGACCTCGAATAATGTACGAATCGAAGGAGCAGCAGTAATAGGTGGAATCATTGCGTCCTCGAATCAAGGAACTGGTGGAAGCGGAAGTATCGAGGTTACAACCACTGGAGGTGAGGTATTCGTTGACCTTGGAAATATTCTCTCTTTCGTACTAGGCAGTGGAAATGCAGGTGATGTTATTATCGATTCCGACAGTCTAAACCTCGCAAACACCGCAGTCATTCAATCTGGCACAGGCGGTCCGGGAAATGCTGGTAGTGTATCTCTACAGCTCACCGGCGATTTAGATATTCGGGAAGGAGCCTTTATTGGGACACTCGTCGATGTCAGCTGCATAAGTTCTAGTTGCGGTTCTGCGGGTGATACAACAATTACAGCCAGGGACATTGTGATTACGGGTATTGAAAACGCCGATAATCCACTTGTGTCCCCCAATTTCACAGGAATACGAACTCGATCAGTTGCTGAAGTAGGTGGGAATGTGATCGTTAATGCAGACAATCTTCAGATAACTGATAACGGCGTCATCAGAAGTTCGTCTCTGGGGCCAGAGCGCGCGGGAGATATTTCCGTCACCCTCGATGGAAATTTTGAGCTGAGCAATAAGGGACAACTTCTTGCTACGGCAGCAGGAACTGGAGATGGTGGAAATATTAACGTCTCAGCAACAAATGTCTCGCTCTCTAATAAGGCAGCTGTCACTGCTCAAAGCTCGTCTCTAGCCAATCAAGCTGGCGACGCCGGCAATATCTCGCTTGAGGGACGCGATATCGTACAAATTGGCGACAGCACAATATCGACAAGTGCAGAAAAAGCATTGGGCGGCAACATCACGCTCAAGGCTGAGAACCTGATCCAAATCACTAATAGTCAAATTACGAGTGATGTAGATCAAGGATCAGCGAACGCGGGCAGCATTAACATTGATCCTGAATTTATCGTGATACAAAATAGCCTTATCAATACAAGTGCTAATATTGGAAATGGAGGAGACGTCACGATGATCGCTAGCTCTGCAATTCTGATTGATCCGTTTAGTACAATCGATACGTCATCACAATTCGGTGGTAGTGGCACAGTTGATATCCGGGCACCCATCCAAAACCTTGGGGAGACCATCGCACAGCTGCCTGAGGAAATATTGAAGGTCTCTGGCCTATTCGCAGCACGCTGTGCGGCTCAGAAAGATGGAAAATTTAGTAGCTTTCTCAGAGGCAGTCATGGCACACCTCCTGGAGTTACTGGTTTTCTATCAAGTCCGTTGTCATTTTCAAGCTTAGCTTCAGAAAGCCCCACAACGACTACCTCACGATTGGGCATTATTAACGACAGACAAAATGATGCAAGTTGGAAGCGTCTCAATACCACCCTCCCAATAGACCTGACCCAAGGTTGTTCATCAATTTCTCACTCCCGTTCTTAATCGAATCCACTCAATTTCCACATTCTTTTTCTAGGTAGGGGCCAGACACAACTAAAAAACTTTAGGTCACCTCCAAATACCGTCCCTTCCCGTGAATGCTGCGTCACCTTCGTGCTCAAATCCTCATGTCTTGGCTACCTGTGATCAAAATACCAAGAGCTTGTCCCCCCCCCTCACACAATGGAGGCTTCATCAGTTTATTGAGGGTAGCCCCACTATCGTAGTCAAGGCCCATACATTCTGGTTTTGCGCGCGTAGATTCCTTGCATTCACAAAAAACCCTGGTTTTTAGAGGTACCCTTTAAACAAACTCATAGGCCAGCCTCCTCCTAGCACCGCAACGATCTCTAAAAGATCGTCTGTAATATAGAAGCATGATTGAGACATTGTCCCTACGTGAGCCTCTTTCGGCAGGCTACTAAGGGCAAAAATTTTGTCTGAACACAAATACATGTATCTAAAAGTGTACCTACAGTATCCTTCTCGGGACGCGAGACGCTCCCTCTTCCCCTCTCCTCATGTTTGGCGAAAACCGATGCGCCAAGTCTTTACGTGTTAGGATGGTTCCCCCGCAAAAGAGGCATCGAATTTGCGTTGTAACTATTGGAAACAGAAATTGACTAAGACTAGAAAAACACGTACAACGTGGAACGTGCGGTTGGTTAAAAAATGAAGTGAGTCGTCGTCACATACTCCCGATACTCAGGGCACAGTTCTTATAGATTGGTCCCCGTCTTCATTATACGTTTTGCCCTCGTTGTATCTCCCTCTTCGACCAACTCACCAACGTCAGACCCGGCATCTGTCCTCAGGCATAGATGGTGAGATCTGCAACAACCTCCACGAAACGTTCGCGCTGATGTCGCTCAGTCAGAATTACGTGAAAACACAGTGCCACACAGCAAATAAATCTCACAATTAGTGAATGGACACACAGGCAGCCACGCAATGACACCATTACAGCTCATTAAACTCAACAGGCTCATGGAGCAAACGAGTGGGAGACCTGAGATCCTCGTCGGCCTCATCGACGGTCCCGTCATGACCCAGCATGCAAATCTTACAATATCCAATATTCGAGAAATTCAAGGAACACAAACGGGCACTTGTACGATCCCCAGCAGTCTGGCCTGCATTCATGGCACCTTTGTCGCGGGCATCTTGAATGCCACGCGAACCTCGGGGGCGCCCGCAATCTGTCCCGATTGTACATTGCTCATCCGCCCTATTTTCCCTGAAGCGACTAAGGACAATGGGGCCATGCCAACTACCACGCCTGAACATCTTGCCGCAGCCATCATTGAAACAGTCCAAAGCGGCGCGCGCATCGTCAACTTGAGTCTCGCGATTGGGACACCCACAGCACAGGGACAACGCCAACTCCAGGATGCACTCGATTTCGCCGCCAGTCGACGGACCATTCTCATCGCCGCAACCGGCAATCAAGGCAGCATGGGAGGAACCGTGCTCACACAACATAGAGCCATCATTCCGGTGATGGCCTACAGTCTCAAAGGACGACCACTCGATCTGTCGAATCTAGGCCCCTCCATTGGCCGCCAAGGACTCGGAGCACCAGGCGAACACATTACCAGTCTCGGACCCAGCGACACGTCCTACACATTCAGCGGAACGAGTGCGGCCGCACCCTTTGTCACTGGCACCATCGCCCTCTTGTGGGCACTCTTCCCATCAGCAACCGTAGAGCAATTGAAATCTGCCGTGATGCAAACAACGGGAGGAAGACGCAAGTCCGTCGTGCCACCGTTACTCGATGCCGAGGCTGCATACCACAATCTGAATGCACAGAGCTCTCGGAATTGACGTCATGAAAAACTCTCTATCACAGCAAGTCATTCAGCAGTCGAATCTATTCGTGGCCTCGTGGTCGCGAGACACGAAAACATGAACACTCTTACGCACTATCATTATTCAATCATCAGAAAGGGAGAAGCAGACTATGGAGCAAAATGATGCACCAGGGCTCACACAAGAAGCACATCGGTATCAAAGTGAGCCAGCACCCGCCGTCGCCTCACTCAACAACTCGGCAACAACCGTCGCGCCGCAAGGAAGTTGTGGGTGCGACCCCAAACAAACAGGAAGTAGAGGCACGACCCCCGCGAGTTATGTCTATGTCATGGGAAAAGTCACACCACGGTTTCCCAACCTGTCCGTTGAGAAAGAATGCTTTCAAACCCCGGGCAACGCCCAAGCCGCAGGCCTCATCGACCATCAAGCCTTGCACGCCATGCTACAAAAACCAGAAAATCGCTACCTGGCACGTCAACTCTGTTGGGTCCTGACCGTCGAGGGCTTAGAGACCTATATCCTCCAACCACGCGATTCCGCGGACCTCTCATTCCTGATCGATACCTTACGACCGATGCCGCGAGCAACCGATCTGACCTGCGCCATGATAGATGTCGTCATTGGCGTCAAAGGCCCCATCGCGCCACCAGATATGTGTAATGGCCTTATGGTGCCGATCGTCGTCTTCGATCAACTTTACTCGTTTGATATGGAAAGCTTCATGGGCAATTTGCCGAAACCAGAGAAGATGGCAGACAAAGAATTTACCAGCCTCAAACAGGCCGCGACCAAACTCTTTCAACAGATCAAACAAATGGCAGATAACACAGGATCGACTGATGAATATCGAGCGTTGAACTATTTAACCGTGCGCGATCCGCTCATTTATCTCAAGGCATGGGAATTGGAAAAAGAAAAGTGCTTATTAACCGATGTCCAGGTACGGCCATCACGGTTAAGTGGTGCTCGAAAAGTCGTCGATGCGATTTTCCTGTACACCAACCAACAAATCGGCACAACACAAAAGTTCTTTGTCCGCATTGACGTCACAGAAGAATTCCCATTTCTCGTCTCGAAATTGGCACCATATTATGTGTACGATCAATATCCCTAAGAGACGTGAAGAGCAGTTGCCCCTAATTACGAGATCATTAGGGAAGAACAACTCAGAGGCGTAAATCAAAATCGGTGCGGGAGCCACCCTGACTTGAATGTGCGCGGAGATCATCCTCAATCTCTAGAAAGGAGATCATCATATGAATATGCCAAGCTTTTCCGCAGAACAATCACTCTATCAATCGAGTGACAGGTTTCAAAGTTCATCCAATGAAAGACTGACCAGCACCCATGGCACGGTCAGTCCAGCGACGTGTTGTATGCGACATCCAATTACTGGATCCTGTATTCCCAATATGCCATGGGGTTGTACCTGTTGCTAAAAAGCACAAGAACCTAGCATTGTTGTAACTTTTTGTTTTCACATTCACTGGAGTCAGGGTGGCTCCCGCACCAAGCTGAAGACATATCAGGCGTGAAACGTGAGGTGTAAGAAATAAGAGGGAAGCGTAAATCTCGTCTTTCCTCCTTCGTCTTGCGCCTCACGCCTCCACGCTATCTGCTTCACACACATATATTTTCTTGACCAAACAACGCTGAACTCCCAGAGAGTGAACCATCTTGGCTTTCCTCCTTCGCCACAAACCTTGGAATCATCGCTCCTGCCTGCTCGCCGAAACGCTTTGAGTCTACGTAGCCACCCCGGCGAAGTAGCGCAGGCGTGAACCGTATCTCTCTTCCCGTCTTTGCCCTCTACACCTCTGCCCCTTCACCCTTCACCTCCTTACCCTTCTCTCAACTTGTTGTTCGCTCCAGACTTCAGTTAGGCTTATCTAGAAGGCCAATCGCACAAAGGGTGAGTCATCATGAGTCTTTCCTCCCTATCAAAACATCTCAAATCCTACAAAAAATGGCTCAGTTCTTTTGCGTCTGTTGTATTCGTCGTCGCCTTATTCTCCACGTCAACGAGCCAGGCGCAAGTCATTCTCGATGGTTCACTTGGTGGCCCCTCAGGAGCCGTTGGGTCAGGGTCCTTGCCCAATGGCCAAACGCTGTCCGACGGTGCCACCACCACCGACCATTTGATTACTCATGATCTCGGAACCACAGTCGGGAATAATCTCTTTCATAGTTTTACTGAGCTCAGCATCGGAGCTGGTAAAAGCGCAACCTTTACTGGCCCAGATTCGATTGCCAATATTCTCAGTCGCGTCACAGGGACTCATGCCTCTCAGATAGATGGCACATTGGCTTCAACGATCGACAACGCCAATCTGTTTCTCCTGAATCCCAACGGGGTAATCTTTGGAGAGAACGCCACTCTCGATATCAAGGGCTCCTTTTATGCGAGTAACGCAGATTATATTCAACTAGAAGATGGGGACCGTTTCTATGCCAGTTTGGATAAAAACACAGTGCTGACCGCTGCTGCACCTGAAGCCTTCGGATTTTTAGGTGCGACCCCACCGATGCTCAACGCCGATACCCAGAGCACCATGCGCGTTGAAGGGTTAACCGTTGTGAACGGCGACGCCGTAACATTAGTAGGCAGAGATGCCATGACAGGTGGAGATATAGTTGATGGCATCATCATACGCGGAGGAACGTTCGAACATCAGAACGGCCAAATCAATCTCGTGAGCATTGGGTCCGCTCAAGCACCTGCCATCGAACAGATTGCTGTCTACATCGACACCTTGTCCGCTCAAGGACTAAATGCTCAGAGTGACGTTATTGCAAACCCCGTGCAACTCGGCACCATGACCATCGATCAAGGTGCGCATATCAACACAAGCGGCTATGGTGGTGGGACAATTGTACTGAGAGGTGGTCAACTGACCATTGAAGACGCACAAATCTCGGCTAATGTCACTGGATCTGACGTCGGTGAGATTGGAAACGGCATCGATATTGAGATGACAGATGATGTGATGATTACTCGATCACGACTTCAAACCAACGTCACAGGCGATTCAGAGTCAGGAATAAGCTCAGGTGGCATTCACATGAAGGCTAACGCATTAACTCAAAGTTTTTCATTACTTCAAAGTAAGACCGAAAGTACGGGTCATGCTGGGAATATCGACTTGAATATCAAAAAAAGCCTCAATGTAGGCTTTTCCACTATTACTACCGATTCTTTCAGCAGTGGCAATGCTGGAAATATTAATGTTCTTGTTGAAAACAGCGATTTGTCTCTAACAGATTCTTCAGCCATTACCACCCAATCATTCGCGAACGGAAATGCCGGAAAGATAAATATCGCAGTAGAAAAAGGGGATGTCATAATTAACAATTTCTCAGCTGTCTTTTCACGAATCAATGGCAACGGAACAGGAGGGTCAATCGATATTAGAGCCACAAATATGAAGATAAACAGTATTGCCGCTATAGCAGTGGTGAATTTTTCCCAACAGCAAGCGGAGGGAGTAAACATCTCCCTTAGCGGCGACTTGAGCCTCTCGAAAACTTCTTTTATTGACGTGATTTCAGAAAATTCTGTCGATGCAGCAGATACAACCATTAGAGCTAAGGACATTTCTCTTACTGGAGAAAGTTTTATCACAACAGAAACACAAGGGTCTGGTCAGGGCGGAAATTTAATCATAACTGCAGACAACCTCACCTTGGCAGACGAAAGCTTCATCACCTCGGAAGCCAAATCATCTGGTAATGCCGGCAATATTAACATCGAACTCACGGATAGCTTTTCGGCCAACACAGGCGGGAAAGTTATAGCCAGCACGAGTGCCACAGGAAACGGGGGCAATATTACTATTTCTGCCAATAACCTAAACCTGACTGAAGGCGGGACAATAACGGCCGAGAGCACCTCTATAAAAACAGGAGCGGGTGTTGCTGGAGATATCAACCTTACGGCAACCCAATCTATTCACATGACAGACAGTACCGTATCAACCAAGGCCGAGAATGCCTTAGGTGGCAACATTAAATTGACCGCTGAGGATATGATTCAAATCACCAATAGTAACGTGACAAGTCAAGTGCTAGAAGGCTCAGAATCTGCTGGCAAAATCACTATAGACCCAGACTTTGTCATCATTCAAAACAGCAACATTCTGAGCACCGCAGTGTCTGGAGATGGAGGACCCATTACCATCATTGCCAATTTGGCTGTTTTGGTTGATCCGTTTAGTAATGTGGATGCCTCGTCACAGTTTGGTGGCAATGGGACGATCGATATTCGAGCCCCCATTCAACAGTTGAGTGAAGCGATTGGCCCCCTACCAGAAGATATCGTAAAAGCCGCAGCGTTATATGCTGAAGCCTGTGCGTCACAGAAAAGTGGACAGTTTAGTAGTATGGTGAAAAATGCAGATTCTACCCCAGCGCCAGCACCTGGTGGATTTTTACTCAGTCCACTAGCATTCAACGAATCACGCACTCCACTTTCTACGACTCAAGCCCATGTACTTCCAGACTCCGCTCTACCGTACCCATCACGAATGCAAGCCTTATTTGAAAAGCAAACCTGGAATATTCACGAACAAAAACTCCCGCCTGTTCCACTCCAATCCTGCTCTCATACAATGGGGTAATTCAACTTAGTTTTCTGCCCCTCGCATCCCGTTGCCCGTCAAAAACAATAACCACTATAGCGAATCAAAATAATTTCCAGGTGAGCGAATCTGACCACCATCGCGTTATGACCCCCTTCAAACATTGAACGTTCATTGAACCGGCTATCGCTCTTCCACAGAAACATAAAGTAGTCGCTGATCAGTTCAATATTGGAGCGATCTTATGGAAGGGTTGTGGCAGTGTAGGCAAGCGGGTCTATAAGGATTTGATGGAAATTGCAGAACGCAATATGACTATGCTGTGGGGCGAACATCAGCCAGAATAACATCCGTCGCTTTTTCACTGATCATATACACCGAGGTTACGATAAAAAATCCTGGAATCCGTGGAAATACCGAGGCATCCACCACTCGTAAGTTTTTCGTTCCATGGACACGAAAGTCTCCATCAACGACAGCCATCGGATCGCTTTTTGGTCCAATCTTACAGGTACAAGACGCATGATGACCCCACGCATTATCTTTCACGAACTCTCGAAGTTTCTCATGCGAATCATAGTCAGCCCCTGGAATCAGCTCGTGATCGACAATATCATCGGCTCGCTTCATGATGCGTCGTGCCGTTTGGATGCCATCAACCACAGAATCTAAATCTTCTTGCCACCCCTCAGTGCCTTCGTCAAAATATCGGAAGTTAATATTCGGCGTATCTCTTGGATCAGAAGAATGAAGAGCAACCGTTCCTCCACGGTTTTGGGTATGGGCTTTTAAGACGGCCCAGGTAAAATAGTTTTTCTCACGAGCAGCGTCTTTCGCATAGCCAGGGTAATACCCTTTGAAATATCCCACCAACCCAAAAATGAAAAGATCAGGGTCAGGGCGAGTCTTGTCCGATTGCTTGATCAACGATAATACTGCACCATTGGTGGTATATACTCCTTTTCCCTGCTGCCAATCTCGCATCATGGGATCTGGTTTCATATTGGGCTCAGGTGGGGCAAAGGTCGCGTCTTGTAAAATGGAAAAATCCTCTTTCATTTCACTCACCACCCCGACCTCATATCGATCTTGCAAATTTTTTCCAACCCCCGGCAGGTCAACGTGAACTTCAATCCCGTGCTTTTCTAATTCCGCTCTCGGACCAACTCCGGACAACATCAACATTTGGGGAGTATTAAATGCCCCACCAGAGAGAATAAGTTCCCGACGACACCGCACAGTTCGGCTCGATCCGCTATTGGGTGTCGGATTGGCTTTGGGATCCGCGCGATACAGATGCTGCCCTTCGAGGTACTCCACTCCAACCGCCCTCTTTGTGCCATCCGGATCAGTCTCAAAAATAACTCGCTGTACCAACGCCCCCATTTGAATCGTCAGATTATTAGGACAGGCCCGCTGCACGCGTCGGATGTATTCTCTCGTACCAACCCGCCTGCCTTCATTGACTGACAATGGAGTAAAAACCAGCCCTTCCGGGCTTTTCCCTTCGCTTCGCCATCGCCAATCGTTCGGATCTAAGTGGCCTTTCAGCTTCAACTTGACTCGACTCAGAAACCCGTCTACCTTAAAAATTGATTCACGGAGTGTCGCCCGAATGAGTTTCCTCAAGGAACGATCACCCACTACCAATTTTGGATCGGCCGTCATTGTCGTAAGCCACCCACCAAATCCATGGCGCGTAGGATTGCTCGTCGTCGCTCCTGGCGTCTCCACATACTGACAACGCTCAAGTCGCTCAAAATACTTGCGCATGTTGTCATCTGACCAAGAGGCATCTCCCGTGAGTGTTGCAAGATTATCCCAATCACTTTTGTGCGGATAAATGGTGATCATGGCATGATGAGCCGTACACCCACCAAGCGTCCCAGCTCGCGGGTACAACACCCCACTTTTTTCTTTCACATATTTATCATCACGAACTTGTTTGCCTTCTGATTCATAATGCCGCACAAAAAAATTCCAGGATTGCGAGGGATCTTCGGAAGCTAACCCATGGAAAGCCGGCACTTGATAGGTGTACGACTCTTCGTCGCTTCCTGCTTCGAGCAGTAAGACTCGATGACCGGCTTTTGCTAAGTTCGCAGCGAGCGGTCCACCACCAGCCCCAGAGCCGACTACGATATATTCATACTCACCTGCCCCACCTTGATCAGACGCAGCACAGGTGATTGGAGAAAAGGAACCAGAAGTCGGTTCGCTCTTCAATAGGGAGGAACATCCACTGAGGAACGCCATAACCCCAGCCGCATAGGTCGCACATTGCTTCCCAAAACTTCTTCTGGTCACAGCGAACTTTTGTTCATCAGACTCAGGCCCTGTTCTCTTCATTTTTCTTGTTCCAAATCAGGGAGAAGGAAAACCTTCATAGAGTTTTCAGAAAATCTATCAATGCATGTTTATCGTCATCGCTGAGTTGACTGCCATACTCATGCCCCCGATTCACAACAAAATCAGGACATTTGTTCACCTTCAATAAATCTGGAACCAAGGTCTTAAGAAGGGCCGTACTTTCTTGCTCATTCATCTTTTCAATTTTGATACGCTTCAACGACGTTTTGATTTTCTTTAGAACTTTAACCAAACGAACTAATCGAACTGGATCACCGAAGGACAATTCATTGTTGATATTCGCCAAGAGATTAATTGGCGTCCCCTTAGGGATGGGGCCAATTTTCAATTCGTCTTCGCCTTTGACCAAGAGCTTTGTCTTCAAGATTTCAGGAAGATACTCTTTATTAATTTTCAAATAACTTTCTTTGGTGGTCTTGTACACGGGAGGACACCAAGGGAGCCCCCACGTCTCTTGACACTTGGATTCAAATCGCTTTTTCGGCCATAGGAGTTTTTCCACGCCATCATGAAAGGCTTCCATTCGACCTGCAATCGACGGATCATTAGTAAATTTCCCAACGGCATTGTTGTGCAAATAGGGAGCCGTACTCCACATGCTCACCAATGATGGTGTTCGATAATATCCTCGCCCACCTCCTGGCATATTATAAACTGATGATTCACCGCTGAAGGGGTCATGGATCTTAATAGAACGGACGGCAGGTAAGGTTTTATATGTTTCAGACGTAAAATTGTCCCAAACATGTCCCCGGAGACCATTCGTTGCCAACGACGCACAGGCATTGGTCTTGAGGTCTGCTACAGAATACCGATGTTCGTTAGACAGATAATTATCTTCAAGGAAATCTGGCTTTAACACGATCTCGTGCATTTTGTTTTTGAAATCCCTCGAGTGAATCCATTTGTTATAGAATGAATCATGGTCCTTCACGGTGGTGTGGGGTTTAGGAAGTTTACTGGAATGACAGGCCGCACAATGATCGGCAAACACCAGTTTTCCATGATTGAGTTTCGCCTCATCCGCTGTAAGGTAGGCTTGTCCACCCGGCGCATCTTTCAAATGATGCCCTCCTCCTGCTTTCAGAAAAAACTTGGCAAGATTTTCAACCCGTTGTTCAGTTGCCTGCCAATATACCGAGTTTTCCTTGGCAGTTTTGACATCCATTGGAAATTGTTTTTTCCCGCCAACAATTGGCTTGAAATGCTTAATCCATTCTTCATGAAATTCCCCAATATTGATGTACACGCGACTTAATGCGCCAAGAATTCCAACAGAATCCGATCCATCTTTGAGAATATGAGGAACCACCATACGTGGCGTTGTGCCAGGCACAGCCAAAGCCCCTCCGGTTATTTCTTCTTCTTCTCCCGTTCCTAATCTGGCTCCCACTTCATAAATGGCATTCATGGTTCGAGGATTGTTGATATTGTCCGTGGCAATGATCGACGTATCCAATGCACCTGGTGGGGAACTGTTGAACAACTGCCAGGCAAAATTCTCTTCATCCGGATGGGCGATAAAAATTCTCCCAATCCAAAAATATTGGGCGCCAACATTCGTTGAAAGATTGGACCATTGAGGGTTTTCTGGATCAGCAGGAGGGTGTAACGGATGGGGTCCGACATGACAAAAGGCACATGACATTCCTACGCGATACGGCCGTTCAAGCTCCTTGTCCAAATAATAATCTGGATCAGTGTAATAGCGTTCTGCATCCCAATACTCCACGACATCCTGATCATAGTCTGAACTTGTCTTATCAAACTTTGGATTAGGAAAAAGTCGTAATCCCACAATCCCTGATGACATTCCAGAAACTACGGAATCAATCCCTTCGGGAGCCGTCCCAATAGGCTTATCAAGATAAAGACCATATGCTGGGTCTGGGGCTGTGGCTTTTGTGAACCCCGGTTCATTCATGAGTCCGAAATATTCAAAGCGGTTATCCCGGCTATAGGCATATTTTTTCCCCGCTTTATCTGGCCGAGGATACGAAGAGAGAATTTTCAGAAAATCCAAGTTCCCATAACTATTTTTTGCAAGATAGTCCCAAAATGCTTGATTACCTCCCGTCCATAACATCCACGTGTTTCGACCTTTTACCTCGTCCGAGGTCAGGGCTATTCCTCCATCCATTTCATGAAACACATCTACCGCTGTTTCGGGAAAATCAGCGATCGTTTTGCCCTGACGTTTGGCTTCATCTTGAGGGACCGTCTTAAACAGATTACATCCCGGCAAAAATACGAGGCCCATGACTAGACAGAGCGCGATACATGAAGCGGAATATTTCATAACGATAATGCCTCCTTGCAAACTGTCATTGAAACGGTGCTAGACGATAAGATAGTCGTAAATCACGAGAGACCCAATACAACAATCGACCTGCTCTCAGATTTGGAAAAGGATAAAAAAATAATAGTTCTTTCATCCATAATTATGTTGCAGATCACATGCCATGCCTGTGAATGGATACATTCGCCAGGCATGATGAGCAGCGTCACATGAAGGTCTCATGGTATGTGTTCACAAGAAAATTGTCTAGAGGGATACAATGTGGTTTCTAGAAAATATGGTGTGTATGGATTCAGATACACACATGTATCCTTTTAGATAAATCCACATTAACACTAGAAATGAATTTCTTCTGACAGAACAGTTTGCGCAATTGGCTTCAGAAACAGAATACCGTGGCGGCATTACCGAGAAGAGTCACTCATGAAGCCAAGGCCTTTAATTCTGCTAAAGTATCAGGAATATGAAACGTGATTTCTCCGTTAAATTCTCGATTGATCAATCCTTGAAAAAACATACGACTCATGTTTGCATGGAGATGATCTGAGGGATCGACCCGATCAACCACGCTCCAAAGCCGACTCCATACAGGTGGGAAGGTTTTTATTAACCACTTGGTCGCAAACAAAAACCGTACGGGCTCAATCCCAATCCTCTTGCAGCCTTCCCGTCCAATCAATTCTTCCATATAGATTCTTGGAAGAATACCCATTCCTAAACGTCGCAACGGTGTTTGTGGCAACAAATCATTCATCATTCGAAGATTGGTAGCGGCCAATTCCACCCCTTCGGGGTTATCCACGGCATGGACATAATGTCGCCGCCGATACGAATCATAAAACAACTGAGCCTCTGCGAGGTTCCTTGGAACATACTCACTACTATCGGGCTGGTCCTTTGGGTGAAGACCCATCATTTGAGCAAACACTCGCCACAGATAATAGAGATCCTCGGCCTGGTCATCCAACAATCCAATGTTCAGTTGTTGCAGTCCTGTAATCACGAGATAGGAAAACCCCATGACCGTTCCCAACATATCCTCAAGATTAACAGGGACACCATATTGCGTTTCATATTCCTTGAGATGCTCACGGACAATTTTTCGAACGGCCGCATGGAGGAGACGAATTTTTGGAACCGTCACCCTCGCCTTCCCTGAAGAGTCAAACCCTCCAACTGACGAAACATTAATCACCATTTGCAACACGCCGAGCAATCGACGGTACGGTCGTTGGCTCAGATTTTCAGATAACGCGAGAACCTTTGAAAGGTTCGGTGCCGTATATCCTTCTGGAAGACTCTTGAGTAAAAGAACCATTGCGGCAGGTAAGGCATGCGTCATAAACACATGTTGACCTCGCTTGACGCGCTCGCCATCAATAGGTAAGGCATCGACAAGCGGCATCTTCATCGCACTGTTCAGAAACCGATGTAATGCTTTCGGGATATTATCAGTGATGATTACCGCATTGGTATTGAGCACCTGGAACAGATGACTAAAGTCATCCTCTTGTAACTCATCTCGAAGTTGAATAAAACACTCGTCTGCCTCATCATCTCCCTGCTGTCGCAATCCATTCAGGAATCGATCATCTGCCCACTTCTTCTCTGCATAATTGTGCGTTGTCATTATCGACCATCTTTTCTGAACAGATGCGAATTGCGCTAATCGACTCGCGACTCTCCCAATGTGAGAAAGAAGCAATCATACTGTATTTTTCATACTAGCCCAAATGATTAGAGCTATGATTGTTCGCTGAAAGACTAACAGTCCAGTTGTGACGCATTTTCGTCAAATCAGGTTGCGCCAATGTCGCCATGAGGGTCTAAGGGAAATTGGGGGGGGTAATCGTTGGACGTAACCAGAACATTCAGCCGTCATGGCTTGGGGAGAATAGAACAATATTTGCCCTTCTAAGAATCATGATCCACGAATCGCACAACAATATTCCAAAGAGAGCAAATGCCCTAGCGACTACTTATAGTCAACTTGAGCATAAGACCCATTCATGTACTGTGTATAGACACTCGCGGAATCATCGTTCAATAAGACACTATCTTCTTCTACAGCAATTTCCATGATATCCCTGATATCCACTTGCTTCAGGAGATATGTTCGTCCTTTGTGGTAATCGTGGTTGCCTGGTCTTCGGACAATTAAGTCTGAGATTGAATCAAATGCGTCGTACCATAACCCAGACTCTGAATAGACCGCTGTGACTTCGTTGGGTTCGGCCTTCCGTAATTGAGACAACAACGACTCAGGAGGAAGAATTCGCTTAATTCGTCCGCCTGCCACAATATTCCTAGAAGGATAATCAACATCCACGACTAAGCCAACATACCACCGATACTCCTTGTCCAAGTCAAGTTTAATGTGATGGTCCCTCAAACTCACAGAATGAATACCAGGAGTGAGGGAATCAGCAAGTGTTATTTCCAATACCGGCGTCACAAGATCTTCGTGATTAACCGTCAACACCAAACTTTTTGAGGTCTGATTCGAGAGATACCAATACAACGTCGGTTGCTCTTGGATCGTCAATCCCAAATGATCTGGAACCAAGGCAAAGAGCTTGAGAACACTTGAATCATCGCCTCTCGTCCCACCGCCAACTCGGCCTCCAGGGGCTCCAATTCCCTTAGGAGGCTTATACACGGGTAACCGTAATGGCTTTGAAGATGCAACTTCCTGAATCACTCCCCTTGAAGTGATCGAAGACATTTTCATCGACCTCTCAAATTTTACGGCCTTCGCTTCTCTGACCTGAGCGTTTGTTGGTGCAAGCCAGACTCCGCTCGAAACCAAAACGACCATGAGCCCTATGACAGTCGCACATGTATTGGATTTCATGATGAACCCTCCGGTAAAAATCTTAGCCAGTGAAAACGGAATGAGAAATTCCTGTCCATTTTCAATATTTTATGAATCGTGAAATAATCATCCACAAATTGGGAAACCTTCACGTCTCCCATGTCGCTAATCTCAATCGCATGCTACAGGTACACCAGTAAAAAGCAATCTTAATGCCATACGAAACTATAGCCTCATCTTGATCTCTCTACATTCATATCCATTCACTAATTGGTTAAAGAATAATCACTCCACTCCACACTAGCAAACAGAATACTCTTCCTATTCAGAGAGATAGCGTGCCATCCTTCAAATGAACAACATACCGATGAACCTATTCGCCGTACATATTGATCCAATCGACGTACCTGAACGTGACCACATTAGCGTCACATATGTCAACAAAGTAGACATATAGGAATATTTATTTTATAATTCATAAGAAGGCGCAATTGGGCATGCCCAATTGCGCCTTTGAGAAATAGGCTTCTATTCAGGATATATATTGATGGCGCCGCGAAATAATCAAAAACAACAAAAAACAAAGCCATCCTTGGACTCACTACAATCATTCCTCTCACTGTGCCAAAAAATGGGGGCTCAGCAAGACCTTCCATCCCTCCTTCTCCTTATTGCAAAGGAAGCAAAACATCATCTTTCAGCTAAAGATGCGAGTCTGCTCCTCTTTGACCGCGATCGCTGCGAACTCTGGTCATATATTTCCCTTGATGGAGCCATGATTCGTTTTGACGCACGCCTTGGCATTGCCGGCGCCGTCGCTCTCAGCGGTACATTACTCAACATTCCAGACGTTCAACAGGACTCTAGATTTTACAGCGATATCGACACCCGCTCCAAAAAGCGCACGCGCACCCTTCTGGCTATTCCACTCAAAACACAAAACCAAGAAGTCCTGGGCGTATTGGAAGTCATGAATAAAATTCAGGGTACATTCTCACAGCAGGATGAAGCCATAGGTTCTGCCCTGGCCGAACAAGCAGCACTGAGCATTGAATCCGTTCAAACGGTCCAAGAACTCAAAACACAACAGCAGCAATTAGTCGATGAAAACACCCAGCTATTGAAGGAAATTGAAGGACGGTTTTCTACGCAACACCTGATTGGCACCAGCTTACACGTACAAGGAATAATTCGACTCATTGACCAAATACGCGATAGCTTGGTTGATGTTCTGATAACCGGGGAAAGCGGCACTGGAAAAGAGTTAGTTGCTAAAGCGCTTCACTATACGAGTGCACGAGCAAAGAAACCGTTCGTCGCCTTAAACTGTGCCGCCATTCCCCAACATCTATTAGAGAGTGAACTACTCGGGATTAAACGCGGTGTCGCAACAGGAGTTGAAGCTCGGATCGGGAAGTTTGAACAAGCCAATGGGGGGACATTATTTCTTGACGAGATTGGGGATCTTGAAAGCAATGCTCAAGCAAAGATTTTGCGAGTCTTGCAAGAACGTTCGTTCCAACCCGTCGGAGGACAAACGGATCATTCTGTAGACGTCAGAATCATTGCCGCCACGAATAAAAACCTTGAGGACCAGATTCATCAGGGTACATTTCGGCATGACCTCTATTATCGCCTCAAAGTTGTTCACATCCATACACCATCTCTACGAGATGTCCCCGAAGATATCCCTCTTCTTGCTGCTCATTTTTTGTCGTTGAATTGTCGGCAGATGCAGAAAGAGGAAAAATACTTGAGTCCTAAGGCGCTGCGGACCTTACAGACCTATCATTGGCCAGGCAATGTGCGAGAACTCGAAAATGAAATGAAACGGATGGTTGCAGTCATCAGAAAAGTGATGATCACCGAGCAGGATTTAGAAAACCATATTCGATCTCAAAAACACTCGGCCTCGAGAAGACTCACGCAGGGCTCCCTTACACTTCCGCAAGCAGTTGCTCAATTAGAAGAACAGATGATTCGAGAAGCCTTGGAAACCTGCCACTCCAATCAAGTTCAAACAGCCAAACTTCTAGGGCTCAGCCGGCAGGGCCTGATTAAGAAAATGAAACGATTAGGCATTGACTCTGCATCAAGCCGTTCCCTCGGAAAAATACCCGGCGCTCGTGAATCGTCTCGCCTCAAATACTATAGCGAATCCTAATAAGTTCCAGTTGAACGATGCAGACTTTCCCCGCGGTATCAAACACTTCAAAATACGGAATTTCACTAAATCGGCTATAGCGAGCACCCCTACCCTAGTTTATTCGGATGGTCCTCTCACCACTCGATAGACCGTAACAGGCTCCTGCCTACCAGAAAGATTCACTGGTCCAATTTCCTCTGTTACCCAGCGAGCATCTAAATAGGCATGGGTATCCTCATTCACGAATAGACTTCCAATACCTTGAGTCCTAGATGCGATAGACGGGTCCTTCCCTAATTGCTCTAAGCGTGCAGCAATATTCACAATATCTCCGACTGATGTATATTTTAATCGTTGCGCATTCCCCACCGTCCCGACCACCACCGATCCAGTGGCAATGCCGATTCTCACTCTCCCGATAGGAATGGCTTGTTGAGGGAGACGTTGATTCAAACATTGGATCTCCTTGAATAAGGCCAATCCGCATTGCACAGCATTCATGGCATCTTGGCGTATATCACTGCCTTGCCTCTGTTCCAATGGCACACCAAAGTTTGCCTTCACTCCATCTCCAAAAAAATCATCAACCACACCCTTATGCGCCACAATCACATTTGTCATGGACATGAGATAGGTGTTGAGCCACTCCATCAGGGCTTCGGGGTCGACATGTTCCGCCATAGCGGTAAACCCTTCAAGATCTACAAACAGCACCGTGGCAGTGATCTTTCTTGGTCGAATGCGTCCATCCTGAACCAATTGTTCTCGTGCAGCCCATATCGTCTCAGCCACCTCAGTAGACACATGCTGCGAAAATAATTGCATCAGCAACATCCGCTCCTGTCTATATTGCTTAGATATCCATGCGGTGGCGACACTGCCAGCCAACACCCAGGCCAGTGCCGGAGAAATCAAAGGAATCCACCAACTCGCAAGAAATAGCCAATACACGAAAACGAGAAGACCTCCAACCCCTGCACTCAGAAAAAAGATCAGTCGCCAAGGAGAAAATAGTCCTAATGCCAAGAGCCCTCCCAGACCACCCCATATGAGCACCCAGCAAACTTCTAATCCTTCAGGGAGAGAACGAATCGGACGATCATGCATCAACGCCATTCGCAGCAACTGATTGATGAAATGGGCATGGAGTTCCATCCCCGACATTTGTTGTCGCTTGCCTCGGCTCCGACTATACGGAGTGTAAAAATCATCTCTCACACTTTCCGCAGATGATCCAATCACCACCACCTTATCCTTCACCACGGCTTGATTCATTGTTCCATTCAATAATTCTGTCAGTGTAAATTGCGGAAATGCTTCCTGCTTCCCTGAAAACTTCACCAACAGTTGATAGCCTTTGGCATCACTTCCCACATAACTGCCGTCGTTCGGGTAAAATCGAGGAATCGTTGTTGTCCCTATTCTCATCAATTCAGGATGCGATGGGTCTGGGACAGGCACGATCCCCTCGTGTTCCAAATATTTCATGGCTAATAACAAGGAAAATGATGTGGCTGTGCCTTCCTGATTCTCCAAAAAAAGGAACCCTCTTCGAACAATGCCTCCACGATCGACAAGAATGTCATTGAATCCAATTTGATCGGTGCCTTGTAAAACCAGTGGACCAGGCACTCCCTTTCCCTCCTGATCAGGAAATTTCATCACCGTCACAATTTCTGAATGTTGGCTCAAGACCGCGTTTAATTCCTCTCTTCCAGGCAAAACTTCTCTGTCACGATACAGGTCAAGACCAATCGTTCGGGCACCATATCCCGTTAGAATTTCCAAGGCCCTGGCAATAAGCTCATCTGAGAGGGGCCACTGCCCAAGAGACTGAAGGTCTTCTTCTGTGATGGTAATCAAGACGATACGAGGGTCTGGACCAACAGGAGATGGGGCAAGCCTCACTGTCCAGTCGTAGGCGGCTAACTCTAATGGCTCAAGCAGTCCAAACTGACGACTAAAAATCACCGCCAGGCTCACGAGCAGACCTATGACAAGCACACGAACTGGAGTAGACCAAAGGACGGAACGCAGGGAAGTCATACCTATTTTATCGAAAATGAGTTGGCTATGAATCGCATACAAACACAATGATTCCCCAACGCTTGTTGATTTCCCTGAAAACCCCCATCCTTATATACGGAAGGGAGCTTGCCGACCGGCCCTCCAGAAAATAATCACTGAGGGTACGCTCCAACGGTCACCTCCAAAAAGCTGTAGGATCAGAGCCAATTATTGATAAGGAGAAATGGGGACCAATATCCAGGATGTTGATAGGTGGGGTGCTGCATGATTTTCAATTTGGCATTTTGTAGAGCCACGGCCTTGGACAGGTTTTCATCTTGCAATTGACGATAAAACTCCGTGATCAGTTCCGAGGTCGCCTTATCATTAATGAACCATAATGATGCCAGGGCACTTCGTGCTCCTGCCTTGACAGCGACGCCCGCCAACCCAAGAGCCGCACGATCGTCACCCGCTGCCGTTTCACATGCGCTGAGAGTTAATAAGTCCAGAGGAGTTTCTCGAAATTGGTAGAGACCTATCAATTCATCTAATCGATCCATCGTCAATTTCTCATCGAATGCCAGAAGAAAAGTGTTCTTGGCCTCCCCATCAAATTTCGCATGGGAAGCAATATGGACGATGCTCGGACGATCATCTTTCATCTCATCCTCAAGATCATCCAGGAGAAACTGTTGATTCAACATCACTCTCCCTCCATACAGATCATTGAGTGCCTGAATCTCAGATGCCACATTCGGCAAAGATGGAAAGCCTTGCACTGAATCGGTTAATCCCACAGAAAGGAGTTTAATTTTTTCTCGATTGATAGGTTGCGGATCCGTGAGGTCAATCCCTGGAGTGATCGCCAGGGCGTACTGGCTAATAAGAAACTCTTTGCCATCATGCAATGCACCTAATGGAATAGTCCGCAATGGCCCATCTGGCACGAAGACGAGAGTGTGAATCTCATACTCTTGTAAATAATGACGAATAGGTTGAATCAACCACGTGTAAACTTGCTGGGCGTGAGGCAAATACTCACGCGATGTACGTTTCTCCAGCAGTCTTCTCAAGATTCGCACTTCTTTTGATAACATCTCTGACGTGACCTGAACACGTTCCCTCTTCAATTCTGCCTTGTCTCCATCATGAACACTAATGAGTAACTCCATACGGTCAGGTAAAAGAATGGGATACACGACTGCCGTGTGCTTCAGACCTTTCACGATCTCATCAACATTCGTTTTCTTTGCGAGTGACGCTTCTACACAGTTGTCACGAAAATAGTCTTGCAATTCAGCCGTTTTAAATTGTTCCATCGTCCGCCGTGCATTCCCTAGAATATCTTGAGTCACGAGTTCGTCTGTCTCGCCATCTGCCTGGGTCAGCAGGAGATCCACTAATTCATAGAAAAGTGGACTCACTCCCTCGCGGAAGGTTTTGGAATGATGCGGAAAACCTTGACTCACTTCATTGCGAAGCGGCTGAAGCGTATAGGTAGCCCGACGATAGGCTAATATGGCTTCGTCTCTTTTTCCTTGTCCACGCAAGAGCCGACCAGCTTGCCATTCCCATTGATAGAGCGATTGAGGCGTTACGCTTTGTTGGGCAGCATGAATAGCACGACGCGTGAGTTCAAGAGCTTCAGGAATTCGTCCTTCCTCTTCGTATAAATGCCCTAAATGCCCCCATCCGTAGGAAGCGGTTCGATGGTCTTTGATTCGATGGGCCATTTCAGCAGACGATTGAAACGCTGCTGCTGATTGTCTCATTATTTTGAAATTTGTGGGTTGAAGCAATTGACGAAGCCGGTCATACGCCAATCCAATACTGAGGAGTTTTTGGGACTTTTCATGCGACTCCTCAAGTACGGTTACTTGCACAACGGCTAAATCAAGTCGGTCTTTGCTAGCTGTCAACTGGCCCTCTAACAGCGAACTCCAGGCAGCATTAATCAATGCCGTCACCGCTAGCGAATGATGACCAATGGCATCGCCTAAGACTGTTGATTCAGTAAATGCGCCAAGAGCCTCGCTATATCGTTTTTGCGAAGCTAAAACATTACCTCGATCATTTAAAATGGTGGCAATCAAAGCTGAGTTTTCCAATGCTCTGGCTCTGGATAGCGCCGTCGTCAAATACTCTTCAGCATCTGTTTCGAGGCCCAAGGCGAAAGCGACATTGCCCAATCGACCAAGAATCTGGGAAATTAGTAAAAAATTGGGGACTTCACTGGCTATCTGGTGAGCCAATTGAAGCGATACGGTAGCTCGTCGATAATGCCCAAGATGGTACAAAGCCTCAGAAAAATACAACAGGGCCTGTGCCTGTTCATCGAAACGCTTCTCTGCCTCAAACCTTCGGGCCGCTTGTTCCCAAGCCTGAGCAGCTTGAGGAAAATGACCTTGAGCAAAATGCCATTGCCCCAACTCCATCACATCATCCTGATCCGTCGATTCAGCTGCTTCGGCACAAACATTCACGAGTATCGAAGTCGAGAATATCAGCACACAAATCGGAATAGAAGACCATAACCGTTTACGAAAAAAGGATAAAGCCCGATAGCAGTGCCCCATCAATAGATCTGTCTTATATGACAGCATCAGCTATTGTGAAGTCCCATTGAGAATAAGATGACCCAGTTGCCGTAATCGTGAAAAATACTCCATCCCCTCATCTGACAAATCAACCAACAGCTCATCTAACTCCGACAGACTGTCCTGAAGAATAACGATTCTTTGGCTGTCCAATTCTTGCTCTTCTTCATAATAGGTGATACATCCGACAATCACCGTATCCAACATCATCAATTGACCTTCAGCTCCATCTAACGAGTCTGGCCAACGTGCGTCCTGGTGAATCTGCCAAAGTTCTTTGAGATCATTCACAAATATTGTCCTGTCAGAAATACAACCTGATAGTTGGTGGATCGATGCATTGGGAAGTGCGTTTCTCAACCTTTCGTCCACCCGGCCTCATTCTCCCAGAAGGAGGCTGCACTATCCCAACAAATCTGTCAAGGGCACCTCTAAAAACCTGTTTTTTCGTAAGGGTAAGGAAGCCACGCACGCAAAACCGCAAGGGATAGATGAATACATGAGGATTTGAGCATGAGAATGACTCCCCAATTGCGGGAAAGGACGGTTTTCATAGGTGACCTCAAGTCACTGGCATAAACCATTGACAGGATAGACCGGCTTACAACAACCATTCTCTCATAGAGCAGAATCCTCTCAGTCTCACAGATTGTCACAGATCTGGCTATAATGAGTCGATCCTCTTCGTGAGAACAATCCACAGCACCGTCACAACTTGCTGACCATACAGTTTCTAGAGATAATAGCCCTATGAACACACTTGAAAAGTTATCATTCGACAATACTTATGCACGGTTACCTGATGGATTTTTTCATCGGGTTCAGCCGACTCCATTTCCAAACCCTCAGGTTGTGAGTTTCAATTCAGCTGCCGCAGAACTCATTGGTCTTGATCCAGAAGAAGCGAAGCGACCAGAGTTTGCGGAATATTTTTGTGGGGCCAAACTGCTTCAGGGAAGTGACCCCCTTGCCATGCTATATGCAGGTCATCAATTTGGCCACTATGTTCCGCAGTTAGGAGATGGTCGGGCCATTTTGTTGGGGGAGATTCGAAATGCCAAAGGCGAAACATGGGATTTGCAGCTCAAGGGAGCAGGCCTCACACGATTCTCTCGCGATGGTGATGGCCGAGCTGTCTTACGGTCAACCATACGCGAATACTTATGCGGGGAAGCCATGTATGGGCTAGGTATACCGACAACCCGTAGTTTATGCATGGTGAGTGGTGAAGAAATCGTCTGGCGAGAAAGACCTGAACCAGGAGCCATGCTGCTTCGCATGACCCCTAGCCATGTGAGATTCGGGTCATTTGAAGTCTTTTTTTACCGTGGACAATTTAACAATCTGAAGATACTTGCGGACTACGTCATCCAGCATGACTACCCGCATTTAGCAACTGTTGATAACCCATATGCCCAACTCCTCCATGAAGTCGCCGTCCGTACCGGAGAATTGATAGCTCAATGGCAAGCCGTCGGCTGGTCGCATGGCGTCATGAACACTGACAACATGTCGATTCTCGGATTGACCTTGGATTATGGTCCGTATGGATTCATGGAACAATTCAATCCAAATTTCGTGTGTAATCATTCCGATCACCATGGACGCTATTCTTTTCAAAACCAACCAGATATCGGCTATTGGAATATCCGGGCTTTGGCAAAGGCCATGTCACCTCTCATTGAAGAAACAGAAATATTAGCGGCACCAGATCTCTATGAAAAGACCATGGTCAACACGTATGCAGGACTCATGAGAAAAAAGTTAGGCCTTATCGACATTCACGCCGGAGACGACAAATTGGTGACTGACTTGTTGAATATCATGGACTCCAGCCGGACCGACTATACCAACTTCTTCCGCTCACTCAATCAATTTCAGCAAGACTCCCCAAATAGCAATGCTAAGATCAAAGATCAATTCATCCATCGTGAGGCGTTTGATGATTGGTCGGCACGCTATTGCAAGCGCCTACAAGCAGAAAACAACCAAGATGCGGAGCGTCAACTTCGGATGAATCGGTCAAATCCTAAATACATACTTCGGAATCATCTCGTCCAAGAAGCGATTGAACAAGCCACACGACAGAATGATTTTGCAGAAATCGACCGCCTCTTACATCTGTTCACCGACCCCTTTACAGAACAACCTGACATGGAATCGTATGCGCTGCCGCCAGCATCAGGGAGTGAGCCAATCGTTGTCAGTTGTTCGTCTTAATTGTCGACTCCTTAGCGAAACCTTGCGAATGAGAAAGATACCTACTTCCTCCAAATACTCATGTATGAATGTCCACCTCTGCCATGCTCACAACAGCCCTCTTTCTTCCAGAAAGAAGCAATCAACATTTATCCTATTATGTTTCAATTTTTAGGTTCTCAAGATTTCTCATGATTCGCCTGCTCTTGACCCTTCTCCTCTTGGCGGCCGTCTTCATTGGCCCACAATTATGGATCAAGCGTGTCTTTGCGCAACATCGAACGCCGAGAGAAGACTTTCCAGGAACTGGTGGTGAACTAGCGAGACATCTACTTGATCGCTTCCATCTTGAACAAGTGCAAGTAGAAACCACTGAGATAGGTGATCACTATGATCCCAGCGCAAAAGTCGTCAGACTCACTCACGAGAACTACCACAACAAATCATTAACAGCCGCGACCGTCGCGGCTCATGAAGTGGGTCATGCCCTCCAAGATCAAGCGGAGTATCCACCATTAAAAAAACGAACAAGACTGGTTCGTGTCGCGCAAAGTGCCGAAAGAGTCGGATCATTTCTGATGTTAGGCATTCCTATTGTCGCAGCCGTCACCCGAACACCTGCCGCAGGCATATTGGTGATGCTTGCTGGCATCGCAACTATGGGAATTGGCACGGTGATTCATTTGCTCACGCTACCAGTTGAATGGGACGCCAGCTTCCGTCGGGCCTTACCTATTCTAGAACAAGGTGGGTATTTATCTCGCGAAGATCTTTCTGGAGCCAGGCGAATCCTCAAAGCCGCCGCATTGACATATGTCGCAGGCTCCATGGCAAGTTTACTCAATCTCTGGCGCTGGATTGCGATGATGAGGCGATAGAGTGGCTTCGTCGCTTACATAGCCATACTCCAGCTCATATTGATAGAAAACTATCGCTCTTGACGACCTAAATTGTCGAGAAGTGTCTCAACGGGAGTTCCAAGCTGTTTCGTTCCATTGCAATTTCGACATGAGGGGACAACATTGCCTTTCGTACTTTTTCCCTTTCGAGCAAGCGGAACGACATGGTCCATGGTGAGTTCTGACGGCGCGACAGTCTCCTGACAATAATGACAGATTCCTTTGTGAATGAGAGCCAGCCACCATTGCGTTTTGCGTAGTTTCCGCGCACGTTCGCGCTCACCCTTTATATGGCGCTGCAAGGCTGGATCTGAATCGAGTTCAAAGAAAGATTCTTGACTTGGCATTACTTGATGTCTGTTTCAGATTACTCGCTATGAGGAATACGTATCACCTTTTTCAAGATGCACGAATGCAGAACTGGCATGGGAATGAATCGGCTGATATACTGAGTAGTTGTGAAAGGATTCCATTGATGCCGACTCGATCTCAGAATACATCACATCTCCTGTTGTCGATACTTCTTCTCGGTCTGTCTATCATGACCATTGGAATTGGGACCGCCTCTAGCTCAACTGGATCAGAGGTCTTTCGCGGCTTCACAAGTCATATCAGTCAACAAATTCTACAACATAAACAAGCGTTCTATATCGCCCAAACCTGTACCACCTATTTTTACAAAAATTTCAAAAAACCTCAGCAACCCCAAGTTGAGAGAATCTCCTATCACTCAACGTCCGAATCCTTAATGGACTTTGATTGTGCAACACTCTATCCCAAAGGGCTTGATGAAGCACGAGAAGCGTTTTCACATACTCAACAGACGTTGTCTATCAGCCTTACATTTTTTGAGTTTGCCCTTGTCGGGGATAAAAATGATGATAATCATTACGCGGGAGTAGAATTACGCGACGTGATGGAATCATTTGGTGTTTCATTTGAAGACCATCTGCCATCGGCCCAATATGTCATGCATCTCAATAACTTTTTCGACTCCGTCATGAATAAAAGGGAAATTGAAACACTCACCAACAGCATGAGTGAATTGCTGAACAAAGGCTACCGTTTCACACCTGTCGATCAAGACGCCTTAAACAAAGTACTGAACTAGGCCACCTGTAATACCAAACTCAGCAGCCATTGTATTGCAAACCATAGATGGACAGCCTTGAGCCAGCGGCCCATTCAACTATCGTGGCCTAGGCTACCTCTAGTCCCACCTTTAAACTGTCCATAAACTTCCAATCATAGAGGAACAACCGTGAGCCAATGGCCTATTCAACCATCGTGGCCTAGGCAACTACACCTTCTGATAAATGAATGATCCATGCCTATCCTGTTCTAGACTTACCCTCACCATGATCGCTTAACTGTGGCAAGTTCCCCGTATTCTCTCGTATTAATTGTTCTTCCACACGTTTAATCCGTTCAAATGCTTCTTTAGAACGGCTTCTCACAGTTTGATCCCAATCTTCCGTCATGGTTTCCTCAAGCTTTTCTCTGGCTTCAAGAGCTTTCATTCGACCGAGTGCTAATGCTGAAGATGCACGCACATGCGCATGGTCATCTTCGAGAGCTTTGATCAAGAGCGGAATAGCTGCGCGATGCTCCAAGACCCCTAAATAACTCGCCGCCATTCCGCGAATTCGATGCTGTTTATCTCCCAACGCTGTTTTAAGGGTAGAAATAAAAAGTTCAGCCATCGGTGTAGCAATAGCTTCTAATCCTGCCAGTTGAAATTCATTGAGTTCAACAAGGACAAAGGCAATATCTCGTCTCTTTTGTGAAGACTGTTCTTGTTCAAAACGTGTGATCAGACGGTCACGTTTTGCCTGTAATCGACGACGTGCTTGGACTTTTCGTATAATTGTGCCCAATCCTAGCCCAACGATGATCACGACCAAGAGCACAGGGATAATGTCATCAATAATCCAATCCTGTGTGTCGAACGACAAATGATGCCAGACCCAAATAGCACCAACCACACAGCCGATACCGCCAAGCCCTGCAAATAGATTGACTTGTCCTGTTGTACGAGATTCTTCACTCATATTGATTTCGGTCTCTCTTGACACACATTCTCATCAATTCTAGTGTGAACTGAATAGGAGAGTCTATGAAGATTACCATATTAGGATCAGGAACCAATCTCCACCCTCGGCGGGCAGCAGCAGGGTATCTCATCCAAACAGACTTCCCCTTTTTGATTGACTTTGGCCCCCGCACTCTCACTAATCTCCTCAAAACTGGGCTCAATCGCCATCAGCTTCAGCATTTCCTCTTCACGCATTATCATGCCGACCACTTTTCTGACTTCATCACCTTCTATTTTGATGCCGTGTGCCATGCTCGGTATGTAGCCAATCGCCCAGATATGACCATCATCGGGCCTAAGGGAACGAAAAAACTATTTGGTAGCATCATGAAGACATTCCCGGCCTTTGATAAACCTCCCTTTCGCGTCACGCTCAAAGAAATTGCAGCCAGAACATTTTCACTTGGAAATACACGTATCATCCCACGCACGATGACCCACACAAGCCAACAAACGTGCTTAGGGTACCGAGTGGAGTATCAAGGTCGGTCCTTTGTCTATTCTGGTGATGCCTGTTATTCATCAAATCTTGTGCGATTATGCCAAGATGTCGATCTTGCGGTATTGGATTGCTCTTTTCCAAGTAATCGTCCAGGGGCGGCGCATATGCATGCTGAAGACTGTGGGAGGGTGGCGAAGGAGGCAGAGATTAAACGCTTGATATTGTCACATTTTTATCCCGTGGCTGATCAATTCAATGTGAAAAAGCAGGCCGCCCGAAATTTTTCAGGCCAGATTAACCTAGCCAGAGATTTGATGACCGTACAATGGTGATTTGACCTGAATCTTAGTCCCTCTCTGGCACAGAATCCAATGTCTCCATCAAGGAATTCAAGCGATCGACTCGTTCCGTCTCCTGCAGCTTTTCATAACCCCCAATTAGATTCCTAATCATTCGAGCTAAGATTAAATCATTGGGGGTCGTATGCAAGTAGGTTTCATTAAATCCCACTCCCGCCTCAATGAGAAACTGCTCGCAGTTCTTGGCTTCGAGAAATACTCCTCCATTAAAACAATCAATAAATATGGTGGGATCAGTCTCTTCAAGCTTAACAATAAAATGTCCCGGCATCCCAACACCAGTACTTGAGAGACCCAGACGCTTGGCAAGGAAGAGATACAACACTGATAGCGTAATCGGAATACCAGTTCGCCGTTCGAGCACACGATTGAAAAAGCTATTTTCTGGATCATCGTAATGATCTCGATTGCCGCGAAAACCCTTCTCGACGAAGAGATATTTTGCAAGAATTTGACTCGCATCTTCCAGCGATTGAGATGGGGATAAGCGAGGCCGTACTTCTTCAGCCAGGTCATCAAGCTGCTGAATATACTGTTGAACATTGATTTCTGGATAGGCGGATTGTGCGAGGAGAAATGTACCAGCTTCTAAGTCAAAGGCACGTTCACGACTGCTAGAGAGGAGAAGCTGCCTAAGGTCTTGTCGTAACTTTTCAAATCTGAGGTCTTCACGAATTTCAGTGAGACGGACGCACATATCATGATCACCTTGGTCCGCATGATCAAGAAACGGTAAAATCACGGCCCCCATATTTACGAGTTCTTTGTGAATCGTGGCCGCAACCTGCTGATTCGGGTCAGATAATAACCGTAGAAGTGATTGTATTTTTCGCTCCGTTGATGACTCAACGTTCATATGTGTTTTCCCTATAAAAATTCATGGTATTTCTGCAAGTTTGCATGTCCCCCACAACTCACTCTTCACGATTAATAGCTAATGATTCTTGAGGTCACCCAACAGTTTTCTTGAACGCCTTAGCCCCGCCATAGAGACACAGGGCATCAAAGACCAGTAGAACAACGACGGCAATAAGTATTTGAGGAATAGCGGCTTCCCACCCTGTTAAAATAAGTGGGCGAACTGCGTCAATGACCCAGGTCATGGGATTCAGCCACGCCAATGTCTGCATCCATCCCGGCATGGCGGAAAGAGGAACAAGAGCAGAGCTTAAAAAGATCATGGGTAAGGAAAGAAAACCCAAAACAGAAAAAAAGTCACCGTGGCTTTTGACAGAAAATGCCATGGCCATGGAAATAGACGTCAATCCTACCCCGAACAACATGCCAATAAAGAGAATCACTGCGATACCCAAGAATCCAGTTTCTGGCCGCACATCAAAAAGGAAGGCTACCCCAAGAATTACCAAAATTTGCATAGCCGTAATGGCCATGACGAAAAGAAATCGACTAAGAATAACGGATGAGCGACGAATTGGCGTAGCCATTAATCGCTCTAAAAACCCATTTTCTTTATCGAATAATAAATCAACTCCGCCTGCCAGACCATTGTTCAATACGGTCATTACCACAACGCCGGCGGCTAAAAAGCTAATATAATTAGGTGCTTGTACTAGCTGGACATCAGCAGCCCGTTGAAAAAGGCTTCCAAAGAATATGAGCCAAAACAGCATAGGCTGGACCAAGGTAAAGAGCATACTGAACTTCTCTCGACTTAATCGCTTGACCCACCTGTTGGTGAGAGCCAGAACTTCTTGTATTTGATTCTGCATGATCAATCCTTGCTGTTATATCGTTCAGGAGTCACCAGGGCCACGATCTCGGACCATATTACACAACTCATCCTACGCCTTCATCACCAGATTCAACAGGCCATCATGGAAGGGACGGGAAACGGGGATTAGCCAGCGGTGTCCGACGTTAAAGAGGTAGATTGGTCATCAATGGAATGGCCTGTATAGGTAACAAACACATCATCGAGACGCGGTCGATGATATTCAATTCCGTCCAATCGACAGCCAACCTGACTCGTCGCTTCAAACAGAGCCGGCAATGCCTTCTCTGGCGCATCAACTCGAATATCGAGTCCCTGTCCATGAGTTCGAATGGAGCGAATAAAAGGTAACTTCTCTATTTCTTCCACAAGTCTCGCACATACGGCAGGGTCAGCATCACCCAAAGTGAGTGAGATCCCATCTCCACCTAAGCCGGCCTTTAGCTCTTTAGGCGAACCAGTGATTCGAATTTGGCCTTCATCAATAATGGCAATTCGGTCACACAGTTGGTCCGCTTCATCCAAGTAGTTGGTGGTCATAACAATGGTCATGCCCTGGTCGCGAAGCCGACGCACGTAATCCCATACATTCAACCGACTTTGCACATCCAACCCTAAGGTTGGCTCATCTAAAAAAAGAATTTTGGGATTAGGTAAGAGGCCACAGGCAATGTCGAGCTTTCGCTTCATCCCACCAGAGTAGGTTTTGGCAACTCGATCGGCATGATCTTCCAGATCGACGAGTTTCAAGAGTTCTTGAATTCTCTTAACCGCTTCTTCCTTCGGTAAATGATAAAGGTCACCAAGCAGTAATAAATGTTCTCGTCCTGTCAAAAATCGATCAATGGCTCGTTCCTGAGGAACATATCCAATAAGCTGGCGTACCGTATCGGCTTCAGTCACCACATCATGCCCTAAAATAGTGGCTCGCCCACTTGTTGGCTTTAAGGTAGTGATCAATATCCGCAGTGTCGTGCTTTTCCCAGCACCGTTTGGGCCAAGAAGACCAAATATTTCACCGGATTGAACGTTAAGGGATAAATCTTTGACGGCAGTGAAGTTATCGTAGGTCTTGCACAATCCGATCACTTCAATGGCAACAGATGAAGAGGCCATAGAAATTATCCTTGCGCTGAGGAAAGAAGGTCGGAAAGCTTAAATTTGAGAAGTTCAGTCAAGCGGGAAGCCCGTTGCGTGAGATGCTCAGCCTCGAGCAAGAATTGCTTCTCCAACGGAGTCAGATCTACTAATCCAGACGACAAACTATTGACTAACACGGCATCATCAAATTCTTCCGATGCGATAAGTTGGCTAAGATCGTGAGCCTTTTTCATATCTAAATAGGACTCGGCAACGTCAACAAGTTTAGTTCTGGCGCTTTCAGACAGACTAAGAGAATCAAGAGATTCAGGCAATAAGGTGACTGTGGCCTGTCTGTAGGGGGTGGCCACTGACAACTCATCATAGTGACAACGTTGTAAGCCTTTGAGGACAATGTTATACCGACCATCCGTCAGCTCTTCAACATTCACCAGTTGCCCTACACATCCTAAATCATGAATGGGCGGCCTCTCATAATATTGGCTCTCCCACCCATCTTTGAGCAATGCCATCCCGATACAATCTCCTTTTGAAGCAATATCTTTCACCATATCCCGGTATCGCGGCTCAAAAATATGAAGCGGTAGAAAAATATGAGGGAAAAGTACCACGCTGGGTAGCGGGAAAAAGGGAATGATTTCAGGCACTGAAAAAGACTGAGTTTTGATAGAATGGGAGTCAAAAGACATGGACTACGATAGCGGAGGGTTTTTGTTAAAGTCAACGCTATTCGTTCATGTTCCTCGTCAGACTAATCTTCAAATGTCCGCGTACGACGAGCGAATTGCGCTCCCTGACTGCTCATGCTATAAGCCTCGCCAGCTCCCGTAGAGAAATGGCTTCTCACCGAAAGAGTCCATTGCACATCCCAATATCGAGCTCAACTATTCAAAGTCTTATGATTGCCGGGACTTGGATATTGCTAACCCCCTTCGCAATTCTGGCCCAAGAAGCAACCCTTGCCCCTCAACAAGCCGAACCGGGATATGAATACTCTTTCCCCTTAGACCATGGGGCTCATAATAATTTCTTAACAGAATGGTGGTATTTCACCGGACATCTGTTCACACCTGATCAACGTCGTTTTGGGTATGAATTGACGTTTTTCCGAAGAACCATCGATGACGAACGTGTAAAGTCTAATCCTTCAAAGTGGGCTATTCGGCAACTCTACCTTGCCCATTTTGCGATCACCGATGAAGAACAGACACAGTTTCAATATGCTGAGAAAATCAGTCGTGCCGGTCTTAGAAAAGCTGGAGCAACAGAAAGCAGGCTTGAAACATGGATTGACCAATGGTCAGTGAAGGCGATTGATCCTTCCCACCGTCAATTTCGACTACAGGCTGAAATGGAGAATATTTCAATTGATCTCATCACGACTACCTCCAGCCCTCCTATTGTGCATGGCCGCGAAGGGATCAGCCGGAAAGGGACTCAGCCTCATCATTCCTCACATTACTATTCCCTTACACGACTTCACACAACAGGCTCACTTCACATACAGGGCCAAACGAATCAGGTGACAGGTCTCAGTTGGATGGATCATGAATTTTCATCATCGGATCTGGAAGACGGCCTCGTTGGATGGGACTGGTTTAGCCTTCAGCTCAAATCAGGACATGACCTCATGATTTACTGGTTACGTCGTGAAGACGGAAGCGTAGCGCCGGCCTCAAGTGGAACGTTGATCTTCCCAGACAGAACCTCACAACACCTTACCTACAATGATGTGAAGATCACTATTCTAGATTATTGGAAAAGTCCGAAAAGTGGCGCGAACTACCCAAGTCAATGGACCATACATATTCCTGCCCACCAGATTCAGGCACACATTATTCCCCGAATGGCTGATCAGGAATTACGTACAGGCCAAAGCACACAAGTGACCTATTGGGAAGGGGACGTCGAGGTCTCTGGAACGATGAAACAAAAACCAATAACGGGAATGGGGTACGTGGAGTTAACGGGATATGCCGAACCGTATAACCCAAGCTATTAATGCCAGACCAAAGGAAACACTCGCACTGAATTACTTACGACAGGCTTATAGGATTCCTCTGATCAACCAGAAAGCCCAAGGGCCCTCTGGCACGCTAGGCTGGTGGCTAACATTATTGTTCTTCCTGTCACTTCCCTCATGTGGAAACCACAGTGATACGATTGTCTCAATCGCCTTGCATCCAACAAAGCCCAACATTGTCTATCTCGCAACCGATGAAGCAGTGTACAAATCTCGTGACACTGGAAAAAGTTGGCAACGCTTTCAAGGAGTGCTGACACGAACTCGCGTCATTAGCTTAGCCATTGACCCTGATCTTCCGGCAAATATCTTTGCCGGAACGAATGGAGATGGAACATATAAAAGTCCGGATGGTGGGCGAAGTTGGCATCAATTCAATAAAGGGCTACAAAGAGGCACGATTTCTGCCATCGTCAATCAAGTCGTGTTTCATCCTCAGGACAGTCAAACTCTCTATGCGGCTACAACTGTGGGGGTATTCCAGAGTACTGATGGTGGACGGACATGGCGGGAAAGCATGTCTGGGATGATTGAAGTCAATTTCGTCGTCTCCCTCGCTATCGATCCGATAAAACCAAAGGTCATCTACGCCGGAACGACTGGAGGCGTCTATCGCACAAAGACTGGAGCAGAGAATTGGGTCAAAGTAACAGAAGGGATGGTCGCCTTCGATGCCAAGATGGCATCAATGGCTATGGGTGTGAATAGTCTTGCCATTGATCCGAACGAGACCAATACGGTGTATGCAGGCACCACGCAGGGACTCTTCAAAAGCACCAACCAAGGAAACAATTGGACAAAAATTGGAGATGCCCTTGGTGACAGCTTTGTAAGTGCCATCCAACTAGATCCATCCAATACCTCCACAATTTTTCTGGCAACAAGTGAAGGAGTGAAAAAAAGTCCCGATGGTGGAAAAACCTGGACACTAAAAAATTCAGGACTTGAAGCCGCAAGCATTCGCAGCATTCAACTCACTGCCAACTCCCCGAACATTATCTATGCCGGAACGAATGGAGGCGGCCTCTACCGCTCTCTTGATGGTGGTGAATCGTGGACACGATTGCCTCTCACCATCTCTGCCGAAGAATAAAACCTACCAATCAATTCTCGTCTATTTGAGTTTTTGTAACAGACTGAGCAGTCACTCAATCACTCATTTTCAACATTTGTGAGGTACAGCACAGACTAATTTGGCTAAAACTAGTAGCCTCACAATGTAGACAATCGTCTTGTATTTATCTCGTTTACTAAGGTGGGGAGTATGGAATGGCACTCAAAAAAAGGCCTGCTGACCTTCAATTTCTAAAAGAGAAAATTACCACATATCAACGACTGCTGCGTCGAGTTACGCCAGGACCCTGGTTTGAATACCGTGGATTGATTTGGTCAGAACCTCGGGAAGCTCAGCCCGTCGCGTCAGTCCGTCACGAAGACTTGTATGATGGAAAAAAATCTGGGGATTCTAAAGAATGCATCGCGAATAGCGATTACATTGCAGCCTTGGATCCAAAAGACTTTCAGGAATTTATCTTGCAAGTTGACTCGTTAGTCAAAAAACTTGACCAGCAACATGAAATATCCACCTCTGCCTAGCCTCTCTCTATAGACTCACAACCTTCATCGATAGGGCATCTCTAAATCCATGACCTTTTCGTGAGAACAAAGACTCCATGCGCGAAAATACGCAATGTATAGGTACATACCTAAAGATGTGAGCACGAGGGGGAGAAAACCGCAATCGCGGGAAAGGACGGTTTCTAGATGTGCCCTAAATAAAGAGGGTCGTTTCAGCTCCTGCGGAAAGCAAGAGAATCGCCGGAAGCCCCATCACCTCATCAACATGACTCGCCACCACATCTGCATCGACACCCATGTATTCTAAGCCCGCACTACAGGCGACAATTCGAAATTGCCCAACGCTGCGAGCTTCTTCCAACATTTCGGTGATGAGTGGCACATTGCGTTCCTTAATCAATTTCGCCACTTCTATGGCTTGTGATTCATACTCAGGAGGAAAGTCCAACTCATTCAAACGACCTTCTGATAACTTTTTAATCGTCCAAAAGAGCAATACGACCGTCACATCTTTATTCATGGCTGCTGCAGTTAATCCGAGCGTAGCCACCTGATGGAGCTTGTCGTACGTCGCGTTATGAGCAAAAATAATAAACCGAGGCTTGGCGGACATAGTCACATCATATCGATAAATCTAAAGACAACAAACCGTGACACGGGATCAGGAAAGTTGAGAGCATACTACGGATGATAATTTACCGTCGGGAGAGTTGAATTAGTGGTTGAGGTTGCCGTCTCGTCAAGGTCCATCCTTCTTCTTCAAACATGAGACAACACTTAAGCCGCCCACAGACTCCAATACGGTGACTGTCTCCGCCCCATTGGGTATTCCCACGATCACCTTTGGGATGCAAGGGCTTAAAGTCTGTCAAAAAACTTGCGCAGCAGAGAACCAAGCCACAAGTATCCACTCCACTCAATTGACCGGCTTCTTCACGACTAGAAATTTGCCGCATTTCAATCCGACATCCAAATCGCCGGGCTAAGTCTTTCACCAATAGCCGAAAATCTACCCGTCCCTCAGCCGTATACGTAAAGGTTAAGGTGCGTCGTTGAAATGAGCTGAAGACTTCTACAAGCTTCAGTTCTAAGTTGAGAGTCATCACCCGGTCAAGACAAAAAGCCCGGCCTTCCTCAACAAGCTGTTGATGCCGATTGATGGTACGTTTATCGTCTTCTGTCGCTTTTCGCAATGTGGTGCGCATGGCCCGCATCGGTGGAGTAAAAGGAAGGAACTGAGGATTACTATATACCTTGCCAAACGTTTGATCGTTATCCAAAGCCAATATGACAAAATCGCCAATCCGGAGCGAATCATCATCCGTGCGAGTCTTTTTGACTTCACCCGAATCTCGTACCTTAACCCCAATGACTGCAATGGTTTCTGGGAAAGGGCCATCTACGTCTTGGTTATGATCCATCGTGCTATGTTTCCTTTTCAAAATACGAAGTCTGCACTTCTAGCCTAGCCCTATCATACCTAAGTTTCAGAAGGAGTCCAAGCGACAAAATATCCTTTGAAGTCAATGGTTTTCTACGGAAGTATAGAGGCATGTTATCAAGAAAAACGGCAAAGGACACAAACAAGTGTTAGGCGGGTCGGCCCAAGAATGAAGGAAGTTGGTGGTCAAGTTGAAATAGTTGAATGGGGGACAATGCCGGCGAAGCAGTTAGAGTTTCAACCGTGCCATGTTCCCCGGCACGAAACAGATCCAGCGCCTGAGCATAATGATAGGCACATCCTACAGGATGAAGAAGTTGTCGCAAGGAGTCAGGCTGATCCCAATGGGCTGTGATCAAAGCCGTTCTCGCAGGATTTCGGTGGCTAAACATAAATGAGAGGTGATCGGGATACCAATCCGCTCCTCCTGTCGCATAGGAGACGAACAGCTTCGCTTTGGCAGTCGTACATAACTCAGTCAAATATTCATTGGTGAGATAGCCATTCTCACCTACGTCAAGCCACGTCCCTGGATGTGACAAGCAGGCATGGGCCGTATAGCTCCGTACTTCTTTGAGTTGCTGTTGTGAAGACAACACGGTAGCAACAGGACCATAACGCGAAACTAAGTCCGTGATCACGCCATCTTGTAGGGGTGACTTACCATTATTCGTCGGACCACTATCCGCATGGACCAAGGAATTATGCCCACGGTCAGCAATCAAATAGCAATTTCGTGGCAATTCTAAATCACAGGGATCTTCGCCAAAAAATGGGACGGAGACCACTTCGCCACCATCAAATTTCCAGGTATCTCCATGAGCCATTTCCGTAACATGCGTAAACCCTAGCTCACGAAGCAAAGACAAATAATCGAAATACAACCTCTGCCGATTCTTGCGACTTGGAACAAAAATCGGGATATCTTTAGGCAAATGATACAGGGAACGAGGATCGACGTGGTCATCATGATCATGAGTCAAAAAGATGGCGGCTGGACGTGGTAATAGATTCATCCATAACGAGGGGGTAGGGGATTCCGCAAACCAGGGCATCAACCAAGGATCTACCCAGAAAAACTGATCACGTTGACGATACATTAAAGCTGCATGCCCAAGATGAATGAGATCTTGATCCTGCGTATGACGTAACCATTGTTCTTGAACCGTTGCTGTAGATGTCACCGCCAGACATTCACTATCACGCAAGAGTTCAAATAACTGAGTCAAGTGTCGTTCCATATCCGGTCCTGAAGCAGTCGCAGCCGTTCGAATCTCCGCCACAGTTCGCGTGCCATCTAAAAACCCTAAAAACTTACCAACCATAGGAGCAAGGGGCCGCTCAAACATAAACGGAATGGCATTTTGTGTCGCCGCATTAAAAATGCGCAAGCCAGCATAGGTCATCGTGGCTGACAGTCGAGAATCAGAACGGTAGTCCCACTGGAAAGTACCGTCTGGCTTCCGTCCGCATTTGATGTGAGCCTTCAACTGTGGGCGAGAAGCCACGACTTCCGCATAGGCATCTTCAAGTCGTCGGGGAGTGGCCGGATCATCCAATGGTGCGCGATGAGCCATGATATCGCTCATCGCCGTCTCTACCGAGCTCAATAAAATGCTATGGACCTGATGCAAGCTCTCCACTATTTGTGGATCGACACCTCCTAGAAATGGCAGGGGGCCAGGTGGCTCAGAACTTTCCAACTGAGCCCATACCCACGGGTGAAGACCAATATACTGATCAGCTTGGTAAATATCCCACGTACTCATAGAGTGCGACTCACAGTTGGCTCATAGAGAATTTGAACGACGTTACCATCAGGATCAGCAAGGTAAAACGAATAACTCCCATCTCGATGCTCCTTGAGAGGCTTCACAATGGTGACCTCACGAGCTTGAACCTGTTTGAACATCACATCCACATTGGCGGGAGAATCAAACAAAAACCCCAAATGGTCCAAAAATTGGCCTTCTTGTTGTGAATATGAGGTCAGTTTCTCAGCCGGAATTTGATGTAGAGCTAAATTATCAGAACCAGAGCTCAGATAGACATTATCAGGATCAGGTTGCCAAACGACCTTCATACCAAAAATCTGCTCATAAAATGGTTGAGAGACCTGAATGTCCTTCACGTTTAACGCGAGATGTCGAAGACCCAACATGCCTGATTGACTCATGATGTAATCACCCTAAATATTGAACGTCTCGAATAATTGAAAGGAGAACAACGGTTGAACTCCTAATCGAGGGCATCATAACGAGGCCTCCAGATTGGAGGCAACCCCTTCATCTGACCCGAGGCCTTTATGGTATGTTGATACCACGAGGGTCAACACCCCCTTGAAGATTATACTGAAAAACCCAATACAGACAGAAAAAGGGAGACGGTCATGACACAGCATTCTATCCAGCTCACTACACATGTTCGCATTGCCTTAGGAATAATGGCTCTGAGTCTTGTCATCGGGAATAGCGAAATTGTGAAGGCCGATCAACCGCAGGAAATACAGGGAAAAGATACCGCTCCTATGGTCCTCGTCCCTGAAGGCGTATTCCCTATGGGTGTGCCCAAAGCGGCACGTGATGGAGGGGTTGATGAGCGCCCCAATCATGATGTCTTTTTGGATACGTTCTACATTGATAAATATGAAGTGACAAATGGGCGATATTTGACCTTTATCACCAAAACGGGACATCGCACGCCTCAACACCCAACTGACCCGACCAAAGGACTGTGGCAAGGCAATACCATGCCAGAGTCAGTAGTGGACCTTCCCGTCATTAATGTGGATTGGTTCGACGCCGAAGCCTACTGCAAATGGGCCGAAAAACGACTACCAACCGAAGCGGAATGGGAAAAAGCAGCTAAAGGTCCAAACGATTGGCGCTTTCCTTGGGGTGACGTGGAACCAACAGACAAACATTTGAACTATAACCAAGTGACCTGGAACGGGGAGACGACACTCGTCCCCGTTGGTATTTATGAAGCCGGGAAAAGTCCGTACGGTGCATATGATATGGCGGGGAATGTCTGGGAATGGGTCGCCGACTGGTATGACTCTCAATATTATTCCAAAAGTCCTGAGCGAAATCCCAAAGGCCCACAATCCGGGGGGTTCAAAGTCCTCAGAAGCTCAGGCTGGCAAGGCGAAACCCCACAAGCCCGCATCTTTACGAGAATCATGAGCAAACCACTAGACCGAAATCACTCAACAGGCTTCCGATGCGCAAAGGATGCTAAAGAGTAAAGCCAGTTCAATCATAAGTGATTAAAGAGTACTTATTTCTGAGTGGCATCCTGAGCAGGCAAAAAAAGAAAGAAAATGCGCTTTTAGGTTAGGAAAGTCCCCAAGGTTCAACCGAAGCAAATACCGTACTGCCTTCAGGGAAGGCTCGAATTTTCAAACAGAGAATTAGGACATTTTTTTTTGGATCACACGTACTCGATGATCAATATCGGACTGTGTGGCAGGTATTTTCTTCTTTCCCTTTCGGCGTTGCCGAATGCGGGGCGCTGCCCCGGACCCCGACACCACCACAGCTATCCCGCCGTGCTTTAAAGGGGAGGGTGATAATATTACTCATGAAGGAGCCTTTCTCTTGTACGCAGTGCATTACTCATCCTCTTTAGCAGAGATGGCCGAAAGATCAAATGTACCTGACATAGACAATATCGTGCCCGCGCCTCATCCTCGCACATTATTAGTCGGATAAGGGTTATTGTGGAAAAGCGGATGTTATTACACCTACCACAGCGAAAATACCTTTAAAAAGCAGGAACATTATGGAAAAACTTACTGATTTTAAGCCAATAAAACGTCTTGAATTACCGGGTTTAGGAGAGATTATTTGCACCGGACTGACCGTAATCGTCGGACCTAATTCATCGGGAAAAAGTCAGCTTTTACGTGATATTAAGGAAACAATTTCTGGTGAAGCGAGAAAGCTTACTGTCGCTATTAATTTAGAAATTGATACTCCAGACCATCAGTCCTTTATGAAATGTTTAAAAGATGAAGGTTACATCTATAGCATTTGGGATGATAATGATCAGGAGCAATTTATCTCTAGAACGGCTTATCTAGGTACTGGGCAAGGTGCTCCGAATGTAAGTTTTCCTCAAGTTGAGCAATGGAAGAATCAATCAGCTTCAGCTACCTCTAGAAACCGTAAAAATGAATATTTCGTCTGGATGAGTAGATATTTAGTTACGGCGTTATTTCTTGAAAATCGATTAACTAGCTTGGCTTCAACGGGTACGATTGATTTCGTAACTCAGCCACCCACCAATGATCTTCATGCTCTACACCTAAATGACAGTGCTCGTAAAGAGCTTACAGGGGAATCACAAAGAGCCTTTTCTAAAGCTGTTTGGTCTGATATTTCGAGAGGGAATAAATTGTGTCTGAGAATTGCCGAAAATGGACTAGTCCCTAGCGCGGAATCTCGTTTGTCAGTAAATGAAATGAAGAACTATCGGACCATAGAATCAGAAGGCGATGGGATGAAATCCTACATAGCAACAGTCATATCCATTTTGTTAGGTCGAAGACCTGTTAGCGTAATAGATGAACCCGAAATGTGTCTTCATCCACCTCAGGCTTATAATCTTGGGCAATTTATAGGTACAAATGCTACATCAGATCAAACCGCGACATTTGTGGCTACCCATAGTAGCCAAATTCTTCGCGGTGTAATTCAAACCGCCACGAGTCTTCAAATTATTCGCCTAACTAAAAAATCCAATGGCTTTTCTGCAAGGCATGTGGATTCTGTAGCATTAGCGGAGGCACTGAAAAAACCGACTGTTCGTGCCGAAACAGTTCTAGACGGAATATTTGCTCAAGCCGTAACCATTGTTGAGGGTGATGGAGATCGCATAGTTTACCAAGCGGCATGGGAACGGGTAGGCGCAGAACGAAATTTTGATATCCACTTTACTACTGTAGGTGGGACAGGCGGGATCGCCGACACCTGCAATATGTATAAAATTCTTGGAATCCCTGTGGCGATCATAGCGGATTTGGACATAATTACGGACACAGTAAAAATGAGGCAAATTCTCACTAATGTCTGTGATCAAGAAATTGCTTTAGAATTGATGACAGAAGTAGAAAATGTCGCTGAAGAAGTGCGAAAGCTGCCTCCTACGATTAGTGAAGAGCAAGCACGCAGTCAACTCAAGGATTTAGCATCTAAAGAGTATAGTTGGGCCAAAAACGATGATGAAAGTCTCAGACATGAGCTTTCTACGCTTAGCTCATCGTTATATGGAATGAAAAAGTTGAAGAGCGGGGGAATAAGTAAACTACCCCAAGAAGTCGGCGCACAGCTAAGGGAGTTGGTTGAAAAGTTACGTGTCATTGGTATTTTTATTGTTGATGTGGGAGAGCTTGAAGAGTGGCTTGTTGGCTGCGGTATAGATGCTTCAAAAGGAAAGAAGTGGGCGTGGGCAAATGAAGCAGCAAACTTTATACGGGACAACCCAACTAGGGACGACGATATATGGTGTTTTGTGCGAGAGTTGGGCGATTACCTAACCGTACACTTCAGCTAGTAACGACTTAAATATTTGGTAATATCCGCTTTTGGTCGTTTACGGCCAAACCTCTGCGTGTAACGAATGACCGCTATCTAGAGTGATAATCGTCAATATGTGAAATATCCTTATTTTTTCTCTGACGGTTTTTTCCTTGATGTTTTTTTAGTGTCTGTTGAATCCTCATCATTCGCATCTTCGAGCTGGAGGATGGGCTCAGGTCTTTCTGGCAACGCACGGAGTGAACTTCCCAGTTTCAGAACTTGAGAAACGCGTTCAAATTCTGAATTAAGACGATCAAAATTCTTTTTTAAGTTTTCATATTCTTTTGTTTGTTCTGTGTTTTCCTCCTCCCCTTCTGGAGCTGTTGGTTCCTCCGGTTCTTCTGGTGTATTTGAATCAACTTCTACCAATCCTCCCTTATCCACAAAGCGTGAAATTTGGCGAATGGAAATTTTTAGATGCGTTTCAAGTTCATTGCGACGATTCGCATCCACCTTAGGATGAACTTCTTTTACTAGATCCTTTGCGAGTTTCGTTATTTCGGTATCAAGAAGATTCTTTTCGTGTCTTTTAACATTCGCTACCTCTGCCACCGGGGCCCCAAGCTCTTGGATCTCCAATCGCCGTTTTCGAATTTCAAGAATCTGGAGATACCATGCCAGTATTTTGTCGATAGTACGACTGATGAGCTTGGCTGCAACATACCCTAGAGGTAAATAAATTTCATAACTACCAGAAGCTAATCCAGATACAGTGACTTCACGTTCTTCATCACCGGCGACTTCCTGAAATCCACGAACAATCTTATTCCATCCTTCAAGTTCCTTAACGAGAGTCGCTAGTTTTTGGTCCACCAGTTGGCATGGGATAAGGACACCGACTTCGAACTGACCATCCGGGATAGTATGGGAATTTAGCCCCAAAGCCTCAAGACCATTTTTTGCTTGGATGCAGGCCTTTTTAAAAGCTTCAATTTCGTTTTGTAAGGTGGTGAGTCCTGTTACAATCCCTGCTGTCGTTTGCCCAGATACAGACAAGATATTGTCTAGCTGTTCTCGGAAGCCGAGGCCCACCAGGTTTTCTCCACCGATAGCACTTAGAATGCAGCCTTGCTCGGTGTGTAATTATAAAAGGCGTCTTCGTCAACATAATTTATTAGGTTCTGGTAGGCCGTTTGAATTGAAGAGGTGTTGTCTTGAGTAGGAGCATCTCTTGCGGCTGTGTACTGTTGAATTAGTGTTGCCAAAAGTTTTGAAAGGCCTTCTTTATACTCAAATTCAATATCGTTGATGACCGACAACAAACGAGAGACATCCATAGGTAAATTCCCAGATATTCTTGGTTATTTAAATTGAGTGATAATATAGATTACGACAAATCATCCCATTTTTTTCCTAGTCTTTCAATGGCTTAACCCCACTATAAAATGTTATTGTAACATGTCGTGTTACGTGTTACAATAATTCATGATCGAGAATTTTAAGCATCGAGGCTTAAAAAAGCTTTACGAGAAAGGCGACCGGAGCGGCTTGCGCACGGATATTGCCGACAAAGCCGAGTTGTATCTTTCCATCTTAGATACCGCTCAGACTGTACACGAACTCGACATTACAGGCTTTGGCTTTCATCGGCTCACGGGAAACCTTCGCGGGTTTTTCAGTGTGTTTGTGTCGCGCAATCATCGGATCATCTTCCGCTTTGAAGATGGCAACGCCTTTGATGTGGATTTAGTGGACTATCATTGAGGAGAAAAACTATGGCTATGAGGAACCCCGTTCATCCGGGCAAGATAATTAAACATTCCGTTGAGGCATCAGGCATCAGCATCACCGATGCTGCCGAGCGGCTTGGGGTGACGCGACAAACCTTGTCTCGTGTAACCAATGAGAAAACATCACTTTCGCCAGAAATGGCCGTCAGGGTGTCGAAAGCTTTTGGCTCGACCGTTGAACATTGGATGCGGATGCAAATGGCCTATGATCTCGCCCATGTCGAGAAAACGGCCAAGACGATCAAGGTCAAGCGGTTTCCTGAAGCCGCACCCCTTCCGGTCTAAAAGCTTTCACACACATCATTCAGCGTGATTTCCTGATAGGCATAAAAGGGAATACCCCCCTCTTGTGGCTCAGAGGAAGCGCGTATCCATGTATTCTCTTGGTTGCCCTCATTGCTTGTCACTTCGAACGTGGCCGCATAAATTTCTACTGGAAACTTCTCGCCATAGAAGGCGAGTTTCGCCACCTTTCCTTTTGGAATGTGTGAAAACCAGAGTTCCGGCCCGTAGTAGCCCTCAATGAGGTGTTTGGAAATATCTGAAACTTGGTAATTGCCGATGATGACCCCACACCGGACTTTGCGGATGTCTTCAATGGCTACGTTTAGATTGAGATAGAGCCGCGCCCTACCTCGCACAGCATGCAAATCCTGCTCGTGTGCCGCAATGGCAAACACGGACCCGTCTGCCCTCTCTTCTGTGAATTGGGTTGTTACCCCCCAACTTGGGATGATGAGGGCGACGAATGGAGGCTCCGCCAAAACCGGAACCGCTGTAAATAAGATCACTACCAGCACGACCAACCATTTCATAATTGCCCCCTTGTGGAAAAAACAAAGCAACGCCTTGGCGTTTCCCTGCATTAGCTCCATACTTTCAGCATGAATCCCACTGCGTCTATTATTAGAACGACTTTTGCCCTCAGAGGGGGCATTTTCAAATTTGCAAAAATCCAGTCTCGGCGTCGCGGGTTTAAATTTCGCAATCTGAAATTTGAATTTAATAAGTCTACGCCTGTTGACCAACAAATCCGTGTTAAGAGACGCACACCAAAACCCAAAGGGACTAAATAACCCTCTCAAATAGGGTCCCCTCGAAAATCGACTTTTAAAACCCGCATGTTTAGCGGGTTTTTTATGGTGATGACTTACTCTCAAATAGGGTATACCCATATCGATGTTACAGAATTGGATATTCGGTAACATTTTTACTAAAGGTACAGCTAACCTCTCCCTATGGATTTCTAAATATTAGCGGTCACTCCTCCCACTCTTCGACCACCTTACATATTGTGGTCTTCCCGTCGAATTTCTATGTCTTAATCCAGTATCAATTTTTATTTTTTGTGAATGCTTTTCTGCCGTAACGAAAATAGGTAAAATATGAAAACTGTTTCTTAAACAGGGGGGAAAACACATGTTAAATTTTTTCAAAAGAATTTTTGGACTGAAATCAGAAGCGCAAAAGGACCGTGAGGCTATGGAATTTCTTACCGATGCTTTTTCGCGTGGTCCTGATGATGAAACTCTTCGAAATGCTGGAATGCCAGAGGATGTGCTCAAAATGCATCGTAAGTTTGAACGTGCAAGAGCTGAAAGTAAAAAATGGGAATAAGGTTGATGATATTTAGGCGAACTGCAAAAATATTATGACTGGGCTCCCAATCGAAGTCTAGATAACTTGCGGGCCAATTATTGGCTAAGTAGCCCGGGTTCTCCGGAAATGAAACCGAAGAGGAACTCAGCTACCATGAGCAAGATTGCTAATCCAATAACAAATTGTATAAACGATTCCATTAATAGCCTCCTTGGTGAACGAGACATTCTTTCAGGAATGCCTCTAGAGAATAAAATTGTACTAATTTGTCTGTTACCCTTTTTCCCGAAACGCTCTTCCTAAACCCCATCCCGCCGCAAATGAAAGAAAAGCCCAAGTTATGTGGGTTTCAGTAGCACTGAAATTTTTATATTCCTGCATCCACCACATGATGTAAATTGGGAGAGAACTAAATACGAAAAGAATAATACGAGCAGATGGGTTTATATCGATAAATGTTTTTTCCCACCCTCTTTGCCCTACAACAATACCCAAGATAATAGATATCAAACAAATGGATGATAATCCGATTAAAACCGCGGATGGGTTCATGATCTATAATCCTGTCTCAATAATGCGTTTATCCATCATCTAACACCATTTTGAAAGGCTCATGTAACACAGTGAGTCGGCCACAGTTCCCGTCGATGTTACAGAATGGGGTATTCTGTTACATATTCGAGACCGATTGCCCTGCAATCCACTCCTTTTGCTTGCCTGATCCGGCCAAAAATGTAACACTTCGCCTAAGCGATCTGTAACATTTTCACCCTCAAATAGGGTCCCCTCGAAAATTTACGTTCAAAACCCGCATGTTTAGCGGCTTTTTCAGGTTGATGACGTACTCTCAAATAAGGCATACCCTATTTGAGAGCCTACGCCCTGAAAATCCCTACCTCATCCATCTATCGTCATATGCCACACATGTGAAGAAAAAAATCATCTACCCCTTCACACACACGACTTGTCGAAGGGTATAGGCAATGTCGACAAGGTCGCGCTGAGCATTCATGACATCGTTGATAGATTTATAGGCTTGCGGGGTTTCGTCGATGACATCTTTATCTTTCCGACATTCCACTCCTGCTGTGGCCTTTTCATGATCGGCAATGGTGAATCGTCGCTTGGCTTCCGTTCGAGACATGGCACGGCCAGCCCCATGGCTACAACTATGGAAGCTTTCTTCATTCCCGAGCCCTCGCACGATAAACGATTGTGCTCCCATACTTCCCGGGATAATGCCCATATCCCCCTTCCGGGCTCGAACCGCACCTTTTCGTGTCACAAATACATTCTCCCCATAATGGTATTCGGTGGCCACATAGTTATGATGGCAATTCACCACTTCTTGTGTTTCGTGAAACTCAGGAAGCTCCCCCGTCTTTTTGATGGCACAAATAAGATTCTCCATCATCAATCGGCGATTCGTCAGGGCAAAGTCCTGTGCCCACTGAACGGCTTGCACATAATCATCAAAATGGTCGGAGCCTTCAGAAAAGTACGAGAGGTTTTTATCCGGAAGATTTGCGAGATGCTTTCGCATATCCTTTTTCGCCAATTCAATAAAATAACTGCCAATCCTATTTCCTACACCACGCGAACCACTATGGAGCATGAACCAGACGGCATCATCCGTATCTAAACAGACTTCGATAAAGTGGTTCCCCGTTCCAAGCGTGCCCAAGTGATTGAGGTCATTTCCACGATCGAGTGATCGATGCTTGCCACGTAACTGATCGTACGCAGGCCGAAGCCGCTCCCATTCTTTCAAATGATGCGTGGGAATATCGTGCCACGCACCACGATCCCCTCTTTGCCCGTGATTCGTACGGCCATGTGGTACAGCCTTTTCAATCGTGATCCGAAGCGATCGGAGATTGTCTGGGAGTTGCCGGGCGTTCAACGTCGTCTGGACCGCCATCATCCCACAACCAATATCAACACCCACGGCTGCTGGAATAATCGCTTTTTTTGTCGGAATCACACTGCCAATCGTTGCCCCCATTCCCCAATGCACATCGGGCATCACTGCCACCCATTTATGAATAAACGGCAAGGACGCGACATTCCGTAGTTGTTGTTCTGCCTCAGCCTCAAGCGGCACACCTTTGGTCCACGCCTTAATGGGAACACCAATGCTCGTTTCAATGATGTTGTAAGCTTGAATCGTCATATATCAAATTCTTGGTAGTATTTGTAGCACGTGCTTATTTCCTCTTTTCAGGTATAACAGGTTCCCTGCATTAACCAGCAGTGAGAGCCTGGACTCGTTTTATCTTCCGAATATCTTTTGCCGCCGGTGAATGAGTTGCATGATAGAGATCCCAAGCCAATTGTAGATTGAGCCAAAATTGTGCTTCCATTCCAAGAAGCCGTTCAAGTCGGAGCGCCGTATCAGGCGTCATCCCCCGCTTACCGTGAATGAGCTCATTGACACGCGGATAGGAGACCCAAATTTTCTTGGCTAGCTCCATCTGCGATATCGCTAAAGGTTTAAGAAAGTCCTCAAGTAAGATTTCACCTGGATGCGTTGGCGGTCCATGCGTTGGAATACGAACCATATCGTTTGTCCTTTTCTGACAGATAGATGTTTAGACGTTCGAGCACTACTCTAATGATAGTCAGTAATCTCAACATGAGCTGGCCCATCATGGGTCCAAGTAAAACAAGCACGAAATTGATCGTTAATTCTGATACTGTGTTGCCCAACTCTCTTGCCTTTCAATGGCTCAAGTTCGTTGCCAGGAGGAATGGCTAAGGAACGTAACGTGATGACAGCATTGAGTTGATCAAGTTTTCGTCGAGCCACACGCCAAATTTGTTCGAGACATGTCCGCCTGGCTTCTTTAGAATTCACTCGATTAAAAATATCCTCTGAACCTTTGTCGAGAAATGACTTAATCACATGATTTACCTAAGATTAATAAGCTTCTGACCCTACTATAACGCATAACGTTATATGTGGCAATTTGGAAGGAATGGCTTCAAAAAGACAATTATTGAATGATCGTGAAGTAATTTGGTTTTATCAGAACCACATTGTCATATGGCTCAGCAATCTTTATCATTTGCCTGCAATTATGCGATGCGACCCATTTTTTTCTACATCTGGCATTGAAACTATATTCTAAGATTTAGGATTACAGATGGCTAATCAATCAGGATTCAACGAACTCACCGTCGCGGCATTTGAAAGTCGCATGGCCACCGAGATGACTCGGTTGATTGAACGTCATGGCGGGAAACCATTAGTCGCGCCATCCATGCAAGAACTGCCATTGGAAGATAATCCAACGGCATTGGCGTTTGGGAAACAACTTCTGGATGGGAAGTTCGACATGATGATTTTGCTCACCGGGGTTGGCACCAGAAGCCTTGCCCAAGTGCTTCAAACACAGTTTGCATTGGATGCCATCCAACAGGCTCTTGGCCAAACAGTGTTGGTTGCCAGAGGACCAAAATCTGTGACTGCGTTGAAAGAGATGAACCTTGCCGCAAACGTGGTGGTACCTGAGCCTAATACGTGGCGAGATGTGCTGGAATCCATCAGGGCATTCCGTCCGGAAGGCATCAAAGGCTGTCGTATCGCCGTGCAGGAATATGGGAGCAGCAATGTTGAACTTCTCGATGCCTTACGAGGATTAGGGGCAACGGTCACGCCAGTCCCAGTCTATCGCTGGGCCTTGCCAGATGACATTGCCCCACTTCGAGAATTACTCAGAACAATCATTGATGGGCAGGTCGACGCCATACTTGTGACCAACGCGGTGCAAATTGAACATGTGGTCAAAATATTAGAAGAAACCCAAGAGGTCGATGTCTTTCGAAAGGCATTAAAGCAAGTGGTCGTGGCGTCCATCGGACAAATCACCAGTGAACGCCTACGACAGTATCAATTCTCCGTTGATTTTGAACCAACCCGCGCCAAAATGGGTATTTTCGTAAAGGAAATGAGTAAACAGGTGCACGACATATTAGATAGGAAGCGTGGGGCCTAAGATTCCTTCTTATTCTGTTAAGCATTTTCTCCGCTATGGATGCTCCAACGCCTCCTCATTCAGATATTTTCCTCCAAGCCCTCCAAAATCCAGCGTTGTATGACCATGACGTTCAACAATTCGAACTCATCGAAACTCATATTTCGTGGGTGCTCCTCACTGGCCCCTATGCCTACAAAATCAAGAAACCTGTCAATTTAGGGTTCTTGGATTTCTCCACACTCGAACAACGTCGGATTTATTGTGAAGAAGAATTGCGCCTCAATCGACGCCTGGCCCCAACATTCTACCTTGCACTGATCACTATCACCGGATCTGCCGAAACCCCAAGCCTGAATGGTTCTGGGGAACCGCTTGAATATGCCGTCAAAATGAAACAGTTTTCTCAGGAAGCCCTCCTTTCTCAACGAATTCAGAATAACCTCCTTGCTTCTTCGCATATTGATAATTTAGCCGGATCCTTGGCCACGTTTCATACACAGAGTGCCATCGCAGAATCTTCATCAGAATTTGGCACACCAGAACTTGTCCGTCATATTGTCCTAGACAATTTTCAGCATCTGCCTACTGAAACCAGTGAATTCGTCTCGAAACCTCAGATTGAACGATTAAAGCAATGGAGTAGAGCCGAACACACACGATGTGTGCAACATTTCGAGAAGCGAAAGGCCGGAGGTTTCATTCGGGAATGTCATGGCGATCTCCATCTTGGGAATATCGCACTCGTCAATGAGAAAATCGTCATTTTCGATTGTATTGAGTTTAGCGAACGGTTTCGGTGGATTGATGTGATGAGCGAAATAGCGTTTGTAGTCATGGACCTGATTGATCGCGGCGCCCCCTCACTTGGATGGCGCCTATTGAATGGGTATGTCGAACAGACAGGGGATTATGAGGGCCTACACCTCTTACCGTATTATATGACCTATCGAGCAATGGTCCGCGCGAAAGTGACAGACATTCGTCTGCTACAAGCAGGACCAGAAGACTCAGAACATGCCAACCTTGCCAACGAACTCACAAAATACCTGGCCCTGGCCACATCGTTTACCAAACTTCCTCACCCGGTGCTTATCATCACCCACGGCCTGTCGGGTTCGGGGAAGACCACCGTGTCTCAAGCTCTACTGGAATCCCTTGGCGCCATCCGCATTCGTTCCGATATCGAGCGAAAACGGCTATTAGGTCTCTCTCAAATGGAAAGGACCGCGACCAAGAAGATCTCTCTTGTCTATTCCAACGATGCGACCGAAACAACCTACGCGCATCTCAATGCGCTAGCTCGCCACATCCTTCAATCTGGATTTTCAGTCATCGTCGATGCCACATTCTTAAAACAGTCCTATCGGGCACCCTTTGTCACATTGGCACAAGAACTCGGCATTCCATTTCTCATTCTTGATATCCATGCCTCGGAGGCCACACTCCGCAGTCGCGTTGAATCGAGACACCGTCAAGGGCACGATGCCTCGGAAGCAGATATTTCCGTCCTCGAACAACAATTGTCACAGGATGAACCTTTCTCTCCAATCGAACAACCATTTGTGGTTAAAGTGGAAACTGAGCATCCTAAATATCTGGACAATGTGTTGACCCGTATTCACCATATACTGAATACCCCAACCTGACGATCGAGAACGTTTCCCACTTCACATGTGTCTCAGACGAAAAAATTAGAAGACAAACGGGACAAGACGAGCTGTCCGATGTTGATATTCGGAATATTCCTGAAAATGTTGGGTCAACAGACGTTCCTCATAGGTCAGTTTGGCCACCAGATCGATTCCTAACAACACCCAAACCATGAGCCTCATGTACGAGAACTCATCTATAACCATCGCGAAGGTGCAGAGGAGCAACGCGATATACATGGGATGGCGGATGAGACAATAAGGGCCACGCGTAACCAAGACACTTCTTTCGTGAACTTCCGGAAAGACATGCAGGTTCTTCATGGTCATGGCCTGGAACGCCCACAGACCAATGAACACTCCAATAAATTCAATGCTCAGGAGCCATAGAGATGAGACAATGATCGGTCCTGTCAGTACAATGATGCCAAGACAGATAAACTGAACGCTCACGAGTAGACTAGATTTCAATGACATATTCTCGCCTTTTCTCTGCCATCATTCTGTCTTGTACGCTGTCCTTTCCTGGGCATGCTGCAGAACCACCACAACTGCTCATTGAGGCTCCAGAAACCCTTTCTCCTCTGACGGCACGCGTCCAAAACATGGACAAAGCTCGTGAGGAAGCCATCATGAACCTTATCGGGGTCGAACAGCCCGGAAACCCTATTCGCGTAATTATTGCCCCCGAACAATCCGATTGGGCGCGACAAACCCCTCCATGGGTTTCGGGATATGCGATTTCTGAGCAGGATCTCATTGTTCTCCTCCCTGAACGCGTCATGGGCTACCCCAATGACTCATTCGATAGCTTGTTCGAGCATGAACTTGCCCATATTTTGATCGGGCGAGCGGCAGGAGGTCAATCTGTCCCTCGATGGTTCGATGAGGGGTTGGCCATGGTAGCGGCCCATTCATGGAATGTTGAAGATCGCGCGAGGCTTGTCTGGGCCATGGTCATGGAACAACCCATCTCCTTACCTGAGCTAGCACAACGGTTTCATCAAGATGAGGCATCTGCCCATCAAGCCTACGTGCTCGCCCATGCACTGATCCGCTATGGCCTTCAGCACTTTGGAGACAACTGGCCTAAACGGGTCCTTGCATCATTAGCTCAGGGTTATTCGTTTGAACAATCCGTCGTACTCACCACTTCTCTCTCGCTTGAACAGGTGCAAGCTGATTTTTGGGACAGTCAAAGTCTCTGGACACGATGGGTACCCGTGGTCACCAGTTCCCTCACTCTTTGGGTAGGAATCCTAGGGTTGGCGTTGTATGTTTTCAAGAAACAACGTCAGCGTGCCGAGGCAGTAAAGAAACAGTGGAAAGAAGATGATTGGGATTTCTGACCCCATTCTCTTGGCACAACTCGAAACGTTCCTAAAACCCTAAGTCCCTTCAATGCCAGCACTTCTCGTCCAGCCGACGATCCTTCGATCGTACATGCATCTCGCCAAACCGTTCTTGCCAGTCGCGTTTTTCTTGGCAGGCGTGACCTATGACACGTTGACACTGAGTCGCATTGATCGCCTATTCGACAATCTCGTCTTATTGTTATACCTAACTGTCCTCGGGGCCCTTATTGTCCTAACAGGTCGAATGCAATTCGGAGTAATTCCATCTTCACCTCAAGAATCTGGCTGGAGTATGCTCCATTGTGTTCAGTGGGCTCGCCCCTATTTCGACAACGCACTCCAATTTTTATTAGGCGGTTTATTTAGCGCCTATACCATCTTTTACTTTCAAAGTTCGTCGCTAACAACCTCTTCGATATTTTTGGGCCTCATTATTCTATTGCTAATCGCCAATGAAGCCTTTCGTCATCGACTCTCGAGCCTCAAATTGCTCGTGTGCCTCTATGCCATGGTCGTGTTTAGTTTTTTCACCTTCTTTCTCCCCATACTCACTGGCTTAATGACCTCATGGGTTTTCCTGCTCGGAGCCATCATTAGTACATATGTTGTTTGGAAAGTTGTCAGATTAATCTTTGAAGGTATTGAACATGAGTCACCATGGGACCCAATACGGATATTTCTCCCAGCCGTTTGTCTCATCATCAGTCTGAGTGGCCTCTATTTTCTTAACTGGATTCCTCCCGTCCCTCTCTCACTTAAATTCGGAGGCATCTATCATCACGTTGAAAAACATCAGAATGGGTATACCTTATCGTTTGCCAAAGGTTCCTGGTACCAATTTTTCAAACAATCGAATGATCTCGTGTCTACAGACGATCCCGTCTACTGCTTTACGAGTGTCTTTGCACCCGTGGCCCTTCAAACCACGATCTATCACCATTGGCAGCATCGTTCACCCAACCCAGTTAAAACATTTTCAACCACCGACCGTATTCCTATTTCAATTTCTGGAGGGCGAGAACGAGGCTATCGCAGTTACACAACTAAACAACATCTTGATTCAGGAGAATGGCGAGTTGATGTGGAAACTGAAGATGGACGTATCCTGGGACGCATACACTTTCGTGCGATTTCACCGACGCATGAGACGCACGAAACACAAACTATTTTGTATTGATTAAAAATATTTCACACCTCACATACTTGCGTTGAACATTTATATTTTAAAAAAATTCAGTGTCATGATTTTTGTTCTGACGTTTTTCGATTTTAAAAAAGTAGACGTCAAGAAAAAAAATGTTTTTTTTTCTGGCTAAATCCACAAGAACGTTGTAGTATATCTTTAACGATGTCATGAATAATATTTTTTACATCTTCCAACACACACTTCTCGAACAAAACCTTTCTAAAAAATAATTGATGAGTTCTTCATCTTTTGAAAAAGACAACCGAAAAAACAGCAACGATAGAGCGAGAACACAATCGCTGAATTAAATAGAGATCTAACCCGTTCACTGAAAAATGTGAACGGTGGGAGCGACCACCTGGTTGTTCCAGACTTGAAAGGGGGTGAGAGCGTTGGCAACAGCAAAGAAAAAAGCACCAGCTAAGAAAAAGCCGGCAGCCAAAAAACCGGCAGCTAAAAAACCGGCGGCTAAGAAGAAGCCGGCAGCCAAAAAACCGGCAGCTAAAAAACCGGCGGCTAAGAAGAAGCCGGCAGCCAAAAAACCGGCAGCTAAAAAACCGGCAGCTAAAAAACCGGCGGCTAAAAAACCGGCGGCTAAGAAGAAGCCGGCAGCCAAAAAACCGGCAGCTAAAAAGCCGGCAGCTAAAAAACCAGCAGCCAAGAAAAAGGCCAAGAAGTAGGTTTTTAGTTGTGGAAGTAGAAAAACGTCGGGTGGAGGGCAACCTCTACCCGACGTTTTTTTGTGGCATAACGCCCCATTATTAGACACAATCTGCTGAATTCACTATTTCACCCTACTCATAATCACCGATTACTGATGTCTCTTGACTCCCTTGGCTTCGCTTGTGAATATGCACACACTAACAAGACATTCGTCTATTCATATTTCCGATTTAGAGGAGGCAATTCTTACCATGGTACGCACGTGTATGTTGACATTGATTCTTTTCACCCTATTCACAACCAACGCTTTGGGAGCCGATGCTCAACCTAGCAACGCGCCTTCTCAACCGAACACTCCAACGACCACTCAACAATCGCCTCAACTCACTCCCCAAGAACAAAAAGCACGTGAAGACCTTAAAGCCATTAAGCAGCGCCCTAAAGACTATCGCGTCCTTATCATGGGCATTCAGATTTTTCTTGGCCGATTTGGCTATGGCGTAGGCCCATACACTGGAACATTTGACGCACAAACCAAGTCGGCTCTCAAAAAATACCAACGTCATAACAGCCTCCCCGTTACTGGAGACCTCGACTATCGCACACTCATGAATCTGACTGATGACAATATAATCCTTGATCGCCCTTTACCCTATCTCCCACAATATGCTTTCCACGGCGAACAATGGGATAAGGCCATTCAAGTACAAGGCACATGGGCAAGAGATTCAGGACCAACTTCTGATGCGATTCAAACATCGAAGATCTACTGCTTTCGAGAGCAGAAGCAATGCATTGAATCAACAGCGGTGTTGCTCGTCGAGAAGGCACCCATCTTAGAGGTGATGACCCACATGTATACCATCAAGGAATGGAACGACGAACAATTAGTCAGTGAACCCTATGACGGAGAGTCCTGCACCATCAGCATCTTACGTATCAATCGACAGAACCATGTGGTCACGAGATTTACGGCGTACCAACAGGGCGAAGGGATTTGCGCCAAGGTGAATACCGAAGACGTACAGTTCCGCCTCACAAAGGGGCCAGGCGTCTTCGTCAGCCTTCAACAACGCAAAGCACAGGAAACACAACAGATTTTTCAAGTGATAGAATAGACGACCTACAAAGGCAAAAGGATTTCCTTGATCGAGCCCACCATGTGCCATGTGCCTTGCATGTAAGGCACATGGCGATTAAGGGCCCCTCTAAAACCCGTCCCTTTCCACGTTACCTCACCTTCCACGCACCTCGGGACCCATCCCTGCCATGAAGTCGCAAAGAATCGAACAGGTGAACCGCCCCCAAAATCGGTAAGAATGAAACTGAGATCAAACGTAGATGAAATGACTCTGTGAGGTAGTGATCTTATGATTGATCCCGAAAGAACCAGGCTCCATACATCCCAGCAACGGCGATCGTCACAAGTTGAATCGTTTGTAACATGCGGCTAACAACTGCACCCTCACGTGGAGGAGAAAGGATAAAGCCTAATCCCAGAAATTGAGGCGGCTCACCTGGAGCAGCTTCCCAGGGTGGGAAAATCACTGCCAGGATTAATACGCCAACCATGATGTAGAGAATTCGGAGATTCAAAGATTCTCCGGCTCGCTCTGTCTGTAGTTGAAGATTTACCCGTGTGCCACATTTCAGACAATGACGAGCGCCTCGGGTAACTCCAAACCCACAGGAAGAACATGTTTGTCGGTCATTCATATAAATTCCTCATAAAAATTTCCGCCTTTAAGTACGAAAACAAAAGGGGAAAATACCCTGAACACGGTACAGGTTAGTAGCATTATTGTCTGAAACCTATCCCTTGCTTCGGGCTTCCACACGACACAGTCATGTGTTTAGATAAAACAAGAACAGGTGGGCTTGGACACGATAGTTGAATGTCTGGAAATCATCCCACAGGCAGTCTACGCTGAGATCTGGCTGCTTTTGTCATTCGATTACAGGTGAACTTGGCGACGATTGTTGAGCATGTGTGAAGCAATTCTCTGGGCAGCTTACTTCGACGTCCTACCGCTTCTGCCATGTCAATAGCAGGTCGCCAAGTTGACAGTTTTTCCCCTCGTTTCTATAATCTCGCGCAAGTCTGCTACTGTAGGCTTTCTTTCCTTATCACGTTCATTTCCCTTTTAACATTGGCATGATTGCTCGACCTATCAAGACCATCTCCGTGATTGGGGCTGGATCGTGGGGAACTGCACTTGCTCGTCTCTTGGCCCTCAAAGGATTTACGATTCGCCTTTGGGCCTATGAACAGGAAGTAGTGCAGTCCATTCAGACAACCCGTTGCAATTCTGTATATTTGCCCAATATTCTCTTACCTGACACCCTTTCTGCAACTCACTCCCTCGCAGAGGCCATAGATTCCACAGATTTACTTCTACTCGCCGTGCCTTCACATGCGATGCACCCGATTCTTAAACAATTAGGCCTGCATTTATCTGATCCTTTGCCCGTGACCATTGCGACAAAGGGAATTGAAGAAGACTCGTTTCACCTCATGTCTACTGTTGTTGAATCTGTACTGCCTTCCTCTTGGCATCCGTACCTGACGGTTCTTTCAGGTCCTAGCTTTGCCAATGAAGTCTGCCAGGGAAAACCTACCACGATATTGCTCGCAGGAAAGACCACCGATTTAGTGACACAATTGCAACAGGTCTTTTTATCATCGCAGTTTCGTGTCTACGCGGGTCAGGACATCATTGGCGCACAGATTGGTGGTGCCCTGAAAAATGTGATGGCGATTGCTTCCGGCATTGTGGATGGCTTGGACTTAGGATTCAATACCAGGGCCGCGTTAATTACGCGAGGTCTCGCTGAAATGATCCGTCTCGGTGTCGCCATGGGCGCCGAAGTCTCAACGTTGTATGGACTTTCTGGATTAGGAGATCTGGTCTTGACCTGTACCGGCTCGTTAAGCCGAAACTACACAGTTGGATTAAAGCTCGGGCGAGGGTCGAGCCTTGATGAAATTCTCTCTCACATGACCACCGTCGCAGAAGGCATTCGAACCACCAGCGCTGCAATGGGGTTGGCACAAAAACACAACATTGAAATGCCGATTGTTAACGGCGTCCATCAGGTATTATTCGCTGGAATGGATCCTCGCCAAGCGGTCATCAATCTGATGAGTCGAGAAGCCAAAATAGAAACTGATCACGCGTCTCCTACTTCTAGGCTCAATCAGTAGGCCTTCAAACATACTATGGATTCTCTTCATCTCAAAAAATTACTTCAACAGGTTCAATCTGGGTCCGTATCTGTTCAACATGCGCTGCAAGAACTGCGCACCTTACCGTATGAAGATCTTGGATTCGCCTCTATCGACCATCATCGTTCTCTACGCCAAGGATTTCCAGAAGTTATTTTTTGTGAAGGAAAAACAAAGACTCAAGTCACCAGCATCGCGCGTAAGTTGCTCAAAAATGGAAATTCTCTCCTCGCAACTCGTGTCCAACCAGATGTGGCGCGAGCCCTGATTCGTGCGATTCCGAAAGCCGTCTACCACAAAGAAGCTCGCCTATTGTCCGTACAGAAATCTAAACAGACGCTTCTTGGCAACATTGTGATCCTGACAGCAGGCACCTCAGATATTCCAGTGGCTGAAGAAGCCCGCATTACCGCAGAGGTCATGGGGAGCCAGGTTCAAACGATTTTTGATGTTGGCGTGGCAGGCCTACATCGCCTCTTAGACCGACAGGAAACCTTACATCAAGCACGTGTGCTGATTGTGGTGGCAGGCATGGACGGTGTGCTTCCAAGTGTCGTTGGCGGATTGGTCGACAAACCAATAATTGCGATACCAACCAGTCAAGGATATGGGGCTAGTTTTGGGGGACTTGCCGCTTTACTGACAATGCTCAATGCCTGTTCAAGCGGTGTAGGTGTGATGAACATTGATAATGGGTTTGGTGCAGGCTGCTTGGCACATCGTATTAACCTTCTTGGGGAATCTCCAAAACCTCCCCCTCCTCACTAGTTCCCTTTTCTTGCTCATCTGGTTCAGGCACAGGATGACTCGTTGACTCATCTAGTAACATTTCGATTTCATCCGTTGCCGTATCGATCGTACCCTCTGGCAATATGGCTTCGGGTATGATTTCTTCCTCGTCGCCAAGGAGGGAATCGTTGCGACTCTCGTCTAAACCTGGATGAAGCTCTTCCACTACGGGAGGCGGTTCAGGGGCATGATATTTGGTGACTTCGACCGTTCCTCTAGAACGACGTGACACCATTCTTGACAGAACATCTGACCCCTTTTCGGCCATCAGTTTCGCACGCATCTCATACTGATACACTCCTGGTTCCACCAGACGCTGTGTTTGGTCCTTTCCATCCCAGGCAAGCACTGAGGGAATATGCGAACCCTTCTGGCCTGGCACTCTCGATTGTAAAGGTATCCGCTGAATGAGAAACCGCATAGACCGTTGGGTCTGAGACGTCAACAGAATCGTGACCTCTAGAAAGTTCATCCCTTTAATTCGTTTAGGGACATTGACCACAGTTGAAAACGTTAAATCTCCGTTTCCAACTTCAAACGGAGTCGGAGCTGTGGTGACTTCAAGAATTTTAAAGCCCGTTGATGATGTGGTCCGCTTTCTTTTGGCCTCTGCAGTAGATCCAATTGTTGAACCCAGGAGAAATAGAACTCCAAGAACACAGAGGCTCATTCGAATAACACGCTGTCTTTGATACCATGCCATAGTCAAATACAAATCCCTCTTTCCTATAGAAAAAGCTTGAAAACTACTGTCTATTGGTCGAATACCACAGCCTTCCCACTCAGTCAAATGATAGCATTTCCTCTCTCCTGAATGTATGAATGGATTCGTATCTGGTAAGATGCCAGTCACGCTGTTTTTTTCTTCGAAAGGTCACGTGTGTCTCATATACATTTTGATTGCTTTTCAGGTATCAGTGGCGATATGTGCCTCGGGGCATTGGTTGACGCAGGAGTCCCGTTATCGGTGCTGAAAAAAGGACTCAAGCAACTCAATACGGACGGCTATCAGCTCAAAGCCCAAAAAGTGCATCGCGGAACAGTGCATGCCACGAAGGTCGATGTGATTATTCGACGTGGATTTGAAAAACCACTTTCCCTACCAACCATTCGTCGAATAATTCAGCACAGCATGCTTCCGCCTCATGTGAAAACACGTTCCTTGGATGTATTCAAACGGTTAGCGGAAGCGGAAGGAACCGTTCACGGTCTCCCACACAATAAAGTTCACTTCCATGAAGTTGGTGTTGTCGACTCATTAGTGGATATTGTTGGAACATTGCTAGGAATTCACCACTTGGGAGTGACCTCGGTCTCGGCCTCACACGTTAATGTTGGCTCCGGCACCATTCAGACAGAGCATGGCCTCTTACCGGTTCCGGGACCAGCCGTTGCTCAACTAGCGTTGGGGATCCCTATTTTTGCAGCCGGTCCGGCACTGGAAATGACCACTCCTACTGGCATGGGACTTCTCACGTCTCTCACGAAAAATTTTCATCCACTACCGCCCATAAATCCTACTCATATCGGTTACGGGGCGGGAACAGCCAACCCAACTGGCTGGGCGAATGCTCTTCGAATATTGTTATCCGAGACCTCTTCAACTACTTCGCAAGATCCAGAGCCAATCATTGAAATTTGCACCACGTTGGATGATCTCAACCCTCAAGCCTACGAGTCCGTCATGGAACGACTCTTTGAGGCAGGCGCTCTCGATGTCACATTAACCCCAGTGATCATGAAACGTAGCCGTCCAGGAATTATTCTCACAGTTCTCACGAAAATTTCGGCTCGTGACACGATCATCCATACCTTATTTCATGATACGACAACTCTTGGCGTAAGGGTTTACGATGTTTGCCGGCACGTTCTTCCTCGAAGAATGGACAAAGTACAATTACCCGAAGGCCCCGTACAGATCAAAATTGCCGACCTTGGAAATGGCAAGCAGAAAATGATGCCCGAGTATCGAGATTGTTACGCAATAGCCAAGAAAACGGGAAAACCTGTTCGTGAAGTTATCCAACATGCTCTTCAAACCTTTCAAAGTAAACCACGCGCCCCCAAAAGATCACGGAAGTCATAAATTGCATCTTTCTTTTAGACAGACATACTCCGTTCATAACTGTGACCTCCTAATCGACGTATCATTGTCATCCTGATGAAGACCAAAGCAAAACCCTCCCTTCCGTATTTAGGGATTACCATGGGAGATCCAGCCGGCATTGGGCCTGAGGTCATCCTCAAAGCCTTAGCACATCCAAAAATCTGGAAAGTCTGTCGTCCTCTCGTGATTGGGTCTCCCCATATCATGGAACACACGGCCGACTCTCTTGAGATTCCCACCAAAATTTGCCTTATTGAGGCACACACTCATCATGAAGAACAAAAGCTCTTTCGTCGAGGATTTTCCCCAATTATCGACCCCTTTGGAAAGCCCTTGAAGCGCTTTCGGAAAGGTCACGCTAGTGCGGTCTCAGGGGACGCATCGGTAGTATGCATTCAGAAAGCCGTCCATTTAACACAAGTCGGCTGCCTTGATGGGATCGTAACCGCGCCGATCAATAAGAAAGCCATACACCTTGCAGGACATACCTATCCAGGTCATACTGAAATGCTCGCCGCTCTCACGCAAACAAAAAAATCTGGCATGATGATTCTCGGCGGCCCACTGCGAATCATGTTTGTGACGACCCATATCGCGATTCGAGAACTGTCCGCCGCTATCACCACCAATAATGTTCTCCGCGCAATTCGCTTAGCAGATACTGGGCTTCGTCAGCTTTTTCAGTTCAAACGACCTCGCATAGGTGTCGCCGGGCTGAATCCCCATGCTGGGGAAGAAGGTTTATTTGGACAAGAAGAACAACTGGCTATTTCTCCAGCGGTGAAACGCGCACGAGCCGAAAAAATTCACTGTAGCGGACCCCATCCAGCTGATACTCTCTTTGGCAAAGCCGTACTGGGCGAATTTGATGGAGTCGTCGCCATGTATCATGATCAAGGACTGGTGGCATTGAAAACTGTTGCGTTTGGACATTGTGTCAATGTCACGGTGGGACTTCCCATCATTCGCACCTCTGTTGATCACGGAACGGCCTATGATATCGTTGGAAAAGGGAAAGCCGACCCAACAAGTCTCATCGAAGCCATCACCTTAGCCGCTCGACTTGCCAGCCAGAAGTAGTCGATAACAGGCAACATCATTGAACTTCTTTTACAGGCTTCGTGACCGCTTAACCCCTTCCATGTATTGCAAGAGATTCCCTAGACCATGAAACCGTCTATGCCAAATCATCACTCAAAACCATACGCAGGCTCTCGTTCACTTGCACTCACTATTCTTTTAAAAATTTATAAACAACAACCTTTTGCAGACGACGTCGTTGATTCTGTTTTGGAAGCGTCCAAGATTCCCGCCTTGGATCGAGGACTGATCGTCGAACTCGTCTATGGGGTCTTACGACACCAACAAACCTTAGATTGGCGGCTAAATCAGGTGGCTGATCGCCCCATGTCACGTTTGCCCCTCACGGTCGCGATGATCTTTCGATTAGGGGCCTACCAGCTCCTATATCTTGATAAAATTCCACATTCTGCTGCCGTGAATGAGTCAGTGAAATTAGCCAAGACCATAGGTGGTCGCAATTGGAGCGGGATGATGAATGCTGTTCTTCGAAATGTGATGCGTCAATCTGTTCCAGATTGGCCTGACCCATCCGAGGATCCTGTTGCAGCCCTATCTATTCGGTATTCCTGCCCGTCCTGGCTCGTTGAACGATGGATTTCAGCATGGGGCATACAAAAGGCACAAACCCTGTGTGAGGCAACACTCCAGATACCGCCCCTCACATTACGAACCAATACACTATGTTGCTCTCGAGACCAACTGGCTACTCGGCTTCAGTCAGAAGGATTTGAAGTCAAAAAAACTGAAGTCAGTCCAATCGGGTTAGTTCTGGAAAAATGTGGAAAGCTGAACGATCTCCCCCCCCTCAAAGATGGATGGTGCTATATTGAGGATGAAGCTGCTCAGCTCATTCCGCCCTTATTAGATCTGAAGCCTGAGCATCATGTATTAGATGTATGCGCCGCACCGGGAGGGAAGACTACCCATATCGCCCAGCTCATGGATAATCAGGGACACATCACGGCTATAGATCAACATGCCCATCGGCTAAATCTTTTGACCTCAAACGTTCAACGACTCGGCCTGACAAATATATCGTCAGTCTGTGCCGATATTATGCAAAATACTCTTGAATTACCTCTTACGACGACATCCCCACCTCAATCTCGTTCCAGGGCTTCCCTTTTCACTCAGCAGTTTGATCGAATTTTAGTCGATGCTCCCTGTTCTGGGCTTGGGGTCCTTCGTCGTCATCCCGAAGGGAAATGGTTGAAGGGACCTGACCTGATTCAACAGGCCTATGACATACAAAGGAAAATTCTTGCTCGCGTCTCTCCACTCTTGAGACCTGGTGGAGTGTTGGTCTATAGTGCCTGCTCGACAGAAATCGAAGAAACTCGCCACGTTTTGGCGACATTTCTCGAACAACATCCCGACTTTCATCAAGACTCAGTCGAACCATGGGTCCCTCAGTCCGCACAGACTCTCATTGATGAAACAGGATGTTTGCTCACCTCCTTCAATGCCTTTTCGATGGATGGGTTTTTTGCAACTCGATTTAAGAAAAGGGAATAGGTGACCATGCCATCAACGCCACTCATTGCTCCATCCATTCTTTCTGCTGATTTCGGTCAGCTTGCTGATGCCGTTCATCACTTGGAATCTGCTGGTGCCGATTGGATTCACATCGATGTGATGGACGGGCATTTTGTCCCAAACTTGACGGTTGGACCACCCATCGTTGAAGCACTTCGCAAAGTCACGACGCTTCCTCTAGATGTGCATTTGATGATGACAAACCCCGATGACTTTATTGGGGAATTCGCCGAAGCCGGGGCTGATTACCTTACCGTTCATGTGGAAGCCTGCCCCCACCTTCACCGAACGCTCCAATGTATCAAAGAACATAAGGTCAAAACGGGTGTCACCTTGAACCCTGCGACCTCAGTCAGCACATTAGAGCAAGTGGCTAGTGAGGTTGACTTAATCCTTGTGATGTCTGTCAATCCAGGGTTTGGTGGACAAAAATTTATCCCCTCCTGTCTTGAGAAAATTTCTCAGGTTCGCCAATTGCTCAAACGCTCACAAGGACCAGGGCTCTTGGAAGTTGATGGGGGAGTCAATCTCCAAAATGCCGGTGCGATTATCAAGGCTGGAGCTGATGTCTTGGTTTCTGGATCCGCTATTTTTGGGAGTGACAATTATTCACAGACGATTCAGCAGATGCGAACGTCAGGAGAGACGACCACCGTCTAGGAATATTCATGGATACCACGGCACTACTCGACAGCCTTCATCCACTTGAAACGAAGGTGCTGACCATTTTAAAAGACGCGGACTGCCCACGTTCTGATACCGAGCTGGCCGAGGCGACTGACCTTGAGCCTTCGCAAATCAGCATGGCCGTTGGATGGTTGCTGACCAAAAACCTCTTGGCCTTAGCTTCTGAACAGATCACGCCAATCGTCTCATTAAGCGAAACTGGTAGGAGCTACCATGCTTCAACGTCTCCTCCTGAATGGATTCTCCAATCCATTCAAGAACATCATGAGCGTAGTGAGACAATCACCGTCAAGGACCTTCAAGCCCATGACTACTTTCAACCTACTGAACTCAGCCGTGCCATCGGTCTATTAAAAAAAGATCAAGCTATTCGTCTAGTCTCAGGAGGTGTACTTGAAAGAACAGGCACTGAAAGCCCTACCACTACGGCTCTACGAACGGTACTTGAACACGTCGCAAAAGAGGCCCAAGCTCTCGCCGACTTTTCATCTGCCCATCAATCGCTTATTCGACAATATGCGGTCAAACGTGGAAGCCTTCAAGAACCTTTCCGTATTGAGGACGATATTCTGCGTACGTATGCCTTAACACCAGAAGGGCAAGCTATTAGCCAATTAACGACTTCCCAGTCCTTGGAGGAAGTCTCACAATTGACTCCAGAAATGCTCAAAGACGGTTCATGGCGGAACCATTCATTTCGAAAGTACTCCATTAGTCTTCGTCCCCCACGACTTGCCGTAGGCCGACGACATCCTTATAGAGAATTTCTTGATTCGGTCAAACATAAGCTTACGAGCATGGGGTTTCAGGAGATGCGTGGGGAACTGGTTGAAACCGAGTTTTGGGGTATGGACGCGCTCTATATGCCACAATTTCACCCAGCTCGCGCTATTCACGATGTCTACTTTGTTAAAAATCCAACTCACGCCAAATCTATTAAGGAGCCCTTTATTTCGCAGGTAGCTGATGCTCATGAACATGGAGGAGCCACTGGCTCAAAAGGCTGGCAATATCCCTATGATCGAGAGCGCGCAAGACGACTCATTTTGCGTAGCCAGGGAACCGCTGTTTCGGCTCGAACCTTAGCGAATACCCCCGATATACCAGGAAAATACTTTTCCATTGCACGATGTTTTCGGTATGACCAAGTTGATGCGACCCACGCCACGGACTTTTTTCAGGTAGAAGGCATTGTCCTCGGTCATGAAATTAACTTTCGGACCTTGCTTGGGTTACTCAATCTTTTTGCCTCAGAAATGGCTCAAGCGAAAGAAATAAAGTTTTTGCCTGCCTACTTCCCTTTTACTGAACCGTCAGTAGAACTCCACGTTCGTCATCCTCATTTAGGATGGATGGAGCTGGGTGGAGCTGGACTGTTCCGCCCAGAAGTGACCATTCCCTTGGGAGTTAACGTACCCGTGATTGCATGGGGCTTAGGACTTGATCGGATGGCCATGGTTGCTCTTGGTATTCATGATATCCGAGATCTTTTCACCTCTGACCTTGAAGCCGTTCGCAATATGCGTCGGAAATTTTAAAACAACCCATGCCAACTATTTCTATTTTCCATCACGACCTCGAACAACTACTTGGACAAAACGCTAATATCAATCAAGTAGAAACCTGGCTTTCTTTAGTCAAAGGTGAGCTGAAAGATCATAACCCAACTAATGGCGAACTGCGTGTTGAGCTTCAAGATAGTAACAGGCCTGACCTATGGTGCGTCGAAGGCATTGCTCGGCAGATTCGAGTTTCTCTAGATACCAAGCCAAGCCATTATCCATTTCTAACGAACAAAGGAAGAAGCAAGCGTCGCTTGATGGTTCTCCCTGGAATTGAGGATGTGCGACCATTTGTGGCAGCTTGTGCCACAACCGGGTATCACATGACTGAATTGGGATTAACCCAGCTCATTCAAACCCAAGAAAAATTAGCGGATATCTTTGGAAGAAAACGCCAAACTGTTTCAATTGGGGTCTATCGGTTGCCAGCCATTTCCTTTCCTATCACCTATGGCTTGGTGAAATCTGAAGAGGCTCGCTTTACCCCACTTGGGTTCACTGAAAAGATGACCCCCAAAGAAATTTTGGCTATTCACCCGAAGGGCTTGGAATATGGAGCACAACTGTCGAATGCCGACCATGTTCCACTACTGTGGGATAAAGATGGACAGGTCCTTTCATTTCCACCCATCATCAATAGCCGAGAAGTAGGTGAAGTGAAGATTGGAGATACGGATCTATTAGTTGAGGTGACTGGAACAGACTTATCCATGGTCCTCCTCACATTAAATATTTTTGCCGTCAACCTGGCTGATCGAGGTGCCGTCATTGACCCAATTGATATTGTCTACCCATACGCTACGGCTATGGGAAAAACTATAAAGACACCTCTCGATATGTCTATATCACAACGTATTTCACTCAATGCCATAGAGCATGCATTAGGAACTCCCTTAGGATCTGAGTCCATTCAACAAGCATTATCTGGATATGGATACCAGGTAAAAGCAACCAGACATACCCTTTCAGTCAAACTCCCAGCCTATCGTCATGACATGATGCATGTAATGGATGTGGCAGAAGACGTAGCGATAAGCCGTGGCTATGACTCGTTTACGCCTATCATGCCAGCCAACTTTTCAGTCGGAGCTCTTTCTCCTGTAGAGACTCTCTCTGATCAAATTCGTGACTTGATGATTGGGTTCGGCTTTCAAGAAATGTTCTCGAATATTTTGGCGTCCCGCACTGAAATAGTCGATCGAATGCGATTGGCTGGAACCGAACATGGCCATATCGTTGAAATTGAGAATGCAATGTCAGAAAGTTATTCGTGCCTCCGATCATCAATTCTCCCATTCCTACTTAGAGTTGAGGCAGCCTCTCCTCGATCGTTTTACCCGCATCAATTATTTGAAATTGGAGAAGTGGCCCTACCCGATATGGGAGTAGATCTTGGGTCTCGCACGGTTGGAACGATATCAGCCATCATAGCTCAGCCGGGGGCTAGCTTTTCAGAGATCCATTCTTACCTGGATCTCCTAATGTACTATCTTGTTCGAGACTATCGATTGGAACCAACAACCCACCATTCTTATTTAGATGGGCGGGTCGGTAAAATTATTTGTGGAAAACACGAGGTGGGATATATTGGGGAACTTCACCCTGAGGTTCTTGAAGCCTGGCAGATTAATATGCCAATCGCCACATTTGAGTTTCAGATTCAAAAGAATAACTAAATACCATAGCGGATTAAGCAGTTTGTGCTTTCACCGTATTGACAAGTTTGGTAAATCCATCTGGGTCATGGATAGCCATCTCTGACAACATTTTTCGATCAATCATAATTTCAGCTTTTTTAAGTGCATTCATGAATTTACTATAGGTGCATTCATGAGCCCGAATCGCGGCGTTGATTCTCGTAATCCACAATCGCCGAAAGCTTCTTTTTCTTTGTTTACGCCCAATATATGCGTAAACTTCTCCCTTATCGACTGATTCAGTAGCAGTACGAAAGAGTTTACTTTTCCCGCCATATTGCCCTTTAGCAAGCTTGAGCCGCTTTTTTCTTCTCTGCCGTGTTTGAGGACCACCTTTTACCCGTGGCATGACTTAATTCTCCTTCATTTAATTCTAGGATAGATATCTTTATTAACAGTAAGGGAGTAATCGATCAAGTGCGCGTGAATCAACTTCCCTCACAATGGCTGGCCCTGACAGTCTATTTTTTTGCCGTGGAGGCTTGGTTGTCAGAATATGGCGCATTTTGGCGCGTCGTCTCATCCACTTTCCACTTCCTGTGCGCTTAAACCGTTTACTGGCACCAGAGTGATTTTTTAACTTTTGCCGTGCCATTCATTCCTCCAAAAACCCTGCACCAATCAATATTCCAAAAGGTCCATTATTTTGGTGACACAATCATAAATAAATTTCGCCCTTCGAGGCGAGGAGAACTTTCTATTATGCCAAATTCATTGAGCCCTTCAATCACTTTTTGGATTGCCGTAAAGCCAAACTCTTTGTTAGCCATTTCACGACCACGAAACATGACTGTTACTTTTGTCTTATTTCCCTCTTCAAGGAATCCTCGTATCTGACGAACCTTTGTTTCAAGGTCATGCTTATCTGTGCGAGGCCTCAGCTTAATTTCTTTAACCTGAGTTGACTTCTGATGTTGCTTCGTTCGGTGTTGCTTTTTACTCTGTTCATACTTGAACTTCCCAAAGTCCATGATTCGACAAACTGGAGGATCAGCAGTTGGCGCAACCTCTACCAAATCATAGCCAGAGTCTTTTGCCTGCCGAACAGCATCAGGCGTCTTCAATACCCCAAGTTGTTCACCTTCAGCTCCAATTACTCGAACTTCAGGTACACGTATGAGATGATTAATGCGTTGTTTGACGACTTGAGGTCGACTCATACTGTACGCGAGGCTTCATGTGACAGAATAGAAGGAATATCGCTTTGAATAATCGTAAGAACCTCCTCCACCGACATTGTTCCTAAACTCTTCCCATTACGCTTTCTCACTGACACGGTTTCACTTTCACTTTCCCGCTCACCCACGACAAGCATATAGGGAACCTTGGCTTTTTCAGCTTCACGGATTTTAAGGCCTATTTTCTCATTCCGCAAGTCCGATTCGGCCCGACAGCCTGCTTTTACCAATTTATCAACGATTGAGACCCCATATTCTTGCTGTTTATCAGAAATTGGCAACAGTTTTACCTGTACAGGTGCAAGCCAGGTAGGAAATGCTCCACCGTAATGTTCTAATAATATACCAAAAAATCGTTCGATAGAACCCATAAGGGCTCGATGAATCATAATTGGTTGATGTGATTTTCCATCTTCTCCAATATAACTGAGTCCAAATCGGTTAGGATTATTAAAGTCTACTTGAATGGTTGAACATTGCCATGACCGTCCTAAAGCATCCTTGATCTTGACATCAATCTTTGGTCCATAAAAGACCCCTTCGCCTGGATCAAGTTTATAATCAAACTGACCATCTTTCAACGCCGTTTCAAGTGCCTCTGTAGCTTGGTCCCATTGCTCAGTTGATCCAACAGCTTTTTCCGGTCGTGTGGACAGATACATCTCACATTCCGTAAAGCCGAATGTTTGAAGAACAAAGATGGTAAAGTCTAGTACCTTCGAGACTTCACTTGCTAATTGATCCGGCCGACAAAACAAATGCGCATCATCTTGGGTGAACCCTCGAACCCGCATCAACCCATGTAGAACTCCGGAACGCTCATAACGATACACCGTTCCCAACTCTCCATAGCGAAGGGGAAGATCACGGTAACTCCTGAGATGAGACTTGTACACCATAATGTGGAAAGGGCAATTCATGGGCTTTAGTTGGTATTCACTCGACTCAACTGCCATGGGGGCATACATATTCTCACGGTAGTAATCGAGATGCCCACTCGTTTTCCATAAATCTAGTCGCGCCACATGGGGAGAATATACGAGATCATACCCATTCTTTATATGTTGTTCTCTCCAGAAATTTTCAATGAGTAAGCGAACAAGGGATCCTTTGGGATGCCACAAAATGAGGCCAGGGCCAGTTTCGTCTTGAATACTAAAAAGATCTAACTCTTTGCCAAGCTTCCGATGATCTCGTTTCTTTATTTCTTCTAGGTTTACTAAATGCTTCTTGAGCAATTCCTCTGTGGGGAACGAAGTACCATAAATTCGTTGAAGCATGGGATTTCGTTCATCCCCTCGCCAATATGCTCCAGCACTATTCAACAACTTGAAGGCTTTCACATGTCCTGTTGTTGGGATATGCGGACCCCGGCACAAATCAACAAATTCGCCTTGTGTATAGGCGGTTACGGGCTCATCCTCTGGGAAGCTCTCTATGAGTTCAACTTTATAATTTTCACCACGTGCTTTAAAGAACTCGATCGCCTCATACCGGCTGAATTCTTGTCTCGTAATGGTGAGACCGCGCTGAATAATCTCCACCGCACGGGCTTCAATCATTTCCAAGTCTTCTGGTGTAAATGGCCGTTCAAAGGCAAAGTCGTAAAAAAAACCTTGCTCAATCGCAGGGCCAATCGTCAATTGAGCAGTGGGAAAACATTCTTTAACTGCCTGAGCCATAATATGGGTGCTACTATGGCGATAAATTTCCTTACCCTCATCGGAGGAAAATGTGACAGGCTCTACAGCACTGTCTTGGTGAAGGGGAGTACTCCAATCCTTTGGAATACCATCAACGCTTACGGCGATTGCTCCTTCAGTCCCCCCCCTCTGATACCGCTCAAGGGCTTGGCCAGCAGTAGTACCCTCAGGAAGCTCTTGGCGAGATCCATCAGGAAAAGTAATGTGAATTAAAGATTGGGTATCAGTCACGTGAGTCAACAGCCCTTAAATGGGACATCCCTGAATTTGAAAGCGATAGAGCTTAAAATGAAAAAGGCACCACCGCTTTGTCTTGTGGGTGCCTTCAAACAGAAGTGGTAGGCGCGGGCGGTATTGAACCGCCGACCTCTACCGTGTCAAGGTAGCGCTCTCCCCCTGAGCTACGCGCCTATATATCCTTGACTCATGCTAGTCGACCATTCACAGGTTGTCAAGAATCTGTTTTTCTCTGTAAGACGTTAACGAGAATGCGTTGAGACGATAGCCTTGGCATGACCCAATTGCTTGGTCTTTTTATTGGCTCGTTCACTCTTACAATCTTCAACCGATATTTTGAACTCTCCAATTTTCTTACGCAAGGTATTGCGATTGAGCCCCAACAACTTAGCGGCTTGCATCTGATTTCCATTCGTTTCTTGAAGGGCCAATTCAATTAAGGGACGTTCAACCGCCCGCATAAAGGTAGGATACAGGTCCTGTGTCGCGCCTAGTTTAATAGCACGCACAAATTCCCCGAATTGGGCCTCCACATACTCAACTAAACTCAATTTCTTCTTGTCCGGCTTGACGGGTTTCTCTTGCCCAGCTCCCATCCACTGAACAAATTGACTTAAAGAATCAACAGAAGGTAACGGCCCTGCCAGCACGAACGTCTCGGATAGATCAACCGATTCACCAATTTCTTGTATTTTTTGTCCTTTTGACCCATTGCATTCAAGGACTACCCCTTTATAGTCCTCAGAGGACATGGCCTTCTCAAGAGCTTGATAGTCTTTCACGAGGGTAATGGTTTCCTCGTGACCAGCTAATTTCACTTGAGTGGCGACCTTAGAGTCTTCAGTCAACACGACAACTCGAACTTGTTTGGGACGACTAGTCATGTGAGAAATTTATGAAAGGCAGATGAAAGTAAAAAGAAATGCGATTATCTCGTATGATATTTTGGAATGTCAATTTTTAGTTACATTCATGCATGACTACGTGACCTCTCCAAAGAGTCAAAGTCTATATCAAGCCCAGCAATGGGCAAAACATTCTTAACATGATGAATATGGTAATGCCGCCCAAGACATCCAGGACAAGCCCGGCTCTTACCATTTCTGTGACCGGTACCAGCCCCGTGCCATAGACAATAGCATTTGGTGGAGTGGATACAGGCAACACAAAAGCCAGACTGGCTCCCATGCATGCTCCAAGGGTTGGCGGAATCGGGGAAATGCCAGCAGCAAGTGCAATGGCAATCACTACCGGCACCAACATACTGGCTGCAGCGGTATTTGAAGCGAGTTCAGTCAGCACGATGGCCGTCACGATAGCCATAGCAGTGATTCCCCATAGCGATTGAACACCAAAAAATCCAACCAGTCCTTCGCCAATCAAGTGCGCTAACTTGGTTTCCACCATGAGATGGCCAAAAGCAATTCCCCCACCAAATAAGAGTATCGTACCCCAATTAATGTTCACAGCTTGCTTCCACGAAAGGGTAAAAATACCTCGAGAAAAATCAACAGGAAGAAGAAATAAGAGACCGGCCATGAAAATTGGAACAAGTTCCTTGGGTAGATGGAGCGCCAACCAGGATACGAGGACATGATCTGAACCAAACCAGGCAGAAAGCAGTCCCGGAACCACCCATAAACACACCGCAAGACCAAACCCCAAGCATGCATGACGTTCGCCGATCGACCATTTTCCGAGACTCGTATGTTCCAATTTCAATGTAGCAGAAAAATTGGGTATGCTGGCAGGAGGCGGGTGAAGTCGAAGAAGTACCACACTCGTCACAACCAACATAACAAGAGCCAACGGAATCCCTATGGCCATCCATGTGAAAAAAGAAATAGAGATATTGGTTTGTTCGGCAAGGAGGCCAACGCCAATTAAATTTGGAGGAGTACCGATAATCGTGGCAACTCCTCCAACCCCAGCCCCATAAGCCAGAAATAGGAGAAGACCTGTCTCATATCCAGTTGGTTGCCCCCCCGCACCGCGCATCGTCGTCAAGACCCCCAAGGCAATTGGCAGCATCAGGGCCGTGGCAGCGGTATTACTAATCCCCATAGACAAAATGGCTGCAGTTCCACCCATGGCGATAAAAACACGAACGGGATGGGCTCCCACCAACCGATGAGAAAGAATCCAAAGGCCGAACCGTTTATCAAGTCCATGCACAACCAAAGCTTCGGCTAGAAAAAAGCTTCCTATAAATAGGAAAATAATAGGATGTGCGTAAGCCGAAAACACAGTCTTCATGCTTCCCAGACCAGTCAAGACACAAAGGCCTGACCCAAGTAAGGCTGTCACAGGAAGCGGAATGGGTTCCGTAATCCAATACGTCACGACCCATATTAAAATCGCTGCTAAGGTGCGAGCAGACTCATCTATTGAAGCTGGCAATAAAACGTAAAAGGCGAGAGCGAGCACTGGTCCAACAATCAGGCCTAATCGAGCTTTCTGAAGGTTCATGATCTGATTATTTGACACAAGTATGCTTCAGTATAGGAAATCGGGAGGACCGAGACGTCATTAAAATTATCCCCTCAAACTACACACGTAACAATGATGATATGCATTCACCTGAATTCACGCACGAAGCAATCGCAATATTCATCAAGGAAACCCTTTTTACTCCTAGGATTTCAGAAATCGAGGAGGTATCATAGGGTTATCGCATAATTTGGAGCATGATGCAGCTTAAAATTCAATCATTAGAGAGATTAGTCTCAATCGTAGAGGCGCAGCGACAAGCAGGGAAACACAGTGTCTTTACGAATGGATGCTTTGACCTGCTGCATGTGGGACATATCCGATACCTTGAACAAGCCCGTCAATTAGGCGACCTTCTCATTATTGGACTCAACAGTGATCGTTCGGTGCGCAGCCTGGAAAAAGGAAAAGAGCGTCCTATTGTGAATGAACAAGAGCGAGCTGAGGTACTTGCCGCTTTGGCCTGCGTAGACTTCATCACCATTTTTGATGAGCCAGATCCGCTTACCGTCATTCAGGCTCTCCGGCCCCAAGTATTAGTAAAAGGTGGAGACTGGTCACCGGAACACATCATTGGTCGGGACATGGTTGAAGCCCAAGGCGGTTCGGTTCATTCCATCCCATTGGTTCCAAACATTTCAACAACCCGAATTGTCGAACGAATCCTACACGTTCATTCGTCTTTCGTTTCTGAGCATACCTTAGGTGAGCTCCCAACAGGAGACTCCTGAGCGCACATGAAACTCGCGACATCTTTTCTCACCCCGCTTCGAGACATTCTTAGCCCCACTCTGGAAGTTCTCAGTCAGTCGCAAGGTCATACGTGCTTGACCGGTTCGGTTCCCTCTTCACATGCTCTTGCGTTACAGGTCTTATTTCAGCAGGGTCGAAACAGCACCTCAGGGTCTACCCGAACAGCGCCCAAGGAACAGAACATTGCGCAATCCTGGTTGCTCCTCACCGAATCTGAAGCGAATGCCACTCAATTGTTTCAAGATCTCCAATTTTACCATTCGGTATTCGGAATGCCACTTGAACATTTGGTTCATCTCCCACAATGGGCCAGCCTGCCTTATCAATCTTCACTTCCACCAACTGATGTCATTGCCGAACGAGCTCGCGCATTGCATCGACTCACCACGGGCAAGCCAACGATTCTCGTGACTTCCGTCTTAGCCATGCTACAAAAAATCCTGCCACAAGACATTTTTGCGAATGCGAGAATCCCCTTGCAACTTGGTAAAATCTATGAACATGAGCCTCTCATACAGAAGCTCTTACGGCTCGGCTATCGTCGAGTATCCATAGTAGAAATCCCTGGAGAGTTCAGTATTCGAGGGGGCATCATGGATATCTTTTCGACAGCCTTTGACAATCCACTCCGTGTTGAGTTTTTGGGCGATACGATTGAATCCCTTCGGTTATTTGATCCATCAACTCAGGAATCTATTCAACCACTCTCTGAAGCATGGGTTCTCCCTGTCCGTGAGTACCTCGGAACGGAAGATGACATACAAGGAGCCGGCAAGCCCCTATCCTCCGATGCCGAATGGTATGCCCCCAACCTCTACGGAAAAATGGAATCTGTCGCCGATTATTTTCAAGAATCTCCACATGTCGCCCTGCATTATCCGCAATCCCTTCAAAATGCAGCCTCAACATGTTGGAACGAAATTTTAGAGATCTGGGGCCAACAAGATACGTCTTCATCCCTGGCCTCAGATAAACTACCCTATCCAGAACCTGATCGCCTCTATCATGTGTATGAGGATATTCTCGCTCAAATCAAAGCATGGCCCACCATCGGAATTGATGCCGTGACTCCCGCTCAATCAGAAGATTGGCAACATCTGGTCCCGCTTCCAGCCCAATCAGCTCAGAGTCTAGGACTTGGGCTTCGTGGAGTCCCAGTGAAGGAAAATTTGGATAAACTTGATAAACTTCGTGCCCAAGGACCCGTCTTTCTTATCGCTCGGAGCGCAGGTCAGGTTGAACGACTGTTAGGGTTACTATCAGAACAGGAATTCCCTGCCGCTTCATGGGATCCATCCCTAAATGACACGCATAATCCTGATGAACGATTTCCGTTTTATTGTGTGCAAGGAGACCTATCGTCAGGACTCATTTCACATGAAGGACGGGTTGCGTTCATTACCGAAGAGGAACTCTTCGGAAAAGGGGTACGCCATCGTCCACAACCGAAAACTCACACGGCCAAATTCCTCTCATCTCTTGATGAACTTAAGGAAGGCGACCTCGTCGTTCATGTCCACCATGGAATTAGTCGCTATCAAGGATTACGGCGTCTTTCAGTCCAAGACTTTGAAAGTGACTATCTGTTACTGCAATTTGCAGGTACGGACACACTCTATGTCCCACTTGAACGCCTATCGGAAATTCAACCCTACCACGGAGTCGATCAACGCTCACCCAAATTAGATAAGCTAGGTGGGACCAGTTGGGCACGGGCAAAAGCCAAGGTCAAAAAGAGCATTGAAGACATGGCCGAAGAACTTGTTGAGCTGTATGCCAATCGTGAAGTCGCTCGTCGAACAGCCTATTCCCCCGATATGATGCTTACTCATGAATTCGAAGCCGCCTTTGATTATGAAGAAACCCCGGGACAGCTAAAAGCCATTGAAGACATCTATCGGGATATGGAGTCACCTAAACCCATGGACCGGCTCGTCTGTGGGGATGTGGGGTATGGCAAGACAGAAGTGGCCATGCGTGCCGCCTTTAAAGCGGTACAGAGTAGTCGACAAGTGGCTGTGCTCGTTCCCACCACCTTGTTAGCGCAACAACATTTTGAAACATTTTCGTTACGTTTTGCCGCGTTTCCTGTACGCGTGGGCTTGTTGACTCGGTTTCAAAGTGCCGGTGAATGTAAAGCCGTGCTTCAAGACCTCGCCTCAGGCACATTGGACATTATTATTGGGACTCATCGCCTGTTAACCAAAAGCGTGGAATTTAAAAATTTGGGGATTGTCATTACCGATGAGGAACAATGGTTTGGAGTTCGCCACAAAGAACGACTCAAGCAACTTCGCAACCAAGTTGATGTCTTAACGTTATCTGCCACGCCTATTCCACGAACTCTTCAAATGGCTCTCTCCGGCGTTCGAGATCTTTCCGTGATTGAAAGTCCACCCGCTGGTCGCCTAGCCATTCAAACACAGGTTCTTCGTTTTGATGGAACCGTCATTCGGGAAGCCATTCACCGGGAACTCGGACGAGGCGGGCAGGTATTTTATCTTCATAATCGGATTGAAACCATGGAACGGACGGGGACCTGGCTGCAAAGCCTCCTTCCCGAAGCCCGAGTGGTCATTGCCCATGGACAAATGAATGAACGCCTACTCGAAAGTGTCATGCTCAAATTCTTTCACCATGAAGCTGACATCTTGATCGCAACGGCCATCATTCAATCTGGCCTGGATATTCCCAATGCCAATACGATCCTCATTGATCGAGCAGATTTATTTGGACTCGCCCAACTGTATCAACTCCGCGGTCGTGTAGGACGGGGAGGCCAGCAAGCTCATGCCTATTTCTTTGTCCCCAACGAAGAGACGCTGAGTACAGATGCTCAAAAACGGCTGAATGCCATTCAAGAATTTACTGAACTGGGCTCTGGATTTAGAATTGCTGCAGCCGATATGGAAATTCGCGGCGCTGGAAATCTGTTAGGAAAACAACAGTCAGGAAACATCGCCGTAATCGGACTCGATCTCTATTTACATATGGTCGAACAAGCCGTGCAGCAGCTGAGAGGCCAGGTTGTCGAGGTCATCCCAGAACCCACCCTCTACCTCCATGTGTCGGCCTTTATCCCAGAAGACTACGTGGAAGACACACACCAACGGTTAAGTCTCTACAAACGACTGTCTGGCAGCGAGCAGATAGGAGACCTAGCCCTCCTTCACGGTGAAACACAAGATCGCTATGGCCCGCTCCCTGCTCCAGTAGAACGACTCTATGAAGTGATGCAAGTGAAGCTTCTCGCCAAAACCTTGAAACTGGAATCCGTAGAAATTCAGGGCAACACGATCATTATTGCATTTCATGAACAAGCGAAACTCCCAGAAGAAGGCGTACAATGGCTCATGGATCGTTGCAAAAATGCGCTTCAGTTCCTCTCGCCTCTGTCATTTCAACGAGAAATGCCCTCAGAAGAATGGGAGGTGCTCTACCCAGAACTCAACACGATCTTGCAAGGTCTCAATCGCTATGCTCGGACACACGAAGAAGTAAGCCCAGACGCGAAACAGGATTGACCTAAAGGACAGATGTGATCATGGCTTTTCGACTATTAATTCCGACATTCATATTATATTTCATGATTTTATCACCGGCGACAGAGATTCATGCCTATACAGACCGAATTCTCGCCATCATCAATAAAGACGTCATCACCTTTTCTGAATTACAAGAAGAGGTTCGAGACGAGCACATTCGGCTGAAAGCCAGATATGCTGGCAAATCTCTCAAACGGCGGATGGCGGCCAAGGACTTTCAGGTCTTAAATAGGCTGATTGAGGAACGGCTTCAACTCCAAGAGGCCGAAGCCAAAGGATTTTCAGTGACCGACGAAGAATTGGTTACGGCACGTCAACAATCCTCTACTAAAGCAGCCGATACGTCTGATGACGAAGCCAAAACGACAGAACACCTGCGAAAAAGAATTCTTCTCCAAAAAATTCGTGCATTTGAAGTCCGTCGAATCGTGACCATTTCAGATATGGAAATTTCCAAGTATTATAGAGAGCACCAACAGCTTTTTATGGTTTCCCATACCTATCGATTACGACAAATTTTATTAATGGGAGATTCGGAAGAGGAACGCATTCATAAACAATCACAAGCCAGGTCGATATCTCGACGGCTTCAATCTGGAGAGAGCTTCCGGGAACTCGCGTTACAATATTCGTCAGGACCTGAAGCAGCAGATGGAGGAGAACTAGGAACCGTGCAACATGATGAATTGCACATTCCTATTGCTGAAGCACTTCTGACAATGAAGCCCAATGAGATCAGCGAGCCCATTGAAACGGCCTTAGGCTTTCATATCATTGCCCTCGACGAACGAACACCCCAAACACCAAAACCACTTGAAGAAGTAGAAGATCAGATAAAAACCAAGCTTTTTAAGGAACGTTCCGAACAGGTATTCCAGCATTGGATTGCTGATCTCAAGAAAAAGGCGTTTATTGAAATCAAGTTTTCTCCGTTAGCAAATTTTTAAGTGCTCGGGCCACCTCTGGTCGACCCTCATGGGTGTGGGAGGAATAGAGCAACACCTCAGTGTCTTGAGATAACGAAAGCTCCTGACGCGTCCTCAGAAGCGCCTCTTTCCGTTTGCTAGAAACCACCTTATCCGCTTTTGTCACGACAATGACTTTGGGAAGTTGAAGGACCCGCAACCACTCGACGAGGTCCTTGTCAATCTGCTCTGTTCGCCGTATGTCAATAAACACCACCACACCACGTAACGTGTCTCGCTTCGTCAAATAATGTTCGACCATGGGTCTCCATTGCTTTCGAACGGCTTCTGGAACTTTGGCATATCCATATCCCGGTAGATCTACCACATGAAATGGCTCGATCCCTGTGTCTGATAACGCAACACGGAAAAAATTTATCATCTGCGTTTTTCCAGGTGTCTTCCCAACCTTGGCCAACGTTTTTCGGTTAAACAAGGAATTTAATGCAGAAGATTTCCCAACATTTGAACGTCCTAATAATGCAATTTCAGACAATTGCCCCTTCGGATATTGTTCTCCATTCACGCAACTTGTCACAAACTCAGCAGACTGAATTTTCATAATCAATTGCCAAGACAATAAAAGTGTCTGCTCTACCGCTGTTGATGATAGAAACAGCTTTCTGTCTTTTCCTCTCCGGATTACAGTTCACGTTGCCGTGACCAAGCGCCAATAATAGACTCAATTCCTCGAGGATTTCATCGCTCGTTCAATTTCTCGACCTGCTTCTCGTTTTTTCACTGTCTCCCTTCGGTCATAGTTCTTTTTCCCACGAGCCAGGGCAATTTCTACTTTAGCGAGTCCTCGATGATTAAAATAAATACGAAGCGGGATAAGCGTCAAACCAGCTTGCTGCACTTTTCCAAGCAACTTCTGTATTTCTTTGTGATGAAGCAAGAGCCTCCGTGGTCGTATGGGCTCATGATTCATTTGATTGCCATGGCTATAGCCCCCGATATGGCACTGGTGAAGAGTCACCTGCCCTGAATCAACTGAGGCATAACTCTCGCGAAGATTCACCTTCCCTTCGCGAAGTGATTTGACTTCGGTACCCACGAGGACGATGCCGGCTTCAAACTTTTGTTCAATGGCATAATCGTGAAACGCCTTACGATTCGTCCCAACAATGCTTTCAGCAGGTGCCTTCGTCATACAACGTTTACCATTCCTCTAGGGTTCACGCACAGGAGAAAAAATGTACGGTCACTCTCTCACTTTCAATCTGTGATCTGATACAATCTAGTCTCTTGGACACATGCAACTCGCCAATGCCATAACCTAAACACCAACAATCAAGATGAAAGCGACACTAAACATGAGTAGCCCAAATTTCAAAAGGTATTCAGCTCCGATTCTATACCTTTTCATCCCATAGTAGTAGGGCTATGACTTCATTTTCTTCTACCAAATCACTCATCAACTACGTGGCGAAGTCCTATGGGTTTGATGTCAGGCTTTTGGAATCACACCTTGATCGGGCATGGCCTAATATTGTTGGAAGCAGCCTCGCCTCACATACTCGACCGGATTCCATTAAATTTCGAAAATTATTTCTCTTAGCCGAAAATTCTGGATGGCTTCAGCAATTAGTATTCTTGAAACCCACAATTTTGGAAAACGTCAACACATTCTCCCGAGAAGTGCAGATCACAGATATTGTATTACGCATTGGAGATGTTCGACCAACATCATCATCCGCAAAGGTAGACCCTCATGGGTCAAGTTACAGAGTGGTTCCAATGGCATCAGCCGTTGAATTAGCCAGTAGCTGGACTACGAATATCAAAAAACCAGAGCTTCGTACCGCTCTTGTTGACCTTATTGCCAAAGGGCTCACGCTGGGGAAACAAATGCCTGGGCCTCATCGACCTTAGTCCATCACCACCTCACGAGTGACAAGGGATTTCTCTTGAAAAACCCAATCAATTTCACTATTGGCTTGTCCGACTCGTTGTCCGCCTACAGGACCGATCCACCCGGCCACCCCCTCAAGATTAAGTAACAATCCTCCTCGTACCGTTGATTCAAATGCTTTTTTAAACTGTTCATCCTCACTATCATTTGACTCCTTGAGGTAACGATGGAGCTTCTCCGGCTCAGCCCACTCATGATCCGAAAACACATAGACCGTCATTCGTTGATACCGGCCTTGTGGGTCATCAGGGGTTGTGGGCCTGATTTTCATATGACTAAAGTTACGCGTAAGCTGTCCAACATCACGAAGCCGTTGGAGAAGGGTGCGAATTTTTGGATCACTCGTCCAGGATGGAGTATGAATAGCCACCGTCGATCCTTCTTGCGCACCAATACTATAAGCCGGAATGGTCCTGTCAGGTCGTGACAAGAACATGCCAGTACCAATCATGATAAACCCTCCGATAAATAGACCCAAACCAAGCTTCACGAGTGTATCGAGAGGTTTTTTAGATGACTTCTTGAGCTTCATAGATTGAATAGAACACCTCCATTCAATCCATACGTGAATAGTCCGTTTAAAAGCAAGACATGAAAGAGTCTTACCACGACAGACTCATTGCAGATACGTCCAACTGGATGAGTGAGGGATTACGACGAAATGGTTGGTTTTATAATTCGAAATCTGACCTCGTCTGCATGAGTATACGCGGACACTTCTTCTCCCACAAACAAACCACAACGGTACAGGCCTGGAGTCCATCCTTCTTTCGGTCGAGATAAGACAAAATAGCCAGACTGCTCATTCATCGCCATAATCACTTGATCTTCTGCGACGGCGGTTTGTTCTCTTGTAATCTTCGTAGTTTCACGAAAGCATTCAGCCGTGAGTGGAACATCATTAAACGAGGCCGTGACAAGACCAAAAACCATGTAAATCTCATCCTGTGTTGACGGAAACGTATCCCCTGGATCAATGGGGATATATTCATGCGTCCCACCAGGGAAATTATCACGCATGACTCGGCTCGCCGAGATGAGGAATCGAAAGAGACTAAAGTCAGCGTCTCTCCCCATGAGAGAAGCCCTTCTATCCATAGGATCTTCTGGTGTGAGTTTCTTACCTGCAGCTTTTTCATACCTCTCATCAATATCAAGGGCAGCCGGGCTTGATGGATCAATTGGCGGAATATTTTCATTGGCCTCATCAACCTTCGGACGCACCGCATCGGGAACGTGCGGACGAACCTTTTCTAGCCATTCTTCCAACTTTTCCTTACTCAATATTCGAATCCCTGGCATGACCGGGACATCTTGGGTACTTAGTTCAAATTCAACCGCCGCTTCATAGAGTATTTCAAAATGATCTAATGCCTCAGACCAGCGTTCCAACGCAACAAGTGATTGCGCTATCCGAAAAAATGTATCCGCAAGCTCTTCATCCTTTACCGTGACCGTCAGCACTTTTTCCAAAAAGGGAATAGCCTCTTCGTACCGACCTAGTTCCATAAGTGTCACCCCTAGATCATGATTCGCTCCATGGTCACTGGGCTTTAGGGAAAGAACTTTCCGCAATATGGGTTCAGCTTCCTGATATCGGCCGGCATCAAATAATCTCCAGGCCTCGGGACGGATGGAAGCCCATTCTTTCCGTTCAGCGGCCGTTCCTTCTGGACTAAAAATTGGCTGATAGCGACGGCCCCGCTCTTTCGTCGCCCCGTACACCACAGACAACAAACCTTTAGCGACGATCTCCTCTGGTGAGCCAGGAGAAACCATCGTTAAAACATGTTTGACTTCGTCGCGTGCACCCCGACCATCCAAGATATCAAAACGCGCCCGGGCCATTGCTAATCTCCAGCCAGGTAAATCTGGAACTAACTGTACCGCCTTCTGATACCAATTCACTGATTCTTCCAAACGATCAAGTTTTCGAAGTTCTTGCGCCACCCTCAATGCAACCAATGGGTTACTAGCATCATGTTCTGAAATTCGTTGTAACTCAGAAACCGCATCCCCTCCTTGTCCAGAACGAAGCAAAACACTCCACTTCGCCCACTGCACATCCAACATCTCTGGGGTCTTTTTGAGTATGGCCTCATAGACTTCGAGAGCCGCTTGATCACGTCGGAAGGTTGCCAACACATCCCCACGTAACTTTTGAAGTGACAGTGCCTGAGGATGAGCTTGAATCCCTTTTTCAAGAATATCGAGTGCTGTGATCGTTGCACCATCGGTCCAAGCGGCCCCCGCCTTCCTTGCGATGCTCTCTTCTTGCTCGTGTTCTTGTTCCATAGCGAAGACTAGACTAGACATTGAAACGCCAACAAGGAACGGAGTCATCAATAATGCAAACATGCTCAATTGAAACATGGAGAATCGAAATGAAACATACCACGTAGAATTGAGAAAATATGGTTTCATATATTTCATGATCGAGGAGAAAAATAGAGCTACTCCGCTTAGCATAACTTACCTCCAAATACTACAGAGTTTCATGGAGAATTGAGAGGCCCCCACCTATTTCTTCGATACTTAGTATACCATAAGGAGAAAAAATGACTGGTTAGTAGGTCAACCCTCTAGCCCCCAAATGACACAAATTCATCGTCACATTGACTGAATGATCGCTTGGTATCATTTTCTTGATTTTCCTTTACACCATTCACTTTCGAGTTTTTTCACAGACCCTGCCTTGCCGTCTTTGAATAATTAGGTTGAGAGTACGTACTCATGAACAACACCAACTTAGGTATAAGTCTATCTAGCAAATTTGCAGGTCTTCAGTCGATCTTGCCCCCCAATTACATAATTTGCAAATAGAGACAATTTTTCATAGACTGACTCTTCTCCCTGTGACAAATGGCCATGCGAAAGCCTCAAAACCGAATGGGCATTTTAGAATAGACCTGATAGTCCTTGTTGTTCATAGGATGTCGGCTCAGCCCCGTAACAATCGTCCCCCCCAAGACCGCAGACATTGAAATATTATGAATTGGACTGCCCGCAATCGCGTCTTTGTTGTCCTGATCATCATGACACTGGCGTGCCTCGCTACCGCTGGTGTCGCTATCATCTTGTTATATCATGCGGCGTTTGATGAAGAACGACTTCGCCTTGCAGAAATAACGCACACCCAAGCTCGCCTGATGGAAGCTGTCGCACGCTTTGATCAACAGTACAGTAGACAAGATCATCCTGATGGTTCGGCTGCCGCCACACTCAGCCAAATAATTGATTCCCACAAATACAATAAAGGGTTTGGTGAGACGGGGGAAATGACCTTAGCACGTCTTACGGGAAATAAGATTGTTTGGATTTTGTCTCATCGACATTCGACACTAAAACCGCCCGAGCCAACTCTTCTTTCAGCGAAGTTGGCCGAAGCAATGCACCTAGCCCTTTCAGGAAAATCCGGAACAATTGTAGGACCTGATTATCGTGGGGAAACAGTTTTAGCCGCCTACGAACCAATTGGCTTACTGAAACTGGGACTCGTTTCAAAAATCGACCTTAAAGAAATTCGCTCGCCATTCCTCCATGCTGGGATCATCACTGGTATCGTTGGGCTTACAATCATCGGACTTGGAGGATTTTTACTCTTCAGAATTAGCCATCCCCTCATTAAACAACTCGAAGAAAGTGAAGCCTATACCCGTGCCATCATTGCCCATGCAGGGGAAGGCATTGTCACCGCTGATGAATCTGGCACAATCGAAACATGTAATGCGTCAGCAGAACGGATATTTTTCTGTCCAGCACATAAGATAATTGGAAAGAAACTCAACACGTTACTATCCACCTCAGACAACGAATGCCTCCAACAGCTTTTCGATGCATCACGCCTAAGATCATCACCCCAGGAACTCGACTCTCAATTAGAAGTCACCGCCCGACGACGAGATGGCACGACCTTTCCCTTGTCTCTTTCGATCACAGAAATTACTCATTCAAATCGTCGGCTTTTCATTGGCCTCATCCATGACCAGACAATAGAAAAGATGGCAGAACAACGTTTACGAGCTCAATACGAAGTCTCTCGTATCCTTGCGACCCATGTCACGATAGAACAAGGAGCAACAAAAATCCTTCGAGCTGTCTGTGAAAGTTTAGGTTGGCAAGTCGGTGTATTATGGCAAGTCGTTCCTCAAGGAACATGTCTTCAAAGTGTCCAAGTTTGGTGTCATGCGCCCGACCAATTCGCTGAATTCGTCGACCTAACAAAGAGGACAACTCTTATCAAAGGACAAGGGTTACCTGGACGCGTCTGGAGTACCTCTAAAGCCGCCTGGATTCCTGATGTAGTCCTAGATACCAACTTCCCTCGGGCTAAGATGGCTGCCAAGGAAAATCTCCACGCGGCGTTTGCCTTCCCAATTCAACTTGGGAATGAAATTTATGGAGTAATGGAATTTTTTAGTTTCCGTATTCATGAACCCGATGCTGACCTTCTACAGCAAATGGGAAGTGTTGGCAGTCAAATTGGACAGTTCATTGATCGGACACAAACTCAGAAAAAAGTAGAAATTTTGGCAAAATTTCCTGAAGAAAATCCGAACCCAGTCCTCCGGGTTTTACGGGATGGCACCATCACCTACCGCAACAAAGCTGCCGCTCCACTGCTCGCAGCCCTTGAATCTGAGAAAGACCCTCAACAGCCATCGCCATGGGACCGCCTCATTCAGAAAGTGTTTACGCACAAGAAAATTGCAGCGCAAGAAATCATCACGTGCAACCGTTGCTATTCCCTCACATTTTCTGTAACCGAGGATGGCAATTATATGAATGTCTATGCTCTCGATATCACAGACCGTAAGCAAACCGAAGCACACCTTCGACATCGAGAAGATGAACGTCGACAAATGCAAAAACTGGAATCAATTGGGACTTTAGCTGGTGGTATCGCCCACGATTTCAACAATATTTTATCCGCCCTCATTGGGTTTACTGAAATGGCGATACTCAAAGCCAAGGATCCAAAAGCGAGTGTTTCATATCTTGAAGAAGTTCTACTGGCCGGAGAACGAGCCAAGAACCTCATTGGACAAATCTTAGCGTTTAGTCGTCAAGGGGATACTGGCAAACAACCGATTCGAGTCCAGTCAATTGTAGAAGAAGCTCTTCAGCTCCTTCGGGCCTCGCTGCCCTCGACTATTGCCGTTCACCAGAACTTGGAAGCATCCGCCGGAGCCGTATTTGCAGATGCAACTCACATTCACCAAGTAGTCATGAACCTGGGAACCAACGCTGAATATGCAATGCGGGGCAAGAGTGGGCTGCTAGACGTCACCTTGCAAGAAGTCTCTATTGAGCAAACAAAACCCAGTCATCCTGCAGGCCTCGCTTGTGGTCGTTACGTACGTCTGACGATGAAGGATTCCGGGCAAGGTATTCCCCAAGAAGTCATCTCCCGTATTTTTGATCCTTTTTTTACTACAAAGAAAGTGGGTGAAGGGACTGGAATGGGTCTCTCAGTGACCCACGGAATTGTCACCGATCACGGGGGAGTCATTTCCGTTCACAGTACAGTAGGGTCTGGAACAACCTTTGATGTGTATTTACCAAGAACAGGTGAACTTGTTAAGGAACCGCAGGTCAATATTCCCGATATCCCGCACGGCCAAGGTACCATCATGTTTGTTGACGATGAAACCTCAATCGTCGAGTCAGCAAAAGCGATGCTCAAAACACTTGGCTATCAAGTCCTGGCTTACACAAATGCCCATGAAGCACAGAAAGCGTTTCGTCAAGCCCCACACAAGTTTGATGCCGTAATCACGGATCAGACCATGCCAGAATATACAGGAGCTGAATTAGCAAAAGAGATTTTAAGCGTCCGCCCATCAATCCCACTTATACTCTGTACCGGATACAGCCATATCATGGATGAGGAACAAGCACTAGCTCTCGGAATATCAGTTTTTCTGAGTAAGCCCTATCACCTGCATGAACTCGCTCAGGCCTTACAACAAGCCCTCGAGAAACGTCTCGATCAGCAGATCACATGGCACCCCAGCTAAGCCACCTACCAGTCAGCCAATTCCCACTATCACCTATCGCATACAAAAGAAGATCATCCTGGCATTTCACTACAAAAACTCAGCCATCAATTGACATATCAATCATTAGGCTATGATGCACCTCCATACTTCACACTTCAAGAAATTACCAACAATAATCTAAGGTATAGCTTTTGCTGAAATTCTCATGATGAAAAAACGAGAGCGTGATCATCTGCCCTAAAACTCCATCCACTATTCAAGAATTATCTCCAGGCCAATCCCCATTGCCGCACTGAATTTCCTTTTTAATTTAAAGCATGGGATGGGATGGGATGGGATGGGAAGGCACGACAACAGGGCGCTTGGCGGATGAATTCAAAGAAAAAGCAGTCAAATAGGAGATCGAGCGAGGGGACACCGTCGCCAATGTCGCCAAGCGCTTAGGAATTTCGGTCCAAAGCCTGTACAAATGGGTGAAAGCGTATAGTCCCACCGCCACCGACAGCTATGAGGCCGAACTCAAAGAGGGCCAGCACGAGAAGCTGAAGCTGAAGCTGAAGGAGAAATTCAGTCTAGTCCTTCTTTGGTAGTCTGAAGAAGGAGAAAATACACCGCCATATTTTCAAAACTCGTGAAGCGGCGCGAACAGAAATCTTCGATTATTTTGAGATGTTTGGTCATCGGGCGAGGCGCCATCAACACTTGGAAAATATGAGCCCAGCAGCGTATGAGCGGTAGATGGCAATCCTAGGGGGAGTGTCTACGAAAACGAGACAAATTCAGTTATCCCCCTGCTTTCCCTGGATAGTTAAAATCCTGCAACTCTGCCTTAGCAATACCAATGTCAGACCATGAATCTGATGAAAGGTGCAAGACAGCCAGACTACACGTCGGCATATTCCCGATGTCACTGTGAACCAAATCGTTGACGAGTTGGCTCAGTCCAGGATTGTGCCCAACAAGCATCAGACATGAGACATTGTTATCCACCCCACCAATAACTGACAGCAAGTCCTCAACTTCAGCCTCATAAATTCTTTCATCAACTTTCATGTTTGATATCGGGAAAGCCAATGCCGTCGCAAAAATCGTCGCAGTCTCCTTAGCTCGAATAGCAGGGCTTGAGACCAAACCCATTGGATTAGGACATCGACTCAATTGCTGAACCATATGCCGGGCATCTTCTTTCCCAGATTCATGTAAGGGACGATCATAATCCCGTTGGCTCGCATGTTGTCTCACAGCTTCTGCATGGCGAACGAGGTATAAATTTTTCATATGAAATAGATTTCCAATAGAACCGCCTACAAGTAAGGAAGACCAAGCGCGCATCCTAACATAGCATGTCGCTAGGGGGGAGTATCTTCAATACGAATTTTCCAGCGCTCAACAGCTCCATGTATATGAACCCCTCGTCAAATTTTCTTTTTGCTAACAATCAGTCATTGGCATTTGCACATCGCTCTCGTTGCCCACTAGACGGCATTCTTTGCCTACCAAATCAAGGAATCCAATTCTCGGACTTATGCGATTCAATTATTTTCCTTGAGGTTTCAGTAGGTTAGAACGCGGCACAATACTTGAGAAAGTACAAGTGCTTACACAATCATAACGTTAAGCAATGTTACGCCTAGGCCACAAGTGAATAGGACGTGGCACGCACATGTAACCTGATCATGACGACTAGATATCCAAATAGATTGATGACCTCATGACGAATAATGTCGGACTGTTTGAGTTTTTGAGCCGCGACGTATCCTTCCTTGGAGGACCTTCGAGTCCCATGCTGAGCTGGCTAGGCTCATTGGGAATTCTGCTCTTTTTTCTGTGGCACATTGCCAAATTTCGAAAAGAAGTGTCATTCGTTCGACACAGCATTGAACGAATCAGTCCAATATTACGAACACTCATTAGCGAGCGTGGAGACATCGACCAAGAGCGCTTCATGCATGACTCTGAAAAAGGGGCGACCCTCCAAGACAAACGCCATGCTTCATCAAACATTCGTATTGACACTGATGACTTGGAGAAACTCGACGGTGAGATGGGAAAAATCCCGATGCTGCATACACTATGGCTTCAATATCGAATGACGCTGATCCTAGAACACGTGCCGTGGTTCATGGAAGCACGCATTTTTAGTACGAAGCGAGCAGAAGAGATATTTACACAAGAAACCACGTTGGCCAATCAGGTGAATGTGGCATTTTATCGCCAATTTCCTTCATTGCTCACAAGCATTGGCTTGTTGTTGACCTTTGTCGCGTTATTTATTGGCCTCGGGAAGCTACATGCCGAAGGGAATGAAATCGTCGGCATTCAAGGACTCATCAACGGACTAGCTGGAAAATTCTTGACCTCAATTGTTGGGCTCATTGCAGCCAACATGTTTACATTTTTCGAAAAACCTCTGATGGCAGACCTCATGCATACTCATTACTCCTTCCTCAGACTCCTTGATCAACTTTTTCCCAGAAAAACAATTGAACAGATGTTGGAACACATCGCGAGCCGACATCATAATGAGCCTGTCACAATGACACCACGTAACATTAGGAATGGTGCGGAAATGAAAGGACTAGCCGCCCCCCTGGCTAACCTCACCTCGGTCGTTCAATCATTGACAAGACTTCACGAAGATCAACATGCGGAAACATGCCAAACGATATCAGAGCTTCCCCACATGATCAGAGAAGAACTCCAGACACCGCTGCGCGAACTCACGGATACCATTCACGATCTCGCCAAAGTGCTACAAGATAAACCCACGGAACCGACACCAAATGCATCACCTTTTAAACAGCGACCGTTTTTGTGGGAAAATTCTTCCGATGTGATGAATCCATTCGCCACAATCCATCCAAGAAAAACAAGATCCTGGCCAAAATGGCCTCGTTTTTCCACCAAACGAAAAACGGGATGAAAGACACCATGAGTCACGATACCTCTACGTCCAATGCCTCAAATGGCATCATCGATCTCATGACTTCACTAGCAATGATGTTCATCTTGTTATTCGCTGCCTTCTTCACCCAAACGACATCTGAAGCCCAGTCGCAATTGCAAGAACATAAAGATGATGTACAGACAGCTTTGCGTACACACCTCGGAGGCCTAGGACTTTCGCTCGACGCGGATCCACAGGACCCTCTCACTCTCATGATCATCGTTCCTAACAACGTGCTAACATTCGAATCGGATAAGAGTACATTATCTCCACAGGCCCATCGTTTCTTAGAAGAAGCTATGCCATTCTATGCCGCAACAATCTGTGGGCCTTTACGGACGACGATCGACTCCCTTGCTATTCAAGGCCACACGGATGATCGCGGCAGTGATGTCTATAATCTTCACCTTAGCCAAGCACGTTCATTATCGGTCATGGTCAAAGGTCTTGAGGTCATACAAGCCCAAAAACCTGACGCATACCAATGTTTTCAAGAGCTAACGGTCGCATCCGGTCGCGGCCGACAAGATTTGGTATATGAGCCGAACAACCTGATCAATCACGAAAAAAGCCGCCGGGTCATTTTCAAAATACGCCTCCGATCAACCGAGCAGATTCAGTTACACAAAAAACAACTTGAGATGATCTGAATAGAGAGCGCTCTTTCTAAGTTCTTCAGTCAAAAGCCCCACCAAGAACTCCTCATCTATATCAAAAAACATGAAAAATACCTTCACATAACCAAAGACCCAGCCCCACCCCCTCAACTCTCACTCACTACAATCCTAATCGCAACAGCGACCTCAGCAACCTCCTAGATTGCACTTCACCCTGAATTCTCCTATAAAGAAGCCACAGCCTCCTCTGCTATTGAGATCACCATTATCTAGGTCTGAAGGCTGTTTTCATAATGTCATTATATAATCATGTGCCGAGGGGAGGGTTTCGTATGAGATGTCTCACTATCTATTCAAAAATATTTCTTGTGTTACTGATAAGTGTGGTCTCCGTGAATAGTTTGCTAGCAGCCCCGAATTCTCAGATAAAAGAAGTCGTCTCAGCAGAACAGGTGGCCGAATTTCTCCATGCCATCCTTGAAGCAGATCGAACCATCTATACCACCCATGTTGTGAATCGAATGCAGGAAAATGATGTGGTAAAGGCTGACGAAGCTTGGAAGAGAGAAACAGCACTTCCATTGCCTGCTCAAATGATCACACTTTCTGGGTTACGTGTAAAAAGCAAGGGAAGTGGACTAGAGTATCGACTGGTGAGCCTATGGCCAATTTATGAAAAGAATCGCCCAGCCTCATGGTTTGAGCGGACAGGACTAGAAGCCGTCACAGGAGATCCGAGTAAACCCTTCACTGGTGTCGTTCAAAAAAACGGACGCCGATATTTTACGGCAATTTACGCTGATACGGCTATTTCGGACTCATGTGTCAGTTGTCATAACGCACATCCTCTGAGTCCAAAACAAAATCATAAACTCAACGATGTCATTGGAGGTGTCGTTATTTCATTCCCACTTTCCGACAATCCATGAATGAAGCAGCACCAGTCACCGCAATACGAGAGAATATAGTGAGACAAAGAAAAACTCCTTCGCTTATCTCAACCAGGAATTTTAGACGATCCTTCCTAAGAATCATTTGTAGAAGTACCCTTGGAATCAGCAGCACCAACCTCTGAACTTGCTTGGCGATGTTTCGTCACATTCCAATTTCGAGCAAGTTCCTGTGCCTCTTCAATTTGTTCAGGATTCATTTTTGAAGCAATGCCAATAAACTTCGTTTGAGCCGGTTCGTGTCCGCTCGCAGCACACAGATTCAGCCATTTATGCGCACGGACATAATCATTCCGTAACGCATAAAGACTCCCAAGCTTGTACTGAGCTTCATGATATCCCTGATCAGCTGAACGAACGTACCATTCAGTGGCCATCATGTAATCCTGAGGAACCCCCCGACCTGCTTGATACATTTCTCCAAGATTCATTTGAGCCAGTGCGTCTCCTTGATTAGCGGCTAATTGATACCAGCGACTAGCTTCTGCATAATCCCGCGTCACCCCATTGCCACGCTCAGACATCCTTCCGATATGAACTTGTGCAAGTGGGTCTCCGAGATGAGCCGCTCGCTCATACCATCGAGCAGCTTCTTCATAATTTTGCGTCACGCCACGGCCCTCGGCATACATCTTCGCCACTTGGACTTGAGCAAAAGTGTGACCTTCCTCGGCTACGCGAAGATACCAACGAATTGCAGCGACAGGATCTCGTGTGACACCTTGGCCCTGTTCCAACATATTTCCTAGACGCATTTGAGCTTGAACATTTCCTTGTTTAGCCGCCAGCAGGTACCATTTATTCGCTTCCTGATAATCTTGCGCGACACCTTGCCCCCAATCGAACATTTCACCTAGACGCATTTGAGCTTGGGCATCTCCCTGATTGGCCGCCATCCGATACCAAAGACTGGCCTCCTGGTAATTCTGAGGGACTGATTGCCCCCAATCGAACATTTCACCTAGACGCATTTGGGCTTGGGCATCTCCCTGATTGGCCGCCATATGATACCAATGGCTCGCCTTTCGATAATCCTGAGGAGCGCCATTATTCTGATCATACATTCGACCAAGCCTCAATTGGGCCAAGGCATCGCCTTGGCTTGCCGCCAACTGATACCAACGACTAGCCTCTTCATGATCCTGAGAGACGCCGTGCCCCATGGTATACATTTCAGCCAAACGCAATTGAGCCTTGGTACTTCCCTGATCCGCAGCCAGGCGATACCAGTGACCCGCTTGTTCATAGTCCTGCGAAACCTCGTGGCCAATCGCATACATTTCTCCTAATCGAATTTGCACCTCAACATCACCCGTCTCTATAGCACGAGATTTCAACAGTTGCGTGTGGTCAATCGTAGAAGAAGTAGTAGTAGTCAACGACTCCGGTGGATCGGGTTCGATAGAATCAATAAAATTGAGCAATGAACAGCCTGGCAATACGAGAACGAGACACAAGGCATATCCTACACGGTAGAGGGAAGATCGCCCCCCATAAAACACCTGGCTTAAGGCAACCCATGCATTCAACATCTAGACTCTCCTTCATGAGGTATTTATGAATGAATCGATAAGAATAAGGGGGGTCTAATAATAATTAACGATTCAAGTATAAGAAGTTTCATTTGGTTTTGGTAGGGAATGACACAAAATATATTTTCAGTGTGAAGCATGATGCAGGATAATTCAGTCAATTTATGGCCTCTGAATAACTATGCCTTGCCTGGGAATTCTTGCGCAACATGAAGGGATGAGGGATACCACGTTTGCCATAATAGTGTGTCACACGAAAAACTGCCTCCTAGAAATCTATAAATTGCAGACACACACCTTCCGCAACATCCAACAACAAATAATCTTGGTCCTAAAATGGAAAGCGTTTTCGTTGAAGAATGAAAAATAATATGGCAGGTCTTGTTTTGACGAAATAGTCAACAAGAGGGGAATAGGCGAAATGATCAGCACACGAATGCTACTAAACCTGTGAAAAAGGTGATTTCAAATCAGGGTCAGAAGTCAAAGAAGTCTCAGAGTAACCTGAAGTTCTGAAGAATGCCTGGGCAATAAAATTAGAAAGTTCGTCAAATTGCTCTAAGACCTGTCCTAAGAATATTGCAACCCAGTCAAATGGACTTCTTCTAAGCACCAAAATTCCAAATCGGCAGCAAGCCTACCCGCCAATGGTCACGTTTCATTGAGTTGATAGAAGTGATCGATAGAATATGGCTATAGCCGATTCAATGAACTTGCGATGTTTGAAGTAGGTCATATCAGGTTGATACCGAGATATCTTTAATGCTGACATCAATAGGAAAATATCGCCCATATAGATGGTTTGTCAGTGAGGGGAGGCCTTCTAAATGACCGTATCCAAGAATGAGCACAACTGGAACCTATTTGGATTCGCGATATTCGTGCAAAACCACTCAGAATATGACGAGCGAATTCGCACAAATTAAACAAATTACATGGAGTTCGTATTCAGAGAGATTTTCATGATATTAAAGAAATCTTTTATTTTTTAATGGTTTGGAGCAAGGTGAGGAGAAATCAAGAACACTGTACAAAGTGGAATACACCTTGCAAATTTAGACGAGCAAGCGAGGAATACGATGAATCCTTATTATGATTTAATTGTTATTGGTCTTATCGTTTTTGCAGTCCTTATCAATTTGTATCACTCAAGTGAGTATTCACGGCCAACAAGCACTTTATTGTCTAAACTCGGGGATAAGCTTATGGCTTCCATTCCACATAGACAAAAAACGACAGTTCAACAGGACCCAGCATACGTTTCACCCGACTAGAAGGTTCCGGGGGATTCGGTGTATGTCTTCCTTTCCTATCTGCCTACTCCTAGTTGACTGGTTCAATCCCTTCAACATTCTCCTCTCAAAAAATATTCTCCCCACCATTTTTTTAGGTTCAGGCACAGTAATGATGCCCACTCTGCTTGGCTGCACAATTTCGTATTTTTTTCTGATACCATCCTCGCTTGTCAAAATCAGTATAAAGACAGCTATATGAAACGAGAAGCCTATCTGCCTAAACTTAGTTCATGGTTTACGGGGTTCACAATTTAAAAACGTGATACTGAATTTGTCATGATAAACGAATTACCAGAATCCAAGTCCAACTTCCTTCATATGAAGGGTGATGTCTTAGGTGGCCTCACAGCAGGCATTGTCACCCTACCCTTAGCACTCGCCTTTGGTCTGCAGTCTGGGCTCGGGGCAGTTTCCGGACTGTATTGCGCTATTTTCCTTGGAGCGATTGCGATTCTATTTGGTGGAGCCCGCACACTCATCAGTACCCCAACAGGTCCAATGACCGTCGTGGCCGCACTCACCATTTCTCAAGCCATCGCCATGGCTGGAAGCTTGGAACTTGCCCTAGGCACGATATTGGGTATATTTCTCTTAGCAGGCACGGTCCAAGTTGCCTTCGGACTTCTGAAATTTGGCGGCAATGTCAAATATATTCCCTATCCCGTGTTGTCCGGATTTATGACTGGGATTGGCATTATCTTGATCTTGTTTCAAATGTATCCATTAGTCGGCTTATCCTCGCCCTCCAATATCATCGAAGGCATAACTGGATGGCCCCAAGCCTTCCCAGACATTAATCTCCAAGCCTTCGGCCTCGGAGCCTTAACCTTACTGGTCTTATTTGCGGCGCCTAAGCTCACAACCGCAATACCTGCAACTCTCCTAGCATTGGTCATTGGAACCATCGTGTCTATGGCCGCAGGACTTTCAGTTCCTCTCATTGGTGAAGTCGCCCAAGGACTGCCCTCATTGCAATTCGATGTACTGTGGCACCTTGATGTTTCACACCCTTGGTTTATCTTGAGCGCAGCCTTGACCCTCGGAGCCTTAGGGTGCATTGATACGTTGCTCACCGCCGTGATTGTGGACAAAATTACCGAAACCAAACATCACAGCGATCGCGAGTTAATCGGGCAGGGTCTGGGCAATATCGCTTCTGCGTTCTTTGGAGGATTACCAGGCGCAGGGACCACAATGTCCTCCATTGTGAACGTCAAAGCCGGAGGGCGAACTCCCTTGGCCGGAGTAATCTCAAGCTGCTTTCTCCTAGCCGTGTTGTTTGGCTTGGGAGCCTATGTGCAATATATCCCCATCCCTGTTCTGGCAGCGATTCTGATCACAGTAGGACTCGACATTATCGATTACAATGGCCTCAAAGAAGTCATGAAAGTTGACCTAGCGGAAGGGGCCATCCTGTGTATTGTCTTAGTCATGACCGTCTTTGTTGATTTGATCACGGCAGTTGGCACGGGAATGACTCTTTCTGTCTTTGTCTTTATGAAAAAAATGGGAGCGATCGGCGAAGAAAAAACATTTCTCTTTCCTCTTCGGACATTGAAAATGAGGAAACCCTGTGATTTGAGAGACGAGTTCCTTTTACCTCCAGATTATTTGGATCAGGCGTATATCAAAACATTTTCAGGTCCTGTCTTCTTTGGATTTTCTCAATTTCTCATCGATAACCTCAAACAATTGCCCTCCGTAAAGATCATTATTTTTGAAATGAACCGAGTTCCCTACCTTGATCAATCTGCTGCACATGCTCTGGAACTCGTATTTGAATACATGCAAAAACGAGGAATTCGTGTGTTACTGGCGAATGTTAATAGTCAGCCGCTAACTATGCTGCGCGCAGTAGATCTTGTGCCGAGACTTATCCCCGAAAACCATATTTTTGATGATATCTTTGATTGCGTTCGTTGGTTGGAAGAAGAGTTTATTTTTAAGAAATCTACAGACGAGCCTCTCCGCAAATCATCCCTGGCCATCGACTGACGAACATATTTTACTAAAAATCTATCAGCAGTGAGCGCTCACATTTCAAGAAAAGAATATTATGGACACAACAAATAAGATAATTCCCTCTGCTTCACAGCACCCCCTTCTCCCAAAATCTACCATTGGCTATTTGATTGCAATGGTCGTCCTTGGCCTCGTCATTTCCATTCTTGATGGCATGTTGCCTCGAGGAGTGTCCATGGGCGAAGCCTACGCGATCTTGGTGTTAATTGGCCTGATGGCCAGAGATAAGCGATTGATTATCGGTGGTGCCATTGCAGGAACGATTCTCACATTAGAAGGCTTTTGGATTTCCGATCCCGGTCTCCCTTTGTGGATAGTGGAAATCAATCGCGCCTTGGCGATTCTTATCATTTGGCTCATCGCCGTCTTAGCCTTAGGGCAACTCCGATTCCTCGAAGAACAAAAAGAATCGGAAAAAATGAAAACAGCCTATGAACTCTTGAAGCAAGAGACACAGTATCTCCAACTGAATCAGGTTATTGCCGTATTATCCAATACGAATGATCCCGTGGAAGATGTGTTAAAACAAGCGATGCAAACAATTTGTGATTATACAGGTTGGCCGGTTGCTCATTTATATATTCGTGATGGAGATAACGACTTACTCAGTCCCAGTAAAATTTGGATCCTCAACGACTGGAACCGATTCAAATCCTTTCGACAGGTGACGGATGATACAAAGTTTGTACCTGGCGTCGGATTACCAGGGCGAGTATTAGCGAGCAGCAAAGCGGCGTGGATTAAAGATGTCACCCGAGATTCTAATTTCCCTCGGGCTCAATTAGCTAAAGATATCGGGATTAAGGCCGGATTTGCCTTTCCTATTTTAATTGGACCTAAAGTCGTAGCCGTCATGGAGTTTTTTGCTGAAGACGCGATGGAACCCGATAGCAAATTGATCAATATCATGGAAAATATCGGCTACCTCTTGGGGCGTATCTTTGAACGCGATCACGCCGGGTTAAAAAAAGGGGAATACGAAGATCACTTGCGACGACTATACACTCGCATGAAAGCCGTGCGAGCACATGAAACAAGTATAGGAGATGACCCTCGAACCGCAGAAGGCATTCATGAAGAACTTCAATAAACCATGTCGGTTATCACCAAAGCACTTGTAGATTCCCGATTAGAGCTCGCACGTCTATCTGCACAAACTCGTCAATAACCAGGCCCAACAATCATTGAAGATCACAATCCTCGATCGCGGTGTGATTGAACATCCAGGAACAGAAATACATAAAAGATGGCATTCTACTTTTTCAATGAATCTCTAAAGGCCATCCTACGATTAAGCCACGCGCCATCGTCTTTCATGAGAAAGAAGCCAGGCGACATTGCCATGCGATTTGGTCGCACAATTGATATGGATGAGATGAAGGCCATCACCCTTCCCTATTTTCAAAATGAAGCTTCAGGATATTTCCCGGCAACTCTATTTCCAATAGAGCTCGAAAATGCCTCGTGGCTTACGGAATAAAAAGGAACGCAATCCACTGAACTTTCGAGGAGACAGCTTAGCTCTCTATCTGAGGTTGTGGGAGAAGATCACGTTTGAGCCGGGCCATTTTAACAGCTTTTCTCTGAGGCAGAATCTCACCAGTGAAAAAGAAATAGATAAGATGTTCACACAGGCCATTGCTGCTGGCGCAACAACGGCCAAAGAGCCACAAAAATTATTTTGGGGCGGATATTCGGGGTATTTTAAAAACCCCGATGGGCATCTTTGAGAAATCGCACATAACCCTTTTTTGTGGATAGGCCCTCAGGATGACCCGGCATAGCGAAAGTAGTGATGAAGATGTAAGACAGAATATCAAGGACTTGCGCCTTCAATTTTCTGGAAACAGTACATTTTAAATCTATGGCACATTAAATTGTAAACTTGGCAACCAAATGAAACGCGAAAACCTCGTGTTTGTTATACCCAAAACTAAAGCACAAAACGTGGGATACCGCCCCTGCGGAAACTGTATGAGGGAAAACAATATAAAGTGGATCTCTTTGAGAAAATAGCGGGTAACCCACGTAATCAGCTTCCCCGTGATGGCTGCGTCCATTATTACGGATCGATTATGCCGCCACATGATGCCGACCGGTATTATGACAGTCTCTTTCAGACTATCGCCTGGAAAAATGACGAAGCCATAATCTTCGGCAAAAAAATTATGACGAACCGTAAAGTCGCATGGTATGGCGAAGATTCATTTTCCTATACCTATTCCAAAACAACAAAGACCGCTCTGCCATGGATCACCGATCTGCTAGCATTAAAAACAACGATAGAACAAGAAACAGGGGAAACATTTAATTCCTGCCTGCTCAATCTCTATCATGACGGTAGTGAAGGGATGGCGTGGCACAGCGACGGGGAAAAAGATCTAAAGAAAAATGGTGCGATAGGCTCCCTCAGCTTCGGGGCAGAGCGTAAATTTTCTTTCAAGCACAAGAAAACCAAGGAAACCGTCTCGAAAGTATTACATCATGGCAGCTTGCTGGTCATGAAGGGTACAACACAAACCCATTGGCTCCACCGCCTACCGCCAAGTAAAAGAATACAATCCCCACGTATCAATCTAACGTTCCGAACAATTGTGGATAAATAAGTATTTCAACTTGTAGCCCTCGTTCATCTTGCCAATGACATCCTGTGCCTAGCGAATTCCACATCATGCGGCCATTGGTGTCTGAAACAATCCCTGGCAACGTGACCGCCAAACAAAATACTTTGAGTCTACGAATGGCAGTGAATCCTTCCCCGCCGCTTCCGCAGGAGTTTGTCGACTCAAACTCTGATGAATTCGACTACCATTAAAATATTCCTTGAAGGCCTCTAACTTCCGCTACAAATCCGATTCATTCCAGAACATTAATTGGTTTAAATACTCTCGACGGATGGCACCGACCCCAGTGTAACTGGCCACACCAAACCTGTGGTGAACATCAGAAAGTTATGAAACCATCCTGGCTGCTGCTTCTATAGTCTGAGGGGACTTAGGGAAAATTGAATAAAGGGGAAAAGTGAGCTTTAAAAGTTCGAACCACTCAAATGGCTCTTCCAGAAAGGCGTTTAGAGAATTGAAGCAGCGGCAAGTATGATAGAGCCTCTACCATGAGAGAGAATTAAACTAAGTAGACCAATCAGTTAGAAAATGGTGCGCCCGGAGAGACTCGAACTCCCAACCCTCGGTTCCGAAGACCGATGCTCTATCCATTGAGCTACGAGCGCATTCAGCGTCCTTTATACCTCCCCCAATCCTACCCGTCAACCAACACACACTCCGCATCATTGCCTCACTTCCCTAGACAGTGCCAACAGGTCAATTTGACTGGCTGTTTTCCCCACGGCCCATCAAGACCATTCCTCGAACTTGGACTATTTGACGCCTATTCGCTCTCAGAGTATGGTATGCCCTTTATTTCACTATTGATGAAGGATACCTCTATGTCAGAGAGCAACCCTAAAGAGAATCAACCCCTGGTGACAGCTATTACTGAAGATGTCATTACCATCATCACCAATCCCGTAGATTTTTATCGTCGAATGCCCAAAACTGGTGGCTACGGCGACCCCGTCACATTTATGTTAGTCATTGCAGTCGTGACGGCCGTCGTGCTGGCCGTGTTTTCCCTGTTCGGACTCGGCACGGTTGGAGAGGCCATGGCGGTGGGCTTTGGGGGAATCATCTTCCTTCCCATCATGGCGCTTCTCGTGAGTTTTCTTGGCAGTGGGATGTTGTATGTCGTCTGGAAGATGATCGGCTCTCCAGAACCGTTTGAAGTGTCGTATCGCTGCGTCGCCTATGCCGCCGCGCTGTATCCTGTCACAATCGTCGTTGGCTTAATCCCATACCTCGGCTCTGTTGTGGCCGTCGTATGGTGGACATACCTGATGATGATCGCCAGCCTGGAAGTCCATCGTATCCCAAAACAAACAGCTTATGTGGTATTTGGGATATTGGGAGTCTTCTTCACCGCTACCACCCTCAGCAGTGAAATTGCCGCTCGCCGCCTAGCTACTGAGGTCGAAAATTTGGGAAGCAACATGAAACAATTCGAGAATATGTCCCCGGAAGAAGCTGGAGAAACAGTTGGCAAGTTCTTAAAAGGTCTTGAAAAAGTCACAAAAGAACAGTAAGAGTTGTTGCAAGAAAAGCAGTCAATTCATGATGATGGTGTAAGTGATATTTTCTCGTCAGGATAATCAACCCTTTGTTGAGGTGACATGATGAGTGGACGTATTGCCAGTTTTGATAGTTTGCTAGATGAAGGTTTTGCCGAACTTCGCTTGCGCCTTAAAGATAAGGTGAGAAGTGGAGGGGTCTCGCGTGAACAAGCGGCAGATTTATTGCCATTAATTCGTGACTTGAATTTCCCTGCGTTGATGATGTTTTTGGCCAAGGGAACAGGGTCAAAATCGAGCGAAACAAGTAAGAATATCTCATCGTTTGACATTCGCGACTCAAAAGCCATTCGTGCGGCACTCAAACGAATCCCTCTACCAGCTGGGTTGAAACCTGCCGAAGCCCAACAAGTCCTCGACCTGCTTCTCTCTGGTCAGTTCATTGGTGATGTGGCCGATGCGACCGCAGCCGTGCTTCACCTCGTTCCAAACCTTCCCATTGCTGTGGTCCGGGATGTTCGTTCATTGCCACGACTTCCCATTCGATTAGTCATCGCCATTAAACGAGACTTAATCACCGTACCTCAGCGAGTTCGTTTCGTGACCAAGGATCTCCTCGATAATGGCAAGCTCGATAGCCAACCGGTGATCCTCAACCACACCGTGAAGGCCATTTTCCAACAAGCCGCTCCCTTTCAAATTGCCCAAACCGTCCACACTCTCCTAGGCAATGACACGGTCCGATTCGCCATCATCCTCTATGCCAGATCTGAAGGCATTCAGGTTAGCCAAAAAGAGCTTACCGCTGTTCAAGACGCACTCGATCCCAATGACCCAGACCTTGGAGCACTTGTCGTTCCGGCCTATGAACGTTTTGGTAAGAAATTGGGTGTGCCAAAAGCTATGAAACTTTTAGAACGATTGGTGTTGTAAGGATAGGAAAAGTGAAATCGGGCGTACAAACCTGTTGAGGATTGTGATGAGCCAGACAGATAGTCACGACGAAGGCTGCTTAGTGAGATTATTCACGGTATGAGACCAATGTTTTACCATACCTCTTAAAATGTTTTTGTCTATCCATGCAAATGTTCCACGAATATTGACAATTCTTTCCGAATAATATTTCCAGCGCTTGACCATCACCGCTCTTGCCAGATTCTTGTATCCAGACTTTCGTAACCCACGAATTAGCTCACAGCAAAATTGGGTACTGACGTCTGTCACAGTAAATCCTTTTAGGACTAATCCAACTGTGAGATCATTTTTCTTGAATACTTTGGTTAAACCAAGCCTGTTTGCACAGAGTAATACAAGCTTTGTCCGCAAGCATTTTTCGCACATCCCACAATTCAATGTTCCAGGGCCTCCTAAAAGACACACACGTAAGTGATCGATCCCGACCTGCTAGTCTCCCAGAACTTTGACTTTTTCGATTCTTGGAATATGTTCTGCATCGTGGTGAACATGAAGACTGTAGCTACCCAGTCGTGAATCCGTCAGTGGGGTTGACCCAGAGGGGTGTAGGGCGGAAATGTGAGCACCAGAAGAAATTAAGACATCCGTAAGTTTGCCCGAAAGCGCATGAGCCACAGCCCCCAATGCCGCACCATAATATTCACTTACAAAAAACCTAATATCTTCGATGCCGAGCGATCGCATGTTCGTCCACACCGGTATGACATTCACCTTCGCCTCATGAGCGACGGCTTTACATTCTTTCACAAAATATCGAAACGCCTCTAATTCTGAGCCAGATTTTGGGGCCGATTGCCAAAGACATCAAACCCGTGCAAGAAAATGGCATCGCAAATACGGCCGGAATGTCCTTCGGGTATCGTGAGTTGATTCCTTCGCACGGTATAGAGCGAGTCAACACCTCCAGAAAAAAATAGGCCAACTCAAGAAGAACGTATCGTGTGGTTAGTCGTCAACTCTTTCGCTTCAATCTTCACATTCGCATCACATCGAGCCCCCTGCTCATACCAATGATTGAAGTACGCCGTCATTGTCGTCAAGTTATCCACGAGCCACGGACAGACTGGCCCATCAACATCAATTCGTTGCTCCCCATAGTGTAAGGCTGAAGGGACGCAAGCTACGAGAAACGCATTGTAGTTTGAAGCGTTGATATACTCAGGATCGCCATATACGCGGAAAAAGATTTCCGCACCTGGACGATGACAATCCTCCCAGCTGACCATGACTAATCCTGTGTATACATCGTGATCGGACTGTACGTTCAATGCAGAAATTTGTATAACGACAATGTCCCGGCCAACAAGAATAGGGAAAAGTGGCTACTGACTAGACAAAGAACGATGCGGTGAAGGGAGCATCTTGGGATTAGGATTTCGCGAAAACCAATATTTCATGCGCCCACCAAGGAGGTGCTTATCCACCCATGAACATACTCCTCGAACATCCAACGATTTTTTTGCATAATAAAACACGCGTTTAAACCACACTGCTCTCGCTAAATTGTGGTGCCCTGCTTGTCGTAGCCCATGGATAAGTTCTGAGGACAAGGAGACAGTCGCTTCGGTGACCTCAAACCCTTTCAGCACGAGCACAACGGACAGATTGTTATTCTGAAATGCAGTCGTCGAGTCAAGCCTATAGGCACAGAGTAGGGCAAGTTTGGTTCGCAAGCATTTTTCACACGTCCCACAATTGAGAGTTCCTGGACCGCCTTCAAAACAGACGCGTAAATGATCGAGTCCAACCTGCCAATCTCCCACCACTTTCACTTTCTCAATTCGTTTAATGTGTTCGGTATCATAATGCATACGAAGATTCAGGCTGCTGAGTCGAGGATCTGTTAGAGGGGTTGACCCGTAAGGAGCAATGTCAGATAAATGATGGCTTGAAGCGATGAACACATCCGTCAGTTTTTCGGAAAGGGCGTGGGCCACGGCTCCTAATACGGCCCCACAACATTCTCGTACAAAAAATCCATTATCCTCCATTCCCAACACTCGTACGTTTGTCCACACTGGAATCAGATTGACATTGGCATCACGAGCCACCGGTTCACATTCCTTGATAAAATATTGAAATGCATCCAATTCAGGTCCACGCTTAGGACGATTCCCAAAGACATCGAACCCATGCAAAAAAATGATGTCCCGTATACGGCCAGGATGGCCTTCGGGCATAGCCAGTTGGTTTCTTCTCAAGGTATACAGTGAGTCGACTCCACCAGAAAAAAATGCACCCACCCGGGGCTCTCGTGGCGTCTCATCACTGACATACGACTTTGCTTCTATCTGGACCGTGTCACCAGGTTGTCTCCCCTGATCATACCAATACCAATGATTGAAGTAGGCCATCATGGTCGTCAAGTTATTCACGAGCCATGGGCAAACTGGGCCGTCAATATGGATTCGCCGTTCCCCGTAGCGCAATGCAGCAGGCACACAAGCCACGAGAAATGCGTTATAATTTGAGGAATTAATTAACCCATTGTTGCCATAGACCTGAAAAAACACCTCGGCATTTTCACGATCGTTGTCTTCCCACGCCACGGTTGCCGACAGCGTTTGCACATCTTCATCACTACTCGCGGTTAGATCAAAAATTTGCATTCTCGCTTATCCCAAGATAACGTCGCATTGTTTCAATACCTTGATACTCAGGTGTGGCACATCCTCACGAAGGTTTTTCTGTAAAGACTGGTTTTTCCACCACCGGGGCTTTTACACGAAACATGCGCTTGAACATCCCATGAAAGATGACTCTGTCGATACTTTTGAACACATTCCGCCAATTGACTGCATAGGCAAGGGCATACTCCCATTCTTTGTACTTCACGGCTCGCGCAAGGTCAGACCGACCTATTCCCTGAAGCGCACGTCGGAGCGTGCTCATGAACTGGATGGTGTCAGACTGAAGATGCAGCCCAGCCCGAACAATACTTGCTGTGGGTTCACCTCCCGGAAGCGTACAGGCTTCTTGTAATTTTCCAGCGCATAATAATTCTAGTTTGGTACGTAGACACTTGGGACATTTACCACAATTCAATTGAGTCTGATCGCCGAAAAAGCACACACGCAACGAAGCTAAGGCTATTGGCCACTGACTCACCATTTTCACTCGCTCGACCCGGCTTAATCGTTCACCATCATGATGCACCCGAAGATCATAGCTGCTCAGTCTCGGTTCAATAACTGGGTGGCTCGCGAAGGGATGGAGTTTGGGAATCTCATAACTCGAAGATACGAGCACGTCTGTCAGACGACCTGACAATCCATGGGCCACCGCAGCCATGGCCGACCCCATGTATTCATCTAGCCAACAATCAGTATACGGATCTAATTGTCGAAGATTAGTGAATACCGGAATGAGATTAAGTCCCGTCTCGTCGAGAAGGCCTTTCAACTCATCAATCACATACTTAAAATAATCTTCTTCTGTCCCTCGTTTTGGACGTGTTCCCATGTCAAATCCGTGAACGAATATGACATCGTTAATGGAGCCAGGATGTTCCCGAGGAATGTTTAACCGATTTCGGCGAAGTGTGTAGAGGGAGTCGACACCACCAGAAAAAAAGGCACCGGTATTAGCTGGTTTACGGATCTCCGGTTGACGAGATCTCGCTTCAATGGTGACGAGTGGTGCGTCATCTTTGTCCACGTCATACTTGTACCAATACCAATTGGTCATATAGGACATAAACGAAAGCAAATTATCTTTAAGCCAAGGACAGATCGCGCCTTCAACATGGATTCGGCGTTCACCTCTTCGAATCGCCGGAATCACTGCAGCTAGAAGAAATGGATGATAATTCTCAGAAATGAAATAGGACTTGTCGGCCCCATAGCGAAAGGAAATCTGCTGAGTAGGGCGATCACTTTCTTCCCAACTGATTGAGGCAGAGAGAACTTGATATCCGCCTTCTTGTTGATGTGAAAGATCGAAAATTTTCATGACCGTCTTTCTCTCATTCAGAGACTAAATCAGAAGTTCCTTCGTGGGATCGCAAAATTCGTGAGAATGAGTCAGTGTCTCTAGATCGAAAATTCCTTGAGTTCGCATATATTTTTCGGTCAATATTCTGGGATCTTGAAAATCCCTCCTCTCAACATCATCCCATAACAGACACGTAGTGACGCTAATTGAACGGGTTGACGAAAAAATTCCATGAGGAGGGTTACACTGTTTTCCGATACCTAGGAACGTTTAAAACTATTCCATGCATTCAGGATCTGAAATGTGTAGTGCACATGGTAGAAAGATGAACGAGGCTCCTAACAAAAAAGGGGGGGTGGAAAAACTAATCGTCAGCAGATTATTGTATATGTGTTTCAATATTCTGTTGCGCTCGCGATGAGACTAAGCCATTTATGAGTCAACTTCCTCTGTCTACAGAAATAACTAACAAGGAGCGACATCCGAGGGATGTTATCCAAACCAACATGATGAAACTCGGTTGGCAAAACATTAAGCACTCCTTCCAGTCATTATATGCTAGTACGCGACATTACCTTGAATTGGCTCAAAGACACCGTGTTTCTCCAGTCACTGCATATAAGCGAAGAAGATATTACGCATCATGGATCTGCCCTCAGAATGTTCCGCCCTATATTGTTTCTTTTCTTCCAAACGAATTTTGTGTTCGACAGGTAGCCAACACAGGATTATCTATTGTTGAAAATTTTTGTACGCAGGAAGAGGCGAATTATTTGATCAAGTGTACTCAAGATCGACTCAAACCCAGCATGATGACCGTGAACTATAAAAGTATTCTCACAAGTCGTCGAACATCTGAAACGGCAACAGTTTTCTCTGAACACATGTGGGATCCAGCAGTTCTACCACTCTTGTACCGCGGATCTATGCTTGTTGGACTCCCTTATAATCATGTGGAAGCCGTGTATGTCACTCGTTACCAAGCAGGACAAAAGTTTGATTCTCACACGGATTTCTACTCAGGATATAACGGCGACCGAATGTACACGATCCTCATTTATCTCAACGATCTTTCCCTAGATCAAGGAGGCGAGACGACTTTTGAAGATCTCCATTTATCTGTTCAGCCAAAACTCGGACGCGCGATAATATGGACGAACAAAAATCCTGATGGGACGGTGCATTATGAAACACGGCATGCCGCGTCACCGGTTTCTGACTATACAGAAAAATGGGTCATTCAACTTTGGTTTCGACGATATAAAATGTTTGATCCACCAAGTGGAGGCGATCAAATGGCATTTCCAACAGTTATTGGGAAATCTCTCCAAGGACATGAAGTCCTACCTCAGGGAATTTCGATGTTGTCTTCTTCAGATATGAAACTTCCTTGTGTGGATAGGCAAGATCGGTGTGGATGAGAAACGACGTGGGTTTCTTCTCAGTATTACTGAGAAGTTAGCCGGAGGTACAATTTTTTCAACCTGCCACGACACAAGTTTTTGTCTACCTTTGTCACCACTTCACGTAGGTTCATAGCTTTTGTTAGATAAAATTGCAGACGCTTTAGGCTTACGATCCATGCGAGCGCATGATGTCCCGTTTGTCGTAAGCCCTGTATGAGCTCCTTTGAATAGGGAAGACTCGCCTCCGTCGCATTGAATGCCTTCAGGAGGAGCCCAACATTCAGGTCATTATTCTTAAAGACTTTCGTCGTCTCATGCTTGCCTGCACATAACAATGCGAGTTTGGTCCTCAAACATTTTTCACATTCCCCACAATTTAATGTCCCTGGTCCTCCTGAAAAGCAGACACGTAAATGATCGAGTCCGACTTGCCAATCGGCTATGGCCTGTACTTTCTCAATTCTTTTGATTTTCTCCGCATCGTGATGGAAATGCACGTGGAAACTACTGAGTCGCGGATCTGTTAAGGGCGTAGAACCCCAAGGACGAAGGTCAGCAATATGATCGCTCGATGCGATAACCACATCCGTCAGCTTCCCTGAAAGAGCATAGGCGACGGCACCTAATGTCGCCCCAAAACATTCTCGGACAAAAAACCCTGTATCTTCCATTCCGACATTGCGCAAATTCGTCCATACGGGAATAATATTCACATTGGCGTCAGCCGCAATCGGTTGACATTCTTTGACAAAATACCAAAAGGCCTCTTCTTCTGTCCCCTGTTTGGGCCGATTGCCATATGAATCAAACCCATGCAAAAAGATCAAGTCTTGAATTCGCCCAGCATGCCCCGCAGGAAGTGTTAGTTGATTCTTTCGTAACGTATAGATCGAATCAACGCCACCCGAAAAGAACATGCCAACACGTCGATGAGGTACAGGATCATGAGAGAGATAGGTCGCGGCTTCTATCGCAACTTCTTCTTCAGGGCGTCGTTGATGTTCATAGCAATACCAATGATTCAAATACGCCATCATGGTCTTGAGATTATCGACAAGCCACGGACAAACGGCCCCCTCGATACGAATACGCCTTTCACGATAATGTAAGGCAGGGACAATACAAGCCACTAAAAACGCGTGGTAGTCAGAAGAATTGACATATCCTGTATCGGCATAGATGCGGAAAAAAACTTCGACATTCGGACGATCATTGTCCTCCCAGGCTACAGTGGCTGACAATGTATGAACACCGGTACTGGTACTCGTTTGTAAATCAAAAATTCTCATCTCAATCTATTCGACATCACGTCCTTAAAAATACTTGAACCACAATTCACAAATACCGTTCCTCACGCCACCGATGCATCTGACACAAAAGAATTCGTTGTACTAATACAGTATTGACACCTCGCGACAATATAGATATAGGGTGTCTCTCCCTTGTATAAAGCTATTCCTCTCTCTATAGAATGGGCGTTCCTCGATTGTGTTCTTTATTCCAAAGAGCAGAGAACGTGCGAGCAATAACTGCAGTACTTTAGACCACACTAAATTTTCGTTTGAGGGCTCCCTTGAGAACGTTCTTATCAAAAAGTGTTGCAAGTCCTTTCATATTGGTGGCTTGAGATAAATAGTATTCCCATTCTTTATAGGCAACTGCTCGGGCGAGATCACCTCGACCAATCGCATTGAGCGCATCCTTCAGGGTACTGACAAATGGAATAGTTTGAGGCTCCAAATCTAGTCCAGCCCGTACAGTCTGTGGTGTTGGCTCACCTCCAGGCATTGTACGTGCGTCTTGTAATTTCCCCACACTCAACAGCTCAAGTTTGGTACGAATACATTTTGGACACGAACCACAATTCATCTCTCCATCTTTACCTTCAAAACAGACTCGCAGTGATGCTAACGCAATCGGCCAATCAGCAATCATTTTGACACGCTCCACACGACTGAGTCGTTCGCCATCATGATGAACGCGTAAGTTATAGCTACTCAAACGCGGTTCGATCATAGGATGACTGGCGAAGGGATGCAGTTTGGGGATTTCGTAGCTGGATGAAATGAAGACATCCGAGAGTCCTCCAGAAAGTCCATGGGCAACAGCGGCCATCGCAGATCCCATATATTCGTCAAGCCAACTATCCAGATGGTGGGCCAAGGTGCGAAGATTCGTATAGACCGGAATAAGATTGAGCCCTGTTTCTTGAAGAACGTCTTGCAAGTCGTTGAGCACAAACTTGAAAAGATCCTCTTCAGTCCCACGTGCAGGATACACCCCCATATCAAATCCATGGACAAATATGAGGTCTTGAATCGAACCTGCATGCTCTCGGGGAACCTGTAATTGGTTACGCCGAAGTGTGTAAAATGAATCCACACCTCCCGAAAAAAATGACGCTGTACGAGCCGGCGCTTGATACGCAGTCTTCAAAGAGGCCGCTTCAATAGTCACAAGGCGGTGGTCATCTTTTTTTCTGGCATACTTATACCAAAACCAATTCGTCATATAGGTCATGAACGAATTGAGATTGTCCATGAGCCACGGGCAGACGGCTCCCTCTATCTGAATTCGACGTTCGCCATAACGCAATGCCGGGATAACGGCAGCCAAGAGAAACGGATGGTAGTTCTCGAAAATGAAGTAGGACGAGTCAGCTCCATAACGAAAATATATTTCTTGAGTCGGACGATCAGAATCTTCCCAACTAAAAGAAGCTGAAAGGACCTGATACTTACCTTCTTGTTCATGTGAAAAACCAGAAATGATCATCGCCTTATTACCCTGATAATCAGTTCATCATTGAAGAACAATACATTCTTCCACCTCAACAACAAGTTAGAATAGACAGAAAGCGACACATAGAATTCCACTATGTTTTTCGGTCGAATGATCTGGATTCTTGAAAACACTCAGGCTCAATCTATGCAGGTCATAGATATCAATGATGCCGACAAATGGTGCATCACGACAACATTGATAGCGAATCCAAGTATCAACGTGAAATGACTCACTTCAAACATCGGAAATTCATTGAACCGGCTATCACGTCATTCGCCTGAATCGTTGAACGAATCAACTATCATCCAAAAATCATTTTAGTTTTTAAACCATTCCACAAATGGAAATGAGGCAAGCATACATCTTAATAAATTCATGCAATCTTGAGAAAGAGTGAGATGATGGAAAACGCTAGGAATAATTGAGAACGTGGAGGAGACGAAAGGTATTTAATTGAATGGGGAAGAGTCACATGTGGGGCAGGGAGAGGTTTGAAGAATGTTGAAATGAATGAAAAGACATTGTTTCCGTCACGAATTTATTTTTAATGAGTGGAGAAGGGGGAGTGCTTTCTTCTGATCTGATCGAGATCGCTCTACTCATTTCACCATTGCCAGGGTTCAAACATTACCAAGAATCAAGTTGTTCACTATAACGGTTCTTCACTCACCATCTATACTCTGGATTCACGAAGCAACGTCATGCCTTGGTGTTTATGCCCCAGTATTACCTTGTTGTTCTCGCAGGGTCCGTTGAACAATTTCTGAAATTTCTTTGCGTAATACCCTTTGATCCTCCAAAGCAGTGGTGAGCACAGGAGTTAAGAACCCCTTGCCTGATGCATGTTGAAGAAGATCCATGTTGCCCCTGAAGTTCACTTCAAGAAGTGCTGGGCCGGATTCCGCAAGAGCAATATCAAAATGTAATAAACGGTAACCAGGGATCACACGTGCCGAACGAAGACACAAATCTTCAATCGCTGGCCAATCAGGAATGGTCATTGGACTGACAGACTTTCCAGTATCGGGATGAGTGGTCACTTCGATAAATTCACCATTCTCCCCACTGCCAATAACTCGTTTGACTTCTCCATTTTGCACATTCACCGAAGCAACAAGATTACCTGTACGACCGTGCTGAAAATTGTCGATGACATTGTGGCCAGTCGGAATTTTCCAAACAGCTCGAAGCAGTTGAGGACCTTGTTTGTCGACAACCACAACAATTCGAAGAGTACAGGATCGCGGCCCACAGATCTCGACTAAAGACGGGTGGGGCGGAAAAACGTTTTGAAATATGTATCCTCCTGACAGTTTTGTCTCAAGACTGTCAGTAAATTGTAGGACGGTCAATTGAGTGCCATCACGAAAGACGATGGAATCACTGGCTTCATCATAGTGTGATAAGAAAAAACTACCACGCCCAAAATTACCATGACTCGGTTTCACAAATATCGGATAGACCGCCTGAGTTTTCAGATAGTCAGCAAGTGAATGTGAAGTGGTAAAGGTTGGTGTTTCCCTTAAAAAACGACCACTCGTTGAAAAGAGAACTTGAACCTTCGGATATGGAATTCCCGCCCCTTCGAGAAAGGTATAAAACACGATCTTATCGAGAGAGAGGGCCGCCCATTCAACTTTATTGAACTGATTATTAATTAAACTCTCTGCATTCCACCCTACAAACTCTTGCCGTGAACCTTCATTATGTTTCTTCTCATCGAAAAGGCCGTAGTCAAAATACTCCGAAGGCCCAATTTGGCCATAGGCCTTGCGAAGCCGAGTGATTTCAAGGATTTGCGTCAGAATACTTTTGCCACTCTGCCGTTTGGCCTGCTGTGCTCGTGCAAGAAGCAAAGATAGATTCATGTCGGCCCACTCCTGGGTTAAATGACTGAGATCAAATTCTCATTGTACTCGCAATATCCCATTACGTATACCGCTCACGGATGTTGCCTGAGTTTTTCTCACCAATAGGGAGCTCGATAATTTGTCAGAAGGAGAATGCTCTTTGAATGCACACCCAAGTATTTAATAGCTCGTAGGCGGCGGAAGATCCAATTCAGCCTTATTGGCCTCTGGGAAAATTTTATGCAGACGCTGAAAAAAGTCTCGAAGTCGTGCTTGTTCAGATGGATTAAACTCTATTGTTTCGTCCTTGTGATTCTCGACTAACCATTCCACCGCTTGCTGCAATGGCGGAACAGCATCAAACACTTTCCCAGCTTCAAAGGCTTCTAGGGAATCGATGAAGAGGGGAGATAGGGCCTTAAATGTTGTTCCTGCCTGATCACGGAATCGATACACTGTCTCTTCATACGACTCCACGGCTTCTTCCGTTGGACGCATACTGGGAATGGACATGAAGGACTGAGTAGGTACTTTAGCAGCAAACGCGGCAAGTCCAGCAATGAGCTCTCCCACGGTATCAATAACTTTCGAAGGCGAAATTTCTTCAGGTTTACTCATCATCTAACATTCCTCTGCTTCAACGTACACCTTTGTCGGACAACTGTTATGCCAGATTCGGCTCTACGGGAGCTGTGACTCTTCGTAATCCATCAATGACGTCAACTATATCCATTGGAATCGGAGCTTGCAAGATCATTTCTTTTTGAGTGACCGGATGAACAAATCCTAACACTTTGGCATGAAGCATCACGCGAGGCACGTCCACATTTTCAACAGATAATACTTTTCTCCCACCATACGTAAGATCGCCTAAAATCGGGCAATTCAACGAAGTAAGATGCACTCGAAGTTGATGTGTTCGCCCTGTGCCTGGAATAAGCTCCAAATGACAAGCATATTTGCCAAAACGCTCGAGAACTCTGTACATCGTCAGCGATTCTTTAGGTCTCGTGGTTCGTGCTGAAAACTTTTTGCGGTCTTTGGTATCACGACCAATCGCTAAATCAATCCGCCCTTGATTCATTTTTGGTTTTCCCCATACGACAGCTTCATACACCCGGGTAATATTATGGGCCTTAAATTGTGCGGACAACAAACGATGGGTATGATCGTCTTTGGCGACCACCAACACTCCTGTCGTGTCTTTATCTAAACGATGCACTAATCCAGGGCGCTCCCTCCCACCTATGACCGAGAGTGCTCCCTCACTTGTCGTCATATGATACAACAGAGCATTGACCAAGGTTCCAGACCAATGACCAGGAGCAGGATGTACTACAAGCCCTGCCGACTTATTGACGACCAATAATGAATCATCTTCATAGAGCACCTCGATGGGAATGTCTTCCGGCTCAATATCTATCGGTTCGGGACGAGGAACATTCAGGATAATTCGATCACCAGGTTTTATTTTATGGCTTGGCTTAATAGACTGACCACCTACGGTGATGTGGCCATCAAGGATGAGACGTTGGAGGGCGGTTCGGGAAAAATACGGGTCTCGATTAGCGAGAAAATGGTCGAGCCGTTTTGCAGACTCACCAGGAGTCACAACTATTTCAGTCCGCGTTTCGACGTGCGACATTATTCAACAATCGGTAAAGACATAAATTTCACACACAATCTCCCATGCGAGAATCTCACCCTCTCAGCCCGCTGTGATGCGGCAATATCCTACCATAATTTCTCTGGCAAGACCTTGAGGAATTAAATCGATTGGCTCAGTTCGAAGGGATGTATGACACGATGTCGAAAACAAGAAGCAAGACATTACACATAGATATGAGGAGGGGCCATTAAACCTTCAAACTTGGCATTCCATTGAAACCCTAAGAGGGCACATCGATCACAAAGAATTTGTCGTGAACACGTATCTACGTTACAGGTGACTTCATGAAGTTGGGCGAGAAAAATTCTGGAAAGATGGTCACTCGTCCGGCCCTTGAGCAAGACGAGATCACCAGCGCGTAACTCATTTTGTAAGAATGATGCCGCATCGGCCACGGTGAGAAATGAATGAACCTGCTCTGAGGACATTCCTTCTTGTATCGCAGCACGGCTAGCATACCGACTTCGTTCTCCAACAAACACTGCCCAATCAGCTAGACTTGATACCTTTCGGCCAAGTCGTCGCCCACGGTCACGCGGACTGAGACTTGAATCTGAGAAATCACTTGTAACAAAGAACTTTCGTTCGGCCATTGCTTGCTCCATCACAGAAAAAGCGACCTCAAATGTCGTGATGGACCCGTTCCACTCATCTCGGATAATTGTTGCACCATTTGGCAATACGACTGGCTGCATACGAGCCCAAAATGGCTGAACAGCCTCAATGGCACGAATACTTTCCTCTAATGAAACCCCGCAATAGACACCAGTCGCTAAGGCAGCAAGAATCGCATCGACCCAATGCGTCCCAAGCAATGCTGTTTGAATACGATAGCTTTTCCCACAATGGAAAAGCTGAAGTTCCAAACGGCCAGGCCATTGAGACGTACAGGCAGTGACCCGGTATTCTGCATTTTCTGAGGATCCAAACAGACATGTCCCAAAATCCCCCAGGTCACGCATGGCCAACACATGGGGATCATCACCATTGAGCACCGCATAATTTTTGCTTTTCAAAGATCGCACTATTTCAGACTTTTCTTGTGCAATATTCTCCACGGTCTTAAAGGTATTAGAATGACATCGCTTCACGCTCAGCATAATCACGACATCCGGTCGTAATAACCTGACCAGCCGTTTCATATCTCCAGGTGCTCCAACAGCAGTTTCGATCACCGCAAAACGATGCCATGGTCTTACGCTAAGAATTGTTCCCGCCACTCCTCCAAATCTATACGCATTCCACGTCCCAGATGTTTTTGCGGTAGGAAACTTTGAAGATAAAATTGTCGCCAACAATTCCTTAGTAGTCGTTTTTCCGGTACTACCTGAGATCGCAATGATGGTGGTTCGAAATAGGAGGGTACGCCAAACGTAGGCGCAGGGATACCGTAGACAACTGACAATATTTTCCCATAACCGAATACAGGGATACCGCAGCCGCAAGATTTTTTTTATGCCATCGACTAACATCATTTCCTAGGAAGAGGCTACTCCTATCAAAAAATACTAATTTCTTCTCTCAAGGGGATTAAGGGTTATAGTTTCTATCGACCTAGCCGAAGAAACTCTTTAGGCTCCATAGGTGTTACCATTTAAGGATATCAGCATTACCGCTCCCAGTATCGTATGATACATTTAACAACCTTCTATTCATATTCAATTTTCCCGACTAGCGTTTTCCTCACTTCGCAATCTACATCATGTGTGGCATCCTAGGAATCCTGTTCCATCACAATCACGCTGTACCTGAAGAATCAAAACTTCAGGAGACGGCCAAACTCCTGAAGCACCGAGGCCCAGACAGTTATGGAATTCATGCTGAATGCGGAATTGGACTTGTCCATACACGACTCTCGCTCCTTGATTTACAGTCTCGGAGTAATCAACCGTTTTGGGATGTCCAAGGCCGGTATGCCCTCGTCTACAACGGAGAAATTTATAACTTTAAAGAAATACGACAAAAAATGGAACATCGAGGTCATAGGTTCAGGACTTCAAGTGACACAGAAGTCTTGCTGCAAAGCCTCATCACAGATGGAGTACAAGAAACATTACTGAAACTTGAAGGGATGTTTGCATTTGCCCTCTACGATAAGGTAGAGCAGACATTTTTACTTGCCCGCGACCGATTCGGCATGAAGCCACTTTTTTTGTATGAAACTGCTGAGATCTTTCTCTTTTCTTCTGAAATTCAAGCTATGCGCCCATGGGTTTCCTTTACGCCTGATTCCCTATCAATTTCTTCATTTCTCTATGGATTTGGAGGCCCAACAAAAGGCCATACGTTTTTCAAGGATATCCAGTCCCTTCCTCCAGGTGAAATACTCACAGTTAAAGTAGGCCAGTCGAGTAACAGCAGGCGTTATTTTTCCATGACAGACTTTTGGGATCAAGCTGAAGCAGATCGACTCAACGACCTTAAGCCCACCATGTTAGCTGATGAATTAGAAGAATTAATGCTGGCGAGTGTACAGAAGCAATTATTGGTTGCTGATGTGCCTGTGGGGGCTTTGTGCAGTGGTGGTGTTGACTCATCGTTGATTATGGCAATGGCAGCAAAACACCATCCTAACCTCGCCATCTTTCACGCAAACATTGTGGGACAGAACAGTGAGCAAGAGGCTGCCTCGCACCTCGCTCAACACCTAGACTTAGAATTGAAAACCGTGAATGTGCATGACCACCACTTTATTGACGGCATGCCGGAAGTCATAGAACATTTTGGACACCCATACTATCAATGTCCCCAGTCCATCCCTGTTAGGCTTGTTTCGCAATTAGTCAATAGTCATGGGGTTAAAGCGGTTTTATCGGGAGAAGGGGCTGACGAATGTTTCTTAGGCTATCATTGGGTAGTACCAAGTGTCAGGCACTGGCGACAGTACACAAAAAATTTTATAAAAAATTTCTTACAATTTACCGGATTACCACTTTTCAATAAAAAAGAACGCCACGTAGATATCCATGAACTAATGCTGGGATTGCATAACCGATTTGAAGTCACTCTAGATCACGATGAAATCAACAAGCACATTGCATCAACAAATGGCACGACATTTAACCAAGGGGCTGCCCAATCATTACGATTACTCCACAATGGCCTTCGCGGCTTATTACACCGTAATGACACTATGGGCATGGCTGCCAGCATCGAATCCCGGTTTCCTTTTCTTGATCAGTCAGTAATAAAATATGCGGTGAATGTACCCTATAAAGGTAAAGTTCGGTTCTCCCCATTCACTGTCGATAAAAATCATCTCTTTTTTTGTGATAAATGGGTACTCAGAGAAGTTGCAAAAAGATACCTACCACCTCACTTAAGTCATCGACCCAAAAAACCATTCCCTGTTGATGCCTATAATCGAATGAATGTTTCTGCAGAATTTTTTCACACATCTTTTATTTCAGAATTTTTTGGTCTTTCTTCACGACAACAAACTTATTTGACAGACCACGCCCCTTTTAGCCAAACATTGAAAATAAAACTTGTTCAACTTGAGATTTGGGCAAAACTATTCATATTGAATGATTCAAAAGAATCAATTCTCAACACATTACAAAAAAATATTTCGGTTAGAAAAGCCTAGGTGGAAAAATGAAGGAGGAGGACTATTTCAATAAAACTCTAGGAATGAGCACCACGCTGATGCAAACGACCAGCGATTTTTTGGCGAAGCCTGGCTTTTTCAAGGCTAATCTGGGCTTCTTTGACTTCTGAGGCAAGGCCACCACGCTCTAGCTGTTCTTCAGCTTGTTTCACGGCTTCCTCAGCTCGTTCTACATTGATATCTTCTGCTTTTTCAGCAATCTCAGCAAGAATTGTAACTTTTTTCGGAGTGACTTCAGCAAATCCCCAGAGGACCGACATGAACTCCGTTTTCTCACCAATACGATATTGTAATTCGCCAATTCGAAGTGTCGTGAGAAAATGGCAATGTCCTGGAAGAACACCAAAATCACCCTCGCTCCCAGGTGCGGAAACATAATCAACTTCCTGACTCAACAGACGATGGTCAGGCGTGACAACCTCTAAAAGAATCTTACCGGCTGTCACGGCGACGGGAGGATTAGCCATTAGACTTTATACCCCAATTTTTCAGCTTTCTCGATGGCTTCTTCAATCGGGCCTACCATATAAAAGGCTTGTTCTGGTAGGTGATCATATTTACCATCGACAATTTCTTTAAAACTACGAACGGTATCAGCCAATTTCACATATTTTCCAGGAGATCCGGTAAAGGCTTCGGCCACATGAAAGGGTTGCGATAAAAAGCGTTGTAACTTACGAGCTCTGGCCACCGTTTGTTTATCATCTTCAGATAATTCGTCCATTCCCAAAATGGCAATGATGTCTTGCAAATCCTTGTATTTCTGCAAAGTCCTTTGGACTCGTTGAACCACACCGTAATGTTCATCACCCAAAATTTGCGGATCCAAAATTCTCGATGTGGAATCCAAGGGATCCACGGCTGGATAGATCCCCAGCTCTGCCAACCCCCGAGAAAGCACGGTCGTGGCATCTAAATGGGCGAAAGCCGTTGCTGGTGCAGGATCAGTCAAATCGTCTGCTGGAACATAGACCGCCTGGACCGAGGTGATCGAACCATTTTTCGTGGACGTAATACGCTCTTGCAATGTTCCCATTTCGGTACCCAACGTTGGCTGATAGCCAACGGCTGAAGGCATGCGCCCTAATAATGCTGACACTTCCGATCCTGCTTGCGTAAATCGGAAAATATTGTCGACGAACAACAACACGTCTTGATTTTCTTCATCACGGAAATATTCAGCAATGGTCAGACCTGTTAAGCCGACGCGCAATCGAGCCCCCGGTGGCTCGTTCATCTGACCATACACAAGTGCTGCTTTTGACTTGGAAAAGTCTTTAGGATCAATAACCTTGGAATCTTGCATTTCATGCCACAGGTCATTCCCTTCGCGAGTTCGTTCACCCACGCCAGCAAAAACGGAATAACCCCCATGATGGAGCGCAATATTATTGATCAGCTCCATGATGATGACGGTTTTTCCTACGCCAGCACCACCAAAGAGGCCAACTTTTCCGCCTTTTGCATAAGGCTCCAACAAGTCAACAACTTTAATGCCAGTTTCTAAGACTTCAGTTTTGGTTTCTTGGTCTTCTAAAGCTGGAGCGCTTCGGTGGATGGACCAGCGTTTCTTCGCTGGAACAGGGCCAAATCCATCAACGGGCTCACCTAATACGTTCATGATCCGTCCCAACGTTTCCTTTCCCACTGGAACAGAAATCGCGGCACCGGTGTCCACCACTTCAAGCCCTCTCACCAACCCGTCGGTTGATGACATTGAAATCGCACGAACCCGATTTTCTCCAAGATGCTGGGCAACCTCCAGAGTCAGTGTGTCTCCAGCCTCACCAGTTTTTCCCCCCGCCACTTGAGCAATCGTCAAGGCATTAAAAATGTGTGGGAGCTTCCCTGGTGGGAACTCAATGTCGACCACTGGTCCAATGACTTGGACAATTTTTCCATTTTCTGTATCGGTACCCACCATAGACTCCTTGGTTTGGAAGAAGTTTTAGGAACTGTGTGAAATAAACGGTTCCTGAATAACCCCTAATTTATTGAATAGCCTCAGCGCCTCCGACAATATCCATCAGTTCTTTGGTAATGGCTGCCTGACGAGTTTTGTTATAAAACAAGGTCACTTTCTTAATCAGCTCGCCAGCATTGCGCGTGGCTCCGTCCATAGCCGTCATCCGTGCAGCCTGTTCCGCCGCGGCTGACTCTAACAATGCACGATACATTTGAATCTCAAAATGTTTAGGTAACAACGTCTCCAATAATTCACCCTCATCTGGTTCATAGAGGTAGCCGCCCCCTATTGATTGGGTATCATCTGCTTGAGCTTCATGAAGGGATTCAATCGGCAAGAATTTCTCTATAATCACTTCTTGCTGCATCGCGGATTTAAACTCATTATAGACAACATAAAGATGATCAAACGTGCCTGCATGATATTGAGACACGACGTTTTGACCAATGTCCAAGGCATGCTCAAAACTGAGTCGATCGAATACCCCTGGCCATTCTTGTCGAATAGGCCAATCACGTCGTTTAAAATAATCAATGGACTTCCTACCAATAAGGCTCACGGAAACCTGTTTCCCTTGTCGACGTTGTTCATCTAAGAATTCGGCTGACCGACGAAGAATATTCGTGTTAAAGGCTCCACAAAGGCCACGATCACTGGTTACCACCAGCAGTTCAAGCATATTGCCATCACGTCGGCTTAAGAGAGGATGGGAGGACCGGTCCACGCGTTGGCTTAAATTACTCATCACTTCCCGTAATTGATGGGCATAGGGTCGAGCTGCGAGAATACGTTCTTGCGCACGCTTCAACTTAGCTGCCGCCACCATTTTCATGGCTTTGGTAATTTTTTGTGTATTTTTAACGGAAGCAATTTTCCGTCGAAGACTTTGTAAACTAGGCATAATTCTTTTGCATAGCTCGTGACTCGTAAAAGCTAGAAAGACTCTTTCATCGAGATACGAATTTCGAGTAACGAGATACGGCTTTTCTCTTTATGAGGTTTTATCGTAGCCTTTTGATTTCTTAAACTCAGTGATAACCTGTTTCAACTGGCCACCGAATTCATCATTAATCTTCTTAATCGATTTCACTTCATCAAGCATTTGAGGACTTTTCTCTTTTATATACTCGATGAGCCCTTGTTCAAATTCACGAATTTTATTGACAGGGACATCGTCAAGGAAACCATTGACGCCTGCATAAATGGAAAGGACTTGCGTAGCAACTGGCATTGGTTTGTATTGCTCTTGTTTGAGCAATTCCACCATCCGTTCTCCTCTTGCCAATTGTGCCTGTGTGGCTTTATCTAAATCACTTCCAAACTGAGCAAACGCCGCCATTTCTCGGTATTGCGCCAAATCCAATCTAAGCGTTCCAGCTACTTGTTTCATCGTTTTAATTTGGGCTGATCCCCCGACGCGTGAGACCGAAAGCCCGACGTTAATCGCTGGTCGTATACCAGAATAAAATAGGTCGGAAGCCAGAAATATCTGCCCATCAGTAATGGAAATCACGTTGGTGGGGATATAGGCAGAGACGTCACCTGCTTGCGTTTCAATAATTGGCAAGGCTGTCAAGCTACCTGAACCTTTTTCTTCACTCATCTTTGCTGCACGCTCCAATAACCGAGAATGCAAGAAAAACACATCACCTGGATAGGCTTCCCGGCCTGGAGGCCGTCGAAGCAGCAAGGAAAGCTGACGATAGGCGGTAGCATGTTTGGACAAATCATCATACACAATGAGTGCATGTTTCCCATTATCACGGAAATATTCCGCCATGGTCACACCAGCATACGGCGCAAAAAACTGCAATGAAGCAGAGTCACTGGCTGTAGCCGAAATAACCGTGGTGTATTCCATCGCCCCATGATCTTCTAAAGTCTTAACCACTCGGGCAACAGTCGAACGCTTTTGCCCGATGGCAACGTAGAAACAATAAACGTCTAAGCCTTTTTGATTAATGATCGTGTCAATGGCGATGGCCGTTTTTCCCGTTTGTCGATCTCCAATTATGAGCTCCCGTTGTCCTCGCCCAACAGGAATCATCGCATCAATGGCTTTTAGGCCTGTTTGCAGAGGCTCGCCAACCGATTGCCGATCTACGACCCCAGGCGCTTTGATTTCAAGCAGCCTAGACTCGGTGGAATTGATAGTGCCTTTTCCATCAATAGGCATCCCAATCGAATCAACAACTCGACCGACCAAGGCCTCGCCCACGGGAACTTCAGCGATCCGTCCTGTGCGTTTCACAGGATCCCCTTCACGAATGCCTACATCTTCCCCGAGCAACACCACACCCACACTATCTTCTTCGAGGTTTAGGGCGACTCCATATAACCCGCCGGGAAATTCAAGCAGCTCCCCGGACATGGCTCCGTCTAAACCGTAAACTTTGGCAATGTTGTCACCCACTTGAATGACATATCCCATTTCTTGTACATCGACGCGCTGATCGAAGTCTTTTATTTTTTCTTGAATAATCGAACTAATTTCTTCTGCCTTAATCTGCATAATTTACCCCTTTGCCAGGCGGGTCCTCATATTGGCCAATTTTCCTCGTACCGTATTATCAAAGACATGACTTCCAATTCGAATTTGTAGGCCAGCAATTAAGCTTGAATTCGTTTCAAATTTCAGTTTCACTGATTGTTGCAGTTTTGTAGTGATATCTGTCTGTAATTGTTCCTGATCAGCAGAAGACATTTCTTTCGCCGATATAATACAGACGTGCTGCAATCCTTTCTTTTCATCTACCAAATCAAGAAAAGACTCCGAAATTTCAGGAAGAATGTTTCCCCGATTTTTTTGTAACAATTGCGCAAAAAACAGTTTCAAAACCGGGGGAGCTCCTGTTCTGTCACTTATGTCGTCAAGAATAGCCTTTTTTTCTTCAAAGGTAAAAACAGGCGACGCAATTGCCTGCTTAAAGGGTAGGGAAGTATGAAGTGACTGTGTAATTGTATTCAAACAATCACAGACGACATCAACACTCTTATCATCGAGCAGATTAAACAGCGCGGTAGCATACCGTCGCCCAACGGAACTTTTATTCACAGGTTACTGGAACTCCAGATGTTTACTGAGTGGGTTATCGTGAAACAAAATATTTCATGATCGGACTTGTTCGTCGCGTATCTTCCAACATCATAGATCCAGTGAAATTGTCCAAGGCCAAGTTCGCTTCCTCAGCACAAGGCAAAATGTTGGAAGTTTTTGGAACAGCTATAATGGAGGAGAGCACAAACGTGCAAAAATTAGCACGGAGGACTGGGGGTGTCAACTCAATTGGATAAATTTACGAAAGAGGACCATGAAAAAATGACTAGGAAAGCTGGAGACGGGTCGATGCAATATTGCTTTGAATATTGATGGGCTCCTGATCTCGCTGAAGAATACCACCACCTAAGACCGTTCCCAAATCGTCATAAAGGACAACTGACTGCCCGGGGCTTAACGAACGCTGTGCTTCGGTAAATTTTAGGATAATGGAGTCTTCATGTTTCCAAGACAGCGTTGCCCTTACTGCCGGCGTGGCATATCGGCACTTCACATGTACGTTTGCGCCTTCGGCAAGTACGGTTTTGTCAAAGATATTTAAGTCTTCAATACGACATTCCCATGTCATGAGGCTATCTACTGGTCCAAGAACAACAGTATTGGTCTCAGGAATGACTCGTTGAACATACATTCGCTCTCCAGTTGCGATACCCAGCCCTTTCCGTTGGCCAGGTGTATAAAAGGCAATGCCTTCATGTTGCCCAAGGGATTGTCCCTGCATATCGATAAATGTTCCAGGCTTCATTGATTCTGGGGTGTTAACCTTAATGAATTCCCTGTAATCTCCCTGAGTCACAAAGCAAATTTCTTGGCTTTCTTTTAATTCTGCGGTAGGAAGTCCCATTTCTTCGGCTCGCGTCCATACTTCAGACTTTTGCATGGAACCTACCGGAAATAAAATATGTGGAAGCCATTCAGGTGAAATACGATACAAAAAGTACGATTGATCTTTTTTTCGATCAACAGCAGAACCTAATCGATGCCCTTCTCCAATCTTATTGGTGATTTTTGCATAATGACCGGTTGCCACAAAATCTGCACCCATCTGTTGAGCATGCTTATACAACGATCCAAATTTGACTCGCTCATTGCATCTGACACAGGGATTAGGAGTTGTACCACTAAGGTAGGCTTGCGTGAAGTCGTCAATGACACCTTTTTTGAAAAGTGCTTGTGCGTCAATAACTTCATGAGGAATCTCTAATAACTTTGCCACATGCCTAGCCATTCCGACCTTACAACATCCCCGCTCTTCCCAACGTTTTGAGGTACGCGTTTCCTCCGTTTCCTCTTCCCACACCTGTAAGGTCACTCCTCGAACATCGTAGCCTTGCTCAACGAGGAAAGAAGCAGCGACAGAGCTATCCACTCCTCCACTCATTCCAAGAACCACTATGGATCGATTTGACATGACAATTAAATAAAAAAGTTAGAAGTTCGAACGGGCCTCATTGGCAACCTGAAGATCTTTGGAATCCAAAGCTCCATTTTCAGAACGGTCGACCTCCACATCAAACACCTGTGCAGGTGCTGCCCCCATGTCACATAATCCCTGGAAATACACACCATCCTCCATAGAAAACCCTGGAGAATGAACATCACCAATCAAGACGGCTGGCTTAAGCAATTGTACTTTGTGGGTGGCCGTAATATTTCCTTCAACCCGTCCCCCACTCACAATGGTCCCACCAATAATCGTCCCCTTAATAACGGCATGCTCACCAATAATTAAGGTGTCGTCTGTCATAATTTCACCCTCGAAGTGGCCGTCCACGCGAACAGTCCCTTCAAACTGGGCCTTACCTTTGAAGTCGACACCTTTTCCAAGAAAAGTATAATGATCGTCTTCAAAAATGGTTTCTTTTTTAGGTTTGCCTTTCTCGCCCCACATGAGACTTGCCTCCTATAGTCATATTTACTTAGGGCAAATACACACTACAATGCCCCTCTTCAAGTATCTTCGGCAAAGGATCATGATACTTTGAGGGTTTCATCTACTTTTCCAACAAAAGTCGAATCTTTAGACTTGGAATCTCCAACTTTCGGCATCACGCAGGTTCCATTAAATACCACCCCCTCGTCCATCGAAATGGAAGGCGTTTTGACTGATCCTTCAAACACAGCTGGCGACATAAGTTTCACTCGCTCTTTTGCAATGATATCACCTGTAATTCTGCCTTGACAGGCAATAGTCCCAGCTTCAATTTTTGCTGAAATAACTGCCTTTTCACCGACAATAAGTATACCATCCGTGAAAATCTCTCCTTCGAGGCGACCATCAACTCGAACCGACCCCTTATAGCGAATGGTCCCCTTAAATGTTACACCTTCACCAACAAAAGCAATAACATCTCCAGCTGCTTTCTCTAGGTCAAATGGCTTTGGATTCCCCATAGACGTGGCTCCCTCCGTAAAGCCAGAAGATTGATCATTTTCAGAATTACTACTTCTCCCAAACATAACACCCCCTTACGTTTCGGACCTTAGTCACTTGGGACCAATAATCCTAATTGTCCACATCTAGAGCCACTTGGCAATAGGCCTTGACTGACAACTCTTCTTTGGACAATTCTCATGCACATTTCTACCACTACAACATTGAGGTACCAGCAATTCTTATTCCAAAATCACTCCAACAATACGCTCAAGATCCTCCCCTGAAAAGTAATGAATAACAAGCTTGCCGCCTTTTTTGCTTTTGACTATATTCACCTTTGATCCAAGGCACCGCCTCAATTGTTGAGAAACATGAGCAAATTCATCAGACTTTTGTGTCACTTTATGGGATACCGTCGTACTTTTTGATTTCGAAATAATAGCCTCTGCTTCTCTTACTGACAACTTTCCATCAACAATACGACGGGCCATCGAAATCTGATCATCGCTCTCTTTTATACCTAAAATGACTTTTGCATGACCTAAGGATATCTGTTCTTGCTCAACAAAACCTTGGACTTCACTTGGTAATGATATTAAGCGCAAAAAATTTGCGATTGTCGAACGATTTTTTCCCATGGCACTCGCCAACTCATCTTGCTTTAATCCAAACTCTCCCGTTAATTGAGAATAGGCCCGTGCCTCTTCCATAGGGTTGAGGTTTTGTCTTTGTACATTTTCAACGAGGGCAATAGCCAAAGACTTTTCATCGTTCGAAAGCCGTACCAAGGCAGGGATCGCTGCGAGACCGGCAATTTTTGCAGCCCGTAACCGACGCTCTCCAGCTATAAGTTCATAGGCTCCATCACCGGTTCTCCTGACAATGATCGGCTGAAGCACACCATGTTCTTTTATCGATTGCGATAAATCATGTAATTCAGACTCGTCAAATATATGCCTTGGTTGATAACGGTTAGGAATAATCTGGTCAACGGAAAGGTATTTCACCTCTTCCCCAACACTCCAATTAACGGCCTTTTTTTCAGGCAACAATGCCTTGAGACCCTTTCCAAGTGCTTTCTTTTCCATCAGGCTATCATCTCCTTTGCCAAATCTACATAGGCCCGAGAACCGGAAGATGCGGCATTATAGAGTAATGCAGGCTTTCCATAACTAGGGGACTCAGCCAGTGACACGTTTCGAGGAATCATTGATTGATAGACTTTCTCTCCAAAATACTCTCGAATTTCTTTTTCTACCTGACGGGATAGATTAATACGTGAATCATACATCGTCAATACAATGCCCTCCAATTCTAAGTTTGGATTGATTGACTCCTTAATACGATCAATATTTCCGATTAATCTCCCCAATCCTTCCATCGCATAATATTCACATTGCACAGGTATTAAAACGGAATTCGCTGAAACAAGGGCATTAATCGTTAAGAGACCCAAGGCAGGTGGACAATCAAGAATGATCCACTCATAGTCTTTTTCTATATTTCCTAGAATATTTTTCAAGACCTCTTCTCGCCCTGAAATACTTGAAAGCTCAATTTCTGCACCAGCCAGATCAGACCCAGATGCAATCATATCAAGGCCAGAAACTTCTGTTGTCACAATCGCTTCATCCATGATAGCCCGAGCCATCAGACAATCATAAATTGTGGCCTTGGGCGTTTGAATACCCATACCACTGGTGGCATTTGCCTGCGGGTCGAGGTCAACGAGAAGGACGGAATGCTGTGCCAAGGCAATTGATGCAGAAACATTAATAGATGTCGTTGTTTTTCCAACGCCACCCTTTTGATTGGCCACAGCTATGATTTTCTTCAAGTTCTTTCCTCCCTAATAGAAAACTTCATGACATGTTCCACGTGGAACAATTTTGCAAGCTGCAATCTAAAGCACGTGACGCGAAAGCTCATTGAACAAAAGTTTCACATGAATGTCATAAATCACAAGGAACTATAGCTTGCTTGAGAATTGATAACATTCGGCTGCCATGACCATACGGCAATTCATATGCAACCTCTCGCTCGAGTTCCATGTCATAATATGAATATAAGTGACCTAACGAATACGACCTGTATAGACAGACACGGCTTTCTGGGTGAAGTACGGCACGAACAGCGGGGAAAATATCTTCTGGCTTTATAGCCTTTGACACAGCCAAGTCATATGAAGAACCACTGCTAAGGCGTTGGGTATACTCTTGAATTGTCTGGGCCTTTACTGACACTCCATCAATTGAAAGCATTCCGATTATATGGTGAAGAAACGCCGTCTTCTTCATTCTTGGCTCAATGAGGGTCACATTTGTTTGAGGGAAAGCAATTTTTATTGGTATTCCAGGAAACCCTCCACCACTTCCAATATCAATAACTGAGCGGCTTTGACTTAAATCACATGAAAGAGCTAACGCCAAGGAATCAATAAAGAGATTTACTACGATATCTTCTTCATTTACTAAACTCGTCAAATTTACCTTGGCATTCCATCGAGACAATTCTTGAAAGTAAATAATGAATTTCTCAATCGCATCCCCTGGAAGCGTAAGTCCAATACTTTCAATTCCGCCAACAAGTAAGCTTTCTATGTTTTTAGCATGTTCCACGTGGAACATCTAGAAAACAGCTGACTCAAATAAATGTAATAGGCCGGAAATCATTACAGAAATCATAGATTTTCTTCACAGGCTCAAAATAGTCACGTAAATAACATTCTGGTAATTAAACAAATAGTATCCGCCATCGTGAGTACAATTTATATTGCGACGGGGTTTTCTTTTTTATTTCGTTCAAGTGCGACAAGAAGCAGAGAGATAGCTGCTGGAGTGACACCGGAAATACGTGACGCCTGGCCAATAGAGGCGGGCTTGACCATGCTGAGCTTTTCAAGCACTTCGTTTGAAAAACCAGTCACCTTATGATAATCAAACTCCATAGGAATACGGCGATTTTCTAATTTTTTAAATTTGGCCACCTGTAGCTCTTGTCGATTGATGTACCCTTCATACTTCACAGCAACCTCAAGAGCCTCCATAAAGTCTTCATCATTGTCATTTACTTGATCAGAGGTATTCATCAAGTGTTTATATGAAATATTTGGCCTTCTTAGAAGTTGGGCTAACGTCAAATTGTTGGTCTTAAGATCAACGCCCAATGAATCCATATCGTGAAAACCCTTGGCAGGCGTGGGGGTCGTTTCTTCAAGTCTCTTGATTTCTTTCTGCATTTTTTCACGCTTGTCAAGAAATATTTGATAAATGTTATCTCCAATCAAGCCAAGTCGATATCCGATGTCCATTAGCCGCATATCGGCATTGTCTTGGCGTAGCAACAAACGATGTTCGGCTCGAGATGTAAACATTCGATAGGGCTCAAGTGTGTTTTTTGTAATGAGATCATCAATCAACACACCAATATAGGCCTGGGACCGATCCAAAATAAGTGGCGGTTCATTTTTTATGCAAAGGGCGGCATTTATACCCGCAATAATACCCTGAGCCGCTGCTTCTTCATATCCTGACGTTCCATTAATTTGACCCGCATGATAGAGACCCTCTACAAGCTTCGTCTCTAAGGTTTCATGAAGTTGGCGTGGTGGAAAATAATCATATTCAATGGCATATCCTGGACGCAAAAACTTAGCATGCTCAAGCCCCGATATCGTTTTGACCATGGCCTGCTGCACATCAATAGGAAGACTGGTAGAAATGCCATTCGGATAAAATGAATTTGAATTCAACTCCTCAGGCTCAAGAAAAATTTGATGCTGTGTCCTATCCGCAAACCTGACGACCTTATCTTCAATCGACGGGCAGTACCGAGGGCCTGTTGCATCAATAACCCCTGAATACATTGGAGATCGATCAAGGTTCTCTCGAATAATACGATGAGTTTCCTCATTCGTGTACGTGATATGACAAGAAATTTGTGGATTGGTGATGGCTCTCGTTCGATAAGAAAAAGGTCTTGGTGGATAATCTCCAGGCTGTACCGTCGTTTTGTCAAAACAAATACTGTCACGGTCAATTCGTGGAGGTGTCCCTGTTTTCAATCGACCCACTTCAAACCCAAGATCTCTCATACAATCGGAGAGATGTTCAGCAGAAAACTCTCCGCCTCTTCCCCCAGGAAGATGGTTGAGCCCAACATGCATGAGGCCTTTAAGAAATGTTCCAGATGTCAATACTACCGCCCGTGCTTCAATCGTTGAGTGATCCTGCAGTAACACACCTGTCACACGTCCGTTTTTTGTGAGTATTCGATCAACCATCCCAGGAATTATTTCAAGACCTGTCTGATTCCCTAATGTTTTCTGCATGTTTTCACTATACATTCGTTTGTCACATTGCACGCGAAGCGCACGAACAGCCGGCCCTTTTTTCGTATTAAGCATGCGAAACTGAATTCCCGAAGAATCAGTATTCAGACCAATTTCTCCACCCAATGCATCAATTTCCCTTACGAGATGTCCCTTAGCTATTCCCCCCATAGCCGGATTACATGGCATAAGGGCAATCTTGGTCGCATCAATGGTAACCATAGCCACCCGGCAACCCATACGAGCTGCGGCTAAGGCGGCCTCACAGCCGGCATGGCCGCCTCCAACAACAACCATATCAACGCTTACAGACATTAAACCCACCCTTAAAAAGAGAACTTATTCATTTTCCTATACAAAACTCAGCAAATATTTGATCAAGAATATCATCGGTACTCACAGAACCAGTAATTTCACCTAGGCTACTTAAGGCCGCACGCAAGTCAACAGCTACACAATCGCCTGATAAATCTTCTTCAATGGCAATGAGAGCATTAGCCACAGATTCTTGCGCAGAGACGAACGCCTGTTTATGGCGAAGCCGTGTCACTAGCACCGAGTCCTGAGATTCCAAGCGAGGACCTAGAACAACCTGGCGAATCATCGTACGGAGCTGATCTAACCCATCTCCTGTTTTGGCTGAAATCGAAACAACTTTTGTTCGCAGAGCTTGCTCGTCCTCCATCTCGCATTCATCAAGAATACTCATAATATCAGCTTCACATATAGTCTTGCCTGGCAAATCAGATTTGTTCAAGACAACCACGTGCTTTTTATGAGAACAGCTCTTGAGAATGTGACCGTCTGCGTCAGAAAGATCTCGGGATCCATCAATGATCAGTAACACAAGTTCAGCATGTTCACGAGCTTCTGTCGTACGGCGAATTCCTTCTTCCTCTATTTCATCTCCAGCTTCACGAATACCTGCAGTATCTAGCAATCGGAGAAGAATGCCTTCAACGTTCACCGTCTCCTCTATGACATCACGAGTCGTTCCAGGAACAGCTGAGACGATAGCTCGACTGGTATCGAGCAGCGCATTTAAGAGACTTGATTTCCCAGCATTTGGTCTTCCAATTATGACTGTTACGACACCTTCGCGAATGATCCGACCTTCTTCAGACGTAGCCAACAACCTAGTGAGATCTCTATTTATAGATTCAAGGACACTTTTGAGTTCTTGTTGTTCAAGAAAGATAATGTCGTCTTCAACAAAGTCTAAGCCAGCCTCAAGGTGCGCAAGGACATGAATGAATTCCTTCCTCATCTGTTCGACTTTTTCTGATAACGAACCCTTCAGCTGCTCTTGGGCCATCAGAAGACTCATCGTGGTCGTCGCACGAATCGTATCGAGAACAGCTTCGGCCTGGGTCAGATCTAAACGGCCATGTAAAAAAGCCCGCCTAGTAAACTCTCCGGGCTCCGCTATTCTCGCACCACTCCGAATAAGAGCGTCACACACGGTCGCAAGAATAATGCCCCCTCCATGGCAGTGAATCTCTACGACATCCTCTCCTGTATAGGAATGTGGAGCCCGCATCGACACAACCAAGGCTTCATCAAGCTGCTTAGTTCCGTGCTGTGAGAGATCTCTATCTTCAGCACCCTCAGCCAACAATGTCACCGCAGCCAAATACAACTGATGACTCTTCATCTCTTCCAAGTTCCCACCTCGTCGAAGTAAGACTATTTTCGAGGCAAGACGCAAAGCATCAGGACCACTGACTCTGACAATTCCAATACCGCCTTCGCCAATAGGTGTCGCGATCGCACAGATCGTATCATCGAGCTGCGTGGTCACTTCTTCCCTTTTCGCTTAGACTTACCTTTCTCACCGTCTGATTGAGAACCCTGGTCATTCTTTTTCTTTTCAGTCTCACTCGGTTCTGTCGAAGACGGAAGCTGACTACTAGGAGATGAAAACGTAGGCTTCTTAAAGATATAACGGTCTGTCACAAATTGTTGAGTAATCGTCAATACATTATTCGTAACCCAATACAACACAAGTCCCGCAGGGAAGGTCAGGAATAAAAACGTCAGAAACACTGGAAGGATTAACATCATTTTGGCTTGCGTGGGATCCATCGTGGTGGGCATGATTTTTTGCTGTAACATCATTGAGGCCCCCATCAGGATGGGCAGGACGTAAAAAGGGTCAGGAACAGATAGGTCAGTAATCCAGAGTAAAAATGGCGCTTGCCGAAGATCAATCGTCATATACAAAATATTGAATAATGAGATAAATGCCGGCATTTGCAAGAGCATAGGAAGACATCCACCAACTGGATTGACCTTATGATCTTTATAGAGTTTCATCAACTCTTTATTGAGCCGTTCCCGATCGTCTTTAAACTTATTTTGAACCTCTAAAACCTTGGGTTGAATCTTCTGCATCCCCTGCATCGATTTATAGCTTTTGTACTGAAGGGGGACGAAAAGGAGCTTGATGCACACAGTGAGAAGAATAATGGAAATGCCATAATTATTGGTAAAGTCATAGAAATATCGAAGGACAAGAAACAAAGGTTTCGCGACCGCCTTGACCACTCCCCAACTGTCATAAATAAACCAACCAAAATCGATCGTATCTTCCAACCCAATTTGAAAATCCTTCAGAATGTCAAATTGCTTTGGACCCGCATAGAGTCGAAAGGAATGGCTATGCTGCCCATTTACAGCAGAAAACCGAACTCCCGCTGTCATGACATTTTCTAATTCTTGTACTGCAAACAAACCTCCAGCTTCTTCCGGGATGACCACACTCATGAAATACTTGTCTTGCAATGCTGCCCAACGAACATCCCCAGATCGTTCAAGATGAGGTTTAGTCCCAGCCTTATCATTTTCATCTAATTCTGGAAGCTCTTTTTCTATTTCATCTCCTATCATCCAGGCTGGGCCTAATGACCCAATAAACCCTTGTCCCCATTCCACAATGCCAAAATTCGTTCCAAGCAGAACATCCAATTCCTCAGAAAAGCCCTCACTCTTAATGACCACATCCACGACATAGGAATCATGATGAAAAGTAAATTCTTTCTGAATCCAGAGACCACGCTCCTTCTCTTGATACGTGAGGGTCATGTGACCAACGGGATGGGCTTCATCAAGAACTGAAAAATCTCGTTGAACGGTATAGACACCATTTTGAAGGAGTTTCGTAAACTCATTATTTGAAGTAGCCAGAGACAAGGGTCCAGCGAACTGCCCCTCAGGATAAACAAGCTCAACAGGGACTGACTCTTCGGACTGCGTCAAATATCGTTTTAATTGCCAACTTTGTATTTCAGCTCCACGGGTGGAAATTTCAGTTCTATAAAGAGGCGTTTCAATTGTTTCAATTTGCTCAACGACTAGATCACCTGCTGTACTTGAATCAGAAGCCGTGCCTGACAACGAAGATACTCCTGGCATGTCCTTACGGCTGTCTAAGGTGCCAGCAACACGTAACTCTTCCCCATTGATCCCAGTTGGATTCTCTGAAATTTGTTCTGTTTGGTCTATGAGGGATGAATCCTGGAGGGGCGTGAAGCCATATTGCTTCATCACCATATCCCAACCAATGATGATTCCCAAACACAACACAATAAAAAGAATTACGCGTTTTTCCATTTGTATTAGAACTTTCTAGACATAATTAGATGTTTCCGAAATTTTCAGAATACTCCGAGTCTTTAAAGAAGTGACAATGGGTAAATCCTGAAAATAATGGAAGGATCAGGGTACAGGATCACTCCCGCCCGAATGAAATGGCTGGCACTTAAGAAGTCTGAGAGCTGTTAATCCTAAGCCCTTCAGTATTCCGTAGCGACGGATGGCTTCATGGCCATAATGAGAACAAGACGGTTCAAACCGACAGTGCGGACCCAAAAAAGGCGATATCCAATATTGATAGAACGAGATTATCCAGAGAATGGCTCGGGACATGATTGCGTAGAATTGGGACGAAGAACTCCAATTCTGTGAAGGGCTACTTTCCAATTTTCTTGAACAATCTGATATTTCTTCTCCAACACAGGCCGTTTAAGGAATATAACGATATCATACCCCTTGATTAATTCACCCTGAATGGCCCGCACCAGTTCTCGAAAAATCCGTTTACCCCGGTTTCTGACAACAGCTTTGCCAAATCGTCGACCGACAACAATGCCAACTCGCGATTGTGGAACCTGATTTTCACAAAACATTAGGTTAAACAAAGGACCCTGTACACGTTGTCCAGATCGTTTAACCTGGTCATAATCCTTTGTTTTCTTTATAAAGAGACCGGAGTGAAAGGAATGACTTTTACTCATCCGAAACAGTTAGACGAGTACGTCCTTTCTTTCTCCTTCTCGCAAGCACTTTTCTTCCATTTTTGGTACTCATTCGTTTACGAAAACCATGATCGCGTTTTCGTTTGAGATTCGATGGCTGTCTGTAAGTCATTGACACAATTAAATTCTCCTTCTGATTAACAGGTATGCGGACCGTAAATTATGGATGTTTCAGTAATGGTTGTCAATCAATTCATAAGAAAGAACACGTTAGTATTGCATTTCAGTTTATAGCAACTATCCATTTTATTGACTCAGATTTGGGGTAAAGATATAGTCAAAATAAGAAAAATTTCTATTAGTATTCATTATTTACGTACGTCAAAGGATATCAGATCGTTATGATTCGAAGCATAAAAGGCATTAAGGATATTTTGCCAGACCAAATGCCGCGGTGGGCTATCATTGAGGCTACCGCACACAAACTTGCTCAATGTTATGGGTTTTCAGAAATCCGAATCCCAACTTTTGAACAAACCCAATTGTACTCGAGAAGTATCGGGGAATCTACCGATGTTGTGGAAAAGGAAATGTATACATTCCAAGACAGGGACGGTACATCCTTAACTCTCCGACCTGAAGGCACTGCCGGCGTTGTACGGGCCTTCCTTGAACATAACCTCACATCCCAACTCTCCATGCGAAAGCTGTACTACATTGGACCAATGTTTCGTCACGAACGTCCACAAGCTGGAAGATTTCGTCAATTTCATCAGTTTGGCGTCGAAGTATTTGGAACTGAAGATCCTTTTATGGATGTCGAAGTTATTGGCTTACTGTGGCAATACTTTTCAGACTTACAATTACCCGATCTCACTCTGTATATAAATTCAATTGGTTCCACAGATGATCGACAACACTACATTACCCAACTTCAAACATATGTACTTGATCAAGTACAAGATTTCTGTGAAAACTGTCAACGTCGTGTACAGACCAACCCCTTACGAGTCCTTGATTGTAAAGTCACGAAATGTCGGTCATTAACTGACAATGCCCCTAAACTGCTCGATCACCTTTCTTCACTCTCATCATCACACTTTCAATCTGTTCAAGAAGGACTTTCATTACTAAAAATCCCCTTCACCCTTGATCACAGACTTGTACGAGGATTGGATTACTACTCACAAACCACATTTGAGATTACGTCTTCTCATCTTGGCGCTCAAAATACCATTGGAGCCGGTGGGCGCTATGATGGACTCGTTAAAAACCTCGGCGGACCGATTACCCCAGCCGTGGGATTTGCCGTAGGCCTCGAGCGAGTAAACCTTCTCCTCCCAGATTCTCTCATACCTAGTTCTCCTGCTAAGGTGTTCATTGCAGCATTTGGAGAACTCGGACGCCCAACTGGAATAAAACTGCTCCATACCCTTCGACAGTCTAGGTTCATTGCCGAGACGGATTATCGAGCAAAGTCATTAAAATCCCATCTTCGTACCGCTGATCGATTAGGAGCCCAGCTCACGATTATTATTGGAGATGATGAAAAGAAAAAAGACCTAGTCATCATCCGAAACATGCAAAATAAAATGCAAATAGAAGTTCCAATTTCATTGGTATCAGAGAAGCTCGGTTTATGGATGTATAACAATGTGGATATCTTCTTAATATCTTGACTTATTTTATAAAAAAATGTTATATAATCCCTTATTTTTCAATAAGAAACGAATTTTTTCTATCCAATCCTTCCCCGGCTTTCAAACAATATATCTTCGGATGTATGATCAATCATCTTTCCTAATAAGTCATATGGTTTGTATATGCATTTATGTCTCTTAAGATCATTGTCTTAATACGTAAGGATCCTACGGTTACCCCCCAACCTGTAGAGGGATTACGAATCGCTCTTGGGCTCTCAACAGGTCCTAATCTACTGACCATCATCGTGTTAGGCCAAGCTCGTTTACTTTTAACAGAAGAAATAGACTCGGCTGTCCTAGACGAAGAAATACTGGAAAAGTATATTCCTGCTATTCAGGATCTTGATCTCCCTATTGTTGTACCGGAAGAAAGTCAGCAAACATTTGACTTAGATCCTGACTTTTCAATTACAGAAAAGTCAGCGAAAGACATACAAGCGCTTATGCAAGAAGCTGAACGAGTTCTCATTTTCTGAAAGATCAGACGTCTCTATGTCGACAACTCTCTATATTCTTACCAAAACCGTCCAACGATCTCAGGATGACTTTTCAACCTATATTCAACAGACAGACGAAACTTCGAGTCAAAGTGCGTCATACGTGTTTATTCAAGAAGGTCTTGCACAACAAGATCAAATAGGGAAAATGATGTATGGTATTCAAATCAATGGAAAATCTTCAGATCAAGGGGCCATATTCAAGTCAATTTCATATAATGAACTCCTTGTACTGATTTTTAACTCAAAAAATGTCATTGTGTTATAAAAGTTATTCACAGATTTAAGCAGTTCTCTCTCTAAATATCTCTAACTAAAGAAAAGATTCGTAGGAATAGTCGTATTAATAGTATAGGGATGTGAGTATGTGGATAACTCAAGAAAAATAAAATTTTCAGAATTTTTTCATATAGTTATAATTAATCTTTTAAAATAAATTTTTGGAAAAGCTGGGGAAAAACTAGGTCTTTAGTTGTATATAGTCTGGTTGCAGTGGGTGGAAATGGTGGGTAGAGAAAAGTGGATAGTGTCCAAGTAAATGAGTGGGTCACTTGTCAGGGCAGTAAACTATTAACAGGTGTTTATAAGTCTGTGAATAAACTAGATTCTTCATTCGATGATACTCAAAATACCTGGGGTCATGTTCTTGAATATCTTCAAGCACGTGTTGGAGGTGAAGTTATCGAAACATGGTTTTCACCTATTGTATTCGAGGGATTTGATGGTGATAAGGCCAAGCTAGTCGTACCGAATAAATTCTTTGGAGAATGGTTAGAAAGAAATTATTTAGACATATTAGGTGAAGCATTCCAAGCTGCTGGTTCTCTCTCAGGGCCACTTGAAGTTGAATTTATTGTACGAGATTCTGATGACCCAGCCCTCCCCATCCAGGGGTTTTCGCAGCCTGCTATCGTTCCTAATCTAAAGCCTTCTATTATTCGAAATAAAAAAAACCCTCTTCCTAATCCAAAATATACATTTGATAACTTTGTGGTAGGAGCCAGCAATCAATTTGCTCATGCTGCGAGTCGAGCTGTCGCCGAATCCCCAGCACTTGCGTATAATCCACTATTTATTTATGGAGGTGTAGGACTAGGAAAGACTCACCTTCTCCATTCGATAGGTAATTATATTGCACGAGGTGGTGAATTACGCATAGCCTATGTGACGACAGAGCAGTTTACCAATGAAGTCATTAACTCTATTCGATATGACAAAATGATCGAACTCCGGCGTCGGTATCGAAATGTCGACATGCTGCTTATTGATGATATTCAGTTTCTAGCTGGTAAAGAACGAACCCAAGAAGAATTTTTTCATACCTTCAATTCATTGTATGAAGCACGAAAGCAAATTGTGTTATCAAGTGATCGATTTCCAAAAGAAATGCCCTCTATGGAAGAGCGGCTCCGTTCGCGTTTTGAATGGGGTTTAATTGCTGATCTTCAGCAACCAGATGTGGAAACTAGAATTGCTATTCTGAGGAAAAAGTCAGAAGAAGAGGGAGTAGACATATCTGAAGATGTCATACAATTACTCTCCGTCAATTTGAAAAGTAATATACGAGAGCTTGAAGGAGCTTTGATTCGACTTGGAGCGTATGCTTCATTGACTGGGCAGGCTATTACCGTGGAGATGGCCAAGAATGTATTGCGAGACCTTTTTGGTGGCAAACGGAATGTAATTACGTCTGAGGATATTCAAGAAGTTGTGGCCTCACGCTTTCATGTGAAAATATCGGATTTAAAATCAAAACGACGAACGAAAACACTTGTTCATCCACGACAAGTGGCAATGTACTTGTGTCGGCAGATGACAGATGCTTCATTTCCAGAAATCGGCCGTGATTTTGGTGGAAAAGATCATACCACCATCATTCACGCATGTAAGCAAATACAAAAATTGCAGGAAGTGGACTCGGTGTTGAGAACCACATTAGCAAGTTTGAAAGAAGAAATTGGAAAAAGCTAGGATATTTGGGAGAGTGATGACATGAAGGTCAATATACAGCGCCAAGAACTTCTCACTGCACTTCAACGGGTACAAGGGGTCGTTGAAAAACGAAACACCATGCCGATTTTAGCGAATATTCTTTTGGAGGCGAAGCCTGAAGGATTGGATATTTTAGCTACAGATCTTGAGTTAGCCATGCGTGGTCTTTACAAGGCAACAGTTGAAGAGCCAGGGTCGGTCACCTTTTCAGCTCGTAAACTCTATGAAATACTCAAAGAAATCCGTGAACCGGAGATTCAACTGACCGTTGCAGAAAATAGTTGGGTGACGATTAAGGCAGGCCGCAGTGAATTTCGTGTAGTCGGTCTTCCCAGTCAGGACTATCCGAGTCTTCCAGCCATCGAGAGAGATGGGCTTATTCCCCTTCCTTCAGCTGGACTTCTAGACTTAATCAAACGCACGATTTTTGCTGTTGGTGATAATGATACGCGGTATGTGCTCAATGGAATTTTAGTATCAGTGATTAGTGAAAATGCCAAGAAAGCCACACTTCGACTTGTTGGAACAGACGGACATCGCTTAGCCATGGCAGAAGAAGAAGTGATGGTTGATCAGGCGTCCCTTCCGTCTACTGAGACAAAAGTGATTATTCCCAAAAAAGCGGCCACAGAGATTAAGCGTCTGTTAGAGGAAGATGATAATGAGCCTTTGGTCGGTTTCACGAAAAATATGTTGATCTTTCGAAAAAGCGGGCTCGTGATGACCTCTCGAGTCATGGAGGGTGCCTATCCGAACTACCAGCAAGTTATACCTAAAGAGAGTTCACAGAAAGTGACGGTTCCACGAGAAGAATTAGAGGGCGCTTTACGCCGTGTCTCACTCTTGTCGCGAGACAAATCCTATGCGATTAAACTGTCCTTTACACAAGACCGTATTCATTTATCATCGAGTAATCCAGACTTAGGTGAAGCTAACGAAGAAATATCTGCACAACATCAAGGAGAAGATTTTGAAACAGGATTTAATGCGAGGTATCTTCTTGATGTGCTGAGTGCTATAGAGGGTGAATTCCTTACCTTACAAATGGAAACACCGTTGAGTCCGTGCTTAATTCAGGAGCACGAGAATCCCAAATTCAAAGCCGTGGTCATGCCAGTAAAGGTATAACAGGTTTTGAATAACCGGGACTGCCATTCATTCACAACATGGTTGAAAAAGTCGAATCTATGGAATCTTCCGAAATAACGGAGCCAGACAACCTGCATGCAGGCATATCGGGTGCTTCAACTGAGCACTATGATGCCGACCAAATTAAGGTCCTTGAGGGATTAGAAGCCGTTCAGAAACGGCCTGCCATGTATATTGGCAGTACCGGTCCCGATGGTTTGCATCATCTCGTGTATGAGGTGGTTGACAACAGTGTCGATGAGCACATGGCAGGGTTTGGAAAAGAAATTAATGTGACCATTCAGCTTGATGGAAGTGTTGTGGTCTCAGACAATGGACGAGGCATACCGACAGGCATGCATTCCACTCAAAAAAAATCAGCAGCAGAAGTGGCTCTCACCGTTCTTCATGCCGGTGGTAAATTCGAAGAAGGTGCCTACACCGTTTCGGGCGGACTGCATGGAGTTGGGATATCAGTCGTTAATGCGTTATCGGAATGGCTGGAATTAGAGATTTGGCAAAACGGGCAAGTGTTCGAACAGCGATATCTACGAGGTATCCCTGTCAGTGCACTCAACGTGACCGGCAAATCACAAAAACGAGGAACAAAGATCACCTTTATGGCCGATCCCCAGATCTTTGAAACGGTCGAATTTAGTTTTGATGTATTAGCACGACGGCTTCGGGAGTTGGCGTTTCTCAATAAAGGCTTAGCCATTAATCTTGTCGATCAGCGAAATGGCAAAGAAAAGGAACAAGCGTTTTGTTATGAAGGTGGGATTGTCTCATTTGTGGAACATCTCAATGAAGCAAAAACCCCTATTCATAAACCGATTGTGATTGAAACCGAGAAGCCAGAGATGATTCTCGAGGTAGCTCTGCAATTTAATGTGGGCTATGCGGAAAACCTCTTCTCCTTTGCCAACAACATCAATACGCGAGAAGGCGGTACTCATCTGATCGGATTCAAAGCGGCTCTGACAAGAACGATCAATTCCTATGCGACAGCCAATGATCTATTAAAAAAAGAAGTCGAATCACTCACTGGTGATGATGTGCGCGAAGGGTTGACTGCCGTGATTAGCGTCAAGGTTCGCAATCCTCAATTCGAAGGACAAACCAAGGCCAAGCTTGGGAATAGTGAAGTCAAAGGCGTGGTTGAGTCTGCCGTCAATGAGGCACTCGGATCCTACTTTGAAGAAAACCCAGCCGTAGCTAAGAAAATTGTCGGAAAAGCCATTGATGCTTCGAGAGCACGCGAAGCGGCTAGAAAAGCAAAAGACCTTATCCGCAGAAAAGGTGCCTTGGATGGAGGGTCTCTGCCAGGAAAACTTGCCGATTGTTCTGAGAAAGATCCTGCGTTGAGTGAGTTATTTATTGTCGAAGGGGATTCAGCTGGTGGGTCGGCAAAGCAAGGTCGCGATCGGAAGTTTCAAGCGATTCTTCCGCTCAAAGGCAAGATTCTCAATGTTGAAAAAGCGCGCTTCGATAAAATGCTCTCCAGTGAAGAAATCCGCACGTTGATCATGGCATTAGGAACAGGAATCGGACGGAGACGTGAGGAATCGGAAACAGGCAAGGTCGACAAAGAGGTGTTTGACATCAATCGCGCTCGCTACCACAAAATTATTCTCATGACCGATGCCGACGTGGATGGTAGCCACATTCGTACCCTCCTGCTCACCTTTCTCTTTCGACAAATGCATGAGTTGTTAGAAAATGGCTATATCTATATTGCTCAACCGCCATTGTACAAAGTGAAAAAGGGGAAATCTGAGCAGTACCTCAAAGATGATAATGCCTTGAATGAATATCTCTCCGCCCTCGCGGTAGAAGACGTCGAAGTTTTTGTAGAACGTGACCAGGCTTTTGTGACGCAAGCTGAGCTTCTCCCACTTCTTAAGAGTCTCATTGCCTTTGAAGACCTGTTGAATCGTTTTGGGAGAAAACAGTTTGAAGCGGGTATCTTGCGGGCCTTTGGCGATCAACAAACGCTCAATAGAGATCTGCTCAAAAATCGTACGCAACTGGATGCGGTTATTGTTGAAGTGAAAGAGGCATTGGGAAAAGCCTATCCCCAGTCAAGAATCACCATAGAGGTTGGTGAGGATGAAGAACATAATACGCACACTGTCCACTGTCGTATTCCAACGAATGGCATGATTCATACGTTGACCTTGACGCATGATCTAGTCGGATCGGCTGATTTTCGAGAATTGCAAAAACTCAGTCCCTCGGCTATGGGTTTAGGACAACCCCCGTATAAAATGAGAGCCAAAGAGATTGAGTCTGAGTTTGCGACGTCTGATGAATTGGTCCAAGCCATTTTGGCCACAGGAAAAAAGGGTCTATCATTCCAGCGCTACAAGGGATTAGGGGAAATGAATCCTGGGCAATTGTGGGATACCACCATGAACCCAGAAACTCGCGCACTCTTACAAGTCAAACTGGAAGATATGACAGGAGTCGATGAAATTTTCACCATTCTCATGGGTGACGAGGTTGAACCACGGCGAAACTTTATTCAACATCATGCCCTCGAAGTCCGTAACCTGGATGTGTAAGCCAACCATGCGACAGGAACATATTGTGAGAATCTGTACGTTTCACTTTGTCCATACTATCTCTTTAGGAAAGCCTCATGCCAGCTGAAGCACGTCTGACACAAATCGCACTCGAAGATGAGATGCGTCTGTCCTACATGGATTACGCCATGAGCGTGATTGTTGGACGAGCCTTGCCTGATGTGCGGGATGGCCTCAAGCCCGTTCATCGACGCATCCTCTACGGGATGAATGAGATGGGGTTAGCGGCTAATCGACCCTATAGAAAATCAGCCAAGATCGTTGGCGAAATCATGGGTAACTTTCATCCCCATGGTGACTCAGCAATTTACGACACACTCGTGCGCATGGCGCAGCCATTTAACATGCGGTATACCCTGGTTGATGGTCAGGGGAACTTCGGTTCAGTTGATGGTGATCCACCAGCGGCCATGCGGTATACCGAGGCTCGGCTTACCAAGATTGCCCAGGAAATGCTGGTCGACATAGATAAAGAAACGGTTGATTTTAGACCGACGTACGATGAGTCGAGTGTCGAACCGATCGTCTTACCAGCCAGGGTCCCGAGTCTGCTTATAAATGGAGCGGGTGGTATTGCGGTTGGGTATGCGACGAATATTCCCCCTCATAATCTGGGTGAGATTACGACGGCCCTCATTGAACTCATCGACCGACCAGAGATGAGTATTGGCGATTTAATGGAAATCATTCCTGGACCTGATTTTCCAACAGCCGGCTTTATTTATGGAACCCAAGGTATTCGAGATGCGTACCACACCGGTCGTGGGTTGCTCATGGTTCGTGCGAAGGCTGACATCGAAACAGATGAAAAAACTGACCGTTCACGGATAATCGTGACCGAGTTGCCGTATCAAGTGAATAAGGCGCGACTCCTTGAAAAGATTGCTGAACTCATTCATGACAAGCGAATCGAGGGTATTTCAGACCTCCGTGATGAGTCCGATCGTGATGGGCTTCGTGTCGTGATCGAACTCAAGAAGAATGAACCCGCTATCGTCCTTCTGAATCAGTTGTTCAAACATACGCAAATGCAAACGACTTTTGGGGTCATCATGTTGGCCTTGGTGAATAACCGTCCAGAGGTCCTCAATATCAAGCAGATCCTTGCCGCGTTTATCGAACATCGACGGGAAGTCATCATTCGCCGAACGGCCTTTGACCTTCGGAAAGCCGAGGAACGTGCGCATATCCTCGAGGGACTGACGATTGCGTTATCCAATCTTGACGCCATCATTGCCCTCATTCGAGGGGCCAGCGCGCCTGACGTCGCTCGGCGTGGGTTGATGGAACAGTTTGCGCTCAGTGAACCCCAGGCTAACGCCATATTGGATATGCGTCTGCAGCGGCTGACGCAACTTGAACAAGATAAATTAGCAAATGAATATCAGGAAATTAAAGCCAAGATTCTCGAGCTGAAAGCGATCCTTGACTCAGACTCCCGAGTTCGACAAATCATTAAAGATGAATTGCAAGAAATCAGAGAGGCCTATACGGATGATCGGCGAACACGCATTATTCCAGTGGAAGCCGAGATTCAGATGGAAGACCTTATCGCAGAAGAAGAGGTCGTCGTTACGGTTTCGCATGCCGGCTACATCAAACGAAATCCTGCGTCTGAATACCGTGCGCAAAACCGTGGAGGCAAAGGCAAGATCGGGATGGGCGTGCGAGACGAAGATTTCGTAGAGAAAATTTTTAGTGCCTCGACACATGACTATCTGCTCTTCTTTACCGATGCCGGCAAGGTGTACTGGCTGAAGGTATATCAACTTCCCGATGTCGGACGTGCGACGAAGGGCAAGGCCATCGTCAATCTACTCGCCCTGGCCCCAGACGAAAAAGTCACCGTCACGTTGTCAGTGAAAGAATTTCGTGATGACCAATACATCATCATGGCCACGCGTCAGGGAATCATTAAGAAAACGGAATTGTCGGCTTATTCCAATCCTCGGCAAGGTGGCATCATCGCGTTGACCTTAGATGAAGGCGACAAGCTGATCGGCGTGGAACTCACCGATGGAGAGCAAGACATTGTCTTGGGCACTCGTCTGGGTCTCGTCATTCGCTTTAAAGAACGTGATGTTCGCGCAATAGGCCGAACGGCGCGAGGTGTTAGAGGCATCAACCTTGAAGAAGGCAATTACGTCATTGGCATGACGACCCTGCTACCTGAATCAGTCACGTCGATTTTAACTGTCACCGAAAAAGGATACGGCAAGCGTACGCAAGCCAGTGAGTATCGGGCGCAATCGCGTGCAGGCAAAGGGGTCATCAGTGTCAAAGTCACAGATAAGAATGGACCCGCCGTGTCATTTTATCAAGTCGCTGATGTCGACGATATTATGATGATGACCGCCGAAGGCATGGTTCTGCGCATGCGCATCGGTGACCTCAGAGAAATTGGTCGTAACTCGCAAGGCGTGCGATTGATCGATATGTCAGATGACGATCGCGTCGTGGGCGTCGCGAAGTTAGCGGAGCCTGAGGATGCAGAGGGCTCTGAGAGCGGAGATCTTGACACCAATGGTCAACCATCAGAAGGTGCATCTGATAGCTTAGATTCTGTTGAGTAACAATGTGCCACTAGTTTTCCCAATACCTTAGCTTCCTCGTCCTTAACTGCTTGTCAAAAACCTGCATCCAATCATAGAGTTTCTCTCTGACATCTCCTACTTTTTCTAGCTTGTATTGATAGTTTTAAAGCGAATCACGCACACTTATTATGTCTCTCCTGGGTAGACTGATAATTTCACCTAATTGACATTTGATGTTTGGGATTGTCAACTTAAACTAATTCGGAAAAAGTCATGAATATTGTGGTTTATTCAATGACTACCGATCTTTGAGTTGGTCTTCCCCCGATTCCGTGGACAGGTTAGTTAAGAGTTTTTGCGATTTGTTCGGCATAGAGCCCAGGGGGCACCCCCTCAGTATGAGAATGGCGCCGTTGGCGATTGTAGAACCGTTCGATATAGTCAAAGATATCCGT
>JAJDBM010000001.1 GCA_029261355.1 Nitrospirales bacterium | reverse complement strand
ACTTCCGACTACCAGCCCATTACCATTTAATAATTTTGAATATGAGATAGCAAGGTCACCCGTACCCGTACAAACATCCAGCACTTTTGTATCCGACTTTATGCCGCTTACTTTTGTCGCAAATTTTCGCCATGACTTGTCGAAGTTAAGACTCAAAACTGCATTCAGGAGATCATAAACTCCCACTATAGAGCTAAACATACTTTTTATGTTTTCCGCTCTCTTTTTTAAGAGTTCTTCTTGTGGTATTTCACTATTATTCATTGTAGGTTTGATACGATATTTTGAGAAAGTACTTCATTCATACTTCCGCTACGGTAACCTGCTAAATCCAGAGTAACATAAGTAAAACCAATCTCCTTAAACTTAGCGGTTAATTCTTCTCTCGCGGGTGAATTGGTTAGAATATGTATGTCCTCTGGTAAAACCTCAATTCTGGCAATTGTTTCGTGATGCCTTACTCTAAATTGTACTAACCCTAAACCCCTCAGATGCTTTTCTGCCTCTGAAACCATACTGAGCTTTTCTTCCGTGATAGACTGTCCGTATGGAAATCGGGAAGACAAACAGGCGTACGCGGGTTTATTCCAGTTAGGAAGATTTAACATTTTTGATACTTCGCGTACATCCTTTTTTGCCAAACCTGCTTCTTTTATAGGACTCCTGACATGCAGCTCTTTTGAGGCCTGCAATCCGGGACGGAATTCCTTCGTGTCGTCCAGATTCGCACCGTCCGCAACATTCAGGAAACCATGTTCTTTTGCAATCTCTTTTAACTTCCCAAATAGTTCAGTTTTGCAAAAATAGCACCTTTCAGGAGGATTATTTGCAAAGCCTTCGATAGCTAACTCACTGGTATCAATTACCAGGTGTTTAATACCTATCTCTTTGGCCAGCATTTGAGCCTCCTTAAACTCAAAATCGGGATATGTTTCCGATCTTGCCGTAACCGCCATAGCGTTATCTTTAAGGACATCATAGCATACTTTAGTGACAAGTGTACTGTCTACACCACCCGAGAATGCAACCACTACACTGTCCAGTGTATTAATAATCTCCTTTAATTTAGTTAGTTTTTCTTCTACTTCCAATAATATACCCTCGATAAAATTCGTTATTTGATCCTCTAATATACACCCTCTAAGGTATCAAAAGTAACGAGATTAAAATGAATTTTCAATTAAAGATGTTAACACACCCACTAGATGAATGCAAATATCGTTTTAGGGCTTTTGATGGAGAGTTTCGTGGAAATAAAAAGCGGTAAAAATGTTCTTTTAAAGACAATTTCCTGCAGATCAAAAAGTTATATGATTTCTCTCATATCGTATTACTGCATAAAGTGTTTATTTTGCATTAAATCAAAACATTATTATCAGAAATGATACTCAAGCAGGCATCCACAACATCGGAGTCGTAAAGAATACCTCTGTTTTTAGATATTTCCTCTCGCGCCTTTTCAATGCCGAGGGCCGCTCGATAGGGTCTATGTTGTATAATAGCATCCATAACATCGGCTACGCTCAGGATTCTGGCTTCGATAAAAATATTTTCGCCAATTAAACCTGATGGATACCCGGAGCCATCTTTTCTTTCCTGATGTTGAAGTACGAATTCTGCTATAGGCCATTGAAATTCAATTGTCTTTAATATGTCATATCCCGCCTGTGAATGTGTTTTTATCATATCATATTCTAATTCTGTTAATTTGCCACATTTACTGAGTATCTCTGTCGGTACCTGCATTTTCCCTATGTCATGGATAGTCCCTGCCAGGTGAATACTGACAATTTGTTCCTTAGATATACCCATTTTTGTTGCTATGGCTCTAGCAAGATCAGCAACCTGTCGCTGGTGACCAGCCGTGTAGGGATCCCTCATTTCTACTGTCATTGCCATGGCATGGATTGTATCTTCAGTGTTTGTTTTTATTCTGTCTGAACTCTTTTTGAGCTCTTCATAAAGAGATTCACTGAGTTTAACGCTTCTAAGGATATTTCCATAAGATTCTACAGCGCTTACTACAGTATCCATAAGCTGTTCAGGATCTCCTTTTTGTACATAAGCGTGTGGTCTGAATTGCCTCCTTAAGTCTCTTCTCTCTTCCTGTTTAGCAGTAGTACCTGTATGGAAAATTATAGGTACATATGGGTTTATTGACTTAATTTTTTTAAATACCTGCAAACCGGTCAGGTCTGGCATATTAATATCTAAAACCACAGCATGAACATTATTATTGAATTTATCGATTGCCTCCTTACCGGTTAAAAACGCTTCTATCTGATATCCTTCTTCTTCTAATATAAGTATGGTTGTTTTGAGGACAGAATCGTCATCGTCTATAACCATTACTTTAGCTTTTTCTTTTTCTTCTTCGTATGAGTTGGTATCCATGCTTTCTAAACCATCTTCTATTTTTTTTCTATAGCATTAATTGTTAATTGTAATAGCCTTGCCAGGTCGACAGGTTTCGTCATATGTGCAAAGGCTCCTCGTGATACGGCCTGATCGGTAAAGTCTTCAATATTCTGGCCTGTCATCATTATTGCGTTTGTATCTGGATCAATTTCCTTGATTTTCTCAAGTGTTTGAAACCCGTCTATTCCAGGCAAC